>NZ_MPDK01000099.1 GCF_003144315.1 Sulfoacidibacillus thermotolerans | reverse complement strand
AGACGTGCAAGTCCGGTTCGGAGAGGAGATGCAGGGAAATAGTTCGACTACGCCCTGCTTCTTACTCTACTTCCTGCTGACGAAGGATGACTCTATTTGGCCAGTCTAGAGGATCTGTACACACGTAAAATTGTGGGATGGCACGCAGATTCAAGGATGACAAGAGAGCTTGTGATTCAGGCGCTGGAGAAAGCCTATTGGCGGCAGAAACCAATAGGGCCAGTGCTTCATCATTCGGATCGTGGCAGCCAGTACGCCTCTCACGAATACCAAGAGCGTTTGAAATTCTATGGGATGCAAGGCAGCATGAGCCGCAAAGGCAATTGTTATGATAACGCCTGCATCGAATCGTTTCATAGCATCATCAAGCGTGAACTGGTGTATCTAGAGAAGTTTGAAACACGGGAAGAAGCGAAGAAGCGCATTTTTGAGTACATTGAATCCTGGTATAACGGGGAACGTATTCACTCGTCGATTGAATACATGGCGCCAGTAGAATTCGAACGTAGATATTACCAGTTAAATGTAAATGCAGCAAGTTGAGTAGAATTACGAGTTTGTCAAGGTATGCCTTCCAGCCTTGACAAACGGAACCAATTCCCGACACTTGTCAAGGTGTCGAAGCCACAGACCCTGGGGATTCGACCTAGCTATACATTTGTGAAATTCTCAATTCGATATGTCCAATCTATCCTGAAAATAAACGAGTTCTAAGTCCTAAGAAGCGCATAAGGAACCAGCCTCATCAGAGATGAGGA
>NZ_MPDK01000098.1 GCF_003144315.1 Sulfoacidibacillus thermotolerans | reverse complement strand
TGTTTTTTTTTTTTTGTTCAAGCATAAGGTGGCTACTGGTGTGTGCCTTAGTTGCGGGGGCTCGGAGATGTGTATAAGTGACCGGGAATAATACTCACGCGCGTTTTCCGGGATTTCGTCTTCAGAAGTATATTCAAGTTCCAATGCACCAAAACGAGGCATGGACTGGAAGAAGCCAGCGGAATAAGCTACCGCCAGATGAATGTGATATTTGTTCATAAAATTCTCCATTGTGGACCGTTCCACTAAAAAGCGCGATAGACCGTTCTACCGCGCTATAAAGACTAATACATCATTAAGAATGAAGCAACTATTTTTTACTCTTGACTTTTGCTTTACGTTGCACGCCTTTACTTAGCGGCATTTTCATTCCCCGTTTGTTCTCCAGTTGTTTGCTGGATTTGGTTCTGATCGTTTTTAACTTGAGGTAAAAGGAACGGGTATTCTTTGCGCTCCTCCTCAAGCCGTTTCATCTCCTCTTCAAACGTCAAAGAGGTCATTCCCTTATCCTGCAACCAGTTGTGCATAGACTCAGCACATAACGGAGCACCAAGATTCTTGGCAGTCTGCACCTGCACCAATTCCTGGCCTTCAATATTAGCTTTGCTGAAGTCAAGGTTAGGTGTAACTTTAACTTCATCTGGATTTAATCCCATCCATATAGCACAAATACGAAGGATTTTTTCTAACGCAGCAGCACCAGTCTTAGCAATACCAACTAATGAAGCAGTCTTAGTGATAAGACGCGTTTCCAGTGCGTCACCAGATTCTTGAGCGGCACTTTCCGCAC
>NZ_MPDK01000097.1 GCF_003144315.1 Sulfoacidibacillus thermotolerans | reverse complement strand
ACCTGTCATTAGTAGCGCGATAATTATTAAGATCGGCAACCAAAGATTCAATACGAGATCTGTACTGACGTTCGATAGTGTCTTTCTCATACGCTCTTCGTTTCTCCTCCTCGAAATCAACCGCTTTCTGAGTTTCTTTTTGGTACGACACACCGGCATCGAAACCCTCCTTTCTAGCTGATTCTATGGCATTGTCATAAGCCCAGTTGGCTAGAATAACAATTATGACAAGTGGTATCCAAGGTGCAACAATACCAATTATTCTTCTAAGGAGCATACTTTGTCACCAACCCCCATAGACAAGTATTGGATAGCAAGAAGAAAGGCTATAGCATCTTTCGTATCCCCTAGATCTTTAAGAGTCTTAAATTTATCTTCAAGTTGCTGTACATGCTTTTCAAATTGAGGCAAAGCATCAATCTCAGCGGCAGCTCCGCGCATATACACTCTTGCAGCGGCTAATTGCGCATTTGTAGGATCACTCACGATGTTCTCCAGATTACACTGTTTCGAATTTCGTCATTCCAGACGTATTTCCCCTTCTCACCGTTTTTATAAGATGGAACAGAGAAAACGGAGGAACTTGGATACAAGTCTGATGTTGTTAAGCGTATACGCTTACCGTCAAAAGGTCCACCAACACAAAGGAACAGACCAGTCTTAGGTTTCTTCAAAATGGTTTCTCCTCGATTTTACACTGCGCCATTTTAAGAGTATAAGCTACATCATAGAATTTAACCCCTTGACCACAACTGTCGCAATATACACACGCCAGTCGTACTGCCTCTTCGGCGGTGCAACCTCCCGCCATTGCACCCA
>NZ_MPDK01000096.1 GCF_003144315.1 Sulfoacidibacillus thermotolerans | reverse complement strand
CCGAAAATCCGGCTTTCACCGAAAAATCCGACATTTATACCATAAAATAGAATCGTTTTCGGGCTACAAAATTTCAAACTCAAAAATCCGATTCACTTCGAGAGTTACCTCAGCAAAAATTGCTTGCAATCTACTTTCTTTTGTGTTAGACGCGCGGACGCGCATTATGCGCAGGCGCCAGGCTCTGCCCTGTCTACTGACGAGCCAGATTTATAAAGTTAATAAATTCGTATATTTTCGCGTAATATACGAAATGAAAGGAGGTAAGTGCATGAAAAATAAGGTAAAAAATGTGTATGTGTGTGTATTTATATAAATTGTATAAAGATTTTTTGTTTTTTGAGTTGTCTACTGACGACCCTACGAGACCCCTTTATAAAATTTATAAATTCACACGTTCCCCCCAACCCTCAAAATTTTCCCTTGTTTTTCATACACTTCGCTTCGCCGTTTTATGTATTACGGGGTCTTTATAAATTGTGCATTTTTTCACCGATCTTTATAAATGTACAATTTCTTACCTTCAGACTGTTGTAATTTTTGCAAAAGCAAAAACTTTGCATATACAAAACACCGCAAAACATCACAGTTGCAAATAGCAAAAACTTTGCATAAATTAAACTTGGCAACTGAATTTCAAAATCAGTCGATTTATTATTATCAAGGGTGAGGTTATGCGCAATCGTAAAATTGAAATAACACACGCACACGTACAAGAAATGTTCGGTTACGACGAAGTGATGTACGCCAAAGCGGTAGCTATATTAGAGCAACATAATGACAGCCTAAGTAATGGCTGTCCCTTTAACCCATTTCCGAGCCCACGAG
>NZ_MPDK01000095.1 GCF_003144315.1 Sulfoacidibacillus thermotolerans | reverse complement strand
ACTTTTTGCATTCATGCAAGAACCATAGGCAAAGTACAATTGGTCAATCTTCTTGGCAATTTTCTTGGTTTCTTGATGACGCTTGCGCCAATCACCCGAAGCGATTTTTGGGTAGGCAAGCAACTGCTTTTTTGATTTTTCTGTCGGCCATGTATAGACGTAACCAAAAATTTCAGGGAGATTTACATCGGGAACGAGCACTCGATCATATAAATTCATCTGCCCTTCCCCGCGATACCCTTCTAGCCTGTCCAAGTCCAAAAGCGCTTTTTCCTCCATTCCTTTCTTAATCGTAACCCATTCCCCTTTTACAACCCCGTTTCCATTGACATCAAGATAGGGAAAGGGGCCTGAATTATACAGCGCGCCCTCGATTCTTCCTTCGCAAATCGAATGCACATAGGGAGCGATGACGCGATGATTTCCTTCCCCTGTCAAAAGCGTCCCATAAACAAAAACCCTCATTTTTCCTCTCCTCCGAACTCAATTTATTGTTTATATAATATCAAATAAATAGATTCAAGTCAATGATTGATGTAAAAAAAAGACGGCCCAAACACGAGCAGCGGGATATTGTAACGATGGCGCAAGCGGGTCGGCTATTCGGAAAATCGGATAAGAAGTGCAATAGCATCTTCTAACTCACGAATCATTTTTTCGCAGGAATCAATCTCTGTACGCATTTCTTCTACTCTATTCCTGAGCCAACATGAATCAGCAGCCATCGCAAACTTTTGCTCAATATCACACAGCAAGTCATAATTGTGTCCCAACAATTCCTCAATGGACGACTTGCGCGTTTCTAAAATTTCAATCACTTTTTTCATTGTACATCCTC
>NZ_MPDK01000094.1 GCF_003144315.1 Sulfoacidibacillus thermotolerans | reverse complement strand
CGAAGCAACAAGAGCTGTTGACGTGTTTGCACGTATTGCACAGCCAAATCTTCCATCGCATCGACCGCCTCTCGCTCAACCAAACTAAACACGTACCGCTAAAATCAAATGCCGTGAGTTGTTGTCTTCAAAATAAACCGCCGCGTCCCCAAAAACAAGCACCAATTGGTCTCGATCAACAGCGCTTGTGAGTTGGGACAAATAGCTCGCATTAAAAGAGAGCGTTTTGAGTTCCCCGCTTATTTGCGCGACATCCACGTCTTCTTTTGCGTTGCTGTTCTCTGCTTTTGCGCGAATTCGCAGCCCCTTTTCCACTTCGAGGGTGATGGGTTTGTTCGCTTCCTCTTTAGCAAGAATCATCGCACGGGAAACAGCGCTGCGAAACGCCAGCTTATCTACCTCAATGGTTGTCGAATTAGATTTCGCCCGATCAAAAACCTTCGATGTATCGGGGTAAGCTGCATCGATAAGCGTTGTGAAAAACAACAAGCGGCTCGTCTTCACCCAAAAAAGATTTTCGTCCGCAGCAAACTCCACCTCCTCTTCTAAAGGCAAGTTTTTCATCAGTGTCAAAAGCGATGTTTTTGGAACGATTGCGTCTCGACACTCACTTTCGTGAGAAATAAACCCCTGCGAAATCATGTGAGAATTTGAGGCTTCTAAAATCAACTTCCCATCCCTTGCGCGAAAATGAACACCTAATAAGGCGATGCGCGCACCCTCATCCGCTGCACTTGGTGCAATTTTTTGCAAAAGTCGTGACAGCGCTTGACTAGAAATCGTCTCCCCTTCTAACTCATCATGAAAGGATAAAGCAGGAGGATAGAGTCGATCATCCGAGGAAGGTAGCTCGAATTCTGCCTTCCCATCAGTAATATAAAGGACACGCGCCTTATCGTAATTACGCAATTGGAGAGATATTTCTTCTCCCTCAAAGTTTTG
>NZ_MPDK01000093.1 GCF_003144315.1 Sulfoacidibacillus thermotolerans | reverse complement strand
CCGACGAAGTTCGATGATTTGCTTAGAGAGCGCGGGTATGGGGCGAATGTAGTGAGGAAAGCGTTGATTGAGGAGGGGAGGATTGAAAAAGGAGATAAAACATCTACGCTAAAATATGATGCAGAAACCAAAAAAATGATTCGCGTCATCATCTACCGAAACACCTAAACCGCCTACGGGCGGTTTTTGATTTCCATACACCTCATACACCTAAAAAGCGCACAATGTGTATGAACAGAAAACATTAAGAATGGCTTAGTGGCGGGGTTTTTTCTTCGTTCATACACCTCATACACCTCATACACCTAAAAACATATATATATACGTACACGCTATACATTTTATATTTAATTTTTTTGCATTCCATATAATCCATATTTATACATGTTTTTATTTTACAAAAATGCCATAGAAAAATTATATTCACAAAGCACATTTTCTATAAAGGTATATGTATCAAAAAAGGGGGTATGAGGTGTATGAACGAAGAAAAACCCTTGCTAATGAAGGCTTTTTTATCATACACCCAAGGTGTATGAAGGTGTATGAAGGTGTATGAAGGTGTATGAAGCAAAAAGCCCATATATATATATATAGAGAGCTTTCTTTCTCACTATATATATGGGCAAAAAACCTTATCCCATCGCTGTTTTCATGCAAGTTTTTTCATACACCGTTCTCTTCTGTGCAATCTTCTTTTGCTGGGAAAGCCGCCGCCAAATCCGTGATCAAATCTTGTTTTCGCAATAAAAAGATAATTTTGTTATTTTCGATACCGAACCAATCAAACGAAAGGTATTGAAAATAATAGATTTATAGTGTATTATTTAATCACGTAAAATCTGATTGCCAAAGCGTTTCTAAAATACTTACCCTGCCCCCGATCAATAAGAAAGGAGATGGTTGTTTGTCATTGTTCACTACAAAATTTCTTGTCATTGATACCG
>NZ_MPDK01000092.1 GCF_003144315.1 Sulfoacidibacillus thermotolerans | reverse complement strand
GTAGCGCGTTCTGCAATTCTTCTTCAGATGCTTTAGCTCGTTCGGCTTTATCACGAATAGCACGAACTTCAGCTTCTTGCTGTAAGTTAAGACGCTGTAAACCAGTAGCACCACGCGCTTCCACACGTTCATATGCCTTATCCCATTGTTCAGCATAGCGTGCGGCAGCTTTATTGTCTTTCTTATTCTGACGCTCTTTTTCTTGCTGTTCATGGATCTTCTTCTGAGCGTCGTAGTTCTTCCCGGATAAATTGAGAAGTTCAACTAGTCCTTGCTGCTCATCCGTTAATACAGCAGTTGCGTCAGCATGTCCGCTGATATAGTTCTTAATGAACTTTTCGTTTTCTTTATACTTCTTACCAAGAGCTGTCTGAGCATCTTTCAGGATACTTGCTTGTCGTGCGTGTCCAGACATCTTTAATTGAGCAACATCTAACTCATTATTTTGAGCTTGAATTGCACTGACTAGCTCTTGTGAACGACCGGCAGCGGAACTGATGTTAATAGACAACTGCTCGTTTTCTGCTTTGAGTGCATCAGTATGACCCATTACAGCAGCAGTTAAATTGTTCAGTACAGTCGTTAAATTAGATTTAACCTGTTGTGCTTTTTGCTCAAGAGTGGATATTTCACCAATCTTAATAGCAACATCACCTTCTAACTCCTTACGGTCTTTAGTGAGTCGGTTATACTCGCTTGTTCCTTCAGTTGCTTCAGCTTGATAGCGCGTTACTGTACTAAGACGGTTCTTTAATTCAGCCAGCTCTCTGTTTTCAGCAGCAATCTGTTCGTCCAACGTGATAGCGGCACGTTGCAACTGAACACTAAGAGCTCGTTGCTGTTCAAGAGTTGTTTCTTTTAACTTGTTCTTTAAGTCTTCGTGAGAAGATGCAAGGTTCTGTGCATCTTGAACAGCTTGTTTACTGTTTTGACTCCACATGAACCATGCGGCAGCAGCTAATGTGACCACACCTACAGGT
>NZ_MPDK01000091.1 GCF_003144315.1 Sulfoacidibacillus thermotolerans | reverse complement strand
CTTTTCAAAAGATCCGTTGGCAACGACAAGCGCACTGATCTGACGTTGTGCTTTTAAATCTGCTTCACGAAATTCTTCGCTGTGGCGGTTGCGAATCTTCAGCCAGTGACCTGTATCGCCCTGTCCTGGAAAAACAAGCGGGTAATGCAGCAGCGGAGCGTTCTCTAATTTCTTTTTCAGGTTAAAGTCGCGGAAAGATGCACTAACAGCTTTCTTTGCAACTTCAGTAGATACTTGTTTGTTTTCTGAAGACATAATCGTTCCTTAATAAAACGGGGTTTACACCCCGTTCCAATTACTCACCAGGATTAACAGCAACAAGGCAAGATGTGCTCGGTATAGTACGACCATGTGAATCTGTTACTTCACATACATACTGACCGGCATCCGCCTCTTGTGCGTTAGATTTAGTGTATGTCGCTTGTTTAGCTTCCGGAATAACAACACCACCTTTCTTCCATACATAGGTATAAGGTTCTTCGCCACCTTTGACCACAACTGAAAGGGTTAATGTTTGCCCTTTAGTGATAGTCTTATTGGCGGTAAGATCTGTCGTGAAAGAAATCGGAGGAAGTTTAGTAATACGAATGCTGTAACCTTCGTCCTGATCCAACAGACCAGTATAACTCATGTTCAGCATGATGTCGCCTTCACCATCGATCGGACGCGGAGCTTCCGTAATCTTGATACGAGGCATACTGAAACGATAGCCAGCACCAGTAGTTCCGTCCAGGATGTCGATAGTCAGGTCACTTTCCTGTTCGTTCAGGAATCTACTACGCAGTTTATTATCTTCGTAGTAGGCGGTCAGTGTACCACTAATCTGACGACGTTTAGAGCTTGGCTTAATAGAGAACTTGGAACCAACAACGAAGCGAGGCTCGATGCCGTTCTCAAGGTTAATAGCCATCTCAGTAATAACATCAACGGACACATCGCCCATAGCCAGCTTACCAGAGAAGCCATCCATAGGTGGCGTAGTCGTACGAGTACCTTTACTTAGACCAGACGGCAGGGTAGCAG
>NZ_MPDK01000090.1 GCF_003144315.1 Sulfoacidibacillus thermotolerans | reverse complement strand
GAGCGCAATAGAAAATATCTATTGCGCTCAGGAGGGAGATAGGAGGCGAAACGTATAAAGTGAACCGTATAGGGTGCAATGATTCTGCACAGGGAATGTGCAGGTTGGAATATACCGCCAACCCGAAAATTCGGCCGGAATTGGCGGAAAATCGATCAAAACTTCGAACTAACAACCAGCTTTACACTGCGTTTGGCCGGAATCTCGATTGCTTCGCCAGTTTGTGGGTTGCGACCGGTTCGCGCAGCGCGTGTTATGGCTTTTAGTTTGCCGACGCCCGCAATCGTGAATTCACCGCCAGCTTTCAATTCTTCGGCGATTGTTGCTTGGAACGCCGCCCACAAAGTTTCTAATTCTGTTTTAGGTACGCCAGTTTTTTCTT
This sequence comes from Sulfoacidibacillus thermotolerans, assembly GCF_003144315.1. Lineage (GTDB taxonomy): Bacteria > Bacillota > Bacilli > Alicyclobacillales > SLC66 > Sulfoacidibacillus > Sulfoacidibacillus thermotolerans. The sequence continues at coordinate 649 of NZ_MPDK01000090.1, read as the reverse complement.
TTACAACCGAGAGCAAAGCATCTTTGTTCATCAGCTTCTACTTCCTTTCAAGATTTGATTTGAGTGTGAAATCGCTAAGGGGACTGACAGTGGCAGTACCCCTCAACCAAGAGGGGCGGGGTAAGTATTTATCTTTCGAAAAGCAATTTTGCTCATTTGTACATTCTAGTGACTTCCGGTGCACGCTTTTTTGTCTTCCGAAAAGCCATTTTACTCACTTGTGTGTTCTAGTGACTTCTGGTGCACACTTTTTTGTCTTTCGAAAAGCCATTTTGCTCATTTGTGCATTCTAGTGACTTCCGGTGCACGCTTTTTTGTCTTCCGAAAAGCCATTTTACTCACTTGTGTGTTCTAGTGACTTCTGGTGCACACTTTTTTGTCTTTCGAAAAGCCATTTTGCTCATTTGTACATTCTAGTGACTTCTGGTGCACGCTTTTTTGTCTTCCGAAAAGCCATTTTACTCACTTGTGTGTTCTAGTGACTTCTGGTGCACGCTTTTTTTGGTGCGCCAACCAAGGGTGTCGGTTAAAACTACACCCTGTGCAAAAATATGTTGCTGTGTGTTTTTGTTCTTTGAGAACTGGAAAAAACAATACAAATTTTGTTTTGTTTTTTCCAGTTTTACGCCTAGCAAACCATAAAAATCCC
>NZ_MPDK01000009.1 GCF_003144315.1 Sulfoacidibacillus thermotolerans | reverse complement strand
TACACGTGCTAGAAGAGAGTGCACAGACGTGGCAAAAGGAGACATCCTTAGCACGTGGGCTTGATCCAGCGATTGCAGGGATCGGAGGGATGAATCGATTCGGAAGAGACGTCCAACGATATGTTCACATGGACTTATTTGCAAAAGAATCCAATGAGCTAGACGCTTTGCGTGAAATGAATCAAGAGGGCAAGGTCACGGCGCTCGATACGCGAGAAGCATCGACAGCGGAGAATGTGACAAGCAAGGCAGAGGTTGTTGGTGGGGCGAGTGCTGAGGGTACGGAGGATATAGCCCAGCTCGGAGAGAGCTTTGGAAAACAAGGTGTACTGGTAAAGAATCCGGGAGTTAAAGTGGATTGGTCTAATGTATCGGACCATGGAATGCAAAGGCTTGAACAACGTGGGGTCTCAGAAGCCGAAGTGAATTCATGGGTTAAGAACGGAAAAGCTCTCGAACAGAATGGCGGCTCCAAATGGCTTTATGTAACAAAACAGGGCGCGGCAGTTGTCGCAAAGGATGGGACTTTAGTCACTGTCATTCCTGCCGCCAATTATGATGCGAATATGTGGTCGACAGTAACGAGACTGTTCGGTTCCAAATAGGAGGGCAACACATGAATACTGAAAGAGTGGCAAGCGTTATAAACGAATGGGATCCAATTGATTTAATGTCATTTTCGCCAACCGATGAGTATGAGGTTGAGATTAAGATGATATCTGAGAAAATGGATTCCTGCTCGACTGCTGAAGAACTCGCAAGAGAAATACACGACATATTTCAAAGGCAATTTCGTACACAATTCGATAAAAGTCTCATAGAGTGCTTGGAAATCGCAGAAAAATTAATGGGAAGGTAAGACAGTAACACGAATTTGAAGTGCTGTAATCGAAGGGAGTCAGCCTTGATAAATCGGGGTCTGGCTCCCTTCTCTATCTTCGCTTGGTCATTCACTCGTCTTCGTATGGCCACGAGGTGAATCAGGAATGACCAAAGCAGTTGGATACATACGAATTTCAACGCAAGGCCAAGTCCGCTGGGGCGAAATTATGTGCTATTGCGTGGACAATGGCATTGGACTCATTCGAGGATACAAGGGGGTCGGTGTGAGAAAGTCGATGAAGATGGCCTGACTGTTGACTGCATTATCGTTCTAAATACATCATGTTTATGGCGCAGTAATCGGGCGAAGGTGCTAATATAACTCATTTTGCGTGAAATGAATCAAGAGAGCAAGGTTATGGCGCTCGATACGCGAGAAGCATCGACAGCGGAGAATGTGACAAGCAAGGCAGAGGTTGTTGGTGGGGCGAGCGTTGAGGGTACGGGAGATGTTAGCTCGTTAGGAAAACTATTTGCTAACGAGCTAAAGAGTATCGGGATCCCTGCTGAGAACAGTGGAATCCGTTCTGTAACGGGAAACTCGTCGGATGCGTTCAAGTTCTTCAAAAAACAAGTAATACCGTCAACAATTCGCGAGGTAAAATCAGGCGTCTATGTAGGAAACGATGGTGAAGGCATTACGTTTACCTATAGAAGTGCTTCCAAAAGCGGACCTCCGACAATTGATGTAAATGGTGTGCAAGGCTTAAGAAAGATTAAGTTTATCAATTGATTTGGGGGAGTCCGAATGAGTTTAGAGCAAGAAACGTTGAAAAGGATGCGTTCAACATATGGCCAGTTGTTCAAAGGGAACAACCCATTTGCCGAGGTGTTTACAGATAAACTTCCAAACCGCTTGATTTTGTGTCCCACGGAAGGCTATTTCCTTACCAACGAACAATATCTGGCTTTAATTAGGACTATGAGAACCCTCGGTGAATCATCGTTTTTCATTTCTGAAATAGAGGGAGAGAATGACGTTTTTAATAACCCAGGTCATTGGCAGATTAATGTTGATACGCCGTATGAAGACTACTGTCATTTACCTATATATCTTGAAAATGCGATTTATTCAGTGGCGGGCAACTGGGGACTAATCATTTCACATGAAGAGCATGCTCTTTTTGGGGGGAGTTATTATGCGACACAGATATTTAAGGAGAATCTCCCGAATTGGAGAGACGGCAGAACCCAGTTTAATGTTAAGTGGGAGTACAACAAAAAGGTATATGGTTCCGAAGTGGGATGGATTTCAGGATTAATCTCTCACATCGATGAACATGACTGTAAGAAACATGAATTCTGATTCACGAAATAAAACTAAGCGATTTCTTCCAATTTAATTGTGAACAAGTTCGGTGCCGTAGTGATAATTATTATAAAGTGAGGTGAGGAGCTTGGAGGCATTCAAAAGCTTTGCACGATGTTTTTAAATCACTCAATTGGGCTGGTTGAATTGCAAGAACGGCTCAACACCGCGATTGTTCCCGAACATTAATTGATAGGTTGTGGAGACTGTACAATCAGTTGGAGGAGATTCGTTTCACAAAGTTAGAAATTACCTATTACGCTCACGCGGAGCCGATTGTTCGCGAAATTCTTTTGGAGTTGACTGAATTCAGCGATACGAATTGACAATTTCTTTATTTGGACGGTAACACGAATTTCAAGTGCTGTAACCAAACAGAGTCAACCTCGTTAAATCGTGGGTTGGATCCGTTTTTGCCTTCACTTGGTCATTCGGTTGTCTTAGTTTTGGGGTGACGTCCATCGATAGGTTCACATGACCTTATTTGCAAAAGAATCCAATGAGCTAGACGCTTTGCGTGAAATGAATCAAGAGAGCAAGGTCACGGCGCTCGATACGCGAGAAGTACCGACAGCGGAGAATGTGACAAGCAAGGCAGAGGTTGTTGGTGGGGCGAGTGCTGAGGGTACTGGGAAACTCTCAATCAACTACGACAGCAAGATAGCTAAACAAATGACACAGCGTGGTTGGACCAAGGATTCCATTCAACAAACTATTGACCATCCTGCCAGAACCGTTAAAACGACTGACACAAGGTTTCGGCCTGACGGGACGAGAAATAGTGACCCCGCGACTGCATATATCAACTCGGATGGAAGCTATGTCGTTCGCAACGACAGGACGGGTAATATTGTTCAAGTGAGTGACCGGAATGATCCGAATTGGAAGTCACCGTGGGGCGACAAGTAGGGGGGATTCTTGTGATACAGCAATTGTTAGACAAGTATTCGTATGCAGCAATTCAGTCGGGAAATGAGTTATATTTCCCCTTGTCGGTTGCAATTGAGATTGTTTCGGATTGCACCGTTTCAGGTTTAGTAGTGGCCGGTGTGGAATTTTTCCACATTGCAGAAGGCAAGATAACACCAGTAGTAGCCCCCCTTAATGGATTAGATTGCAGTGACGTTCTCGAAGAGCAAAAAGAGTGGAGCCTCCTTATCAAACAGTGCAACTCTGCAGCAATTTCAGTGTTGGAGTTTGAAGCTGAGAGGGATGATTCGCAATACGTCAATCTAACCGTATTGTCGCATGACGATATGCCAGTTTAGATAGTCCCAGTAACATGAATTTCAAGTGCTGTAACCAAAGGGAGCCAACCTCGATAGATCTGGGTTAGGCTCCTTTTTTGTCTTCACTCGGTGACTTGGTTGTCTTAGTTTGGGAGAGACGTCCAACGATATGTTAATATGACCTTATTTGCAAAAGAATCCAATGAGCTAGACGCTTTGCGTGAAATGAATTAAGAGAGCAAATTCACGGTGCTCGATACGCGAGAAGCATCGACAGCGGAGAATGTGTCAAGCAAGGCAGAGGTTGTTGATGGGGCAAGTGCTGAGGGTACGGGGAATGTAGCAACTGTGGATAGTCGGAAGTTTACCGATTATATATTTAAAGATGGAGTTATATATTTAAAGATGGAGCTAAACATGGAAAAGACACGGTGTTTAAAGGCTTGGGGTACGACAAAAGCAGTTCGGATCAACTGGTTAAGATTTATCAGGAACAAGCTTCTCAGAAATTCCAAGCTGGTGATTTTTCTCTGGGTAAGTTAGATGGGAACGGACAACGAATTAACATAGGAATTGAATTTCCGGGAATTGGAGAGGAAACAGGGGGAGTTAGCTATCTGAAGTCGGGTTGGATGATTCAACCTGACGGTTCAATTACACTTAACACACCGTTTGCGGGATTCATGCCGTAAGGAGGTAAAATATGAATCAATATGACTGCGTCAAACTGAAAACTAATCGCTTTAAGAATGAAGGGTTATCTGAAGGGGATATTGGATATATCATAGAAGTGTATTCAGACGGAAATATGGAAGTGGAGTTTTCCAACCCGCTGACAGGAGAAACGATTGCAATGGTTGTAGCTCAACCATCCGAGCTGGAACCGGCATAACAACTGCTTATTCGCTTAACACCCTTCTGATTTGGTAACACGAATTTGAAGTGCTGTAACCGAAGAGAGCCAACTTCTTTAGATCGAGGCTCGGCTCCCTTTTGTGCGCCTGGCATGGGCGTTGTCTATACGGTGAAAGTCTGGAATGGGGAAGGTAGCAGTAACCATGAGGCTTGGGCAAGAAACATTAGCGGCTCTCAAAAAAGGTACTAGCGGTTGGCATTAACCCCCAGATGAACAAAGCTCTTGGGCTTGCCTACTGGTGCGACCAAGGGCTCGTGAACTTAGTCGAACGATACGGTGCACTTCATTACACAAGATAAAAATCGCTGTATACCGAACGGTACGTACAGTGGTGTGGGAGGTCGGGAACTAGCCCTTCCTCCTACCCGATTGATCAATATTCGCTTTAAGAAGGCTGGGTTGTCGGTCGGATCACAATCTCATTTACAGATGCCCACTCTGGTTGATCAATAGCATAGGCAATGGCATTTGCAATGTCCTCAGATCGCAGTGCCTTAGATGCGGCGCGAGCTTTTAGTGCGTTGAGCGCATCCTCATCGGTGATTGTCGTTAGCAGTTCAGTTTCTACCATCCCGGGAGAAATGATCGTTGCGCGGATATTTGAGGTGGGCGAGAGTTCCATCCGCAATCCTTCTGTAATCGCGCGAACTGCAAATTTAGTTCCGCTATAGACAGCACCACCCATTCCCACTCGGTGACCGGCAACAGAAGAGATATTAATGATGTGTCCGCTCTGCTGGCGCTCCATAACTGGAACTGCTGCAGCAATGCCATAAAGCACTCCTTTGATATTCACATCGATCATCGTTTCCCATTCATCGATTTTTCGCTTGTTGAGATAGGAAAGAGGCATCAGTCCAGCATTGTTCACCCAGACATCGATGCGTCCATAATTTTCGACTGTGAAATCAGCTACGTTTTGCATGTCAGCTTTTGAGGTGACATCTGCAGCGAGATAACGAGCTTCTCCACCCTTTTCTATGATCTCGTGGACCGTTTGAATTAACCGTTCTGTGCGACGCGCCGTAAGGACAACTTTTGCGCCATCGTTGGCTAGCCGCAGTGCAGCAGCTTGTCCGATTCCACTACTTGCTCCCGTAATGACGACAACTTTCTCTCGAATCATACATCCATTCTCCTTTAAGCTGCTTTTTACTTAGCTTACGATTTGATAGTGACTATTATAACATTTTCTATCGATTGATTCTTTACCTATTGTCAGGGCTGGTTAGTCAGCTTACCATGTATTTTTAGCTCATAGAGGAAGTGATCGCGTCTATTTGGGGAATTGAAACGAACGATTGGCGAGAGCGTGTGGGAATCGAACCCACCGGCGACGCACCACGCCGCCCACTCGGTTTTGAAGACCGGGAAGGACACCAGTACCCCATCCGCTCCCATCGTGAGAAAGGATGCACTGCTATGACTCTGCAACAAACTGGATGTAGCATAACAAAAGTAGCTTCTGAAATGCAACTGATTGATTCAACCTTTGTGTGAACAAAGGAAATACAAATTGTTAGTTGCTTGTAATTGCAAATTCATTGCATCAATGTGTAGAGTAAGAGTTGGAATGACAGGAGCAGAGTTTTCCACTTAATCAGGGAGGAATTGGAATGATTCGGAAGGTGGATTTAACGAGTAGCACAGTTTTAAATAATGGAGTCAAAATGCCTTGGGTTGGACTTGGGGTCTGGGAATCAAAAGAGGGCGGCGAAGTAGAGAATGCAGTTCGGACGGCGATTGAATACGGATATCGCCACATCGACACTGCTGCGATTTATGGAAATGAGGCGGGAGTCGGCCAGGCCATCAAGGATTCTGGCATCGCCCGTGAAGAATTGTTTATTACAACGAAATTGTGGAATAGTCGGCAAGGGTATGAGTCAACGTTGCAAGCATTTGAAGAGAGTCGAAAAAAACTCGGCGTGGACTATGTCGATCTCTATCTGATTCACTGGGCTGTCGCTGGGAAATATCTAGAAACTTGGCGTGCCTTTGAGAAATTATACAAAGAGGGGTATGTTCGGGCGATCGGAGTGAGTAATTTTCAGCCCCATCACTTGCAAGATGTAATGGATCATTTTGAAGTTTTACCAGCCGTCAATCAAGTGGAGTTTCATCCATTTTTAACACAACGAGAAGTGTACTCGTTCTGTCGTGAGCACGGCATTCAACTGGAGGCGTGGTCGCCTTTAATGCGCGGCGGCGAATTACTTTCTCATCCTTTGCTACAGCAATTGGCCAAAAAGTACGAGAAGACTCCAGCGCAGATCGTCTTGCGATGGGATTTGGAACAAGATGTCGTGACGATTCCAAAGTCAGTACATGAAGCGCGCATTCATGAGAATGCTCAACTCTTTGATTTTCAATTGTCAACCGAAGAAGTAGAGCAGATCACGGCGTTGAATCAAAATCGACGCAGCTTCCCTTATGATCCAGACCATGTGACATTTGGTCTGTCTTAAGTCAAACGCGAAAAAGGTGATTGTAAACGGCTAGATTCATGCAAAACATTTATTTACACTTTGCTGGGATCGTGGTACAGTAATTGCGAAATTCATATGGTTTGGTGCTAGGGGTGCCATTTTCTTTGGCTGAGAAGCGAAGTCGCTAACCCTTGTGAACTCGATCTGGGTAATGCCAGCGGGAGGAAGTACCATGGCCTTTATTCCTGCTACTTGTGGTGAATGGGTGGGCCCCTTTCGAAGCGCAGATGAGTTTGCAAGCGGCGAAAGGGGCCTTTGGTTTGTCCTGTGCGACGTTTTGCAGGTGCCTTATAGCCCTCTAGATGGACGATCTTAATAAGGAGGTTGTATGAGGATGTGGAAATTGCGTGATATTGTCGTCGCCGCCATTTTGTCTGTAGTATGTGGAGCGATCTACATGGGCTGGGACTGGATCACGAATCCGTTGTTTGCAAGCACGATGAGCCCGATTGTTGGCGCGCTTGTAAATGGTCTCTGGTGGATTGCGGCAGGGCTTGTCCCCTATATTATTCGACGTCCGGGGGCTGCATTTTTTTCTGAAGTGGTGAGTGCCTGTGTCGAGTTTTTGTTCGGGAGTCCGTACAGTTTAGGTGCGGTGATTTCAGGGCTCGTACAAGGTGCTGGCTCAGAACTTGGCTTTGCGCTGTGGAAATGGCGGCGCTATGATTTGATTCCCATGCTTGTCGCAGGCGCACTTGGCGGTGTTGGCAACAGTATTCAGTGGTATTTTGAATATCAAGGAGATCAGTATTCGATTCCTGTCATCATAGGATACACGCTGGTTACGATGCTAAGTGGTGCAATTCTAGCTGGTGCTTTGCCAAAGTGGATCGGCGACGCCTTGCTACGTACAGGGACATTGCGCAATTTTGAGATCGCAAAGCAACGGCGCTAAAGAAAACCGCGTTAAATCAGAGCAAATCCTGATTGTGGAGCGTGTTTCTGCGCTGTAAATTCGGATGTGAAAGGGGGTGTCTGCGGCGAACTGCGATGCCGCAAATGGATGACAGAACTGCGTGATCATGAATCAAAACGATTGCTTGCCTTGCGTAACGTTTCGCTCTTCTACGAACAAAGTGAAACTCCCGTTTTATCGAACATTGACTTTGAGATTCATGAAGGGGAATCTGTGCTGTTTCTTGGTCCAAGTGGATGTGGGAAAAGCACACTTGCAATGCTCTGTGCAAATCTCATTCCCCAGGCAATTGAGGCGCGTGTGCTAGGGGAGATAGAACGTGCGAGGGAACTGTCGGCGCCTGGCGGTGTGGGGTATGTTTTTCAAGATCCAGATGCACAGTTTTGTATGCTGCACGTTGCAGATGAAGTTGCATTTGGACTAGAAAATTTGCGAATTGCACCTGATGCAATGGATTTGCGGATTCAAAGTGCACTGCGGGCGACAAATCTCGACGTCGCATTCGCCGCAGAGCACACTGCGTTTTCTGGTGGGATGAAGCAAAAACTTGCAATCGCTTCTGCGCTTGCTCTTGATGCGAAACTCTTCGTGTTTGATGAACCGACTGCAAATCTCGATCCTGCTTCTTCCCGGCTTGTCTTCGAACGGATTGCGGAACTGCATCGACAGCATCGATCTATGATCGTCATTGAACACAAGTTTGATCCGTTGTTACCTGTGATGGATCGCGTGCTGCTGTTTGATGCGTCTGGACGTATTTATCGCAGTGGAGACACGCAGACCGTGGTTCGCGAAGAGTGGGAGTGGCTCATTGAAGTGGGCGTTGTCGCGCCTTGGAAGTTACGTCCGACAGAACGATTACAGACTTTCCCGGCACACTCTTTTATAAAGAATCATCCGCTTAGGAGCAAGGACGTCGCTCCGGCAATCTCCATCGTCAATGGAGCCATTCGCTTTGGCGAACACACCGTATGGCGTGATGTGTCACTGACGATTGCAAAAGGATCTTTTACCGCTGTTGTGGGGCCTAACGGTGCGGGGAAATCGACTTTGTTACAGGTGATGCGCGGTCTAATACCGCTTAGTTCAGGACAGGCTCAGGTATTTTTGCAACCAGTTGAAAAATGGAATAAGCGGGAGTTTGCAAAAGCTGTCGCGTACTGTTTTCAAAACCCAGAGTATCAATTTATCTATGAGCGCGTGGGAGATGAATTGGCGGATCGCTTGTTAGAAGACGAGATACCGGAACAAGTTTTACACTTGCTTTTAGAATTTGGCCTCGAGGGTTGTGAAAAAAACAGCCCCTTTGCCTTGAGTCAAGGGCAAAAGCGCAGACTTAGTGTAGCAGCAATGGTAAAGGATGAGCATGAGATATATTTACTTGATGAACCGACATTTGGTCAAGATGCGAAAACGCAACAAATGATCGTCGATCATCTTGTGCGTTTACAGGAACAAGGACGGACGATTGTCCTTACTACGCATGATATGGATCTTGTTGGACGCTTTGCTGATCAGGTGATCGTTGTCGCAGAGGAACACATTCTGTACGAGGGACCGCCACAGGGTCTGTTTCGTGACCGCGAGTTGATGCATAGAGCACATTTACTTGATGAGTGTATGACTCTCGTAGAAGAAGCTTATCCTCTTGTACAATCTGCAAAACTAGAAATTCCTAAGTTTGAAGACAAGCAGGGCAGAGAGGAACAGATTTTGCTGCAGCAAAGGCAATCCTTTTTACAAAAACTGAATCCCGGGTTTGTTTTGCTCGCTTCTCTTGCTGTAACTCTCGTGGCCATGTTCGCACACACGATTGCCCAGGCACTCGCGATGTTGCTGCTAGCCGTTTTTCTAATGGCTGCTCTCGCGTGGCTGAGTCCTTGGCAGATTCTAAAGCGTTTGTTCCCTTTTATTGGATTTTATGTGTTATATGTATGGTCATTGACTGCTTTTGCAGCAGTTGGGCCACATACGCAGACTTTTCATTTTCTTTTTTACCGTTTAAGTTGGACAGGATTTTATGATGGGGTAGTTTTAGCACTTCGCATGTTGTCGGCAGTGGCGTTCGGGGCGTTGTTTTTAGCATCAGCAGATCTAGCGGATTTTATCGTCGCACTATCAAAAAACTTTCATATAAAACCTAAATTTGCTTATGGTATGTTAGCAGGAATCCGCGTTGTGCCATTATTTCAGGCAGAGTGGATAAAACTTAAACAAGCGCGTCAGTTACGCGGCAAAGATGTGCGATTGTCCTTTTTACGGCCTGTGACCTATGCATTGCCGCTGTTGTCACAAGCGATTCGGATGAGTGAGCGCGTCGCGATTGCGATGGAGGCGCGCGGATTTCAGGGTGCCGTGGCGGCAGATGCAAAGGCTCGAACATACTACCGTAAGGTAAGTATTCATGTGTGGGATTATTTATACTTCCTGGTGCTTGTGACGGTGGCAATCGCACTGCTCATTCTTGTGTGAGGTCGTTGTATAAATAGAATAAGAGCGTATGAGGTGATTGAGATTGCCTTCTTGGATTGATATATCTGTTCCTTTATCAGAACGAACGGCTCCTTATCCTGATGACACGCCATTTGCATTTCAGCTTACAAATGCCATTCGCGATGGGGCTATTTGCAATGTTTCTGCGATTCGCATGAGTCCACATGTAGGGACTCACGCAGATGCGCCTTATCACTATCATGAACAAGGAGAAACGATGGGAGAAGCTGATCTGTCGCTTTATATGGGCCCTGCGCGCGTGATTGATCTGACGTCAGTGCGGGGGCTTATTCGTGTGAGGGATTTGCAGCAGCAGCCACTACAAGGCGTTACGCGTTTGTTGGTGCGTACGGATTCCTATCTAAATCCGGAACAGTTTGATGCCTCTTATACAGCATTAGCCCCAGAAGCTGTCGATTATATAGCGCAACAAGGCATTCGATTAGTTGGCATTGACACACCTTCAGTAGACCCAGCTTCAAGTACAGACTTAAAAGCGCATCAGCGTTTTTTCGCGCACGATCTGCGCATTCTTGAGACTCTTTTCCTCGCTCATGTAGTAGCGGGAGATTATGAATTGATTGCTCTTCCACTTTTTCTCGTAGGTGCAGACGCATCACCTGTTCGAGCGGTTTTACGACCTCTTTATACTGGAGATAAATAATCAATGCAAAGCCCGGATCGATGAATTACTTTTCCATCGCTTCGGGCTTTGCAATTTCTAAAGTTCATGTGAATAGTTTGGAGTGTCAGCCATGAGAAATGCAGATTCATCTGTCCGCACATCTTTGCCAAGTGTGAGTAAAACAACCACGCCGATTAAGGTCACAATAAAAAAGAGCGAAAAGATATGTGCAAAGGGCGTCTTTGCAGCAACGAGTGCACCAACTAGATAGGGAGCAACTACACCTCCTATTTTGCCGATGCCCATGGCCCAACCCAATCCAGTTGCACGGCTGATTGGGGGATATTGTTCGACAGAAAACACGTACGTAGCTCCCCAGGCGCCGAGGTTGCTGAAATTTAAAATCACTCCAAACAGCAACAAAAGAGTCAGGCTATTCGATAAACCAAAAAGGAGTGCAGAAATAGCTGAAACGAGTGAGAATAGTACAAGCGTCCATTTTCTCCCGATTTTTTCAACCAGCCAAGCTGAAGCGAGATATCCAGGTACTTGAGCGATTGCCATGATCAGTACATAGCCGAAACTGTGAATTAAAGAGTAACCTTTGAGTACAAGTACACTAGGCAACCAGAAAAACATCCCATAATACGCGAAATTCGCTGTAAACCAGAGGACCCAAAGTAAGATCGTCCGCTTGCGCAGTTTTGCTTGCCAAAGATGTACCATGTTTTGCTTAAAATTGAGCGTTTGCTTTAAACCTTTAAAAGCAGGTGTCTCTGGAAGTGTACGCCGCAAATAAAGAGCATAAAGTGCGGGGAACACGGTGATAGCAAAAGCGGCACGCCAAGTGAACAATGGAATCAAAAGATAGCCGATCAATGCTGCGACAATACTCCCAAATGCCCAAAATGTTTCAAGTAAGGCGGTGCGCCCTCCGCGTTTTTCTGGGGGTGATGATTCTAGTACGAACGTTGTGGCAACTGGGAGTTCTCCACCAAGTCCAAAACCAGTAATAAAGCGCATGACAATCAAAAATCCTATGGAAGTGGCAAATGCACTGATCCCGCTTGCAAAGGAATAAATGAGCAAGGTGATGAGGAATGCTTTTTTTCGTCCTACGCGGTCAGCGTATAAACCAGCTCCGGCCGATCCCAGTGCCATTCCAACAAGCGTGATGCTTCCAAGTAATCCGGCTGACTGTGGGGAGATATGCCAGGCGAGAATTAATGCGGCAATCACGAAACCGAGCAATCCGACATCCATCGCATCAAACAACATGCCAATTCCACTGGCAAGCAATAACTTCTTACTAAGGTCTTGCGCTTCCACGATCGCCCCTCCTAGTCGATGGTTCGCATTGAAACTGCGACTATTCACGACATATGCCTAGGAGGCGGTTTTGGTTCCGCAAAGTGCAAGCTCTCACTAACAGATAAAAACTGCGGCGCAAAGCGCCGCAGGAAGCAATCAAAGGGCGATGTGAATGATCAGCTATTAGGATCCGTGTCGCGTTTTGGTGCAGCTTGCAAATTTCGCAGCGTGTCGCTTGTTGTCTTTTGCACGCCGTCAACGACTACAGAGGCGACATGCTTTGCTGTTTGTGCTACTCCGTTTACTACAGTACCTGTAGTGCGTGCCACGGTTTCAAATGCTTCCCCGATCTTTTCGGATGTTTCCCGTATGGCTTTGCGCCCTGAACTAGCAAAATCGTTCTGATCTTGGTTCATCGGAACCACCCCCACATGTCGTGCCGCTTTGATCGCTTCGTCAATAGTATGGATTAGCGATGTTTTTTTATGTGTTGTCGCGAACAGTTCTTTAGTTTGCACTATGTTCCTCTTAGAAAGGAGAGCTCAGCGAATGCAACTGGACACACAGACTGTACAATCTTTGCTCGATGATTTAGCAGTTCAAATTGAAGAGTACTTTGGTCAACAGCAAACAGGTTATGGCGAGGAAATGATTCTAAAATTGGAGAATTTACGAAAACTACTTGAGACGGCGACACCTGATCTGATTGGTGCGTATTATGGGTATTTAGCGATTAAACAAGAGTTCTTGCAAACGCAAAGGCGAATTGCCTGGTTACAGAGTCGTTTTTGGTTGTGGTTTGGCTGGCAAAGTTTTGTTTTAATTCTTTTATTAGGGGTTGCTATAATTTTTCATGTAGATGCGGTCGCTTGGCGGTGGATTGCTTTTAACAACGCATTTGCACTTTATTTGGAAAGTGCTTGGTGGGGAGCAATTGGCGCCACTTTGGCAGCCTTGCACACAATGTATTATGGGCGGTTACATGGCTCACTTGCCCAAAATACAGATGCGTGGCTCATAATCAAACCGTTGACTGGAGCGGTTTTGGGTATGTTATCGGGGTTTGTATTGCAAATTATGGCGTATGGAACTACTGGAGATCTTTACGCCAAAGGTGCAATTCCTCTTTTATTTGCTTTTTTTGCAGGGTTTAGCGAACGGCGTTTTCTTACTTATTTGCAAAATCGACTCGGTCAATTTTTGCAAAATCAATCCACTATAAATGTGGAAGCGAAGAAAAAGTCGATCGGCTAAACCATTTCCTACTTTGTAATGCTTATTTTCGTAGAGTCGTAGTAAGCCATGCCAGAATTTCTGAAATGACTTCCTCGCGTTCGGGCTCATTTAGAATCTCGTGATAAAGACCAGGGAATTCTCTATAACTTATTTGTTTATTTTCACACGTTTGCACAAATTGGCGGACCTTTTCTACATTGACAAGACGGTCTGCGCCTCCTTGCCAAATGGAGATAGGGATATTAATATTTGAACATTCTTCAAAACTTTTTTGCATAGCTGCCAAGAATTCGAAATACCAACGCAGAGTCACCGTATGACTGATCAGGTGATCGGTTTCATACGCTTGTGCTACGATTTGATTCCGTGTAACATCGGAGGACAAAATGCCATTTTGTTGCGCGAGGCGCGGAGCAATTGGCAGTAGGGCACGAGCGAGCATGCGGCGCAACCAGGGAATTTCCATGCGCAAAGCAAAAGCAGGCGACGACAGTACAAGTGCATCTGCCGGAAGAGTCGTGCGAGCAGTCGCTAGTGTGGCGATCACTCCCCCCATGGAATGACCAAGTAGGACATGGGGGACTCTTCCGCCATATCGTTCGCGAGCTGTTGCTAGAAAGGAAAGCGCGGCTTGCACATACTCATCAAAAGAATCAATATGCCCGCGCTGACCGGGAGAGTGTCCATGGCCTGGCAGATCTCCCATTACCGTTGCAATCTGGTGTGCAGCGAATTGCTCTCGTATCTCGTCATACCGTCCGCTGTACTCGCCTGCGCCATGTATGAGGGTGATCACGTACAAAGGCTGTTCAACATCGCGAAATGAGAGATGGTACCAAGGTTTGACCACAGGCCAGCTCCTCTACCTTTTCAGCTTGATCCGCGCCTGCCTGATTTAGGAGATACGCTTATTTGTATTGTCCTAAAGTGTCGGTGGAATTGCAATAGCAAATGGCGCGTTGGCTTCATAAGCAGAAATGGCATCGGCGTGGCGCAAGGTCAGAGCAATATCGTCCAATCCGCGCAACATGCACATTTTGCGATAGGAATCGACTTCAAAGCTATAGACATCTCCTTGAGTGGTGCGGACTTCTTGCGCGACAAGATCGATTTGCAGTTCAAAACCAGGTGATTCGCTGGCGAGTTGTGCAAGTTGTTGTGTGACGGATAGTGGGAGAACGATCGGTAAAAGTCCATTTTTAAAACAATTGTTATAAAAGATATCTGCAAATGAAGCGGCAATAATTGCTTGAAAACCGTAATCTTGCAGTGCCCAGGGGGCGTGTTCGCGAGAGGATCCACAACCGAAGTTAGGACCTCCGATTAGAATTGTCGCTTGCTCATAGGGACTGCGATTGAGAATAAACTCTGGATTAGGAGCCCCTGTTTCATCAAAACGCCAATCGTAAAATAAAAATTGACCAAATCCAGTACGCGAAATGCGCTTCAAAAATTGTTTAGGGATGATGGCGTCTGTATCGATATTTGCACGGTGCAAAGGAGCGACGATGCCAATGTGACGTGTAAAGGGTTGCATTTTAGGGAAACCTCCTATACTTATTGATTTACAAGCAGGGTGCGCACGTCGACGAAATGTCCAGCAATTGCTGCCGCCGCTGCCATAGCTGGACTTACAAGATGTGTGCGGCCACCCCGTCCTTGACGTCCTTCAAAATTGCGGTTAGAGGTTGATGCGCAACGTTCGCCCGGTGCCAACACGTCAGGATTCATCGCGAGACACATACTACATCCTGGTTCGCGCCATTCAAACCCAGCTTGGATAAATACTTCATGTAAACCTTCTTGTTCAGCCTGTGCTTTTACCTGATAGGAACCAGGCACGACCATTGCTTTTACATGTTCAGCCACATGTTGACCTGCTACCACTTTTGCGGCGGCTCTCAGATCTTCAATTCTGCCGTTTGTGCAAGATCCGATAAATACACGATCGATTGGAATTTCGGTGAGTGGTGTGCCAGGGGTTAAATCCATATATTCTAATGCGAGTGCTACTGCACGCTGTGTCGTGGGATCTGAAAAATCTTCAGGATGCGGAACGGAATCCGTGATGTTTGCACCCATTCCAGGATTTGTACCCCAAGTTACTTGCGGTGTGAGGCTGGATGCATCAAATTCGACGCGCTTGTCAAAGACTGCTTGGTCGTCCGTATGCAGTGTTTTCCAAAGCGCGGTAAATCGTTCCCACTCTGTTCCTTTAGGGGAATAACGTCGGCCTTTGAGGTAAGCGAATGTCGTTTCGTCAGGAGCGATCAGTCCAGCACGTGCACCTGCTTCGATTGACATGTTGCAAATGGTCATCCGTTCTTCCATAGACAGCGCTTCGATCGCAGGACCGCGGTATTCAATGACATAGCCCGTGCCAAAAGCAGTTCCGTATTTTGCGATTAGACCGAGGATTAAATCTTTTGCCTGTACGAAAGGAGGAAGTTGTCCCGACACATAGACTTCCATTGTTTTAGGACGAGCTTGAGGCAAGCATTGTGTAGCGAGTACATGCTCTACTTCGCTTGTGCCAATCCCAAAGGCCAGTGCGCCAAATGCGCCATGCGTCGCCGTGTGGCTATCGCCGCACACGATCGTTTTGCCTGGGAGTGTGAGTCCCAGTTCAGGACCAATGACATGTACGATCCCCTGTTCTTCGCTTGTAATATCTGCTAATAAAATGCCGAATTCTGCACAGTTCGCGCGTAGTGTTTCGATCTGTTCTTTTGCAATTGGGTCTTCGATCGGCAAATGGCGAGCAGTCGTTGGCACGTTGTGATCGATTGTGGCAAAGGTCAGGTCACTGCGGCGAACTCTGCGAGATGCGAGTCGCAGTCCTTCAAATGCTTGTGGTGAAGTTACCTCATGAACAAGATGTAGATCAATATAGAGTAAAGAGGGTTCACCAGGCCGTTCATAGACGACGTGCGAGTCCCAAATCTTATCAAAAAGCGTTTTAGGTGTAGGATCAGCTTTCATAGAGGACCTCCTCATCGTTTCACAGAGTGAATTGTCCCCATGATAAAGGATTCTGCTTTATACGTCGATCATCTATAATCTATGATTAGGATAGTTTTTACCTATAAAAACAGGGTTGGCGGTGATGGCACGTGGAGATGAGATGGATCGAATATGCCCTAGAAGTGTATCGCCAAGCGAGTTTTACGCGTGCAGCAGAGGCTATGTGTGTCGCTCAGCCGTCATTGAGTCAGCAGGTGGCTAAACTTGAGCGAGAACTTGGCGTGGTCCTATTTGAACGCGGGCATTCGGCGGTGACACCGACAGAAGCAGGACGGCGATTTATCCATTACGCGGAAGAAATTCTTCGTTTGCGTGACGATTTAGCAAGAGAAATGCACGAACGTGGACAAGGGATGGGCAAGGAACTGGTGCTCGGGGCTCCTGCGATCACAGGTGGTCACGTGTTGCCCCCAGTGCTACACGCTTTTACCTCGCGGTTTCCTCAGGTGCGAGTGCGCTTTATCGAGGAGACGACAGAAGCTTTAGAGGAACTTGCGGTAAGTGGTGTGACAGATTTGACACTCTTGTCTCTCCCGCTACGTGATGAGCGCCTCGCTGTGCATGCACTTTTTACAGAGCCCCTTTATCTAGCGGTGCCACAAGAGCTTGCACCGAAGGAATGTAAGGGGTTTCGTGAAGAAGCACAGCTTCGCGTTAAACTCTCTGATTTTGCAAGTCGCCCATTTATCTTATTAAAACAAGGGTATGGATTTCGCGACACGGTACTTGCCTTATGTGCCGAGGCAGGATTCCAACCGTTGATTGCGTATGAGACAAGCAGTATCGAAACGGCGCAGGCACTGGTCGCAAATGGCTTAGGGGTCACGGTGGTTCCAGCTATGGTGCGGCGCGTAGGTTCACCTAAACCGGCTTATTTACTGCTTGACAGTGAACCAACGCGCACGCTTGTCTTCGCGTACCGCAAAGATCGTTATTTATCGTTGGTCGCTCGTGCATTTTTGGAAGTATTTGAAGACGTTAGAGTGATTGAGCGGCCATTTTAGTTGAAGGAGCTATACTTTGCAATGCATCGATGGCAATTGTGCGTGTAGAACCAGCGTTGTCAATAAGTTTAAGCTGATTGTTATCGACATACACAACCTGTCCGCAAAATCGTCCTGCTTGTGTGAGCACGCAAATTGGCGTTCCATTTAAATAGGCTTGTAAATAGTTGCTGATCGTTGATTGCTGGGTTCGCGGTAAGAGTGATTGTTTTTGCTTGCTAGTTGCAATTTGACGTGGGCGTTTGACCCTTTGCGTAATATGTTCTCGCTCCCACGCAAAGGACAGTGATTGTGTGTCGTCGTTACGCACTACCGGGGAATCCAGTGGTTTTGCAGGTGCTAAAGTCTGTTCAAGTTTTGCTTCAGACAGTCTTTTTCCAGTTGCCGCAGGCAAAAACACAGTAGGTAAAGGTGCTTGGTTTGACATCTCAAGTCACACCCCCAAATTTTCTTACATCGGCTCTTACAGCCTATGCATCAGGTGCATTCTGGGTTCACAGAAAGCTAGGTTGTAGCAGTCGTAGGGTCACCGTCTGTTTCTGAGGTCGAGTGCGGTGTTTTGCTAAGCACAAAGTCATACTTTCTGCGCAGTCCTTTAGGATAATGATTTTTCAGTGTACCCTGCACTGTTTTCCCAAAACCCAGAGGTACGCCATCAATCGTAACCAGTGCAAAGCCGTCGTGAAGTGTGCATGGAATGGTTTCACCTGCTAAATAAGCAAGGATGCGAGCGTCCCCATAGGGCAAACGACACTCGCGTCGCACATCCTGCGTTGTCAGAGCAAGGGCGAGAGCGTGAGTGG
The DNA here is from genome assembly GCF_003144315.1 of Sulfoacidibacillus thermotolerans. GTDB lineage: Bacteria > Bacillota > Bacilli > Alicyclobacillales > SLC66 > Sulfoacidibacillus > Sulfoacidibacillus thermotolerans. The sequence continues at coordinate 81,087 of NZ_MPDK01000009.1, read as the reverse complement.
GGACAATGTGTCCACTTCGCACACTGCAAAGCGGCAGCCCGATGCGTAATACCCCGCGTGAAGGTGGTGGCGCTTCTGCTAATTTTTGAGGTATGGCATATAAAATCTCTCCTTGAAGTCGTAATCGATGAGTTTCTAATTGTTTAGATATAAAATGTTCTTCGAGAGTGTCCTGTGCAAATTGCTCAAATAGGCGGATAACAACTTTTTCTTGCGCGGTGTGTTCGAACTGCTTTCGCTTTGTTCTATGCTTTGTGTGATCTTTTGAAAATTTTGCAGATGGTCGATTAGGAAAGTTCGCACTTTGTTGTTGCAACGTCGCCCGTTTCTCGATGAGCGCGATAAAGTGTCCTTCGCTTTGTGAGGAATCTGGAAAATAGCGTGCAGCTCGCGAGGTATCAAGGCGCAAGTCATCGATCTGAAGAGTTTCTGGCAAAATCTTTGCCAATGGTGCATAACGAGTGGCAATTGTGTGTAAGGAGTCTAAGCTCAGCCCCGGCTGTGCATGTAACAGTTTAGTTGAAACTATTTGTAAATCTGGATGTAGAGTGAGAAAGCGCAGCAAAACGCCTTCATTTTCCACTGGATTAAACGTACAGGTAGAATAGACGATGCGTCCTGGGGTTTTTGTCATATGATATGCAGACTCTAAAATGTCTAGTTGGCGATCAGCGTTTTGTAAAAGCAGTTCTTCATTCCACTGCGTGATCGCTTCGGGATCTTTGCGAAACATGCCTTCTCCGCTACAGGGTGCATCGACCAAAATGGCGTCAAAAAATTCCCTGTATGAATCAGCTAACGTACGTGGTTCAAGATTCGTGACACAAACTTGAGATAGGCCCATGCGTTCCGTGTTTTCTGCGAGGGTGAGACAGCGTTCGCGGTGGATCTCATTTGCGACAAGCACGCCAGAGTCTTCTAATACAGCTGCAATCTGTGTGGTTTTACTGCCTGGCGCCGCGCACAAATCGAGAATGCATTCGCCTTTTTGCGGCTGTAGTGCCGTGACAGGGGCCATGGCAGACGGTTCTTGAAGGTAATATTCCCCACCTGCGTGTAGTGGATCGGATCCCCATTTTAATGTGTGATCGATGTAATAAGCAGTTTTCGCCCATGGAACGGGTTGGCTTAATTTTGGCAGCAGTCGCTTGTGTACAGGACGTTTTGGATTAAGGCGCAAGGCGCGCACTGGTGGTTGTGTGCTGCTCTGCTGATAAGATTCCCACGCTCTGTCTCCAAATGAAGTGCGAAACATCTCTTCGAAAGCTTTTGGAAAATTCATTGGCTCGGTGATTCCCTCCGGTGACCCCAGACATGATTCACGCATAGTATAGGGGCGAGTTCGCGGCTAGGCAAGTAGCTCACTGTAATCCGAGAAAGGGGCGGTCGGAGGTGAGTGATACAAATGAGACGATTGATCTCACGATTTCAATTAGAGAAATCAGCATCAATACAATTGAAGGCGGGCGTGTAAATGTTGGGATTGGCATCCAGTCTGCACGCCGCAAACGGGAAAAGTTTAGTGTCTTAACGTTTAGGGATCAAGAGTTAAAAAAAGAGTGGGGAAGTGCAGCAGATGGATGAAGATGGGTTTTTATACCAGGAGATTGCACGTGAGTGGTATGATCGTGTACGTATCTTGGAGCGAGAAGTTGCTACGCTAAAAGCGATCGTGCGAACGCTGAAACATCAGAAAATCGAATATCGTATTGATCAATTGCACATTGAATCACTCGAAGGAATTTTGAATATTGGAATTTCTGCGTACGACGAGGAAGCACAACATGACCTGTTAGCCGACCTGCAGGCTGGCAGAACCTCATCTTCTGAACCAAGCGATTAAGTCGGCGCGAATTGACAAGCAGCGTATGCCCTGCTACTTTTAGGACGATCACTGAAATAAAATGTAGGTATTAAAAGGAGCGTTAAGAAGTGTCAACCAAACCAAGTGCAACGCTTGATCCGATTCCCAATCCATATCCTGAACGCGATTATGAAATCTATATTGAGGCTCCAGAATTTACAACCTTGTGTCCGAAAACAGGGCAGCCTGATTTTGGGACAATTACGTTTCGCTATCGTCCAGGCCCCTATATTATCGAATTGAAATCGCTAAAATTGTATTTATGGAGTTATCGTGAGGAAGGTCACTTTCATGAAGAAGTGACAAATCGGATTGCAGATGATTTTGTCCGCTTTGCGCAACCGCGCTATTTAGAAGTAATCGGCAAATTCAATGTGCGCGGAGGGATTTCTACAACTGTAAAGGTAGAGTATCAAGCGGATGTAAAACAGTAAGGGCTAATGATAGAAAAGGTTGTGCAGGACCAAATCGCACATGTTGACATACCATGCCGTGAGGAGATTCGTTCGCTTCATGCACTTAGCATGGGAGTAACAGGGAGATGCGTGGTATGGGATGGCGGCAACCGATCATCGGGGTTACGACAACAGTGATTCCCCGCAAAGATGGTTTTTTTGGACAGATGGCAAGACGTGCTAGCGAGCTAGGAGCACGTCTTGTTTTGTTTCACCCAAACGAGATAAAGTTCGATCAAGGGATCGGATATGGGTATGAGTGGACGGGTTTGGCAGCAAAGGTATGGAGAAAATCAGAGGTTCCATTGCCTGATGTGATTTATGAAAATGTGTTTGTCCATCTTGTGATGCAAGGTATGGTGCGGTCCTTGCGTCATGCCGCGCGTGTTCGCGGGATCCCCGTGTTTAATCCACTCATTGCTGGAAAGGCGGCTATGACTCCTTGGATTGCTGACTGTACGTCATGCGGGGTACAGGTTCCAGTGACTAGACGCATCTTGCGCGTTCAGACACTTGACGAGATGTTGCGGCGATTTGGCGTGATTTATGTAAAACCGTCTGGGGGATATGGGGGGCGTGGCGTTTATCGACTGCGCGCGCAACAGGACAAAATCTTCATTCAATGTGACCGTTTTTATGAGCGTGGCCCACTGCGGCTCACAGTCACACGACCGGAGTTTGCTCGTTTTGCGCAACGCCATTTTTTGCGCATTCCACACATTGCCCAAGAACGCATTCCGCTCATTAAATATCACGGGGGGCAGATTGATTTTCGTGTTGTGATTCAACGCAATCGCAATGGTGTATGGGAACTTGTTGGAATCGTACCTAAAATCGCCGCACCGGATGGCGTTGTGACAAACTTGGTCGCAGGGGGGAGTCGCATGCGATTGGCTCAATTGCAGACCTTACTTAGAGCGGAGGGCATGGAGATCGATGCGCATGCCTTGGAGCGAGTAGCGATGAATATCGGACGGTTGTTGATGAAAAGATATCCCAAACTCGGGATCTTGGGATATGATCTAGGGATCGATGAGCGCGGTCAAGTGTGGTTTATCGAACTCAATCCGAAACCAGCGCGGCGCCTGTTATTTCCAGAAATGCAGCGGCGTGCGGGTGAACTGGCTGTCGATTTTGCACTCTATTTGGCAGAACCAAAGGCACTTTGACCCGGCACGCAAGTGACTAGGAAGAACAAGATTCGCGACGATTTTGACTGCGTGATACAATGTTGCTATGAAGGCGAAAGATAGGACTGAGGCAATGGCTGGTCGGCGCTTTTTCTTGCGTACGGGCATGATACTTTGCTTACTATGGGCCTGCTTGTTTGTAAGCGGAGTGAGCCATGCAGCCGCAAGTACAATATCAATGAGCGCAGGAGTAGGATTTCAGAGTTACTTTGATCCGAGTGTGTGGGTTCCTGTGCGAGTTACGGTCACAAATCCAGAAAAAACTCGTTTTCAGGGGCAACTTGTATATAGTGTAGGGCAGAAATATCCGTATGAAGGGGTTTTGGAGTGGCCGGTACAGGTGAATCCAAGGCGCTCTACTGTGTTGACAATTGGAGTGCCCGGCGCTTTGTTACGGCATGGGGGCAATTTGCGTTTGATGGAACATGGGAATACTTATGCGAGTGTGCACTTGCTTGGAATCTCTGTAGAAGGATCTGATGTGGCCGGAGTCGTAAGTGATTTCCCACAAGCTGTGCAGTTTCTTGCAGGTGTATCCTCTGCAAACGGCACCTCTGAACTCGTGGCAGCTTACATCCGTCCACAGGCGATCCCTTCTTCAGTCCAATTGTTGCAAACTTTGCGCTATTTATATCTTGATGGCGCAGTCGCAGCTGAACTCAGTTCGCGCCAAGCAGAGGCTATTGCTGCATGGGTACGCTCCGGGGGGATTTTAATTCTTGGTGGGGTACAACCGAACGCTGGACAGTTGGGGGTGTTCTCTGCGCTAAGTCCGGTAAATGGTTCGATTGTCCTTGATGGATATGGTTCTCAGTTGGCATCATTTGTTAGTTCAACCCCTCTGCACACTGCACTGCCACTTCTCTATGGCAGTGCCAAGACCAATGCGACCGTGCTTGTCGGCACTGCGAAGAAGGCACTGGTCGCTGTCCGTGCGCTTGATCGCGGCGAAGTTGTGTATGTCGGTTTTAATGCAGCGTCTTCTGCGCTCATTTCGTGGTCGGGGAATGCATTGCTGTGGGATACGATTTTGCATTCTTTGCACAGCGCAATCTTATCTGCTAAGCCGGATTTGTTTGGAACCAATGGAGCGCTTGCACTGATGGGGGCTGCAGAACAGTTTCCACAACTCCATTCGCCACCACTTTTTATTTGGGAAATCACATTTGGCCTCTATACTTTTTTGTGTGGGCCTGTGCTTTATGTCATCTTGAGGCGACGCAGGAAAAATGAATGGGCTTGGTTTGTCTTGCCGCTGATCTCTCTTGTGGTTGCAGGAAGTATCTATGAACTTGGGGTCATTCAACGGCCAAATGGCATTCTAACGCAAAATGTAGGGCTCGTGGATGTAGTGAATGCTCAGCTGGCACAGATGATTGGGATGGAGGCGCTAATGTCTCCTCAGACGCGCTCATATAGTGTTTTAACGCCTAAAAATACATGGAGTGTAGCATTAGCGGAAGAAGCAACAGGATATGCAGAGGATGGTCGCGTTAGTTTTTTCGCCGCGCACAATCTCGCGACGTTTAGTCATGTTCGGGCGTGGGGAGGACGGTTCGTGTACGCTGTTCATGAAGCTCACCACTTTGGGCAGATTGACGCGAATTTGTACGCGGCAGGAGATACGCTTGCAGGCAATTTGACAAATGATACGAATGTAGATTTTTCGGATGCGGCGTTAATCGATCGTGGACAAGTTATCGATCTTGGTTCTTTGAAGCGCGGAGCCATCGTACAAGTGGATGCGATGTTAAACCCGAAAGGAAATACGCGCGATGTACTTTCAGCGTTAGCAAGTGCACTGCAAAGCGCTTCCCATGGGGTTGGTCACGCTTTGTTTAATGAGGTGGGCACTTTTATTGCGGCAAAATCGCCGTTCGGGGACGTGTTGTTTGTAGGGTGGACGCACGATGAACAAACCGTTTTTACACCACTTGCGCACACCCTTCCAGCTACACCGCAGTGGATTGTTCGCCAAGTGCTTCCTGTCATACCCGTAGTGGAATGAGGAATGACGATGATTCGAACAGAGAATTTATGTAAAAAATACGGAAAATTTGAAGCTGTACATGACTTGAATCTTGATGTGCGACCAGGTACTGTCTTTGGTTTTGTAGGGGAAAATGGGGCTGGAAAAACTACTACGCTTTCAATTTTGGCGACACTGATGCTACCAACATCTGGACGAGCTTACATTGGATCTGCAGAAGTGACTTCTGAACCGGCGACAGTACGCCGATTAATCGGGTATATGCCCGATGTATTTGGTGTATATGACGATTTAACGGTGCGTGAATATCTCGGATTTTATGGGACGGCTTATGGCGTTGCAAGTCATTTGATTGAACAGCGGACAAAGGAATTACTTCATATGGTAAATCTTGAAGAGAGAGCTGACGCGTATGTTCATGCGCTGTCTCGTGGAATGCAGCAACGTTTAGGGTTGGCGCGATGTCTCATGCATGATCCGCCTGTACTAATTCTTGATGAGCCGGCGTCCGGGCTTGATCCGCGCTCGCGAATTGAGATGCGAGAAATTATTAAAAGCTTGCGTGGACGGGGAAAGACTGTCTTGATTAGTTCGCATATTCTTCCCGAACTCGCTGACATGTGTGATGAAATTGGCATTATAAAGCGTGGAGCACTTGTTGCATGTGCATCGGTTGAAGTGGTGACGGCCCGTGCAAGTGGACAGCGGCAGATGTGCTTAGAAGTTCTCCACGATGGCAAGCAATTGGCGAAATGGGCGGCTCACCATGCACTGGTTACGGATGTCCTCGTCATTGAAGAACAAAAGGTGGAACTTTTATTTGCTGGCGGAGACGAAGAACAGGCAGAGTTTGTACGGGATTTGCTCCAAGCTGGATATGCTTTAAAATCATTTCATGAAGTTGGAGGCAGTCTCGAAGATTTGTTTTTGCATTTGACACGTGAAGAGGATCATGCTGGGAAGCAGACAGCGGCTTCAAAGCAGATGGCATAGAGGCGGTGTGGGCGTGCATTTGACAGAACGATGGTTCGGGAATCCTTTGTGGCGCAAGGAACTAAGGCAGCGCATGCGCTCAGGACGGACGGTGCTCGCTTTGTCGCTTTACTTATTTGTGATCGGTGCCGTCGCGTTTATCTTTATGTATGTCAATGTTCAGGGGCAGACGTTGTTACTACAACCGGCTCGAACTGCGGAGTTATTTATGTTCCTGTCCTATTTGCAACTCGCTATGATTTCTTTTGTCACACCTGGAATTGCGGCAGGCACGATCAGTGGGGAACGCGAACGACAGACACTTGCTGTGCTCTTGACCACTCCGTTATCTCCGACATCCATCATCATTGCAAAGTTTATTTCCTCAATTTCTTTTCTGTTATTGCTTATTGTGATGACACTTCCGCTGTATAGCATTGTCTTTCTGTTTGGTGGTGTTGTCCCTTCTCAAGTCTTTGCGGTGTTTGGATTACAGAGTTTAACACTTGGAACGATTGCGAGTGTAAGTATTTTCTTTTCTACATGGTTGCGTAAAACGGGCTGGAGCACCGTGTTTTCTTATGCAACTGTGGCACTTCTCTTCTTGGGACTTGCCATACTTGGCTATTTTCTTGATGATCTGTCAGCGCATAGCCCAGATCAGGGAATTCTTTCTTGGCTTTCTTCTCTGTGTTACAGCATCAATCCTCTGTATATGCAAGCGAGTCTTGAAGCGACAGTTGGGTTCATCACCCCCGCGTTTCACCAACCAGTAGTTGCTTCTGTGTTTTCTGTCGTTGCTAGCCACGATCTAACCAGTTTTTCTGCTTGGTTCACTTTTTTACTTGTTTATGTCGGCGGAAGTTTCGTTTTACTTATCGCGAGTATTTGGCGGTTGCGGCCTGGGGGATTGATTGTGATGAAAAAACGTTTGGTCAAATGGTTAATGCGCTAAAAGGTTTCACAAAAAATGTGTAAATACTCTTTTCTTCTTGCGCGATCCTATGATAAGGTGAAGTGAATGTCTCAGGGCAAGATTGAAAATTTGACACGAAGGATGCAGAGAGAATGGGAGCGAACTCGGCTTACTGGATTGGCGCAGGGATTCTTGTGCTTGTTGTCGTCATTCTTTTAGTGGTTTGGAATGTCAATCAATTGAGCCGACAGAGTCAGCCTGCGCAAAAGAAGCGCAAAGAGAAAGCAACACATGCTGAACATAAGCGGGAAAAGCGTGTGCAGTTGGACAAAGAGGAACGTAACATACAGGATCAGGTTGATGTGCGGCAAGAAATGATGGCAGAACCGGTGCAAAGCATAGAGCAGTCGGTAAAAGCCGCGAATGCAGTTGATCGCACTGCAAAGTTGCATAGTTTGCGCACGGTCACGCGCGTGCGTAAACACGGGAATCATCGGCCGCTCTCTATCACAGATCAGGAATCGTCGATTGATTTTGTACATACCCGCCAAGCGACTCCGCTGCTTGGCAATGAGTTTGCCGAAGCGCCTGTTGTGATCGAACAACACGATGTGGAATTGGCGCTCGATCCGCTAGATGAAGATCAAGTCTTACGTTTATCTGCTTATGAAACGTTAACGGCGCAAACGGTGCAGGGCGATACAAAAGAACAACAAAGTAGCGAAAACGAAGCGTTTTCCGATTTGTTGCGCGTGCGCCTGCACCACAAAGCCGTATTGGGGTGGCTTTTGCTTGCCCCGTCTGGAACAGTAGTTGACAGCGATCAAGTGTATGATGAAGAGGTCATTCAACAACTCGTTTTACTTGCTTCTACGGCGAGTGCGACGGCTGCTCTTGTTGGGCTAACCCATGCGCGCGAGTTTTTGGTGCGGGGTGTGGAAGGCATGATTCTCCTTATCCCAGCTATGCGCTTGATTCCCGAGCGAGAGGAATACGTGGTTGTCTTTATTGAATCGGAAGAAGCCTACGAACTAATTTTAAAGCGATTACTTCTCGAAGAGGAGTGACTCTTTTCTTTTAAGATGCTAATATAAAGTTTGTTCATGTGCTGTACAGAAGAGGTTTGCTTGGCAAACGCGATTTATTTGACGTATTTGGTATACTAGAGATGGTTCTGTGTAGAGGGGGGTTACGCGAATGTATGAGCAAGTAAAAGATGTGATTGAGCGTCTACGCCCAGCTCTGCAATCGGATGGCGGCGACGTCGAACTCGTCAGCGTCGAGGATGGAATTGTCACCCTGCATCTTACAGGCGCGTGTAGCGGTTGTCCGATGTCAACTATGACATTGAAGATGGGCATTGAGCGTGCGATTAAACAATCGATTCCAGAGATTTTGGATGTTGTCGCAGTATAATTTAGTGGAGGTGTTGTACATGGCAGTACAAGACGTAACAGATCAAACTTTTGCATCTTTTGTGCAGGGAGATACACCCGTTATGATCGATTTTTGGGCAGCATGGTGTGGTCCATGTAAACTATTATCACCGATTGTCGAAGAATTGGGGCGCGATTTACAAGGCAAGCTAAAAGTGGGCAAGTTAAATGTAGATGAGAACCCGCGTACAGCGAGTCAATTCGGCATCATGAGTATCCCGACATTACTCGTTTTTAAAAATGGTCAGGCGGTTCGGCAAATTGTAGGCTATATGCCTAAGGCACAATTACAGGCGCGCATTTCCGACTTGTTGAGTGAATAAAACCTATTTCGAGAGAAAACATAAGTGAAAGAGAGGCCCTTTAGCAGGCCTCTTTATTTATGGCAACCTAATTTAACTTTCAGGAGTTCACGAGTTGGCTCACTTCGCGCATACTTTCACGAACTGCATCAAGCGTCTGTGCGATATCTTCATCCGTATGGGCGACCGTGGTAAACCATGCTTCAAATTTCGAGGGAGCTAAACAAATGCCACGCCGTAACATGGCGTGAAAGAAAGCCGCAAATAAATTTCCATCTGTTGCGACAGCATCTTTATAAGATCGAACAGGCGTGTCACCAAAAAAAAGAGTCAATGCTCCGCCATATCGATTGATCGTATGTGGAATGCCAAATTCATTGGCACTCGCGTGAATACCTGCTTCGAGGGTTTGCGCATGACGCTCGAGTTGTTCGTATGTACCAGGAGTTTCAAGTACATCAAGACAGGCCATTCCTGCACGAATTGAGGCTGGATTGCCAGCGAGTGTACCTGCTTGATAGGCAGGTCCAAGCGGTGAAACTTGCTCCATGATTGCTTGTTTTCCGCCATAAGCTCCAATTGGCAGACCGCCGCCAATGATTTTACCAAGTGCCATGAGGTCTGGTTGCACGGAATTGTATTTTACCGCGCCAAATCGAAAGCGAAAAGCGGTGATGACTTCATCGTAAATCAGAAGTGCTCCGTGTTTTGTGGCAAGTTGTCGAACAGCCTCGAGGAATCCAGGTTCAGGCGTCACAATTCCGAAATTCCCAACTACAGGTTCAATCAAAACGCAAGCAAACTCAGTAGGGCGAGTGGCGAATGCAGCTTCAAGTGATGGCACGTCATTGTAGGGCACTGTAACCACTTCATGTGCGATCGACGCTGGTACGCCTGCACTATCAGGGGTGCCAAGGGATGAAGGTCCAGAACCAGCAGCGACGAGTACCGGATCGGAATGTCCATGGTAGCACCCTGCAAATTTTAAAATTTTCGATCTGCCCGTATACGCGCGTGCGACGCGAATCACAGACATCATCGCTTCTGTTCCTGAATTTACAAATCGGATGCGCTCCAATTCAGGGATGGCAGTTTGAAGACGCTCTGCAAACAGCGTTTCCCAAGGAGTGGGCGTACCTAGTAAGCTGCCTGCAGCCATTGCCGCATGAACTTGCTCGACAATGTGTGGATGAGCGTGTCCAGCGATAATCGGTCCATATGCAGCAAGATAGTCGATATAACGATTGCCATCTACGTCGTAAAGATAGGCTCCTTGTGCTTGCTTCATTGTAATTGGACTGCCGCCACCGACTGCTTTAAATGAGCGCGAAGGACTATTGACTCCACCGATAATGACGTGTTTTGCTCGTTCGTGCCAAACTTCAGATTGCTCAAAGACCATTTTTGATGTCCCTCCTTCTCTTGATCATAGCACAGGTTGCGTTTTTCATGATGATTCTGTGCAGTGTATTGCCCGAGTACCAAGGGGAACGGGGGATCAGCGTGTCGTTTCGGTAGAACCCCATATTTTTGTTATAATAAAGCGATGTAGATAGCGTAATTGTGGAAATGGAAAAGATAGGACGTGGCGATCGACATGGATTTAGACCGTTACCGCGAATTGCCTGCCGTGCATCGACTCCTTATGCATCCTTTGACTACGGAGTGGTTACTTCATGAAGCGCGGTCTGACGTGGTCGCGGCAGTGCAAGCGGCGGTAGATCAAGTGCGAAAACAGTTGGCAGAAGATAAGGGGGGTGTGGACGTTTCGGAAGAGGCGATTTTGCACCTGGCAAGAGAGTTGTTAACGCATCGCACAAGACCGAATTTACAACGTGTGATCAATGCGACGGGAACAGTTTTGCACACGAACTTAGGGCGCGCACCTCTCGCTCCGGAAGCTCTCGCGGCACTCATGGAGGCGGCTAAAGGATATAGCAATTTGGAACTTGATCTAAAGACAGGGGAACGTGGGCATAGATATGATCATGTAGAATCGCTGCTTTGTGAACTCACGGGAGCGGAGGCTGCACTCGTTGTCAACAACAACGCTGCCGCTGTTTGGCTCGTATTGAATGAACTAGCTAAAGACAAGCGGGTTGCCGTCTCACGAGGGGAATTGGTGGAAATTGGCGGGTCTTTTCGCGTATCCGAAGTGATGCGAGCGAGTGGGGCGATTCTTGTCGAAGTGGGAACAACGAATAAAACGCATGAACGCGATTATGAGCGCGCTTTAGTAGAAGGCGTTGACTTGATTATGCGTGTGCATACGTCCAATTTTCGTATCGTCGGATTTACTTATTCCCCTCCCCTTATAGCGCTCGTTGAACTTGCCCATGCGCATGACGTACCTGTGATTGAGGATCTTGGCAGCGGCAGTTTAGTGGATTTGCGCAGCCAAGGGATTGGCGATGAACCGAGCGTTCGAGCGAGTGTCATGGCAGGTGTAGATGTTGTGACGTTTTCAGGTGATAAGTTGCTTGGGGCAACGCAAGCTGGCATCATCTGCGGAAAGAAAAAATGGATCGATCGCTTAAAGCGCAATCAATTATTGCGGGCGTTGCGTGTTGACAAGTTAACACTTGCTGCACTCGAGGCAACACTTAAGTTATATCGGGATGAGGCAACTGCTTTAGTAAAGGTGCCGACGTTGCATATGCTTACTGTCAACGCAGAGGAACTGCGCACGGTGGCAGAACGACTTGCGCGCGAAGTTACACTATGTATTGGAGGACACGCGCGTTGCCGGGTCCTTGAAACAGTCTCAAAAGTTGGGGGTGGGGCTTTGCCAACAGAAGAAATTGCGTCTTTTGCGCTCGCCCTGTATCCTATTTCTAGTACGCCAAAGCGTTTATTAGCCGCATTGCGCGAGCAATCTCCTCCTATTATTGCACGAATTGCAAAGGATGAAGTGATTCTTGACGTGCGAACATTGTTTGAGTGGGATTTTGAGGAATTGGTACAAGGTGTTCGTGCAGCAGCAGACCTAGCAGCTACAAATGAACAGGTGAATGAATGAATACGCAGCGCGAATTACATGGATCTTTTGTACAGTTTGAGTGCCCTTCTGTTATTTTACAGTTTGTGGGGCTGGGTTATGAACAAGAAGCGGTGCGAATGATCAACCTTTTCTTCCCGGTGGCGGCGGTTACGGTGTATCAGCCAAATGAACGATCCAACGGGGAACGTAATGAAGTGCTCACAATCACAGTTGATCTTTCGGTTGTCGGAAAGAATGTGTACGCAGTGGCAAGTGTCGCTGTAAAACGCATGAATGGCACGTGTATGCATGCAAATGGCGCACTGTATGAGGTGAGGAGTCGGTCTTTGGCGCTTGCACCAAATATCACGCCAGTGCAAACTCGCCGCTTAGCAAAGCGTGCGATGTTGTACGCACTGCACGAGTCACTCGCTGCATTTATGGGCAGAGGACAGCCTTGGGGCATCTTAACGGGCGTACGTCCCGGCAAGTTGGCGCACGCTCTTTTACAACGCGAAACGAGCCAAGCAGATGCGACGCTCGCGCGCGAATTGCGCGCAATGTATAGAATCGATGAAACGCGTGCGCGCTTACTGGTGGAAATTGCACAGCGGGAAGTTGCAGTTGTGCCGGATTTGTACAAGTTAAAGCAGCGTGAAGTGAGTGTCTATATCGGCATTCCCTTTTGTCCGACTCATTGTGCCTATTGTACATTTCCGGCTTACTCTATGGTAGATAAAGCGCGTTATGCGGATCGCTTCTTACCTGCGATGGCGCGTGAGATTCGCATGGTGGGGAAGCTCTTGCGTGAATATCAAGTACCTGTAACGACAGTCTACATCGGTGGAGGAACACCTACGAGCTTAAAGGCCAAGGAACTGGGTGTACTGTTAGAACAAGTGGCAAGGGAACTGCCTGGTCATGGATCATGGCGGGAGTTTTGTGTCGAGGCAGGGCGCGCAGATACGATTACGCCAGATCGCGTTACAGTTTTGAAGGAATTTGGTGTTGATCGCGTGAGTGTGAATCCGCAATCGTTCCGCGCACAAACTTTGAAAATGATTGGCCGTGGTCATTCTCCTGAGATTGTCGATAAGCGGTTTTTGCTCTTTCGAGAAGCTGGATTTACAAATATTAATATGGATTTGATTCTTGGGTTACCAGGTGAAACGAAAAGCGATGTTGCCTATTCTATTGAGCGTACATTGCAATTGGCGCCCGATGCGATCACAGTGCATACGTTGTCCTTTAAACGCGCAGCACAAGTCACAGATCATCGTGAACAATATGCGATTGCTGAAGATATGGAAGTTTTTGATATGATGAATTACGTGGCTGGACAAGTCATAGAAGCGGGTTATTTGCCCTACTATTTATATCGGCAAAAGGATATTCTGGCGAATCTCGAAAATATAGGATATGCTAAACCGGGAAAAGAAGGGATATATAATATTTGCATCATTGAAGAAATGCAGACGATCATCGGGATTGGCGGAGGCGCAGCGAGTAAATGGGTAATGCCGGATGGGTCTATTTCGCAGCATCAAAACGCGAGCGAGCCGAGCGCCTATATTGCTCATTTAAATGAGATGTTAGCAAAAAAAGAGCTTGCTTTGCGCAAGGTATTGTCTGCGATTGCCGCTTTTGGACATTTGGCGTGACGTTTGGTACAATCAAATGACAACTTCATCTGAGTCGATGAGAAGGAGAGTATCTCCTGTAGCGGTTTTAGAGAGAAGCGATCGTGGCTGCAAGTCGCTTTACCAGCGCTGGAGAGAAAGACACCTAGGAGACGTCCTATGCAAAGTAGCGACCGGGGCCGACGTTCCCGTTATCTAAAGTTTGAGCGCACGGACGTGCACGATTTCATTCTGTAGGTTGAAGCGTGTGCAATCTGTGTAAGAGGGGTGGCACCGCGGACGATAAGCATCGTTCGTCCCTTTGGACGAAGGGTGTTTTTTTGTGTTTATGAGGAGGTTATACAATGTCAGAATTTGCAAAACCTCGTGGAACGGCAGATATTCTTCCTGAACAGGCTGCAGAATGGCGGGCGATTGAAGATGCGGCGCGCCAATTGTTCGAAACCTACCATTATCGGGAAATTCGCACGCCGATTTTTGAGCATACAGAAGTATTTCAGCGCGGTGTGGGCGATACGACAGACATCGTGCAAAAAGAGATGTATACCTTTCTTGATCGCGGTGAGCGCTCATTGACTCTGCGACCAGAGGGGACTGCGGGTGTAGTGCGAGCGTTCGTTGAAGAGAAACTTTACGGCGAGATGAATACGCAAAAATTTTACTACCTGGGGCCTATGTTTCGCTATGAAAAACCACAGGCGGGGCGCTACCGACAATTTCATCAATATGGTGTTGAAGTGATCGGTTCAAGTGATCCGCGAGTTGATGCGGAAGTGATCGGGTTAGGAGATCACTTGTTACGGCAAATGGGGGTGAAGTCGTTTTCTTTGCTACTCAATTCAGTTGGTTGTCCGGTATGTCGCGCACGTCATCGGGAACAACTGCTTGCCTATTTGCAGCCCGTACGTTCGGAACTTTGTAAAGACTGTCAATCACGATTTGATAAAAATCCGCTGCGCATTCTTGATTGTAAGATTGATCGTGATCACCCGGTTGTTGCGAGTGCACCCAAAATTACTGATGCACTGTGTGAAGATTGTGCGAGGCAGTTTTCACAAGTACAAACTTATCTTGATGAGATGGGCATTTCCTATGAGATTGATAAGACGATGGTGCGCGGCCTAGACTATTATACACAGACGGCGTTTGAATTTGTGGAAGGAAGTATTGGAGCTGTCAGCACGATTCTCGCTGGGGGCAGGTACAATGGGCTGATTCAGATGCTTGGCGGACCAGATCTACCAGGCATTGGATTTGCAGGCGGCGTCGAGCGGTTGATTTTGGCGCGCGCGGCACATGGTGCAACACAGGTTGGGCAAGATCGTGTCGATGTTTTCGTGCTCGCACTTGGAGAAATTGCCACAAAACCTGCTGCACGCTTATTACATGAACTGCGCAGTGTCGGGATCAAAGCGGACAGCGATTATTCGGGGCGAAAAGTTAAAGCCCAACTCAAAGTGGCTGATCGTTTGGGCGCGCGTTATGTGGTGTTGCTTGGAGAAGATGAAGTAGCTGCAGGACAAGTTGCTGTTCGCAATTTGGCGACGCGTGAGCAGGTGACTATTGAGCAAAGTGAGCTTGTCAGCTATCTCAGTGAGCAAGTATCTCTGCGTTTTTAGCAATCATGATTCGGAGGATATGCTTTGAAGGAGGAAGGAAAATCGAATGGAATTTCGAACGCATTTTTGCAATGAATTAAGAAAGGAGCATGTAAATAAACAAGTCTTTTTATCTGGTTGGGTGCAGCGCAGGCGCGATCTCGGCGGTGTGATTTTTGTGGATTTGCGCGATCGCACTGGCATTGTGCAGCTTGTTTTTCGATCTGACATCGATTCTGAAGCATTGCAATTAGCCGATCGGCTGCGCAATGAGTATGTCATTCGGGTGGAAGGAAAAGTCGTGATTCGCGACTTGGAAGCAGTCAACCCAAAGCTTGAGACGGGGGAAATTGAAGTAGAAGTTCAACGTCTGCATATTTTAAATGCGGCGAAGAACCCACCATTTCAGATTGAAGAAGATGTGGAAGTTGATGAGAGTTTGCGCTTGCGTTATCGCTATTTGGACTTGCGCCGTGCCAATATGTTTAACACCTTTATGATGAGACATCGCGTTTACCAAGTGATTCGCACATTTTTAGATCGCTATGGATTTCTTGAGGTAGAAACACCCATGCTTACAAAAAGCACTCCAGAAGGTGCGCGGGATTATCTTGTGCCATCGCGCGTGCATCCAGGTGAATTCTATGCACTTCCACAGTCTCCACAGCTATTTAAACAATTGTTGATGGTGTCAGGATTCGAACGTTATTTTCAAATTGTGCGTTGTTTTCGGGATGAGGATTTGCGGGCGGATCGGCAGCCGGAGTTTACACAACTTGACATCGAAACGTCTTTTCTCTCGATGGAACAATTGCAAGAGATGATGGAAGAAATGATAGTCGAAATTTTTTCGCGTGTCTTGCAGGTTCATGTTGCACGCCCATTTTTGCGTTTGACCTATCAAGAAGCGATGGAACGTTTTGGTTCTGACAAACCGGATTTGCGCTTTGGCATGGAACTTATTGATTTGTCACAAGAGCTTGCTGCGTGTGGGTTTAAGGTGTTTCGAGAGGCTTTGCAAAAAGGGGGTCAAGTGAAGGCACTCGTCGCTCCTGGTTGTGGCGGATTTAGTCGTAAGGAACTTGATGATTTGACGAAATTTGTAGCTCGCTATAAAGCAAAAGGGCTCGCGTGGATGATCGTTGCAGAAGAAGGCATTCGTTCGCCGATTGCAAAATTTTTTACAGAGGAAGAACTACAATCGATTGTTACGGCCACCGCGGCAAACATCGGTGATTTAATTTTGTTTGTAGCTGATAAAAAGAAAATTGTTGCTGACGCGCTTGGGGCATTACGCTTGCATCTTGGCAAACTGATCGGTGCGATTGACGAACAGGCGTATGCATTTGCGTGGATTACGGAATTTCCGCTCCTCGAATACGATGAAGACGAGCACCGTTATGTGGCCGTTCATCATCCATTTACAATGCCGATGGTGGAAGACTTGGAGTATTTAGAGAGCAATCCAGGAGCTGTGCGTGCGCAAGCGTATGATATGGTGCTAAATGGCTATGAGATCGGTGGCGGTTCGATGCGCATTTATCAGCGTGAAGTACAAGAGAGGATGTTTGCCAGCCTTGGTTTTACAGAAGAAGCGGCGCGCGCACAATTTGGGTTTTTGCTCGACGCTTTTGATTATGGGACACCGCCACATGGCGGGATTGCTTTTGGCATGGATCGCTTGATGATGGTCATGTCGGGACAAAGTTCACTCCGTGATGTCATCGCGTTTCCCAAAACGGCGAGCGGAACAGACCTGCTTACAGGAGCCCCGGCTCCAGTTGCGCAGGAGCAGTTAGAGATTCTGCACTTGGCGACAAAAGGCATTGCAGAATAGGTGACAAGGAGCAGGATAGAGGGGCTTTTTGCGACTTTGGGGAGGGAACCTAAATGATTGATTTGCGCAGTGACACGGTGACAAAGCCAACCTATGCGATGCGGCAGGCGATGGCTGTAGCTGAAGTTGGCGATGACGTATACCGAGAAGACCAGACGGTCATCGAGTTAGAGGAAACGGCGGCCGAGATTCTTGGTAAAGAAGCAGGGCTTTTTGTCACAAGCGGCACGCAAGGCAATCAAGTCGCAATCTTAACTCACACGAAACGCGGACAAGAAGTCATCGTGGAGGCGGATTCACACGTCTTTTATTACGAAGTGGGAGCGATGGCAGCTCTAGCAGGTCTGCAAACGCGTCCGATCGCGGGGATGCACGGAATGATGCCGCTAGATGAGATTGCAAAAGCAATTCGCCCTGAGAATATCCATTTTCCCCAAACGGGTTTGATCTGTCTTGAAAATACGCACAATCGGTCTGGTGGTACAATTTTGCCCCTCTCTTATATGCAGTCAGTCAAGGAATTGGCAGTACAACACCACCTTCCTGTGCATCTTGACGGCGCTCGACTTTTTAATGCAGTAGCAGCAACTGGCATATCTGCTGCAGCGTATGCGGCCACAGCCGACTCTATCCAGATCTGTCTCTCAAAAGGTTTAGGGGCGCCGATTGGATCCGTGCTTGTAGGGAGTCGCACCTTTATCGAACAGGCGCGCAAGTGGCGCAAGATGCTTGGCGGAGGGATGCGACAAGCGGGAGTGATTGCAGCACCTGGGTTGATCGCTTTGACACAAATGAGGGATCGGTTAGTAGAGGATCACGTACGTGCGAAACACCTTGCCAAGGGTCTTGCTAATATTCGCGGAATCACGGTTGATGTCGAACGAGTTGAGACCAACATCGTCATTGCCGATGTGAGTGATAGTGGACTGAGTACAGAAGAATTTTTGACGGTTTTAGAGCAGTGTGGAGTTCTGGCAACTGCATTTGGGGGCTCACTGATTCGATTTGTCACTCATTTGGACGTAACCGACGATCAAATTGATGATGCGATTGCTGCAGTCGCATTTGCTACGCGGATGAGGTGAGAAATATGCAACTTGATTTGACAATTCCACTTGCTGAACGTATGCGGCCGCGTCAACTCGACGAATTTATAGGACAAGAGCAGCTTGTGGGGCCAGGAAAAGTGCTTCGGCGTGCAGTAGATGCAGGGAGATTGATGTCTGCAGTCTTCTTTGGGCCGCCAGGCACTGGAAAGACAACACTTGCAAAGATTTATGCGATGGCGGCAGATGCGCGTTTTGTAGAACTGTCAGCGGTTGCTTCAGGAGCAAAGGAATTACGCGAGGTATTTGCAGCCGCTGAGCAAGAAAAGCGCATGTACGGAATACAGACAGTGCTTTTTATCGATGAAATCCATCGCTATAGCAAGGCGCAACAAGATTTATTACTTCCTGCTGTGGAGCGCGGGATTGTGTATGTGTTAGGGAGTACCACAGAAAATCCCCGGATTTGCCTCACGCGCGCATTGCTAAGTCGCTTGCAGATCTTTGAATTGCAAGGTTTGCGTGCTGATGAGATCGTTCTCGCTTTGCAGCGAGCGCTGACAGATGCGGAGCGCGGCTTAGGATCGTACGATGTGCAAGTGAGCAAAGATGCGCTCGAAGCCATCGTCCATCTGGCGGATGGCGATTTGCGCAAGGCCTTGCAACTGCTTGAGGCATCCGTACAGATGGCGGTGTCATCAGATGGTGCACGTCAAGTGAGTGTCGCAGATGTGCGCGAAGTGGCGCAAGAGGCAGTGGCAGCAGTAGATGAGTCGATTTTATACGATATGTTAAGTGCTTTTGGGAAATCTTTGCGTGGAAGTGACAGTGATGCGGCATTGTACTGGTTTATGCGCATGGTTGCAGCTGGAGTGGATCCGCGCGTCCCTGTGCGGCGCTTGATTGTGCACGCGAGTGAAGATGTGGGGCTTGCGAGTCCGCACGCGCTGGTGCAAGCGGTCACTGCGATGCAGGCGCTTTTGCAGGTAGGGATGCCAGAAGCGCGAATCCCTATCGCACAGGCAATTATTTTTGTGTGTGAGGCTCCCAAATCAAATAGTGTGGTCGCTGCACTAGCAAAAGTCGATGAAGCGATCACAGCATATCCACATGCAAAAGTTCCAACGTGGTTGCGGGATCGTCATTTTTATCGCGAGGGGAACGACGATCGTCCTTATCTGTACCCACATGATTATCCTGGCCATTACGTCGAGCAGGTGTATCTTCCAAACGAGTTGCAAAATGCAGTGTTCTATCAGCCTACAGAACAAGGTACAGAGGGTAAGATTCGCCCTCGTAAACTGAGCAAAGCTGAAATTGCGCGTTGCTCAATCTAAGGAGTGATCTTGATGGATCTGCCCGTGTATTTAGATAATGCGGCTACAACTCCACTTCATCCGCAAGTTGCTTTCGCTATGCGTCCGTTTTTGGGTGATGTGTATGGCAATCCATCGAGTGTTCATCAATTTGGGCAGCAGGCACGCCGCGCCGTTGAACAGGCGCGAAGTCACATTGCCCAGGCAATTGGTGCACATAGTCGCGAATTGATCTTTACAAGCGGAGGTACAGAAGCGGATTTTCTCGCCTTAGTGGGTGTACTGCGCGCCTCTGACAAGCGCCATCTTGTGACCTCACGCATCGAACATCATGCGGTCTTGCAAACCTGTACCTGGTTGCAAGAACTTGGCTATGAAGTGACGTACGTTTCTCCAGATGCGACGGGGTACGTGGCAGTTGAGGAAATTCTCGCAGCGTTACGCCCGGATACAGGACTTGTTAGCTTGATGTGGGTCAATAATGAAACAGGAACTGTTCAACCAATTGAACGGTTATCAAGAGAATTGAGTGATCGGCGGGTATTGCTTCATTCTGACGCTGTGCAAGCTCTCCCTTCAATTTCTATTGACGTAAACCAAGTACCTGTGTCACTATTATCATTTAGTGGGCACAAAATTTATGGTCCTAAAGGGATCGGGGCTTTGTATCTGCGTGAGGGAACGCCTTTTTCGTCTGTGATTCGAGGGGGGCATCAAGAGCGGGACCGTCGTGCAGGAACGGAAAATGTTGCAGCTGCAGTTGGTTTTGGCGTCGCAGTGGAACAACTTCGTGCAGAGTGGGAAGATCGAGTTTTGCGTATTTCGCAAGTGCGCGAACAGTTTTTGTCTGGATTGCAGCGTGCAGTGACGCACTGGCGATTGAATGGCGCGCAACATGCAGTGCCTTCTATTTGCAACGTAACCTTTACAGGTGTACAGGCAGATGCGCTTGTCATGGCGCTCGATCTGGATGGAATTGCAATTTCTACAGGTTCTGCGTGCTCTGCAGGAGCAATGGAACCTTCGCATGTCCTCTTGGCCATGGGGATTCCGGAGGAAGAGGTGTTGTCTTCTGTACGTATTAGTTTTTCATCCTTTATAACACGAGCGCAAGTCGACCGAGCGGTCGATCGGATTGCTTATCATGTGCATCGTTTGCGGGTGTTAAATGGGACAGACCTTTAAAAGGATCATCAACTGTTGATTATACATGGATGAAAGTGGTTATCATAAAAAAGATTCTTCACGATGGAGGTGTGAAAAGGTGGAACGGTGTCCGCATTGCAATTGTAAAGATATTGGGAAGATCGGAAACAACCAATTTTATTGTTGGAATTGTTTTATGGAGTTTGCATTGGTCGGGGATGAAGTGAAAATTTATCACGTGGATGAGGATGGGAGTTTAATTGCTTTTGCGCCTGAAGCCGGCGCTGCAGTTCCAGAAGAAAATCCAATAGTATTTTCTGAGTTGCGATAGGGTGTTGACTAATTAGGTATGTTTATGCTATATTACTACATGTTGCTGACAAAACAGTTTTTGTTTATAGAAAAGGGCCTATAGCTCAGCTGGCTAGAGCGCACGACTGATAATCGTGAGGTCAGTGGTTCAAGTCCACTTAGGCCCACCAAAACGTTGAGAATATAGAATGCCCGAAAGAGCAGAAATGCTCGATCGGGTATTTTTGATGTATTTGGCTAACTATTTCTTGACTATCTCTTATGCGATCACATATTGACGATAAGCGGGCCACGCGTTATTCTTATGAAGTAACTAGGAGAGAATCGCCAGTTTAGGGCGATAGAGCAGAGTCAGTCGGATGAGTTGAGGAGAGCTTAGCGAATTTCATTGTTGTTAAGCTGCGTTCAGACAATTTCTGTGCGCGAAGATGACCTCAACCACGACGGAACCGGCGCGGTTTTTTTATTGCTCCATTTCGAGAGGAGGTTTCCGGCGTGATTGTCGTGATCGACAACTATGATTCTTTTACATTTAATTTAGTACAGTATATGATGATGGCTGGGGCAGTGGTCAAAGTCTTTCGCAACGATGAAGTCACTGTGGATGAGTTGCGGGTGATGCAACCGAATGGCATCGTACTATCCCCTGGGCCATGTTCTCCGACGGAAGCGGGAATTTCGGTTGAAGTTGTGCAGCGCTTAGCATATGAAACGCCAATTCTCGGCGTCTGTCTTGGGCATCAGTCGATTGCGCAGGCGTTTGGCGCACGGATTATAAGAGCAACCGAAATCATGCATGGAAAAGTTTCTGTGATTGAGCATACAGGAGATTCTGAACTATTCCGCAATCTACCGAATCGATATCTCGCAACGAGATACCATTCTCTCGTGGTGGACCCAGTTTCACTCCCGGATAGTTTACGAGTAACCGCAAGGACAGATGACGGCGTCATTATGGCTTTACAACACCAACAATTCCCTGTATATGGTGTGCAATTTCACCCAGAAGCCGTTCTTACAGAATATGGACATGAGTTGATTGAGAATTTCCTCGAAATTGCGCATGAAGTTCGTCCTAGTCAGGCGCATGATGATGTGAATGACCGTGCTTTAGTTGAAGATGTTTCAGCAGGGAGGCTGCGCGCATGAAGATGCAAGTTCACGCAGTGGTGCCCGTGCGGACGAAACGCTTTGAACTGACAACGCAGGCAGAAGCTTTCTCGTTTTTTGTTGCCTTTGTGCGTGAGTACGGAGAAGAGCAAGCTTTTTTGCTTGATTCGGTCACGGATTCAAAGAAAGAATACTGTTCCTCGATGATCGGGTTGTTCCCCATATTAACGGTGCGGGCAAAAGGTGAGAAGTTGACAGTAAGCGGTCATGAGGCGGTTCTCTCTATTTTGCAGCCTGATGCTGAGCAAAAAATCCAATATAATCTCTCACAACATTTGGATGGAATCTTGCATTCTTTTGATGTGGAAGAGAATTTACCCGCTTATGCATTTGGTTATCTAGGTTTTTTTGGTTATGATTCTATTCGCTACTTTGAGAAGATTCCTAACACAACGACAGATGATCGCGAAATTGATGACTTTCATCTGCAAATCCATCGCATCGTCTTGCATATGACTCCAGAGCAAACTGTAATTTATGTTCATGAAATCGAAGGGGTGAAGGGGCCGGGTATCGCTGATGTAGAGCGTTTGCTGCATTTTGCCGCAAGCGAACCTCTTTCCTTTAAAGGGTATGACCGTAGCCATTTAATATCGCGTGAAGATGTGTCATTTGATGTATATCGCGAGCGCGTAGAGCGAATTAAGGAGTACATCCGAGCAGGAGATGTCTTTCAATGCGTGATTTCCAAGCGTTTGCGTGTTGAAGGGGAGATAGATACCTTAGAGGTCTATGGCCGACTCCGGAAAATGAATCCCTCTCCGTATATGTTTTACGCGCATTATGGATCGTATTTGATTTTTGGTGCAAGCCCGGAGATGCAGTTGCGAGTGCAAGATCAAGTTGTGCAAATGCGTCCAATTGCTGGGACGTCAAAAGGAAAAGGACTTACTCCGGACGAGAATCAATTGCTAATTGATGCTTTACAAAATGATCCAAAGGAACGAGCGGAGCATGTGATGTTAGTGGATTTGTGTAGAAACGATATCGGTCGCATCGCTGTTCCCGGGTCAGTACGTGTAGAACAACTATTGCAAATCGAAGAGTATTCTCACGTGTATCATCTTGTATCCCTTGTAACTGCAAAGATTCAAGCTGGCGTAAGTCCATTTGACGTATTTTTATCCACCTTTCCTGCAGGAACCTTATCAGGTGCACCAAAGGTACGTGCGATGGAGATTATTGATGAATTAGAAGATGTGAATCGTGGACCGTATGGTGGAATTATCGGCATGTTTGACATTCAAGGAAATGTTGATACTGCGATTATTATTCGCACCGTTGTGCATCAGGATGGCGTCTCCTATTTACAAGCTGGCGCGGGTATTGTTGCAGATTCTGATCCAGTGTTGGAATGGCGTGAGTGTGATCATAAACTCGGTGCATTGCGCGCGACGATCTACAATGAAGGAACGTGATTCGCGAGAATTTGAAATAAAAGGCCAGATTGCAGGAATTGACTGCAATCTGGCCTTTTATTGTTCTATTGGACGACATGTAGTGCGTAGGGTGAAAGAAAGGGGATGCGAGAGGGGGAGAAGATGTGGATGAATGGATGGAATTCATGGCTGTCATGGCTGCTGTTTCCGCAGGTGCGCAAGCGATTACGCAACAGATGAAAAAACGCCTCAATTTTCTACACTTACAAGCAAAATCCATTCCGAATGACAGCAAGTGGGATGAGTTGTATGAGGATGCGTTGCGCAGAGTAAATATCCATTTTCTTGCTGGGGTAAATGGCTCAGTATTGGCCGGATTGGCACAAATTCATCCTTTAGAAATGTTAAACTTGACGCCGATTTGGTCAAATATTGAACCTGCATGGATTGGCGATGCGTTTGATTACTTATCGGCAGGAGTGCTCGTCGCTTATGGAGGCCCGTGGTTTCATGATTTTCTTGGGTTGTTGCGCGCATATAAACAACAGCTTACTCAACTGCCTAAGACAAAATAGTTTCAGACCGTTTGATACAAGCTATAGTGCAAAAACAGGACAAAAGTAGTTGATTGTCGGAGCGATTCGTGGTATATTAGCTCTTGTCCGCGTGGAGAGATGTCCGAGTTGGTCGAAGGAGCACGATTGGAAATCGTGTAGGCGGCTATCACCGTCTCGTGGGTTCGAATCCCACTCTCTCCGCCATGCGGCGGAGTAGCTCAGCTGGTTAGAGCATGCGGTTCATACCCGCAGTGTCGGGGGTTCGAGTCCCTCCTCCGCCACCACTGTTTTTGCCACTTTAGCTCAGTTGGTAGAGCGGCTCACTCGTAATGAGCAGGTCAGCGGTTCGAGTCCGCTAAGTGGCTCCAGAAAAGGTTTGTTGCCAAAGAGGAACAAGAAGTCATCCAGTTTTGGACGGCTTCTTGTTCTTTTAGTTGAAGGTTTTAGTCAAGTAGAAACCTTTATTTGTTATGGCTAAAATCTGCTTTTAGTGAGCGAATCTGGCTCGCTAAAAGGGCAGTCTCTGCATGTAACTGTGGGTGATCAAGTATGAGGTGAACCTTGGCTGATGTTTCTGGTTCTTCTAATAGATACTGTTTTGCTAATTCGCTCAAGGGGAATTTCAAATAATGCACACTCGTAGTAAACTCGCGATCGTTATGCTCTTCTTCAAAAATAGCTGCAATCCGTTCTTCTCCGATCTCGATGAACAGCGTGTGTTCAATGCCTTTTAATTTTCTCAATGTTTCTTCCAACAGGGGAAGATCGTCGATCTCAATAAATAACGTTGCTGACAACTCATCTTCAGCTGGCAACATCGCCGAGTAAATCTCAATATATTCTGCGATCTCCTCGTGATCGGTCAAGTCTTCGCTGTTGACTAACTCCTGAATCTGAAAGAGGACCGTCTGTCGATTTTCAAATAAGAGGGAGATGAATTCATTCACTCGAATGCGACGAGACTGCTTATAAGCAATCATCTTGTGGATGTATTCGTCACGGCTCTTGCGATACGTAGAAAGTGGGATTAGGTCGTGCGACGTAATCATTGCATTCATAAACTCAGGCCTCCTTTCACAAAAATTACATAGTCATGAAAATTGCAGCTTGCGTTTTTCCTATACTTCTAATGAATCCAATAATTTTTGGAAACGTTGTGCGTGCACGCGTTCAGCCTTTGCCATGACCTCCATCCATTCTCCAATTTCTGCAAAACCTTCTTCTCGGGCGGTCGCTGCAAAGCCTGGATACATTTCTGTGTATTCATATGTTTCTCCAGCGATTGCAGACTTCAGCATTTCCTTGGCATCTCCTACTGGATACCCTGTAACAGGATCTCCTTCACCATGTTCGCGCAAGCGGTCAAAATGGCCAAAAGCATGTTTCGTTTCACCATTTGAAATGCTGCGAAATAAGTTGGCGACTTCGACAGCTCCTTCTAAATCTGCCTTATCTGCAAAATAAAGATATCTTCGATTTGCTTGAGATTCTCCTGCAAAACCTATTTTTAAATTTTCGGCTGTTTTTGATCCTTTTAAGTTCGCCATACGCTCATCTCCCTCAAGATATGTAGCCGCTTTGAATCGACTACTTATAATTAGAATAATTATTATTTTACTCAAAACCTATTATAGCATGGTTCAGAAGAATTTAGCAATTAATTTTTCGTTACTTAGTTCCTGGATATGATCAATCCCTTTGCTGCATTTTCCGCTAAAATGAAGATGGGGTTACCACCGATTGAAAATTCGAAGGTAAGGATGAGAATAAATTTGTTTGAACTTATACAAAAAGAAATGGAGACCGTAATACGAATGTGGGAAAACATGAAATATAGTACTGGCGATGAGATTTCTGATGATGCTGATCGCTTTCAAAAGGAATTTTATGCGCTGTTCGAACTCGTTTACTCATTGGTTGCAGAGCTTGAGAACCCTCTACAAGATGTTGAAGAGGCTCAGGCACACCCTGAATTTAAAAAAATATTTGAAATGTTACCAGATCCTTTGCGAATTCCATTTGAGATGGAACTAGATCGTATTTTGATGGGACAAGAGCGCGCTGTAGATTGCACTGAACAAGGCTAGTGCTGAGAATAAAACTCATGGGTCTCACAGAGGCATGATTCACTCTGGCAGTAAAAATCAGGGAACTCATATTTTGGTTGTTTATTGTTAAAATACATGATAATTTCATAGGGAAGGAAGTGTGCGAGGTTCAGAAGATGTAGTTGCTGAAACATCGACAAATCTTCCGCAATCAGACGTACAGAAAAATGTCTGAAGCGAGCGCCACGGGCGTTATCCCGTAAATATGAACGCAGAAAGAAGGTGAAAACTGCTACTGAACGCGGAAGTAACATAGGCAAAACAGAAACAGGGAAACTCTCGTGTGGATATGTTTGTCTATGTTTTCGGTAGCAGTGCGCGCAGTGACCGCGTCTTTTCGTACTTGTGAACAATGTGGGAAAGTATTTCTCGGTGTTCGAAAAATTTGTGATGCCTGTTTTGCGAAAGAAGAGCAAGAATTTGAGCTGGTGTCAGATTATTTGCGCGATCATCCAAACGCACAAGCGAAGGAGGTTTCAGATGAAACGGGAGTTGAAGTTGCTCATGTCATGAAGTGGGTGAAGGAAGGACGTCTTATCGCTCGAATTAACTATGCTTGTGAGCGTTGTGGTGCGACAATTCACGGGGGAAGGTATTGTGCGGAGTGTACGGCTGAACTCGGCCGAGATTTGCAAAAGACAAAAGCAGCGTTGCTTCGCTCAAACGATGGCTACTATTCTAAACGATAAGAGCCTGATCTATTCATCACAATGGCACGAGCTTACTTTCTAAATGGTCTTAGTCATTGACTTTGTCATATAAACAGGCTACAATTTCACAAGCAATCACGACTTTTATAGGGAGTGATGGCCGAGTTGGTCGAAGGCGCTCGCCTGCTAAGCGAGTATACGCTGTAAAGGCGTATCGAGGGTTCGAATCCCTCTCACTCCGCCAGTTATATTTTCAATGACAATCAATTTAAGAAGGAAGAACCGCTTGCATAGGCGGTCTATTTGTTTTTTACGCGCTAGACCTTGTGTTCTCTCAACAAAAAAGCTCCCGTTTACCCGTACAATTTGCAAAGCTTGAGGATCATGAATCAATCTCGAGCTTACAAATTTTACTTTTTTAGGGCGGGAGCGTTTTTTGCGGCTACCTGCGATATCTTTCACAGGTGGTTTTTCACACTTTCTAGGAGTTTTGCTCTTTACTCTTGATCTTCTTCCTCGAGCATCTCGTTGTACACTCGTTCAACATTTGCCCATTCGGCATCATCCTCAATGGCGATGAAATCAAGAAATTGTTCGCCATCCACATCTTTTTCTTCTACGCGAAAGATAAAGCCTTCTTCTGACGTTCCGTCTGCTGATACGAGAACAGCGTAAATTCTGGCGTCGACTTCAAATGTTTCTGCGATGAGGAATTCATGTTCATTGCCGTCTTCATCTTCTAGAATGACAACTTCTTCATCGACGAATTCATGCTCATGGTCGTGGTTGTGATCATCATGGTTTGACAATGGGAGGCCCCTCTTTCTCTTTGCGCATGCGCGCAATCTCTGCACCATCATCTTAACATTAGATGGTTCTTTTTCAAAGTTCAAATGCACGGGATTCAAGCATCTTGCGAAGAGCTTGGTCGCCCCAGCAAATAGCCTTGGCCAAATTCTATTTTACATTCCTTAAGGCAATTCAATTCATCGTCTGTTTCAATTCCTTCGGCAATTACTTTTGCGTTAAATCTGGTGCATATTTGGTCGATCGCTCGCACAATGTCCTGTTTTGTTTGATCTTTATCGATCCCGCAAATCAGTTCTCTGTCAATTTTCACAAAATCAGGTTTTACTTGTACGAGTGTCACTAAACCAGAATATCCTGCGCCCATATCATCGATCGCAATTTGATATCCTTGATTCCGGTAGTGATTCACGAGTTGTAAAAAGGCAGAGTAATCCTTGATTGCATGGTGTTCAGTAATTTCAAAGACAATTTGCTCAGGGCGAAGTCCTAATAACTCAATCAATATCCGTGTTTCGCCAGCTTTAAAGGTGGGATCGGATAAAATATAGGGGGAAATATTGAGAAAAAGTTTGTCAATGGGTGATAGGATGGCACGCTTCAGTGCCTCAGATCTGCAAATGCGCTCGAGTTCAAGCAAATGACCTGTGCGCTCTGCAACTTCAAATAGGGCGAGCGGTTGTGCGAATGCAGAATGCAGAGGTCCGCGCGCAAGAGATTCCCAACCGAGAATTGCATGAGTCTGAAGATTCTTGATCGGTTGATAATGGATTGCGATACTTCTTGTTGCGATGATGTATTCGAGTTCTTCTGCGAGTTGAAGTGGGATTTGTGAGGAGGGTTGTTGGCTCGGTAAAAGGATCGACAAGACCATCATCCTCATTTCGGGAATCGTTATATGCAGATTATACAGGGAATCGATGAGTTGCTTGTAAATGATGTACAAGGAATATGTAAAGGTTAATTAGGGGGAGATGAATTTTATTCTGATATAAAAAATAAGTTGCGAATGTATAATGAAGATATTGTGATTGTGCGCTTTGTAGCTTCGTGATTCGATTCATTCATGATGAAAGGGAGGGATCTGATGATTCCTATGCAAAGTTAGCTGTCCCACCAGGTGGGAATGAACATTGGATTCCATTGTTCTATGCGATGGGAGCAGCTGAGGATCAACGCGCGGCCGTACGCCGATATCAAAGCTATCAATACGGAAATCTGAGTGATAGCATTTGGCAATTCGGCTAGGCTTGGCCGCCTAGCTTATGATGCTTATGTTTTACATTGTATTTTTTAAATCGTTCATCACGGGCATTGTCAAATCCATCTGCAATTACTCCTATAAGAATTGCGAGGATGAGACACGTGGTGAGGATCGTTTGTGTTTTGATGATGAGTCCGATCAGGGCAAGTGCAAAGATCAAGGAGTATAAAACATAACGACTCGTACGTGGCATCAGGAATTACTCCTTTCATAGCGAATATAAGCTGCAAGGTGTACTTTTATAGTCGATATTATAACGAAAAAGAAGCACAATGTCATAGTCATCGAAAAACGCGGTATAATGACTGAGAACCGAGTTTAGTAAAATGAATGAACGGAAGGGGAGTCATTGTGGCTGAATTACCTAAAATTATGTTCCCTCGGGCAGAATATTTTCCGTTTTTTTACGAAGATACCCATTTATTATTCATCGTATTTGAACGTGATGCACATCGAGAATTGTTTCTGATCCGTGAAAGTGAAGGGGATGTCCTTCAATTAGACTATCCAGGTGGATTGTTTGAAGAACAGATTCGCGCTGCGGTCGATCGAATTTTGCTCGTAGAAATGGCTGAAGGAGAAGGAGAGACAAAGCGATTGGCGCTTGGGACGTACTTTCCGGTGGGGCCAGATATGTACGGGGCGTATTATGAGCGTAATACAGATGAGCAGACGCTCTACTTTTTGCGAATTATCGGTGAGGCAGATGACGTACAACTGGAAGCGGTTGTGGATGCAGACGAACATGCGCAAGTTTCTGAAGCGTTTATGGAGCGTTATAGCCACTTTTTTTCTGTTGCAACGTAAAGGTTTGTACGTCATCGAAAGTCTTCGAAACTTGCGTGAACGGTTCGACTGCAAAGCGTACATAGAGTAAGTTTATGTTCTTGCTTGTACTACAGATTCGCGCAAAGAAAAGCGGAAAGTTCCTCTGCTTCATCCGCCGTTATTGCAAAAACAGATGAAAGGTAGGCAACATCTTCCGCTTCTTGCGCACTTAATAGGGCCATTTTCCCTGTTTGGGTCGAAATGACCATTTTTTTTGCATAAAAATGGCTAGTCGACACAATCGCCAAGTCAAAATGAGAATGTAATCCTATAAATCCAACGTAACGTACAGGGCATTGTTCAGTTTCGTCATACAGGAGATCTAGGTTTTCCATGTCCACGCTCCATCTACATTCTGTATAGGAAATGTACATTCCCTATGACATATGGTTGAAATCTTCTTTCTCCAAGTCCCGCAGTTCAGCTGTATAGTGAAGAAATGCATTGCGATCTCCTCGATCAAGCGCTTCGTCGATGCATGTGCGCAGAGTCAACATGTGTTGATACTTTTGCGCTGTTTCTTGGAGCATCTGCGAAATGAACAGGGGAATTTGTAGAGCAGGTAAATTTACAAATAAGTAAAGCACATTTTCCCCTTCAAAAAAACGTTCTAACATGGTTACCACGTCTTTTGTCTGTGAGACTTTTTGCAAAACTCCATCCATGGGTAAGCGCGCGATCATGCCGTGTCGTCCGATAATGAGCAGCGGTACTTTATCCATCACGACGGTAATGGCTTCCACACGCTCCCGATGTGCTGCGAGTAGTTCCAAAACGCGCTCTGCGCCTGGCGGCAAAAGCTTTATGCGCAATTCATCTAACTCGGTTTGTGTAATCACGTTTATCGCCCCCTGAAAAGAAAGTGGCTTTTCGGGTCAAAACTTTCAACGATAAATGAGGGATACTTTACATTCATCATACGAAGTTTTGAGCATTCCGACAACCCTGTTCTTTCGCCCTTATATCTTCCATTCTACGGAAAAAACGAAGAAAAATATTCCACGAATGAAGGAAAGTATCACGCCTTACACTAAGCCTATTCATTGTGACTGGGGGTGTTCGGGATGGCTCCTGCTTCATGGGTCTATTTTGCGGGGCTCTATGACACAAAGTTTGAAGCATATTGTGCGGCGATGTGGATGGAAGGAGATCAAAAAGTTTTTGGTCGCTGTTCTCCATCTGAACTCCAATTGTATAAAACCGAAAGCGGAAAATTTGGGGTTCGATTTCGTTAGCGCTAAAAGTGTGGTATGATACGCATGAATGGCAGAGGATCGGACGTTGCCGATCCTCTTTACATAGTGCAAGGAACGCGGCAGGAACTGTCTGAAGGAGGAAGCGCAGATGAGTGTCATCCCGACAGTCATTGAACAAACGAGTCGCGGAGAGCGAGCGTATGATTTATATTCACGCTTGTTAAAGGATCGCATCATATTTTTGGGTTCAGAAATCGATGATGATGTTGCCAATGCAGTTGTAGCGCAATTGCTCTTTTTGGCGTCGGAGGATGCAGAGAAAGATATTTTCCTTTATATTAATAGTCCGGGTGGATCTGTATCTGCGGGACTTGCAATTTATGACACGATGAATTTGATTAAGCCTGATGTGGCAACGATTTGCGTTGGACTTGCAGCTTCAATGGGTGCGGTGCTTCTTACAGGGGGAGCAAAAGGCAAGCGTTCAGCTTTGCCAAACAGCGAAATTATGATTCATCAGCCGTTAGGAGGGCAACGCGGACAGGCGAGCGATATTAAAATTGCTGCCGATCATATTTTACGTACGCGTGACCGCCTTAATCGATTGATTGCTGAGCATTCCGGACAACCTCTATCACGTATTGAGAAGGATACAGATCGAGACTTTTTCATGTCAGCGAATGAAGCACAGGAATATGGGTTAATCGATCAGGTTTTGCTTCCATGAGCGCATACCCTATTCCATTTTCTACATATATGAAAGAAGCTCTATATGGAGAAAATGGCTACTATATGACAGAGCGAGATCGGTTTGGCCGTTTGGGTGACTTTTATACGAGCGCACAGGTGTCGCCGCTATTTGGTGCCCTGTGGGCTCGCTTTGTCATGGAACAATCACCTTTGACGCACGCGATTTGCATTGTTGAACTCGGGTGTGGTGACGGTGATCTTGCAGCAGGACTGGTGAAAGAGTGGCTTCGTGTTTGCAAGGAGACTCAGCGATTACTCTATGTAGGAATCGACCTCTCTCCTTTTGCGCGCAAGCGTACGGTTGAACGTTTGCAGCAGATACTAACGGAACGGGATTGTAATGGCGTTGTTGAATTTGCAATCGCGTCAACCGTTGAAGCGGCTAAGGCGATGCAAAAAGATTGGCCCCAAACTACGTGGGTGATTGGCAACGAAGTGCTTGATGCACTGCCATGTGAAGTTGTGCGGGTAACTCGCAACAAGGAAGTTTGGCGTCTCATGGTGACAACTGCAAAATCGCTTCCTCCTGATCAACCTGTAGGTCCTTTTGGGGGAAAGCAACTTGTCACTTACTTTGAACCTGTGGTGGCAGGTCCCTTACAGGAATATGCGAATCGATACGTTTTTCCGCTTTTTGCGGAGCTTGACGCCGATGTTCTGATCACAGAGATGCAGGTGAGTTTGCCACAATTGATTCGTGAAATAACAGAAGTATTGCACCCGCGTTATATCGCGTGGATCGACTATGGAGGATTGACGCGTGACGTCATCGCTGAAGATCGTCCCTATGGATCTTTACGGTCTTATTTTGCCCATCATATGATAGAGGATTGGCTAGATCTTGCGGGCGAAGTGGACGTGACGTTTGATGTTGATTTTACGTTTGTGAGCGATGTGCTTTTCTCCTACGGATATACTACGCAATTGTTACAGCGGCAAGGCCCTTTTTTAATGGGGATTTCGGCATTAGAAGAAGTATTTTACGCTATGCAACAAAAAGACCACTCGCTTTCGCAAAAACTCAAACAGCTAGTCATGCCGGGTGGATTTGGCGACCGCTTTTTCGTGATGCTTGCAGAGCCGTTGCAAAGGGGATGAAATTTGCTCCCAGATTGTAAAGTTGTTAAATTCGCAGTGCTGTATTTCACCAGTCCGTGCATATATATACCCGTAGAAGCCTCGGTATTTGGAGGGGTATACGGGCATGAAGACGATCAGACAGGATGCATGGACCCCTGAGGATGACGCAAAATTAGCGGAGATTATCTTGCGTCATATTCGGGAGGGGAGTACCCAATTAGCTGCATTTGAAGAAGGCGCGCAAGCCCTAAAGCGCACACCGGCAGCCTGTGGGTATCGCTGGAATGCCTGCGTTCGGAAACAGTTTTTAGCTGCGATTGACTTTGCAAAACTCGAGCGTAGAGAGCATCGTGATGAACGGCTGAGACATCCGCAGGGAAACGTGGATGAGATGGAAGAGGCGCAAGCCCACGTCTTAACATGGAATGCGGTTTTAAAGTTTTTACGGCAGTATCGACGCGATTTTATGGCGTTGCAAAACCGCGTCAAGCAACTGGAACGAGATGTTGATTCGGCTCGGATGGAAGTGGAAAAGTTACGCAAAGACAAATCCGATTTATTGCAACGATTGCATGATGTATCTGATGAATATCAGATGATCAACGAGGATTATAAGGCTCTCCTTGAGATTGTCGATCGGGCACGCAAACGGCAACTTAGCGATTTGCGCCCCATAACAGAAGTGACTGTACATATTAGCTCTGATAACCAGGAAGAGGAATCGTAAAAAAAGGCGGACGAGAGCATATGCCCTGTCCGCCTTTTTTACGATTGCGAGTTATTTTTGCTTTTTACTTTGCGTTTGCGTAGTTTTCCGCAACTTGCGGCCAATTGACCACATTCCAAAAAGCAGAAATATAATCTGCGCGCTTGTTTTGATACTTGAGGTAGTAAGCGTGCTCCCATACGTCGAGCCCTAAAATGGGCGTCAAGCCATCCATGTAGGGACTGTCTTGGTTCGGCGTGCTCGTGATTGCGAGTTTTCCTGTCGAATCAAGCACAAGCCAGGCCCAGCCGCTGCCAAACCGCGTAGCTGCTGCTTTCACAAATTCTTCCTTAAATTTCGCAAAGCTGCCAAATTCCTTATTTATTGCATCTGCAAGTTCGCCAGTCGGTTCTCCACCGCCGTTTGGACTCAATAACTTCCAAAACATGTTGTGGTTGACGTGGCCGCCTCCATTGTTGCGAACCGTTGTGCGAATGGATTCAGGCACATCATGAATGTTTTTAAGAATGTCAATTGCAGATTTTGCTTGTAAATCTGGGTGGTTTTCTAATGCGGCGTTTAAGTTATTGGTGTACGCAACATGATGTCCATCGTGGTGCACAGTCATTGTTTTTGCATCGATGTACGGTTCTAGTGCATCGGCTGCATACGGTAGTGCAGGTGTTTCAAATGCCATGAAGAGTCCCCTCTTTCCTCGTATATGTAACAGGTTGACCGCCATTGTACGGATCAACCAATTTTCATTATACCATACCCCGACAAATGGCGGTGTGTTGCAACAACTTTATAGCTAGATTGCTGCCAAGGCAGATGTAAATGCCTGTTTGAGGTCCTCTACGTGTCCATTGCGCGAGTAAAGATAACGTCCTGCGGGATGCTTTTCGTAGTACTCTTCAACGTCATGTAACGTCTGATCGATTTTTGCGCAAAGCGTCTGCGCGTCTTGCGATTGGCCGACTTCTGGAATGAAGGAATCAGCGCTCCTTTTCAGGAATCCACACATAGGGATTCTCACCGCGATCTCTTTGTGCATCATATTTCACAGGCGTGAATCCAAGACGCAAGAAAAAGGGATGGGATTGTCCACGTACATTTACTTTGATTGCGTGACCTAAAGATTTTGCATATTCAACGAGCGCTGTCCCCAAACCTCGGCCTTTATAGCCAGGGAGCACCTCAAGTTTCCAGAGTTCAAGGTAATCGCGCGGAGGATCAAAATAGCGATCGTATTTCGCGTGAATCGGGTAGAGACTCATGCGTGCCACTAATTTGCCGTCCTCGTAAATCCCATAAAACGGACTATCAATTTGGTTTTCTACCATGTTTTCTTTGAGTTCATCCAGCATGGAAAGTTCTTCGAGACCATTTTCATTAAAACGTTTAAATTCTTCGAGTGTATGGTAATTAATTTGCAACCGAATGACGTCCGTCATGGACTCCCCTCCTTCAGTTTTCAACTTCATTATACACAATCACGCGTTTGATTTTTGTTCCTTGTGCATTCCTTTATACATAAGCTTAGGGATTGTTATGCAGGTTATAAATGGACAGTGGAAGGGGTCGGAAAGATGCGCCGCAAAATGAGATGTTGCTATCTGCTCGCAGGTCTACTCGTCAGTCTATCTATAACGGGTTGCTATGACCGTTCGGAACTTGAGGGACAGGCGTTTCTTGTGACGATGGGGATTGATAAACAAATAAAAGGCAACGACGTTGTTGTTGCAGGTCGTATCGCTGTACCCAGTAAGCTTTCGGGTTCAAGCGGTGGTGGCGGGGGGAGTGGGGGTGGAGGAGCTGGCGGTGATTTTCGTACAGGGACGCCGATCGTTTCGGCGACAGGAAAAAGTTTGCACGAAGCATTTAATGTCATGAATGCGGGTGTCGAACGCAAACTCAATCTCTCACATTTAGCGGCGATTCTTTTTGGTGAAAGGGCGGCGCGGCAGGGTGTTTTACCCTATATGCGCGCACTCGTGCGCTATCGAGAGTTCCGCAGAACGCTTTTTTTATTTGTTGCAAAGGGCAGTGTAGGCAATATCTTTGTTCATGATAAACCCGTCCTAGAAACTTCGGCGACAAGAGTGTTTGAAGATTTACAGGAATCTAGCGAACGTACAGGGTATGCCCCTTCAGTTGAAGTGCACCAATTTATGAATGCGTTGGAGATGCCAAATACTGACCCTGTTTTACCCGTATTGAGCGAGAACGAACAAGTAGGCAAAGAGAATAAAAAAACTTCTGGTTCCACGGATGATTTGCGGTCGCAAAATGCCAATACTGAGCCCGGGAAAATGAATCGGGCGGGAGGAAATCCGATAGAATGTGTCGGGACAGCAATCTTTCGGGCAGATCGGATGCAGACAATTTTAGATGGGGAGCAATCACGCTATTTGCAATTGCTATCCGGGGAGTTACATCGAGCGATTGTCGTTGTGCACTCTCCGATTGGGCAACCTGCGCCTGTTACTTTGATGGTACACAATGCAAAACCAGAACAAGTTCGCATTGCT
Source organism: Sulfoacidibacillus thermotolerans (assembly GCF_003144315.1). Lineage (GTDB taxonomy): Bacteria > Bacillota > Bacilli > Alicyclobacillales > SLC66 > Sulfoacidibacillus > Sulfoacidibacillus thermotolerans. Next base: position 45,061 of record NZ_MPDK01000009.1, on the reverse strand, counting down.
CTATCTGGAGAACGTCCAGTCATTGACATTACACAATCTTTTGAAGGGACTTTGCTAGGGGATCAGACAGATGCTTCGTTCGTGAGTTCTCGCGCACGCAAACAATTGGAGAAAAAAATAGAGAAAGAAATCAGTAAACAGGAAATGTCTCTCATTCACAAAATGTTTGTCACTTACGATGTTGATCCGTTTGGCTTTTTTCGCTATGCACGCGGATTATTTCCAACCTATGGAGCAATGCAACAGTACAATTGGCATCGACAGTTGCCAAGAATTGTGACAAAGTTACACGTGCGAGTGATTGTTCGACGAATTGGCACACAGCTTGATCCGCCTGAGATTCCAGGGACACGTTAAGGAAGCAAAGGGCGTCTTTGGATATGAATGATTTGCCCCGTAATCGGATCGATCATGACCATCGCGGGGGCGGTGTGTGGTTTGTCGCGCAATTCGGGTGGAGCTACTGATGCGGTAGGTGTTTCTCGCGCATCCGTGGTTGTCTCAGGCTGCTGATCTTGTGTGGATTGTAGTTGCTGCCAGATTGTACTTGCTAGTGTGGATGCCATTTCTAGCATAAGCGGGTTTTCTAAAATAGATTGAAGCGGCGCACTGTCCTTAAGTCCTTCAGGGAGAACTGCGCCGCGGATTGATGCAGCAATTTGTGTAATGAGAGCGAGGTATTCTTCTGTAGATACGTGTAACATACGGCTTTCCGCTAAAATGCGACGCTGAATCTTTGCCGGGATACGCAAAGGGCGATTTTTTTTGACGTTCATCTCATCACACCTACATTTGACTTTCGCACGGCACAAACAGCCCGTATGCGGTTTGTGCCGATAGGGTTTTTGGGGCTTTTTTATCATATGGAAGTTAGCTAATCGACGTTCCACTGATCTGGGTTAACAGAGGCAGATAGAGAATGACTTGTGGTAATGGGGGATGAGATGGCATCGTAAGGGGGATTTTCTTTTGGCTATAGATTATATTGATTAGTCTGTGATACAATAAACTGTCAGACAAAATGAGATAGACGGAGAGGAACGAATCGTTCGTGAAACATCTGCGCAACATTGCAATTATTGCTCACGTCGATCATGGAAAAACGACCTTGGTCGATCAATTATTGCGTCAATCAGGAGTATTTCGGAGTAATGAAGCGGTTACTGAGCGGGCGCTTGACTCAAATGACCTTGAGCGCGAACGCGGAATCACGATTCTTGCAAAAAATACAGCCATTCAATATCAGGATTATCTGATTAACATCGTCGATACACCCGGCCACGCTGATTTTGGCGGTGAAGTAGAGCGGATTATGCAGATGGTTGACGGTGTTTTACTCGTCGTTGACGCTTTTGAAGGGTGCATGCCGCAAACTCGCTTTGTCTTGCGTAAGGCCTTGGATCAGAATTTGGTACCGATCGTGGTGATTAATAAGATTGATCGACCGATGGCGCGTCCATTAGAAGTGGTGGACGAAGTGTTGGAACTTTTTATGGATCTTGGCGCATCGGATGAACAGATTAATTTCCCTGTGGTATATGCTTCCGCGGTCAATGGGACAGCGACGCTTGATCTGGATCAGCCGAGTCCGGATTTTCGGCCTTTGTTTGAAGCGATCATTGAAACGATCCCAGCCCCTACAGACGATTCGACGGGGCCTTTGCAGTGGCAGGCGAGTATTCTCGATTACAGTGAATTTTTGGGCCGCATTGGCATTGGGCGCATCGTACGCGGTACGATCAAACTTGGACAACAAGTGATTGTGCTAAAGCAAAGTGGAGAAACATCACTGCAACGCGTTACCAAGTTATATGGTTTTCGCGGGTTGCGACGTGTTGAATTAGAGCAAGCGAGCGCAGGTGAAATTGTCGCGGTTGCAGGGCTTGGAGATTTAACGGTTGGTGAAACGGTAGCTGATGTCAATTTTCCAGAAGCTCTACCTTCGATTCCCATCGAAGAACCTTCATTGCAAATGACGTTTGTTGTGAATGACAGTCCTTTTGCAGGAAGAGAAGGAACACATGTGACGTCGCGTAAACTTCGTTCGCGATTGTATGCAGAACTTGAAAAAGACGTGAGTTTGCGCGTGCAAGATACAGATTCGCCAGATGCATTTCTTGTTTCAGGTCGCGGTGAGTTGCATTTATCGATTTTAATTGAAACGATGCGACGAGAAGGATACGAGATGCAGGTCTCAAAACCGCGGGTTATTTTCAAACGAGATGAGAAAAATGGATTGCTTGAGCCGATTGAACACGTGGTGATCGATGTTCCAGAGGAACATGTGGGAACAGTGATGGAGCGCTTAGGCGGTCGTCGTGGGGAGCTTGTACAAATGGTTCCTGGGACGTCCTCCACACGTCTGGAGTTTCACGTACCTGCACGGGGCCTGATCGGATTTCGTTCGGAACTGTTGACGGCAACGCGTGGCTATGGGACGATGCACCATACGTTCTTACATTATGAACCCTATAAAGGCGAGATTTCTGATCGACAAAGCGGGGTGCTCGTTGCGAGTGAAGCTGGGGTTGCAACAGCTTACGCCATTCAGTCGATTGAGGAGCGCGGAGTGCTTTTTATCACACCTGGAGCAGAAGTCTACGAAGGGATGATCATTGGCGAGCATTCCCGCGATAATGACCTTGTGGTCAATGTTTGCCGCGAGAAACATATGAGCAATGTTCGATCCGCGACGAAAGAGGACACGTCGCGTTTAAAAGCGCCGCGTATCCTCTCGCTTGAGGCGGCTCTTGAGTACTTGGCTGACGATGAGTATTGTGAGGTCACCCCAAAAACGATTCGCTTGCGTAAAAAGGTATTAAAAAAGGGAGAGCGCGAAAAAGCGCAAAAACAATCTACTTTGCAAGATGTGCAGGTTTAGATTACAAGTCCACCATTTGGACTAATGATCTGCCCAGTGATAAATGAAGCTGTAGGGCTTGCGAGAAAGAGCACGGCAGCCGCGACATCTTGTGGGGTTCCAAGACGCCCAACCGGTGTTTCGCGCAAGAGTTGTTCGCGATCTGCCGCGCTCAAATGTCGCAGCATATCGGTTTCGATGGCGCCAGGAGCGACTGCATTAACAGTTATGCCAGAAGGCGCCACTTCTTTTGCCAGTGCTTTAGTAAAGGCGATCAATCCGCCTTTTGATGCGGAATACGCAACCTCCAAAGAACCCCCAGCGATTCCCCAAATCGAACTTATATTCACAATTCTCCCATATTGCACGCGCAACATTCCGGGTAAAACAGCTTGTGCCAAAAAAAATGGGGCTTTTAAATTCGCATCCATCAATGCGTCGAATGTTTGCTCTTTTGTATCTAAAAATAGCTCAGCATGTGCACGCCCAGCGTTATTAACGAGAATCGTAGGCGCACCAAGTAAAACGGTCGTATCCTCGACGAGCTTTGCAATGGCAGCTTTGTCAGCGACATTCGCCTGCAGGGCGATTGCTTTTGAACCATAAGCTTGGCACTTAGCGACGACTTCAAGAGCAGCATCACGCTGTGAAAAATAGTTGACGGCGACAGCGGCTCCGGCTTTAGCAAGCGTGCGCGCAATTTCCGCGCCAATACCGCGCGAAGCGCCAGTGACAAGGGCGACTTGTCCAAATAGTGGGCGAGTCGTTGAAAATGAATGGACATGTGACATAGAAGATCTCCTGCCTGTGCAATTACTTTTCCCTGTTGTCATGTTAAAATAGTGCTGAGGATGATGATAGCACACGTGAGCGTCCTGTTGTTATACAACAAAAAGACGAACTCCGAAATGTTTGTTGGCAGATTTTACTCACAGGGAGTGGGCAGCCATTGTTTAAAAAAGTTCTGATCGCAAATCGCGGAGAAATCGCTTGTCGCATTATTCGCGCCTGTCATGCGATGAACATTCGTGCGGTCGCTATATACAGCGAGGCGGATGCAAATGCGCTGCATGTGCAATTGGCGGATGAAGCGTTTCTTGTTGGGCCGAGTGCCGTTTCGCAGAGTTATCTGCAAGGGGCAAAAATTGTTGAAATTGCGAAGTCGTGCAATGCAGATGCTGTTCATCCTGGATATGGACTGCTCTCTGAAAACGCAGATTTTGCAGAACTTTGTCAGCGTGCAGGACTTGTGTTTATTGGCCCCAAACCAGCGGCAATTGCTCGTATGGGGAGCAAAGTTCAGGCGAGGCAAGTTGCCATTGCGGCGGGGGTGCCAGTTGTACCTGGGTCACAAGGTGCAGTCCAAGATGAAGAACAAGCCGTTCAGTTGGCTTCTGAGATGGGCTATCCGGTCATGCTAAAAGCTTCTGCTGGCGGCGGCGGAATTGGGATGGTCGTAGCACACAATGAAGCGGATTTACGCTCGTCGTTTGCATCCTCCTCAAAACGCGTGTTGTCCTACTTTGGCGACGGGACTATGTACCTTGAAAAATTCATCGAGCGTCCACGCCACGTTGAGATTCAGGTCCTTGCAGATGAACACGGAAACGCGATCCACTTAGGAGAGCGGGAGTGTAGCATCCAGCGCCGCCACCAAAAAATTGTCGAGGAATCTCCATCGACGGCGGTGACACCAGAACTTCGCGAACAAATGGGACGGGCTGCTTTAGCGCTTGTTCGCGAGTTGCAGTATACAGGTGTAGGGACAGTGGAATTTTTGTTGGACACCTCAGGAAAGTTTTATTTTCTAGAAATGAATACAAGACTTCAGGTGGAGCATCCTGTGACAGAAGAGGTAATGGGCGTCGATCTGGTACAATGGCAATTGCGTGTTGCTATGGGGCAAGCGCTAGATGCGGAAGTGATGGAACGGCGTCAAACAGGACATGCCATTGAATGTCGGATTTGCGCGGAAGATCCAGAGCGTTTCTTCCCTTCACCAGGTACGATTACTGAGTTGCAATTGCCTGAGGGGCCGTCTGTGCGCAATGAAATAGGGGTGCGTCAAGGAGATGCCATCACACCTTATTATGATCCGATGTTTGCAAAATTGATTACTTACGGGAAAGATCGCGAAGAAGCAAGGCAAGCGATGCTTGTAGCTTTGCGTCAGTACCACGTAGCAGGAATTAAGACGAATCTCCCGCTTTTGCAACGTGTATTGGAGAACGAGGCGTTTGCAGCTGGGGATACGCACACTTCATTTTTACATGAGCAGTTCGGGTTATAGCAGAGAATGAGTTCATTCCAAAACGCGAAGAGGGGTTCTGTCAATGAAAACGATTGCTTCTACTATGGCGGGTACCGTATTTAAAGTATTAGTGAGTGCAGGACAAGAGGTTGCTGCAGGAGATGATGTCGTCATTTTAGAGTCGATGAAAATGGAAGTCCCTGTTTCCGCTGATTTTTCAGGAAAAGTTGTAAAAGTGAACATTGGCGAGGGCGACTTTGTGAACGAGGGCGACGTACTCGTGGAGTTGGAGTAAATGATGAACTTGCCAAAAGAGGTAACTATCTGGGAAGTAGGGCCGCGCGACGGGTTGCAAAATGAACCTGCTCGATTGTCAACGGAGCAGAAAATTGCATGGATTAATAGTTTGACGGAAAGTGGATTGACGCATATTGAAGTCAGTAGCTTTGTGAGCCCGCGCTGGATTCCGCAACTGGCTGATGCGGCGGAAGTATTTGCAGGGATTCAGAAGAAAGCAGGAGTCGTATACAGTGCGCTAGTTCCGAATCAGCAAGGGTTAGAACGTGCGCTCAACGTTGGAGTAAAAGCGGTTGCTGTGTTCATGTCGGCGAGTGAAACACATAATAAGAAAAATATTAATAAGACGATTGATGAAACGTTCCCTGTTTTGCGTGATGTGACGCGCACTGCAAAAATGCATCAGGCGTTTGTGCGTGGTTATGTTTCTACTGTATTTGGCTGCCCTTATGAAGGTGAAGTGAGTGCTGAACAAGTCCTGCGTGTCGCTCTTGCATTACTGGATGATGGCGTCGATGAAATCTCTCTAGGCGACACGATCGGGGTTGCAACGCCGCTTCAAACTGAGCGCGTGCTCGACAGATTGCTAAAGGAAATTCCAGCTGAGCGCCTCGCGTTGCACATGCACAATACGCGTGGAACAGCACTTGCCAATCTGCTTGTTGGACTGACTATGGGAATCACAAAGATTGACAGCGCTTTGGGGGGGCTTGGTGGATGTCCGTATGCGCCAGGAGCTTCTGGCAATGTAGCGACTGATGATGTATTGTATATGCTTCAGGGATCAGGAATTCAGACGGGAATTGACGAAGGAAAACTCTTGCAGTCTCTTGAGCTATTACAAAATAGTGTCGGTCACGCCTTGAATAGTCATGCGAGCAAAGTACATCTCGCACAAGGGGGGGATCATTGTGTCACTATGTGAAGTCCGCGTTGACCAACACACAGCGATCGTCACACTCAATCGAGCAGAAGCAATGAACGCTTTATCGACTGAGTTGTTGGAGGAAATGCGAGCACGGTTACAGGAATTGTCGCAAAATCCGGATGTGCGCTGTGTCGTACTTACAGGAGCTGGTGAGCGAGCTTTTTGTGCTGGAGCTGATTTGAAAGAGCGCCGTGGGATGAATGAAGAGCAGGTAGTACAAGCTGTAGGAAGAATTCGTGCCGCAGTCGAAGCGGTTGCTGCTCTTCCGATGCCTACGATTGCAGCGGTACGCGGTGTGGCTCTCGGGGGCGGTATGGAACTTGCACTTGCATGTGATGTGCGCATTGTCGCTGACAACGCTGTACTAGGCCTGACAGAAACAAGGCTCGCGATCATACCTGGTGCAGGGGGAACGCAACGGCTTGCACGTATTGTTGGACTGGGTCGGGCAAACGAACTAATCTTCACAGGTCGTCGATTTGATGGCAACGAAGCTTTTGCGATCGGATTTGCACAATACGTAACAGAAGCTAATGATGTTTTACCTAAGGCGATGCAAATTGCTGCAACAATTGGCGAGGGTGGGCCAATTGCACTGCGTGCTGCCAAACGCGCAATTCGCGAAGGTTCTGATCTTCCTTTGCAGGCAGGACTTAAAGTCGAGTGGTCCGCTTATGAAGAAGTTTTACGGACGTCCGACCGTCTAGAAGGATTGCGGGCATTCGCAGAAAAACGCAAGCCAAATTACACCGGGCAATGAGAATGAGGTGACATCGTGAGTACGACAGAACATAAAACACTTGCGGACTGGAACCGAGCGATCGCTCAGGGAGGTGCGCAAAAGTATCATGAAAAAAATCAAGAAATGGGCAAATTATTTGTTCGCGATCGTTTGCGGTTGCTTTTTGACGGGGATTTAGAAACAGAAGATGGCATGTTCGCAAATGCTTTCGCTGGGGATTTGCCAGCAGATGGCGTGGTGACGGGCATTGGGCAGATTAATGGCCAAACGGTAGCTGTAATGGCCAATGATTCAACGGTGAAAGCGGGTTCTTGGGGATCTCGGACTGTAGAGAAAATTATTCGCATTCAGGAAACGGCTATGAAAATGCAAATTCCCCTTGTATATCTTGTCGATTCTGCAGGTGCGCGGATTACCGATCAAGTAGAAATGTTTCCTGGTCGTCGTGGAGCAGGGAGAATTTTTTACAATCAGGTAAAGATGTCGGGAATGGTTCCGCAAGTTTGTGTGCTGTTTGGACCTTCCGCCGCAGGCGGTGCTTATATTCCTGCATTTTGCGACATTGTCATTATGGTCGAAGGGAATGCCAGCATGTATCTCGGTTCTCCACGCATGGCGGAAATGGTGATCGGTGAGAAGGTGACGCTTGAAGAAATGGGCGGCGCACGCATGCACTGTTCGGTTAGCGGATGTGGGGATGTGCTCGCTTCTGATGAGCAACAAGCGATTTTAGCGGCGCGTACGTATTTGTCTTATTTTCCTGCGAACTATGCAGCTCCAGTGCCACGTGCGGAAGTTCGGCCAGTGGCAGAGACCGGAAAGAAAATATCAGAAATTATTCCAAATAATCAAAATACACCCTTTAACATGTATGATCTCATCAACCAATTGATTGATGAGGGGAGCTTCTTTGAGATCAAACGTTTGTTTGCAGGTGAGATTATCACAGGGTTAGCGCGCATCGACGGTCGTTCAGTGGGGATTGTGGCCAATCAGCCGCGGGTAAAAGGCGGAGTGTTATTTGTCGATTCAGCAGATAAAGCGGCGCGTTTTATGACCCTATGTGATGCGTTCAATATCCCAATTCTATTTCTAGCGGATGTTCCTGGATTTATGATTGGAACGAAAGTTGAGCGAGCGGGGATTATCCGCCATGGAGCAAAAATGATCGCTGCGATGGCTGAAATTACGACACCTAAAATTTCTGTGATCGTGCGCAAGGCGTATGGTGCGGGATTATATGCGATGGCAGGGCCTGCGTTTGATCCAGACGTGTGCATCGCTCTGCCAACTGCTCAAATTGCAGTTATGGGACCTGAAGCAGCGGTAAATGCGGTGTATTCCAATAAAATTGCAGAGCTTGAGGAACCGGAAAAGAGCGCTTTTGTTGCGCAAAAAAGGGAAGAGTATCGCCAAGATATCGATATCTATCGTCTAGCTTCGGAACTCGTAGTAGACGCCATAGTCGATCCTGATCAACTGCGTACAGAACTTGTCATGCGATTGCGTCAGTATGAAGGGAAAGATATTTCTTTCTCAAGGCGTAAACACGCTGTGTATCCGGTATAATGGTTTATTGCTTGAAAAGATAAATTTAGCGAGTGACCCACCAGGTTGTGCACGACCAAGGAGTACAACCTGGTGGGGTAATGACTCTAAGATGATTACATACGGGGTGGTTGTACAGGTTCTTCTATTTCTTGATCGAGTGACCGTTTCATTCGCTCGAATTGCGCTTCAGCAAATAGATCCTCTACTTCTTCTTTTGTTACTTCATACCATTTGCGTGCCCCTTGTGCGAGCGCTCCGATTCCAGACGCGATCGCTTCTCCAGCGGGGCGAATTTGTCTTTTTACGACTGGAGCTAAGAGGACTGCGAGTACACCAAGACCAATTCCCATGGCGATTCCTTCAACTGAAAATGATTTTTTCACAACGACTTCCTCCTGCAACCCCTGCGGTTTCATAAACTGTGGCTGTATTTGATACCGTTCCACGTTTTTGAGTGATTCATACGTCAGAAAGCACTTTTTCGCATGCGCTTTTACTGCTTGGGGATGCTACGTGATAGGGGATGTGAAAAGGGGGGAACGCAATGGCGATGAAAGACTGGGGTCGTTCATTAAAATTTGATCATCCAATCGGCTGGATTGGCGTAGGCGTTGCAGTTTTGCTCACGGTGCCCGCTGTGCGAAAATTGATTCGCCAAGCGACAGTCAATACTGCGGTTGGAGTTATGGCGCTTGGTGATCGCATGAAAGAGTGGACAAAGCCTACTGAGTTACAGTCACCGACCATTCCACACAATGAACCTGTTTTGGAAAATACCATGCCTGCAAATGAGGGGTGGCAGGAGCAGAAAAATCTACAGCGCCCACCCTTTCGGAGAGTGATCGTGGGTGGACTTGCTACAGCGCTAAACGCCGCAGACGATGTAATCGCAGGGACAAAGGAAGTGGCTCGTCGGGTAAAATTGGCTGGCGAAAATCGCGCACAGAGCGTTGAGGTTGGCCAAATTGGGCAAGTGGATGATCACCGTCAAGACCGTCTTTCGGAAAATTTGTTACCGAGATTGCACTCGGTCACAACGTCCAACGCACCTCAAAAAACTCATTTACCTCCTGCATTTGCTGTAAAAAATACGCAGGCGCTTTTACAGTTCGCCAATGATGTGAAGCAGATCGGAGCTGAATTTAAACCGGAGTATGAACACTTCATTGATCTCGCAGAAGACCAACTTCGCCGATCTGATTCACAGCTAGGCACCTATCATTAACATAGCAGGAGCAATACTGAGGCGCAGGGAGTCTTCCTTGCGCCTCACTATTTATGAGTTCTTACGCAATCCGCTCTTAGTGGTGATTTGTGGCGATTGGGCTCAGTTTACTGCTTTCAGCCAAGCCAAGACTTGCAATGGTGTATCCATCTGCTAGCAAGTTGATTTTATTTGGGTGAACACGTCCCAAGGAGAGTGCGGTGAGCGTGAGACTAACGACACTTGTATAGATCAAGTTACGCGTGATGTTGTCTCGCAAACGCGCACTAAGGCGCAGAGTCTCTAGCAAGGCTTGTTGACTTTGGCGCAAGTAAATCAAATGATCTTGTCTTTGATGGACAGCTGGGTAAATGACTTCTTCCGATAGTAATACGATTTTTTCAATCGGACGGTTTGCATGTCGTTCGCGCTCCCTCACGTCAGGAATCGGTTCCGTAAATTCAGAGACCGAAAGGGTGTAAATCGACGAAATGTGATGCATTTTTGCGAACTCTGCCAAAGGGGGAAAGATTTTTGGCGGATTTTTGGCGTCATTTGTAGATAAGATTACAATTTCCCGGGCGTCTAATAATTCATACAAATCCATTCCGGTATGCATGGGAATATAGCGACAGTCTTCATGTGTTAAAATTTCCGCGTGATTCAGACCATAACGCGCGCTTACTACGGCGGGACGCGGGTTGAAAGCTACAAGCAGCGTACTAAATAATAAAGGGTCGCGCGTGATCAAAAGGGAACTGAGCGCGAGTAAAAGCCCCAGTTTGGAAACGATCTCCGCGTATTGTTGTACATTTTTTGGTTCGCGGTTTTCGCTGTCAATGAGTGCGACCACTTCCCCCGCCTTTGCCGCAGCAACCAAGGTGTTATTGCGTTTGCGATAGGAATTATAAGTTAGCAAATACAGCGCGGTAATGACAAGAAAGGACTCGCGGATCACAGCGACAAATAAAGCGGCGGAACTTAATAACAAGTGATCACTAGTGCCGATTTTGTCTGCAAAACGTTTGACGTATCTACGCAATTGGGGATAGCCAGTAAAAACTGCGACGAGTGTCGCTAATTCATAGGCGACCAAATTGTCAGCAAACTTTGGTTTTCCGGAAATAAGTCGTTTCACAAGAAGTCCCACAAGTAATGCGAGTGGAATGATCAAATACATTTGATGCTTGCGAAGTGCATAATGACTCGCCGACAATAAGGAATGAGGTGAACTTTCTAAACGACCTGCGAGCGCGGTTAATTGCCAACTGGTAATTTTTCGATCGTCATAAATGATCAGCATTCGGCCAGAAAGTGAATTGACTTTGATTGAAACGACACCATCGATCATAAGTAGTAACGATTGATAGAGCTTTCTCGTCTGTTCAATTTCTAGTCCACGCACGCGAATCCGCATGCGTCGCAGACAATGTACATCTTGCACGCAAGATCCCCCCTCACCCCGATAGTATGTCCGATTCTGGTAAATCTACAAATCACTGCGGCAAATAGAAATGTGGTAGTTGCTCAATTTTACCTGTTTGTGGTACTGTGAAATTGCCTTCGGTTACCTAAATCAACCGAAATGGGGAGAGTGTATGTTGACGAATGTGATGGAAAATGTTGCGCGCCGTGCTTTGCAAAACCTCATTGAACGCGGTTACGATGGATGTACCTGCGAGCGCTGTCAAAATGATATTTTGGCAATCGCGTTGAATCACTTGCCGCCGCAATATAGCGCAAGTCCGGCAGGGGAGGTATATATCAAAGCAAAAATGTTGGAAGATCAAGCTGCAGTTGACGTGATGCAGGAGCTTGCGCGGGCTATGGAGATTGTGCGAGAGCACAAGCGACATGCTTGATTGATGTTATTAACTTTACTTTATTAAGTGAAACGTCTATAGTTTATGAAGGAATTTAGATTGGTCGAGCAAGGAGGCGTATAGATGCCTGGGCTATTTGATCCGTGGAGCATCGGTTCGTTGTCATTGAAAAATCGCGTGGTTGTATCTCCAATGTGTCAATATCAAGCACAAGAGACTGGAAATGTTACAGATTGGCATCTCGTTCATTATGGGTCGATGGCGCTTGGTGGCGCGGCACTTATGATTATAGAGGCGACGGCTGTACTTGCACAGGGGCGGATTTCTGTTCATGATGTCGGGCTGTATGCGCCAGAACATGAGTCGGGATTGCGTAAAATTGTCGATTTTGCACACTTGCAGGGGACGAAAATCGGAGTTCAACTCGCGCATGCGGGGCGCAAGGCAGACATTCCAGGTCCGATTGTCGCACCGTCTGAGATCGCGTTTAGCAATCGTTATGCAGTTCCACAAGCGCTAGATCGAGAGGGATTAAAAGCAATCCGCGAAGCGTTTGTAAAAGCTGCACAACGTGCGGTGGACGCAGGGTTTGATTTTATTGAATTACATGCTGCACACGGTTACTTACTTCACGAGTTTATTTCTCCGCTCTCCAATCAGCGAACAGATGAGTATGGGGGCAATGAGCAGGGGAGACTGCGCTTCGTGTTAGAAGTTATTGATGCTATGGTGGAGGCGGTAGCACATAAAATCCCTGTTGGGATCCGTGTTTCTGCGACAGAGTATCACCCGCAAGGGTACAATGAAAGGCAAATGACCGACTATTGTAAGGAATTCATCCGGCATGGTATCACCGTTCTTGATGTGAGTTCGGGGGGCAATGTTCCTTTAGTACCAGAAGTGTATCCTGGGTATCAAGTCGGGTTTGCAAACATGATCAAACAAGCTGTGTCGGTCCCGGTGATTGCGGTGGGAATGTTAGATGATCCAAAGTTAGCTGAATATGTTGTGCGCAGCGGACAGGCAGATGCTGTCGCGATTGGTCGCGGTTTTTTGCGTGACAAACATTTTGCGCATACTGCTGCCAAGAGTTTAGGATATGAAGTAGAAGTTCCGAAGTCTTACGAACGCGCATATCGCTAAGCGTTTAAGAAGAACCAATTTTGAGAGAGATGCAAAGGGGTTCGCGAAACCATGGAGATCTGGCAAACGGAGAGGTTAACAGGTAATGCGCTCACGGATGCGTATCTGCAGGGCGATCCACGGATTCGCGATCGATTTGAGTTTGCACCGCAGCAAGCTGATGCAGTAAAACGGCGATGTCATACGATCGATCACCTGTTTGATCACGCGCATCGCAAAGCGCTCGTCGCTGCGCTCACTGACTATGCAAAGGAGCAGAATTTGCTCAATGAAGCGAGTCAGTTGTTGCTAGATAAACTTTCTGATGATCGCTGTATGACGGTGGTTACGGGTCAACAAGCAGGTCTTTTTTCGGGTCCGCTTTATACAGTCTACAAAGCGGTATCTGCAGTTGCGCTAGCGAAGCACTATGAAGAGGTCATGTGTCGGCCAGTGGTACCCGTGTTTTGGATTGCCGCAGAAGATCATGATTTTGATGAAGTTGCCTCTGCTTATTATGTAGACAAAGATGCAAAAATTGCCCGCGTGCGTCTACATGAACGACCTGTGGGGCGAGTTCCCATCGGACTTTATGCGATTTCTGACACGGAACTTGACAAATTGCTGGCGCAACTGGCTGTAGAACTTCCTGAAGGAATGTATAAATCTCAACTATTAGAAGATCTGGATTTTTCCTATCGGGGTGCGACGAACATGGGAGATGCGTTTGCCCGATTGATGGCGCGATTCTTAAAAGATGTGCCAATCCTATTTTTAAATCCAATCTATCCTACATTCAGGCGTTTGGTTAAAGATGCGTTTGCTCGCGTGATCAAAAATCCTTACGGTTATATGCGTGCCGCGCAATCAGGAGCGGAGGCGCTCACAAAACGCGGGTTTGCCCCACAAGTGGAACTTCATCCTGATCATTCTTTGTTGTTTATTGTCGATAAAGGTCGACGCTATGCGCTTGATGTGGATCGTTTCCAACCGGATCGGTTCGTCTTACGCGATACGGAACAATATTTTACAAAAGAAGAGTTGTTGCTGCGCTTACAAGAACAACCTTCTGATTTTTCTTCGGGGGTTTTGTACCGCCCCGTGGTTCAAGATTTTTTACTGCCGGTCTTAGCGTATGTAGGAGGACCAGCGGAAATTGCGTATCATGGAATGCTAAAAGAAGTTTTTGCAGAGGCTGGAAGGCATCTTCCCATTTTGCAGTTGCGTATGCGAGTCACAGCTTTGCCAACTGCTGTGACTCGGGCACTCGAACATTTAGGTGTGACGCTAGAGGATGGGTTAAAGCGCAATTTGCTAAAAGAATCGCTTGTTCGCGATTTGTCGCCGTCACTTGATACTGTGATGCGTGAAATGGAGCAGTGGATGCGAAAAGCCCTGCTCGATCGTGAAGCGTATTTTCTAGGGATTGATGTGACTTTACGCGCCTCCTTGGAACGCGCAAAAGAAATGATGACGCGCAGTTTGAGGCATCTTGAAAATCGTAGTTTGCAAGCTCTTGAACGAAAAAATAAAGAAACAGCGTACTTAGCAACCGTTCTGTCTTCTTGGTTGCGACCTGCACTGTCGGAACAAGAACGAATTCTGTCGCCGCTTTCTTTATTTTCAAAGTACGGAATCTCATGGATAACTGCTTTGCTAGAGCTTGAGTATTCCCCGCTCTTGATGACGTACATCCGTTTCTGATGGGTGCATAAACCATATTATCCAAATAAAAAATCCTGTCTCCCAGCTAAAGGAGGCAGGATTTTTGTTGATCGGAGCGAATTATACCGTATAAGTGGTGGAAAGTGGTTTAAAGTGGGGAATTCTGCAGGAAAAGTGGGTGAATGCTCGTGTTCATGGGCGAATATCAACATGCGCTAGATGACAAAGGGCGCATTACGATTCCTGCAAAATTCCGCGAAGAATTAGGAACCTCTTTTGTGATCACCCGTGGTCTTGACCACTGTTTGTTTGTCTATCCGCGCAAGGACTGGGAGGCATTAGAAGCGAAGTTGCGGGCTATGCCATTATCAAGGGCAGATGCGCGGCAATTTATGCGCTTTTTTTTCAGTGGTGCGGCAGAATCTGAATTGGATAAACAAGGGCGGGTGCTATTGCCGATGAACCTGCGTGATTATGCGCACATTGCTCGTGATTGTGTGGTCATCGGAGTAGGCGCGCGCGTCGAGATTTGGGATCTTGAGACATGGAAATCCTATACCTCAGATGCCGAAGACCAATTTAGTGATCTGGCAAGCGGGCTTGTCGATCTAGATCTCTAAATCTACAGGCTATGCAATTTGAGGAGGATGTATTTTTTGTCCAGTGAGGGTTTTGTTCATCATACTGTGTTGCAAAACGAAGCAGTAGAGGCACTGTGCAGAAGTGCAGACGGAATTTACGTCGATGGGACGCTCGGTGCAGGGGGCCATACGCGGGCTTTGCTTGATGCATGTGCGCCAAACGGTCGCGTGATTGCATTTGATCAGGATCAGCAAGCAATTGAATATGCAAATGAATGGCGTGCTCACTATGGGGATCGCTTGGTCTTGGTACGCGATAACTTTCGACGCATGGATCACTACTTGTTGCAAATGGGGATGCCAAAAGTTCAAGGGATTCTCTGTGATCTTGGCGTTTCATCCCCACAACTCGACGATGCGTGGCGTGGATTTTCTTATCAGCAAGACGCACCGCTTGATATGCGTATGGATCACAGACAATCTTTGACCGCTCGGGAATTGGTGAATACATGCTCAGAACGTGAATTAGCAGATTTATTTTTTGACTATGGCGAAGAGCGGTGGGCGAAACGCATTGCCCAGTTTATCGTTGCGCAGCGGCAAATTCAGGAGATTGTAACGACAGAACAGCTTGTTTCCATCATTAAGGCTGCGATCCCCGCAGCGGCGCGTAAGGAAGGTCCACATCCGGCAAAGCGCGTCTTTCAGGCATTGCGCATCGCAGTGAATGAAGAGATGGCAGCGCTAGAGGAACTGCTAAGTAAAGTGCCGCAACTATTAGCACCTGGTGGGCGCGTCGGATTTATTACGTTTCATTCTCTCGAAGATCGCTTAGTTAAACGTTTTTTCTCTCAATACGCTAAAGACTGTGTGTGTCCCCCGCATTTTCCGCAATGTGTATGCCATCACCAAGCGACATTGCGTATTATCACAAAAAAAGCTGTCGTGCCGACAGAAGCGGAGATTGCGCGCAATCCGCGCGCGCGGTCGGCGAAACTGCGCGTTGCAGAACGCTTGCCAAGTTAGAAGATGATGAGTTGAAAATGGTTCGTCAAGCACCTGTGAAGAGGAGAGAAACGTATGATCGCATCGAATCCCATTCGTAATACTGCCCCTTCTCCCAAAACAGTCGCGCATCAGACGATGAACGACACATTGCGGCAACAAAAATCTATAAAAATGCCCCATCAAGCAGCACATCCACAGACAAGGGATCGCTTAGGTCTCATTGTATCCTTGTTTTTTTGCGCTGGCATCGCAATTTTTTTGGTGGGGCAGTATGCGAATTTGATCGTGACGAATTATCAGATAGCGAGTTTGAAAGTGACGCTTTCACATGAAGTAGCACGTGATGCGGCTTTGCGTTCTACAGTCTATGAACTCGCGTCCCCAACGCGCGTCTTGCACATTGCGGAACACGTGTTACATATGCAACCGGCGACTCCGGTTGAAGTAGGGACGATTAGCCATTGAAATCAAAAAGACTGCGATTTTCTCGTTTAGGTATAGTGCGCATCGGGTTAGTCGGATTTTTGTCGATCGTTCTTGTTCGCATTGGTTATGTACAAGCTTCAGATCATTTTTTAGCTAAGATCGAACGAGATCAGTGGTCTGCAGAAGAGACAATTACCCCAATGCGCGGAACGATTTACGATGCGAGTGGAGATCGTCTCGCGTTTTCTATGCCGGCGTATGATTTGGATTTATATGTACCTGGTCTTCAGCAACTCGGGACGGCAAAGCTGCAGCAACTTGCAACCTCACTCGCCCAAATTGTCGGGGCACCAGAATCTGTTGTTCTTCAAGCGCTCATGCAAAAAAATGTGGTATGGTTACGTCTCTATCCTTATTTTGTGCACGTTTCTCTCGCCACGAAGGAGCGCGTTTTACAGTTATTTAATCAAATGAATATAAGTAATGATATAAATCCCTATAAAACGTATGAACGCGTTTATCCAGATGGATCTTTTGCAGCGCAAGTCGTGGGGTTTATTGATCAAACAGGATCAGGAGCAGGGGGAATTGAAAGAGAGTATAATTCCTATTTATCTGGGACTCCTGGAACGGTGCAGTTTATGCAAGATGATTTAGGACAACCGCTCCCTTTTGATCAAGTACTGACAAAACCTGTTCAAAATGGAGACAGTGTGTATTTGACGATTGATCCTGCGATTCAGCACTATGCGCAAGAGGCCCTTGCGACGATTGAAAAACGTTTTACGCCAGCTCATGCAGCCATCATCGTAGCAGATCCAAACACAGGTGCGATTCTCGCGATGGCGACGTTGCCTACCTTTGATCCGAATCGATATTTTGCGTATCCCGCAAGTACACTTGATACCAATTGGGCGATATCAGATCCGTTTGAACCAGGATCTACTTTTAAAATTGTGACCTTGACTGGGGCGCTTGCCACAGGTGCAATTCAGCTAGATCAAACTTATATGTCAGGAGTCGATGTAGTTAACGGGGTGCCAATTCGCGACTGGAATCTATGGGGTTGGGGTCGCATTACCTACCGAATGGCGATGATCTACTCAAGCAACACGGGATTTATTCACATTGGTCAAGCGGAAGGAGTGCAAACTCTCTACCATTATATTCATCTCTTTGGGATGGATCGGCCGACGGGAATCGATCTGCCGGGTGAAGGAAACTCAATTTTATTTGATCCGAACCATTTGAATCCCGTGGACTTTGCAACCATGACGTTTGGGCAAGGGCTTGCCGTTACCCCAATTCAGCAAGTTGCAGAAGTCGGGGCTGTCGCAAATGGTGGCTACTTAATGACACCTTATGTTGTGCAAAAAATCATCGCACCAGATGGACGTGTGATTTTTGCACGCAAGCCACATATTGTACGCCAAGTTGCGCCTGCCGCGATTATGAATGAAATCACAAATGTTATGATTCAAGATGTGAATCAAGATCCTGAATTGATGGCATATATTCCTGGTTATAACGTCGCAGGTAAGACAGGGACTGCGCAGATTCCGAGTCCAAACGGCGGATATATTCCGCATAAATATAATTTATCATTTATTGGATTTGTACCTGCACATCATCCGGTGCTTGAAATTTATGTAACAGTCAATGAGCCTCTTCATGCGATTCAGTTTGGCAATGATGTTGCGTCGCCAGCGGCGAAATTTGTGTTAGAAAAAGCTTTGCATTATTTGAATATCCCACCTCATGGTGAACCGACTGCAAAACCGCAAAGTCAATCGCCGACGACACAGTATGTGACAGTACCTTCTGTCCTTGGTGATGAAAGTGCGGTTGCACAACATGTACTGCAGCAAGCGAATCTAAAGGCCTCTGCACGAGGAGTGGTTTCTGTGATCACTGCACAGTGGCCAGCTGCTGGAACGATTGTCCCTGCGCAATCGCGTGTTTTGATCCTTGCTGGGAGTGCCCCAAATGAGACTGGCATGGTTGTCGTTCCAGATCTACAAGGGTTGTCAATGGCAGATGCAGTAAATGCTTGCTCGATTGTGGGATTGCAACTGCAGCCCAAAGGAAATGGCTTTGCTGTATGGCAAAGTGTAGTACCTGGGCGAAAAGTGCAATTAGGTTCTCCTCTTGTCGTTCAGTTTGCACCCATACAGTAATCTTTCGCATGACGCGTCTACTTTTTTGTGCAGTCGCATAAAGTTTCAGGGACAAGACTTGCAAAGTAGTGAGGAGAGTCCCTATGCGAATCACGCAAACAAAAGTGCGCAGGCGCATTTTTCTCGTGTTATTGGCGTTTGTCTGCGGAGCCTCTTTGCTCATCGGACGGCTCGTGCATGTGCAAGTGCTAGCTGTTCAGTTTTACAATGAAAAAGCGGTTCACTTAATTCGGCGCAACATTCCGTTGCCAGCCGTTCGTGGGGAGATCCTCGATTCAGCGGGACAATCCCTTGTGTATACGGCGAGTGCGGCGAGTATCATTGCGGTTCCTAGGCAAATCAAGGACAAGCAGCGAACAGCCTATTTATTATGGAAAATCATTGGCGGCACTGAGCAAGGCATCTTGAAATTACTAAGCCAGCCAAAGTTGATGGTCTATATTCGACCGCGCGGCAGACGACTTGATGAAGCAAAAGTAAAGGCCATTCGGGCTCTTCGTTTGCCAGGGATTTATTTGACAGAAGAAGGTAAGCGAGAGTATCCATACGGTGATTTGGCCGCTCAAGTTCTCGGAGTTACAGGGGGGGAGGGGCAAGGATTAAGCGGGATTGAACTCGAGTTTAATCAGGTGTTAGCCGGGCAAAAAGGGGCGTTACAATTTGTGTCAAACGCTCGCGGCGAAGAGATTCCGCAGACAAATGACGATTATATTCCGCCTGTTCCAGGACTTGATGTGGAGCTTACACTTAATCGACAAATTCAGCAGTTTGCGCAGCGTGAGATTCAGAATATCGTTGCAAAATACGCGCCAGATCACGTGACGATCATCGTTGCGAATCCAAATTCCGGGCAAATTCTTGCGATGGCAAATTATCCAACGTTTAATCCTGCCAATTGGCGTAGTGTGCCTCAGCAAGTGTATAATCGCAACCTTGCGATTTGGCAGACGTTTGAACCGGGATCGACATTTAAAATTGTAACACTTGCAGCAGCGTTGCAAGAGAAAAAGGTAAATTTAAAAGAGCGGTTCTACGATCCGGGGTATTATGAGGTTGCAGGGCACAAGATTAAGTGCTGGAAAGCAGGGGGACACGGATCTCAATCCTATTTGAATGTTGTGGAAAATTCATGTAACCCAGGGTTTATTCAACTAGGTGAACGCTTAGGGAAAACACAGCTCTTTTCATTTATACGCGCTTTTGGTTTTGGTAAGAAAACAGGCATTACGCTTCCTGGGGAAGGGAAAGGCATTCTGTTTAATCCGAGTCGCGTAGGGCCTTTGGAACTGGCGACGACCGCGTTTGGTCAAGGGGTTTCTGTAACTCCAATTCAGCAAGTGATGGCGATGTCTGCGATTGCAAATGGCGGCATTCTCATGAAACCAGAGATCGTCAAAGCATTTATTAATCCAACAACAGGACAAGTGGTTAAAACCTTTCAGCCAGTTGCCGTCCATCGCGTCATATCCCCAGAGGTTGCAGCACAAGTACGAGATGCGCTAGAAAGTGTGGTAGCTCAAGGAACAGGTGGTGCAGCGTTTCGGGAAGGGTGGAGAATTGGCGGGAAAACGGGGACTGCGCAAGTGGTAGAAAATGGTCATTACTCAGGTGCGCATTATATTGTATCGTTTATTGGAATGGCGCCTGTGAACCATCCACAATTGGTTGCATATGTTGCGATCGATTATCCACGTCCAAAGGGTACACCTGTTTTTGGTGGAGTGATTGCGGCTCCAGTAATTGGAAATCTTTTGGCGGATAGTTTGCAATATCTTAACGTACCGCCCTCTCTACAAGGGATTCCGAAAAAATATCGTTATGGCATTGATCCAGTTTTGACGACCGTGCCGGGTCTAGCAGGGCGATCCTATAAAGATGCGGTGCGTACGATGCTGGAAAGTGGTACGATCTTGCGTGTGGCTGTAGTTGGAGAAGGGCCCTACGTGATTGCGCAGGCGCCAAAAGAAGGGACGAAATTGCCTCAAGGGAGCACAGTACGCTTGTATCTTGGCCCTGCTCCGAGTGGTGCGGGTTGACAGGATACAAGAGGTTTTCTAGATTAAGACTGTCGTTCTTTTGCTGAGCTCGTTTTGGGGGGATCATGATGCAACTTCGCCAAGTGGTAGAAAAGATCTTAATAAAGGAAGTGCGCGGCTCACTTGACATTGATGTGGTAGATATCTGTGATGACTCGCGAAAAGCCACTGCGGGCTGTTTGTTTGTGGCGTATCGAGGGGGCCATGTTGACGGCCATCAATTTGTGCAGCAAGCGGTTGTAGCAGGGGCTGTCGCTGTACTTGTTGAAGAGCCTGTTGATGTTATGTGCACCCAAATCATCGTGCCTTCAACCAGGCGAGTGGCGCCGATTTTTGCGCATGCGATCTTAGGTAATCCGGCGCAAGATGTCGTTGTGATTGGCGTCACTGGAACGAACGGGAAAACGACAACGACGACACTCATTGAGCAGATCTTGCAACGCGCAGGAGCAGACACAGGGCTGATTGGAACGATCGAACAGCGCACGAGCAAGGGAGAACTGCGCGAGTCGACCATGACGACGCCCGAGGTAGTAGAACTCGTGCGGACACTTCGCGAGATGCGCGATTTGGGGGTACAGTATATCGCGATGGAAGTGTCATCGCATGCTTTAGAACTTTTACGCGTAGCTGGGATTGCATATCGCGTTGCAGTTTTTACAAACTTAACGCAAGACCATTTGGATTTTCACGAGACGATGGAAGCCTATGGTCAGGCGAAGGGGAAATTTTTTGGGCGCTTAGGAAACACGTTTACTCCCTTAGCGGATCAAGGGTTGCCTGTCGCCGTGCTAAATGCGGACGATCCTTGGAGTCAGGTCTACGCAACGAACACCGTCCAACAAGTTGTGACGTATGGAATTGAACAGACAGCAGATGTGCGCGCAACAAATGTAGATATTCAAGCAAATGGCGTAAGTTTTTTCCTTGAGACCTTTAAAGGACATGCACGTGTAAGTATGCAGATGACTGGGCGCTTTAGTGTGTACAATGCGCTTGCCGCGACGGCGAGTGCACTGGCTCTCGGCATTGAGCTTCCTATAATCGTGGAGACACTTCAGCAAATCAAGGGAGTTCCCGGTCGTTTTGAACGCGTTGAGGCGGGGCAGCCGTATACCATTTTGGTTGATTACTCGCATACGCCAGACAGTCTCGAGAATGCCTTGACAACCATTCGCGAATTTTGCCAAGGGCGTGTTTTTACCGTGGTAGGTTGTGGTGGTGATCGAGATCGCAAAAAACGCCCACTCATGGCGAAAATCGCTGCAAAATACAGCGATGTAACCGTCCTTACTTCCGACAATCCGCGCACGGAAGATCCAGAGTGCATTATTGATGAGATGGAGGCGGGCATAAAAGACATGCAAGGGATCTCTTATGTCCGATATACTTCGCGTACAGAAGGCATTCGATATGCATTGACTCACGCGAAAAAGAATGATGTCGTCCTCATCGCAGGGAAAGGACATGAAACCTATCAAATCATTGGAACGACGAAATACGATTTTGACGATCGGCTTGTTGCTGCCAAGATCGCACAGGAGCTCCTATGATTCGTGCGACGTTTCGTGAAATAGCTACAGTGTTACATGTTGCATCTCCGCCACCGCCATATGATGGTTCTTTTACCGGGGTGAGTACTGACTCGCGCAGTATATTGCCTGGGCAACTCTATGTGCCATTGCGCGGAGAACAGTTTGATGGGCACGCGTTTGTGCGCGATGCATTGCATCGCGGGGCAAGTGGTTTTTTGTGGCAGGAAAATATCTCTCTTCCAGAAGATTTATCGCG
Organism: Sulfoacidibacillus thermotolerans; assembly: GCF_003144315.1. Taxonomy (GTDB): domain Bacteria; phylum Bacillota; class Bacilli; order Alicyclobacillales; family SLC66; genus Sulfoacidibacillus; species Sulfoacidibacillus thermotolerans. The sequence goes on along the minus strand of NZ_MPDK01000009.1, from coordinate 22,599 downwards.
GGTTTTGCATCTAGTGGTTCCGGACACTTTGCATGCACTGCAAATGTTGGCTGCGTGGTATCGTCAATCGCTTTCTGTTTTCGTCATTGGGATTACAGGGAGTAATGGTAAAACTTCTACGAAAGATTTAGTGGCTGAGGCTCTTTCTGTGCAGTATGTCACCTATAAAACAGAAGGCAATTTCAATAACCACATTGGGCTCCCTCTGTCTATTTTACGGCTTGCACCTGAAACGCAAATCGCAATTTTGGAAATGGGGATGAGCGCGCGAGGGGAGATCGCGCGACTGTGTGAAATTGCACGACCTGACCTTGGCATCATCACGAACATCGGAGAGGCACATATTGGATTACTCGGTTCAAGAGAAAATATTGCACGCGCCAAGTGGGAATTGATCGAATCCCTGGGGCCGCGTGCGCTTGCGATTCTTCCAGACGATGAGCCGTTGCTTGATGCCCTCCCCGTTCCTAATGACGTATGCGTATGGCGTGTAGGAGAAACAAAAGACGCTGTCTTGCGCCTTAAGGAGTATCAGCTTGTGGGGACGGAAGGACATTTTACGGTGTGTCCAGACCAAGTGCCCGTCAGACTTCCCATACCAGGCAAACATCAAGCGCGAAATGCCCTTTGCGCGTTTGCAGCTGCAAAATATCTAGGCGTAGATCTCAAGCTTGCGGCACATGCCATGGAACGAGCAACACTGACGAAGATGCGGATGGAAATCACGGATCTCAGTGATCGTTTCACAGTGATTAATGACGCCTACAATGCAGCGCCTACCTCAACTTTAGCAGCGCTCGCAGTACTGCGTGACATGCCTGGAGATTACCGAATTGCAGTCCTTGGCGACATGATGGAGCTTGGTCAAGAAAGTGAGCGACTGCATGAACAAGTGGGTGCGCAAGCTGCACACCTTGGCGTGGATGTGCTCCTTGCAGTCGGAGAGTTTTCTGCTGCCATGACACGCGGTGCAAATGGTGTGACAGGCAGTCAAACGAGTGTTCTGGCAGCGAGTGATGTTGAACAGGCGTGGGAACTCTTGCAATCCCTGCTCACAGCGGCAAAAACTGCGGGCAAAATTGTCTTGTTGTTAAAAGCTTCACGCAAAATGAAATTTGAAGAAATGGCCAAACGCCTTGAACAAGAAACTTCTTAAACGGACTTTTGAAGTAGATTCAAGTATGTAAGGAGAGACACACTGTGGACGCGCAGTCATTATCCTGGATCCTGGTCGTATCTTTTGCGATCGTCGTGTTGTTAGGTCCGATCGCAATTCCGTTATTGCAAAGGTTAAAATTTGGCCAGGCCATTCGGGCGGAGGGCCCCGCTCGCCACCAACAAAAATCAGGGACTCCCACGATGGGAGGGATGATGATTCTTCTTAGCGTCGTATTTACGGCGCTGCGTTTTTCGAGTTCTCCAACGACAGATCTCCTGATTTTTGCTATGGTTGGGTTTGGAATCATTGGGTTGTTGGATGATGGGATCAAAGTTTTGCGACATCGCAATTTAGGATTGACTGCGCGACAAAAACTCGTGTTGCAAGTACTTGTTGTGGTATTATTTTACTTATTCCTTTATTTTCGTGGATGGCATTTTGAACTCTATATTCCGGGGTTTAATACTGCGCTGCAATTAGGTCCATTTTATCTCATATTTCTCGCCTTTTTTATGATTGGAACAGCGAATGCGGTGAATATCACAGACGGTTTAGATGGTTTAGCGGCGGGTACTACGGCAATTGCCTTTGCTGCTTTTGCTGCGATGGCGTGGTGGGAGAGTCAGTGGAATATCTCCGTGTTTGCGATGGCGACTGTAGGTGCATTACTTGGATTTCTCGTATATAATCGGCATCCAGCCAAGGTGTTTATGGGGGATACGGGTTCACTTGCACTTGGTGGAGGTCTTGCCGCAGTGGCTGTGCTGACGCGCTCGGAGATTTGGCTCGCGCTCATTGGTGGCATTTTTGTTATTGAGGCGCTCTCTGTAATCATTCAGGTGATTTCGTTTCAGTCATTTGGTCGACGTGTCTTTAAGATGAGCCCCTTACATCATCATTTTGAATTGATCGGATGGTCAGAGTGGAGGGTCGTGACGACCTTTTGGCTGGTTGGACTTGCGCTGTCCATTGCGGCGCTTTACTTCTATGTGCGTTAACAACTGAGGTGAATCGACATGAATTTTGCTAACCAGTCTGTACTCGTGATAGGGCTTGCCAAAAGCGGTGTAGCAGTGGCTAAATTATTGCATCAGCTACATGCGCACGTTGTTGTTAATGATCAAAGTCCGCGGGAAAAAGTTGCTCGGGAGGCTGAGGAACTTGAAGCACTCGGCGTACAAGTCATCACGGGAGGGCATCCACTTGAACTTGTCGATCACTGCGATATTCTAGTAAAAAATCCTGGGATACGCTATGATCAACCGCAGATTTTACGCGCTCTTGCTCGGGGTATTCCTGTACTTACTGAGGTCGAAGTAGCCGCACAGGTGATTAGAGCGCCGATCATTGGAATCACTGGTTCTAATGGGAAGACGACAACAACTACGCTCGTCGGTGAAATGTTGCGCACATCACAGCTTCCAGTCACGGTGGCAGGGAATATTGGGACTCCTCTGTCTGCGGTGGCCTCTGCTGTTTTTGCAAAACAGCAACATGTGGTGGTGGAATTATCGAGCTTTCAATTGCAAGGGACGGTTACTTTTCATCCGCATATCGCTGCATGGCTTAATTTATATCCGGCGCATCTTGATTATCATGGGAATCTAGACAACTATCGTGAGGCAAAGCGCAAAATCTTTGCGAATCAAGGTCTGGACGATCTTTCCATTTTAAATCGCGATCAGGAAGTGTTTTCTGAGATTGCAAAGACACTGCAGTCCAAGGTGTGGTGGGTGAGTCTCGAACAAAAAGTAGAGTTTGGGGCCTACATTGAAAATGACTGGCTCATGCTTTCTGCTCCTTTGCAGGGGCAATCGATTCCAACTGTTATAGCGATCCTCCCAATTGATCAAATCGTCTTGCGAGGTCGCCATAATTTGCAAAATGCACTTTTTGCAAGTGCAATCGCATTCGCTGCAGGTGCATCTCCAGATGCGATTCGCACGACACTTACTTCTTTTGCGGGAGTAGCGCATCGGATGGAGTTTGTCAGGGAAGTAGATGGAATCAAATTTATCAATGACTCCAAGGCGACAAATCCACAGGCTGCTTTACAGGCGATTGGGTCTTTCACGGAGCCGATTGTAGGTATTTTAGGGGGGCTTGACCGCGGGGATGATTTGTCACCGCTTGCTGCTGCTGTCAGAGAGCACATGAAAGCTGTTGTTACGATTGGTCAATCAGGAGAACGCATGGCGGAGCTTGCACGGTCTGTTGGGGTTCCTGTTGTAAAACGTGTACAAACTCTGGAAGAAGCGGTACAACTCGCAAAAAACCTCGCTGTTGCGGGGGATGTGGTGTTGTTATCGCCAGCGGCAGCGAGTTGGGATATGTTTGCGTCATTTGAAGAGCGCGGGCGCATCTTCAAAGAGGCGGTGCATATGCTTTAGCATGGACGAGTATCCGCCTAGGAGGTAAGTTCGTGCAAAACACTAAGTCGCCAGATTTCGTGATTCCGTTGGTTACCGTTATTCTCTTGATCATTGGGGTGGTGATGGTCCATAGCGCGAGTACGGTTCTTTCTGAAGAACATTTTCACGACGCTTTTTATTACTTCAAAAGGCAATTGATGTGGGCGTCCTTGGGTCTGATTTCTATGTATGTCATGAGTCGTGTCGACTATCGCCTGTTCGCGCGCTATGCACCGCATCTGATGTTGATGTGTTTGTTGTTTCTCGGGCTTGTGCTCATACCGCATGTTGGACAGGTGCGTGGGGGGTCGCGCGCTTGGCTTGGGATTGGAACATTTGGCATCCAACCTTCTGAATTTGCGAAATTTGGGCTCTTGATTTTTCTCAGTTGGTTTTTGAGTCGAGAGCCTGATCGCATGCGTTCTTTTCGCAAAGGGATGGTGCCACCGCTAGGTGTAATGGCACTTGTGATCGGCCTAATTATGCTTGAACCAGATCTTGGACAAAGCGCTGTGATTGCAGGTGCGACCATGATTGTAATTTTTGTGGCAGGAGCACAAGTAAAACATCTTGTTGCGATGGCTGCAGTAGGTTTGCTCGCTTTTGCGGCACTGATTGCTGCGGCTCCCTATCGGCTTGCACGTGTACTCTCGTTTCTTGACCCTTGGAAATATCCAGACACCATTGGCTATCACATCATCATGTCATTAATCGCTCTGGGTCAAGGTGCTTTAATTGGGGTAGGGCTTGGTCATAGTACACAAAAGCATCTTTATTTACCGGAGCCGCAAACTGACTTTATTTTTGCGATTCTTTCTGAAGAACTTGGGCTAATTGGCGGTGCTGTCGTCGTTTTGCTTTTCACTGTGCTTATTTGGCGCGGCCTGCGCGCGGCCATGCGAGCGCCAGACCGCTTTGGCAGTTATCTTGCGACAGGATTGACAGGCGTTATCGCAGTTCAAGTTTTTATTAATATCGGTGTTGTCACGGGTCTCATGCCTGTGACAGGGATTACCTTGCCTTTTTTAAGTTATGGAGGATCTTCTTTAACGCTGATGTTAACGGCTGTGGGAATTTTAATGAATATTTCTCGCTATGCGCACTACTAAAAGGGAGAGGTTGTCTACCAAGCGTTTTGTGAGGCGGTGTCACCACGACGCCGCCTTGACATATGATGTGATACGCGAGCGGACAGCAATGGTAAGCAGTCTCACAAGGTGACATTGCGCAGAGGAAAGTGAAGTTAAAGGAGAGCGCAAGTTTGATGGATCGGGTGTTGCTTGAAACGATTTTCACGGGCCTTGCCCCCACGATTTTGTATGACGAACCGTTAGCTAAGCATACCACCTGGCGCATCGGCGGACCTGCGGACGTACTTCTGATCCCAAGGACAATCGATGAAGTTCGAGCGGTAGTTCTTGCTGCAAAAGCGCATGATCTCCCACTTTTTGTCCTGGGACGCGGGAGTAATTTGCTTGTTAAAGATGGTGGAATGCGCGGCGCTGTGCTGAAATTGGGTGATGAGTTCGCTGCAATCGCGGTTTCCGACCGCACATTGTCTGCTCTTGCTGGGCGATCCATTGTGTCAGCGGCGCATATCGCAATTCGGCATGGACTTTCTGGTTTAGAATTCGCAACCGGCATTCCAGGAACTGTTGGAGGAGCGGTCACGATGAACGCTGGAGCGCACGGTGGCGAGATAAAAGACGTGCTTAAACAGGCGACTGTGATCACTTCTGACGGCACGATCACCGAACTTTCTGCGGATGATCTCGGCTTTCGTTATCGTCACAGTATTGTGCCGGAACAACGTTTGACCGTGGTACAAGCGGAATTTGCTTTGCAACCTGGCGATACCAAACAGTTGCAAGAAAAAGTGCGTGCTTGGAGTAAACGCCGACAATTGACACAACCGCTGTCTCTTCCAAGTTGTGGGAGTGTATTTCGTAATCCTCCTGGCCATTATGCAGCGCGATTGATTGAAGAAGCGGGATTAAAAGGACTACGTCACGGCAATGCCATGATCTCCGAGGTGCATGCAAATTTTATTGTCAACGTCGGTCAAGCGAGTGCGGCGGATGTACTCTGGCTGATTCGCCACGCGCAAGAAACAGTGCAACAGCGATTCGGGATGACTTTGGAACCGGAGGTGCGAATCGTCGGAGAGGACGAGACGCGGAGGTGACAAGCGTGGAACGTTTGGTCATTGAAGGCGGTAAACGCCTCACTGGCTCAATTCGAGTGCACGGTTCAAAAAATGCTGCGTTGCCGATCTTGGCGGCGGTCGTTATGGCCAAGGGAGAAACGGAAATTCACGATGTGCCAAATTTAGACGACATCAGCGTGATGCTGGATATTTTGCGGTCGCTTGGCGCGCGTGTGACGCGAGTTGGATCGACTGTCACAGTCGACCCGAGTTCAATCCATACGACCGATGTGCCTGAGTATCTTATGCGCCTCATGCGGTCTTCGATTTTCTTAATGGGGCCGCTATTGGCACGATTTGGAACCGTACGAATTTCCAAACCGGGGGGTTGCTCGATTGGCACTCGCCCAATTGATTTACACTTAAAGGGATTGGAGCGTTTAGGTGCCAAGATCATTGATAAACACGGATTTATTGAATGTAATGCGACAAGATTGCAGGGTGCGACAATATTTCTTGATCTACCAAGTGTTGGAGCAACAGAGAATTTGATGATGGCGGCGGCTCTTGCACATGGAGAAACGGTAATTGGGAATGCTGCTCGAGAACCAGAAATTCGCGATCTTGCAGCTTTTTTAACGCAGTTGGGGGCGAAAATTGAGGGGGCTGGCGACGATACGATCGTGATAGAAGGAGTGTCTGAACTGCAGGGTACTAGCTATCGCGTTTCGCCGGATCGAATTGTGGCAGGTACTTTAATGATTGCAGCAGCAATTACCGAGGGCCATGTGCAATTGCGTAATGTGCGGCCGTTTGATTTAGCTGCTGTAACAATGAAATTGCGTGAAGCAGGAGTGCAGGTCACGCCCTTACATGATATACTAGAAATCAAACGGAGTGGACCGCTTGCTGCAGTTGAACGCGTTCAAACCTCCCCTTATCCCGGGTTTCCTACCGATTTGCAAGCTCCTTTTATGTCGTTGATGACGATAGCAGAAGGAGTCAGTGTAATCTCTGAAACGATTTTTGAAGATCGCTTCCAACATGTCAGTGAATTACAGCGAATGGGTGCTTCGATAAAAGTTGATTTTCGTACAGCGTTTGTGCGTGGCGTCAAGGAATTGACTGGCGCTGTCGTAGAGGCCACAGACTTGCGAGCTGGTGCTGCTTTAGCGCTTGCTGGGTTAGCGGCGGAAGGTACGACTGTACTCGAACGCATTCACCATATTGATCGCGGTTATGAAGGATTCGAGGTTCAGTTGCGCGAGCTTGGCGCAAAGATTCGACGTGTGCGGGAAACTGGCAAAGATTCAATCGCGTTAGCGGATGGGTAATCTTGATCTCTGGAGGAAAAGGGGCACAGGACCGATTGCGGCTTGTGCCTTTCCTAATTGCAAGCGGCAGGGACATGTGCGAAAGGAGTATCACCGTAGCGTGTCAGATGGAAATCGTCGATCGCATGTGCGGAAAACCGCCTATACTCTACTTATTATGGTCTTTTTTCTTGCTGTTTTATTCGCTATTTATATGGAGTCTCCGCTGGCAAAAGTAAAGGCAATCACGATTGTTGGTGATGCGAATTTAGATTCTAGTGTGTTGATTCGCGATTCTGGGATCGCCGTTGGAGAAAATCTATTTCAATTGCCCATTTTAAGTGCAGAAGAACGGTTGCTAGCAGATTTCCCGATGCTGGCAGACGTGAGTATTCGTCGCGATTTTTTTCAGCAAAAAGTCATGATTGATGTTCGCGAGCGCGAAATTGCTGGACTGCTTGAAGCCAATGGCAGCTTTTATACGATTTTAGCGGATGGGACGATTCTACAGAAAGATCCGACGGGCATTGGGATTGAGGGGCCGATTCTCTCTACGACAGCTCCCCTTGCGATTAGTCTTGGCAGTAAAGTAACAGATCCCGGGTTACTCGCGTTATGCAAGGAGTTGCCGGAAATTCCGCAGAGTGAACGCGCAGAATTATCCGAACTACACGTGCAAACAGTGGATGGACGAGAGCAAATCCAAGCGTTCTCACGAGATGGTTTTGAATTATTATTGCCGATGACCCAGTTACAGCGGTATTTAGGACTCTATCGTGTCATTCACAATAAGTTGATCGCGATGGGGGTTGCGCCTGGCATCATTGACTTTATTTCAAGTGGGCAAGGCGTTTATGAACCATATCCGAAGGCGGGTGGCAAGCACTCGTGAAGATGAGCGATACACGCGCGGCAAAACGAAAACTCATTGCTTGGACGGTAGTTTGTACCGTTTTTGGAGCTATGATGTCAATTCAATATCACGACGTGGTGCTTGGGGGTGCGGCGTTGTGGTCGGGGCTTCCTGACGTGGCTAGTGTCTATGCACGTGTCGCTGCGGTGCGCGCGTACAATCAGGAGCTCTATCAGAAAGCGCATCACATGAATCAACAAATCTTGCAACTGCAAAATCAAGCGATTGCACAAGGCGGACAAATGGCGGATATCGAGCGTCAACTCCGCGCTGCACGGATTCTTGCCGGAACGGTGCCGGTAGTTGGTCCGGGTGTGCAAGTGACAATTTCAGACGGGAAAATGGACAAGGTTGCAATGGCGCAGTTTATCACTCACGACTGGGATCTTCGCTCTGTGGTGAATGAGCTTTTTGCGGCAGGAGCAGATGCAGTGGCAATTAATCAGGCACGTGTGACAGCGACAACTGGAATCTTTTGCGTTGGGCCAGTTGTACGTGTCGGCGCAATGCATCTCGGTCCGCCGTTTGTGATTCGCGCTATTGGGCCGAGTGGAGTTTTGCGTGCCGCGCTCAATTTGCCCGGCGGTCCACTTGATCTATTGCGCAGTCAAAATCGCGGGCTCACGATTTCTGCTCCGATTGAAGAGCGCGTTATAAAAATTCCTGCGTACGAAGCGCCGCTTACACCTCTTTCAGGGGGGGAGACGCCGTGAGACGATCTTCATTTATTGCGCTGCTTGGAGTAAGTGTGACGCTTGGAGTTCTTTTTGGCCTAGACTTGCATGTTCATCGTACGTCATCACAGGCTGACTACAGCTCGTATTTAGCGGCTACGCAAGCACTCGATGAAGCACTTGCTACGTCGACTCAATTAGAAGATCAAATCGCCAGTTTTTCAAAACAAAAACAAGCTCTGATTGAAGCCTCTTCGCATAATGCGACAGGAAAAACTGCACTGATCACGGAATTGCGACAACAAAGTGAAATTGCCGGACTCACTGCTCTCACTGGTCCTGGCATCACAGTAACGATTAATTATGATCCGGCTTTGCCTGTGATTCCTGGTTTGCGGTATGTCGATGAAGCGACGCAATTGCAAATGGTTGTCAATTATTTAGATGCGGCAGGTGCAAAAGGGATTGCCATCAATGGGCAACGTCTTGTAACTACCACAGCCATTCGCAGTATTCTGAGTTTCAACGATGCGCCTGGCCCATTTTCTGGCATTGTTGAAATCAATGGCTTACCCGTGCAAGCTCCCTATGTCATTTCAGTAGTAGGCCCAGTAAGTAGTCTCGTGAATATGCTAACTGCGGAAGGGTTAGGCCAGCAGTTTACTATTTTGGATCAGTCGTTTGTGATCCACCAGTTTCCAAGTGCCAAAGGAGTCCAATTGCCGCCATATGACGGTGCACTGCCAACTTCATACGCTAAAGAAGGGGGAATTTAGGACGATGTGGATTTTTGTGGTGCCTGCATTCGGGTTGTTCATTGGCCTTGGAATCGGTCTTGCTGTTAATGTTCATTTGCCTGTTCAATATTCTGCCTATCTTTCTGTCGCGATTTTGGCGGCTTTAGACACTGTGTTTGGCGGCATTCGCGCGATGTTAGAGCACAAGTTTGACGAGCGTGTTTTTCTTACAGGTTTTTTCTCAAACACCTTGTTAGCTGCATTACTTGCTTTTATTGGTTCGTGGCTTGGCATCGACTTGACACTTGCCGCAGTCGTTGCATTTGGCGTACGCATTTTTAATAATCTGGCCTCGATTCGGCATCTTCTGCTATTTCGTAAAAAAATTCCGTTCCATGATTCTTCAAATTCATGTTAATATAGACTGGTATACGTGTAGATAGTGTGTTAGTTGATTTGGAGAAGGGAGTGCCACTCCTTGACCAAGGGAGATATCGTTGTTGGCTTGGATATTGGAACCTCGACCGTACGGGCAATCATTGGCGAGCTTGATGGCTTGAACGTCAATATCATCGGCGTAGGTACAGCAAAAAGTGACGGAATTAAAAAAGGCGCGATCGTCGACATTGACAAGACGGTCACGGCGATTCGCGAAGCAGTGGATCATGCGGAGCGCATGGTGGGGATTTCGATTGGCTCTGCGTATGTTGGGGTGTCAGGCAACCATATTTCCCTGCAACCAAGTCATGGCATTGTGGCTGTTTCAGCTATTGATCGAGAAATTGGCGATGAGGATGTGGAACGCGTCATAGCTGCGGCGCGCGTGATCAATCTTCCAGCAGAACGGGAGATTGTCGACGTTGTACCGCGTGAATTCACGGTAGACGGACTGTCTGAAGTGACTGATCCGCGTGGCATGATTGGCGTGCGTTTAGAAGTAGATACTTACGTAGTTACTGGGTCGCGCACAGTTTTGCACAATTTATTGCGCTGTGTAGAGCGAGCGGACATAGAGGTTGCAGGTACAGTGCTGATGCCGCTGGCTGCAGCGGGCATGGTTTTATCTGCGGACGAAAAGAAGCTAGGCGTCGTTTTGGTCGATGTGGGTGCTGGAGCGACGACGATTTCAGTGTTTGAACGCGGAACGTTAGAGCGTTTTGCTGTCGTTCCAGTCGGTGGCGACAGTGTGACAAACGACATTACAGTGGGTTTGCAAACAGGGACTGATGCTGCCGAAGTGATTAAACGTCGGTATGGGGTGGCACAGATTTCTGCTGCGCGTGAAGAGGAAAAATTCAAGGTACCGCGAATAGGTAACAGTGTAGAAAAGGAATTCTCAGCAGTGGATCTTGCCTATATTATCGAGCCGCGCATGCAAGAGATTTTTTCACTTGTACGAGATGAAGTCGAACGCATGGGATATCCAAATGGATTACCGAGTGGTTATGTATTATCTGGGGGTTCGATGTTATTAAAAGGTGCTGACAAGCTGGCAGAATTGGAACTTGAGGCGCCAGTGCGCATTGCTATCCCTGATTATGTGGGTGTGCGCGATCCTTCTTATGTAGGTTGCGTCGGAATGATCAAATACGTGTCGAGATATTACCATCGTCAAGTTGCAGCTGCAGCTTCATCTGTGAAAAGACAGCGTTCAGGCGGCGCATTACAGAAAATAAAGGGCTGGTTTCAGGATTTTATTTAGCTAGGAATATGACTTGCTAATCGCTAATTAGCATGCGTTTCATATAGTGCGTCAAGGAGGACGTGGGATGTTACAGTTTGATTTTGAGAGTGAAACATTGGCACACATTAAAGTGATTGGGGTTGGCGGCGGAGGGTGTAACGCTGTGAATCGCATGATCGAAGCAGGTGTGCGCAATGTCGATTTTATTACTGTAAATACGGATGCCCAAGCGTTGCATCTGTCAAAAGCGCCTGAGCGAATCCAGATTGGCGAAAAGTTAACGCGTGGTCTAGGCGCAGGTGCAAATCCTGATATTGGCAAGCGTGCGGCGGAAGAGACGCGCGAAGTGGTTATGAATGCACTGCGCGGCGCCGATATGGTCTTTGTGACCGCAGGTATGGGCGGGGGTACGGGAACGGGTGCAGCTCCGGTGATCGCGGAAATCGCGAAGGAACTCGGGGCTTTAACAGTTGGTGTTGTGACTAAGCCATTTACTTTTGAAGGGCGTCGTCGCTTAAATCAAGCTGAGAATGGGATCGCAGCGCTCAAAGAAAAAGTCGATACGCTGATCGTCATTCCAAACGATCGCTTACTTGAGATCGTGGAGAAGAATACGCCGATGCTCGATGCTTTTCGCGAAGCTGATAATGTGTTGCGTCAAGGGGTATCAGGCATTTCTGATCTTATTTCAGAAACGGGTCTAATTAATGTTGACTTTGCTGATGTCAAAGCTGTCATGACGGAGCGCGGCTCTGCTTTGATGGGAATTGGCGTTGCAAGTGGCGAAAAGCGTGCAGCAGAAGCAGCCCAAAAGGCAATTCGCAGCCCGCTTCTTGAAACTTCCATCGATGGTGCGCGCGGTGTGCTGATTCAGGTGGCAGGTGGAGAAAACTTGACGCTCTTTGAAGTGACGGAAGCTGCTGATATTGTGGCGGAAGCTGCTGATCCCGAGGTCAACCTCATTTTTGGGGCAGTGATTAAACCTGAACTAAAAGATGAACTTGTGGTCACTGTGATCGCTACAGGCTTTGAAAATCATGGGGGCACCACTCCTAAACCGTTGTCGCGGCGTCAAGAACCACATGCTGGTGCTAGCAGTGCACAGTCAGGAGACTTAGAAATCCCCGCATTTTTGCGTAATCGCCAAAATCACCGTCCTTAAACTCTGCAGACTTCCTACTCCTTGAACGCAGTATGACAAAGCAGGCTGAGAACACATGATTCACAGCCTGCTTTGCGTATGGGGACGGCTTACACGTTTTGGTTGTCTTTGGCCTTTAAGAGAACAGTGAGCAGCCTTTGCATGAGGCGCAGCAATGCAATGACTGATTGAAGTGTAAGTTTGTATACTTTCATGTAGAACCACCCCCACTAGATACAGTGCTTCATCTTTCGCGTACAAGGTACGGACGACCTCGCAAAAACTCTCCTTCCAGGTGTCGATTCTTTTCTATAAGAAGTTCGCAAGTTCTGACAAACTTCGCAATATACATGTACTATACTGTGGTCAACTCGCCACAGGGGGCGTGTATGTGGTCATTTATGTGGATCTGGCCTTTTTCATCAACCTGTTTATCGATGGTTCTTTATTGCTTATTACAGGTTCATTGCTCCACCGGCAAATGAAACTGGGCCGGGTTCTTTTTGCTGCATTTGTTGGATCAGTTTATGCGGTTGCAACGCTCTTTCCAGGCACATCTGTCTTGCGCATGGTCGTCGTTAAATGGTTAGTCTCTGTCTGGATGGTAGATACCGCTTTTGGGCTTGCCACATGGCGGCGTAAAAAATACCAGGCAATCGTGAAACTGATGCAAGTTGTTGCTGCCTTTTATGCGGTGACATTTGCTGTGGCAGGCGCTATTTTCGCACTGCACAACATGTTTTCAAAAGGAACAGCAACGTTCGATGGTCTTGCCCTCGTTCGTGGGCAAGTAGCTTGGTGGACTAGCATCAGTACAGTGTTTCTCGTTTTGGCAGTTCCTCTGGCATTGTTACTTGTTCGTTTTCTGTGGGGTTATGCGGTGCGAATGAAACGCATGAGTGGGCAAGTCGTTGCGATTCAAGTGAGGTTATTTGGGCAAATTGCGCAGTTTGATGGGTTGTTAGACACAGGAAATACGCTGACGGACCCGCTCACGAAAACTCCTGTCGCAATCGCTCGCGTGAACGCACTTGTTGACTTGTTGCCGCGACCTTTGCGTCAAGCGGTGACTGAGGGCAAAGACCCTTTAGCGTTTGTATATCAAAGCACTGCAGAACTTGGTGACTTTGCTGCGCGTATCAGCGTGATTCCATATCGTGCAGTAGCCGGAAATACAGGGTATTTATTGGCGTTTAGACCCGATGAAGTGTTTGCTGTTTTAGAAGGTACAGAGAGATCACTTGCTCCTATGTTAATCGCATTGCAAGTACATGATTTTGCGCTGTTAGACCAATTTGCTTGTATTTTGCCTGGCAGCATAGCGGGTTTACTGGTTGAAGGGAGAGAGAGTGGTGTTCACACCCGTTCGCGTACGTCTTCAGATGAGGCTTCTCATTCTTCGCATTCTGCTTAAACTTGGGGCAGGTCCAGAGCGCATCTACTATGTAGGAGGTTCTGAAGCACTGCCGCCGCCCCTTACTAGGGAAGAAGAGGAGTTCTTGCTTGAGCGGTTGCCGAGCGGCGATGAGGCGGTACGGTCATTATTAATTGAACGCAATTTGCGCTTAGTGGTTTATATTGCTCGGAAATTTGAAAACACAGGAGTAAATATTGAAGATTTGGTTTCTATCGGGACAATTGGACTCATTAAAGCGATTAATACGTTTGATACGGAGAAGAAAATTAAACTTGCTACGTACGCATCACGCTGCATAGAGAATGAAATTCTGATGTTTTTACGCAGAAACAATAAGGTTCGAGTGGAAGTTTCATTTGATGAACCGCTTAATGTCGACTGGGACGGGAACGAGTTGTTACTATCCGATGTACTTGGCACAGAAGGAGATACGATCTATCGCGACATCGAAGATGAAGTAGATCGTACTTTGCTTTATGGTGCACTGGAAAAACTATCGGATCGCGAACGCCGTATTATGGAATTGCGTTTTGGACTAGCAGGGCAAAAAGAGATGACACAAAAAGATGTGGCAGATCTCCTAGGAATCTCCCAATCTTATATTTCAAGACTCGAAAAACGCATTATCAAGCGGCTGCGTAAAGAGTTTAACAAGATGATATAGCTGCATAATTCTCCCTTGCGAGGACATACTGGTACACGAATCGGTATGGCTCGCTTGGGGGGAAGAACTTGAAGCGCAACAAGGTAGAAATTTGCGGCGTGAACACCTCGCAACTTCCAGTCCTGACCAATGCAGAAATGAGACAGTTGTTCACGCAACTGCAAAGTGGACAGCTTGCTGCTCGGGAAAAACTAGTCAATGGAAATTTGCGGCTGGTCCTTTCCGTAATTCAGAGATTTAATAACCGCGGTGAATTTGTGGATGACCTTTTTCAGGTTGGGTGTATTGGACTCATGAAAGCGATTGACAATTTTGATTTGGGTCAAAACGTAAAGTTTTCGACCTATGCAGTGCCGATGATCATCGGTGAGATTAGACGCTATTTGCGTGACAACAATCCGATTCGGGTGAGTCGGTCGCTGCGTGATATCGCATATAAGGCCTTGCAAATTCGCGACAGTTTGACGAATAAAAATCTGCGCGAACCAACGATTACTGAAATTTCGCAGGCGATGGAGGTAGCCAAGGAAGAAGTGATTTTTGCCTTAGATGCCATACAGGATCCTGTATCTCTATTTGAACCGATTTATCACGACGGTGGAGATCCAATTTACGTGATGGATCAGATTCGCGATGATGCAAACCTTGATACGTCCTGGGTTGAGTCAATTGCTATCAAAGAAGCAATGCGACGTTTGTCGGAACGTGAAAAGCGAATTTTAGCCATGCGATTTTTTGAAGGGAAGACGCAGATGGAAGTTGCTGATGAAATTGGAATTTCTCAGGCGCAAGTCTCGCGTCTAGAAAAAGCGGCGATTGGCCACATGCAAAAATACATTAAGTAAGAGATTTTGACTGATTGTGTGGGACAGAAAATACAAGGATTGTGTAAAAGTTTCTCGCCTCGAACATACCTTATAAGAGAGCAGCCAGAAGGCTGACGCCAAAAATGAGGCGAGTGGGCGATGAGAGCTTCTGAATTGCAAGCAAAAGACGTTGTGAACATCGTGGATGGTCGCAAATTAGGGGCGATTGGCGACCTTGATATCGATCTTGAGACCGGACTCATTCGTTCCATGATCATTCCCCAAAGTGGTCGCTTTTTCGGTTTAATGGGCGGGGGAGAAGAAGTCGTGATTCCTTGGACGCAGATTGTAAAAATTGGTTCTGACGTCGTATTAGTAGATTTGCGTCAAGGGTTATTAGAATCACAAGAACTGCAAGGAAGCCGTTCTAGTGCTCGTTCGAGCGGCTATTGACCGCGATGCGGTCATTTTTATTTTGCAAACCAAGAAGTACACGTTTCTAGTCTGTGGCCGATACATTCCCCCCTGCGCGTGATATTTTATGATACGATGAAATGAAATATAATGGGAGGGAGCGAGATGACGCATTTGATTCGGTTGGATCAGTGGTTTGGCGCCCCTGTATCGGCGGGCTTTACAAATCGCGAGGGCGGGGTCAGTGAAGGTAACTATGAGTCACTAAATCTCGGGTTCCATGTAAGCGATCGAGAAGAAGATGTGCAAATCAACCGCGAGCGTGTGGCTGCAATGCTAGATGTTCAGAAGTCTGACGTGCTTTTTGGCGAACAAGTTCATGGCAATGCCGTAGCGGTAGTCACAAAAGATACACCGCGCCGTGCATTATACGATGCGATTGCAGCTGTGGATGGCCTTGTTACAACCGATCGGCGCATTGCTCTTGGCGTACTTGCTGCAGATTGTGTTCCGCTGCTCTTTGCGGACGCTTATGCGGGGGTAATCGGCGTAGCTCATGCAGGGTGGCGAGGAGCGACTTCTGGCATCGTTTCTGAAGTGGTCAGACAGATGCTAGGTCTTTTCGCGAAGCCTGAGCGCATACGTGTGGCGATTGGACCTGCGATTCGCGGGTGTTGTTACGAAGTTGATGCGCCTGTTGTGCGGTCAGCGCGAACGGCCTATGAACAGATGGGAAAACCCATGCCTGTGTGGCGTAGATCGTCAAATCATATTGGCGCCGTCATGATGGATCTTCCGCGTATATGTCACGATGAGTTGCGCACTCTTGGCGTGAAAGAAGAGCATATTTTGGATGTATCGATTTGTACAAGCTGCATGCCAGGCTTTTTTTCGCATCGCCGCGATCACGGAACAACGGGGCGTCAAGCAGGATTAATACGGCTGCGGGGGGTGTGAGCGTGAGCTTGAACGATGAGCAGGAACGAGTTGATCGGTTAAACGAACGTCTCGCGCAGATCCGTACCCGTATTGCAAATGCGCGCAAAATTGCGCATAGAGAAGATGACAATATCCGGATTGTTGCTGTGACAAAATACGTTGAACAAGATGTGGTACAATTACTGATAAGAGCTGGGCTTGTGGATTTTGGAGAAAATAGATGGCAAGTTGCAAAACCCAAAGTGGAAAGTGTTCCGTCCGCTACATGGCACTTTATCGGTCCATTACAGCGCAATAAAGTGCGCATGGTGGTTCCCTATTTTTCTTGGATCCACAGCGTCGATCGCAATGAATTGGCAGATGACATCAACCGTATTGCAAGTGAGCGCGGTTTGCTGCGAAACATTCTGTTACAAGTCAATGTTTCGCAGGAAGAGCAAAAATCTGGTGTCGATCCTGAACAGTTGAAACCTTTACTCGAACACTGTGCCAAATTGTCACATGTACAAGTTGTGGGACTCATGGCGATTGGAAAACAGAATGCGGGTGTGGCAGAGGCGCGCGCAGAGTTTCGACAGTTAAAAGCGCTGCGTGATGAAGTTCAACAGCAAGTTGGAATTTTACTTCCTGAACTATCGATGGGGATGTCAAATGATTTTGATATCGCTGTAGAAGAAGGCGCGACAATCGTGCGGATCGGCAGATATCTTGTCAATTTTGATCAAGACCTGTAAAAAAGGCTCGAACAATGTTGTGAGATGGTGTATCTTAGATATAGTGAGAAGTTTTATGACGAGGGGAAGTGAAGAGATGCTGCACCGCGTGATGCACTTTTTGGGACTCGGCGACGAAGAGGAAGAAGAAGAGTTGGTGGACGAGCCAGCGTATGAGCCTGAACAAGAGTCGTCGAGTGCGGGTCGGCGTGGAACAGTGGTTAACCTGCATACACAAAAGCAAGTGCGCGTCATTTTATCAGAGCCAGCAACTTATGATGATGCGCAGTTAATCGCCGATCATCTGAAGGGTCATCGTTCAGTGATTGTCAATTTGCATCGCGCACCGTTTGATCAGGCATTACGCGTGGTCGATTTTCTCAGTGGGTGCGTCTATGCAATAGGCGGGAGCATGCAAAAATTAGGGCATAACATTTTTCTCTGCGCACCTGAAAACGTAGATATTCAAGGTACGATTAGTGAATATTTAGCAGGTGAAGGCAGAGCGCACTTGAGGTGACGTGTTGATCGGATCAACGATTTCTTGGCTGCTCAACTTATATTGGTATTTTATCCTTGCGCGCATCTTGATTAGTTGGTTCCCGGATGTTAATGACACGGCGATTGGGCGTTTTATCATTCGGGTGACAGAGCCGTATCTTGCGCCTTTTCGTCGCTTTATTCCGGCAGTTCGACTCGGATCGGTGTATTTAGATCTCTCTGTCATAGTGGCGATTTTCGCATTTTACTTCATCGAAAATGGGTTGCTCTGGATCGTTGAATCGATCTTACAACTTTTTGGACTCTCCTAAGAAGAAAGGTCGATGGCTAGATGAGCGACGGGATGTATCAGCATTTTCGACCATCGGAGCAACCTTTAGTCAAGCGATTTGAGGAGTTTGCACATCGTGTTGAGCGTTCCTCTATTTCGGCGCTTACAGATTTTCTCAGTCCTCGGGAGGCTTGGATTGCTAAAATCGTCGCGTCAAAGCACAGTCTGGGTAGCTTTGATTATGGTGGTTATGATGGTGCAGAGCGTACGCGCACCTTCTTTTGTAGTTATGGGCAAGAGGTGAGCAAGCACGAGTATGAGATTGTCGCCATACAAATCGACGTATCACGCGGCGGTGAAAAATTGCGACATGCTGATTTTCTTGGTGCTCTGCTTGGGCTTGGCATTCGTCGAGAAGCTATAGGAGACATCGCATTTTTACCCGAAGGGAAGACGGCGTTTGCGTTTTGTATAAAACAAATGGCTCCCATTTTGTTGCGTGATTTGACGCAAGTAGGCAGGTTTCCTGTTCATGTGCGCCTCGAAGAAAAACCTCCTGTTGCGCAATTTGTGCAAGCAGTGATGAGCGAGCGACAAGTCACGTTACAGAGTCTACGCTTAGATGCGTTTCTTGCACATGCATTTGGATTATCGCGCAGTAAGGCAGTTGAACCGATTCGTTCGGGGAAGGTACGGTTGAATTACGCAGTATGTCTTGAACCTGCGCAAGAGATTCAAGTCAATGATCTCGTATCGCTTCGCGGATTTGGTCGAGCGCGCGTTCTTGCAATTGAAGGGAATTCACGCAGTGGCCGCACATTTGTGCGCATTGGACGCTATGAATAGGGACGATGGAAAAGAAAAAAGGAAATCTTCTATTTCTGTCGAATGATTTGCTACATATAAAGTGCAGTTTCGAGAAGTTCTATAGTAGGAGGTTGAGCACGGATGCCCTTAACGCCTCTTGATATTCATAATAAAGAGTTTAAGCGGTCTCTCAGGGGTTACAATGAGGATGAGGTGAATGATTTTCTTGACCGAATTATTAAGGATTATGAAGGTCTCATTCGCCAGCACAAAGAATTAGAAGAACGATGTGCACAGCTTGAAGAACAAGTGAATCATTTCAAGATGATGGAGGATTCCCTAAGTAAATCACTGATGTTAGCTCAGGATACCGCAGAGGAATTGAAGCAAAATGCGCGTAAAGAGGCGCAATTAGTCATTCGCGAGGCCGAAAAAAATGCAGATCGCATCGTGCAAGACGCGTTAAACAAGGCGCGTAAAACCGCGATGGAACTTGATGAGGTCAAGAAACAAGCAGCGATTTTTAAAGCGCGTTTCCATTCGCTGATGACAGCACAGATGGAGATGTTAAAGGCAACAGAATGGGATGAATTTCTCAATGAGCCCTCTGAATGACCTTGTTTTTCGGTATGACATATTGTAAATTTACAACGTCCATAGCTGTTCGATGATGAGGAGAGTAGGCGTGTAAAAACCGCAAAGAGAGCCTGTACATGGTGAGAGCAGGTCGGTTTAGCGCGTGCGAAGATCACCTCGGAGAAGAAAGGTGAACGGATGCCATTTTTGGTTATCCCTAGCTTTACCGGGTAACGCCCGTTAGCGCGTTTTCAATGAGGTGAAGTGTGAACGAACTTGATTATCTGTCGTGAACACATTTCGCGAATAGGGTGGTACCTCGCGACGATTGTCTGCGCCCCTTGCCCGGGCTGCAGGCTTTTTTCATTTTTAGACACATCACCGCGTACTTCAGTGCCGGAATGAATACATGGAGGAATTTGTTATGGAATTTGATCAAACACTCAATTTGCCGCAAACGGATTTTCCGATGCGTGGGAATTTACCTAAACGTGAGCCAGAAATTCTTGAGTACTGGAATCAGATGGACCTCTATCGTGCTGTACAAAACACAAAAATTGGAAAGAAAAAATTTATTCTTCACGATGGTCCTCCGTATGCAAATGGCGAAACACATCTTGGACATGCGCTCAATAAAATCATCAAAGACATCATCATCAAATCGCGGTCGATGGATGGGTATGATGCACCGTATGTGCCAGGTTGGGACACGCATGGATTGCCAATTGAAAATGCGATCATCAAATCACAGAAATTAAATCGCCACGAAGTGGGTGTAGTCGAATTTCGCAAGGCGTGCGCGGAGTATGCGCAAAAATTTATCGACATTCAAAGGACGCAGTTTAAACGTTTTGGGGTGCGTGGTGACTTTGCTCATCCTTATGTCACAATGGATCCGAGCTATGAAGCGGAACAAATTCGCGTGTTTGGTGCAATGGCACAAAAAGGCTATATTTATAAAGGATTTAAGCCTGTGTATTGGTGTCCATCCTGTGAGACAGCTCTTGCAGAAGCTGAGATTGAATATGAAACACATGTGTCTCCGTCTATCTATGTTGCATTTCCTATCCGTGATGGGCGGGGAGTGATCGATCAGGATGTTTCAATTGTCATTTGGACGACGACCCCTTGGACAATTCCGGCTAATATGGGGATTGCTTTAGGGCCTGATTTTGACTACTCAGTTGTCTCGGTTATGGGAAGGAAACTTTTAATCGCATCAGAACTGGTTGAGAAAGTTTTACAAGAAGTTGGGTTTTCTCAGGAACCTTATGAAATTTTAGCTACTTATAAGGGTCGCGATCTTGAGCGCACAGTGGCGAAACATCCGCTTTATGACCGCGATTCACTTGTCGTACTTGGAGACCATGTCACGCTTGATAGTGGAACTGGTGCTGTGCATACCGCTCCTGGTCATGGGATGGAAGATTATTTAGTCGGGTTGCAGTATGAATTGCCTATTTTTGCTCCGCTTGACGACAAGGCACGTTTTACAAATGAAGCAGAGCCATTTACAGGACAATTTTATGCAAAGGCCAATCCGGCCATTCTAGCTGCGTTAGAAGAGCAAGGAGCTTTGTTAGCACAAAAAACTTTGGATCATCAGTACCCACATTGTTGGCGCTGTAAAAACCCCGTAATTTATCGTGCGACAGAACAGTGGTTTGCGTCGATTGCTGCGTTTCGAGAGCAAATGTTAGAGCAAGTTGAAGCTGTATCGTGGGCAATTCCCTGGGGGAAAATTCGCTTGCACAATATGATCGCCGATCGCACAGATTGGTGCATTTCGCGACAGCGGACATGGGGGGTACCTATCCCGGTTTTTTACTGTAAGGAGTGTGGCGAGGCGCTATTTAATGAACAGACGATTGAACATGTCGCCGAGTTATTTGCTGAACATGGTTCACAGATTTGGTTTGCGAAAGAGGCTGCAGAACTTGTTCCTGAAGGTGCTGCATGTACTTGTGGCAGTAAGCACTTTCGCAAGGAAACAGACATCATGGACGTTTGGTTTGATTCGGGGTCAAGTCACATGGCTGTACTGCGCAAGCGCCATGACTTAGCGTGGCCGGCAGATCTCTATGTGGAAGGATCGGATCAGTATCGCGGATGGTTTAACTCCTCACTTTCTACATCTGTTGCCGTAACGGGTCTTGCTCCATATCGAGAAGTTCTATCGCACGGATTTGCGGTGGATGGCGAAGGGCGAAAAATGTCCAAAAGTCTTGGTAATGGGATTGATCCAATGCAAGTGATTGAACAAATGGGTGCTGATATTTTGCGCCTATGGGTTTCTTCAGTTGATTATCGCTCCGACGTTCGGATCTCGAATTCGATCTTAAAGCAAGTTTCTGAAGTCTATCGCAAAATTCGCAATACATTCCGTTTTTTGCTTGGGAATCTGTATGATTTTACAGCCGATCAAAAGTTGCCTTATGAGCAATTGCGCGAGATTGATCGCTATCTTTTAGATCGCTTAGTCCGCTTGCAGGAAAAATGCATTACAGCTTATCGCGACTATGAATTTCACGTTGTATTTCATGCCGTTCAGAATTTCTGTGCGACTGACTTATCGAGTTTTTATCTCGATGTCGCAAAAGACACGCTCTATGTCGAAGCTGCTGACTCTGCGGCGCGACGTGCTGCCCAAACAGTACTTTATGAATGTCTGCACACTTTGCTTGTGCTTGTTGCCCCGATCTTAACGTTTACTGCGGATGAGATTTGGCGCTATCGTTCAGATGTATCAGAACCTAGCGTCCAATTGATAGAATGGACAGAATTGCCGATTGAGTATCGTGACGATACGCTTGCAAGAGTGTGGGGGCAGATTCTCGCCGTGCGCGATCATGTCTTACAAGCATTAGAACTCGCGCGTCAAGAAAAGCGAATTGGTCAATCGCTTGGCGCTGCTGTTCATCTTTATGGGCTTTCTGATGAAATGCGTCAAAGGTCGAGTGATGAGTGGAAGGAACTCCTTATTGTTTCGGAAGTTCATGTTCATGGGCCTGCTGAAATTGCTCCTAAGGAAGCTTTGTATGGTGAACACGTTACAGTTTTTGTGACTGAAGCAAAAGGAGAAAAGTGTCCGCGGTGTTGGCACGTTCGTCAAGATGTTGGAGCAAATCCCAAAGTCCCTGATGTATGTCCGCGTTGCGCTGAGATTCTTGTGCAAAAAGGACTTCTTTAAAAGAAGAATAGAAAAGCAAAAGGCACAAGGGATTCCCTCGTGCCTTTTGCCGTTGTACGCCCGGCATGGGCGGAATCTTTAGGGTGTAAGTCCCGAACGGGGGTTGGCGACAAACCTACCGTT
>NZ_MPDK01000089.1 GCF_003144315.1 Sulfoacidibacillus thermotolerans | reverse complement strand
TGTTTTGTGGGGAAGGGTAAAAGTGGTATAAGATACAGCGTGTACATCCTGTCACTTGCTTCTTTCAGCTTGTCAACGGTCAGACCAGCAATGGCAAGGAATGTCATCGTGTTATCGTAGTTTCTTGAGTTGAAACCAACGGTACGAAAGTTCTTCATTATCCATTCATATTTTTCCGTGTCAAGTGTCTGACCGGCAGTCATTTCTAGATAATAAACCTTACCGAACTTAACCCCTTTAAACGCTACAAGAAAATAGTTCTTATAACATTCAATATCGTATACGAATGTTTCTTGCGCAAAATACATCTCCACTAATTCACCGTCTGTCATACGCGGATCATTAGCTGCAAAACGCATTGCTGCGTCAAGACCTGGAAGGTAGTCCGGGCGTTCCCATACCCTTTCAACTGGTTGACGTTTTACTTTCTGTTTCTTCTCTTTCTTAGCGGGAGGTAAATCCTGCCAAAAGAAACCAATAGCATCTTTTCTCATAGACGAAATCCTACAATTACCCCACGTAGATTTTCACCATAAAAAATAATAGGAGTTGAAAGACCCCTTTCGTCCTTTTCATTGAAACGAGAAGCGTCCCAATCCGTTGCAAGTCCTTTCAACTGCATAATAAGATCTATATTATACACGCCAATTGACTTGGATTCACGGAACATTGCACTAGCACCATCCAACTCGTTGTAATGTGTGCGTACAACACCGTTTTCCATGTAAATACGCCCATCCCGCTCACAGAACGGTTTTATCTTTTCTAGGCAATTAAAAAGCTCAGTATCAAGCGTATAAACGTCGGACCCCTTTTCTGTGCGCTCAATTATCTTATCAATGTTAGGCCACTTTAATTCCAGTAATTGTGTACGCAACCAGCAACCGTCTTCGTAGTGAAATGTCATACTGGTATCCGTGCATTGAATTCTTACTGGTGGCTTTTTAATGCGCAATAATTCTTTGATGGCCATACGCGGCACAACACAATCTACAGGGAATACAGCACCGAACCAATATTGTATAATACTAGCGTTGTTAGTCGCGTACATGCTGCCCTGTTTTACC
>NZ_MPDK01000088.1 GCF_003144315.1 Sulfoacidibacillus thermotolerans | reverse complement strand
GTTTTAGCAAACTTGCGCTTTGCAAATTCACACGCGAGTTCCGCATTGTCAAAACGTTGCAGACTCATGAATCACTCCGGTAATATAATTTCGTAATCGATCAGGAAAGACCGCAGAGGATACGCCAGATCATTACCTTCTGCAACGTGGTCATAGGAATAGTATTGTTTCCCTTGCAGACCTTTACATGGGTCGTATACCTTAACATCACCGAAGCGAGCGTCAATAATGATCTGATGGAAAAGTCCAGGTAACTGTAAAGATGGTACAGTCGCAAGATACAAGCGCCCAGGTCGGATCTGGTGCATACCGGCAGTGATATGCGGCTGCGCAAAGACACCGTGCTTATGCAGATAGGTCGACACGTCAGTAAAACCACGAATATAATCCTTTGTGAACTCGTCATACACCTGCTCAGGGTCTTTGTCAAGAAGCATAGCAAGGCAGGTAGGAATGCAAGCCATTATGCTTTTCTGAGTTTTATGCTTGATTGGATCGTTGATAGTAATCATTAGAAGACTTCCTTAAACAAATCAAATTTAACATGCTCGTAGATTTTATTCAGTTGAGTTAGCTTGCGAATAAATTCTTTACTGGTATTCTCGTCAATTGCACAAGTATCCGTCTGGATCTTCCATGTATCAGAGCGCAAACGAAGCAGGAATGACCCGTTCGGATAAACCGTCTTCGCTTCGGGCATGTAGTGCAAAATGCAGGATATCGTTCCTTCAGGTGGTATAAGAACAATATAAGTGTCATTCACATCGGTGTGACTAATAATCCAACCGCTTTGTAATAAAGTATCACGAAGTTGGCAATACATTTTCGGAATAACGATATCTTTGGCCATTATTGTACTTCCACAATTAACAATTCACCATGACGTTCACGAGCGAGATTATATAAATCTTGTTTCTGCCCAATACTTAATTCGCAATCAAGGATTGCGATATCACAATGGAAACCACTCGTACGAATAACAGTATCTTCATACGAGTCTCTGCGATGAGAAACCAAACGAAGATGGAAACGATCAAACTGTACTACCGATGACTCGCGCGACAGTTGCACAC
>NZ_MPDK01000087.1 GCF_003144315.1 Sulfoacidibacillus thermotolerans | reverse complement strand
GCTCGAACAGCAGGTGAGCAGTACCAAATCATCAGTGGCCATCAACGAGTACGGGCGGCGAAGCTGTTGGGCTGGACGGAAATCGAGACGGATGTTTTGGAGGTAGATGAAAACAAGGCTGCCCGCATGCTCATTAGTGCAAACGTCAAAACGCGCACACTTTCGCCGATGGAGTTAGCAAAAGCAATTCGGAGGGAGCGGGAATTGATTGAGCAGACGTATGGGAATCGGGAACGAAAGCGAACAGATTTAACTGCTGCTCCCGGGGAGCAGCAGTTAAAAGGCTTGTGGTCTGAACAAGTCTCGCAAGAAATCGGGAAGTCTGAACAACACATTCGACGCTTAGACAAGTTAAATGAGCTGATTCCTGAATTCCAACAGCTTGTCGAACAAGGCAAGCTCGCATTAAAGGCAGGAGAGCAACTTGCTTATTTGGAACCCGAAACGCAACAAGCTTTGTTTGCGTCGCTGGGCGAAGAAATCAGTCTGCGTACAGTGGCACAAACGAAAGAATTGCGTAAACGCCTCGAAGAAGCACAAGCAAAAGATCGGCAAACCGAGGAACTACAACAAGAATTGGCGCGCTTGCAACAGATGGGGCGACTTGAGGACAAACAGCAAATCGCCCGCTTGCAAAGCGAGATTCAACGCTTGCAAAACCAACCGCCTGAACAAATCGAGGTTGTGCCAGAAGCGGTAAAAAACGAACTGGCTGTTTGGAAAAAACGAATTTCTGAAATGGAACTTGAAAATCAAAAAAAGCAAGAAGAAGCAGATAAAATCAAGCTCGAATTAGAACTGAAGAAAAAAGGATACGATTTTTTGTTGGATGAGAACAAAAAGCTAGAAAACGAAATCAAACGTTTGAGAAATGGGATTTCTAAAATCCCGAACGTCGAGGATTCAGAGAAACAAAAAATCATCGAAGAAGAAGTACAGTTTATGCAAAATCTTGAGAAACAACGCATAATCAATCAATCGATTATCAAATTCATACCAGAGATCGCAAAGGTAGATACTGAAGAAAAGCTCACAGAAACAATTCAGGCGATGTTAGAAGTTTATCACAATCGAGAAACGCGAGAACGCGTTATCGTCAATATGAAACAAAC
>NZ_MPDK01000086.1 GCF_003144315.1 Sulfoacidibacillus thermotolerans | reverse complement strand
TCAATCAAAAAGAATATCGTGAGTTGTTGTGTTGTAAATTGACGAAATATATCATCCCACTCTACAATCGTTGAAATGGTGAATTGAGAAGAATGTATGGAAGGTTCTGCAACCGCCGTTTCTCGCGAGAACCGCGATTTACGACGTTTTGCATGCGCTGCCGCATGGCGAATGACACTCACACACCAAGAGACACATGCGCCTTCTTTTTGATTGGCTATATCCACCAGAAACTCGCCTCCTGCATTCACGAGTTTCTTTTATCGTATCAAACACCAGTTCTTTTTACAACAAAAAGTATTCAATCTAAATATTAACACTCAAAAATAAAATTCGGTTCCTTAGAAATCAAGGAACCGAAAAAATATAAATATGCACTTGGAATCATTCAAAATCAAGCTCAAGTTGCACCGAAGAGCATTCCTTTTCACACTCTATCCCTCGCGGTACATTTCTCTTTTCGCCCAAACCTTCCACAATCTTTTCGTAAGAAAGGTTTTCAATTTCAAGTTGCGCTGATGGCCGCTCCAATTTCTTGCGCGCCATCTCTATATATCGCTCGATGCTCCCTTTTTTTACGCCAAAAAGTTCTGCAATTTTCGCATAAGAAAGGTTCTCAACCTTATGCAGGTAGTAGGCTTCTTTTTGTCTTTTCGATAGTTGCGAAAACCCCACGTGAAATCCCGCATCCTCTTGATCTTCAGGCTTATCATCAAAAAAGGTTTCAATTGGATCAGTCGTTTGGTTGCGCAGGGCATCTTTATAATCCACAAAACTCGTCTTATGCTTATTTAAAATCTGTTTCGCTTCTCGTGTCACATCATCCGGTAGCTCTGCATACCTCTGCATCTCATACAAATCTAACGTCCGGTCACGCACCATCGATTCTAATTTGGATCGGTCATTACGCAATTCGCTGACTTTACGCAACCTTTGTTCAATTTCCGTGGCAGCGTGATATTCCTGTTCATCTTTGAGCGCGTACACCATACGCTCTACGATATGAGTCCAATCCTTCTCGCTCGCAAGTTTTGACGCATCTTCAAAATACGCTTGCGCCCAAGGTGGCAAATGGATCACCAAGGCGCGAATTTCTGCCCAAAAAATCCGCTCTTGCGACTGATTTTGCGCGCGAAGCAACAAGAGCTGTTGACGTGTTTGCACGTATTGCACAGCCAAATCTTCCATCGCATCGACCGCCTC
>NZ_MPDK01000085.1 GCF_003144315.1 Sulfoacidibacillus thermotolerans | reverse complement strand
GTGGTGTAGAGGCCTAACATGCCTGCCTGTCACGCAGGAGATCGCGGGTTCGAATCCCGTCAGTTCCGCCAAATGTGATTTTTTTATATAGCGTGGCAGATGATAAGCTCAGGGTATCTGAGCTTTTTTGTTTGATGGCGAAAAGGGGCTGTAAAGCGATGATTCGATATAAATTTATCGGGCATTCTACTGTTCTGATTGAAGTGAATGGCACGCGGTTTATCACAGATCCGATTGTTTCCAATCGCGCACTCGTGGTGCGTCGCAAACGCCCTGCAGGTTATCAAATGGACGACTTGTCGCGCATCGATTATGTACTTTTATCACACGCACACTGGGATCACTTAGATCGACCCACACTGCGAAAGATTGCTAGGCGAAGTGAGGCAAGTGTCATTTGTCCAAGAGGACATTTATCGCTGCTGAGAAATTTGGGGTTTCGGCATGTGTTTGAATTAGATAAAACCGAGGTTTTGCGTCAAGGAGAGTTTACCATTAGTTTAACCCCGGTTAATCATCGCGGAAAACGCTGGTTAGAGCGTTACCGTTCTTCAGCAGGACTGTTCGTAAAGGGATCCACCCATTCTTTTTGGTTTGCTGGAGATACGGGATATCGTAATGATTTTTCATCAGGTATGCAAGGCTCGCATCCAGATGTCGCGCTGATTCCGATTGGTGCCTATGAGCCGCGAGAGTGGTTTCACATGATGCACATGGACCCGAAAGATGGATTGCAGGCTTTTCGTGATGTCAAAGCAAAATATATGTTGCCCATTCATTGGGGTGCTTTTAAATTGACGCGCGAAGAGATTTACGAGCCTCCGCTCGTCTTGCGTTCCCTTGTACAAGGAGATCGAGAAATCGCTGAGCGAATTTGGTGGTTAGAACCTGGTGAAGATAAGATATACTCAGAACATCTGATCTAGACAAGAAAGTTGCGAATCAAGATGATTTCGTCACTGCGATTTTTCAATTTGACAAAACGGCGTATGATCATGTATCTTATGCTAGTCAGGATTAACGGCTCGGTAGCTCAGTTGGTAGAGCAGAGGACTGAAAATCCTCGTGTCGGCGGTTCGATTCCGTCCCGAGCCACTTCATTCAGATGTGACCAATTTGATTTTTTTAGGGGATTATGGTATATTAACAGAGTGACAACTTTGTTACGCGGAAGTGGCTCAGGGGTAGAGCATCGCCTTGCCAAGGCGAGGGTCGCGGGTTCGAATCCCGTCTTCCGC
>NZ_MPDK01000084.1 GCF_003144315.1 Sulfoacidibacillus thermotolerans | reverse complement strand
AAACCAAGAAAATTGCCAAGAAGATTGACCAATTGTACTTTGCCTATGGTTCTTGCATGAATGCAAAAAGTCTCCTTGCTACATGCCCGAATGCTCATTTGGTAGGGACAGCAACGCTGCCCAATTATACGCTTACTTTTCAAGGCCAATCCATGTTTCGTACATCTGGCGTTGGGAACATTCAAAGGCAAAACGGGGCGGAAGTGATTGGTGTACTTTGGCGGATTACGTCTGAACGAGACTTGCGTGCGTTAGATCGGCGAGAAGGCGCTCCTTTTGTTTATCGTGCGGTCAAGGTTTCCGTTGTTACAGAGAACGGCGAAAAAGTGCAAGCGTTCACGTATCAAATGACAGAACCGGGTGCGCATCTTGCACCGACCACTCATTATTTAGGCGTCGTACTTGATTCGCCGATTCCAAGCTTCTACAAAAAGCGGATTCGAAAGCTCGCAAGAACGGAGGGAGTGTATGTTTAATGGTACGAAACTTAGAGAAATCAGAAAGGAAAAAGGGATGAAAATCTCGCAACTGGCTCAAGCAGCAGGGGTTTCCATCCCCTATCTTTCGTCTGTTGAATTAGGGCGGGTGAAAAATCCGAGTTACGCAGTAACAGAAAAGATCGCGGGAGCGTTAGGGATTCCCGTGGAAGAATTATTGCTCCCGGACACAGGAAAAAAGAAATACGACAATCGTCCTGAACGCGAGTTTGCGGTTGACTTAAATCGGCTACGTGCGATTCGGATGAAAAAAAAGCTATCGATGAACGAGGTGGCGCGAAGGTCCGGACTCAGCGTATCGACCATTTCCCTCCTCGAAAGTGGGAAGAGGCGAGGGGTTGGTTTTGATACGATTTCTAAACTAGCCAAAGTATACGGCTGTGATGTGGGAGAGTTGTTATTATCGCGTGAATTTTACGTAGATGTCAGTGCGTTGCTCCTTCAAAGCGAAGTAGTGATCATTGGAGGGGAGGAGATTGACATTCGGGATCAGACGGCCAAACAGCGGTTGATTGACCTGCTTGAAATCGGGAAAGCGTGGATTAAAGAAGCTAATAAAGTTGACAAGCAATCGGATAAAGAAAAATGAAAATAACTACTTGTTCTTCCTTTCTTCGTTTATGGTCGATTTTGGTGAGCTGCTCGTTTGTTATGAATCGCATAAAACGAAAAAATTGCAAAAATGCAATCTTTCGATCTTGGAAATGAAGGATTTTTATAGAATATGGCGTATTTCCTCTTTATCCATTTACTTTCTGGAAAAAGGGGGGCACGTGGTGTTCTATTCAAGGTTTTTGGCCATGAGTTCACAGGGAAGGATGAGGCATTTT
>NZ_MPDK01000083.1 GCF_003144315.1 Sulfoacidibacillus thermotolerans | reverse complement strand
ACGGATTCAAAGTCCGCTGTTTCTTGTGGATCAACCCACTCAATGTTTTTTGTCGAAAACTCTACGATCACCCATTTTGCCGCCGCTCCCATTTTGCAGAGAACGGCGACTCCCTCCTTTCGTGTGCTTGAACGTTTTTTTAGCAAACTTCATTGACAATCGCGGTTAAGTCTTCGCCAAAATCTAGTAACCTCTTTTTCCCGATCCCACTGATTTCGATAAAATCCTCCAAGCGTCGCGGTTTTTTAGCCACAATGGTTTCCAGCACCGAATCCTCAAAAATTTTGAAATGAGCTACACCATTTTCTTTTGCTCGTTTTGCACGGTATTCGCGCAATCGTTGTCTTAGGGTTTCTTCGGAAATTAACTGTTTTAGCGGGCTTTCGCTCAAATTTTGAATGTCCGCATCTTCGATGTCGATTCGTTCCAATCGGCTCATGGCATATTGCTCTTTTCGGCGTTCTTTTTCAGCAAGGTAGTCAAACGTGTTGCCGCCCCAATATTCGATGTACTTGTTTTGTTTCGGCAAATAAAAATCCGCTCGCCGTAAATAAACACTCTTGAAAAACGGCAACAAAACCTGCACCTCGTGTTCGATTCCGTGCGCATAGAGCCAATCATCAATCATTGCCTCGCCACGTGATTCCACGTAGTGGCCGTCGAGTGTTTTGATCATTTGATTATTGGAGATCGGATGCGGGTTATTTAGCGCCACCTTCAATAAAACTTCTGCCGCACCATCCACTACGACAGGCTGAAAAACACCAGATTTGTTGCCCAAATCGGTAATTTGCCCATCCTGCATCCACCCCCAACGCTGCAAATATTTGATGACTTCGGTCAGATTTTGTTGGCTTTCTGCCGCCAACTCTTCGATTGTTTTTGCCACAAAAAAGCCCCCTTTGCGTGTTCCACACAAAGGGGGCAAGGTAAGAATTATTGCATGTCTTTCGCGGCACGCGTTAAAACTTCCGCCATGTGCAGTGCCTCGATTTTGCACAGTTCGAACTCTACCTCGTTAGAAACAAAGCTGATCAGTTGCACAATCTCTTTGCACTCATGCGAGCAAATCAAAAACTGCGGCCACTTGCACGCATCGCGCGAAACGACGCGAGTTCTATAACCTGATCGAAAGCCGCCAAGCGCTTTGGGCAAGAGTGGAATTTCCTCCCAATCACCAAAAATTGTTTTTTGGTATGCTTGTTCCATGGACAACGCACATCCTTTATTCGTTTTTTTTTTGTTCGTATGATCTTAGTTGATTGGCTAAACGCGATGCGGCACACCGAATCTCATGTTGGAGACTTCTACTGACTTCCTCAGAAAAATCCTCGAAATCATTTTTGAGTGA
>NZ_MPDK01000082.1 GCF_003144315.1 Sulfoacidibacillus thermotolerans | reverse complement strand
ATGGATCAAATTTTTTTTGAGAAGGGGGAGTAAAAACAAGGGGTCAAAGCCTCTTTATAGAGTAGGAGGTGCCTGCTATGACAATTTTGGGCGGTTCAGATAGCAATAGCACACAATTTGCGCCAGGTGGGAACTCACCGAATTTTTATATTGGGCAATTAGGATATGCTAATTATGCGTATTTTAATGAAGTGGTTGATTGTGGAAGTGCAGATGCTCCAAGCCCAAACGGGTGGAACCCCGATTTGGCAGCTCGTGCAGACTATACTTATGGATTTTGGATGTTGCATGGACCGAATGGAACTCCAAACGGAAAAACGGATTATGAGTGGGGACAAGAGCAAGGATATGCTGCAGCAACGTCGTGGAATAATCAAGGATGCTGTGGGAGAGTGACCGTATTTGCGGACATTGAACCTGATGGAACGACCAATCAATGGCTGACTAGTGGAAGTTTGAGTGATCAAGGTAGAAATTTAGAAGTATTAAAAGGATTTGTTGATGCTTTAGTTAATCCTCCGAGTGATTCGCCAATCCCATCTCTTTTGGGCGGAGCATACTGTTCTCCTTATACGTGGAATTTATTGATGGGTGGTGCAACGTGTTCAGAAGCCGGGATATCATCTGCTTGGACTTGGAGAAACCGAAATTACAGCACATTTCCTACTACATGGAACGTGAATGGTGATGGAGAAAATCCTCAGTCTTTTGGCGGTTTATCACCCGTATTTTGGCAGTACGATGTAACTGATACTGAAGATTATGATGCTTGCCAAGGGATTGATTATTTACCTTTGTAGAGGTATTAACCAATCCCCTCTACGAGAAATTAATTGCTTTGAGAGGGGATTGGTTTTAAACATAGATGCCAAAACGAAGAAGTGGATTGCTCCCAAAAAACAACTTTCTTTTGATAGATATTCAATCCATATATTGATACTCCAGATTGAGAGAGTCTGTTTTTTACCCAAATAGATCCTGCATCGTGGGTAGTATAAAGTGTCAAGTCGTTTTGGATTAACCATTGTGTGGGACTTAAAAAAGCGATATTTTTGGTTGATATAGGTAATTTAGGGGTACGTCCGATAAAATTCCAACTGTGGCCTGCGTTTTTTGTGAGAAAAAAATACAGTCTACTTTGCTTTGAGGAACACAAGACGTTAACCGGGAGAATACCCACTTGATCATTAAAAAAATGAGGTGGAAATGGAAAATCAACAGAGGAGATGTTTTTGAAATAAGGAATTTTTGGTGAAAAAAGCGGGATAGAGTTCCATGTTTTTCCACCATTTTCTGATTCGTAGAACTTATGATCAGGCCAATTACTTGATGTGAATCCAACGGTAGGTGTGATAAATTTTATCCAGAGCTGACCGGGGAACGCTTTAGT
>NZ_MPDK01000081.1 GCF_003144315.1 Sulfoacidibacillus thermotolerans | reverse complement strand
TACACGTGCTAGAAGAGAGCGCACAGACGTGGCAAAAGGAGACATCCTTAGCACGTGGGCTTGATCCAGCGATTGCAGGGATCGGAGGGATGAATCGATTCGGAAGAGACGTCCAACGATATGTTAATATGACCTTATTTTCAAAAGAATCCAATGAGCTAGACGCTTTGCGTGAAATGAATCAAGAGAGCAAGGTCACGGCGCTTAATACGCGAGAAGCATCGACAGCGGTAAATGAGATTGGCAATGCTCAGGGAAATGCTATACTTCAAAATAATAAAGTGACAGCATTGCCGGCGTATCAGCAGAAAATAGCGAATGGGAATCAGATATTTGCACAGGCATCTGGTGAAGAAGACTTAGTAAACAGCATACCCGTTGGACAAGCGTCTTCAACTGATGTGATAAGCAGTGCTAAGGGTACGGGGCAGGCAGGAACGAGGCCAACTTGGAGACAAAGTGAGCAAGACGCGAGTTCCGATTATCCAGGTTATCAAACTCAGCAGTCCTTTAAAGACGGAAGCCCTGTTTCTAACGGAACAAAAGGCAGTTCGCGACCTGACTTGTATACTGACGGACATAGCATTGAGGTGAAAAATTACGATGTTACTACATCTCAAGGACGAAACAACCTCATTAACAATGTGGCTGGTCAGGTTATTAAACGAAAAACGGACTTACCGGAAGGAACTCGGCAAACTGTTCAAATTGATGTCAGAGGGCAAAATGTCTCAAGAGAATATCTAATACAGGTACGCGACGGTATAGTCAGAAAGACGGACAATGGGGCTGAAGTTATCTTTAAAATGAACTGAGTGAGGTGAATGGTATGTCAGTAGGTTTCTTGGTAGATTGCTTTTACTACGAGGTTGGTCAACCTGATTTCCTACACTCGTTTTTTTCATCAGTTTCTTATAACTTGGAGAAGAATGGATGGGGCTCCCGTTTCCCTAAACTGCTGAAGCAGTTGTACCATGATAGGTTGCCATATACTGATGTGCCTTTGGCGATCGAAGAAGTACGAGTGATTCAAGAAGAGTTATCTAAATTGAGTCCAGACAAGGTGATTTGGGACATTGAAGATTTAACGAAGTTACCTCCATGGGGCACCGATATTAGTCCTATGGTAACGAACTTGGAGAATTATTTTGCGACGCCCGGAGGGGAGACCTTCACCGAGTTATTGCTTACTGCATTAAGTGTCGCGGAGGTAGAGCGACAAGACCTCGTAATAAAAAAACTATAAATTCTGAACCTCCCCATGGCTAAAGCCAGGGGGTTCTAAAAGCCTATACCATTGCACTCTCGCAGGCTCTCGCGTTGACTTGCGCCATCACTACAACATCCCGCGCCTCATGTTCAGGCAGACTTTCTTTTTCGAACGACCCGCTCTGACTCCGATACGTTCCGAAGGAGGAAGGCACTGGCCTTCCACTCGCAGGTTGGTTGTACGCCTGTTGCCAAGCCGTCCGCAGGAGCGGTTCCGCACCCTGC
>NZ_MPDK01000080.1 GCF_003144315.1 Sulfoacidibacillus thermotolerans | reverse complement strand
AGATGGGTATAAGGGACAGGTTTAAACCGTGGGGAAAATGGTGACCTGTTATGTCGGGAATTGTTCCGTCGGGCTCTACGTGTGCAGTTGGTTTTTGAAGAGTATCTACACTAACCTTAAAGCCACCGGACTTAATGCTCAACTTACCGTTTGCCAACATTGTCATCTGTACAGCTTCATCACATGCTGCAATAGCCTTGAGCATCGGTTCAGCTTTCGGTGTACAGTCAATGTTCAAAGGTACTGGACTACACAATGAAATAGTTCCGTTGAACCCGCGCACAGTACCATTAACAATACGGAAGTGAGTTAAACCTTCCTGAAGTTCTTTCTTAGCTACAGAACCCTGAACAAACTTTAAAGCATCAAGCAAATCCATAAGTAACCTTACTCGTCAAATAAATCCTGGAGGCGTTCGTTGAACTTCCCATTGTGGTTAGCAAGAATCATAGCGTTGACCACACCATACGCCCATAAATTGTATGCGGCGCGTGATTCGTATATCGTTGAAAGTCGTTCATATGTGAAACCTGACTCCTCTAAGTAGCGTAGAACGTTATTCTGTTCTATTTCTGAAAGATTACAGATGTGTTGCCCTTGATAGTGGCGTGACGGTGATTTTTCGGATACCTGCATTGGACCCCACTTAGGAGTTTCAATAGCACCAAACGCTGCAGATTGAATCCAGGAGGATGAGTCACAGGAGTACCACGGGTAACGCTCCATAAGTGGGCGGGACGTAATACCAAAACCATGAACTTTGATCTTAGCTCGTCCGCTACCGTCTACAAGGTGTTTATCCCATACCCTGTCCAACCATACCTGAAGTTGTTGTGTACTCGCTCCAACAAGACCACCGAGAGTGATATATTCATAATTTCGTACATAATGGTCCAGGTATTCAAAAGGTTCACCCGCGTGGAAGCATGGTAAAGGTCTTACACCTCTGGCTTCCATCTCTTCCTGGTTGCGCCACGTTTGAAGTGGATCCCCGATACCATCGAGTACAGAAGCCATAAGCGAACCATCTTCTACACGAATAATATCTATGTTTCGTTGGATGTAATCACAGTATTCTTTAACCGATAACGTAACTCCCAAAGTGTAAGCTGAGAACGCTCCGGAGTCGAGGAATATCTTGGCCCCATCGGCACGCATGGCATCAACATATGATTGCTTTCCAACGTAGTGCCATGATTCGAGAATGTTTGGAATATTCTCGACAACACGTTTTTCTTGTTCGTTGAGTTTAACATAGCGGTTCATTCCTGGTTTATAGCTGTTCGTATATACGGCAGCCATATAAATCTGAAAGGTATAGTCGATATCTTGTCTGTGCATTGTTCACCTAACAAATAAGCGCCCGTAGGCGCTTATTATATTAAAGATAATGTATGATTCGCAAATCAGTTACTTTTTACACGCTTCAAGAAATTCCCGACGCCATTCTTTACCAATATCGCTACCATGCTCCAGTTCTGTAGCTCCCCGGAACGCTTTGGTAATGGTTGAGCTGCCGCATACCTGTTTCAACCCGCGCGACCCCATACACCTACTGTCCCTTATCCACCACTCCCAGCCCACAAGCCTACGCCCAAACCCGTCTCCC
>NZ_MPDK01000008.1 GCF_003144315.1 Sulfoacidibacillus thermotolerans | reverse complement strand
CCGGACAGATCAAATCGGGCGCCCCTTCACGTACAGATCGCGTCGCCAAATACAACCAGTTACTGCGTATCGAAGCAGAACTTGGAAGCTTGGCTCGCTATGAAGGAATGCGTTCTTTTTACAATTTACGCGGATAAACCAGTGTATCTTTACATAAAGTGTCGTGACGAAGAGGGTCTCTCGTCACGGCGTTTTTATTTTCATGGGATCAAGAGATCATGTCTCCGTTGGGTAAACGACCTAAAAAATAGGCGCAGAGTGCTGTAATTGCGAAAAACACCAAGGCGGGCGGTGAAGCGATAGGACCGATCGGGTGTTCGGTGAGATGCATGAGTAAACCACCGCCGCTTGCACCTACTGAAGCGCCAACGGCCATTGACAGGGAAGCGACGCCAAAAAAAGTGGCAAGATGGGATGAGTCTGCGATTTGTGCGATGTACGATTGCCGATTAGGGACAGTAATGACTGATCCTAAAGAGAGCCCAATGACTGGCGCTAGAATTCCGAGCATGTTGACGTGAAAGATGAGCGGAATCCAACTGATTGCCATCAAATACATTCCGATGGACATGAGACGCGGGGCAGAGAAGCGTTCGCTATATCGTGACATAAAAGAAATAGCTGGGTAGGATGCGGCGATTTCAAGTAGCGCTTCGAGGCTAAACAGTTCACCTAAAGCTGTTTTTGGCGCATGTAAAAAAGTAAGAAGATCGGGTATGGCGATATACATTTGCTGATAAATGAGATAGTACCCCATAAATAAGAGGACAAATTGTAAAAAGGTATGATTCTTAGCGATCACTCTCACACCTTGAAGAAGTGCTGGCTGTTTCTCTTCCTTGGCTTGCTCTGGCAATAAGACGACGCTGAGAATGCCTAAAATGGCGAAAATGGCGCCAGAAATCCAGCAAATCGCTGCGAAGTGATCATAGACAAGAAAGGCACCAAGCACCGGACCAACTGTTGTTCCGATATTACTAGTGGCTTGGCGAATGGCAAATGCGCGTGATTGCAGGGAGGGTGCAACGAGTGAAGCGAGTGCAGCATTTCCAGCGGGGCCAAACAAAGCGCCACCGATGCCAAAGAAGATGGCGGCCGCAAACAGCCATATGCCTGCAGGAATCAGTGCAAAGAGTGCAAAACCAACAGAACGGATGAGACATCCGAGCAAAATTACGTAGCGGTAAGGCATGCGGTCTGCGAGTGCACCACCAAATAGTTGCAGACCTTGTTGCGATAGGATGCGAACGGCATATAAATTGCCGACAAATAACGCGGTCATGCCAAGGGATAGATAATGAATAGACAACATGGGGATCAACATGAAAAATCCCATATTCATAAAGAGTGCTTCCACAAAAAGAAAGTGTACACTGACGGGGAAACGACCTATAGATGGGATGCTCATCAAGCTGCCTCACTTTTGCGTGGTAGGAATGTAGACTCTAACATTCTAGCATATTCACTGGTCGTGGGGGCTGTTTGCGTTGAACCGAGTTCACATGCTATACTTGACAAAGATGTGCGTGGAGGTGAGTGTGATGTTGAGCGTCGCGAAGATCTTACTCGTGATCATTAGCGTAGTGCTTGTCACAGTGGTTCTCCTCCAGTCGGGGCGCAGTGCGGGACTGGGTGCGATTACGGGCGGAGGCAATGAAGTTGGTGCATCGCGCCGCAATCGCGGAACAGATCCGATGCTTGCGCGTATAACTATGGTCGTCGCATTTTTATTCTTCGTAGATTTGATCTGGATTGCGTGGATGGTTTCTCATTAGGAAAAGTGAAGGTCGTAAGGTCACAAAAATGGAATTGGTGTCAGATAAGTGTAGAAAAGGTGTCGCGGATCAGGCGGCACCTTTATATGTATAATGGGGAAAATAGTCTCTTTGTTGTTCACGTGTAAGAGGTTGCACGCGTTTGCCCTAAGTATTCTCCCTGATCGCGAAAAGGAAGGTGCTCAGCTTCGTAGGGATTGCGTACAACTTGTCCAGCACGGATACGGCGAAAAGGAGGGATCTCGACGTCACAAACGATTGCACCATTTTCGACGATCACGCCTGTGCGCAAACAGGCATTGGATAGAATGGCGCCCGGGCCGACGTATACATCCTGTTCGATTAAGACGGGGCTCATCAAACGTGCGCCCATGTCGATCGTCGATCGCTCCCCAATGTAGATCGCATATCCCTCATCATTGACGAATACAGCGTTTTGATAAGGTTCATTTTCTAGTGTACTCGGAGCGATGGCAAGTGTAGATCGCTGCATGATGCGGCTCCCTTTGGCCAAGCCAATGCGGTGCTCGGACTTGCCATAGACGGCAGCCGTTGGTGCGAGAAATGCGTCATTTGCTGCGATTAAGCGCGGGCGGTGTTGATCTTGTGCAGATTCCTCGACGGTTTGCAAAGGGGGTCGGTCAAAACCTTGTTCCGGCTGATTTAGGGAGTAATTGTCTATACTGTGAACAGTGTACCATTCTTTAGTCAGTACATCACTGAGAAAACTTTTCATGATGGGCGCGGTTAGCGCACCTGTGAGAAATGCGACAGCAAAGTGGGCAAAGGTATGGCGCATCGAATCCCTCCGCAACCTCTGAAATGTTCTATCCCTAAGTTGTGACAATCGGAATGATTTCATCCATAAATTGTAGGAGAGGAGACAGGCTATGCAGACGAGAGAACGCAATCGTCAAGCGTTTTCCTCTAAGGGTGGAAGCACGGGAATTCTTATGATCCATGGATTCACCGGTTCACCTGGAGAATTAAGACCATTCGCGGAACATTTAGCAAAACTTGGATATCGGGTAGAAGTGCCTATTTTAGCGGGGCATTGTACAACAGTCCATAAGATGAATGAAACGACTTATCAAGATTGGGTTCAATCTGCATACGACGCTTATCATCTGCTTGCGATGCAAACAGAGCGAGTGGTATGTATTGGACACTCGATGGGAGGGCTTATCGCCTTTTACTTAGCCAATCGCTATCATATAGCAGGGATTGTCAGTATGTGTACGCCAGTGTTTTTGTCACACTACGGGGCGCGATTAGCACCTTTTATTAGCTGGTTGTATCCTGTACATAGAACGGCAAGTTCTCGAAATGAGGAACTTCTACAATATTTAGGTGGTTATGACGAGACGCCGGTTCGAGCGTTGAAGAGCTTAAATCGATTCATTCGCGTGGTTCGTGATGAGTTGCATGAGATTCACGTTCCAGTGCTGGTTCAACAAGCAAAAAAAGATTTAACTGTGCGTCCAGAAAGTGCACAGTATATTTATGATCATATTCGCAGTAAACACAAAGAATTAAAGTGGTATGAGCATTCAGGCCACATGTTGCCGATAGATACGGATCGCAAAGAGGTTTGGGCCGATGCGCTTTCGTTTATTTCACAGATCGAGGGAGTGTCTTAGTGCGTGAAGGAACAGGATGTCTTAGATTTTATGCGTGAGCAAGTCTATCGTCCCCTTTTGTTCGATGAGTTGACGCTTGCACTTGGCATCGAGCAAACCAAGGAGGCTCTCACAAAGTTTAAAGAACTGCTTTCACAGATGGAATCTGTCGGCGCGATTGTGCGCACGCGTACAAATCGCTATGGTGTGCCAGAGCGCATGGATCTTGTAGTCGGTCATTTGCGTGCACACGCGCGGGGATTTGGATTTGTGGTGCCGATCGACCGCACGTTGCCAGATTTCTATATTAGTGCTGGCGATTTGCACGAGGCGATGGATGGCGATCGCGTCATCGTCCGTCCGTTAAAACAAACCGCAGAAGGTAAGCGCGAGGGGGAAGTCATTCGCGTTGTCAATCGTGCACATAAGACAGTGGTGGGTGTATTATCGACATTTCGTACATATGGATTCGTAAAACCAGATGATCGCCACCTTACCCAGGACATCTTTATCCCGGGGGATCAACTGTTTGGAGCGGTAGATGGTCAAAAAGTGGTTGTGGAGATCACGGCTTATCCTGGGGTGCATCAGAGTGCGACGGCAAAAGTCATTGAAGTGCTTGGTTTTCCGAATGACCCCGGAGTTGATATCCTCTCTGTTGTCCGAAAGTATGGCTTGCCTGAGGCATTTCCGGCAGACGTCTTGCAAGCGGCAGAGGTAATTTCGCATGAAGTGACAAAGGAAGAACTTGCGCAGCGCAAAGACCTGCGCGGAGAGTCGATTGTGACGATCGATGGGCCGGATGCGAAAGATCTTGACGATGCGGTACATGTGCGCCGTTTGGCAAATGGCAACTATCTGTTGGGTGTGCATATAGCAGATGTTTCGTATTATGTGCGGGAAGGATCCGCGCTTGACCGCGAGGCGTTTCGACGCGGGACGAGTGTATATCTAGTAGATCGTGTAATCCCTATGTTGCCACCACGTCTGTCAAACGGCATCTGTTCTTTACATCCCCAAGTTGACCGTTTGACCATCACGTGTGAAATGGAGTGGTCCCCTGCGTTTGAACTGGTACGCCACGACATCTATCCTTCCGTGATTCGCACAAAAGAGCGCATGACGTACCAAGCGGTACGTGACATTGTGATGGAACAAGACGCGAGTTTACTCGAACGCTATGCAGAGCTTGTCCCGATGTTCCATTTGATGGCGGAGTTTGCGATGGGCTTGCGTGAGCGGCGGATGAAGCGCGGAGCGATAGATTTTGGCTTTGCTGAAACGAAGATCAAAGTGGATGAACAGGGACACCCATTAGAACTGATCAAGCGTGAGCGCAGCATTGCAGAAATGATCATCGAAGAATTTATGTTGGCTGCCAATGAGACGATTGCGGAGCATTTTTTCTGGATGGAGGTTCCTTTTCTCTATCGTGTGCATGAAGCGCCAGAAGTTGAAAAGATGATTGCGCTTAATGAATTTGTGCATAATTTTGGCTATCATTTAAAAGCAGTGGGCAACATCCATCCGCGTGCACTGCAGGATTTACTTGAACATGTGCGTGGTCGTGCAGAAGAGACGGTCATTAGTCACGTATTGCTGCGGCAAATGAAGCAGGCGCGGTATGCGGCCCAAAGTCTTGGACACTTTGGACTTGCGGCTCAACACTATACCCATTTTACTAGCCCGATTCGACGGTACCCAGATCTCATGATTCACCGTGTGCTACGTGAAGTGTTGGTGGAAGGGGGATTAGCGCCAGAACGGTATGTGTATTTACAAGCGATCATGCCAGAAGTGGCCGAACAATCGTCGCGAGCAGAGCGCACAGCTGTCGATGCCGAACGAGAGACGGATTTACTAAAGAAAATTGAATATATGCAAGATAAAATTGGAGAAGAATTTGAAGGGATGATTTCTGGTGTTACAGGTTTTGGCATGTTCGTTCAACTCGACAATTCTGTCGAAGGGTTAATTCATGTCAGTTATCTAGAG
This sequence comes from Sulfoacidibacillus thermotolerans, assembly GCF_003144315.1. Taxonomy (GTDB): domain Bacteria; phylum Bacillota; class Bacilli; order Alicyclobacillales; family SLC66; genus Sulfoacidibacillus; species Sulfoacidibacillus thermotolerans. The sequence goes on along the minus strand of NZ_MPDK01000008.1, from coordinate 117,177 downwards.
GACGATTATTACCATTATCATGAAAAGCTACACGCGCTAATTGGGGAACGATTGAAGCGCGTGTTTCGGATTGGCGATCGCGTGCGCATTCGTGTCGTGAAGGCGAGCAAGGAGAATTTGGCGATCGATTTTGCGCTGGTGGCTAAGTTGCAGGCAGAGGATGTCGAAGCTGATGTAGAGGCGAGGCAGTCAATCCCCGTCAAGAGCAAGAACAAAGGGCGTAAAGGAAGCGATGAATATAATTTTACAAGGGATGGGCGCACTAAAATGCCGCGCGAAGCTGCTGCTCCCAAGGCTTCGCAAGGAAGGAATCGACGAAAGAAGCGCGACGAAACTGCGAGCGCGGTGACAAATGGGAGTTTATTGCCTGTAAAAGGTGGATACGGTAGTGCTAGTTTGGTGCAGGATGTGCGACCACGACATAAGTCTGGGAAAAAGGCCACTTCTGAAGTTGCTAAGAAAAGTTCGGAAGATTCATTCCAGGCACGAGAGGCGGCGCGGCAACGCAAAAAAAAGGAGCGGCAGTTGTTGAATGAAGTGAGCAGTACGTACGGTGTACGTGTGAAAGACAAGGGAAACAAGCGAGCAAAGCATAAATCAGATTAGTGTGAGAGAACGAACTTGTGCGATGGGGGAGATGACAATGAAACGGGTAATTACAGTTGGAGAAGCGCTGATTGATTTAATCGCCATGGAAGAGACAGAGAAAATTGCACAGGCGCAAACTTTTTCGCGACAAGCAGGAGGCGCCCCTGCGAATGTCGCAGTTGCAATCGCACGCTTAGGTGGATTAGTTGAGTTTGTGGGGAGCTTGGGATGCGATCCGTTTGGCGATTACCTTATGCAAACGCTCCGAGGATATGGGGTATCTGTGAAGTATGTGGCAAGGGTAGAGCAAGCAACAACGCTTGCTTTTGTCGCTCGCGCCGACGGAGAATCACAGTATTATTTTGTGCGCAATCCAGGTGCGGACACCCTTTTAACGGTTTCACAAGTGGAGCAAGTCCCAATTGACAAGGACAGTATTTTATATTTTGGTTCTAACTCCCTAGCACAAAATCCGCTTCGTGAAGCGCTTGTTAGCTTACTGCAAAACGCCCGTGCAAATCAGGCGCTTATCAGTTTTGACGTGAATTTCCGCCAGGCGTTTTGGGTGCAGGGAAATGATCCTAAAGATGCTTGTCAAAAGGTATTGCCGCTTGTCGATCTTGTAAAAGTCAATCGGCAGGAACTCTTTTGGCTTACTTCAGAGCGCGATGAAGTAAATGCTGCAATACAGATTGCACAAATGACAGATGCAGTCATCCTTTGTACGCGAGGATCGCATGGTGTACTTATTTTTCATAGAAAGTGGGAGCGACCACTTGTTGTTCCTAGTTATGTGGCACCTGTTGTGGTAGATACGACGGGTGCGGGGGATTCGTTCATGGGGGCATTCTTATATCAATGTGCAAAATGGGAAGTGCAAAGGGAAGAACTCGTGCTTCTTAGTGAGGAGAGATGGAGCCAATGGGGTCACTTTGCGGCAGCGGCAGCGGCACTTACTGTAGGTAAGCTAGGTGCAATGGCCGCAATGCCAAGCAGGAATGAAGTAGAGCAGGTTTGCGTTACCTCGCTCGATAGCTAGCGGCGAGGTAACGTGTTCGATCACAATCTTGTGGGCGTTGGTTCTTTTATGCGCGTGGACCTGCACTGAGAATTTCACTTGGCACATCTGAAAACTTTTTGAAGTTTTCTTTGAAGCGTGCAGCAAGTGCTTGTGCTGCTTGACGGTAGTCTTCTTTATTTTCCCATGTGAGTTCTGGTTGTAAAACTTCACTAGGCACGCCAGCGATTTGAGTCGGGATCGCAAGGCCGAAATAGGGTTCAATCACGCAGTTCACTTGATCTAATTGGCCAGAGAGAGCTGCTTGCACCATTTTGCGAGTATATTCGAGTTTCATGCGTTTGCCTACTCCGTATGGCCCACCGCTCCACCCGGTGTTAACCAAAAAGACGGAGGTCTGATGTTCATCGATTTTTTGTCCAAGCATGTTTGCGTACTCCATGGGGTGCAAGGGTAAGAAAGGAGCTCCAAAGCAGGAAGAAAAGGTGGCTTCTGGTTGCGTGACTCCGCGTTCTGTCCCTGCTAACTTACTTGTGTACCCAGAGAGGAAATGATACATCGCCTGCTCTTTAGTCAAGCGGGAGATAGGTGGCAATACACCAGAAGCATCGGCGGTTAAAAACACGATGACAGAGGGGTGACCAGCAATACTTGGAATTCGTGCGTTGGGAATAAATTCTACTGGATAGGCTGCGCGCGTATTTTCCGTGAGTTCAGCAGATGCATAGTCCGCGGTGCGCGTTTGTTCTTGAACGACAACGTTTTCAAGTACAGTACCAAAGCGAATGGCGTTCCAGATTTGCGGTTCGGCTGCTTCTGTCAAACCTATGCATTTGGCGTAACACCCACCTTCAAAATTGAAAACACCCTCATCGCTCCATCCATGCTCGTCATCGCCGATTAATTCGCGATGTGGATCTGCTGACAGCGTTGTTTTGCCTGTACCAGAAAGACCAAAGAACAAGGCGACATGGTCGCTCTCTTGTGCTTTGTTTGCGGAACAGTGCATGGGAAGAATCCCTTTTTGCGGCAAGAGGAAGTTGAGGATTGTGAATATCGATTTTTTGATTTCACCAGCATATCCGGAGCCGCCAATCAGTACCGTTCGATGTTTAAATGACACGATGATGAATGTGTCAGAATTTGTATGATCAATCGCAGGATTCGCTTTAACTGAAGGAAGGTCAATCAGTGTAAAAGCTGGCGTGTGCATAGCTAGTTCTTCCTGTGACGGTCGGATAAACAGTTGTCGAGAGAATAAGCTGTGCCATGCATATTCGGTTACGACGCGAATCGGTAGTCTGGCTTCAGCGGAAGCACCTGCAAAACCATCAAAGACAAATGCGTCGTGTTGACTGATATATTCGAGCATTTCATGATATAGGCGAAGGAAAGCGGATTCATCGATTTTTTGATTGACACTACCCCAATGGATGCGATCTTTTGTTTCTTCATCGACGACGAAAAATTTGTCCTTTGGCGAGCGCCCAGTAAATTTGCCTGTCGTAGCACGCAGAGCTCCGGTATCGGTCAAAATTCCCTCTTTGCGCGCGAGGGCAAGTTCGATCAATTCGGGAGTAGAGAGGTTATAATAGGTGTGAGCGTTGCGTAGCGTCGATTCTAAGCGATCATTTAGCAGTGAGTTGATCAAAAGTGTGACCTCCTGTCCCGTGATAGGCGCGATTTGTTCAAGCAACCAGTTGAGTATGCGATAATATATGTCCTAGTCACCTATTAGGGTATATGTAATTCGGAAATAATGCAACACATTTTTCTTAAATTCGCAAATGTGACATACTAATTACCGGTTTTGACTCGTTTATTGGTTAATGTGGCCGTCTGGTGTACAGTGTATGCATGGCAGGAACAGGGGTAGGAAGCTTGCGCTGAATTGGGAGCGGGAAAGATGAAGTCATTTTTCAGTGAAAGGTGGCACACGATAGCAATGGCCCATACGGGAAATGGAAAGCCAGGGGAGAAAACGGGAGTAAAAATTGTTGCCCAAAATAAGAAAGCTACACATGATTATTTTATTGAAGAGACGTTTGAAGCGGGGATTGTGTTGACGGGCACGGAGATTAAATCAATTCGTGCCGGAAAGGCCAATTTAAAAGATAGTTATGCGCGCGTTGAACATGGGGAGGTATTTTTGCATAACCTGCATATTAGTCCGTATGAAGCGGGGAATCGTTTCAATCATGATCCGTTGCGAACGCGTAAGCTCCTTCTCACAAGGCCGGAAATTCGCAAACTCATTGGTGCCTCACGCGAACAAGGGTTTTCACTTGTGCCACTGCGTCTGTATTTGCGCGGAGGATTTTGCAAAGTAGAGTTAGCGCTCGCGCGCGGCAAGAAAAACTACGATAAGAGAGAGACGATTGCAAAACGCGATGCTGCCCGTGAAATCGAGCGCGCTTTTCGCGAGCGTCAGCGCGCTTAAAGGAAATATGCTTATAGAGGTACTGTACAGCATACGAGCCAAAATGCACCGCTACCATTTTCATACTGTGTGTGCTATGATAGCGATACGTCCGAATGGACGTCTCTTAGGGGGGCGTTCTGGATTCGACGGGGATCGTTCGAGCATGAGTAGCGGGTCGTGGGGCTGCGCTTCACGTTAATCACGCAGACCTAAACACAAACGCAAACAACGAAGAAAACTACGCTCTCGCTGCTTAATCGCAGCTGACGTCGTCTCTCTCTTCTTCTCCCACGGGAAGTGAGAGGCGTCACCTAAGTGGGATAGTCGGAGATCAGCGTCCGCGTCTCTCCGGCGAATAAAAGCGGACTAGCCTGATCGAGAGCGTGTCGTTGCGCGCTCCTTGGGCGAACTTCAAACCAGCGAATACACCCGTAGAAGCGAGTGTAGCGAGGTCTTCGGACAGGGGTTCGATTCCCCTCGCCTCCACCATTAGAAAACCTGTCTCCTACCGGAGATGGGTTTTTGCCTGTTCTAGAGCCATTTGGGTATTACGTCTATAAAGTGGACACCCCAGAACAGAAAAATTGTAAGTTTTCATATTCTAACATGATGCCTGTTATTGCTCAGCTTGCTGCACCTTCTAAGGATTTGTAATATCTTCTTTCGAATTCAACCGAGGTTAGGTAACCTAGCCATGAGTGAATTCGCTCCCGGTTGTACTAGACCTCGATGTATTCGAAGATGCGCTTCATTTCCTGCTCTTTCGTTTTGAACTTTTCCAGATAGACGAGTTCTTGCTTGATCATACTGTGAAACGACTCGATGCACGCATGATCAAAACAATTCTCCTTGCGACTCATGCTATCTGTTTGTAAGTCTATCAAATGAATTCAATCACTTTCGTGAGTTGGCCGTACAGTGCAAGAAAGAGAGTATACCCACATCGTATAAATGCATGATAATATAAAGGTATATTTAATTAGTGAGAGGGGTCATTCTATGACGAATCGTGATCTCATGGCTGCCATCTTTAAGTCACTAGCGGACAGCAATCGGTTAAAGATTGTCGAGTACCTGACAACGACCTGCCGCAGTGTTAGCGAGTTGGCGCGAGAAGCCGATATGTCCCAACCCCTCACCTCACATCATCTGAAAACACTACGGTCAGTAGGTATAGTGCGTATGGAAGGGCGAGCGGCCTTCCGTTATTACTGACTAAATGATGAGACGGTCCGTGAGATCGTACGATTATGTGCGCGGTTAGCACAGGAGATGGGGTATCAACAATCGAATCTTGGCTGCGATACGCAAGACGTAGAACATCAAGTACGCGCAGTCGAGGATCTGAAGAGAGAAAAGGGGAAATTGCAGTGACGTCAGCGGTCAATCCAGAGGAGTTACGAGATCAACAGCAAAAATGGGAAGATGCTTTTGCGCGCAACAGGGAGATGTTTGGAGAGGAGCCTAGTGCAGCAGGTGTGCGAGCGGCTGAACTCTTTCGAACACTTGGTGTGACTCGAATACTAGAACTTGGGGCTGGTCAAGGGCGTGACACCATGTTTTTTGCACAAAGTGGTTTTTTTGTCACTGTGCTCGACTATACAGTAGAAGGGACGCGATGGATAGAGGAGAAGGCACGTTCACTTGGGTTGTCGGATCGAATTACTGTGATTCAGCACGATATTCGTGAATCTTTTCCGCTAAAGGACGATACATTTGATGCGTGCTATTCGCACATGCTTTACTGCATGGCTTTGTCCACGGAAGAGCTTCATATGTTGTCCGCACAGATTAGGCGGGTTATACGTCCTCGCGGGCTCAACGTGTATACGACTCGCCACAAAGGAGATCCTCACTATGGACAGGGGATTCATCGTGGCGAAGATTTATATGAGGTAGGCGGATTTGTCGTACATTTCTTTGACCGCGACAAGGTTCAAGATCTAGCGGATGGGTACCAACTTCTTGATGTGTTTGAGTTTGAAGAAGGTAGATTGCCGAGACGTCTGTATCAAGTGACGATGGAGAAAATCGATCCTCCTGTCAGGGTGAATCGCTAAGGAAGCGCTGAATTTGCAACTGTACCGCAAATCGTTCCCCGTCTGGTTGTGGACATGCCTCTATACATTCCCTGCAATAGCTATTTCCTTCCTGTTCGAAATGGGACAAGTCAAAGAATCCTTCGGATATAAGATACTGTATGTAACGAGAATGATCCCCGATTTGATAGCTGGTACAAGAGAGATAAACTTTGCAACGATTGCTGCGGTTGTGGGTACGTAGACGACGGAGACGGGGGTCAGTCTCGTTTACTTACCCCCTACTTGAGATATGCGAATCTTGAAGCTGAGTGGATAAAAATCGAAAAAATTGTGAAATAGACTATTGACAAAATATCAAAAATGTTCGACAATCAACGTGTAATATTACTCAACATTGTTGAATTATATTACACGTTGATTGAGAGCATCTCAGGTTCTCGATTTGACGAGAAAGAATTCGTCTGCTTTATTATAGAAAGGAGGCGTTTGGCAGAGGGGGAAGTAAAATGGATCTTGTGGTATTAGGTAGGCGTTTGAGAGAAGCCAGATTGAATAAAGGGTTTACGCAACAAGAATTGGCAGATCGATGTGGATTTACTAAGAGCATGCTTTCGAAAATTGAGAATGGTCATTCTCCTGCTGCACTTGCTACACTATCTCGAATTGCAAAAAATCTAGATCTTTCTTTGGCGTGGTTTCTTCAAGAGGAAGAAGAGGAAAATGCGTTGGTGATTGTACCCGCAGATAAACGTGGAATTCGAAGTGGAAGCCAGGAAATAGGGTATACCTATGAAACATTATCAAATCGTTCGCGCTTTAGCACGATAGAACCAACTGTAATCACGGTACCAGCTATTTTAGAAAACTTCGAACTTTTCACTCACGATGAGGATGAATTTATTTTCGTGCTAGAAGGGCAAATTTCCTTATTATATGATGGCACATTAAATCTCATGTCATCAGGTGATAGCGCTTACTTTGAAGGAAGGAAACCTCATATTTTTCTTCCTGTGAATCAACAAGAAGCAAAAGTGTTGACCATTTTCATACAGAGAAATCAGAGATAGATAATTTGTTGGCTGAGAGGAGCGATCGAGATGAGCAAAAGTCGATTTCCGGGGTTTTATCGTTTATCTGTTGAAGAAAGAGTAAATCTCGTGGCGCAAGAAGTGAATTTGACAAAGGAAGAGAAAGATTTACTTTTCGGTGTAACTCCGTTTTCAGTTGATCGCGGTGATTTCATGATTGAGAACGTAGTGGGAATGATGCCTCTTCCCTTGGGAATTGCAGTGAATTTCAAGATTAATGGGAAAGAGATCTTAGTTCCAATGGTCATTGAAGAACCTTCAGTTGTTGCAGCAGCGAGTAATATGGCTAGAGCTGCCTATGAATCAGGGGGTTTTACAACTTCTTATAGTGGCTCGATGATGCGGGCTCAAGTACAAGTGGTCGATGTTGCAGATCCCTATGCAGCAATGGCACGCATTTACGAACACAGGTCTTCTATTCTTGAACTTTGTAATTCCAAGGATCCTACGTTGGTTTCATTTGGAGGGGGAGCAAGAGACATTGAGGTTTTTGTTCTTCATACACAGAAGCAGCCAATGGTGATCCTGCATCTCTTGGTTGACACGAGAGATGCAATGGGCGCTAATACAGTAAATACGATGGCGGAAGCTGTAGCGCCGTTTATTGAACAAATTACAGCAGGGCGTGTGCTTTTGAGAATTATTTCAAATCTAGCGGATCGGCGATTAGTTCGTGCTCGAACGGTTGTGACGCCTGAAGCGATTGGAGGGCATGAGGTTGTAGAAAATATTCTTCTTGCTCAACAGTTTGCAGAATTTGACCCGTATCGTGCAGCAACTCACAATAAGGGAATTATGAATGGGATTTCTGCCGTTGTGTTAGCGACTGGAAATGATACGCGTGCTGTGGAAGCGGGTGCACATGCATATGCGTGTCGATCAGGGCGCTATATGTCACTCACGAGGTGGGAAAAAGATGGAGAAGGAAATTTAGTGGGTACCTTGGAAATCCCAATGGCAGTTGGAATTGTGGGAGGTGCTACAAAATCTCACCCGTTTGCTCAACTGGCACTTAAAATTATGGGGGTTCATACTGCGGAGGATCTCGCTGGAATTATTGCTTCAGTAGGGTTAGCGCAAAATCTAGGGGCTCTACGGGCATTAGCGAGCGAAGGAATTCAACAGGGTCATATGGCACTGCATGCACGAAATCTCGCGATTATGGCGGGGGCAGAAATAACACAGGTTGATGAAATTGTGAAACAAGCAATTGCTGAAAAAAATATAACGTATGATCACATTCTTGAATTAGTTAAGAGAACATCTACTCGAGTTTTGTAAAATGAAGTGTTCATGATTTTACAGCGAATGTAAGCGGTTACCGCAAACGTTAGTGCTTGCGCCCCTTTTTAAATATTAAAAATTCAGTTTACTTTGTGCTTCCTGGTGTTGCGTGTGCACCCAAACTGATCGAAAACGAAGCAGCGGTTATTTAGATCGAAAATTCAAATAATAAGAGGTGAATCACATGAGCCGATCCATTCAAAATGATTCAGGGAAGCCAATGGAAAAACAGCGTGGGGGGCTAACTCGTAATGCGGCTTTAATCACATTTACTTCATTAGCGGGTTGGACGTTAGTAAATATGGATGGAAGTTTCTTCACATTTAGCTATCCTTTAATACAAAAAGATCTTCATTTGTCGACTCAACAAATTTCCTATATTTACACTGGGATTTTTATTATTGGAGCATTTGCCACATTTATTTTCGGTCCCATTTTGGATCGATTGGGGAGGAAACCTGTTTTCCAATTCTCCCTACTTGCAACAGCACTTGGGAGTCTATTAAGCGGATTGAGCTTTAATTTTGCCTCTCTCTTTCTTTTTAGGGGAATCACCCAGATTGGGGGGAGTGCCGAGTGGATGGCAGGTCAGGTAATGGTTGCAGAAGAGGCAGCGAGTCACAATCGAGGATGGTGGATCGGATTTGCACAAATTGGATGGCCTGTCGGATGGTTTATCGCTTCTTTAATATCTCTTCTCGTCGTTCCAACATTAGGGTGGCGATGGCTATTTGTCATCGGAGTTGTTCCCGCGCTCTTTGTACTTTGGGTAAGAAGGAATGTCAAAGAAACAGAACGATTTCAAGATTTGAAACGCATACGAGAGGGTTCAGATCAAAATAGGGAAAAAGCGACGTTTAAAGTCGATACAAAGAAAGTGGATAAATTAACCTATGCACAACTTTTTGGAAAAGATTTAGTTCGAACGTCGATCCTGATTTTTCTCTGGCAACTCATCTATAACTATGGGGCAGCCTCAATCATTGATTGGTTACCTTCGATCTTTATGCAACATCACCTTGCGATCTCTTCACTCTATGCCACTTCTGCATGGGCGACAGGAATTGCAATTCTTGGATATCTTAGTGCAGCTTATTTAGGGGAAAAATTGGGTCGACGTGAGGTCAGTGCAACGTATCTGATTGTAGGGGCTATTTGCGGGGTTTTTCTCGCCCAATCAAATACTTGGTTAGCAATTACGGCATTCTATTCACTATATTACTTTTTTGCAATTGGACAAATGGGAGCTGCTGTAGCATTTGCTCTTGAATCGTTTCCAACAAGAGCTCGTGGCACTGGCGGGACACTTTTATCTGTTGCAACGTGGGTTGGATTTATCGCAGCCGGGTATACGGGACCTGTGTTATTTAATAACCTGGGATTGGGAAAATCCGTGTTCGTTTGGACGGTTGTTTGCTCAGTAATTCCTGGCATTCTGGCTTTGGGAACCAAGCGCGTACATCCAGGCACTCAATTAGAAGATATTGTAATATGAGAGCGGATAAATCAAAGGAGAGATAAGTATGGATGCAACGGACATTCCGGCGCTCGTGTATACGGAGGATATCAGAAATCCAGTACCTCTTTTAGCGAGCGAAAAAAATCTTCAGACAATTACTGCGGAACCTTGGCTCCAAATCTCTGAAGCAAGTTTGCAATTAGAAGGACTATGTTTTGATCGTGCAAGTAATCTCTATTTGTTGGAGGTTTTTGGAGGGCAGATCTTTAAAGTCATGCTCCCCGAAAAAGTGATCACAACGATTGTAGGGCCAAACTCACTTGCTCCAGCGGCGATTAAGATTCATAAAGATGGAAGATTGTTCATCTGTTCATTAGGTGATTTTAAAAGTACGGGTGGACTATTTGCAATACAACCAGATGGCTCAAATCGAGAAGTGATTCTCCCGGATTCGCTTGGTTATTGTATTGATGACATGGTATTTGACCATAAGGGTGGATTTTACTTTACAGATTTTAAGGGATATTCAACGAATCCAACTGGGGGTGTATATTATGTATCACCTGATTTTCAGGAAATCTCTCCTATTTTGAACAATCTAGCGGTCCCAAACGGGATTGCTCTAAGTACGGATGAAAGAGTACTTTGGATTACTGAAACAAACGCCAATCGCTTACATCGTGTTGAATTAATGGAAGATGGAATTACGATTCCCCCATTTGGAGCGTCTATTCCTTATTATTTTACGGGATATTTAGGACCAGATTCTTGTTGCATAGACAGTGATGATAATCTCTATGTTGCAATGTATGAACAAGGGAGAGTACTTGTCTTCAATAAGAGCGGCGTTCCCATCGGACAAATTTTATTGCCTGGTCGCGAACAGGGGCATATGCTTCGATCAACTCATCCTGCTTTTATCCCAGGAACGGATCAATTGATTATTTGTTCAAATGATGGAGCAGGTGGTGGGGGATCTTGGCTCTATATTGCAAGAGGATTTGCCAAGGGAAAGCTTGGCTACCAGTTTCAAGAGTAAATTGCTTGTGACTTCAAAAAATCCTATGAGTGGGTATGATATCAGGCGTTTAATGAAGAGTCTATGGTCCAATCCGTCCTGCCTTTTCTCTCATATATTAAGAGTAACATTTTAAGGAGAGATGGGGTGGGACCCTTGTCGACTGTTCCAGAACATACGATGCTTCGCTCTTTGCGCGAACTCGTAATTATACCAGAACATGCAAAACGAACGGAGACTGAAGAGTTTCGCAAATCGAAAGAACGTTTACAGGAAGACGGCCACTATAGATGTTGGGTTTGCGGGACAACAGAGCGTCTACAGGTTCACCATTATGGAATTGAGTGGAGTCTAGCGCATCTTGCTGACTGGAATAAGGTAAAAGCATTTTGCGAAGAATGGGATCCTTATGGATATGGTCATTTATTAAGAAACATTCCCCTGAAATCTCCTGACGATATCAGAAACTTACTCGTATTGTGTGAGCCGCATCATATCGGGATTGATCATCGGGATGAAGAGAGTGGAATCGGGATACACGAGCTAACTTTTCCTATCTTTCTCATTCAAAAATTATCAATAAAAGGAATTGATGCAGTGCCTCAGAGTGAAGAGACTTTACAACATGCTGAGGAAACGATCAAAAAAGAGCTGCCTGAAGCAGTTGAGTAAAGTTGTACTACCGTTGGAAGCGAGTCGCCTTCTGACGGTAGTTATTTTTATTTTCCGTTATTATAACTTTATTGTCACACTGACAAGTCAAATTGCGTTTTCGCATTTTGTTTATTAGCCAGACTGAGCTTGATAATAAATGTCAAATATAGCCGATTGATCAGTTTTTGCGGACTGAAAAGATATTTTTGCGTACCGTAAAAATCGCATAGGGGTAAGAGCTTGCGTTGTAAAGCCAGATACGGTGACTTCCGAATCAGGGGCATAGTCTTTATCGTTAGGGCTAATTTCTAAAAAAATGGTCACTGGATTTTCTGATCGATTCACAATGGCATAGGAAAGATTGGTTTGTACTGAAATATCTTGTGCGGGTAAAGATTGAATTTGATTTTGTGAGTAAAGTCCTATGAATGTTTTTTCCGTATATACGATAGGCGATGCCGTAACTTCTCCTGACAATACAATACGACCTATTTCATTTGTTTGTATAGGGGTAGTGCTGTTAGACCCATAAATGGTGATACGATCTATATTTTGTTGTAAGGGACGAATAGAAATGGGTTCTTCAATTGCTTTGATTCTCACGGGAGAATGGATCGTAGAGATCGCAATTGGGTGTTTAGATCGTTTTTTTATAATCAATGGATATACGTTTAATCTCACTTTGATTTGCTGGGGTTGTTTGTTGTATGAAAAGCACGAACATGACGTATGAACGGGATGTCTTTGTAATTTTTTCATCATGTGAGTTCCTGGTTGATGTTTTGGGCGATGTCTATGTACAGAGGGGCAATGCATCCCCTGTACCACATGTTTCGATCGAAGCATTGCCTTCTCCTCCATGAGACAGATTAGATTACACATGCGCTTGTGTATAAATCGTAAGTGAGGCTGTAATTCCTGCCGTTTGCGCAGCGTACATAATGCGCATGTACTTTACAAAGTGGCCAGGTGCAAAGAAATACTGAGCGCTAGCTGCAATTGTTTGAGTGGCGGTAGTGGGGTCTTGAGAAAAGTTTGTCCCGTCAGCACTTAGATACAAAGCGGCTTCGGCTCCCGCAGTTGAGCTTGCATTATAGACGGTAAAGGTTACTTCACTCAGGGAAATTGCTGTCAGGATATTCCCTCCTGTGAAAGTTGTTACGGCGCTCGTCACGGCTTCTGACGCATCGACCACTGCGCGATCTCCTAATTCTGTGAGCAAGCTATCTGCGGTTAGGTTAGAGACTTGCGAGAGCAGACTCGCCGCGGTTAGGTTAGAGACTTGCGAGAGCAGGCTTGCCGCGGTTAGGTTAGAGACTTGCGAGAGCAGGCTTGCTGCAGTTAGGTTAGAGACTTGCGAGAGCAGGCTTGCCGCGGTTAGGTTAGAGACTTGCGAGAGCAGGCTTGCCGCAGTTAGGTTAGAGACTTGTGAGAGCAGGCTTGCCGCAGTTAGGTTAGAGACTTGTGAGAGCAGACTCGCCGCAGTTAAATTTTGGGCGGTTGTTAATAAAGAAGCTGCATTGGACTGTGAGACTTGAGTTAAAAGTTGCGAGGGAACCTCTGAAAACACTTTAAAGTTCGCCATCTATGTCCCCCTTTCTGAAGTAGACGTAAGATAATCTATTCGATACAGCAAGACGGTTTGTGGGGGAGAACCTATTTTGCTGTGTTATTTTGATAAATTAGGTATAGATCCATAAATATATGTATTTTGTGAATATGATGAAGCAATCGCAAAGCGAGGTGATTGAGAATGTGCTCCATATCTCTTTGTATGATTGTGCGTGACGAGGAGGATTTTTTGGCTGAGTGTTTGCGCAGTGTCGAAGGGATTGTGGATGAGATTGTGTTGGTTGATACGGGTTCAACTGATTGTACGTTAGACATCGCGCGACAATTCGGTGCGCGCTATTATTCGGTTGCTTGGACACCTGATTTTTCGAAAATGAGAAATTTGAGTTTGCATTTTGCTACAAAAGATTACATCTTGGTACTTGATGCGGATGAAGTTTTAACTTTAAAAGGATGTGCCTCGATTCGTCGGAGTCTAGAGGAATTCCCGAATGCTGATGCGTTTTTTGTACACATTTTAAATCAGACTGACGGGGAAGGTATGATTGAGGTTGAAGAGTCTCTCAATGTGCGTCTGTTTCGAAACAATCCACAATATCGGTATCAAGGAGCTCTCCACGAACAAATTGCTGAATCGATTTTACACGCAAATCCACCAGGCGTCATTTTTGATTCAGACATTGAGTTGCTTCATCGTGGATATTTAAAGAACGTAGTGTTAAAGAAACATAAAAAGAAACGCAATTTAGACATTGCTCTTCGTGAAATTAAATTGCATCCTGAAGATGGATTTCGAATGTTTAATCTTGGGGTGGAATACGTGCGAGACAGGCAACTGGATCAAGCACTTTCTGTTTTTCATGCCGTACATGAGAAGGTAAATCCTAGTGCGCTCTGGGTTTCGCGGTTTTATAAAGTATACATTTCTACGTTAATGCAAGCAGGAAAGTGGGAGGAGGCAGATCAGGTTCTTGAAGAAGCGGTAAAATTATTTCCTGATTATACAGACTTAGTATATCTGAAGGGGGTGTATTACTCACAACGAGGAGAATGGATACTTGCTTTGCAGCATTATGCGACATGTATTGAAATGGGTGATCCGCCAATTCCACCATACACGATTGAGAAAGGCATATCCTCCTATCGTGCCTATTTTGCAATGGGGTATTCTTTTGGTGCCATAGGGAAAATTGCCGAAGCGGCTGTTGCCTATCGTCAAGCTTTTGAACAGAATCCTTCGTTTACACAAGCTTTTTTGCGTTTTTCTAATTTCTTATTGCGTGAAGACACAAGTAATGCCACTTTAGACTATCTAAGATCGATAGCTGCTTTGTCAGGGGGCAACCAATTTGCACTTCTAGGTATCTCACTGGCTTTATCGGACCAGTTTGAACAAGCAAAAGAATATCTTGAACGGGCAGAAAGAACAAGTGACGTAGTAGAGCATCTGATTTTGACGTATGTTTGTCTTGATGAACGAGAATCGTTGCGTGAACTTCTCGAACAATATGATCCAGAAGGGGAATTGCAAGCACGAGTGCAACGCTATTTATTTGAGCGAGGAAGGAAAATGATTCATTTGGGGATAGAAAAATTTCCCGAATCTTCACTTTTATCTAAACTAAAAGAAGAATATGAGAAGGGTTTTAGATGAATCGTATTAGTTTATGTATGATTGTTCAAAATGAGGAGCAATTTATTGCCCAGTGTCTGCAGAGTGCAGTAGATCTCGTTGACGAGATCATTATTGTTGATACGGGGTCGACTGATCGAACGTTGGAAATTTGCAAGTCATTTGGAGCAAAGATTTATTCTTTTTCTTGGAATGACAATTTTTCCGAGGCACGTAATGCAGCACTTTCTTACGCTCATGGAGAATGGATTTTAGTTCTCGATGCGGATGATGAACTCTCGATTTCAACTCACGATTTTATCCGTGATCTGCTTAATCAGAAATCATATGACGCTTTCTTTTTCATTACCAAAAATCTAGTGGGTGATCCCAAGAACCCAAGTTTTTTAAACTATGCGCAATTGCGGTTATTTAGAAATCAGCCATCTTTTCGCTATTCGGGCGCTATCCATGAACGCATTCCCAAATTGCCAAATATCACGTACCAATTAGTTCCTGTCATGATTACGCATTATGGCTACCTTGATTCTGTTGTGCAAGCACATCATAAAGTGGAGAGGAATCTCGCAATTTTGCACGCAGAATTACAAACGAAACCGTTTGATCGGTTTTTGCATTATTATTCTGGGAATGAATGGTTGAGATCTGGTCAGCCAAATGCAGCGATAGAACACTATGAGCAAGCGATGCGATCGAAGACTGAGAGTGAAGAACAAGATTGGCTGCCCGATCTTCCATTGAAATATGCGTTTGCGTTATGGCAAACGGGTCAGATTGGGCGAGCGATACTTGTTGTATTAAAAGCAATCAAGGAATTCCCGGAATATACGGACCTCTACTTTTTATTAGGGAATATGTATCTAGAACAACAGGAGTGGGAGTTAGCTAAGGAGGCATTTGATCGATGTTTGCATTTAGGTGAACCTTCCCCTGTTTTTCCAACACAGGCGGGGTGTGGGACCTATCTACCGGCATTTTTACTAGGTGTGATTGAATTTACAAATCGGAACTGGACAAACGCGCGCATCTATTTCGAGCAAAGTGTACATGATGATCCAGATTATCTCCCGGCGGTAACGTATTTATGTCTATGTGATTGGTGTGAAGCAAGGTACTCACTTGTTAATGAACGAATTCAATTTCTCAGAGTACAAAATGGGGACAAAAACTCTCTATGGGGATTGATTTATTCAATTAATCAGTCTCTCATGACAAAGAAAATTTACATTGATCTAGACAATTTAACCCATACAACATCTTTTTTTACATGTTTAGCTACACTTACATCTTGTGAAGGGCAGGTGCAGCGTTTGGGCCAATTGCTTTTGCAACTGCCGATTCAATGGCATCGTTTAGCGATGCGAGAGGAATGGTACTATGCATTGTATGGGAAATATCATTTGATGTCGTGTACTACGTTAAGGGAGATCAGGCGATGAGTGTGACAGTATGTATTATTACGCGCGATGAAGCCGCATTTTTGCCAGATTGTCTAAAAAGTATCTTGCAACTTACGAATGACGTGGTTCTTATCGACACGGGTTCTATGGATGAAACGCTAGCGATTGCAAGGGACTATGGATGTAAGGTGTTCGAAGTTCCGTGGCAAGACGATTTTTCGGCCGCTCGAAATTACGCATTAGAGAAAGCTTCAGGGGAGTGGATTCTAACGATTGATGCTGATGAGCGCATCCATATGCTGATGTCCCAAACTGAATTTAACAGTTTTTTATCGACAACAGAGGCAAAGGCTTTTAAAGTTCCCGTTGCAAGTTATATCGGGTCCACTCCTCGAAATGAAACCACATTTTTAGATGAACGAATTATTCTCTTTCGCAATGATCCGGAAGTTCGTTTTCAGCATCGAGTACATGAGGATCTTTCAGAAAGTTTATATCGACGCTATGGAAGAGACGTAAAAATTGATTGCTTGCCCATGCGAATCGAACATTTAGGATATTTAGATGCTGTCGTAGAGAATCGGCAAAAACATCAACGTAACCTTCGTTTACTGGAGTTAGAAATCAAGGAAAATGGAGAATCACCGTGGATTAATTATTGTTTAGGAGTGGAATGGTCTAGTTGTAAACAGTGGGAGAAAGCATTGCAACCATTAAAACGAGTGGTTGATCAAGCGAAGGGTGCACCATTTTGGACATTGGCTGCGTATACCTTAGCTTATGCATATCTACAATTGGGGATGTTACAACAGTGCATGGATGTAAGTGAACGGGTTTTGCATGTAAAAGGTGAATTCTATACAGAGTTTGCACTACTTAAATCAGTAGCAAGTTGGCAAACCTATTCTTCCTTAGCTGAGTTGTTACAAGTGTTTACGAGTCATAATTCGCTTTCACCAGAAGACTACTATGCGTTTGTACTCGCCTATCAAAAGTTAGTCTATCGAATGCAATTGGGATATATTGGGCACGAAGCGGAGTGAATCTGCGATGGGCAGCATATCGCAATTGTCGGATGTGTTATTTATTCGGTTACAAACAAGCATCTTATGCAAATCTCTTGTCCATGAAGGGGGAAAAACGTCTCTTGTCGACTGGGTTTATGGCATTGTTTTAGGAGATTCAACACCTTTTTATATCGTTCACGAGTGGTGTTGCTCACTTGAATCTTCAATTTGTTGCCTCGAGCAAATTCAAATTGTCGATCCTGACGGTGAAATAGAGGCGACTTTGCGTATGTCACCTTTTTTATTAGGAGAGCGGTTTTGGGATCTGATCCGTAATTATTGGGAAGTCAAAGATTTTTATCCCACCAAAATAGGAACTTATGAAATTCGTACGACATTGATCGAAGTAGAATCTGAACGTGTTCTCTATCGGCAAATCGATCCACTACACGTTCTCATGTAGAGAGGGAGGAGAGAAAACGTGCAACGACAATTCGAGCAAATGCTTACGAGTATCATCATCCCTACCTTGAATCACTGGGAGTATACGAAACAGTGTTTAGAAAGTATACGAAAATTCACCAATACACCCTATGAGATAATTGTGGTTGACAATGGCTCGAACGATGAAACGGTAGCTTCATTAAGAGCGATGAATGATGTTCTTTTAGTTGAAAATGAGGGGAACAGGGGATTTCCGGCCGCATGTAATCAGGGGATGGCAGTTGCGCATGGCGATCAATTATTGATTTTAAATAATGACGTGATCGTAAGTTATAGATGGTTGGATAATTTGTTACATTGTCTGTATGCCGACTGTCGGCATGGAGCTGTAGGCCCCGTTTCTAATGCAGTTTCTGGAATCCAATTCAGGCCGCAACCCTACCAGACGATTGAAGAGTATCATAACTTTACACAGGATCACAATCATTCAAATCCCGAGCAATGGATCACAACCTTGCGTCTTGTTGGATTTTGTCTCCTTATTCGTCGTGATATTTATAATGAAATTGGCTCATTTGATGAACGATTTGGGAAAGGAACTTACGAAGACGATGATTATTCTTTGCGAATCCGCCGCGCAGGGTACAAACTGATTGTTGCCGCGGATACGTATGTCCATCATTTTGGGAGCGTCACTAATCGCATAGATCCCGAGTACAGAAACGTACTCGTAACCAATCAACAAAAATTTATCGAAAAATGGGGTGTCGATCCATTTTACAGTTTGTGGCTTCGTGAAGATTTAGCTGCACTTGTTCCTAAAGTCGATCGCGTATTAGATGTAGGTTGTGCCTGTGGGGGACTGGGACTCACTCTGAAAAACAAGGGAATTTCCTACGTCGCCGGGATAGAACTAGACAAAAATGCGGCCATAGACGCGCAATCTGTTCTAGATCAAGTGTGGATTGGCGACGCAGGAAAGATTCAACTTCCGTTTCCTAACCAATGGTTCGATGCAATGGTTTTTGCTGATGTAATCGAGCATGTAGCGCAACCGCAGCACATGCTGAAAAACTTACTTCCCTACCTAAAAGAGAATGGCTATCTCATTGTTTCCATTCCGAATGTAGGGCATCTCGAAATTTTACATGGGTTGTTGCAAGGGACATGGACTTATCAAAACGCAGGGATTTTAGATCGTACACATCTTCGTTTTTATACACTTGAGGAAATTGCGCGTCTATTTGAACAAGTGGGAGTAGCCATCGAATTCATAGGGATGGTGCAGGATAGCACGCCTGAACTCGAGGCTCTTCTCCGTGAATTAGAAGCGCTTACCGTGCGTCTTAGTTTAAAGTCTTTCGGTCCGCCATTCATCGAACGCTGTCGTACAGTTCAATATTACTTACGAGCTCGAAAGCTTTCACAGGGAGCGAGTCTCTAGGGAGTTCTACCATAGAAAATGCTTTCTTCATCCGAGTCAGCTAGTGTGGAATCCATTCGGATTAATTCTTCCCATTCATCAGGTGTAAAGCTTCTTGATCGCGAAATAAACCGCATTCCCTCAGGACTCTCTAAAGAAAAACCAGCTCCTCTTCCTGGAATCGCATCCACAATAATCTGTGTTTTCTTCCAGTATTTATATTGCGCTCTGCCGATGTAAAATGGACAGTTTGCGATCTCTCCTAGTAGGACATCCTGTTCTCCCACCTGAAATTCTCCCTGTGGATAGCACATAGGAGCACTTCCGTCACAACACCCACCTGATTGATGAAACATGAGTGAACCGTGAAGGGTAATCAGTTTTTCAATCAATGCCGCCGCCGCATCAGTTACGGTCACCTTTCGCGTGTCCATTTTTTCCTCCGTGTAGTATTGGTTATCAATCCGATTTAGAAGAATCCAAGTGGTTTTTTCGAGTAATTGACTAATAAATTCTTTGTTTGCTGATAATGCTCCAACATCATTAGGTGGTTTTCTCTACCGATTCCAGATTGTTTATATCCTCCAAATGCGGCGTGAGCAGGATACGCGTGATAGTTATTTACCCATACACGCCCCGCTTGAATCGCACGTCCCATTCGATAGGCTAGGTGAAAATCGCGCGTCCACACTCCTGCGCCAAGACCATAAAGTGTATCATTGGCAATATGAACGGCATCATCAAAATTCTCGAAAGTTGTGACTGATAGCACAGGTCCAAAAATTTCCTCCTGGAAAATTCGCATCCGATTGTGCCCTACAAAGACAGTGGGGGCAATATAATATCCTTCTGCAAGATCATCCGATGGACATACTTTCTCTCCGCCGACCAAAACACTTGCTCCCTCTTGTTTGCCTAGTTCAACATATGACATGATCTTTTCTACTTGATCGAGCGATGCTTGTGCTCCCATCATCGTTTCTGTATCCAGTGGGTTTCCTTGCTTGATTTTCTTTGTGCGTTCAATGGCAAGCTCAATAAAATCATGATAGATACTTTTTTCTATCAAGGCACGTGATGGACAGGTACAGACCTCTCCTTGATTGAGAGCAAACATGTTAAACCCTTCGATTGCTTTTTCCTTAAAGTCATCCTCTTCGTCAAGAACATCCTTAAAGAATATATTGGGCGATTTCCCCCCCAGTTCGAGGGTGACGGGGATCAGATTATTTGAAGCGTATTGCATAATTAGACGACCTGTGGTCGTTTCGCCAGTAAAGGCGACTTTTTGAATGCGAGGGTTGCTTGCAAGCGGTTTCCCTGCCTCAACGCCAAATCCATTTACAACATTTACAACCCCAGGGGGGAGTAGATCTCCTATCAGTTCCATCAATACCATAATGCTTGCCGGTGTTTGTTCAGCCGGTTTTAGTACTACGCAATTTCCTGCCGCCAGTGCCGGGGCAAGCTTCCATGCGGCCATTAACAGAGGGAAATTCCATGGAATAATTTGACCAACTACTCCAAGTGGTTCATGAAAATGATAAGCTACTGTATCATGATCTAGCTCACTCAATCTACCTTCCTGTGCTCGAATCGCAGATGCAAAATACCGGAAATGATCAATGGCTAACGGAATATCTGCGGCCAGTGTTTCGCGTATAGGTTTTCCATTGTCCCAAGTCTCTGCTACTGCTAACATTTCTAAATTCGCTTCCATGCGGTCGGCAATTTTATTTAAAACTTGTGCTCGGTCGGCCGCGGATGTTTGCCCAAAGCTTATTTTTGCTTTATGGGCTGCATCAAGTGCTCGTTCAATGTCATCTGCTGTCGATCTCGCTGCTTCACAGAACGGTTGTCCGGTTACGGGAGTAAAGTTCGTAAAGTACATGCCTTTCGTTGGTGCCACCCATTCTCCACCAATGTAATTTAGAAAACGACTTTTAAATGCAACTTTACTCCCGGGTTGATTTGGCTGTGCATAAATCATACGATAACCTCCTTCTTTTCATCCAGCGGATGTCTTCTTGTTGTTTCGATGATTAGTAAAGCAATATTCATGCCAGGACTCTTTTTCTGCTTCCTTCTTGAATCAGTAGAAACTCGTTATACTTAGTGTTTCATTCTGGCGCAGTGGTTGTTCCAGAATGGATCGCGAAATTTTTAATCAACAGATGCTCTCTAGGGTTATTACTTTTTTCTGATGAATATGCCATAATTATTTGATATTACAGGATGAAGGTGATGCCCGGATGACGTTACCCAATCATCAGAACGTGATCAAAGCATCTTGGATTCGCTCAAAGCAATATGGAATCCCTTCAACGCAGAGTGTAACGGAATTCCTTGAACCATCCGATTTGAAATTCTTGAAAGAAAAAGATTCGCATTTACTTCAAGAGATCTTGCCAAATCTAGAACGGTTGTATCCGTATGCACATAGTCAACAAAGTATGCTCATCGTTTCAAATGCACAAGGATATATTCTTCATAGCAAAGGAGACCCTCACTTTATTGAGCACGCAGTTAAAATTAAATTGATGGAGGGTGCTGGCTGGGGAGAACATGCGAGAGGAACAAATGCGATTGGAACGGCACTTCAAGAGCAAAACACAGTCTATGTATTGGGGAATGAACACTATTGTGAGCCAAACCGCACTCTTTATTGCGTTGCCTCTCCTGTTTTTGATCCACAGGGACAACTTGTTGCTATTTTAGATGTAAGTGGTTATCACGGGGACTTTCATCCTTCTTTACCCTATTTGGTCGACACGATGGCAAGACAAATCGAAGATTTATTATTGTTTCGTTCGGAAAAAAGCCAATTAGTTATTGAGGTTACTTATCAAAATCAAACACGTTATTTACTCGCGTTTGATCAAGATGGGCGCTTTGTAGGAGGAAATCGAGAAGGTAGAACGTTGCCTTTGACTGAGAGTACAGTACGAACAACAGGGAAAAATGACTTTTTGAGAAAATTGTTTCACGATCGATCACAGTCTTTTTCAAATAATCTAGATGATTACAAATTCTCTATTCTAATTGATCGTCGTTCACGTGTAGTTTCATTTGCTCAATCGCACGAAACAAAACGAGAAACACCCCTCTTTTGTCGTGATCAGACGATGGAACAAGCTTTGCAATTGGCAAAACGAGCAGCTTCTAGTGAGATTAACGTATTGATTTATGGTGAAAGCGGAACGGGAAAGGAACTTATTGCTAAATTTATTCACGAGCAAAGTGTGCGATCCAAAGGTCCTCTGATCACTATGAATTGCGGTGCTGTCTCTCCGAGTTTACTTCATAGCGAATTATTTGGTTATGAAGGGAAAGCGTTTACGGGTGCCTCAGCGCAAGGTCAGATTGGCAAATTTGAGGCTGCTAACGGTGGGACATTGTTTCTAGACGAGATTGCGGACATGCCTGAGGATATGCAAAAAGCGATGTTGCGCGTGCTTCAGGAACGAATGATCACGCGGATTGGCGGTCATCGACAGATCGCAATTGATGTTAGAATCATCGCGGCCTCCAATCGCAATTTATGGGAGGAAGTACAAAAGAACCATTTTCGACTTGATTTGTATTTTCGTCTGCTTGGTGCTCAAATTCATCTTCCCCCTCTTCGATCACGGACAGATCGACTTGAGCTTGCTGAAAAGCTTCTTTGCCAAATAGCTGCTGAACTGAAGATAGATCTACCTGTACTCAGTACCGAAACGAAACAATTTATTTTATCTCATGATTGGCCCGGTAATATTAGAGAATTAATTGCAGTGCTCCGTCAAGGTGCCTTTCTTGCAAATCGTGGAGTAATAGAGATTGAACAATTGCGACATCATATGTTTTTACCTCAAAGCGTTACATCAGAACAAGAGCAGTCGCTGAATTTGAAGAATATTGAAAACGAAGTGATACTTGATACCTTGAACAAGACAGGGGGAAATATCACAGAAGCTTCTCGATTGTTAGGCATTGGGAGAAATACACTCTATCGCAGACTAAAAAAGATGAAAACCAAATCACAGACAACATGGTAAGAAAACGAATCTTCATAAATTGAAATATCAGGGAAATACCAATTCACAGATGAAAGAGGTCACTCTCTTCCATCTGTGAATTGGCTATCATGGTTATGCGAATGTGGAGGGGTCTTGATTGCCTACCCCATTTCCAGCATCACCATGGTTGCCGTTTCCGTGATCCGTTTGTCCGGGTTCTCCTTGGTTCCCTTTCCCTGGGTTGTCGCTATCTAATGTTGTACATTTTTTACAATGGATCGGAGCTGTAGATGGATAAGGAGCGTTAAATGGTGCTTGTGTACAAGTTGGATAACCGATGGGACCTTCTAAGTATGGGTTCGGGATCTGGGACCCGATCTTGATGTGATGATAGTGAATTGCGGAAGTTACATTTGGAGTAAGATCAATTCCAAACGGAAAAGGAGTTCCTTTCCAGTTGAAATTTGGATTCGTAATGTCTCGTTCGTATTGACTTCTAATTGAAGGATTATCCCACGCTTCTCTTATCATTAAATTCTGCGCGTAATAAGGTTCTGTTGAAGTAATTTGATCATAAGTGGATGGGTCGAATGGATTGATATGTGCGGCAAATGCAGTACCTAACCCACCTAAGATGAAGAATCCAATAGTTGCCAAGGCGACAATTCCTTTTTGCACGCTTTCCTCTCCTTTTTTTAAAATGGTTTTACGATGTGCAAAGTTTTAAACTCACATCACCTCCTTTGAACTAGAGTGTGATCTCTTCCTTTTTCAAAGCTCGTGTGTGTTTTGTATGTGTCCATGTCTTTTCTTTTCGTTGAATGAAGGCAATGGGAATGATGGGTATCCAAGTCAGCGAAAACAGATAGCTATGAAAGAACCATAAGATCTTTGAAGATTTTTTCTCCAAAACGAAGGCGACGAGATAGACGGCATAGTAAAGGGAAAGGGTTGCGTCCCATATCCAGGGATTTAAGACCCAATTTTGAATCAAGAGGGGTAAAGGATTGAATTGGGACAGGAGAGAGAATCCTAAACTCCCGAGAGTTAATAAGATCTTGCTTGGTTGCCATAAATACACTAAGACATCAAATGTAAGAAGGTTTGGGTTGCGAAGTAGCTTTTTTAGTAAGAGTGTAGAATAACGCGTTGCGCAATCAAAGTGTCCCTTCATCCAACGGAGTCTTTGTCTATAGGAAACCTTCATTTCTAAAGGTTTTTCGTCATAAATTTTGGCCGTATGAACCCAAGCGACTCGTTTGTTTTCTTCAAGCACATAGCGGGTTGTGAATTCCAAATCTTCAGTAAGTGAAGTTGATTCCCATCCGTATTTTTTTAATATGCGGCTGCTCATCACGGTTCCTGTTCCTCCAAGTTGAGCGCTTAATCCGATATTTTCACGCGCTAGTTGGTAAACGCGGTTTGTTGTCCAATATGAGGCGGCATAAGCTTTCGTAATCCAGTTATCATTTGGATTTTTGCTATCCAAATAAACTTGAATGACCTCATGTCCTTCATTTAATTTACTTGACACTTCATTCAAAAGATTCGTTTCTACTAGGTTATCCGCATCGAAAATGGCAATCGCGTCATATCTTTTATCATTGAGTAATTCTAATTTCCAGAGTTGATGGAGCATCCAAGCGATCCCGTACCCTTTTCCCTGGCGTGTAGGATCAGTGCGTTCCATGGCTATTGCTCCATGTGCCCGAACAATATCTGCGGTGTGATCTGAACAATTGTCGCAAATAACATAAATGTCATACCATTCTTTTGGATAATCTAATGCGTTTAGACTATCTACAGCATATCCCACAACTTTTTCTTCGTTATGTGCACATATGAAGAGGGCATATCGCATTTCTAAAGGGCTTAGTAAACTTTTTGGGGGCCTTTTGAACATTCCAAGGAGGCTAATTCCCGTCTGATATAACGTATAAAATAATGTAATAGATTGAAATAAAATCAAAATAAAAGCGATTTCAAAGTAAAGGAAGATCTCAATTCCTTGGAACAACCTATGTACCCCCAATTTTGCACTTTTGATACTCACTCATATGCGAGACAACAAGGGCAAAGTACAAAATCGTGGATGGTTTGAAAGTAGGAATTTTTTCATTGATTTTTGCATTCGAGTGTAATATATTGCATTCAAATGCACAGGAGGTGCGTGAACAATGCCGATCCCCAAAGGATTTCAGTCTCCTTCCCAGGTGACCGCGCGGGAGCGAGTTTATTCTCAATTACAAAGATGGGTGATTGATGGGACGCTAGAGCCAGGGGAAAAATTAAATGATGGAGAATTGGCAGAGGCGTTAGGAGTCAGTCGTACCCCTGTAAGAGAGGCATTGCAACTTCTTGAGGTGCAAGGTTTTGTTGAAATGCATCGTGGACGGGACACGAGAGTGACGCGGATTGAACAGGAAGACATTTTAAAAGTCTACCCTCCATTAGCAGCTTTACAGGTGTTGGCAGGGGAGATTGCTTTGCCATTGATTCGTTCCGAACAAATTGAATTGTTGCGGGGGATTAATGCAGAGTTCGCTCGGGCAGTGGATCAACAGCAAGCATTTCGAGCGATGGAGGTAGATGAGCAATTCCATAATGTGATTATCGAAGTCGCTGATAATCCGTATGTCGCTTCCTACATATCTACACTTGAGATGCATATTCGACGTCTTAAGTACGTGTTTTTGCGTCAGCCGGAGGCGTTAGCTCGTGAGTCTGTAGTAGAACATGCGGCGATTATTGAAGGGTTTGAACGAAAAAATATGGAACTTGTTACTCGAATGTTAAAACAGAATTGGATTCGCCCTATGAAGGAACTTTATGCGTTAATAGGAGAAAGATGTAATTCAGAGAGTTGGGGTGCCTTCGATGTTACGCAAGTCGGATCAGCCAAAGAGCAATCGAATGATCGGGACGTATGCGTTACTCCTGATGACCAGTCTGTTTTGGGGTAGCGCTTTTGTGTTTTCTAAAGTTGCTGAGGAATCTGTCCCACCTCTTGTGGCGGCATTCCTACGCTTTTTTTTGGGAGCGATTGTGGGGATGGTCATGATCATAGGTCAAAAATTTCGGGATCCCCATTATAAAATGGTTCCTAAAACGGCTTGGCTTGATACAATTGTGCTCGGATTGATTGGAGTTACTGGATATAATCTTTTCTTTTTTTGGGGATTAGCACAGTCACCTGCGGCAGATGGAAGTATGATTATACCAACCTTGAGTCCAGCGATTACAGTACTCATGGCAGTAGGATTTCTTAAAGAACGATTCCGGAAGAATTTAGCGGTCGGATTAGTCGTTACTCTTTTTGGATCAATCATCTTCTTTTCTGCGATTGCCTTCGTACGACTGCCTCATGATCCTCATCGACTGTTTGGAGATGTTCTTTACTTACTCGCTGCTGTTTTATGGGGAATTAACACACTGCTTAGCAAACGAACGACGGGTCGAATTGATCCTTTTCTCGTGACTACGTATGCGATGATTTTTGGGTCATTTGCTTTGGGTATTCTTGCGTTTCCACAAATAATGACCATCCATTGGGCTAAAGTCGGGTTGCCTTTCTGGGTGGATCAGGCCTACCTCGCAGTTTTTCCGAGTGTGTTTGCGAATTGGTTTTATTATCTTGGTGTTAAACAAATTGGACCCTCACGAGCTTCCGTTTTTATGTACTTTGTCCCTGTCTCCTCGCTTTTGTTAGCGGCGATTGTACTTGGCGAGACGCTGACGATTGGACAATTTATTGGAACGATTTTTATGATGATTGGTGTTTGGATCATCAATCGAAAAGATCGAACCGCTTTGTCGATAGAAATTCAGGAAAATGCATAAGCGATGCGTCACGTCTTACAAGTACTTACAAGCAAAACAAAACTCTCTGCCTCATATTTATTTATGAGGTTGTCGTTGTTTTGTAGAGTTTGTTAGGAGGCGTGATTGATGGATCATCCATTACTTGGGATTCGCGTTTTAGATTTTACTCAAGTTCTCTCGGGCCCTTTTGCAACGATGTTGCTTGCAGATGCAGGGGCGGATGTGGTAAAAGTTGAACGCCCAGACCGTGGGGACATAACAAGAGGATGGGGTCCGCCTTTTATTCACGGGGAGAGTGTGTATTTCGCTGCATTTAATCGCGGAAAACGAAGTATATGTTTAGACTTAACAAATTCGGAGATGAGCGATGTGGCTCGACGTTTATCCTTGAAGGCTGACGTAGTCATTGAGAACTTGCGTATGGGAGTGATGGAACGGTATGGATTGGGGCCAGATGAATTGTTGAAGGAACATCCTGAACTCATCTACGTTTCCATACGAAGTTATCCAAATTATTCGAGCCGCGCATTGGACTCTGGATTAGAAGTAGTTCTAGAAGCTGAAAGTGGGTTGATGTCGATCACGGGCTCAGGGAATCAAGCAGAACCGACAAGGCAAGGAGTCGCTGTGATTGATATGATGACAGGGATGGCTGTAGTGGCCCGCATTTATCAAGCACTTTACATGCGAGCTAAGACGGGAAAAGGGGAGTACCTAACAATCAGTTTAGAAGAGATCAGTGCTTTGATGATGACGCATCCTTGGTTAATGTATCTTCAGGGAGAGACGGTCTATCAGGCATCGGGTTCACGGCACCCGAATATTGCTCCTTACGAAGTGTTTCAAACTAAGGATCAACTACTACTTCTCGGCGCTGTGGATGATGCACAATTTTTGCGTCTTGCTACTGTACTTGGTCATCCGGAGTGGGCAGTAAAATCGGACTGGACAACGAATGAAAAGCGCGTTTGTGATCGAGATAAGCTACATCAAGCAATCGAATCTCAATTGATTTCTGAAGGAGCAGAATATTGGCACACGCGCTTTGCCCACGCAAAACTGCCAGTTGGGATTGTTAAATCTATAGAAGCAGCGGCAGAAGAATGGCGCGATCGCCAAGGCCCTAAATTGTATGCTCAGCATCCCGTATTCGGGCAACTTGCTTGGCCAGTTTCTCCGTGGAGGCAACAAGGGGGAAATGTACTTGCCCCTCCCACGCTCGGCAATGCAACACAAACTGTTTTATCCGAATGGTTAGGGGAACAAAATGGGTAAAACGGATGCGCACAAATGTATGAAAATTTCGTCTCTAAGGAGAGACAAGAGTTCGCATACTTTTTGGCCATAGGTTCATATAACTCAACTGAAAGGGCTTTCGCAGAAGGGAGGTGCGTTTTGTGAGTCCGAGTCCTATTCCGGGGTTTCTTTTTCTCGTAATTGGCTGGTTGGGGTTTACGTGGGTTCCCGGTTGGTTTCACAGCCGCCGATTTGATCGAGGCAATGCAGAAATGGAAGAGATTATACGAGATGCAGAAAAACGAGAGTAAAGGATGCACTTTAATTGAAAGATGAGGGGGGAACTGTGTGGGAAATTTACAACATGCGCCTACCATGGTTCGTGTAGTTGTTATTATTTACCTAATTGCTATTCTTGTCATTGGCGTCTATATGAGTAAGCGGGCAAAGTCACAGGAGGATTATTTTATTGCAGGGAAAAAAGCCCCTTATCTTGTTGCTATTATTTCTGGTAGTGCGGCGATCATGAGCGGATTTGGACTCGTGGGTATCCCTGGACTTGCCTATCAATTTGGGATTGCGGCAATGTGGATACAGGTGATTGCGATTCTTGGCTTTTCGATCGCGGCGTTTTTAGTCGGGCGTAAAATGCGAACACTTGCTGAGATTCGTGAAGTATTGAGTATCCCAGATGCAGTTGCCCTACGCTATCCTTCTGTAAAAAAAACAATTCGCGTGCTGAGCATTATTGGTATTATGTCTGGTATGCTTGGTTATTTATCGGTGGAATTTATGGCGCTAGGAGTAGTTCTTTCTTCCTTGTTTGCAATTTCGTTTTGGACAGGCGCTCTCATTGGGGCGGCGATCGTATCGGTTTACACAATTCTTGGAGGCATTGCTTCAGGAATATGGACGGATCTCATTCAATTTGCGATGGAGATGTTGGCTGGAATCGCAGTGCTGATTGCCACATTTGTTGTGGTCGGGAATCCGTATCATATGTTGAGTGTTCTTGCGCATGCTCCTGATCCTAAAATGCAAGCACACGCTATGTTATGGTGGCCGCAAGGAATGGGAGGGATTGGCCTTGCTGGTGCTGTAGCTTGGCTAATCGCGTTTTCGATTGGACATTCCGGGGAACCGCATTTGTTGGCGAAATATTATGTGCATCGCGACATTCGTAAAATGAAATGGCAAGGAATGTTAAACGGAATTACCTACGGCATTGCTGGCTTGATGAGTCTTTCTGGACTTGCCCTAGCGGCTTTAGTAGCAGAAGGTAAGGTCAAGCCGTTAGCCAGTTCAAATTATGCAGCACCATATTTTTTGTTGCATTATACCCCAAGTATCATTGCTGGCCTTGCCTTTGCAGCGCTTGCAGCTGCATCGATGGCGACCGTTAACGGATTCTCTAACATCGGCGCTGCAGCGATTTCACGGGATTTGATTCAAAATACCTTTGGCGTGCAACTCACTCCGCGTAAAGGATTGTTGCTCGGGCGTGTTATGACCTTTGTCGTTATCGTGCTTGCACTTGTGGTAACCTATTTCTGGAATAGTTTGATTGGTATTGCTGGTGCAGCTGCATGGTCTACACTTGCTTCTGTTTTTGTGCCTTGCATTGCAATTGGACTAAATTGGAAGCGAGCGACGGGGAAGGGAGCTGTCGCAGGAGCGACAGTTGGCGTGGTTACCTCTATTTGGTTTACAGTAGCTAATTATAATCCTGGCGGCTTTTTTGGATCGACTTTAGCAATCGTTCTTGCAGTGATTGCCTTTGTTCTTGTTTCGCTTGTGACACGACCTGAGACATTAGATCGAGAAATTGAGCGCGTGATCGGTATGCCGCGATAACTAGCTGCATGAAAAATGCATCGCTTATCGTGAAGATAGGCGATGCATTTTTCATGGCAAAACTTTGTCTGATCGATAAGTAATTACTAATAGATAAATTGATTAATTCGCATTTTACTTATAAAAAACAGCTGTGTTACTATACGTGTAGCTTTACAGGGATCTGTATATCACAGCGTGACTGTGGAGGGTGGATTACAGCTAAAAATGATATGTTTTGGTTTAAAATCCATGATCTTCTATGAAAACGCTGTATAATACAGAGGGAATCTTAGAGATTTAGGTCGAGGAGGGAGATTGTAACCATGTATGTACCAGCAAGAGCATCTTTTAAAGAAGTGTTGACAGACGGTTTTCAAAAAGGGTACGCCGTAGGTCAATTTAATGTAAATGGGTTGGAATATATTCAGGCCATTGTGGAAGTGGCGGAAGAAGAGCGTTCTCCCGTGATCCTTGGCATCAGTGAAGGCGCGATGAAATATGTGGGCATGGATTATCTGATCGGCATGGCGAATGCCGCTAAGATGAAGGCGACAGTTCCAGTGATTTTGCATCTTGATCACGGCCCCCATTTTGAATTAGTGATGAAATGTATTCGTAGTGGATTTGATTCGATTATGTACGATGGCTCACATCATCCACTGGAGCAAAATATTCAAGAAACTAAGCGAGTAGTTGAAGCGTGTCATGCCGTGGGCATTGATGTGGAAGGAGAACTCGGAAGAATTGCTGGCGCCGAAGATGATTTGTCTGTCGATGAGCGTGAGGCGATGCTGGTTATTCCTGAGGAAGCGCGACGTTTAGTCGACGAAACAGGCATTGACGCGCTGGCGCCAGCGATCGGTTCAGCACATGGACATTACAAAGGGGAACCCAAACTACATTTTGATCGTCTAAATGAGATTCGTGATTTGGTTAAAATTCCCCTTGTGTTGCACGGGGGCACGGGAATACCTGATAGTGACATCCAGCGAGCAATTGCTTTGGGTGTTGCAAAAATCAATGTAAATACGGAGAATCAGGATGTTTTTACACGTACAGTGCGAGAAGTCTTATTAACTTCTCCTAAAATGTTTGATCCTAGAAAGTATCTGGGGCCAGCGAGGGCTGCGATTAAAGAGACGATTCGGGCGAAGATACGATTGTTTGGTAGTCATCAACGTGCATAATGGTCCTAATACCCTGAAATCCCTCGTGTTAGAATTTATACTCATGATTCAGCAGGGCATTGCGAAAACTTTCGACAATGGGCGAAAGCGTTTTTTGTGTGGAATAGACCACATACCACTTGCGTTTGATGGGAAAATGTTCTACCGGCAAAACAACCAGCCTTTTTGTTTCTAGTTCGAGCAAAATGGTCGTCTGTGACACCACGGAAATTCCCAGGCCGGCAGCCACAGCTTGTTTGATCGCGGAATTGTTGCCAAGTTCCATTGCAATGTTTAACGTAATTCCATAATTGAGTAGATGTCGTTCTAGAGTCATGCGTGTTCCTGATCCTGGCTCGCGAATCAAGAACGGTTCCTCTGCGAGTTCCGCGAGTGTGATGTGATCTCGAATTGCAAACGGATGATCTGGAGCAGCGATGACGACTAAGTCGTTGTCTGCAAAGGCATCCGCTGTTAACCCTGGGGTATTCTCTGGATAACCCATAAAAGCGAGATCTGTCTCATTCCAGAGGAGTCGCTGCAAAACGGTTCTTCTATTGGCCACCTCGAGTTTAATTTTTACTAGAGGATGTGTATGGTGAAACTGACCGAGCAGGGTTGGGACGAGGTGAACACCCGCAGCTGTATCAGCAGCTACTTTCAGACTGCCCCGGCGTAATTCGCGGATATCGTCCATTACTTGTTGTGTTTCTGACAACAAGGAAAAGATTTTATCTGCATATTCCATTAAATAACTTCCTGCTTCTGTGAGGTTAACGTTTTTTCCCACCTGAACAAAGAGTTCAACGCCGAGATGCTCCTCTAATTGTCGAATGTGCTGAGAGACTGCAGATTGACTCAGATAAAGCTCTTCAGCTGCACGGGAAAAGCTGAGATGACGCACGACTGCCTGGAAGATTCGCAACTGTCTGAGATTTAATTGTTTCAAAATATTCACCCGTTTTTGCAAAATCGAGATTTGAACAAATGCTTACTGAAATTATAGCATGCGAAAGGGGAGAATAGGATGATGCAGCGAAAAGGAGTGACTTTGATTGGGATTGCTGGCGATAGTGGCGCCGGAAAATCTACTTATGTAGAGCATTTAAAACAGCTTCTTGGTGAAGAAAATGTGTCTGTCATGTCAACCGATGATTACCATTCGTTAGACCGTGTAGAGCGCAATAAAATTGGGGTAACAGCACTTGATCCCTGGAAAGCAAATAATTTGGGACTATTAATCGATCATCTCTGGCAGTTGAAACAAAAGCGGCCGATTTTGAAACCTGTCTACGACCATTCGACAGGGACATTTGCGGAATCGGAGCTTCTAGAACCTCGTACGGTGATTCTTGTTGAGGGTCTACATCTCTTGTATCTTGAGAAGCTACGGGAAGTTTTCGATCTAAAAATTTATTTTGATACCGATATTTCACTGCGCATTAAATGGAAAGTGCGTCGTGATGCGGAGGCTCGCGGATATACAGAAGAACAAGTACTCGAAGAAATCGAACGGCGGAGACCCGATGTGGAAAAGTTCATTGAGCCGCAAAAAGCTTGGGCGGACATGGTGATCCACTATTTACCTGACTTGAAAAAAGAGCCAACAGAAGCCAACCCAGAACCGATTCGCGTGCGCGTAGCAGAACGGATGCGCGGAAATAAGCGGCGCCTCGTCAAGTGGCTTGTACTTGCTTCGCGTCTTGGCCTTATCGCTGCTGATCATTATCATGATCAAATTGCTGGCGAAGAGATGGAAATTGCTTGTATTGAAGGAAACACAGAACTATCGGCTATGCACTCGTTGCTTGATATGGTCAGCAATAATCGGTACGTGGATGATCAGTTGGATAAAATGCACTATGATCCAATTAGTGTATCCCAGTTATTGGTTGCCAACATGATTTATGAATTGGCACATGGCACCAATATGGAGGCGCAGCGATTTGCAGAAAGTCGCTAGATGAGGAAACTCAACAACTGTTTTGCGGAAAATTGAAAGAGTTTGACGGTACAGATCATTTGGTTATTGAAGTCTGAATTTTCTACCAAAAGTGAACGTTGTTTGAACCTTTTGTGAAGGAGTCGAATTTATGGCGGTTAAAATCGGAATTTCCGGAATGGGCCGCATTGGCAGATTAGCGTTGCGGGCAGCCATGAGAGATCCAGGTGTGGAACTCGTTGCAGTCAATTCGACTACAGATCCGTTGACGCTTGCCCATCTCTTGCGCTATGACTCGGCACATGGCCGTCTTGAAACACAGATTCAAGCGGAACACGATGCACTGTGGATTCATGGCAAGCGCATCGTTGTTCTCAATCATCGTGATCCAAAGCAACTGCCTTGGGGAGAGCTTGGCGTCGACGTTGTGCTGGAGGCGACAGGAGCGTTTACAACGAGTAAGGATGCGTCACAACACCTTACAGGCGGGGCTAAAAAAGTAGTGATTAGTACAGCCGGGAAAGACAAAATGTTGACAATTGTATACGGGGTAAACCATACCTTGTTTGACCCAACGGTTCACGACGTGGTTTCGGGTGCCTCCTGTACGACGAATTGTCTAACGCCAATTGTCGATGTATTGCATAAAGAATTTGGTATTCGTGAAGGAGCAATGACGACGATTCATTCCTACACGAGTGATCAGCGTCTTTTAGATAACCCGCATAAGGACTTGCGACGTGCCCGATCGGCTGCTCAATCACTGATTCCTACTGCGACTGGAGCTGCCAGAGCTGTTGCAGAAGTATTTCCTGAGCTAAAGGGACGCTTAAATGGATACGCTGTTCGCGTGCCGACGCCAGATGTTTCGCTTGTCGATTTTGTTGTGACTCTTGACAAACGAGCTACTGCGGAAGAAATCAATCAAGCATTGCTTTACGCCAGTCAAACTCGTTTGAAAGGTGTTCTTGATATCTCGTTTGAGCCGCTTATTTCAATTGATTATCTAGGTAATTCACATTCGTCGATCGTTGACGGTCTGAGCACGATGGTGATCGAGAACAACTTGTACAAGATTATGGCTTGGTACGACAATGAGTGGGCGTATTCCCTGCGGATGATCGATATTATGCGCTACATTGGCGAACAAATGGATGCATCGCATATTCGTGGCGGAGATCTTGTTGCGGATGCCTCTACATGAAACATTAGATGAATGAGACTGAAAGGAGAGGCTGCTGATGCGCGGTCTGACCATGGAACTAGCACGTGTGACTGAGGCTGCTGCGATTGCTGCAGCACGATGGATTGGAAAAGGTGACAAACAAAGTGCTGACCAGGCCGCTACATCTGCTATGCGATCCATTTTTAACCACATAGACATCCGGGGAACGGTAGTCATTGGCGAAGGAGAATTAGATGAAGCCCCGATGTTGTATATTGGTGAAAAGCTGGGAACAGGCAACGGAACTGTAGTGGATGTGGCGGTTGATCCGCTTGAGGGGACCACGAATGTCGCCAAAGGTCTTGCCAATGCCATGGCAGTCCTAGCTGTTGCACCGCAGGGGGCACTTCTGCATGCACCAGACATGTATATGGATAAGATTGCTGTTGGTCCTAAAGCGCGTGGGCGTGTTCATTTGGCGGCTTCTATGAAAGAAAATTTGCAAGAAGTGGCAAAGGCGACCGGAAAGCGGATAGATGAAGTCGTTGTGGTTTTACTGGATCGCGAAAGACATTACTCAGCAATAGAGGAGATCCGCACGGCAGGAGCACGTGTACATCTTATTTCCGATGGAGATGTAGGCGCAGCGCTCAGTACTTGTTATGAAGAGACGGGGATCGATATGTTATATGGTCGGGGTGGTGCACCTGAAGGAGTTTTGTCGGCTGTCGCATTAAAATGTCTCGGCGGTGATTTTGTTAGTCGTTTAGCGCCCTTGTCAGATATGGAAGTCATGCGATGCCATAAAATGGGCATCGCAAACCCTTCGAAAGTCTTGCTGATGGACGATCTTGTTCGCAGTGACGATGCCATTTTTGCTGCGACAGGGATCACGAGGGGCGATTTGTTGCAAGGCGTTCGCTATGTTGGAGGCGATATCGTCACGACGCAAACGCTTGTCAGTCGAGCTTTGACTGGAACTGTGCGCAGAATTGAAGGTCGTCACTTCATGTCGCGTAAACCGAATCTGGTGATGGTATAGGAGGTTGTTCGCGGTGAAGCGAGTACAGATTGCTCCGTCCATTTTGTCTGCAGACTTTAGCAAATTAGGAGAAGAAATCAAAGATGTGGATTTTCACGGGGCTGACTGGATTCATGTAGATGTCATGGATGGTCATTTTGTCCCCAATATTACAATTGGCTCACTTGTTGTTCGAGCGATTCGCCCGCTTACGAAAGTGCCGCTCGATGTTCATTTGATGATTGCTGATCCAGAAAAGTATGTCCCAGAATTTATTGCTGCGGGGGCTGACATGATTTCCTTTCACGTAGAGGCGACGCCTCATGTGCAACGGATCCTACACATGATTAAAAGCGCCAATGTGCGCGCTGCTGTTGCACTCACACCAGCAACGCCACTGTCGACAGTAGAACACATTTTACCGGATGTAGACATGATCTTGCTAATGACGGTTAACCCGGGTTTTGGCGGTCAAGTGTTTATTCCGCAAATGGTCGAAAAGACTGCCGCATTGCGAGAGTTGCTCATACGCAAACACGCAGACCACATTGACATTGAGGTGGATGGGGGGATCGCGCCGGAAACAGTTGGAGCGATTGTTCACGCGGGAGCAAATCTGCTCGTTGCAGGGTCTTCCATCTTTGGTAAGAGAGATCGCAAAGCTGCAATGGAAGCGCTTCGTGTCGCGTGTCCAGTGGAGATTTAGGGGCTTGGCGAAGTTGCTTTAAATAGGGAAGGGAGATGGGATAGATGGAAAACGTATTTGACACGACGATCATCGGTGGGGGACCAGCGGGGTTATTTGCAGCGTTTTATGCAGGGATGCGCGACCTTTCTACGAACATGATCGACAGTTTACCACAGTTAGGAGGTCAATTGGCTGAATTATATCCAGAAAAATACATTTACGATATCGCAGGGCATCCAAAGATTAAGGCAGGTGATCTGGTACAAAATTTATTAGCTCAAATAGAACCATTTCATCCGACGGTGCACTTGAATGAAACCGTTCAGGATCTCATTCGTCTGGATGATGGAACATTTAAGATTATTACAGATAGAAAAGCGCACTTTTCGCGTACCATTATTGTTACTGCGGGTATTGGAGCATTTACACCACGGCGCTTGCCAGTCGCCGAAGAAGAGAAATTTTCTGGACGGGGGATTTATTATCAACTCACCAATGTAGATATGTGCAAAGGAAAAGATGTGATCGTCGTTGGTGGAGGCGATTCGGCGGTTGATTTTGCGCTGATGATCGAACCTGTAGCCAAGAGTGTAACGCTTGTTCATAGGCGCGATCAATTTAAAGCACATGAAGAGTCAGTCAAACAAATGCGTGACTCTACAGTGAATATAAAAACGTTTTTTGAATTGCAGCGTGTTCAAGGAGACGACGTTGTCACAGGTGTGATCTTAAAAGACAACCGTGATAAACACACAGAAGAACTCGCAGCAGATCTGATCTTTAGTGCACTTGGATTTACTGCTGCGCTTGGTTCGATTGTCAATTGGGGACTGGAGATCGAAAACAATCAAATTGTCGTGAATACACGTATGGAGACGAGTGTTCCAGGTGTGTATGCGGCAGGTGATATTGTGACTTATCCAGGCAAGTTAAAACTGATTACTTGTGGCTTTGGCGAGGCGCCAATTGCTGTGAATAATGCGAAAACATACATCCATCCAAACGCGAAGCTGTACCCAGGTCACAGTAGTGACCGCAAACAGCCCGAACCAAAGTGATTTCTTATCAAAAGTTGATCTTGATGAGTGGAGGGAGTCTTTTGCGATTTGACAGAATTGATTTACAGGCAATTACTACGATTCGCACGCTCTGTATTGACGCGATTGAAAAGGCGAACTCAGGGCATCCCGGGTTGCCGATGGGGGCAGCGCCGATGGCGTACGTGCTGTGGACGAAAATCATGCGAATTACGTCAGAGGAACCCTCTTGGGTAAATCGCGATCGCTTTGTTTTATCTGCAGGGCACGGTTCAATGCTTCTGTATAGTTTACTGCATTTGTCTGGCTATGATTTGACGCTTGAAGATTTAAAAAACTTTCGCCAGTTTAACAGTAAAACGCCAGGTCATCCCGAGTATGGTCACGTACCGGGAGTGGAAACGACAACTGGGCCGCTTGGTCAAGGGTTGGCGAATGCTGTGGGAATGGCGATGGCAGAGCGGTTTTTGGCAGCTCGTTACAATCGCAAAGATTTCGAAATCATTCACCACAATACTTATGCGATCGTGGGAGATGGAGACTTGATGGAGGGGGTCACGGCAGAAGCGGCTTCTTTGGCCGGACACTTGAAGTTGGGGAAATTAAATGTTTTGTACGATTCAAACGACATTTCCCTTGATGGAGAGACGAAGATGTCTTTTACGGAAGATGTATCTGCACGGTTTCGTGCATATGGTTGGCAAGTATTACGTGTAGAGGACGGCAATGATCTCGTGGCGATTGCAGAGGCTGTGGAGCAAGCGCGGGGCAACGAAGAACAACCTACCTTGATTGAAGTGCGTACACAGATAGGTTTTGGCAGTCCCAACAAGGTCGGAACATCGTCTGCACACGGTTCTCCACTTGGCAAAGAGGAAGTTGCTCTGACGAAAAAAGCGTATGGATGGGATGCAGAGCAGTTTCATGTTCCGCAACCTGTTCGGCAGCGTTTTTCCGATGTGCAAGCGCGTAATCGTCATGCATGGCAAGAATGGGAACAACAATTTATTCGGTATTCGGCTGCTTATCCAGAAATTGCATCAGAATTCAAACAAATGCTTGCTGGAGAGATTACACAGGAGTGGATGAGTGATCTCCCGTTTTATAAAGCTCCAGAAGAATACTCTACAAGACAGGCATCGGGAAATGCGATCCAATTGATCGCCAAACATATTCCCTATCTGATTGGCGGATCGGCCGACTTGGCTTCTTCTAATGAAACGACGATCAAAGGTGCCTCACCCTTTCAGGCCGGTCATTACGAGGGGCGAAATATTTGGTTTGGCGTGCGTGAACATGCCATGGGGGCCATTTTAAATGGCATGGCATTGCACAGTGGACTACGCGTGTTTGGAGGAACATTTTTAGTTTTCTCTGACTATTTGCGGCCTGCGATGCGCATGGCGGCACTGATGAAACTTCCGGTCGTCTATGTGTTGACACATGATAGTATCGGGGTAGGGGAAGATGGTCCTACGCATCAGCCAGTCGAGCATGTTGCATCCTTACGAGCTATGCCAAATATGGTGGTGATTCGACCAGCGGATGCAAATGAGACGAGTGCAGCGTGGCGTTATGCTCTCCTTGTAAAAGATGCACCCGTCTCGTTGATTTTGACTAGACAAAAACTATCGGTTCTTCCTGACACGCATACATTAGCTCGCAATGGGGTGATCCGCGGCGCTTATGTACTCGCAGATAGCCCGTTAGAACTTGGATTGCGTGTTGTTTTGCTAGCGACGGGATCGGAGGTTTCACTTGTTTACGAAGCACATTTGGCACTCGCTAAAGAGGGCATTGGAACGCGAGTAGTCAGTATGCCTTCCTGGGAATTGTTCGAGCAACAACCTGTGGCTTATCGTGAAAGTGTTCTACCGCCAGCTCTTAAGGCGAGGGTAGCAGTGGAGATGGGAGTTTCGATGGGATGGGAGCGTTATGTGGGTGATCACGGCGTTGTGATTGGATTGAATCGCTTTGGCGCTTCTGGGCCAGCCAGTCAACTTCTCCCGGAGTTCGGGTTCTCAGTGGAACACGTCATACAGACGGTTCGCGAGATTCTTAAGGCAACTATGTATTAGTTTTAACTAATACATTGCGACTCGAATTGTAATTTTACTTATACAATGGAGTTGCTATACTCAAATTAAGAAAAGTTGCATTTATTCTTGCGAATAAAAATAGCGAAGGAGTTGTCGAAATGTCTGGAATTTTAAGTCCAAATAAAGACCGGTGGTCGGCAGGGGTATCACCTTATGCAGAATTGGGCTATTGGCAACCTGATTATGTACCAAAGGATACAGATATCATTTGTGCGTTTCGCTTTATCCCACAAACAGGGGTTGAGCCCATCGAAGCGGCTGCAGCGATCGCCGGAGAGTCTTCAACAGCTACTTGGACGGTTGTATGGACGGATCGTTTGACATCTTATGAGAATTATCAAGCGAAAGCGTATTACGTTTACAACATTCCCGGTACAGAGCAATATATGACATACATTGCGTATGATATTGATCTTTTCGAAGAGGGATCGATCGCAAATCTAACCTCGTCGATCATTGGTAATGTGTTTGGATTTAAGGCACTGAAAAGTTTACGCCTCGAAGACATGCGGATTCCGCTTCATTATGTGAAAACATTTCAGGGGCCAGCGAATGGCATTGTGAATGAGCGCGAACATTTAAATAAATACGGGAGGCCACTTCTCGGCGCAACTACGAAACCAAAGCTCGGTCTCTCAGCACGCAACTACGGACGCGTAGTATATGAAGCCTTGCGTGGTGGTCTTGACTTTGTGAAGGACGACGAAAATATTAACTCTCAACCGTTCATGCGTTGGCGGGATCGTTTCTTATTCGTTATGGAGGCTGTGAATAAGGCAGTAGCGGCTACGGGAGAGATAAAAGGCCACTATCTGAACGTAACGGCAGCTACGATGGAAGATATGTACGAGCGAGCAGAGTTTGCAAAAGAATTAGGTAGTGTAGTAGTCATGATTGACTTGACGATTGGGTATACGGCGATTCAGTCAATGGCAAAGTGGGCACGTAAAAATAATGTGATCTTGCATTTACATCGCGCAGGTCACAGTACGTATACACGTCAAAAGACGCATGGTGTCTCCTTTCGCGTGATCGCTAAATGGATGCGTCTCGCAGGGGTGGATCACATTCATGCGGGAACTGTTGTTGGCAAACTGGAGGGCGATCCTCTGACTACAGCAGGATTTTATCAGACACTGCGAGGGATGAAGTATGATGCCGATCCACAGATTGGGCTTTACTTTGAGCAAGATTGGGGGGCCATGCCAGGGACGATGCCTGTGGCGTCCGGCGGCATTCACGCAGGTCAAATGCATCAATTATTGCACATGTTTGGTGATGATGTAATTCTTCAGTTTGGTGGGGGTACGATCGGTCATCCACAAGGGGTCGCGCAAGGGGCCACGGCGAATCGGGTTGCTGTAGAGGCGATGGTAAAAGCGCGCAATGAAGGTCGCGATTATCTAAATGAGGGGCCACAGATTCTTGAAAAGGCCGCGCGTTTTTCGCCAGCACTCAAAGCTGCGCTGGAAGTATGGAAAGATGTCACATTCAACTATGAATCTACAGATACACCAGATGCGATTCCAACGCCATCAATTTGATCAACAGATTGAGAAAGGGGTTTATGCAGAATGTCATTTCATCTGACACAAGGAACATTTTCTTATCTACCGCCACTGACGGATGAGGAGATTCGGTTACAGGTTGAGTACGCTTTGAATAACGATTGGCCTGTGAGTGTCGAATTTACCGATGATCCACATCCCCGTAATGTTTACTGGGAGATGTGGGGGATGCCGATGTTTGATCAAAAAGATCCTGCCTCCATTCTCTACGAAGTAAACGAATGTCGCAGGGCTTATCCGAACTACTATATTCGTGTAAATGCGTATGATCGCAGTTACGGGCGACAAACGACAGCTATCTCCTTCATTGTAAATCGCCCACATTATGATCCTGGATTTGGATTGATTCGGCAAGAGGTGGCTGATCGGCAAATTCGTTATACGATTCACTCTTATGCGGCGGATCAACCTCATGGCGAACGATTTCAAGAGTAACTGAGTTCGTATTTAGCGCTTTAAGCATTGCGCCCGTGTATAGGAAGCGGGCGCTTGCTATTCCATGTTGTGAGGTGACTTCTTTTATGACTCAAGTTGACACTGAGCAGCAGCCAAATGAATCAGTTTTGGCTGCAGAGGCAAAATTAGACCTTTCGTCTGTGATGGCGGAGACTTTCTATGAGGAAGTACTCGAACGGTTAGATCGTGAACTGATCGGACTTGTTCCAGTTAAGACACGCATTCGAGAAATCGCTTCGCTGTTGTTAATCGATCGCATGCGGCGCAGCGTTGGACTTAGTGCCATGCCTCCTTCTTTACACATGAGCTTTACGGGGAATCCGGGAACAGGAAAGACTACCGTTGCACTTCGAATGGCGGAAATTTTGCATCGGCTCGGATATGTACGAAAAGGTCATTTGGTTGCAGTGACACGTGATGATCTCGTCGGGCAATATATTGGTCATACGGCTCCAAAAACTAAAGAGGTGCTGAAACGAGCGATGGGTGGCGTACTGTTTATCGATGAAGCTTATTATCTTTATAAAGCGGAAAACGAACGGGATTACGGGCAAGAAACGCTGGAAATTCTCATGCAGGTAATGGAGAATAACCGTGATGATTTGGTTGTCATTTTAGCGGGTTATAAAGATCGAATGGATGAATTTTTCAAGATGAATCCAGGAATGAGTTCGAGAATTGCACATCATATTGATTTTCCTGATTACCATGTAGATGAACTCGTACAAATCGCTGATTTAATGTTGGATCAACAGCAGTATCAATTGACAGAGGAGGCTCGTGAACTTTTCCGCGAATATGTCGAACGGCGCATGCAAATGCCGCTATTTGCAAATGCGCGCAGTGTTCGCAATGCACTAGATCGAGCTCGTTTGCGCCAAGCTAATCGATTGGTGAAACGCGGGGGAGAGATCTCTGTTGCTGATTTAAAGCGAATTGAAACGGAGGATATTTTGGCAAGCCGTATCTTTCAGGAAAAATAGCGTGTTGCCTGTCGGGATCTTCTCAACGACTCTTGACGTTAGATTGCAACATCCAAGTTTTACAGGATGTTGCAATCTTTTTGTCTTTGTAAATGATGTACCGTCTGTACAAGTCTCATTGATTACGGGAGAGCTCTCCCGCGCGAAGCGATATAAAGGGTATACCATTCTTCACGTGTCAGAGTAAGGTGGGTTGCTTCGCCACAAGCGCGAATGCGCGCGGGATTTATTGTTCCGATTACGGGTTGGATCCCGGCTGGATGAGTCATCAGCCAAGAGAGAACAATTGCTTCAGGAGTGGTGTTTCTTTGCGACGCCATCTGATGTACGAGCGATGCGAGTGTGCGGATTGACTCACTTTGCTTTGTGACGTCGCGTCCTGTTAACAAACCTTGCGCGAGTGGACTCCAAGCTTGTAGTTGAATATTTTCAAGGCGACAGTATTCCAATGTTCCTTCAGGAAACACGTCATCTCGGGCTGCTTCTTGGTTGACGTGTACACCGGTCTCAAGCCATCCGATTTTCACGAGACTCATTTCTAGCTGGTTAACAAGGAGAGGTTCAGGAGAATACGCCTGAAGTAAGCGTATTTGTCCTGCACTCATATTAGACACCCCAAAATACTTCACTTTTCCGCTGGTTTTTAATTTCTCGATTGCTCTTGCCACTTCTTCGGGATCCATGAGGGGATCCGGCCGGTGTAAGAGGAGAAAATCGATGGAATCAACTTGCAATCGACGTAAGATCCCTTCGACACTATGTATGATGTGTGCTTCGGAAAAGTCGTATCGTGAGGGTGCTCCGGAATCGTCTGCGAAACGAATCCCGCATTTTGACTGAATGAAAATCTGCTCGCGAAGATCTTTGCGTTCCTTTAATACTTCGCCAAAAACTTGCTCTGCCTTTCCCATGCCGTAAATATCGGCGTGGTCAAACATGTTAATCCCGATGGATCGTGCAGTTTCTATGACTTCGTGCGCCTGTCTTCTATGTTCAGCGGTAATTGGATTTTTATTGAAACCACCACCAAG
Organism: Sulfoacidibacillus thermotolerans; assembly: GCF_003144315.1. Classification (GTDB taxonomy): domain Bacteria; phylum Bacillota; class Bacilli; order Alicyclobacillales; family SLC66; genus Sulfoacidibacillus; species Sulfoacidibacillus thermotolerans. Next base: position 74,077 of record NZ_MPDK01000008.1, on the reverse strand, counting down.
TCCCATGCAGCCGAGCACAAGTCTGCTCACAGGAATCTCGCGTTGATATAAGGGGAATGTTGGCAAAGTAGTAAACCCTCCAAGTTGTTTATGCTGGTCACTCTAGTATACGTTGAAAATGCGTTTTGGACGATCCCCTTGTAGGAAAACCTCCCGTCATTACATAAGATGGAATTTTCTTGTATAGATCGCGACATGTAAAGCGAGACGTTGGATTGGGTCGTTAAGATCAGTACCGAGCAGTTGTCGTATCTGTTCAAGCCGGTGATAGAGGGTTTGACGGTGAATATAGAGCAGATCTGCCGTCTGTTGTTTTGAACGGTCACAATCCAAGAATACTTGCAAAGTATTTAAGAGATCGGTCCCGTATTTACGATCATGGTTTTCGATGACCTCTAAATCAATCGTCGCCATTTGTAAAAGTGTGTGGTTATCTGTGAATAGCGAAATGTATCGATAGATACCGGCGCGTTCATAAAATAAGATGTTTTCTTTGCCCATCTTTTTTTGGATTGCTAGTGCTTCAACGGCTGTTAGGTAGCTCTTGGCAATGGAGTATGAATCTTGTGCGATGATTCCAGCACCAACAGCGAGTTGCTCCCCATAAAACAAATGTTGCGCAGCGAGTGTTTGAAGTTGTTGCCACGCATCTCGCACCATGCTTTCCCATACATGAAAATGGTTGCTGCGATCTAGTACGACGATGATGCGCTCTGCTTCGACGGCAACTACTACGTCGCGGAAGAATTTTTTAAAAGCAGATTTTGTAACTTTAAACCACTCCGCAGGCTTGATCGAACATGTTGTCGCAGAGTTTAGCAGGCAGTGACTAGGAAGCCCAATAGCGAGTACGCCAAAGACTAAAGGGTGTGTTACTGCTGTGAAAGAGCGCATGATGTCGGCGTTGTCTCCACTGATCAGTTGTTCGACCCAAACCCGTTCTTGTAGCATGGCTTGTTCTTGTTCAGATTGTGCGTATTTTACATGAATGATCCATTCATGCAGATCTTTAGTAATATCCACGAAACGGACTTCTGTATGAAAAACAATAAGTGGAAAATGATGTTGATCGGCCATCGCAGTCACGGCAGGGGGGATCTCCGGAATATATTCGCCAATTTCTACGCATAACCCAGAAGCGTTGGCTTCGATCAATTCACTTACATACTGGAGCAAAGCATCATTTTTCCGTCTAAAACCGCTTCCGGTCGTCAAAATGAGTTCTTCCCCGTAGATCATCTTACTAGGATGCTCGATATCTAAGATATGAACCCAGCGCACTTGGCGATTTATCCCTTTTACTCCGCTGATGAGTTGTGCTGTTTTAAAGACGGGGCGCTTCAAAATTTCCGCGACATAAGGCGCACGAGACAAAAGTGATGCCCCCTATCTAACCGAAAGATCTCATGATCAACGAATTAGTGAATAGTATGAAAATAAAGATTAGACTATGAGGAAAAAAGAGTGTTTCATTAACACTCTTTTAGCAACTGCCAGAGAATGACGTAATCTTTCATATGATTGAAGGAGATTTGATAAGAATTATATAGAAGATATTCGCTATGTCAATATATCTAACATAAAACAGCGAAACCGGCAAATTGAGATGTAACATGATAGGGTAATGTAATCATACATTTCGTACGATGTTTCAAAAAGTCTGTCGTGCTATTTTAGGAGTGTGAAAGAGGTCAAAGACAGCAAGGTGATACCCATGGAGGTGGTGACGATTGACCGATTCACTGATCGAACGTAAACGGCAATTTCTCGTGCCTAGTGTATCTACTTATTATCAGCAACCTTTGATCATGGATCATGGACGAGGATGCTATTTATATGATGTGGATGGGGTTGAATATTTAGATTTTTTTGGAGGTATCTTGACCGTTTCCGTGGGGCATGCCAATGCGACCGTGAATGCTGCAGTGTGTGATCAGCTAAGCAAAATGTCACATGTCTCAACGCTCTACGTGAATGAGCCAATGGTAGAACTCGCGGAACGTCTTGCAAAGCTGACACCTGGTGATTTGCAGATGAGCTTTTTTACTTCTAGTGGGACCGAGGCAAACGAGACAGCAATTGCCATGGCGCGCATTGCAACGGGTCATCATGAGATTGTTGCTTTACGGCATAGTTACAGCGGGCGTTCAGCACTTGCAATGTCACTTACAGGTCAGTCTAACTGGCGTATGGGACTGGCGGGGGTACCAGGGATCGTGCATGCGCGTAATCCGTATTACTTTCGCAGCCAAACCCACCTTTCAGAAGAAGAGTTTGCAAAGGAATGTGCGAAAGATCTAGAGGAGACGATTTTAACTGCTACATCAGGTCGCATTGCGGCTGTTATTGTCGAGCCTATTCAAGGCGTGGGGGGATTTATAACGCCGCCTGATCTCTATTTTGCGGAAATTGCGGAAATTGCCCATAAGTATGGGGGGTTGCTCATCGCAGATGAAGTCCAAACGGGTTTTGGGCGCACAGGAAAATGGTTTGGCATAGAGCATTCCGGAGTGAAACCGGACCTGATGACCTTTGCGAAAGGAATGGCCAATGGGATTCCAATTGGTGCGACGATCGCGACAAAAGAAGTTGGTGAAAAGTATACTGGTGCGACAATTTCCACATTCGGCGGCAATCCAGTCACCATGCGTGCGGCGTTAGCCACACTCGATGTCATTGAGAGCGAGAATCTTGTAGGGAATGCCTTAGTGCAAGGAAATCGTCTGCGAAATGGTCTAGAAGTGCTGCAGAAAAAATATCCAATCATCGGGGATGTGCGAGGGAAAGGACTCATGCAAGCGATGGAATTTGTTCGCGGCGAAAAAGAGCCGGCCGCAGATTTGGTCAATGAGTTCTTTGAATATACCAAAGAGGAACGTCTGCTTATTGGTAAGGGGGGGTTATATAGCAATGCAGTGCGCATTGCTCCACCGCTTATCGTGCAAGCAGAGCAAGTGGAAGATGCTTTAGAACGCTTGGACCGCGCACTTGCAAAAGTGTATGAGCGCCATCCAGAACTATGAAAGACGCTGGCGGGCAAGGAAAGACCGAGCGAATGACAGGATAGAGAGTGGAGGTGTGTACGGATGCGATTAGCGCAAGCACAAGAAGAGAATTCTGCTTTGCATGAAACCATCTATGGGGAACTTACGCGGATGCAAGTGATGCGCGAGGCGAATCGCTGTCTGTACTGTTACGATGCGCCATGTGTCAAAGCATGTCCAACACACATTGACATCCCGTCTTTTATACGAAAAATTGCAACAGATAACGTTTTGGGCAGTGCGCGCGTCATTTTACAAGAGAACCCTGTAGGAGCTAGTTGTGCTCGCGTTTGTCCAACAGAAGATTTGTGTGAGGGGGCATGTGTCTTAGGGGAACAAGATGAACCGATTCACATCGGAGATTTACAGCGATATGCAACTGATTTTGTGCGCGCAAGAGATGTCGAACTATTTGTGCCAGGTGCGCTAACAGGCATGAAAGTAGCTGTCGTCGGCGGCGGGCCTGCCGGATTGTCGGCAGCTCGCGAACTTGCTGTCATGGGGCACGACGTGACGATATATGAAGCAAAAGCAAAGTTAGGTGGACTTTGTACGTACGGGATTGTTCCATTTCGCTTACCGATGGATGTCGCGTTGTGGGAAGCGGAGCAAGTGGTTCGCCTGGGTGTTCACGTACGCAGGAATACAGTAGTTGGGAAAGATGTATCGGTTGATGAATTGCTTCATTCTTATCACGCAATTCTTCTGGCTTATGGACTTGGTAAAGTGCCAAGGTTGGGACTTGAAGGAGAAGATCTGGCAGGTGTGCTTGACGCGATCGAATTTATCGAAAAAGTGAAAACAGGTGAAGATGCAGGGCAAATAGGGGACAAGGTTGCGATTATCGGAGCTGGGAATACGGCGATTGACGCAGCGACAAGTGCAAAACGCTTAGGAGCTAAAGAAGTTACCCTCTTTTATCGCAAGACAGCTCGAGAAATGACCGCTTACCCATTTGAAGTTGAATTTGCGAAGCAAGAAGGGGTACAGTTTCGTTTTCAATGTACACCGCTGCGCTTTGTTGGAGATGGACAGCGCGTACAGCGAATGGAACTGGTTGAAACAGAACTCAAGGAAGTAGAGGGGCGTTTGCTGGCTGTACCAAAACCCGATTCGATGTTCTCGGTTGAGGTAGACACGGTCATACGGGCCATTGGTCAAACAAAGTTGTCTGAATTAGCGGATTTATTCGGTGTATCTGAGCATGAGGGAGCGATCCGTGTAGATAACGGTTGCCGCACGAGTCACCCAAAGATTTTTGCAGCAGGTGATGTTACGTTTGATAAGGGTGTGGCAGGAGAGGCCATGGTTGTCGAGGCGGCGGAACAAGGGAAGATTGCCGCAAAAAGTGTGGATCGCTTTCTTGCTACTTACTGGGAAACGCAAGAACAGATTTTTTAGGAGGGGAGAAGATGGCTGATCTGGTGGTGAATTTGGCAGGCATACGCAGTCCAAATCCGTTTTGGCTGGCGTCGGCGCCACCGACAAACAGTGGGTATCAAGGGATGCACGCCTTTGAGGCGGGATGGGGAGGGGCTGTTTGGAAGACACTTGGCGATCCGATTGTGAATGTTTCGTCTCGCTTTGGCGCGTTGCATATCAATGGACAACGCATGATTGGCATAAACAATATCGAGTTGATCACCGATCGTCCACTTGAGGTGAATCTCAAAGAAATGCGAGAGGTAAAACGTCAATTTCCTCACCATGCATTGATTGCTTCATTAATGATGGATTGCAACCGTGAGCGATGGCATGAGTTGGTAAAACGTGTGCAGGATGTGGGAGTCGATGGATTTGAATTGAATTTTGGCTGTCCACATGGGATGTCCGAGCGTGGGATGGGCTCTGCAGTCGGACAGGTGCCGGATTTAGTGACTATGACGACAGAGTGGGTGGTTGAAGTTGCAGAGGTTCCGGTCATTGTGAAACTCACGCCAAATATTACAGATATCCGCTATACGGCGCGTGCTGCTGTGAAAGGAGGCGCTCATGCGGTCAGCATGATTAATACGATCAATAGTTTGATCGGAGTGGATTTAGAGACGGGGTATCCGATTCCAAACGTTGCTGGGCAAGGGGCACACGGCGGATACTGTGGTCCGGCTGTTAAGCCGATTGCACTGAATATGGTAGCTGAATGCGCGCGTGATGCCAGCGTTTCAGTCCCTATTTCGGGAATCGGTGGAATTGCTACTTGGCAAGATGCAGCAGAGTTTATGCGAATGGGGGCAACGACAGTACAGGTATGTACGGCGGTGATGCATCACGGATTTCGGATCGTCGAGGATATGATTGATGGACTCAATCAATATCTTGATCGTCATCAGATGGCATCTGCGATGGATCTCGTTGGTACGTCCGTGGCACGCTTTACTGATTTTGGTCGCTTAGATCTAAACTACAAAGTCGTTGCGCACATTGATGAGAAGCAATGTATCCACTGCAACAAATGTTATATCGCTTGTGAGGATGCCGCGCATCAATGCATTTTGCGAATGGTTGATGGTGACGGAAGTGAACGTTTAGTTGTTGACGAGACAGAGTGTGTGGGGTGCAATCTATGCGCCATGGTCTGTCCAGTGGAAGATTGTATCTCTATGATTCCACTTGAAAGTCACATCATAAAAACGGCTCATGTCGGCTGAGGAATTGTTTTGACAAAAAATCGGAGTAAAAAACGTATGCGCTCAGAGAAGAGGGGAGGATGACGATGAGAATTATTATTTCTGGGGGAACGGTCGTTACGGCGAGCGATATCGTCAAGGCAGATGTCCTTGTTGAAGGAGGCATCGTTACAGCGATTGCACAACAGATTGCTCCTGACGATCACGAGATCGTGAATGCTGCTGGATGCTATATTTTTCCAGGCGGGATTGACCCGCATACACATCTTGACATGCCATTTGGGGGAACCGTGACTGCAGATGATTTTCGTACAGGCACAATCGCGGCGGCTTTTGGGGGAACCACAACGGTGATTGACTTTGCATTACACAGTAAAGGAGACACATTGCGTAACGCCGTTGCTACATGGCATGCAAAAGCTGACGGAAAGGCTGTAATTGATTATGCCTTTCATGTCATGGTTGGAGATATGCGTCCCGAAGTTATGGAAGAGATCCCGCTTATTGTTGAGGAAGAAGGAATCACTTCCTTTAAGGTTTTTATGGCCTATAAAAATAATCTACAGGTAGATGATGAAACACTGTTTCGTGTGTTACGCATGGCGTCACAAGTTGGGGCGCTTGTGCAGGTGCATGCAGAAAACGGCGATGTAATTGAAGTTTTGGTGCGCGAGGCGCTAGCAAAAGGACAATTTGAACCGAAATACCATGCGCTGACGCGACCTAAAGAAGCAGAAGGGGAAGCGACGGCGCGCGCAATTCGACTTGCAGAAATCGCAGGTGCACCACTTTATGTCGTACACGTTACTTGTGCAGAGGCTGCAGATGCGATCAGTGATGCGAGAAAACGGGGATTGCCAATCTATGGGGAAACATGTCCACAGTATTTAGTCTGCGATGAAACAGACTATGAGCGTCCCGATTTTGAAGGTGCCAAATATGTCATGTCACCTCCCTTGCGCGCAAAGTACCATCAAGAAGTGTTATGGGGAAAGTTAAAAAACATGGAGTTACAAGCTTTTGGATCTGATCAATGCTCGTTCAATTTAAAAGGTCAAAAAGAATTAGGACGTCATGATTTTTCTAAAATTCCGAATGGCTCACCGACGATTGAAGATCGTATGGCGATCTTATATCACTTTGGGGTGCATAGTGGCAAGATTGGCTTAAATCAATTTGTTGCCTTAACGTCGGCGAATCCAGCTAAATTGTTTGGGTTATATCCACGTAAAGGCACGATAGCGGTGGGGGCTGATGCAGATCTCGTGGTTTGGGATCCACAAGTACAGCGCACAATTTCTGCGACGACGCACCATATGAATGTGGATAATAATATTTTCGAGGGAATGACCGTTATGGGGAAACCGCGGTATGTGTTTTTGCGCGGGCATAAGATTGTCGATGGAGATCAGTTTTTGGGTAAGCCGGGAATGGGGAAATTTCAGCGTTGTGAACGGTTTGCACCTTTCCCGCTGTAAATGATGTAACGAATAAATGAAGATCTATGAGGAGGAATAGCTGTGAATAGTAAAGTGAAAATTGGATTAATTCAGGCGCGCCATGAAATTGATGGCCGGGAGCCGGTGGCTGTGCATAAGCAGGCGGCCATTGAAAAACATGAAGCGATGATTCGCGAGGCAGCAAAGCGCGGCGCACAAATCATAAGTTTACAAGAATTATTTTATGGCCCCTATTTCTGTACGGAGCAAGATCCTAAATGGTATGCTGCGACAGAGCGAGTCCCTGAGGGGCCGACTACGCGATTTATGCGAGAACTTGCCAAAGAGTTAGGCGTCGTGTTGATTGTCCCCCTATATGAAGAGGAGATTCCAGGGGTGTATTATAATACAGCTGCAGTGATCGATGCGGATGGGAGTTATCTTGGCAAATACCGCAAACATCACTTACCGCAAGTACAGGCAGGACCTGCAGGGTGTGGATTTTGGGAAAAATACTATTTTAAGCCAGGTAATACAGGATATCCAGTTTTTGATACAGCATATGCTCGAATTGGCGTTTACATTTGTTATGACCGCCATTTTCCAGAAGGTGCGCGACTCTTGGGGTTAAATGGCGCAGAGATTGTCTTTAATCCTTCCGCAACAGTAGCTGGATTATCGGAATATTTGTGGAAGTTAGAACAGCCAGCTCATGCCGTAGCAAATGGGTACTATGTGGCGGCGATTAATCGTGTAGGGATAGAGGCACCCTGGAATATGGGAGAGTTTTATGGTCAAGCTTATCTTGTCAATCCGCGAGGGGAATTTGTCGCAATGGGAAGTCGCGATCAAGATGAAGTGGTCATAGGAGAGATGGATCGAGATCTGATTGCTGAAGTGCGTAATACGTGGCAATTTTACCGTGATCGTCGTCCTGAAACGTATGATGATCTTGCGCGGTTACTTTAAATGAACCTAGCTTTTGCGGTAATCTAGTATACGTGTGCTTTTTAGTCGCATCACATAAATAAAAGGATGTGGCGCCAGGTAAGGATCGGGGGGCCGCCCCCGCACAATCAAAATGAAAATGGAAGGAGAATGGGAATGGCCACTCAGATTGCCGATGGAGATATCGTGACTCTTACGGATGGCGCGATCAGATCTCTAGAGCATAACCAGAGTTTGTGGAATGAGGATTTGCGTCCTTGTACACGAGAGGAGCATACATGGACCGGCAAGCGATTTGCAGCTTTGTGGGTTGGGATGTCGATTTGTTTGCCGACGTATTCGCTCGCGAGTGGGATGATCGCACTGGGCATGAATTGGTGGGAGGCCGTACTTACGATTTTAGTCGGCAGTATCATTGTCCTTATCCCCATTCTCCTTGTTTCCCACGCCGGAACAAAATTCGGAATTCCATATCCCGTGTTCGCTCGATTGTGGTTTGGAAGCCGCGGTGCACATATTCCTGCACTTGCGCGCGCGATCATAGCGGCCGGGTGGTTTGGCATTAATTCGTGGTTTGGCGGTCAGGCGTTAGATGCAATCTTGGGGCGCTTGATTGCTGGTTGGGATAGTATTGGCTTTCACTTAGGGTTTGCATTTTTGCTCTTTTGGGCTCTGAATGTAGCGATTGCAATGCGTGGACCACAAGCGATTGCAAAGCTTGCGAGCGTGGCAGCACCAACACTTGTCATTGGCGCACTCGTCTTGTTTTTATGGGCAATGGTACGAGTGGGTGGGATCTCACATATGCTCACTCTGGCACCGACAGTGAAAGGTTTTCACTTTTTTGCGGCTTTTTATCCGTCTGTGATTGGTGTTATTGCGTTTTGGGCGACGATGGCGTTAAATATCCCTGACTATACTCGTTATGCAATGACGCAAAAAGGTCAGACGACAGGGCAACTTTTATCCATGCCAGTCACTATGGCACTATTTTCATTCATTGGAATTGCTGTGACTTCTGCTACCGTCGTCTTATATGGACAAGCGCTTTGGAATCCTGTGATGTTAATCGTCAAATTCCCCACACTTGCTGTTGTGATTGCTGGGCTGATTGTCATTCTTTCTTCTGTCACGATCAACGTGGGGGCAAACGTGATGGCGCCTGCGCGCGCATTTGAAAACTTGTGGCCAAGACGAATTTCCTTTGCATTGGGTGCTTTGATTACTGGATTGTTATCTTTAGGAATGCAACCTTGGTATGTGCTATCCGCATTTAGTAATTATATTTTTAACTGGCTGGGTACGTATGGTACGCTTCTCGGTCCTTTTGATGGCATTGCGATCGCAGATTATTGGTTAGTGCGTTCTCGCAAACTCGATTTAGCACAATTGTATACAGAAAATGGGCGTTATGATTATTCTCATGGAATCAATCTGCGTGCTGTGTATGCGCTCGTGATTGGGTGGGTGATTGCGTTAATTGGTCTATTTGTCCCAAGTCTTTCCTTCCTTTGGAGTGGAGGTTGGTTATTTGGTCTCCTTGGAGGAATGATTGCATACTGGCTTCTTATGAAAAACGACTCATCTGTGTTGACGGATCAAGAGTATACGATGATTACGCAGATTTCTAAGGAGCCACTTACTCGCGTTGAAGATGCAGAATTGCAGGTTTAAAAGAAAAAACGATTCCAGAAGTTTTGAAGCTAGCAGGGATGTATCTGCTAGCTTCTTTTTGATCACCGTTTTTTCTTATGAGACGGAAAGAAGAGATAGGTCATCAACGACAAACGCTTTTACACCGCTCTCTTTGCAAACTTGCACGTGCTTTTGTGTGGTTAAGGTCCAAGCAATCACTTCATAGTTTTGTGAGCGCACAAATTGAACCCAAGCATCGTCAATACTCGCAACATGTGCGTGTAAACTAAAGAGGTCTAATTCTTTGGCAAGAGCTAACGGTGGCCAAAGTCTTCCATAAAAAATTGCTCCTAAAGCAATATTAGAATGGAGTTTGCGCAGGGTGGCCAGCAGTTCGTGATTAAAGGAAGAGAGTAGCACACGCTCTTCACAATGGAACTGATTTAATGCATTGAGTGTGTGTGCGGCCAAGCGAGCAGCGGTGTGGGGGGTACCTTTTAGTTCGAGATTTAACATTATATCGTTTGGAAGCCAAGCAAGCACATCTTGTAGCCTGGGTAGCGGTGTGTGACGGAAACTTTCACCTCGCCAGCTTCCCGCGTCTGCCTTTGCCATGGTGTGCCAGGGTAACATAGCGACCTCACCCGTATGATCTGTGGTGCGATCGAGAGTTGCATCGTGAATGATTACCAATTCCTCATCGAGCGTGAGATGTACGTCAAGTTCAATCATTTGGGCTCCTAATTCAATGGCTCCTTGAAAAGAAGGCAGCGTATTTTCTGGATAATTTGCGCTTGCGCCGCGATGCGCGATTTTTATTTGTGACGTGTTGTGAAAGAGTTCACGGACAGTTGGCACAGTAATCATTCCTTTCTTTGTCACACATTTGACTTTTCGTTATTGTGCTTGACTTAGCGCTTGATTCGCTTTTACCACGGCGGTATGCAGCGCAGTTGAAACAGGGATGTGATTGTCAAGGATCTGCTCCATAGCATCTTGGATGTATTGATAGACTTGCAAATAGTCTGGAGATAAGGGAGCCTGTTTTGCATATTGCAGTTCCTTTACTGGTACTGCGTGATTAGGATGTTGTGAATAATAAGCTTGCATCTCGGGAGATTGTACGGCTGACTTTAATACAGGCAAATAGCCAGTGTGTTCACTCCAAAAGATCGTTTGCGGTTTTGCAGTAAACCATTCGATAAACTTCCATGCAGCAGCTTTCTGTGCAGCGGGTGCTTTCGCTAAGATCACCGCGTTCGCACCACCTGTGGGTACCGCATATTGGGTAAATTTTGGAATAAATGCAGCCCTATAAGGAACTCCAGTCTGTGCGATTTGTCCCATGTCGCCAGCAGATCCGATGTACATGGCTGTACGTCCATGACCAAAATCCTCAATGGTTTGTGTCCATTCATTGGGGCCTGATTCGACAGCTAAGGTTCCTTGTTTCTCCATATCACTCCACAATTTCATTCCTGCTTCCGCTTGCGGTGTATCAAATGTTGCTTGTGTGAGGCTTTGATTCATCAGATGACCGCCGTTTGACCATACAAGAGATTCAAAAAACCACCATTGGTTGACGGGCTCAAAACCGTATACGGAAGTCACTTCCTTACTTTTTTTCGTCAGTTTTGTAGCGTCCTGAGCTAACTGTGTCCAGGTGGTTGGGGCACTTGTGAGATGCGCTGCGGCAAATAGCTGCGGATTGTAGTAAAGGACAGGGACACTGCGATTAAAAGGTATCCCGTAGGTGATGTCATGAAAAGAAGTATTGTTTAAGAGCCCCGTTAAAAAGTCAGATTTTTGATCGTGTGTACTGCTTGCCATATAAGAATCAAGTGGTTGTAAGGCTCCACTTGAGGCAAAAAGCGGGGTAGAATGAATTTCGAGTTGTACAAGATCGGGTACTTTGCCAGAGGCGATCGCAGCCATCAGTTTTTGTTGGAGCGGTCCATTTCCAGAATAGCTACCTTCATAAATTGCGTTAACGTGAATTCCCGGATGTGTCGCGTTAAAAGTCTGCACCATTTGTTGTAAAACTTGTCCGAGTTGTCCGGACATGCCTTCCCAAAAGGTTACTTGAACAGGAGTATTACTCCCCTTTGCATTTACAGTTTGGGAGTTTGCCGAAGGTTGTGTCGCACAACCTGAGAGAGCGATGACCGTGCTGAGTGTGAAAAAAGATCCGATCGTAATCCAACGCGATTTTTTATTCATTCGTTTAACCTCCTGGAATTTAGATGAGCTTATTCTTTTAGGCCTGCATGGGTGTTGCTTTGTATGAAATACTTTTGGCCAGCGATAAAGAGGAGCAAGGTGGGAAGTGTGGCCAGTAGGCTACTTGCCATGAGAATAGTCCACGCAGTTCCACTTCCGTCTGTTGCTACCATGTAGGTCAAACCCACAGGAATTGTGCGCATGGTGTTTGACTGTGTGCTGATCAGTGGCCAAAAAAGGTCGTTAAAGTGGAAGACAAAGTTTAAAAAGGCGACAGCGAGCAAGGATGGCTTACAAAGTGGGAGAACAATGCGCCATAAAATCCACCAGTGACTCGCGCCATCTATTTGTGCCGCGTCGAGAATGAGCTGTGGGACTTGACGAAACGCTTGGACGAGCCAGAATGTCGCAAATGCCGATCCCAAAAAGGGGACGATTAACGCTTGATAGGTATCGATCCAGTTCAATTGTCTCATCATTAGAAACATCGGGATAAACGTCACTTGAACAGGGATCATGAACGTCGTAAGAATCAGTGCATATGCGATTCTTTTACCCCGAAAGGGTACGCGTGCAATGGCATAAGCCGCAAGTGATGAGGTGATGAGTTGGCCTAGTACAATCGCAAAGGCAACAAAGAGAGAATTTGCTAAATACCGCGCAAAATCAGGTTGACGCCATGCGATAAGGAAGTTTTTCCACTGTGGATCCAGTGGAAAGAATTGCGGCGGATTCATAAATACTTGTTGATTCGCTAAAAGTGATGTGTTGATCATCCACCACAGAGGAATGCAAAAGAGCGTAGCACCTCCAGCGAGAACTATAAATTTCATTACATTTGGTGGTGTACCCATTTGCTTTCCCCCCTAAATTGCACGTATGTGACAATCCCAAGGAACAGGAACAACAAAATCGCTACTGCGGCAGCAACGCCGATATGAAAGAATTGAAAGCCTTGTAAAAAGAGATAGTAGATCAGTGTCGTCGTACTATTGGCGGGGCCGCCACCGGTGAGTACGTACACCTGGTCAAACGAAAGAAAGGAAAAAACAATCGACATTGTAATCACAAAAAACAATGTTGGTGTGATGAGGGGGAACGTAATGTGATAAAACTGCTGCCAAGGCGTTGCCCCATCGATTGTTGCAGCTTCATAGAGTGGCTGTGGGACGTTTTGCAGTCCATTTAAAAAGAGGATGATAAAATATCCAGTGAATTGCCATACATAGAGTAGGACGATGACAAACATCGCCTGGCTGGGATTACTGAGCCAAGGTTGCGGAGTGAGCCCAAACAGACGCAAACCCCAGTTGATCAATCCGTGGTGCGCTTCAAACAACCAAGAAAAAGAAATCGAACTTGCCACAGTTGGTGCTACATAAGGAATAAAAAAGATCGCGCGTAAGAACTTGAAGAGGCGAGATGGACCATTTAGTAAAACGGCAAATAACAAACTTAGCGGCAATGTAATTCCTGTTGTCGCGACAAAATAGATGAATGTGCGCACAATTGCATGCAGAAAACTCTGGCTGTGCAAGAGTTCGACGTAATTTGCAAGTCCAACAAAGACTGGATGCGGGTTGATTAAATTCCACCGCAGAAGACTTAAGTACATGACATACCCAATCGAACCTATGCCAAAGACGCCTAATAGAACGACAGCAGGTGCGACAAAGAGCCAGCCGATTAGTGTGTTGTATTGTCCGTACCCAAGCTGACGAGGCGTCAATCGCTGCACTACGACTTCCTCCTTTCGATACAGTTCCTAACGTGATCAGCATAGCAATAGCAAGTTGTCACTCGTTGAATTTTCCGTAAGTGTTGTGTATGCACTTTGTAATCCCTATGTAAACAGTTTGTAGTAGGTGTAGCGCTACAGGTGTAGCGCTACACCTGTAGCATGCTACAGCATGATGTGTAATTTTGGGAAAAGACGAAGGCGTAACGAAAGGTTTTTGTAGAGGATAGAAGCGTTTTATGGTGTGGCACACAACTTGCTTTATGAAGATTGCAAAGGTTCAAATAAAACTTCTCATGGGAAGGAGAGACTTGTGTGGCAAGTAGAAAAACACAAATCCTCGCCATTGATGCCGGGGGGACGATGACAGATACGTTTATTATCGATGACATGGGTGAATTTGTCGTCGGTAAAGCGCAAACAACCCCGGGGGATGAATCCGTTGGATTGCTGCACTCTGCTGTCGATGCTCTGAGTTTTTGGGGGATGACGGTAGAAGAAGCATTTCCGCAATTGTTGACAGGAGTTTACTCTGGGACCGCGATGCTCAATCGCCTCGTATCACGTAAAGGGAGAAAAGTTGGTCTCATTGTGAATAAAGGAATGGAAGATTTTCATCGCATGGGACGTGCAATCCAATCTTATCTGGGATATTCATACTCTGATCGGCTGCATATCAATACGCACCGTTATGACCCGCCGCTTGTACCGAGGGAATGGACACGCGGTGTAACAGAACGCATCGACCTTTTTGGCAATATTGTGATTCCACTTTATGAACATGAAGTAGAACCTGCTGTCCGTGAACTTGTCGATGAGGGTGTAGAAGCGATTGTGATTTCGCTTTTGCATTCGTATAAAAATCCCACACATGAGCGACGTGTTCGCGATATTGCAAAAGCGACACTGCGCAAGCTGAAACGCGATCTGCCCGTTTTTGCTTCGGTCGATTATTATCCTGTACGCAAAGAGTCACATCGCACAAATACCACCATCATCGAGGCTTATGCAGCAGACCCATCTCGGCGTACGCTGGAGCTTGTCGATGAGCGCATGAAAGAACAAGGTGCCAAATTTGACGTGCGCGTGATGGCGACGCATGGTGGAACGATCAGTATCAGAGCAAATGAACTCGCACGCACGCTGGTTTCGGGCCCGATTGGTGGCGTGGTGGGCGGTAAATATCTAGGAGAAGCACTAGGTATTCAAAACATCGTATGTTCAGATATCGGGGGTACTAGCTTTGATATCGCCCTCATTACCCAAGGAGACTTTACGATTGACACGAGTCCTGATATGGCTCGCTTAGTCTTGTCGCTTCCGCTTGTGGCTATGGACTCCGTCGGTGCAGGAACAGGTAGCTTTGTACGTGTTGATCCCTATACAAAGTCGATTGTCCTTGGTCCAGATAGTGCGGGGTATCGTGTGGGAGGGTGTTATCCAGAAGGCGGTCTTGACACCATCACGGTCTCAGACTGTCATGTCGTTCTGGGATTGATCAATCCAGACAATTTCTTAGGGGGTCAGATCAAGTTAGATCGTGAACGCGCTTATCAATCAGTGAAGGAACAGTTAGCGGATCCGCTTGGTCTTTCCGTGGAAGCGGCTTCATATGGAGTTATTGAGCTATTGGAAGCACAGTTGCGCAATTATTTGGAGTCACTAGTTATGGGAAAAGGGTATTCACCAACGCAGTTTGCTTGCTTCTCATATGGTGGAGGTGGGCCGCTACACACAGCTGGCTATGTTCGCGGTCTAGGGTTTGAAGATGTACTCGTCCCGGCGTGGGCGGCAGGTTTCTCAGCATTTGGATGTGGCGCTGCAGATTTTGAGTATCGCTATGATCGGACACTCGACATTAATGTTGGGGCAAATGCGACGCAAAAAGAACAGGTTGAAGCGGCTGGAATTTTGCAAGAAGCTTGGAATGAACTCACTGAAAAAGTGCAACAAGAGTTTGAGAAAAATGGCTTCCAAAGTAAAGATGTGCAATTGCGGATGTATTTCCGGATGCAGTATCAAGGGCAATTAAACGATTTAGAGATCGAGGCTCCTTTGGCCACTGCAACTACTGCGGATGATTGGAAAGTACTCACAATGACGTTTGAAGAGACTTATGCACGGGTATATGCGCGTGCAGCTCGTTCTCCAGAACTTGGTTATACAGTGACAGGTGCTATTGTACGTGGGTCGGTCGAAGTGCCGAAACCAAAAATACCAGAAGAACCTTATTATGGGGAAACACCGCCGAAGGAAGCGCACCGTGGAATTCGCGAGGTGTACTGGGATGGTGAATGGATACAAGCGGATATTTGGGAAATGGAAGCTTTAAAAGCAGGAAATCGGATC
Source organism: Sulfoacidibacillus thermotolerans (assembly GCF_003144315.1). Lineage (GTDB taxonomy): Bacteria > Bacillota > Bacilli > Alicyclobacillales > SLC66 > Sulfoacidibacillus > Sulfoacidibacillus thermotolerans. Next base: position 58,077 of record NZ_MPDK01000008.1, on the reverse strand, counting down.
GAGGCTTTCTCGATTATTGAGTCACCTGCAACCACATTTATTGTTCCACTTGGCTTTGAAGCCGTGCTCGATCAACATCGTATTTTCCATCTTCGGGAACTTGACTGATCTACTATAGAAGGTCTAAGGAGGGGTTATTATGGCAACGCGGCAAGATGATCTCAGTGTAAAGCCAGAAGGGTTATTACACCAACAGTATCGTCGAACGATCGGCTGGAATGGAAAAACATTAAAAGCAATGCGTGAAGAAGTGGATCGTCTTACAGAAGAAAGCGGTTACTACGCAGGATTGAAAGAATTGCCCTTTAAGCAGTCAGATCCGATTCGCTTTGAGAAGATTTTTTCAAAATTGCGCGGTGGGTTAGTGCATGCGCGTGAAACTGCAAAACGTGTGGCGGCCTCTCCAATCGTCGAACAAGAAGGCGAACTGTGCTTCACATTGTACACGCCAGAAGGAGATTCAATCGTTACATCGACTGGGATTATCATTCACGTGGGAACGATGGGAGCGGCCATTAAATACATGGTCAACCACAATTATGAGGAAAATCCCGGAATCGAACCAGGCGATATATTTTGTAACAATGATTGTCAAATTGGTAATGTCCATCCTTGTGATGTTCATACGATCGTCCCGATTTTCTGGGCTGGCGAAGTGGTCGGATGGGTTGGGGGCGTGACGCACGTTATCGATACTGGCGCTACGGGACCGGGAAGTATGACGGTAGGCCCTGTGACACGCTATGACGACGGATACCAAATTGCCTGTAGGAAAATCGGAAAAAATGACATCTTGTCTCAGGATTGGGTCATCGAAAGTCAGCGTTCGGTGCGTACAACGAAGTACTGGTTACTCGACGAACGGACGCGCATTGCAGGTTGTCATATGATTCGCGATCTCGTGCTCGGGATTATCAGCGAAGAAGGGGTTGACAGCTACAGGCAATTTACGCGCGAGGTGATTGAAGAGGGACGCCGCGGGTTGATCAACCGCGTCAAAGCGATGACAATTCCAGGTAAATATCGCCAAGTGTCTTTTGTAGACATTCCTTATCGGCATGAAGATGTCGAAGTTCCTCCCTATGCAAAAGTGGACACGATTATGCATGCGCCGTCTGAAATTACCATACATCCTTCCGGACAGATGGAACTTGATTTTAGTGGTTCAAGTCGATGGGGATGGCATAGCTACAATGCAACTACAGTCTCCTTTACGAGCGGAATTTGGGTGATGTTGACGCAGACACTGATCCCCAATGACCGAATTAATGACGGTGCTTATTTTGCGACGAAGTTTGATTTGCCCTATGGAGCCTGGATGAACCCAGATGACATTCGGACAGCACACAGTTATGCATGGCATTTCTTGGTGTCTGCATGGAGCCCTCTGTGGCGTGGATTAAGTCGTGCCTATTTTGCCCGTGGATATATTGAAGAAGTGAATGCTGGAAATGCAAATACAAGCAACTGGTTGCAAGGTGGCGGCTACAATCAGTATGGGGACATTCACGCTGTGAATAGTTTTGAAGCAGCTGCAGAAGGGATGGGCGCATGTGCTGTCAAGGATGGTCTGGATCATGCTTGTGCGATCTGGAATCCAGAAGGTGACATGGGCGATATGGAGATCTGGGAGCTAGCGGAACCGCTCGTGTACCTTGGCCGGAGTATTAAGCCCAATACTGGTGGTTATGGCAAGTATCGTGGCGGATGTGGCTATGAATCGTTACGTATGGTGTGGGGAGCAGAAGATTGGACGATGTTCTTCATGGGTAACGGGTATATTTCAAGTGACTGTGGTTTGATGGGTGGCTACCCAGCCGCTTCTGGATATCGTTTTGAAGCTCATGGTACGGATCTAAAAGAGCGGTTTGCTAATCGTTTGCCGTTCCCACAGGGCGGCGATGCAAGACCGGCGGATGCAGGATATGAGCAAGTCTTACAGGCGGATGTGGTCAAGCGGGATAAACAAGCGATCACAACAGAACAGATTTTTGAAAATCACGATCTGTATCTTAACTATCTGCGCGGTGGTCCGGGATTTGGCGATCCTTTGGAGCGCAACCCCAAAGATGTCGAAAAAGATCTAAACGGTGGGTATTTGTTGCCAGAATACGCGCAAAAGGTTTATGGCGCTGTCTTTACAAAAGATGAGCGTGGGCATTATCAGGTCGATGAAGTGGCTACACAAAAACGTCAACAGGAGATTCGCAAAGAGCGTTTAGCGCGCGGGGTGCCTACGCGCGAATGGATGAAGACAGAACGCGAGCGCATCGTGGCAAAAGACGCGGCGGTTCAAGTTCGCCATATGTATGCGACGAGTTTTGAAATCACCCCCAAATTCCTCGAAGAATTTAAAGAATTTTGGGATTTGCCTGTGGATTGGAATTTGCTAGAGCAAGAATTGGAAATGCCGACGTTTGGGTCGAGCCATCGCATGGTAAATAAACAGAAATGAGGGGACGTCAATGGCAGAGTATGATCGCGCGACGATTGAAGAATTAATTGATGGAACGATTGACTTTTTTAAATTGAAAGAAATGCTGTCCTCTTTTAAAGATCCTGGGCGTTTCGATACCTATATCGAAGTTTTACAGGATCGTGTAAAATGGCAGGATCGCATCTTACTGCCCTATGGGTTGCATCTGTACGTTGTGCAAAAGACAGATGGGAAACGGATGATTAAGTGCGACTGTGGGCATGAATTCTGTGATGCTAACGACAATTGGAAGTTGCACGCACTGGTCTATGTGCGAGATACAGAAGATAGAGTACAGGAACTGTATCCGGAATATTTGGCGCCGGATCCAAAATGGCAGGTGATCCGTGAATATTACTGTCCGACTTGTGCAACGCAGCTTGAGGTAGAGGCTGTCACGCCATGGTATCCGGTGATTCATGATTTTCAACCGGACATTGATGGATTTTATAAGGAATGGTTGGGACGTCCTGTACCTGATCCAGCAGGTTAAAAAAGATAAAGCAAGTGGCCGGCTCTCAAGAGGAGTTCGGCCTCTTGCTTTCTAAGTTGACTAAAATTCGATCAATCCATATTTTCGTAGTCGTCGATAGACTGTAGATCGCGCCACTCCCAACTTACGACTGAGTTCTGATAAATTCCCATTTGCAGCTTTTAATAGTTGGGCGAGTTGTGCGCGCTCCTCGCTTGTGTCTGAGGCGAGGGGCATCAGTTCGGGAGCTAATTCCGTTGTTTGCGTAGGCAGACGCAAATAAAGCGGCAAGTCATCCCAAGTAATGCAGTTGTTTTGACAAAAAACAGTCGCATGTTCGAGCACGTTTTGTAATTCGCGGATATTGCCACGCCACGTATAGCGTTGAACGAGGTATTCCAGCACGTCGTCTGCGATCACCGGAATCGGGATCTTATGCTTTTGTGCGAGCTGTGTCAAGAGATGTTCGGTGAGCAAAGGAATGTCGTCACGTCGCTCGCGTAGCGGGGGTAGCGCGATATTGATAACGTTTAAGCGATAATACAAGTCTGAGCGAAAAGTTTGTGCGTACACTTGTTCTTGTAAGCTGCGATTGGTCGCGGCTACGATGCGTACTTGCAAAGGAATTTTACGAGATCCTCCTAAGCGAACAACTTCTTTTTCTTGCAAGACACGCAACAAATAGACTTGGGCATCAAGTGGCATTTCACCAATCTCGTCTAAAAAGAGCGTTCCGTTTTGTGCTTCTTCAAATTTCCCCCTTCTTCCTTCACGCGCAGCTCCCGTAAATGTACCGGGTTCGTACCCGAAAAGCTCACTTGCTAGCAAGTCTTTAGGGATTGCTCCACAATTGATTGCCACAAAAGGGCCAGCATGTTTTGGACTCGCTTCGTGAATTGCGTGAGCAAACAGTTCTTTGCCCGTACCACTCTCGCCTTGAAGTAAGATGGGAATGTCAGTTTGTGAGGCGATATCGCACTGATTGATGGCAGCTTTAATCACAGGTGAACGTCCGATGATTTTCGACCATGGACCGGAGTTTTTAGGATGTGGGGTTCTGAGTGTCTGTCTGCGGGATAAAACTAAAATGAATCCTAGACGCCGATCAGATTGGGCGACACGATAGACCTGTGCAAACTCGTCAATTGACTCAAGGTAGATTCCATAGGACTCACGGGTTGAACTGGGGGCGCTTTCAAGTAACTGACTGTGTAAAGCGTCCACCTTTAAAATTTCTGTAAGGGGGAGGCCAAACTTTTTCAGGGTGAGTTGTTGAGCTGCGTAATTACACTCTACAAGATGCAAACTATTATCAAACAAGAGTACGCCATCAGAAGGGAAACGCTTACACAAATTTGAATACTCATTGAGTAAAGAGAGACGGTGTTTCAATGACTCTGAATACACGCTGTCTTCGATTACGCGTGATGCGGTAGTGATCATGCCAAGTGTATGAGACTGTGCTCGTTTCCAGGGACCTGTTACATCAATAGCACCAAGTGTTTCGCGTGTGAGCGGATCGCGAATAGGAGCAGATGAACATACCCAATCATGCACACCCGAGCAGAAATGTTCAGCTGCAAACACTTGGACAGGCTCTCCTGCAGCCAAACTGGTCCCAATGGCGTTAGTTCCTATGGCCTGCTCGCTCCAATCTGCCCCGAGCGTGAAGTTCATGAGCTCTGCTTGGCGCAAAACTTGATGGTCCCCGTCTAAGTAAATAATTCTCCCTAATTTATCGGATAGTGTGACTAAATATCCTGTTTGCTGTGCATGAGTGGTTAGCTGTTGGAGAGTGGGGAGTGCGTGTTCATACAATTGAGATCGTTGAATCAAGGACTCGATCTCACTAGAAGCGAGTGAAACATACGTTTCTTTAGAGAGTGGGTTGATTCCTTCGCGTAAACAACGCGCCCACGACTCACGGATCAACGGGCGTAGAACGACAGAACTATTCGGATCGGAGAGAAAGCGTGACCAGTTTTGATCAGATTGATTTCGGTATGCATACAAATTTTCTGGGGTCAAATCAAGAAATTGTGAATGCAAGTTGGCTGCCTCCTCCCACGGTGATCCTATGAAAATACTAGAGATTACAGAATAGTTAGAGAATCAAGTTTATTATACAGATGAATCGTGACAACTACAATACTTCGTTTCTATCGATCGTATGTAATGTAGTACCATGGTACAATAAAGACAGCTAGCCAATCAGGAGAGGTGTGAAAAGTGCGTGGAAACGCGTGGCTATGAAAAAGCGACATTTGCGGGTGGATGTTTTTGGTGCATGGTTAAACCTTTTGATCAATGGCCAGGCGTTATCCGCGTTCTCTCCGGCTATACTGGTGGCCATACAGAAAATCCTTCCTATGAAGAAGTATGTACGGAGACGACGGGTCATTGCGAAGCGGTTGAAATCACCTTTGATCCTGCATTGATCTCGTATCGCGAGCTGCTTGATATATTTTGGCGTCAGATCGATCCGACAGATGCAGACGGGCAGTTTTATGACCGGGGTTCTTCTTATCGAACAGCGATCTACTATCACACAGAGACACAACGATTGGAAGCAGAAGCGACAAAACGCGAAATCGCTGAGAGTGGACGCTTCTCTAAACCGATTGTCACGGCAATTTTGCCAGCGGGCTCATTTTATCCAGCAGAAGCGTATCACCAAGATTACTATAAGAAAAACCCTTTTCACTATATGCGTTATCGCGAAGCGTCTAGGAGAGATGAATTTCTCGCTTTGTATTGGCAAGACCAACGCGAGTTTAAAGACTAAAAAAATATAAAAAGCATAGAGGGTGATGAATTGTACGATTTACTGATCCGAAAGGCGCGTATGTTAGATTCACATGAATTGGTAGACATCGGGATACGCGATGGCGTGATTGTAGAGATCGCGCCTCACAGTCATGAAAAAGCAAAAGAAGAGATCGATGCGAAGGAAAATGTACTTTTACCCCCGTTTGTAGAATCCCATATTCACTTGGATTCTGTCTTAACTGCAGGGGAACCACGTTACAATGAAAGTGGCACCTTATTTGAAGGGATTCAGGTTTGGACAGAGCGTAAGTCTTCTCTCAGTGTTGAAGATGTGATGAAACGGGCGCTTGTCGCTTTAAAGTGGCAAGTAGCTCAAGGGATCTTGCATGTGCGGACGCATGTCGATGTGTGTGATCCTAATCTCACTGCGCTAAAAGCGCTGCTAAAAGTTCGAGAGAGTGTGGCGCCTTATTTACAACTGCAAATTGTCGCATTCCCTCAAGAAGGAATTCTTTCTTATGAAGGTGGAACAGAGCTATTGGAAGAGGCGTTGCGCCTCGGAGCGGATGTAGTTGGAGCGATCCCACACTATGAGTACACGCGTGAGATGGGGATTGACTCATTGCACACCTGTTTTAATTTGGCACAAAAATATGAGCGTTTGATTGATGTGCATTGCGATGAAATTGACGATGAGCAATCGCGATTTGTTGAGACGGTTGCGGCACTTGCATTACAAACAGGACTGCACGAGCGGGTTACGGCTAGCCATACGACGGCCATGCATTCATATAATGGTGCGTATGCATATAAGCTGTTGCGCTTAATCAAGAAATCGCGAATCAATATGGTGGCCAATCCACTGATTAACATCACATTGCAAGGGCGTTTTGACAGTTATCCAACGCGGCGTGGCGTTACCCGGATCAAAGAAATGTGGCAGTCGGGAATCAATGTAAGTTTAGGTCATGATGATATCTTGGATCCTTGGTATCCGCTTGGGACCGGGAGTATGTTGCAGGTGGCCCATATGGCTGTGCATACGTCTCATCTTACCGGGATGCAAGAAATTGCTGAGACACTGCAGATGGTTACAAATCGTGCAGCGCGCACACTGAATATTGAGTCGTCCTATGGAATTGACGTAGGCAAACCAGCAAGCTTACTCCTTGTGCCGGGTGAAAACGCGTTTGATCTTATTCGACGGCAGCCGTTGCCGCGTTATGTGATCAGTCGCGGCCGGGTGGTTGCGACGACTGAGCCAGCAGTGACGACTGTCTTTACGGAGCGGATGGAACAAGTCGATTTTCGCAAACCAAGCGCATGGACGAATTCTCTCTGATGCTTTACAGGTTAAATGCTAATCAGTTTTTTTGTCAGGGGATCATAGTTGCAAGCTGGATCAGATCCTAGTGGATCGCGTTCATAACTATAGGCTCGTGAACGTGAACCGCCACAAGAGTCGCGATATTCACACAGACCGCATTTGCCGCGAAAGCGTCCCGCACGAATCGCCTGCAGCGTGGGATGATCGCGATAGATGTCGACCAACGCTTGTTGACGTACATTGCCTAGAGCAATGGGCAGAAAACCTGCAGGATATACAGTCCCATCATGCGAGACGAAAATAATGCCCTTACCATCGCGTGTACCCCTTGTCTGGGCTTTTGGCAGAGATGTTGGGGAGCCAAGTCGCTGTTTTAGCTCAGCAGATAGTCGTCGGTATAGTGGACCGAGGTGAAAGTGTTTCGCGATGTCTGCTGTGATCGCTGTATTTTCGGGATCAAACGATTGGCGTTCTAAGGCTACTCGTCGGAAAAAAGGAGCTTCGACAGTACGCACAGTGATTCCATAGGTGGAAGCTTCGTAAAGCAAGTGGGAGACATCTTCACACTCCACTGCTGAAATTTCTTGTGAGTCCTTCCCACGGCCTACGTGAATGAGAAAGAATACTTCCCATATGTGCACGCCGATTTCTTTTAATCGTTGGAGTAGATGGGGGAGTTCTGTGACATTGTCGCGCATGACCGCCGTGTTGACTTGTACTTCAAAGCCAACTTGAACGAGTTTGCGTAATGCGGTGAGTGTCTGTTCGAAGTGTCCTGGGATTCCCCGAACCGTTTCGTGTGTCTCTGCTGTTGCTCCGTCTAGACTGAGTGATACGACTTTCACACCGAGGTCACGCATCTTTTGAATGTTTTCATCTGTCAATCGCGGAGTTACACTGGGCGCCATTCCGACTGGAATTTCAAGAGCACGTGCTTTTGCCACGAGTTCAAAGACGTCATCGCGCATCAGGGCATCACCGCCAGTTACGATCAACACCGGATAAGGTCGGCCAAATGCTGTCAGACTTTCAATAAAACGAATTCCTTCCTCGGTGGAAAGTTCTCCGTTCATCGGTGTTGCAATCGCTTCGGCACGGCAATGTTTACATGCCAACAAGCAGGCGCGCGTTGACTCCCAAAACACGAGAATCGGACGTTCATTGAAATTTATCGTTGTCATCGCGTTTTCCTCCAGTGTAAAAACGGATCTTTGCTTGCCCTAGGTAGATTCTCTTGATCGTCTTCTCTCGCAAGTGTAGCGGCAAACGCGCTTCAGTTCATGCCCCATTTAGACTGTACGAGACGAGTTCATTCAGACTAGTCTTTCGTTTCTATGTGAAAACAGGCAAAGCGCGCAACTCATTAATAAGTCGCGCGCTTTGCCTGTTTTCGTAAGTAGCTTTTGTTGTGCTGTCTGTCAACCGTTTATTTGCTACAGTTTTTTTAGCCGTAGGTACCAGGTTTTATAATCGTATCCTTTAGCTTCTGATTGTTGCTCACTCTCAAGCTGATCAGCTTCAGTTGGAGCAGGAACGACCACGGGGTCGCCGGGATTCCAGTTTGCGGGTGTTGAAGTTCCATATTTGTCAGTCGTTTGTAGAGAATCGATGAGGCGTAAAATTTCCGAAATATTTCTTCCTGCGCTTAAGGGATAATATAACATTGCACGCAGTACGCCTTTGTCGTCAATCACGAATACGGCACGAACAGCTGCTGTGGTAGCTGCTTTGGGATGGATCATGCCATACAGTGTGGCCACTTTCATGTCTAGATCAGCGATGACGGGAAAAGGGACTTTTATTCCAAATACGCGCTCGATCTCTTGCAGCCAAGCAAGGTGAGAGTGTACGCTGTCAATAGAGAGACCGATTAATTGTACGTTGCGTTTTTCGAATTCATTAGCACGAACGGCAAAGCTTTGAAATTCTGTGGTGCATACAGGTGTAAAATCAGCGGGATGTGAGAAGAGCACGATCCACTTGCCTTTATAGTCGCTGAGTTTGATTCTGCCTTGTGTCGTGAGTGCTTCGAAGTCGGGGGCTGGTTCATTCAAACGGGGAAGTGTTACGGTTTGTTCTCCTGTAGTCATGAGAATGACCTCCTTTTGTAATTAGAATAATTATAATCTATACTAGAGGCATTATAACTAACCTCTAAGGGAATAGCAAGCAGCAATTTTGCATCTGAAAGGGGACATTTGTATGGATCACTGGGACGCAATGGAAGTTCTAAAGGATGTGAATTTGCGTGCGACACCGCAGCGAATTGCTGTCCTCAATGTGCTAAAAATGTTGGGGCAGGCACATCCGACAGCAGAAGAAATTTATGTCGCCCTCAAGCAGGAATTCCCTGCAATTAGTTTTGCTACAGTGTACAATACCCTAAAATCTTTTCTTGATGCAGGGTTACTCCATGAGTTGCGTTTTGGCGATAAGGCGAGTCGCTATGATTTGAATACGCAGGCGCATCATCACTTACTTTGTGAAGTATGTGGCGATCTAATCGATATCTATCTACCAGAGGTAGACGTAGCACAAGTTTTACGCGAACATGAATTTGCAATGAGCGGATACCACGTGGAGATCCGAGGGGTATGTAAAACTTGTCGTGAACACACTTTACACAAAGCGGATACTCATTTATAGGTGTCATAAGTCTTGATTCTGTGGTTTTCGTCTCCGAGGTTTGTAGAGATGCAGTCGCTATCTTGTAGAAAGGCAACCGGTTGCTGATTCGTTTCGCGTGTAGTATACAGTGTGACGATAAACCCTGTGAATGCTGCCATTGCAAATAAGAGCAGTCCTGCACTTACACCAAGACTTGTCGACAGCAAAGCGTATCCCATTACACCGACAACCCCCCCAATGCGTCCAATGGCCTCGGTGATTCCTTGGCCTGAAGCGCGCATCTCCGTTGGAAATTGTTCTGCCGGAACAATGACCGTTGTCTTATCCGGACCCAAGGCGCCAAATGCATACGTCGCTATGAGTGCAAGGATTACACAGAATTTGTTGTCTTCCGCTGTTGAGAAAGTGAGAGCTGCTAATGTAAAAAGCCCAAGCGCGCGACCTAAAAAACCCCAAATTTGCAAGGGGCGACGCCCTTTGCGATCAATGAGGAAAATAGTTAGAAGTGCAGCCGGAATGGTCACGGTTTTGACCATGAGGCTCGCTGCTACGTCGCGTGCAACCGATGCACCGAGTTGACCTACGAGAAAGGTCGGTAAAAAGAGGGATAACCCTTGATCGCTAATTTGATATAAAAACCAGTTAACCCCATTTATCGCAATCATTCTGCGCATCCTGAGATGCCCCCAGGTGGTTTTTAATTCAGTAAAAGTGGCTACATGACCGCGTAGCCAGAGTGGCGATTCCGGGAGAGCAGAACGGAAATAAAGGAGGGGCAATGCGAATAAAGCCCCAAGTGCTAATGTATAGCGCCATCCATTTGCACCAAGCAACAGACAGAAAGCGCCTACACCATAAGCCCCTAGCATTCCAAAATTTGCAGCCCACATGACTGCGGCCATGATCCTGCCACGCGTAGTTTCTGACAGCATCTCAGAAAGGTAGGGGAATGCCGTTGCAAAGTCTGCACCAATTCCCACACCAACAATGAATCGAGCAGCAATGAAAATGGTGATATTCGGAGCGACTGCACTAATTGCTTCTGCTACAACAAACGTCGCAAAGTCAAAAACTAAAACACTGCGCCGCCCGAAACGGTCTGCCAAAATGCCCGCGCCAAGGCTACCGATGATCATCCCTAAAAGTGAGGACGATCCCAAAAGTGATTGCTGCCAACCTGAAAGATGCCAAAGGACGATCAATTTTGGCAATGAGATGGAGATCGAACCCAGATCATATGTTCCTACTAAGATTCCCCAGGCGGTGAGGAGAATCATGAGGCGATCAGTAAAACGTATAGATAATTTCATAGAGAACCTCCGCAATGGGTGCCGTCTGTCGAAGCTATGACATTTTGTAGAACAACTCGTGAATGATGTTAGTATATACTAACAAGCGCGGCGGGTAAACCGTATTCTTTCCGATTAAAATGAATCAAAACTATTGTGAAAATTATTGTCTTGTATGAAAAAATACGTAATTGTTACGATTGACAAATTGGGTGTGAAGCTATAATGTTTTTAGTAATTAATACGATTTAGTGGAGGGCAAGAATGAGTAGAGTCAATGCAACCCAAGAATTGGCGAAAGATGCAGTTGGTTTTTGGGGTTTAGTCAGTCAAAGTATTAGTGGAATGGCACCTTCTTGTGACGTGGTAGCCTTTATGACGGCCGGTGCTGCGTTTGCGATGGCTGCTCTCCCCCTCTCTTATTTGCTTGCATTTCTCGTCATGTTTATAGAAGTCAATACATTGTATCACCTTTCTAAGCACAGGACGACAGCGGGCGGGTACTATGGATATGTCGCCGCTGGACTAGGCCCGCGAACTGCAGTTTTTACTGCTTTTATGGTGATTTTTTATCAAATTGTAAGTGTTGCAGGGATTCCAGTGTATATCGGTGGCGTATTTTTACCTGGCTTATTTGCGATGATCCATGTGACAGTCCCTAATTGGATGTGGATTGTCTCGATCTTTTTCTTTATTGGGGTGCCTTTGCTGCTAGGGATTTCGGGGATTCGACCTACGATTCGCTTTATTGTGCTCACAAGTCTGATCGAAATCGCATTTTTAGTTGTTGCCTCGCTTCTAATTATTGCTCGTGTCCACCCAGCAAGTCCGTGGATGCCATTCTCTCCTTTTCCAGTAGGAATAAAAGGTGTGGCGCTCGGGATGATTTTTGCAATTACGAGTTTTATTGGAGTGGGCAGTCATGCACCGCTGGGAGAAGAACTTCGTAGCCGCGCACAAACTCGCGGAAAAGTTGTCGGGCGTGCTGCGATGATCTCACTTACGCTTGTTGGCACGGCACTCACTTTATCTGCGTATGCATTGACAGTAGGCTGGGGTGTGAATCGCATGGCTAGTTTTGCCGCAAATGGTGCACCGGGGGTCGTGGTGTTTTTACACTATTTAGGACCTGTTGGTGCGATTGCGCTGATTGTGCTTGCATTAAATAGTGCGTTAGCTGATGGAATTGCGCTGATTACAAGTTCATCGCGCATTTTGTATGCGATTAGTCGAGATGGACTTGCACACGAGTCTTTCGCCCAGGTCAACGGTCAAGCGGCACCACGTGCGAGTATTGTGTTGCTTGCGCTGCTTGCGATGGCTGTGGGGCTTATATCAGGCTTTCTACTAGGCGCAAATAACGCTTTTACGATGCTTACAACGGCGGTGCTGTTTGGATTGGTCGCGGCTCATACTTTGCTTAATCTTGCGGTGATTCGCTTGTATTGGCAAATGAAGGAACTGCACGTCGTTCGACATTTTCTCTTACCTATTCTCTCTACACTCATTTTGTGGGTCGTGCTTTATGAGTCGGTTTGGCCGATTGTGTATCCTTTGTGGATTTCGTCTGTATTGTTTTTGATCTTTGGGATGGCAATCGCAGGTTATATTTTATATTTACAAAGGCATCACAGATCTGCATTGGCAGGTGCGGATGGCCTTGCTACTGAGATTGTCTAGTGATCTTTTAGATTTCGCGCGTTTTATCGGAGATGAGAAGTTGCGCGATTTTGCCTCTGGAGGTAGTCTTACAAGGAGGTAAAATGGCGAGGTGTGAGGATGCAGAAAATAGATGGGCGGATGCAAGAGGCGCGCGCTAAGCTTTTTGAGTACTATGGTTATGATGCGTTTCGTGCAGGTCAGGAGAAGACCATTCAAGGGATTTTAGAAGGGCGTGACACAGTAGGCATTATGCCGACTGGAGGAGGGAAATCCATCTGCTATCAGATACCTGCGCTTCTCTATGACCGTTTGACAGTGGTTATTTCTCCGTTGATCTCGCTTATGAAAGATCAAGTTGATGCATTGCAACACCTTGGCATCGCGGCCACATTTATAAATAGCACACTTGCCTTTACTGAAGTGCGTGAACGTTTGCGAAATGCTGCAAGAGGAGCCTATCGACTTCTTTATATTGCACCAGAACGGTTGGAGTCGGAAGAATTTAGCGCTTTATTGCAAATACTGCAGCCTGCGTTACTCGCGATTGATGAAGCACATTGTCTTTCACAGTGGGGGCACGATTTTCGTAAAAGCTACCTTGCGATCGCACCGTTTTTGCAAAAACTAAGTCCACGTCCCGTTGTTGCTGCGTTCACAGCGACGGCAACGCCAGAAGTCGTGGAAGATATTTGTCAACAATTACAGTTGCGCGATCCTCATCTTGTTGTGACAGGATTTGATCGCGCGAATTTGCGTTTTTCTGTTTTGACCGGGCAAGATAAGCGCGCATTTGTCGCAAATTATCTTTTACAACACCGTGCAGATTCAGGCATTATCTATGCGACAACGCGCAAAGAAGTTGATGTAATCTACACGTGGTTGCACAAGCAAGGTTATGCGGTAGGGCGTTATCACGCAGGGATGAATGATGAAGAACGCAGTATGAATCAAGAGCAATTTTTGTACGATGAGACGCGAGTGATGGTTGCAACCAACGCATTCGGTATGGGGATCGATAAGTCGAATGTGCGGTTTGTGATTCACTATAACATGCCAAGGAATATTGAAGCGTATTATCAAGAAGCAGGTCGCGCGGGCCGTGACGGCGATCCTGGAGAATGTATTCTTCTCTATAGTCCGCAGGATATTCAGATACAAAAATTTTTAATTGAACAAAGTGAACTAATACCAGAGCGCAAACAGAACGAATATCTAAAGTTGCAGGCGATGGTCGACTATTGTCATACGTCGCAATGCTTGCGCGCATACATTTTGCGTTATTTTGGAGAGCAGCCAAAAGATCGCTGCAATGATTGTGCCAACTGTGCGGATGACAGCGAGCGCGAAGAGATCACGGTGCTAGCGCAGCAAATATTTTCTTGTATTTTTCGTGTCAAGGAACGTTTTGGAATCCAGATGATTGCGGCCATTCTGAAGGGTTCGAAAGACAAGCGTATTCTTCAATTAGGGTTAGATCGCTTGACGACGTATGGACTCATGCGGGGGAGGCCGGAAAAGGAGATTGTAGGTTATATTCAAAAGTTAATTGCTGATGGATATCTTCAAGTGACTGCTGGAAAATATCCCATTTTATTATTGCAACAAAAGGCGCTCGCTGTATTGAAAAATGAAGAAAAAGTCTATATTAAAGTGTTTGCGCAAAGAAATGCGGAGGTTTTTGATGATGAATTGTTTGAACGGTTACGTGCGTGGCGAAAAAGCCTAGCGCAAAAAGAGAACGTTCCCCCTTATGTGATTTTCTCGGATCATACGCTGCGCGAGATCGCTGCTTTGCGACCAGTGACTGCGAAGGCGCTGCAAAAAGTAAAAGGCATTGGCGAAATAAAGTTAGCGCGTTATGGCAGTGAGGTACTGCAGATCGTTCGTGAAGATGCGAATCCCCACTTCGAGTGACTCGGCACACTTGTGCGATACACTTTTCCCTGTTCATAAAGATTCTGCAAAGTGCGAGCCATAGAGATACAAAATTTGGGCATCATAAAAAAGTCTATGCTGTGCATTGAGTTCCTCAAGAATTCTACAAAGGCGAGGTAAAATGCAGTGGAACGGTTGATCTTGCACAGTCGTTTTGCACTGTTTATTTTTTCAATATCTAGTTATGTCCTTGCTGTTAACGGCAAGGTTGTGTCACTTTATACGAATTTAGACGCGCGTGGTGCCATCGTTTTGCATGCATTAATCAATTGGTTGCTCGTGAGTTCAGGACTTTTACTTGGACTTGGTATTGGTGTCAGCACGGCAAACGGTGCACAGCAAATGCTTGCGGTACTTTTGCCACAGTGGCCGCCAAAGCGCGTGCAATCCCTCCTCCATTCAATTGCCGCGCTCGTGATTGTACTTGCAATGAGTGCGAGTGTTTTTTGGGGTCTCCCAGCACTTGAATTTTTTGTTGACCATCATCCTGTGTTGTTATTTGAGTCTGATCTTTTGTTATATGGGATGGGATTGTTCACAGGGGTGGCATGGGTTATTCTCTTACAATCCTATGCGTGGTTTGGTTTTTTCTTAAGTTCGATTGGGATGTTGATGGTCATTACGAATGTTTTAAGTGAAAATGCGTGGTGATCAAGCAATGTGCAGAGGTTGCTTTAGGTCAAAAGAGGTTCGCTTGGAGGAGACCACGTGAGTGAGTGGCTAAAAGTGAAGGAGTCTGCAACGGGATTATGTGATATGTGTGGGCAAACGGTGCGGTTGCCAATTCCGTCAGGGCATCACGTGTTTTGTTGTCATGGATGTAAAGAGCTGTACGAGGTACTTGGCGAACAGCAAGTAGCAATCTTAAAACAACAGCCGGGTCTTCGATTAGAGTCTATAAAGAAAGAATCAGCAAACGCACAAGCACCCTCTTTATTACAGGCGATCGATCCACAGCGTACGGCATTTCGCATCGAGGGGATAACTTGCCCATCTTGTGCGATCCTGATCGAACAGGTGTTATTACGGCAACATGGCGTCATTTCCGCGAAGTTAGATTTTACTGAAAGCATTGCAGAGATTGCTTTAGACGCAAGTTGCATTTCTAAGGAACGAGTGCAAGCAGAAATTGAAAAACTTGGATATACTGCTCACTCTGTAATTGAGACAGAGGAAGAGGACTTTGCAGGAGCGAAACTCTTGCGGCGCTTTTTGCTTGCGTTAATCCTCACTGCAATCATGATGATGTTGAGTGTTCCGATCTGGTCGGAGTACTTGCCACAGTTTCCACACGCCTTACGAACACTAGTAGTGGGTTTTTTACTCGGATTAACATCGATTGTGCTATTTTATAGCGGATGGCCATTTTTACGTGGTGCGCTTGCTAGTCTACACAATCGCATTCCAACGATGGATTTGCTTGTTTCCATCGGGAGTATTGCTGCTTACGGATATAGTGTGGCGAGTTTATTGACTACGCAACGCTTCCTCTACTTTGACACGGTGGGGTTACTAATCACCTTTTTACTCCTCAGTCGCAATCTTGAATACGCCGCACGGTTGCGGGCCCTTCAAATTTTACACGTAGCAAAACGCTTGATCCCGGAAGAAATGCAAGTCTTGCAAAATGGAGAAATAGTCACAAAACGCGTAGAGCATGTCTTGAGTGGAGAACATTTTGTCTGTGGACATGGTGAAGTAGTACCGGTAGATGCGCGTCTTATCGAAGGAGCAGTGTTGGCAGACGAATCCATCCTTACAGGGGAAGCAAAGCGCGTAGAGAAAGGAGTGCGCGATCTCGTTTATGCTGGATCGAGGCTGTTTGGCGAAAGGGCTGTTCTAGAAGTGGTTCGTAGCACTCAGACTTTGCTTGAGCAAACTGCACAGTATGTGCGCATGGCACAGGCAAAACAATCACATTGGAAGAGGTTGGCCGACCGCATCTTGCAGGTATTTGTCCCTTTTGTTTTCGCGATGGGATTGCTTACGTTTCTTTACTGGGATTTGATACGCCATATTGATTTTGCAACTGCTCTTTTGCGAGCAATTGCAGTGCTTGTCATCGGTTGTCCATGTGCACTTAGCATTGCCACGCCGCTTGCAATCTTAAATGGCGCAAAAAAATTGGCCTCTTTGGGCGTTTTGCTGCGCAGTCCTGACGCCTTAGAACGTGCGGGACAAATACAAGCGGTTGTTTTTGAT
This sequence comes from Sulfoacidibacillus thermotolerans, assembly GCF_003144315.1. Taxonomy (GTDB): domain Bacteria; phylum Bacillota; class Bacilli; order Alicyclobacillales; family SLC66; genus Sulfoacidibacillus; species Sulfoacidibacillus thermotolerans. The sequence goes on along the minus strand of NZ_MPDK01000008.1, from coordinate 41,317 downwards.
AAGACTGGGACAATCACCACTGGTCGACTCAGTGTGTTTGACTATTTGCCTAAAGAGCGATCAGAAATTTTCAAATGGATTGCCTCAGCTGAATTACCTTCAGAACATCCTATCGCAGATGCCTTCGTGAGAAAAGCAAAAGAATTAGGACTGACTCTCTACCCAGTCACCTCTTTTAAGGAACTGACAAGTTGGGGAATTCAAGCGGTTGTAGAAGGGCGTACGCTGCAAGTTGGGGCATCCGTCACGAGTGGAGTGGTACCCTGTGAATGGGACGCGGTGCTAGCGCGTTGGCGTACTCAGGGGTTGACTATAGTCTACGCGGTTATGAATGGAGAAGTTTTTGCGGCGATTAGTTTGTCCGATGAATTGCGGACTGGCGTGTTACCTCTCATCAGGGAACTAAAAGGGAAGGGAATCGAACTTGCGATTGCGAGCGGGGATTCAGAATCAGCAACATCCCTTGTCGCACAAAGGCTGGAGGTCCAGCACTTCTATGCGCGGCAGACTGCTTTACAAAAAGCGGATTTGATTTGCAGTTTTAAAAATAGGGGGATTCGCGTTGCGTTTGTGGGGGACGGGGTTAACGACTCACCAGCTTTAGTGGAAGCAGATCTCGGGATCGCCTTAGGTTCTAGCCCCGATATCGCACTCGAAGCGGGTCATCTCGTGCTCGCTCACAATGACATCCAGGCTATTTCGCGCATTCTAACGACCGCACGACTCACTTTTACTGTGATTCGGCAGAATTTACTTTGGGCAATTTCCTATAACTTGCTTGCGCAATTGTTAGCCGTAACAGGAATCGCTTCTCCTGCTTTGGCTGCACTGGCCATGATGTTATCGAGTGTTTTTGTGCTTGGAAATTCGTTGCGTGTGTCCGATTTTTCAGTGCGGCATTATCTTTTGCGTGTCACATTGATTGGAAGTTTTGGAGTGGTGCTATGGTTGCTGGCATTTTATCGCGTTTAGAAGTTGACTTACAGGAGTGAGAAATTTCATGGCATGGCTAGAGAACATGCATGAGCAATGGTTGCTATGGCGCCCAGACGTTGTACTTTTGGTTTTTCTACTCGCATTGACATTTGTATTGTTTGAAGTGCGTATTGTGCGTCAAGTTGCTGCAGATCCACAACAAGAAAAGCGCAGACGCTGGTCTACACCTGCTCGCTATGTCGCGTTTTTTGTTGGAATTGTGTTGCTCTATATCGCATATGGTCCACTTGCCTTCTATGCACAGACGCGCTTTTTCACAGCGTATATCGCTCAAATGTTGATTATGACGATGGCATTGCCCTGGTTGCTCGTCTTTAGTTTGCCGCCAAGTGCGTTTTCTCCATGGCTTACGATCTCCTGGGTGGCTCGGACGCTGCAATTTCTAGTACAACCAGCTTTTGCACTTGTGACTTTTAATGCACTAGTCAGTGTTACATTGTTGCCTCCTATTCTTCCCTTGATGTTGACTGTGAATTGGGTGCATATGATTGCGCAATTTTTCATTTTTCTTGCTGCCATTTGCTTCTGGTGGCCCCTTGCGGCGCCTTTGTCAAAAGTGTCTGCACTTACCCTTGGGCAAAAACTTTTTTATATTACTTATTCAGCAAATTTTATGATGCCGATCATTTTCTTTCTTTTCTTTTCCACCTCCCCTTGGTTTCCTTTCTATCACGCGATTGACGCGCTCGCAGATCAACAACTGGGCAGTGTAGTGATGCTTGTCACGATGTATGTCGTGTATGGAACAATTGCCCTGCGCTTATATTTCCACCAAGATGAATCAATTTGGTATGTCTAAAAAAGTTCTCTTGTGTAGCGAATAAATTACAAATCAAAGGTATAGTTCCGAATTCTTTGTGCATCATATGGGTTGAACTTCCATATCTCGCTTCAGAACGGAGGAACGAACTGACGTGATCTCACGATCGCTTCTCTTGGTAGGCACAGGTCTTCTTTCACTAGTAGCCACTGCTTGCAGTTACACGCCAGCAGCGGATCCTGCAAGCGTGTTATCAGCAAATTCAGTGACACGAACAGTCGATCTGTATCTGACGGCAGGATATAACAGCAACAATATGTGGAATAACTATGACGGATATGCACACGGCAAGATGATCGTCACGGTTCCACTTGGCTATCGTGTTCGTCTCCACTTTACCAATGATGGAGGAATTCCTTACTCAGTGGGCATTTATGATGCAAATCAGCGCGTTGCATTTAAAGGTGCGGGGAATTCAATTGCAGACTATGATTTCAATCCGACTCTTGGCATTGTGCCAGGCGATTCAGCAACGTACTCATTTACTGCAAGTCAGATTGGCACTTTCTACATTGCGAATTATTTATATCGGTTTCCCTCCCATCAACCTACAAATGTGGCGTTAGGTATGTGGGATACGCTGCGCATAGTTCCGAGTGGCAATCCAAATGTCTCAGTCATGTAAGCAGTAAAGTAGTGAAAATTTTAATAGATAAGGACGCGAATGATGTAGATGAGTAAGACTGTAGATTCTGAGGGGCGCTTTCATAGGGATACAGATTGGCAACCAGGAGTGTTTTTCGGTGTACTCGCACTTGTCCTGTTGATTGGGGTGGCTGTTTTATTTGGCCGTTTCTGGATTGCAGGGATCTTTCAAAAAGCATTTGACCGCGTGCCAACGCAAGGCACAGTTCATGTCTTTCAATTTGATTATGCCTATGAGCCGCGTCACATCACTTGGCGTGTTGGGGATCGCGTGACGATTGCGCTGCGCAATATGAGTGATACACATTGGCATGAGATGGTAATCGGCAGGGGATATGATACGGTTCCGAGCGCTTTTGGCGCCATTGCGACACAATTTAAGACAGATTTCTGGGATGGGGTCCCTGTGAGAATCAGCAATGCACATCACGTGGACAATTTAGTGCTCAATAAGGCGCGTGCAACCTTTGTCGGTTCTAAGCCCAATTTGGCTACTGGAGGAGATTTTAGTCCAACACTACAACCTGGTGGGTCGATCAATTTGACTTTTACAGTCCCCAATAAGCCAGGTGAGTGGCAGTATGGATGCTTTGTGCAACAATACATGCACTATGTGGCTGGAATGAATGGGACGATTACGATATTACCAGCTAAATAGAGCGGATAAGGCAAAGGAGGACATAGTAAGTGGGAGATATCCTAGCTTTTACGCTCGTGTGGATTCTTGTATCTGCACTTGGCGAGATAGGCATACAGTCCTTGATTCATCACGGAGTTTACTATTATACAGCAACTACGCAAGCGCTCGACGGCGAAGCTGCTTTTGCGTTTATCATTACGGTGCTTACTCCAGTCTTTGCTTTTATTGTTGTGATGATCGGTTACGACATGATTCGCTTTCGTTCTCGTGAACCTGGTATGCGGCCTAGTCCTAGGCAATTTTACAATAATAAGGTGTTTGTGAGCATTTGGATTTTGGTGAGTATCGCGTTAAATCTATTATTTTTCGTTCATCCGACAGCTTCTGCCGTCGAACAGATGTTTAACAGTGAAAAAGAGCGGTACAACCGCCACGATCTGATCATCAATGTGACGGCGCGGCAATGGCAGTGGTTGTTTGACTACCCACAGTACAATATCACGCAAGCTCAGGATGCGAATGGCAACAGTATTTTGTACTTACCGGTCGATCGGACCGTGCGATTTGTTTTACGCTCCTATGATCCGATGCATATGTATGATCCGTATGCCGGGGTGATTCATAGTTTTTGGATCCCAGCGTTTGGTGTCAAACAAGATATCATCCCTGGAGAAACGCGATATATGTACGTTCACACCAACAAGGTGACTTCCTACAACGTAGATCCGATGGTTCGCGTCCAATGTGCTGAAGTATGTGGTCCTGGACATCCATTTATGGAAGCCCCTGTTCATGTGGTTTCCAATGTCGACTTTATGAATTGGATCAAACAGCAACAAAAATTACAAGCTGGACAATCATAGACCATCGAATTAAAGGAGGGATTCAAAGTGAGTTCAGTCGTTTCTGATATGCACGGTGCCCGCTCAGAACATGCGCGCGTAAAACGTATGCTGCCTCCCGTGGTACGAGGGTTGCTGTGGGCGCTGATAGGATTTCTAGTGATGAACACGCTTGTAAGCGAAGTTTTTGATCGAATGCCCTATCATCCGTTTATAACAAGGGCGTCTGTGACACTCGGGTGGGTTGCTGCTGTAGGGGGATGGATATTAGGAGTTGGTGCATGGGAAGGTGCTGTTAAACCCTACTTAGGATACCCAGAAGAATGGGTAGTGCCTCAAGATTGGCGAAAATATTTTATGTACAGCACAGATCATAAAGTGATTGGTTTACAGTATATTTTTTCTTCGTTAGGAGGCTTTTTAATCGCGGGCTTTGCTGCAATGCTCATGCGATTAGAACTCATGAAAGGGCAAATGTGGATTTTTAACAACCCTGGCGCATACCTGTCGACCGTTGGGGTTCATGGGACGGTTATGATGTTTTCTGTTGGCACGGTGGCTCTCGTGGGGGGATTTGGGAACTATTTTATCCCTTTAATGATCGGTGCTAATTCTACTTCTTTTCCTCGTATGTCTGGTGTCAGCCAATGGTTAGTTCCCGCGGGGATCGCAACGGTTGTCATTAGTCCTGTTCTTGGGCAATGGACGACAGGATGGCGTGGGTATGAACCTCTTGCTGGACAAGACCCTGCAGGCATTTTGTTTTACTATCTCGGGGTTTTTGCTTTAACGACGTCTTCCTTGCTTGTGGCCATCAATCTAACAGCTACCATTCTTTTTAAGCGGGCGCCAGGACTTACTTGGAATCGTATTCCTATGTATGCATGGGGAATTCTTGCGGTTAGTTTGCTGAACTTAATTTGGCTGCCTGAAATTCAAATGACCTTTGTGATGGCACTTTTAAATGCTGTGATCCCCCTTCCGTACTTTGCGCAAATTGGGAGTCCGCTTACTTATATGGAGATGTTTTGGCTATTTGGACATCCTGAAGTGTATATCATTGTTGTACCTGCCTTTGCGTTATGGCAAGAAATTCTCCCTGTAATGGGACAGAAATCACTATTTGCACGCCAGTGGGGAATCATCGGGTTGGTTTTCGTCATGATTTTAAGTGGACTGGTCTGGGCTCACCATATGTTTACTAATATGCGCAACAGTCAAATGCTCCCTTTCTCTTTTTTTACAGAGATGATTTCGATTCCGACAGGTTTTGCTTATCTCGTATCGTTAGGTACGATGTGGCGAGCCAATTTGAAGCTCAATACTCCGACTTTGTATACGCTTATGAGCATGTTTAACTTTCTAATTGGAGGAGTGACTGGAGTTTTATTGGCGGACCCGGTCGTAAACCTTCAGGTGCATGACTCCTTTTTTGTTGTCGCGCATTTTCACTATACAGTAATTGGTGCCATGGTCTTCTCTTGGTTTGCAGCTTTCTTCTATTGGTTTCCTAAATTATCTGGTCGGATGTACAACGAATTTTGGGGGAAAGTTGGTGCAATTTGGGTTTTTATTGCATTTAATATGACTTTTGGACAATTCTTTTTCCTCGGATTGCATGGGATGAATCGCTGGGTACCAGTTTATCCGTCGTATCTTGAACCGATGAATTTTGAGGTTTCACTCTTTGCATTTTTGTTAGGGCTTGGATTTGTATTCAATTTCCTGCATATCGCTTGGATGTGGAATAAGGGACCAGTAGCCAAAGATAATCCTTGGCAGGCAAAAACGCTTGAATGGCAAACAGCGTCACCTCCAGGAGAGCAAAACTTCGATCCCATTCCAAAAGTGATAAGTGGTTTTTACGATTATCGTGATCAGCGTTTGCCGATCAGAAACAGTCCGCAAAAAGAGCCGACTTCTTAGTCTATTAAAGAATTGAGTAGAAGTAACAGTGAGAAAGGAGTGTACGGCTATGTCAGAAGTTACGGATCAGAAGGCTTCGGCGCCCTCGTTTAAGCAAGCTTCGACAGCGAAGGAACTGCGTCAAAATCGCTTTGGCTTAATCTTATTTGTAACGTCGCAGATGGTTCCCTATTTCATGTTAATCAACGATCGGTTTGTATTAGCGGACACATATGTCTCGCGGCGCGTAGACCCGTTGTTAGGGGGATTTTTGCCAACGCTGTTACTGCTTTTAGGAGTCCTTCCATCATGGCTTGCCGTTCGCGCAATTGCGCGCAATGCGCTTTTACAGATGCAACGTCAGTTGCAATTGACCGGACTTTTAGGCGTACTCGCACTCATTGTCATGGTGTGGCCGATGTTCAGTCATCGTTATGACGCAATCTCTCCCTTTGGTGAGATTCACTTAGTTTCGCTCGGCCTCGGAGGGTTCTTTACACTCGCTGCTTTATTCGTTCTTGGTAGTGTGTTGCTTCGTGCTACTAAAGGAGTGATTGGGCCGCAACATTATTTTTCTGTCGAGGCGTCTGCGTGGGTATGGACTTTTAATGCAATTGCTTGGTTAGTTTTGTACATTGCCGTGTACTTTATCTAACATGGTCAGCCTATCAGCAGTGACGTATAGGACAAGGAAGATCAAGGGGGAAGGCAAATGAACGGATTTTGGCCAAGCATCCCGTTTTATATTCCTTATAGCCCTGGGATGCCAAATTGGTGGGATCTAGTCTGGTGGATTTTTCAGTTAGTGATCATGTCAGCATTATTGCTCATACTCCATCTCGTCGCGACACGTGAAGATCAAGTGGGGAACGATGAATCAAAAAGCGATCCTTCTTAGTTCAAATTCTTTGTACTTAGATGAACTGACACAGTTGCGCAAACAGAGATGGATGAGGTGAGAGTTGGTGAATCGAATTCGTTATCATCATTTAGCCTTTGGAATCGCGCTTGCCCTCTGTTGTTTTGTAAGCGCAGGATGTACCACCCTTCCGCAAGCTGATTCGCAAAATTTTAAAGATGCGAAGACACAGAACAATGCAGTATTAAATCATGTACAAGTGACGCCGACATCGTTTGTTTCACGTACTGATCTTTCGCAATTGATCATACGTGATGTCCCTGAAGTGGAGACGGCGGAGGTACTTGAACGTGAAGGGCGTATTTTTGTCGGAGTCACTTTGCAGACGCCAGATGATTCTCACACAGCGGGTATGACACAAAGGCCAAAAAATGGTGCGAAAGACAATCGCCCGCTTGTTCCTAAGCGTACAGCGTCTCCCAAGCCGCTAACGAATAGTGTCAAGCAACAAGTTGCAGCCGTAGTTCACAAAATGATCCCCCACGCAAAAGCAATCTACGTGACCAATGATGAGACGCTGACTTATCATTTTCACATGTTCACTGGCGATCAAGCTACGGGGCGTCCGACGAGCAGCGATCTTGTCCTACATGATATTAATCGGGTGTTTCCTAGTTATTCGTAAGCAAGGGATTTGTAAAAAGAAATTGTATGAAAAATAAGCCATGCCACTCGTTCAAAAGGAGTTGGTGTGGCTTATTGTTTTGTTATATGCTCATGGCTGCAATATATCGGACGTCTTCATGGTATAGTTGTAAACACGTATAGATTACTGAGCTAAGGGAGCAGTTTGTAGATGATTCGTGTATCGAATGTTTCGGTGTCGTTTGGCAGTCGGATTTTGTTTGAAGATGTAAATTTGAGTTTTGACGCTGGGAATCGTTATGGATTAATCGGCGCGAATGGATCTGGAAAGTCTACTTTTATGAAAATTCTCGTGGGTGATTTTGAACCCAGCACAGGATCCGTAACGATTGCTCCAGGGTTGCGTGTAGGTGTGTTGCGTCAAGATCACTATCAGTACGATCAGTTTACGGTATTAGATACGGTTTTAATGGGGTATCAAGAATTGTGGAGTGTCATGCAAGAGCGCGAGAGAATGTACGCATTACCAGAGATGACAGATGAAGAAGGAATGCGCATCGGTGAACTTGAGAGTGCGTTTGCTGATATGGATGGGTACTCTGCTGAGTATTTTGCAGCTGAGTTACTCGAAGGATTGGGGATTCCTGTTGAAAAACACAGTGTGCTCATGAGTTCTATGATCGGTGGATTTAAATTACGCGTCTTGCTAGCGCAAGTACTGTTTTCGCGACCAGATATCTTATTGCTTGATGAACCGACGAACCATTTGGACCTCGATACGATTCGCTGGCTAGAAAACTTTTTGTTGGCACATAAAGGAACAATGGTAATTATTTCACACGACCGACATTTCTTAAATACTGTATGTACTCATATGGTAGATGTGGATTACAAGCAGATCTCCATGTTCTCAGGAAATTATGACTATTTTGTGGCGGCTAGTACGTTAGCAAGAGAACAATTGCTCGCAGAAAATGCGCGCAATCTTGAAAAGGTGGCAGAATTACGGGAGTTTGTCGCGCGCTTCTCTGCCAATAAAAGTAAGGCAAAGCAGGCTACTAGCAGACAAAAACAGATCGAGAAAATTGAGATTCAAGAAATTCGCCCTTCCTCGCGCGTGTCTCCGTACATCAAGTTTACTTCCAAACAACCTCTTGGCAAACAAGTGGTCGCGCTCGATCAAGTCTCTAAGTCATTTGGCAATTTACACGTGTTAAAAGGTGTGAAACTGGAGATTGCAAATGGTGAAAAAGTTGCTCTCCTAGGGGTGAACGGGATTGGCAAAACGACTCTGCTAAATATCATGATGGGGGAACTACTTCCAGATGCGGGGACTGTGACATGGGGAAAGTCCGCTCAACCGACTTACTTTACCCAAGATCACCATGAGACAATTCCTAAAGATACGACAGTTTATGAATGGCTGCGCAGCTTTGATGAACAAGCGGATCAGCAGACGATTCGCAGCATTCTCGGGCGCATGTTATTTTCTAAAGATGAGGTGCACAAATCTACAGAGGTATTGTCGGGAGGAGAAACTGCACGTTTGATGCTCGCTAAAATGTTATTGCTCGAAGGCAATGTGCTTGTTCTTGATGAACCTACAAACCATCTAGATTTGGAATCCATTGATGCACTTGCAAAAGCTCTTGCCGAATTTTCTGGCGCTGTGATCTTTGTGTCACATGCCAGACAACTTGTTGCTGATGTGGCAACGCGGATCATCGAGCTCACGCCTAAGGGATTGATTGATTTTACAGGACCGTATGATGAGTATCTTACAAAGCGCGATGTTCTGCTGCAGGCGTGATGCGTCGCCGGGTGTAACTGTGAAGGGAGAGGCTGTTTATGGATGCATCACAATTTGAAGAATGGACGATTTCTGATCTACAGCAGGCGATGGGTGCAGGGGAAATGACGGCAGTTGATATCACTTTGCTCTATTTGCAGCGAATTGCTGAATTTGATCAACAGGGAAAACACATAGGCTCGGTACTCGAAGTCAATCCTGATGCCCTCTTTCTTGCAAACGCCTGCGATGAAGAACGCGCTCGCGGGATTTTGCGCGGTCCTTTACACGGGATTCCTGTCTTACTCAAAGACAATATTGACACGGCGGATAAAATGCATACGAGTGCTGGTTCTGTGGCACTGGCAAATTCTTATGCACAAGCAGACGCATTTGTTGTGGAACAGTTGCGAAAGGCAGGCGCAGTCATTTTAGGCAAGACGAATATGACAGAATGGGCAAATTTTATGACCGAAAACATGCCAAATGGATATAGTTCGCGCGGTGGACAGGTCTTAAATCCGTACGGGCCAGGTGTGCATGATGTGGGTGGCTCTAGCTCAGGTTCTGGAGCAGCTGTCTCCGCTAATTTTACCGCATTTGCAATAGGGACGGAAACTTCAGGGTCGATTTTGAGTCCTGCAAGTCAAAATTCGATCGTAGGATTGAAACCTACAATAGGATTGATTAGCCGCAGAGGAATGATTCCGATTGCTTTTAGTCAGGATACAGCTGGGCCTATGGCGCGCACAGTGCGAGACGTTGCTCTTGTGCTAGGCGCTTTAACAGGTGTGGATAAGCAAGATTCAGCGACGTATGCGGGTGAGAGGCTGCGATTGGCAGATTACTCTTTCGGGTTAACGACGGCTGGCTTAAACGGTGCGCGCATTGGCGTAGCGCGCGAACCGTATTTCCATGAACTTACGAAGAGCCAAGTGGCACTGCTTGATGCGGCGATCCAAGTGATGAAAGACTGTGGAGCCCGCGTACAAGATCCGGTCGTACTCCCTAGTGCGAATGAAGAAACAGATTATGAGGTTTTGGTCTATGAGTTTAAAGTAGCCTTAAACGCTTATCTGCAACGACTTCCGTCTACAGTTCCAGTACATTCATTGGCCGACGTGATTGCTTTTAACGAAGAACATGCTGCGATTGCACTAAAATATGGCCAGACAATCCTAAAGCAGTCTGAAATGACGAGTGGAACGCTTGTAGAGCCTAAGTATATTTATAGTCGATTGCGTGATTTGCGCCAGTCTAGAGAGCGTGGTCTCGATGTGGCATTTTTCGAGCAGGGTTTTGAAGCGGTCGTTTTCCCCGCACATTTTGGCGCGGATATAGCAGCAAAAGCTGGTTACCCTTCCCTGACCGTCCCGGCAGGATATGATGACAAAGGGTTCCCCATCGGCGTTACATTTTGTGGTCCAGCGTTTAGTGAACATAAGCTATTGCAGTTTGGTTATGCTTTTGAACAGGCGACAAGGCATCGGATTTCACCCCAATTGCTCTAAACGTCTACTCATACTACACAGATGTTGCGATAAGCGTAATTTTTATATCACGAGTCGAGCACACGTAGTTTTGTGAGGCTCGGCTTTACCCATTTTGTGCCATGGCGCGAGTGGAAGGTGATAGCGATTGATAAGTCTTCTTCAGCCCCGTTTAGGTCTGTAATCACACCTGTTCCATACTGAGGATGACGGACTGTAAGCCCGATCGTAAAGTGTGGGGTGACATGACCATCATGCCCAGAACGTTCTATGAAGTCAGCAGGGATTTCTTCTAAAAAACGGGAAGGATCATTCATTTGCAATTGGCCAAAGATGGATCGTTCTGTGCAATAACTGATGTGCAGTTTTTCCCGCGCGCGCGTAATCGCTACATAGCAGAGATTGCGCTCTTCTTCAATCCCCTCCAGAGTATCCATGGATCGCGCATGAGGAAAGATCGTCTCTTCTGCGCCTACGAGAAAAACAACAGGAAATTCAAGACCTTTAGAAGCGTGCATTGTCATCATGTGGACAGCATTTTCCGTTTTCCCTGACTCCTTGTCAAGATCGGACAACAGGGAGGTTTCAGCTAAAAAATCGGCAAGTGTACCGCGACGTCGACGATCAAAGGCGCGTGTTACCGTCAATAATTCGGCTAAATTTTCTAGGCGATTTTGATCTTCCTCTTTATGACTTGTTTCATACATTTCGCGATACCCAGTTTTGCGCAGTACTTCTTCCACAAATTCGGTGACAGATAATCCTTCTTGCATATCATGAAGGTCAACAATGAGTGAGTAGAATTTCTTAATTGCTGCAGTAGCTTTTGCGCCGACCTCAGCTTCCTCTACGCGTCCCATGGCTTCGAGAAGACTTAGCTCATGATCATGTGCAAAATCTAACATGCGTCGAATGGTTCCCTCGCCAATGTTACGCTTTGGGACGTTTACGATGCGCAAAAGTGAGATCTCATCTTGAGGGTTGGCGATTGTTTTTAGATAAGCCATGACATCACGAATTTCACGTCGATCGTAAAAAGTCAAGCCTCCCAAGATTTTATAGGGAATCGCTGCTTGTAAAAAAGCTTCTTCAATGGCTCGTGATTGAGCATTGGCGCGATAGAGGACCGTACAATCACGATACTGTCCCCCTGCCCCAACATGTTCTTGTACTTTTGCGATCACATAAACGGCTTCGTCTGTCTGATCGAGTGCAGCATAGACGGAGATTTTTTCTCCTTGTCCATTGGCGGACCACAGCCTTTTTTCTTTACGCTGTTGATTGTGCGCTATGACAGCATTTGCAGCTTCGAGAATGGTACTTGTCGAACGGTAATTTTGCTCTAATTTGATGATGGTCGCTTCAGGATAATCGCGTTCAAAGTTCAAGATATTTGAGATGTCCGCTCCGCGCCATCTGTAGATCGCCTGATCAGAATCGCCAACTACGCATAGATTGCGGTGCTTATCTGCCAGTAGACGCACTAGTTGATACTGTGCACGGTTGGTATCTTGATATTCATCGACATGAAGATAAAGAAACTTCTCTTGGTAGCGTTCAAGAACATCCTGACGTGTTGAAAATAGATGAACCGTATGAAAGATCAGATCATCAAAGTCAAAGGCGTTGATGCTGGCGAGTTTTTCTTGGTATGCTTGATAGACATTTGCTGCGATTGAGTCAAGCAACGTACTACTCGCGGTTTGTTTCATTTGTTTTGGAGACAATAATTCATTTTTGGCGGAAGAAATCTTCCATTGTAATATCGCAGGATCGAATTTTTTCATGTCGTAATTTAAATCAAGCATGCATTGTTTGATAGCAGCACTTTGATCTTGCGCATCGAGAATGGAAAAATTATTTTCATAGCCGAGTTGTTCTGCTTCACGGCGCAGGATTTTTACGCACATGGCATGGAATGTGCTCATCCACATATCTTGTGCGCGATCACCGACTAACTTACGTACGCGCTCATTCATTTCTTTGGCCGATTTATTTGTAAAGGTGATGGCTAGAATATTCCATGGTTCCACTTTCCGAACGCCTAATAAAAATGCGATGCGGCGAGTCATTACACTTGTTTTCCCTGAGCCGGCGCCAGCGATGATCAAGAGCGGCCCTTCCGTTGTCTCAACGGCAAGTTTTTGTTCTGGATTTAATCCAGATGTGATAGATGAAGGATCAATCTGAGATGTTGGGTGAAGGACTGCCATTTCAACCTCCATGTCTTGCTTTCTGTTTTCTCAACCTTTTGTAGGGTAGCATGAGTAAACGGGGAATAAAAGACTTGATCTTGACGGAAAACAATGGTTTGTTTATAAGGATCGTGAAAGGATCGTGGAAGTGTGAAAAATAAAGTGAATCACCCACAATTTACTAAATTATATATTTGGGGACAAGGCATATTGGAGGCTTATGTGGGAGACATACGCGCACTGCAAAATCAGCGCGCCATTGGTCGAACGTTGATCGTGGGGGCTGGTACCGGATTAGATCTACATTCCCTAAATCCTGGAGTGACAGAGGTTGTACTCCTCGAACCTGATCCAGCGATGACTCGTTATTTGCGTAAACATTATCCAGATTTCATGGTGGTGCAATCTTCTGCAGAGTGTATGGAGCTTGCAAGTGACCAGTTTGATACTGTAATTACAAGTCTCGTTTTGTGCTCTGTAGAGGATGTGGCGCAAACTCTTCATGAAGTTTGGCGCGTTTTAAAGGGGAATGGAAATTACCTCTTTTTTGAACATGTGCAACATGAATCGACATGGCCGAGGCGTGTACAAAATCTAGTGAATCCACTATGGCGCAAGGTAGCCGGTGGGTGTCAGTTGAATCGGGACGTTCGCAGTGAAATTCTTGAGTCGCCTTTGATTTTAGAGGAGTACCGCGTGGTTAAGCCCAACCTGATTGCGCCGATGATTGTAGGGAGGGCGGTTGCATCTCGCTCCAGCAAACAGAGACGCTAGAAAAAGGACGGTCTAAAAGGGCAGGTGCCCCGCATCAGACCGTCACTTTTGATAGATTGTGCTGTTGCTGTTATCATGAGGAGTGTCCAGAGACACCAAAATAAGCGCGGTTTAAGGCGTCGTTCATTTTTAGTTCCTCGACTGTACCGGAAAAAGCGATGTGTCCTGCATCAAGCACATAGACTTTGTCTGCAATGTCAAGAAATTTTACATTTTGTTCCGCGATAAGAAAGGATAATCCTTGTTTTTGGAATCGAGATAAAATTTGGATGACTTCCGTGACCAGCAAAGGAGCAAGCCCCGATGAGGGTTCATCCATAATTAATAGTTGTGGGTGACTCATTAAGGCTTTTGCAGTGCTTAGCATCTTGCGTTGTCCACCGCTCAAACTGCCTGCAAGTGCTTTTCGTTTTTCCTTAATGGCAGGAAATTCCTCATACATTTCCTCCATTCGCTGCAGCACTTCGCGCTTTGAAGAATAGTAGCCGCCAAGTCGTAAATTATCTTCTACAGTCAGGCTTGGAACCACGCCAAGTTCCGAGACAAAGGAAATCCCTTTACGAATTCGATGATCAATGCGTAAGTTCTGAATGGGGTCTTCATGATAGAAAATTTGCCCGCGCCAAATTTGCATAAGACCAACAAGCGACTGGAGCAAAGTGCTCTTTCCTGCACCGTTTGGTCCTAGTACAAGCACGCGCTCTCCTTGATTCACTTCAAGTTCAATATCCCATAATATTTGCATTTTCCCATATCCCACATCAAGTTGCGTGGCACGAAATAACTTCGCCATCTTAACACCTCCATTCCCTGTTTTATCTGCCTAGATATACTTCTACTACACGCTCGTCTTTTGCTGCGGAGGCGAGGTCACCTTCGAAAATTTCTTTTCCGGCATTCATGACAATGACACGTTGTGTCAATTGATTAACAAATCCTAGCAAGTGTTCGACGACTAATAAAGAGATGCCCCGGGTAGCGAGTGTGAGTAGTTTTTCCGCTACATCGTCTAACTCAGAGGGGCTTAATCCAGCTGCTAATTCGTCAATTAATAACAAGGAAGGTCCACTGGCAAGTGCGCGCGCGAGATCAAGCAATTTTTGCTGTCCACTTGTCAGGCTGCCTGCTTTGCGATGGGCTACGTTTTTTAGACCGACAAATTCTAAAGGATCTCCGATCTCTGTGTGTTTGTTCGTGGCATGGACCACGAGAATATTTTCCGCGACCGTGAGTTCACGAAATGGCTTAGGGACTTGAAACGTTCGATTGATTCCTAATCTAGCCATTTTGTGAGGGGCTTGTCCGGCGATGGTTTTGCCAAGAAAGCGCAGGTTTCCACTGTCAGGCTTATACAATCCAGAAATCACATTGATACAAGTAGTTTTTCCAGACCCATTAGGTCCGACTAAACCCATAATTTCTCCTTTGTGTAAAGTAAATGTGACCCCGTCAAGTGCGCGAAATCCGCCAAATGTCTTTACAAGGTTTGTTACCTCTAATAGTGGTTCACGGGACATAAATCCCCCTCCTTGTGAGTAGCGACATTAAGCCATTTGGCAGGAAGAGAACGAGAGCCATGATAAGTACGCCATAGATTAATTGGAAGTATTGAGGCGAAGAAATTCCAATCGCGTTATAGAGCCCGTAGAGTAAGATCGTCCCCACTACGGGGCCAAGAACGGTAGTCCCTCCACCAAATAGCGTGAAGACAATCGCGAAAATACTGACGGATAGGTCAAATACAGTATTCGGATAAAATACAGAGATATGCCAAGCGTATGTGGCGCCGACCAGACCAGCGAGCACAGCCGTGGCAAGCCAAACAAATACGCGTGTGCGTACGACGTGAATTCCTGCCATTTCTGCGCTTACGGGGTCTTCGCGTATGGCAATCAGCGACATGCCAAATCGCGAACTACGCAAATAGGTTACAAACGCAGTAGCTAACACTAAGAGTAGTAGCATCACGACGTAGCTTGTCTGTTCGTCAAAAATACCCGCTAAGTTCACTCCATAAGGTCCACCCGTTATGGGTTGTAAACTGTCATTAGATACCACATTATAGAGAATTTCAGAGGCCGCGAGTGATCCAATGGAAAAATAGGCGCCTGAAAGTCGCAATAAAGGGGAGAGTACGAGGCCCGCAAGCAGTGCGGAGAAACCTCCAAGAATGACAGCCACGAGAGCGGGTACATGCAGTAAATTTACAGCGATCGCGGCCCCATAGGCACCTATTCCAAAAAAACCTACATAACCAAAGGGGAGATATCCTGTAAAGCCATATAAAATATTTACTCCTTGTGCCAAAGCCATGAAAACCATCATTTGAAAAATCAAGGACTGATTTTGATAGATGGAGGGCCCGACGGCGAAAAGGAGGAATAATAGCAAGATAATCAAAACATTGGCGAGCATTCGTTTACGCATTGCGTTCCCTCCTGCCAAGTAATCCACTCGGGCGAAACAATAAAATTAAAATTAGGAGTAAGTAGGGGACTAGACTCGACCAGCTAGGAAGGTACGTTTGCATGAGCATTAAACAAATGCCGTAAATTAATCCGCCAAGAATTGTTCCTAGTGGATTTCCTAGTGATCCAATTACGATGACCGCGAAAGAAGTTGTTGTCAGATCGACTCCCATAGACGGATAGATTCCCCCAAGGACAAAAGGTGTCATAGAACCCGCGGTGATGGCAAGTGCAATACCGATGGCAAATGCGATCGCAGAGACGCGATGAACATTGATGCCGCTACTCATCGCTTCTGTGCGATGTCCCATGATTGCTCGTGTGGCGATGCCGATTTTCGTGTGATAAAGATATCCGTACATAAATGCCATTGCGAGCAAGCTAATAAGGACGGCTACAATCCAGGACATTTGAATGGATTGACCGAAGATGTTTACAGGTTGTGAACCGAATACGGTCGGATTGACCGTATCAGGATTCGTTCCAAAAGCAAAACTTGCCAGTGATTCGATCACTTGCGAGAGGCCAAAAAACAAAATAAGCGATAACATCTCTGGATCGCGCGATTTTAAAAGTCGTGGAACAAACCCATAGTAAAGGGGAATGCCAATGGCTAAAAAGATAACCAGTTCAATCCCAAGAGCTATAAGTGGATTTAAATTCCATACAGAGTAGGCGAGATATACGCCAAATGCACCGAGCATTACAAAGTCTCCGTGAGCTAAATTCACAATTTTCATAACGCCAAAGATAAAATTTAAGCCAAGACCCATTAACCCATAAAAGATGCCAATGAGAATTCCTGAGATCAATGTGAACAACATAAGGGTTTAACCTCCGAACGAAAGGGGGTGACAGCATGAGTACAAACACCGCCCGCACGCTCAATGAAGTGTCGGGCGGTGTTTGTACTGATTATTTCAAGATGTTCATTGCTAAATTACCAGAACTATTGAGCGTGAACTGGCCGACAGGAAGTGTTTCCCCTGTTTGCGCACCTTCGCTGTTAATTTGGAAAGTTCCATCAAGTGTATTCATTTGTCCAGAGAAGCTTGAGACAGCTTGTCGCAATGCACTTTGACTGAGGCTTGGTGAAGTTTCAAGTGCTTTTTGAATGACTAAACCGGTTGTGTACCCAGCTACATTTAGAAAATTGATGTGGTTCTTTCCTGAGAATTGTTCGAATTTCTGTTCAAATTGCGGGAGTGGGAGTCCGTAATTGACGTTTGTGTAGTTGATGTATGGCGGCGTCGGATAAGTATAGAGGCCGCTTAATTGCTGTTTGGAAAAATCTTTTTCAAACATCGTAGGAAGTTGTCCCGGGAAGATCATAAAGGTTTTGTTAAACTTCACGCCTGTTGATTGTACAGCCTGTAAAAAAGCAATGTCATTATTGGGATATCCGAGTTCCACGACCATTTGCGGATTGGTAGCGGCGAGATTGTGAACGAGTACACTGTAATTAGACGTAGATGTAGGTACACCCGTATTATAAACAGGGGTGATGCCAGCAGCCTGCAATTTTTGAACGAGTGTAGCTTCTTGCGATTGGTCGAAGTCATTCTCGCAATATAAAATTCCTACTTTTTTAATTCCAGATTGAATGATGTAGTTTGCGAGACTGTTTGGCCAAATCTGTGACGTTGGTAAAGAAGTAAGCACAATGTAAGGATTGTTTGGGGTAAAGAATGAGGCCCCTGTTCCCGTTTGGTCGAACAGGACCATCTTATTTTCTTGTGCAATCGGCACAGCGACCGAAGTCAACACGGATCCAAAATCGGAAACTAAAACATTGACGTGATTTTGGGTAATGAGTTGGTTATAAAGGTTGATTGCTGTCGAGGCGCTACTTTGATCATTATAAGAGACAAGCTGAATCTTTTCTTTTTTTCCTGTAGCCTTGACAAGCACGCCTCCCTTTGCATTGACCTCATGAGCCCAAAATTGTAGGCCTTGATATTCTGGCATGGACGATGTGGCAAAGGCGCCCGTAGAAGCGTAGAGTGTTCCTACTGTAATGACATTCCCTGATGAAGCTCCAGTTGTGCTTGTAGTGCTCTGTGATGTAGAAGTGGCACTGTTTGTGCCACACCCTGCGAGCACTGCGAGTGCAGTCGTTGCACTGGCAGCGGTTACAAGAATACGTTTCCAATTTGACACGATATGGCCCCCTCTTATCTTTCTATTTTAACTGCAAGCAATTCTTAGATTAGTTTTTACATAGAGTAAAGTCAATGTCAGTGACTGATGATTCGAAGTTTAGACGCGATTTGCGCTGCTTTTTGACGTGCCGTCACAGGATCTGTGGAGCTTGCGAGCGCGACGGCAATGCGTCGTCCTTTGGTTGTATTGGGCTTTCCAAAAATGCGCAACTGTGAGTTTTCAATTGCGAGCGCCTGTTCAATTCCTGCGATTTCATAGACATCGCTCGCAGTCTCTGCTTTGATTGCATGACTAGCACCTGGAGTTAACAATTCGATTGTGGGGATCGGGAATCCTAAAATTGCGCGAATATGAAGAGCAAACTCGGATAAGTTTTGTGTGATTAGTGTAACAAGTCCTGTATCATGCGGTCGAGGAGAAACTTCACTAAAAAACACCTGATCGCCTGCGATGAAAAGTTCCACACCAAAAACGCCAAATCCTCCAAGCGCATCAGTGATACTTTTGGCGATCGATTTTGCTTCATCTTGTTGCTGTTTCGTTAAAAAATGTGGTTGCCACGATTCAATATAATCTCCGTCAGCTTGGCGATGTCCAATGGCTTCACAAAATGCTGTGCCTGAAATTGAGCGAACGGTTAGGAGTGTAATTTCAGAATCGAAGTGAATAAATTCTTCCACAATCACACGCGTATTTTTTGCTCTACCACTTGTCATTGCGTACTGCCATGCATGAGATAAATCATCGCGAGAGTGACAAATACTCTGCCCTTTACCTGATGAGCTCATAATTGGTTTGATAACACAAGGAAATCCAATTTTTTCGCTAACGCTGTGTAATTCCTCCATAGAGTTCGCAAATGCAAAACGGGCGGTGCGCAAGTGAAGGGATTCTGCGGCAAGGCGGCGTATTCCTTCGCGATCCATTGTCAAACGAGTTGCATTTGCAGTAGGGATGACGTGAAATCCATCATTTTCTAACTCAATTAAAACGGATGTGGCGATCGCTTCAATTTCAGGCACGATCAGATCAGGTTGCTCGCGCAAAATGACATCGCGTAGTAACGATGCATCTAGCATATCGATCACATACGAGCGATGTGCAACTTGCATGGCAGGAGCGTGCTCATACCGATCGACGGCAATAGTTTCCACACCTAAGCGCTGCGCCTCGATCAAAACTTCTTTGCCGAGTTCTCCCGCACCAAGAATCATTAATTTTTTTGCATGAGGGCGATATGGGGGTCCGTACATTTTCATTCTCCTTTATCTTATCGAGATAACACAAATACCGCCTGAACATCATAGGATGCCCAGGCGGTCGGCGTTGTTGCAGTCGCACTCCCTAGTGGTTTTCCACTACTTCCGCCAGTTATGCGACTGTTACTTAGTGATTGTAATTATAGCATATCATCTTTAATCTATTGTACGATTTTTCATTGCGGGGCAGTGTTGCGTTTTGCGAAGTCCTGCACGTGAAAATGTGCTATTTGGTTGCGCCCTTTCCGTTTGGCTAAATACAGTGCTTGATCTGCAAAACTAACGATTGTAGACGAAGATTGATAGTCGCTTGGAAAAACGCATGCTACACCAGCACTGATTGTCACATAAGGAAATACGGGAGATGAGCGATGGACGATTTGCAATTCTTCTACATAGTTACGGATTTGCTCGGCTGCCGCCTTAGCTGTATGAAGATCCGTATTTGGTAGCAGGACGGCGAGTTCTTCTCCGCCGTAGCGAGCAACGAGCGCTAGATCGTCTGGAAACAGTGATGCAATTGCTGCAGCAATTTGCTTTAAGCAATCGTCGCCAGCGAGGTGACCATACGTGTCATTATAATTTTTAAAGTAATCAATATCGAGTAAAATCAAGGACAGCGGTGATTGGGCGGCCGCGTGCAGCATCCACTGTGTTTCAAGTTGACGATTGAAATTGCGGCGATTGCCAATCGCAAGTAGCCCATCTAGTTCAGCAAGGCGACGCAAGGCAGCGCTTTCGGTAAGTAATTGCTGTTCTGAGCGTTTGCGTTGTGTGACATCGCGCGATACTGTCATAAAGCCAGTGAGTGTAGACTGTTTATCATAGATAGCGCGGACGGTAGATTCTAACCAGATCAACTGTCCAGATTTCGCTTGTACACGGTAGGTAAATCGCCCCATTGAACGGTGTCCATTGAACTCAGTGAGGCGTGCAGTAAGTTTCGATATGTCCTCTGCGCTGACAAAAGATAGGAAGTTTTTCCCCACAAGTTCGTTTGGTGTATAGCCGAGCAGTTCAAGGCTTGCAGGTGATACAAACGTCATCTCGCCATGAGGTGAAATTTGTGTAATGAGATCGGTCGATTGTTCTACGATAAAACGAAAGCGACGTTCTTGTTCCCGCAGGAGTTCTTCGCGATTCTTTTCTTCTGTAACGTCGCGAAAATAGACGGAGATGCCAGTAGATAGTGGATAAAGCCGAGCGGTAAACCATTTTTGGTGGAAATCGCTATACTCTGTAAACGTAACTACTGTTTGACTCTTTGAGCAAAACTCAAAGTAAGGGCGAAATGCACAAGTGGGGAAAACATCCCAAATACAGCGATCGAGCAAAGTGGCTGTAGACAGATCGAATAGTTCGCTAGCTTTGCGGTTGAGATAGATAAACTTTGACGAGTGATCTAGTGTAAAAAAGGCGTCAGTCATGCGATTGAAAGTTTCATCTAGAGAAGGGGATACACTCTGCGTTTCACGCAGATGGGTTGGGATAAAAGCACCTTTTTCAAATTGCAAGTAAAAATAGCGCAGTTGTCCATCTCTACTCATGAATGGGTAGATGGAGAGCTGACAGAGAAGAGCGGTTCCGTCTTGGCGTAAGCATCGTTTCTCTGTTTTCAGTTCGGTTGATGTTTTTGCTGTAATTTGCTCGGAGAAAAAAGCAGTCAACTCCTGATCATCCTCAGGATATAAAAGCTCTGTAAAGAAGTTTATATCTTGTAACGCAGGTGTCTCATAGCCGAGTAACGTATGCAAGGCTTTGTTTGCATGGGTGATTTTTCCGTTGGCTGTTACAATTGCGCTTGGTGTTTGGGCATAGGTGAATGCAGCATAAAAAGGATCGCAGTCATAAGGAAGCGCAGGAGTGATTTCCTTGTCCATGTGCGAGTAAACCCCTCTCTGCAGGCAGTGATCATCTATTTTAATGAAAAGCAGGAAGTCACGATGACACACGATCGCTACTCTGTTCAGTCACCTTTAGGAGGGTGTCGCGTATGATGAAAGAAAGGATGTGATAGCCTAATGTAAATAGATGATGGATTGCAACAACAGAAATTTAGTAGTAGTATAGCAATGTTTGTTAAGTTCGGTCAATTCTACTATTCGATGTAAGGAGTTAACTTTATCGTTTCTTTACAAAATGACGGCGAATGTCCATTGACAGTGATTCATGCCGATGGTATAGTTCTCACGTAAGATCGTTTTCAGTTGTATTGAACTGCATATAACCAGTCCTCGTTAGGCGAGGCTTCTATACGAATATATGCCACTGCCCGGAAACGTCGAAAGACGCCAATGGGTTGAACAGGTATTGCCGGCTTAAGGCTTTACTTAATGTGGCTGAGCATTGCTCTAAGTCGTATAGTGCCAAAGCTCAACCAGGGGGATTGTGAAAACTTCTGCGCTGATTTTTTGGTGCGTTTGTTACAATGCCTCTGGAGTAATATTCAGGGGTTTTTATTATGTCCAAATCTAAAGTAAAAAATTCCTTCCGAAAGGTGGTGGTAGGTTTGGATTCGGACCCGGGCAGTCGACGAGAACGTTGCGTTGTGAGAACGGGGATTGGATTTGTTTTGCCGTTATTCGGCCTACTACACCTTAAGGAGGGAATGTGTGATGAACAAAAAACTTGCATACAACCAAGGGATGGAAGCCCAGTTTATCGAATTTGATGACGATGCAAAAATTCGCGCGAAAGATCAGGCGAGGGTCTTGGCGTTACGTCAAAAAAAGGGATGGTTTTTTCGCCTGATGCTTGGGCTTGTGTTGATTGGCCCAGGAGTGTTAGTGATGATTGCTGACAATGACGCGGGCGGCGTGATCACATACGCACAAACGGGAGCCACTTACGGCATCGGTTTTTTTATCCCCGCTTTATTGTTGTCTGGGGTCATCGCGTACGTCGTACAAGAAATGACAGTGCGATTAGGCGCTGTGACGCATCGCGGGCATGCGGAGATGATTTGGGGACGCTATGGGGCATTTTGGGGTTGGTTTTCCCTGATTGATTTGGTACTGGCCAATGTTTTGACGCTGATTACAGAATTTATTGGGATTACGCTTGGTCTTGGCGTTTTTGGGGTACCTCATGTGATCAGTGCGATTGCTGCGATTCTGGTGGATGCGCTTGTTCTTCTAGTGCTTCGCTACTATACATGGGAGCGAGTGTCGCTTTGGATTGCTTTAGGTAATCTTATCTTTATTCCACTTGCCCTCATGGCACATCCAAATTGGTCGTCTGTGACTGCTGCTTTTTCTAATTGGAATATTCCTGGCGGCTTCACTCCTTCATTTCTATTTGTTGTGCTTGCAAATTTTGGTACGACGATTGCTCCTTGGATGCTCTTTTTCCAACAATCTGCAGTGGTCGACAAAGGATTGACGGTTCGCGATATTCGCCATGGTCGCATCGATACGGCGATTGGCACAGCTGCGATGGTGGCTGTTGCACTGGCTTTAGTAATTTTGACCGGAAGTTTAGTGCATGGTATGCCAGGGGCTGGAAATTTTGATATTCAGCAAATCTTGACGGTTCTCGGACAACGTCTGGGTTCTGTTGGAGAAGACCTCTTTGCACTGGGATTAGTCGAAGCGGGGACGATTGCGGCGATTGCACTTACGGCGAGTACTTCCTGGGCGATGGGAGAGGCGTTTCACTGGCCAAAGAGTATCAATATGCCAGCGCGTAAGGCATGGCGTTTCTATCTGCCAGGGTTGTTAAGCGCGGTTATTGCTGCAGGAGTAGTACTGATTCCCAATGCACCACTTGGATTTTTAAATTTGACAGTACAAGTTGTCGCATCGATTTTTATGCCTGCAGCGATGATGTTCTTGTTGCTGCTACTGAACGATGAAGGAATCATGGGAAAATATACGAATGGCAAGTGGCAAAATATCGCCGCCTTTTCAATCGTTGGTTTGTTGGTTGTGCTTAATGGCATTTATGGTTTATCTGTCGTCATGCCACACCTATTTTAAAAGGAGGGGAAATACGATGAAGAAGGACAGCGTGTATTTAGTTTCGCGTACGGATGACTACATGCAGCCAGTAGAGCTTACGCGAGCGAAAGTTCGTGGATGGGTGCGTGCTGTCTTTTGGGGATTGCGCTTATATATTCTCATTATGATCGTGCTTGTGATCATTGGATTTGCTCATGGGCAGGTGTGAGGAATGGACCCAGAGCGAAGAACTGGCGAGCACGTGTAAATCCGTACCTATGAGGGGATGTCATGGGTGCGGATTTTCTTATATATGTAAATGCGGCGAATGAGGAGGAACTGGGGGAGGAATTCTATAAAGACTATACACAAAGCAAGTAACTTGTAATATACTTAAAACAGTTTTGTGTTTCCTTTGGCTAAAAAAATGTCAGACATCTAATTAATTTGGTTCAGAGAAAAAAGCGAGGAGGATGGAAGCTTGGCCGTTCCAATGTCGCCTGCCGATGAGACGATGCGGCGGGCATTTGCTGAGAGTTATAGAAAAGAGGAAGAAGCGGCTGCTTTTTATGAACTCGCAGCGCGTGTAGAACAAGATCCAAAGCGCAAAGAAATTTTGAAAAAACTAGAGTTGATTGAGCGTGAGCACGCGCGCGTGTGGGCGACTAAGTTAAAGGAAATGGGCGCTGGAAGTCCGCGTTTTGAGGGGCTAAGTCAACTTGCAAATGAGATGAGTTCAGAAGAGATTTATCGTAAGCTGGATGAAATTGAACAAAGCAATGCCAAATGGTATGAATCGTTGCGCCAATTGGTTCCGGAGGGGGAAATCCGTGAGTTAATTGAGCAAATTGATGAAGACGAGTCTAACCACGATGCGACGATTCGCCGTTTTTTCACTATGTCAACAGAACATCTGGCGGAGTCTTTACAACGCATTCTTGGTCGAGAAACATGGCACAAACGTGCATCGACTGGTTGGCTTGGCGATGCAATCTATGGGGTAAATGATGGACTTGGCGCTATTTTTGGCATTATTGCGGGTGTGGCAGGATATACGGCCAACAGCCATACGGTACTTGTAAGTGGATTTTTTGGTGCTGTTGCAAGTACACTTTCAATGGGGGCAGGCGCCTGGCTTGCAACGCGGTCAGAGAATGAACTGCACCATAGTGAAATTGAGCATGAACGAAGAGAAATCAAGGAAGATCCGGCGCTTGAGCGTGAAGAGTTGTCACTGCTCTACCAATTAAAAGGGTTTACGCAAGCGGAGGCTGAGGAAATTACGGAGCGATTAGCTGTGGACGAAGACCAATTTACGAAGGCTATGATTCAGGAGGAATTAGGTTTCCAAGAGGATGCCAAAGGGAATCCCTGGACTTCAGCGGCGGTTGGCAGCTTGTCGACATTTATTGGCGGGGTGTTACCACTCATCCCTTTTCTCTTTTTAAGTGGTGTTCCAGGTATGGTTGCGGCTGCTATTGTGAGTATACTTGCGCATTTTGCGGTTGGTGCTGCGAAAAGTATTGTGACTGCGCGCAGTTGGTGGGCAAGTGGACTTGAAATGACGGCAGCTGGCATTATTGTCGGGATTGTATCGTATGGTATTGGGGTACTCGGTACGACGCTCATTCACGTATAGGAGTTTGCAGTAGTTTATCATTGCTTTTGTTACAGTTTGATCAGATCAGCTGACAACTGTTGACTTTCATTTGTATACACGCTATGGTCGAATCAGAGCATCCGCGTTGAAGTGATCTTGTTCTTCAATCATAGATCAGGTGGTGACCCTATGTTTAGATTCCTTTTGTTACTGTGTGGATTTCGCTGGTTTAGCCGACGTTCGAATAAAGAGTGTGATCACACAGAATTTCGAGCAAAACGTAGAGCTTTTCGGCGCAAGTTACGTGAGGCGTTTGATGTGTGGGACGATGAGGAGTTACAAGGTGCAACAACCGATCGCGCTGCGGATGATTCTTCGTTAACGTCGTAAGCGGCAGGGGTATTTGTGTTGAGACAATGGGTACGTTCGTTCTCTATCTTTATGTTGGCTCTTTCCTTTGTGCTAGACCACTGGCGCTTGCGCGCAATTCGTCGTTTTTCAAAAGGAGAGCGGCGGGAACGTGCGCAAGCGCGTGTTTTTTCTCGGGCTGGTACGCGTTTTCGCCGCTTTGCATTGCGTCGTAAAGGACTAATTGTCAAAGTTGGACAGTATTTGAGTGCGCGTGCAGACATCTTCCCAGTTTCATTTACACGTGAGTTAAATCAACTGCAAGATGCAGTTCCCCCGAATTCCTTTTCCTCCATTGAAGCGCGGATTGAGTCTGAACTAGGTGCTAAGTTGTCGACGCTCTTTGTGACCTTTGAGCGCACTGCGTTAGCCGCTGCCTCTCTCGGTCAAGTACACAAGGCTACGTTGCCTGGCGGTCAAATTGTTGCAGTCAAAGTTTTGCGGCCGGGTATTGAGCGGTTGGCAGAAATTGATTTGTCTGCTTTGCGCAGTTTGGCTCGCTTTATGCAGCGTTTTACAAAGTTTGGCCGTCGCCTACAAGTATGGCAACTCTACGTAGAATTCTCTCGTATCACAATGAGGGAACTAGATTATCGAATCGAAGCAGAGAATTTACAGCGTTTTCGGAAGCACTTTCAAGATAAAGGATTTGTCATCCCGGCTTTAATTCAAACGTTAGTTAGCCGTCGCGTGCTCGTGATGGAGTTTATAGATGGTGTGCGCGTGACAGATGTCCATCATTATCTTCCCCTTGGAATCAGCCCGATTGACGTGGCTAAACGACTTATCGACGCTTATCTGCAGCAAGTCTTAGAGTTTGGATTTGTGCATGTCGATCCGCATCCTGGTAACTTACTTGTACTTGCTGATGGTCGCGTTGCTTTTATTGACTTTGGGATGATGGTTGATTTTGAGCGACAAGATGTAAAACGCTTTGCTGCTTTAGTCACTGCTGCGTTAGCTCGAGATTTAGATGGAGTCGTGCGAGTAATCGATGAACTTGGATTTTTACAGCCGTATGCTGATCGTGAGGTGCTTAAAAAGGCGATTGCATTCATGCTTGATCGCATGAGTGGCCTGCGCTTAACGCGTGGCCCTGAGCTTGATGCGTTTCTCGAAGAGTTTCAATCATTTTTGCATGATGAGCCCTTGATTATGCAGGGAAAATACCTTTTCATCGGGCGAGCGCTCGGTTTGGCTAGTGGTGTGGTAACCACCTTATGGCCACAAATAAATTGGCTTGAGATCATCGAGCAAAAAGCGTTGCCGTTATTGAATCGCACACTTCACGACGAGGCAGAGCAATCTGCGCCAAATTGGAAGGATCCGTTATTTGAGGTCATTCGCAATGCCTTCGGCGAAAAAGGAGTGACTGCGGCTGAATTCACACTGGTCAAAGCGCGCGAGATCGGTCTCTCCCTCGTGCGAATCCCACCTGAGTTAGACCGAGTGTTACAAAAAATTGAACGCGATGAATTTGTCGTACAGATTGAAATGCGCGAGATTTTAAAACGCTTGGATAGACAGCACCGCCGTTCAGAGCGGTTGCTGTGGTTTGTGTTTTTTCTTCTCGGAAGTAGTGCATTTGCTTGGTTTCACATGCGTCACTGGCCGATTGCGCAAGGGGTCGCACTTGTTGCTTCGAGTATTTCCTTGCTCTCTTTTCTAGTCAACCTTTTCCGATCATAAAATATGGCACATTCGTTACAAAATTGTGATTGAAATATTTGATTTGTTTAAGTATAATAACTCTAGTTCTACTATATAGAAAGCGGTTCCATTTATTCGAAAGTTGTTGGAGGTGAAGTGTACATACTTCCAAAAGGATTCATTGATACTAAACTTTTGGAATAAAAATCAGAACATTATAAATCATAGAACGGATTGTTCGAGTGCTGTTTCCGGCGTGTATGCGCTGTGCAACTTTGTATAGGGAGAAGGGGTGCGCTTGTTCGATCAACTGCTTACGCCAGTAGGGCATTCGCTGTTTGGATCATTTCTGGTTGGGTTTATTCCGATCGCTGTTGTATTAGTTTTACTAGGCATCATTCGTACTCCTGCGTGGATTGCAGCGCTTAGCGGACTTGTCGTAGGAATGATTGTGGCATTCACTGTGTGGCAGATCCCAGCGCACCTCGCCTTCTCTGCCGTTGCCTTGGGAGCGGTATTTGCCGTTTGGCCAATCATGTGGATTGTTTTTGCAGCGATGTGGTTGTACAACATTAGTCAACGAACAGGATCGTTTGAACTGTTTCGTCGTTGGATGTACAAAAATGCCACGAATGATAGACGGTTGCAAGTGTTGATTATTGCTTACGCATTTGGAGCCCTGATGGAAGGGATCGCCGGATTCGGGACACCAGTAGCGATTGCATCAGCACTACTTGTTGGTTTAGGCTTCCCTGTTCTTGAAGCGGTCGTTTTGACGCTGATCTTTGATACGGCTCCAGTTGCTTTTGGTGCACTTGGTGTGCCAATTGTCTCACTTGGTGCCGTTACAGGGTTACCTGTTGCGAATTTGTCTGCCATGGTAGGGCGACAATTGCCGCTTTTTGCGTTCCTTCTTCCTTTTTATGTTTTGCTTGTCATGGGCGGTTGGAAATCCCTCAAAGGAGCTTGGCCAGCAGCGCTCGTAGGCGGTTTTGCCTATGCTGCAACCCAATTTCTCGTATCTAATTTTATTGGCCCACAGCTGCCTGATGTACTTGCTGCAATGGTCGCTTTGGTTTCTTTAGTTCTTTTTACGCGTATTTGGAAGCCGAAAGATTCAGATCAGTTCCAATCCTATATTCATCAAGCGAACCTTGAGACAGCAGCTGCAACAGAACTTTCATCGCAACAAGCGGCAACTGGATTAAGTGGCAATCAGATATGGCGTGCCTGGGCACCCTGGATTCTCATCACCGCTACAGTCATTGTGTGGACATTTTTAGGTATTGCGAGCATTGGTGTGCAGAACGTCAAATGGCCAGGGTTGAATAAACTCATTTATTTAACTCTTTATCATAAATCCTATGTGGCTGTCTGGTCTTTTCAACCATTAGGATCTGGGACACCCATTCTTGTTGCTTTAATCATTACAGCACTGGTATTAAAAACGGGATGGAAGACATTTTGGTTAGCGGCAGCAGATACATGGGAGCAATTAAAATTCCCGATTCTCACCGTGATGGAGATTGTTGCATTGGCCTATCTGTATAACTACTCGGGCATGGCTTACACCCTTGGTCTCGCAGTAGCGACACTCGGCGCCTTATTCCCCTTTTTCTCCGGTTTTCTTGGTTGGATTGCATGTTTTCTTACGGGTTCAGATACTTCTTCAAATGTTTTATTTGGGAATCTTCAGGTTGTCGCTGCAAAACAGCTGCATCTTAGTCCAACCCTCATGGCTGCGACGAACTCAAGTGGTGCGGTGATGAGTAAGATGATTTCGCCGCAAAACGTGTCGACAGGCGTATCGACAGGAGCTTTACGCAACCAAGAAGGGAAAGTTATTCGCAGGACTTTCATCCATAGTCTTGTGCTAACAGCATTACTCGGAATTTTAGTCGTATTACAGACGCACGTATTGTCGTTTATGGTGCCAAAGTAAAGTGAATGAAAGGAAAGGGGAGAGTAAGTAGTGCTTGCGCAAGATGCAGTTGTTCAAATACGCGATGAAATTAAACGCTTACTACACATAGAAGCACAAATAGACGAACAGCTGGCGCACACATTGACAGGGCAAAGTAGCCCTGTCGTCTGTGTTTCACCCGTCGTAGAAACCCAAGTTGCCGCGCTTTTACACCTCGCGTTTGACCGTCAGTGGACCGTGATGCCATTAGGCTCAAAGACACAGTTTCAAATGGGGCAAGCGGGTGAAAAAATTGATATTGTTCTTTCTTTGAGTCATCTGAATCAAGTGATCGAATATTCTCCGGCAGATTTGACGATCCGCGTTCAGGCGGGTGTAACACTTGAACAATTGCAACAGATCGTGAATGCCAAAAGACAAATGCTGCCCCTTGATCCTGCATGTGATCCTAAGGCAACAATCGGTGGTCTTGTCGCAACAAATGCAAGTGGACCGTTACGAGCTCTCTATGGGAGCTTACGCGATTTTACGATTGGACTCACTGTTGTATACCCAGATGGTCAGGTCATCAGAACAGGTGGAAATGTCGTGAAAAATGTAGCTGGTTACGACATGACCAAGTTATTTATTGGATCATTGGGTACGCTTGCCGTAATTACACAAGTCGTATTTAAACTAAAACCTCTCCCGCCGCGAAGTGATTTGAGTTTACTTAGTGGAACCTTTCTTGCGATGAAAGAATTGCTAAATACACTTAGGGAATCGGAAGCTGTCTTTAGTCGATGTGAGTGGATCAGCGGGGGTTCGTTTACAGAAGGAGCGCAATGGTTACTTGCACTTGGGTGCGATGAGCCCATGGCTGCATCAGATGTACAGGCGGAATTTTTAGAGTCGCTTGCCAAAAGTTATGGACTAACTTTTATGCGTTTAGTAAATGCGGCTGCAGATGAATTTTGGCACCAATATCGCCAACAATTAGGGGAAATCTCGACTGCGATTCGGATCTCGAGTCCTCCTGAACAAATGCCAAAACTCGCTGATGAATTAAAGGTGCGCTTTGCACAAGAGGGTCTTGTCGCGCTCTCAATGACAGTGCCTGCAGGAGTCGGTCATCTTTACTTAGAGTTACGTACTTCCACGCAGATTGCGCAAATTATTCAACAGTGTCGTGATCTCGTTCACGCGGTAGGTGGAACCGCTGTGTTACTGAAAACGACAGTGCATGATGCGGAGATTGACACTTTTGGGCCTGTTGCAGTGGAGGTACAGCGACTCTGTAACCAGGTAAAGGAAATAGTTGACACTCGTCGCATTTTAAGTCCAGGACGCTTTATTGGAGGGATCTAATCATGGAGAAAGTGCCATCATATGCGGCGACGGTGGAGTCATTTGACGGAGCGGAGAACATGCAAAATCAAGGTTTTTTTGTTTGGCCTGATGCCCCTGAAAAAGATTTATATTCGGTTTGTGTCCACTGTGGCTTTTGTCTAGAAGTTTGTCCAACTTATCAACAACTAGGGAATGAAAATGAATCTCCGCGCGGCCGAGTATACTTGATTAAAGCCGTGGGGCAAGGAATTATGCCGCTTGATCAAGCGGTAATTGACCCAGTATTTAATTGTTTAGACTGCCGAGCCTGCGAAACTGTTTGTCCCTCAGGAGTAAAAGTTGGAACACTCATCGAAGAAGCGCGGGGGCAAGCGTTGTATGCTCAACCGAAAACAGGTGCGGCAAAATTGACACATGAATTCTTCTTGCATGGTGTTTTCCCTTCTCCTCGTAAACTAGGTGTCGCGCGCAAACTTCTGCGTTTTTATCAGCGATCGGGATTGCAGCGCGCGTTGCGTAATTCTGGTGCACTGCGGTTGCTGCCCAAACATTTGAGGGAGATGGAAGCAGTGTTACCCAAGGTCTCGGCACAGAGCGCGCGGACGGCACTTTCAGTTGAGGTACAAGAACCTGTTGTACAGGCGAAAGCGACGGTAGGGCTTTTCACAGGCTGCGTGATGGACGTATTGTTCAGTGAAATCAACCTTGCTACAGCAAGGGTAGCGCAGCGTAACCAACTGCGCGTCAAAGTGCCCAAAGAGCAAATTTGTTGTGGAGCGCTTCAGGTACATGCAGGAGATCGTGAGCAGGCTCGTAAAATGGCGCGCCGCAATATTGATGTTTTTCTCGAGGCAGAAGTTGACTATATCGTGATCAATGCTGCAGGGTGTGGCGCAGCAATGAAGGAGTACCCGGAACTGTTTAACGATGATCCCGAATATTTTGCAAAAGCTCAGAAATTTGCACAAAAAGTACGTGATATAGCGGAAGTTTTAATAGAAGTGGGGTTCGATCCGCCAAAAGCCCGCTTAAAGCGGACAGTGACTTATCACGATGCATGTCATTTGGCTCACGCCCAGCAGATTCGTTCTCAGCCGCGGGAACTTTTGCGAGCGATTGAGGGGATTCATCTCATTGAGATGAAAGATTCGGACAGGTGTTGTGGCAGTGCTGGGATCTATAATCTCACGCATAAGGAGATGGCTTTACAATTGCGCGAGCGCAAGATTGCAGATTTACCTCGCGAGGCAGAAGCTGTGGCGATGGGGAATCCGGGATGTATGTTGCAAATAAAAGCAGGGATTCAAGCTGGACAGTTAGATATGGAGGTAGTTCATACAATTGAATTACTTGATGAAGCTTATCGGTTGGAGCGTGAGGAGGCATGAATCAATCAGAACTCATTCATGAATTACTTGCAATACTTGGACCCGAGAGAGTCCTGTATAAAGAATATGAGCTCATTGCATATGAATGCGACGGCTATGTCGCAGAGCGCGGACGTCCCCGAGCGGTTGTTTTTCCTGAGACGACGGAAGAAGTGGCGCAAATTGTACGGCTATTGCACGGCGCAAAAATTCCATTTTTACCGCGTGGAGCAGGTACGGGATTAAGTGGTGGTGCGACAGCTATGAATCGGGAGGTCGTGATCAGTTTAGTACGCATGAATCATTTACTGCATGTTGATTTTGAAAATATGCGTGCAGTTGTACAACCGGGCTATATTAACTTGCAATTAACAAAACAGATCGCACAGAAGAATTTCTATTATGCACCAGATCCATCTAGTCAATCAGCGTGCACAATTGGAGGTAATCTAGCAGAAAATGCAGGAGGATCACATTGCCTTAAATATGGAGTGACAACGAATCACATTGTGGCGGCAAAAGTGGTGTTGCCAACTGGAGATGTTGTTGAGTTAGGCGCAGCATTTGGTGAGGCGGTAGGCTATGATTTGCTTGGCTTGCTCATCGGATCTGAAGGCACACTGGGTATTGCAACTGAGATTACTGTTCGTATTTTGAAAAAACCACAAGCTGTGAAAACGATACTCGCGATGTTTGATCGGGTTGCCGATGCATCAGACACAGTGACAGCCATCATTGGAGCGGGAATCATTCCAGCGGCGATGGAAATGATGGATCAATTGGCGATGCAGGCTGTCGATAAGAGCAATTATCACGTTGGCTACCCTTCTGATATAGAAGCCGTATTGCTTATTGAGGTGGATGGGTTGACGGCAGGTGTCATTGCACAGTCAGAGCAGATTGTGGCGATTTGTGAGCAACATCACGTGCGGACAGTGCAAGTTGCCGCTTCAGACGCAGAGCGTGCCTTGTGGTGGAGTAGTCGTAAAATGGCGTTTGGCGCTATGGGGAGGATATCACCAGATTATTTAGTGCAAGATGGGGTGATTCCGCGCACCAAACTTACCGAGGTGCTTCAGAGAATACATGAGATCAGTGAGGCTTCGGGGCTTAGGATTGCGAATGTATTTCATGCGGGAGACGGAAATTTACATCCGCTCATTTGCTACGATGCGAGTGTTCCGGGAGAGATGGAACGGGCGATGCGTGCTGGCTCAGAAATCCTGAAGGTGTGTGTTGATGTCGGAGGCTCTATCACAGGAGAGCACGGTGTTGGAATTGAGAAGATTGAAGAAATGAAATACTTGTTTTCAGAGGCGGAATTATGTGCGCAAATCGCGATTCGAACCGTTTTTAACCCGGAGGATTTATGTAATTCAGGTAAGTTAATTCCCAAACCCGGACGTTGCGCCGAAATAAAAAAGATTCCAGCCACGATTGAACGACATGAGAAAATTTTTTCGAGTTTTGGAGAGCAAACGCAAGCACTTTTGGTAAAAGGGGAAAGATAACAGATAAAAAGCGCCAGTTTCGACATGTTACTGGCGCTTTTTATCTAGAGGTTATGCGAGTTGTTCATACCCAGGGACGGTGAGGAAGTCGATAAAATCATTGGCTATGCTCAGAGAACGGAAAAGCTCTTTTGCTTGTTCAAACTTTCCCTGTGCAAATGCTGTTTCTCCGATTGTTTCCCTGATTTTATTGAGTTCCTCATTCATTAAAGCGTCAAATAACTCGACAGTGACTTTTCGACCGTCTTGTAAAATTCCTTTCGGATGATGGAGCCATTGCCAGACCTGAGCTCGAGAAATTTCTGCTGTTGCTGCATCTTCCATAAGGTTAAAGATTGGTACTGCACCAAAACCGCGCAACCACGCTTCGATGTATTGGATGCCCACGCTGATGTTTGTGCGCAGGCCCGCTTCTGTAATCGGTCCTTCTGGTACTTCAAGGAGTTCTGCGGCGGTAACGGTTACATCTTCGCGTTTGCGATCAATCTGATTTGGCGTTGGCATCAGTTCATCAAAGACGGCGAGAGCGACTGGTACTAAAGCGGGATGAGCAACCCAAGTTCCGTCATGCCCATCTCTTGCTTCTCGCTCTTTATCTAGGCGCACTTTATTTAGCGCTTCCTCATTAGCAGCTGGATTGTTTTTAATGGGGATTTGGGCGGCCATTCCGCCGATGGCTGGGGCATTGCGGCGATGGCAGGTACGCACAGTAAACTGCGTATAGGCACGCATGAATGGGACAGTCATTGTGATTAATGCGCGATCAGGCAAGATGACATCCGGTTGGTTGCGCAATTTTTTAATATAGCTAAAGATATAATCCCAGCGCCCACAGTTTAACCCTGCAGAATGTTCGCGCAGTTCATAGAGGATTTCATCCATCTCAAATGTGGCAAGGATCGTCTCGATCAGTACAGTGGCTTTAATACTGCCACGTGGAATCTGCAGCATTTCTTGAGCATACACAAAGACATCATTCCACAGTCGCGCTTCTAAGTGACTTTCTAACTTTGGTAAATAGAAATACGGTCCAGACCCTTTTTCCAAAAGTTTTTTTGCATTGTGATAGAAATAGAGGCCAAAATCAACAAGGGCTCCAGGAGCTGCTTCGCCGTCGATTTGGATATGTTTTTCAAGTAAATGCCATCCACGTGGACGCACAATCAAAACAGCAACTTGATCCTTTAACTGATACCGTTTTCCTTCGTTGCTCGTAAATGAAATCGTGCGATCAATGGCGTCGCGCAAGTTAATCTGTCCGCCAATGGAATTTTCCCACGTTGGCGAATTTGCATCTTCAAAGTCAGCCATAAACAGTTTAGCCCCTGAGTTAAGGGCGTTAATTACCATCTTACGGTCACCTGAAGGTCCAGTAATTTCCACGCGACGATCCAAAAGATCAGCTGGCAACGGGGAGATCGTCCAATCACTGTTGCGAACTTCTTCGGTTTCAGGCAGAAAATCGGGGAGAATGCCGCTATCGATTTCCTTTTGACGTTCGATCCGCCTTTGTAAGAGATTTTTGCGAGTCGGATTAAACTTTCGAACGAGGGAAGCGACAAAATGCAGTGCGTCAGAAGTAAGAATTTCTGCATATTCAGGGGTGTACGTACCAGTTATCGTAACTCCTGTGGGGCATTGATATTTTGACATGTGGACATAACCTCCTATGCGTGTGCACGGATGATAGAGTAGATCGAATTTTCTATGCTCATCATAGCAAATTATTATGGATTATGGAACATAGATCTGCAATATAGAACCGCATCTTTCTCTC
This sequence comes from Sulfoacidibacillus thermotolerans, assembly GCF_003144315.1. Lineage (GTDB taxonomy): Bacteria > Bacillota > Bacilli > Alicyclobacillales > SLC66 > Sulfoacidibacillus > Sulfoacidibacillus thermotolerans. Next base: position 6,323 of record NZ_MPDK01000008.1, on the reverse strand, counting down.
TGAAATAAAAACTCGAACCCTCATCTATACAGATGCAGCGTCCGAGTGTAGAAATATGTAAATTTAAAGAATAGATAAGGACTTCATTGGATTAGGGGAGTGAGGTGTGTGTTTGCGGCTCATATTTTCCCATCATCGTACTGAACATGATGATGTAAGCAAACTGTAGGAGTGAAGCGAGGAGAAACGGCCAGAAGAGGGTTCCCATTCCAAGTAGCCAACCGCCGATAGCTGGGCCGATGGCAGAGGGGATATTCCATGAAACTGAATTTAAACTACTCGCCAATCCACGCCTTTGATCGCGAACAAGGCCGACACTAAAAGCTTGTCGAGCTCCCATCGAACCCCGGTTGACAATTGAACGAATAATATACAAAATTGCAGCGAGAGTGAAGGTGGGCATAAAAGGCAATGCAATGAGTGTGGCAACACCTAGTAAGCGCGGGAGTATAATTGATTTTGTGAGTCCCACTTTTTGAGATAATTTTCCTACAAGTAAAGAGGAGGCACCAGTTAAGAAGAAGGTGAGACCATAAACGGGGCCAATCGCTTCTGGACCAACCCCATAGCGCACTGAAAACCAATAAGGCAAGAGCGGTGCAATGAGGCCCACTCCGAGGGAATTTACACTATTGACGATGATGAGCAAAAATAATGCCCTGTTTTCTTTTTTACGCAGTAAGTCTTCATTTTCCACAATTGTCGTGAGTTCGGTCGATTTTGTTGTCGTTGCGTCTGTTTTGAGTATAGTCCGTGGATTCGAACCATGATTTATTGGTGTTTCTTTGAGTGTGAAAATTTGCAAGTAATTAATGAGTGCGATGACGAGATTGAGGAAAAACACGGGGTAAAAAGCGTGAGGCCCTGTTTCGCCAGGCAAAAGATGTACGAGATAGGCACTAAGCAGAGCGCCAATCCCCATACCCCAAAATTGAAGAGCTGCATTTAAACTAAATACAGATCCCCTAATTGTACTAGGAATATGCTGGGCAAGCCATGCTTGTTCGGCAGGGGCGAAAGGACCTGATGCACCATTTGCTCCCCGGCCGAATCCAAATAACACGGCGATTAATACCAATAACCAAACGCTGTGATTGATTAAAAGGAGTGCTGTACCCAGTGTGAGACCGGCTTCGTAAATTAAAAGAAAGAGACGTCTGCCAATTTGGTCGCTGGCAATTCCGATAAAAAGGCTTAGGACTGCCCCAGAGAGTCCTGCTGCCATGAGTAAGAGGCCAATCTCTGGCGCAGTCCAAGCGCGAGCGCGCAGATACAAGGTGAAGTCTACGGCCAGTGCCCCCTGCGCAATACTGCGTAAAAAGCGCGCAGATATGAGTCGACGCGTGCTGTTGTGGAGAGATTTAAAACCACTCCAAGTGTACGGTATGGAGGTTGGGTTCATTGTTCTCTCTCCTTTGTTTCGTATCTTTCTAACGTGTCATTGTCATCAGATACAACAAGTTGCAAAATTCCCGATAGAGTTTCCAGATGCGTGTTAGACAAGTTTGTTAAAAGTGTCGCGACGCGCTGCTCATAATGGCGCAGAGCTTCGTGTAAAGCCTCGGCGCCTGCAGGAGTACAAAAGATACGCACTGCTCGTTGATCTTCAAGAACAGGTTCACGTCGGATGTAATTTTGCAATTGTAATTTATCCAGTGCTTGTGTCACCCCGGGGGATGAGATCTGCAGCTGATCTGCGAGTTCGGAAACCGTTTTGCTACTCTGCGCTAAAAGCGATAAGATTCTCAATTGCGGTCGTGTAAGGGGACCATAACGTCCAGCTAGTCGATGGTGAATGATGAAGAGTGCGCGTGCAATTGCATGAACAGAGTCCATAGTCTCCCCCAATTTATTTAAGTAACTTAATTATATAATTAAGCAGATTCTAACTGCAAATGCCACTCGCAAAGAAAAAATGGGATACTTAATAGATAAAGATTAACAGGGGGCCGTGATCTCTGCATAGTGAGTTAAATTTTTCATCTCGACAGCAGGGTTTTTTCTTTCTTATGTCGAAAACAAATGGGTAAAAATTGTCGAATTAGCAAGAATGCTGTCGAGTTTTCTTTGAGCAAATTTTTTATACCACTGTAATAGATCGCCATGGCAGCTTGATGCTGTATGTGAATGCACTTTGCGGTGCAGTAAAGTGCGAGAATTGGCACCAGGAGGATCTTAAATGGGGAGACGGACTACACCATTCACATACAATACTGAATTTATTCTGCAGGCGATTGACCTGGGGGTTTATGGAGTCGATGCACAAGGTTGCATCGAGTTTTGCAATGATGAATTTACTCGCATTCTCGGATATTCCAAAAAGGAATTGGTAGGTCAGCACGCACATCGCTTATTTCACGATCGCACAGCAGCGGGTGAGGTACTTGCAGAAGCAGAATGTGCTCTTTGTCGCTTGCGAGATGACGAAGGTGTGCAACGTGTTCACTATGAACGATTTTGGACGAAACATGGCGTTCCTGTAATTGTGGATTGCACGAGTTTGCGGGTTACAAAAGACGGGTTAGTGAGCGGTCTGCTGGTGTCTTGTCGCCCATTAGACACATTCGTACGGGCAGATACGATTTTATTTTTCCAAAATCAACTACTAGAAAGAATTGCAAAAGGTGAAAATCTCCGCGCGATTATGGAGAAGTTGTCTGAATATGTGGATCAGTTATTTCCTGGTGCAAAAAGTTCAATTTTGCTCTATGACGCTGTAAAACAAGGGTTGCAAGAGTATGTAGGAAACAACCTGCCCAAGGACTTTTACACAGCCATCGCAGAACATGCAGCTGTTTATGAGCGAGAAGGGGGTTATCAGGCAGGGGAATCACTGTGGCGGTCGGTCTTTACATCATCTGTACCCTCTTCGATCCAAGATCCAGCTTTTTATTGCACGTACCCGCTTGCTACAAGAGACCATAAAATACTGGGGATTTTCGTGCTTGTGTTTGGTCAAAATCGGGAACCTGCTCCTAGTGATTTACGGCTTTTAGAGATGCTCGTCCATTTGGCAGGTCTTGCTGTAGAACGTGAGTATAGACAGCAGAAGATTCAAGAACTCGCATGTTTTGATTCGATTACTGGGCTTGCGAATCGCGTGTTATATTGGGAAACGGCGACGCGCGAACTGACAGAAGCAATTGAAAAGCAGAACACTCAATTTGCTATATTGTTTTTTGATGTCGATCGATTTCGAACAGTTAATGAAGGACTTGGACATGAAGCAGGGGATCTGTTGCTTAAAACGATTGCAGAACGACTCAAGCAATCAATTGGCGAAGAGCGCTTTGCTGCTCGTATCGGTGGCGATGAATTTGTTGTAATCCTGAAAGACACGTTATTAGAACAGGATGTCTTAGAATTTGCGCAGAGGATTCATGAACTTCTCGCACAACCGTTTGTCTTAGCGCAAGGACAAGTTATCCATCTTACAGTCAGTATGGGGGTAGCTATGTACCCACAGCATGGGAAGGACGTTTATGTCCTAACAAAAAATGCGGAAACGGCTATGTATGTTGCAAAAGACAGCGGTCGCAACACTGTGCGTTTTTATGCACAAGTTATGGAGTCAAATATTCAAGAAAGAATGTGGATTGAGGAAGAACTTGACTATGCATTAAAAGAACAACAATTTAGGGTGTTTTATCAACCGAAAATGCACATTGCAACGGGGCATATCACGAGTGCCGAGGCACTTTTGCGGTGGTTTCATCCAGTGAGAGGGTTAATTTCACCAGGTGAATTTATTCCGATTGCGGAACAGACCGGTCAGATCGTCGCTATTGGGGAGTGGGTAGTAAAAAAAGTGTGTGAGCATCTTACCCGTTCGACTGAATTAGGGCTCCCTCTTTTGCCGATCGCAGTCAATGTTTCGCCAAAACAATTTCAACATCCACAGTTCATCTATAAACTCAGACAAATATTTGAAGAAACTGGCGTGGATCCTAGTTTTGTTGAAGTTGAGATTACTGAGACGACACTGATGGATAATACAGAAGAAACGTTGAACAAATTGCTGCTCCTAAAGCAGATTGGTGTTCGGATCGCAATTGATGATTTTGGAATGGGGTATTCTTCTCTAGGATATTTGAAGCGGTTTCCTGTTAATGCCTTAAAGATCGATCAATCATTTATTCGTGAGGTACATGATGAGAGTACTGCAGCGATCGTTACAGTGATGATTGCCCTTGGCCATCAATTGCAAATGCATGTGATTGCGGAGGGAGTAGAGACTGAAGCGCAACTCGACTTTTTACGGCAACACGGATGTGATGAAATTCAAGGTTATTTGTTGAGTAAACCCATGCCACTGAATGAATTTCGCGATTTTGTGCGGAAAAACTATGGGTTATAATCGATCCTTCACAAGTACTACGACGTAGATAGATAATCTGCGCCGTTTTGACATATACGGTACATGGGTATACTATAAATTAGGATGGGGGTGGGTAGATGCATTTGTATCAGCAAAACCGTGACGACCTGTTGGTTCGTTTGCGGCGCATTGAGGGGCAAGTGCGCGGAATTCAAAAAATGCTGGAGGATGATCGCTATTGTGTAGATATCCTCGCACAAATTTCTTCGATCAAAGCGGCGCTTGGGAAGGTGGAGTTAGCGTTGATCGAAAGTCATACGCGTGGTTGTGTGGCGGACGCCATCCGCACAAATCAAGGGGACGAAAAAATTGAAGAACTGATGCAAGTGTTAAAGGTACACTTGAAATAACAGTACGAACCAGTTACTGTAATTTTGAAAATTAGTTATAGGGTATGTCACCTCTATATGAATGACAACGCGTTCAGCGATTTTGCGCTTGAACGCTATTTTTGTTTCACGTGTAGCGCGTGTCGAATGTTGGAGAAACACGCGTGGAATAGGGATGAAAGTACATTGGAATGATAGGGAGTGTGTGGTTGGAAGCGATATCAAAGGAAAGAAGGGATGGCCATATGAAAAAATGGGGATCTGTATTCGCTGTTCTCATCGTGATGATGGGCATGAATCTTGCCTCTGCAAAGGATGCCAGGGTTCAAGCAAAAGAGTTAAAGATTTCTTCGGGAGGGGCCGTGACAGTTGAGTTTCGAGTAGCAAATGTACAAATGAAAAAAATTGAAGGGGCTCGCGTTACGGTCGTCGACAACCGCGGCAAAATTATTGAAACAGGTTTGACTAATCGTGAAGGGGTTTGGGACGCGCGGATTGCGACACCAACAGATCGCAGATTTGCTCCAGTTCGAAAAATGGGCACTGTGACGGCCTTGTTATTTGCTGACGGCTATAACGAGACAATCGTCTTTGATGTACCCGTTGAGCAAGGGCAAATTCAACCGGTTACGCTAAATCCGATTGTGCCGAATCAACGCAATGAACCGCACGCAGAGTTAGGTGCAATTCACCGCTTGACGATCATAGGGTTAATCAATCATTACGCAGAGATGCAAAAATTGAAGAAACAGCCACCGATTCCTGGGGAGTTAAATTATGCGCCATGGAGTCCACGGACACGGTGAGGTCATCTGTGATCCGTATGTTCAGGGACTTGCGCTTTTTGCTATGCCTTATTCAAGGAGGGCTCGGATAGATGAAAAGGCCATGGATTGCCGCGATGGCTTTATTCGCCGTACTACTTTGGGGTGGCGCTGTGGTTGTACCAAGTGCTCATGGGCAAGTGTATGCCTATCATACGATTTACAATACTCCCCTGCCAAGCGTCATTCATGTAGCCATTCGAGCGAATAATGATCCGCGCGGGCAAATTTTGTGGGTCCAAACGGTTGGTTTTCAGGAGTATTGCTCGGACGTGTTACCCAATGAATGGTTCTCAAATTGGAAGCCAGAAGCGTTGAAGGCTGGAGCGATGGCTGTCAAAATGTTTGGGTGGTATCATGTTTTGCACCCTGTGACGATTGATGGTTTTACGTTTGATGTGGATAATACGACCAATTTTCAGGAATATAAGTATATGAGTGGTCGTTTTGAAACAGATCAAGCGGTGCGAAACATTTGGCCTTATGCGTATGTGTATACCAACGGGGGAATTGGCCCTTTGGATTTCCGCGCAGGGATTCCTAATAACGCGAACTGGATGTACAACCACTCACAAAAAATGGCACAGTGGGGATCGGAATATCTGGCTAATGCAGGGATGAATTACATACAGATCCTCGGATTTTATTATACGGGCAGGACGTTGTTGCAGGGACCTTAACAGATTACTTTGGCGCCAAGTGTATCTGGGCGCCAAAGTTTATTGTACGCCCGGCATGGGCGGAATCTTTAGGGTGTAAGTCCCGAACGGGGGTTGGCGACAAACCTACCGT
>NZ_MPDK01000079.1 GCF_003144315.1 Sulfoacidibacillus thermotolerans | reverse complement strand
TGTGATGGTTGGGGTAGTGGTATGTGTGTTTTTTTTAAAGATACGGGTGCTCCCGAGTTTTTACCCTCTTTATTCGGTGGCAGCGTTAGTTGTGGATGGGAGACGGGGCGTGGAGGGTGTAAATGCCACCAGCAATAATCGGAGCTGTAGTTGCTATCGGGGCAGCGGCTGGGGCAGCGGCAGGTATTATCACAGCCACTACCGCGCTTGTGATTGGTATTGCTGCCAGTGCCGCTGGAGCTCTACTTACAAAAACTCAAAGCTTCAACTTTGATTCCTACACACCTCAGAGCGAGCGTAAACAGGTTATTCGTGCCGCTGCTGCATCCAGAACTGTGATTTACGGGACAACTGTGTCTAGTGGTGTTCTTGTATTTGCGGAAGAAGAACCAGGAGTACAGGAACCAGATAAACATGGTGAGAACCATGAAAAGCTGACGTTGGTTCTTGCATTGGCAGGACACGAACTAACGGCTGTAGGACAAGTGTGGTTAGGTGATGACGCTATTGAAAGTTTTGGTGATAAAGCGTCATATGTAATACATAACAATCCTACTAAAGTCAGTCAGGATATGTTGAATCGTTGCCCATCATGGAAGAGTGACATGATTGGTAAAGGTATTTGCTGGATGCAATTGAACCTTGTTTTCGATTCTGAAAAATTTCCGTCCGGTCTACCTAACGTTAAATGCCTTAAGAAAGGTCGTAAAGTATTAGATCCTAGAACTGGTAAGATGGTATTTAGCAATAACGCAGCTCTAGTCATTCTGGATTACTTACGAGTGTACTTAAAGCGTTCTGATGATGCAATTCTTTGGGACCAGTTCAAAGAAGCAGCTAATATCTGCGATGAAAGTGTAAGGAACGCAGACAATACATTCGAACCTCGTTACACCATAAATGGTGAGTTTGATATTGACGAAGCTCCCTCTAAGATTCTGGAGGATATGCTCGACGCTTGTGGCGGAGAGTTAACTTATATTGGCGGTAAACATGGTATTCTTGTCGGTGCATATTATGGTCCACCTGAACTAACACTTGACACAAGCTGTATTGCTGGTGACATTAAAATTACACCTGAAACAGCTTTTAAAGAGCGCACCAATACAATCACAGGTACTTACATTGATCCTCTACAAAACTATCAGGAAGCAGACTTCCCTCCTGTAAGTGTTGCGGAATGGATACAACAAGACGGGCAGGAAATTACACAGGACGTGGACTATCGTTTTGTGACAAGTCCATACCAGGCACAACGTCTGTCTAACCTGACATTGAAACGCAAACGCATTGGACGTTCTATTGAAATACCGTGCAACATGCGCGGGTATCGTTTCCGTCCAGGTATGTACGTTTACGTTGACATTCCTAATATTGGAATGAACAAGGTAGAGATGCGAGTCATTAAGTGGCAGTTTGACCCGAAAGGCGGTGTCACTGTAACTGTGCGTCAAGACTTCCCGGACTTGTGGGACGATGCGATTGGTAAACCTGTAGAGCGACCGGATTTAGTGGATTTGCCTACTGGTGGCGCAATACAACCTCAGAACCTGCACTATAAAGTCCTACAGATTAGCGACGTGGTACAAGGTCTGCCCCTTATACACAACTCCGAGC
>NZ_MPDK01000078.1 GCF_003144315.1 Sulfoacidibacillus thermotolerans | reverse complement strand
CTTTAACAGCGGACACAGCACCTTCGATCACATTGTAACCGGCAGTGGCTTCGTTCATTGCGGCATCAACTTTAGCCTGCAATTCACGTGCTGCTTTTTCTTCAGCTTCACGTTTTTTCTTTGCTTCAGCTTCTTTTGCTGCTTTCTTTGCTGCTTCTTCTGCTTCCAGTTGTTCTGGAGTTTTCTCTTTAGCCATGATTTAAATCCTCACAGTGTGGTTATTGGTTGTGAACTACGTTCTAAGTGGTTGCACTATAACCCCTCTAAAAGAACTATGCAATATTTTAGTTAATTAATTTAAGCCACGTTCTTTTACCCAGACCCCTAATGTATTACTTGATGTATTACGCTTCACACCTTGTGCCTCTAAACGATCCATCATTTGTTTTCTAAGCTGAAGGATTTCCTTCTTGTCACGAGGTTCACCAGCTTCTTTCCACATTTCGTCAGCAACAGCGAAAATAATATCGCGAGTGCCGGCTGTACGCGACGTTGCGGCACGTTTTTCGTTTGCCGGTGTGCTAGTACCTTGCCGCTCTCTTGTCGGTGTCCATGCCCCTTGTATGCCCATATTTGTCTGTACGGTTGGGCCGTCAATGATGGTGGATTCCAATGAACTATCATTCCGTACTTGAATATTAGGCTCCTCCCCCAAATCTGGAACAGAGCTGCCTTCGCGGTACATGCACTCACCCTCTTTATTACTAGCAATTGCCCAGTCCGCCTGTTCAGCCACATCCGCATCTATTACTGTCTCCGGTATTTCATTTAAAAAGTAATGGATGATCTTACTGATCATTTTCTTTGGATATAAAGCACCTTGCTTATTACCCGTTAAGTTGATGTACAAAAGCTGCATTTGCACATCATCAAACTCTTTATAGAGTTCTTCAACTTCCAACGGAAGAACTACAGAACTTTCGCTACAACATAGAATTCCATACTCATGAAGACGTTGGAAGTTTGGATGCTTGGCTAATACTTGCATCCGATCGTAATCAATTAAGACGTACATATTAATCCTTCCACCATTCGGGCCCACAATACATTCCACGTAGTTCTTCACGCATGTAATTTTCAAACTCGTCTTCAATATTGATTACTTGACTTTCGTGAAAAACTGCTACACCGTGAATAAATCGTTTAGCTCTTTCTCCTTTAATTACACCGTAACCTAACTCCTCCCACTCTTTAAAAGTCTTCCATTCACCTTCTTCCGGTGAATGGTCGTCACTTCTAAACGTCATCTTTGCCATATAAGCCTCAAAACGGAATGTCGTCATCAAAGTCTGGTGGTAGTTCTTTACCGTTACCAGTAAGAATAGGTTGATTAGACGTAGAATGCAATACTGTCGTACGAGAATCGGTCTGCTCGTCTTCATCAAACTTATTCGTATAACTTCCACCAAACTGGGACAAGCCATTCATTGCCGCGATTTGTACAACCGGACGTTCGTTGGTTGCTTCTTTCTTACCGAACTCACTACCGTCATAACAACTATTCAACACTTCAGGAAACTTACCCTTCAAGTTGACATAAATGTGCGTCGGTACACGAAGCTGGCTGACCACATTGAGAGCTTCTTCAATGTTAGCTGGGATTGCCAATCTTCAATGTTC
>NZ_MPDK01000077.1 GCF_003144315.1 Sulfoacidibacillus thermotolerans | reverse complement strand
GACTTTAACAGCACGGGACAGCTCTGCCAGTTCTTCCATTGCAATCTGTACAGCGACAGGGTTTGCGTTCTTGACGTTGTAACCGCCAAACATCACACGACCAGCAAAATCACCCTGCATGATCTTAAACTGAAGATTCAGACGCGCACCGCCTGGAGTTTTAGTCGGTTTGACTTCAGAGTTTACAATCTGAACAACATACCAACCAGCGGGCATCAAGCTGTTGTGTTGACGCTCTGCGTGCTGTCCAGCGTTAAATTGCATTCCTAAACCGGCCATTATTGTACCCCTTTGATTTTGTTAATGATTGCACCGAGATGTGGATATTCCATCTGTTCCAACGAACCAGAACGATCTTTACATACATTTGACAGATCTGGTCTGGTCAGCAGATAACGAAAATCTGCTTGAGTATTTTGGTCTTTACCAACACTAATTTTGAATACTTCATCAAAAAAGTATGGTAATTCTGGACCTAATTTTGCACCAGGCATAGAAGGACCATAAGACGTAATACCTGTTAACTCGTCCTTATTACGGGACATTTTAGCTGCCATGTATACGTTAAGTCCAGGGATATCTCGAAAAGCACGAACTAACGTTTGCATCTTCTCAATGAGATCCCCATAAGCCTGACGCGGATCCTTTACAGTACGCTTCGCATTGTTAAGGCACTTTTCAGCAATCTCAGTAAGTGAATCCAGCGCAAGAGACTGAAAGCGCGGTAAACCATCTTCACCTACAGGATTATTCGCAGGGTTAGTCGCCCAAACATAAGCCTGCTCCACATCCTGGATATTTTCAACCGTGATGGTTGGAATATCGTAACAGATATCTGGTCTGTTTTCACCAAACACACGAGCAATGTTATTCGGTGTTAAAGACAGAAGCCCAGACTCTGCAGAAATCAGCAACGGTCTTGGAAGAGTTGCTGTAAGCATGGTCTTACCCATACCGGATTCACCATACACAAGCATCTTGACACCAGTGTCTAGAACTGCTTGAGCGGTAGTTGTAAATTGCATAAGTTGTTCCTTGTGTGGTTACGGTTGCAATACTAAGACCTAATTAACTTGAATGCAAACGTGATTATTCACTAATATCTGTTACATCACGGAAACTTTGATGCGTAGGAATACGCAATTTATCTTTCATACCGTGAGCAAAGAATTTCCATTTAGAAATTTTCCCGATGAATTCATCAGGATGCTCGAAGTAATATTTACGTTCTTCGTGCGTAAGGCGACCAGCACCTACACGCATCTCTTGTCCGACTTCAATAAGATCTTCCAGTCCTTCTGGTACTGTAAGCACACGTACATCAAACGAGCCAACCATACCATTTGGAATCATATTTTCCTGATGGGATGAACGGAACGTCTGTCCTAATTCGTTAATCTGAGCCTCATTTGCGTTGGTACAACCTTCGATAATACGAATGATCTCACCTTCACCATCAGTGAAGCGTTTAATGCGGAGATAACCGCCTTCACGCTGCGTACTACGACCCCATTTATATTTCGCTTCAAGGTCACGAATAATAACACCTTCGTATCCCATATCGAGCCAAATATTTTCCCACTCCAGGAGTTCTTGTTCGTTGTTGACCACATACAGCGGCACAACCTTCACGTCCATCAACTCGCCGTTAGCATGGCAT
>NZ_MPDK01000076.1 GCF_003144315.1 Sulfoacidibacillus thermotolerans | reverse complement strand
AGACGCGCAGAAAACACCGTAATGATTTCCAGTACATCCTTGGCAAGGTCTTCTTCAAACGACGTGTCTTCACCTTGGTTGAGAATGACCACTTCCACCTCTGAGACTTCGCCTATCGTTGCTAATCTTTCCAATGGATAAAAATATTTCATAAATGATCGTGAGTAAGTCTACAACGTCTCTATCTACCTTCGCTATCTGGACGTTTAATCTGTGCATAAAAGCTACTTTGATAAGCTCAAGCTGAACATTCCCTAAACTGAAAAGGCGAAGCGGTAATTGTAGATGAATGGATACCTTACTTCCGATCTGGACTTGCGATGCGCAACGTTTTATATGATTTCATTGCCCACACTAGCTCACGGTCTCACACTCCAAATCTCTTGACCCAAGAACGTCTTTCCGTAATACCCAGATGACGTACTATCTGAAAATTTCACTGTATTCAACTTAAAATCTGTATATGGGGATTCCAGATTATCTATTGGGTACACTGATTTCTTGTAGTGCCGTGGTGCATTCTTGGCGAAACCATTGGTTTCTCTGTTTCATGTCTGATGATGAATATCCGTCGATATTTTAATGTAACCATTTTGCGCGTGACATCGTCAAAGGAAAGAAAGATGTGTGATTGTACAACCAAAAGGAGGGTTTGTGTGAAAAAACGAATGTGGGGAATCGGTGTAGCTGCGCTTGCTTTGACGTGCTTCACCCTGACGGGGGGTGCAACCTATTCCCCTAAGTTCAGATCGAATATTCACTCGAAGGATACATCTGTCCATGTGTTTAGTTCTCATCAAGATAAATTATCTAGTGTGATACTGGAACAAATACAACCCGAAACAAATGGAGTAGTTTTTGTCACCACAAGAGAATTAAATTATTCTATAATGATGAAAAATGAACAATTAAAAAATAACCTTTTTATTGCAAATCTATTTGACGTATATCACGGATTATTCCCGCTTAATAAAAACATTATAGTAGGAAGTCCTTGGGTAAAATCTGTTAGACTCACAGAAAAAGATGCTCAATTGCAAATTACTTGTTTACTTAAAAGGCCCGCTACACATGTAAGTACTGGATGGGGAGGATTTCTGTTTAGCTTTACTTTTAGATAAAATTATTCACTACTGATTCTTTCGAAAATCACTGATCGAGCAAAAGTCTGGATGATGAGTTCCACTGAGCCAGCGATAGGGGGGTCTTATCCAAGGCGTAACGGATCTGCCGAGACATGAATCCTCCGGCGGCATACCCGTAAAACCACAGCTTGCACAAAAGGGCTGGATGATAGGCTTCCTCTCCGCGATTCGAATACCGCGACGTTATCTCCGTAAGATCCAGCTAGTCTACGATCTCACGGATGAGACGAGCCAAATGATCCAAATGGCGTTTGAATTTCACCTCACCATTTCCACCTTATCCGTTCATGTCCGTGTCTCTCTATGAATTCGCCATTTCACCCGCATTTTCCTGTTTCATCGGACAGACTCCTCGTTCAATGATCACCCCAAAAGGTAAGTATTACATTTAATTACTCCGGAAGTATACTTTCTTAATTATTCATATTTATCTGATATTGTCGTTTCTATCAATAAAATATGAGGAGTGTTTCGAAATGGTATTGAGGAAATCTGCACTTTTTATCTTGGCAGTTGCTGCAACTTCTGTAATGTCGATCGGAACGAGCTATGCGGCCACTGTACCATTGAATTTCCAAATTACCCTCACGAAGTCGCAAGTTCAACGTGGCACTAACCTCGGGAGCAACTGGACGTACACACTGAACAGCAACCAATCTTATTACACCTATTCCGTCATGCCCAATCCGACACCATCAGACGTCTTCGTCGACACAGCAACG
>NZ_MPDK01000075.1 GCF_003144315.1 Sulfoacidibacillus thermotolerans | reverse complement strand
ATCAAAATAACCTCCTTTTTTTTGGTCGATAGTTCCATGATAACATAGAAGAATTGGGAAATCCGACGCGTTATTTATTGATTTTATTTTACGATATATTTATTTTAAAGTCAAAAGATTTTTTTATCAAAAAGCCCCCTTTCATATGAAGGGGGCGGGGTAAGTATTTTTCTACACGAACGATCAAGCTTGCAGAGTTTGTAACGGTTCTATCTCGTTTTCTTTGTTAAGCAGAGAAGGTACTTTTTGGGTTAGGCGCTGAATAACAGCCTCAATAATCGTCTCTTGCATTTTTTTGATCACTTCCTGTTCCTCCACATTCCTTAGCTGATCACGCAACTCATCGACCGCCTGCTTTATGGCAGGCGCAACGATTCCGTACAATTCTTTATCTAACTCATAACGAATAACGGCCACCGCGTAGGTTGGCTCAAAATAATACCCCGATGCAACCTTGTGCAAAGACATAATGCGCTGGGCAAGAAGTTGCAGTGCTTTTTTGCTTTCTGTAGGGTGGTTTCGAAAAAAATCGATTGTTTTAGATTTTGTATTTTTAATAAGCGCAATTTTTTCTTCTACGCATGGCACAATCTCTGCATCTACCGCCTGCAAACTAGGTACATTTTGCGATTTGATGACCCAGTTGCGAATTTCTTGCCGAACCATTTTCGCAAATTGATTCAAAATTCCCTGCGAAACCTCGTTGTTCGTTAATTCCGCAAGGTTTTGCTTCTGAAAATAAGCGGCTGCCTGCAACTCCAACTTCCTTTCCGTATTATGGAACTTATATTGATCTGGCATCCTCAGCGCTCCTTTCTAAAAATGTAGAGATTATTAGAATCCCGACGCTTTTTTTGTGCTAACTGTTGCAACGAGGCGATAACACTGTTCATCAAATTGATAAACCCGGAATATAACTCATCGCTGATCTGATCCACGTCCCAAACGTCCATCATCCCCGCTGCTTCTTTGCGTAAATCAAGTAACTTGGATTCCATGGCTTTCATTAGCCGAAAATGTTCGTCGCTTTGCCCAGCAGAAGCAAGGGTTTTTTGCAAACGCTCTCGTGCCAACTTTTCTTCGATTGCTTTTTCTTCTGCAACCCGCTTTGCTTCGAGCGCCTGCGCCTTTTCCTTGCGCAAACGTTCTTCGGTTTTTGCTCTCATATCAAGTTGATATTTAAGCGATTTGTTTTGTTCTCGTGCTTCTTCGAGCACCATCTTGATTTCATTTGAAACCACTTCGATTTGTGGTCGATTCGCTAATTCGCGTCTTGCCTCAGCTAACTCCGTTTCTAATTTTGCAATGGATGCCAGCCAATTTTCTTTCTCTGTTTTATCGTTTTGTTGCTTTTCTTGTTGCAATCGCACAAGTTCTTGCTGGAGTTGTTGCACCTTGGCAATTGCTTCTTCATGCGCCTTGCGTTCTGATTCTATCTGCTTGCGAACCTCTTTCGTTTCTGCGACGCTTTGCTTCCCAATCGCCTTACCGAAAGTTTGGTAGAGCGCTGTTTGTTCGTCGGACGTTAAATAAGCGAGTTGCTCTGCCACAGTCGTCCCTAATTTTCCCTGATCGACAAGCTGTTGAAGTTCAGGAATGAGTTCATTGAGTTTGTCTAAGCGTCGAATGTGTTGCTCGGATTTCCCGATTTCTTGTGAAACTTGTTCAGACCACAAGCCTTTTAAATTCTGCTCATCATGCGCAGAATTAAGATTTGGGTTTCCCCTTCGTTCTCCGTACGTCTGCTCAATCAATTCCCGCTCTCTCCGAATTGCCTTCGCCAACTCCATCGGCGAGAGTGTGCGCGTTTTGACGTTTGCACTAATGAGCATGCGGGCGGCCTTGTTGTCATCCACATCTAAAACATCCGT
>NZ_MPDK01000074.1 GCF_003144315.1 Sulfoacidibacillus thermotolerans | reverse complement strand
ATAGCTCAGCTGGCTAGAGCGCACGACTGATAATCGTGAGGTCAGTGGTTCAAGTCCACTTAGGCCCACCAGAACAGCTATTCATTGGCTGTCATATCTTGTCGCCACATGGGGATATAGCTCAGCTGGTAGAGCACCTGCCTTGCACGCAGGGGGTCAGCGGTTCGAATCCGCTTATCTCCACCAAAGTTTATACGGTAAGGCGGTTGGCGCCGACACATTGAAGATGTCTTTCAAGTATAGATGTGATTAGAGTAGATCTGGGCAATTGCTCAGATTTTTTATTTTAGAGAGACGTATAGCGACGGGACAGATGCGCATAGTACAGAAAGGAGTTTTGGTTATTGTGATTTTAACAACAGAGCGCGTTGTAGTTGGGCTTATCGCTTTTGGCATGTTGTTTTTTCTGCAAAGTAGGAGTCGCAGAGTGACAGACCAAATCGTGAAAAAGATGCAAGAAGACCGCGAACGGCGAATCGATGACTGGATAGAAGAAGAACGTTCCGAAGATTACGACCAATTCGAACTCCATCCACCCCGAAAGAAGTTAGAAGCAGAATCAGAAGAAAGATCACATTCGAAAGAAGAAGTGTGAAATTCATGTGATGTTGTCTGAAGATACGGTCTATCTATGCTTTTCACTGGAACGGTTCAATGGCGATGTCATAGTTTTACAGTCAGCATCATATATATGATGCGTGGTTTTGTTTGTCCAGCCATTTGAAACGGAGGCTGCAAAATGAGACTGTTGGATCACAAAGACCGCGCGCTCTATACCGCGGTCTTCGTGCTCATTGTATTGACGTGCCTTGAGCTCATTGGACAACTGCGCGAGTTTTTGTATGATATGTGGGATATTCTGTGGGCGATTTTATTGCCGCTTGTCATCAGCATTATTGCGACGTATGTATTGCGCCCTATTGTAGATGCGCTTGTTACACGCAAAGTACCTAGAACACTCGCGATTTTAGTGATCTATGCGTTGTTAGCCATTTTTTTGTTCGTCATCTTTTTAAATGCGCTCCCTTTACTCTCGCTGCAGATTCAGTCATTTCTCCGTCAATTGCCTGGTTATGTAGCGGCGATTGATGGGTTAATTGATCGGATGTCGTTTGTCGCGCGCGTTTTGCCTGAAGGGGTACGCGTGGCACTTGAAAAAGCGTTAAATAGCGCGGAGTCTGATTTGCTTAGCAGCTTGTCAAGGACACTTGTTGGCGTCAAAGATATGGTTAGTGGAGCGATTCAAGCGTTTATCATCCCGTTTCTCGTATTTTATCTTTTGAAAGATTATTCACTGTTTACTGCGCTTGTTGTTCGTTTATTTCCCAAACGATCACGGGCTGCTGTGGCAGAAATCCTTATGCGGATCGATCTTTCGCTCGGACGCTATGTGCGAGGACAATTACTTGTGATGTCTTTAGTAGGAGTAGCTACGTTTATTGGCTTGCTGATCGTGCGAATGCCTTATGCGTTTATGTTGTCTCTGCTTGTGGCGTTAACAAATATCATTCCGTATATAGGTCCTTTCATTGGCGCTGCTCCAGCACTCTTTATGGCACTTTCGGTCTCACATGGCATGCTGTTAAAAGTATTGTTGGTAAATCTCGTAGTCCAGCAATTGGAAGGCAATTTATTTTCTCCGTGGATCATGGGGAAAACAATGAATTTACATCCGCTTTTAATCTTGCTTGCAGTCATGTTTGCTGGAGAAGTTGCTGGGATTGCGGGTTTGATTTTTGCAGTTCCTGTCGTTGCTGTGTTAAAGGTGATTTTTGATCACGTCTATCATGATGCAGAAGAAAAATAAAAAAGAGGTTGACAGACCACTTTTTCATGAGTATAATAAATTTTAGCTTGGTGATGATGGCGGAGGGGACACACCCGTACCCATCCCGAACACGACGGTTAAGCCCTCCAGCGCCGATG
>NZ_MPDK01000073.1 GCF_003144315.1 Sulfoacidibacillus thermotolerans | reverse complement strand
GAGAACAGAGAGCATGTTTACGCTTGATTTTAGAGTCCACGAAAAAAATTTATGAATGAGGTTTTCAAAAGCACGAATCCGATTGTTGTAAAGAGTAGAGGGAAAAACACAAAGCCCCTCTCCGCTTTAACTGGCGGAAAATAACAATCGGAGGAGATTAAAATGGCATATTGGGGATTTGACTCAGCATCTACTGTAAATTCAAGTATGATCAGTTGTTTAGCAGATAATGGAGCACCAACTAGTGAAATTTCTTTCATTCTTCGATACGTTGACAATCTAGAAGGAGTTCACAATGGACTTACCACTTCAGAAGTGGACTACATCCATAGTTTAGGTATTTCACTAGGATTAATTTATGGGAGCATCCCTCATGAAACGTTATCTTTTCAAGATGGTGTGAATATCGCGAATACAGCAGCGCAGCTTGCAACCGATCTTGAGGCCCCAACTTATGTGACCATCTATGCTGACCTAGGAACTTCTTATGATGATTACATTACTGCAGAGTTTATAGAAGGCTACGCATATCAGTTGACTGTCAATACAGCATATCATCCGGGGTTTTATGGTAATGTCGGTACGGATTCAGCCTTTGACAACGCATTTGCTACAGCATACAACGATCCAACATACGGTTCATATATCGCAAATGCTCAATTATGGAGCGCTGAGCCAGAACCAGTCGGTTGTACTTCAATAGCTGCAGCACCTGGTTATGAGCCATACTATCCACCAAACACCAACTTTGGGCAACCGCAAGTATGGCAATATGCTGAATCGTGTGGTTGTGATATTGATGAAGATCAATCTACAATTCCACCTGGCAATGAACGTTGGTGGAACGCTTAAAAGGTGCATAAAAGCCCGTGCATTTCCCCACCTAGACATGAAGCGCTAGGCGAGGAAATGCACGGGCTGAGTGTTTAGTTAGGAATTTGAATAGAATAATGAGTACCTGGCAAGCCTAAAATATATTTTGGAGGTTGAAGTCCTGAATAGCCTTTTAATGCGACAATCTCTTCTGTGTTAGTAATCAATTGACCGTTCACTAAATTAATAGCCATATATGCACCAGCTGAAGGGGAACCCAAAAGAACATTATCTCCAACGAAATGGAGTATATCAAATACTGGAGAGGGTCCCCAACCAAAATATACAGGTTGATGATTGTAACTGATTCCTACCGCTATGCCGTTTGAAGCACTTTTGTAAAAATCCAAGATAAAAGTTTTGTTATTAAGAATTCCAGTAAATGATTCAACGGCTTGGAATTTATTTTTAGAGTAAGTAAGCTTAGTTTGTTGGTCTGTATATCCATTAGATATGGCTTTAGGCATGTTTGAATTAATGATCATCCGAACATTTTTTCCCAAGAAGATATTTGTTTTTGTTGGATTTTTTTTAAACGAAGGCGAAGAAACCGTTGTAGATTGCGGATGACTTTCTACTTTATCCTTTTTATGTTGTTTGGGGTTTGATGACTTTGTTTGTGCTGTTCCTAAAGTATTAACAGAAGACGAAGAATGGTTGTTCATTGTCCCACACCCCGTCATTGCCAAGCACGTCAAAGCTACCGCAGCCACACCAATTCCCCATGTTCGTTTTTGCACACAAACCACCCTTTGTCTTAGAATATCACGGTATCTTGATCATCAGATCAAACCGCACAGTAGAAATTCGACACATTATTGAGTGCCTTATCCCCTTGGCTGTATAATCACAAACCTCTTTTTCATTTGACGACGCCATGCGCAAAATGGTTACAGCGAAAGCTTAGTCATGCTTCCCTAATTGTTTTCTGTATTCATTTCCATCAAATACCTAAATTAAATTTTTATTCTGAAAATAAGATTCGATCACGGCTTTGGCAGTAGTGTCCGTTATTATGTGTAAAAGTGCGTAGGCTCGAGACTGCGCACCGGCTCTATCAAATAAGATGAGCCATTCGGTTTCCTCTGGTAGAATGGGTGTGTCAAGTACTCACTCACAGA
>NZ_MPDK01000072.1 GCF_003144315.1 Sulfoacidibacillus thermotolerans | reverse complement strand
ATGGATCAAATTTTTTTTGAGAAGGGGGAGTAAAAACAAGGGGTCAAAGCCTCTTTATAGAGTAGGAGGTGGGAAAATGGTGGAGATTTTTGTGGGTTTTCGTTAGTCAGATGTTTAACAGTAACTGCATTTAAATTACCAAAGGAGGTGGATTCAAATGCTTTATGGTTCTGATAGTGCTACAGATGGATTTCAATCAGGAACAACTGGTGAACGTTTTTATATCGGCGAATTAGGTTCTGTCGGATCGGCAACAACGGATTATTTCAACTCATCAACGGCGGATTACGCGAATAATAACGGTGGTTTTGTTCAGGGATTTTGGTTCTTAGGAAGCAAACCATCGGGAAGTAGTTACACAGATGAATCTTGGGGTGCTCATATGGCACAAATGGCTATCGCACAAGTTACATCAAGTGCCTATTCTAAATATGGGATTGGCTTAATTTATGCTGATGTTGAAGTGGGATATTGGAATGGGACGACAGATGAGAATTATGCAACCGTCAAAGGTTTTTGCAATGAATTATCACAACAAAGTTATGTTCCGGGCATTTACTCCGCACCAGATGCATGGACAGAGATTTGCGGTAGTAATTCAGCTCAAGCGATTGCTCCAGGATACGGCTGGTCTTACGAACCTCAATATACATCATCAGCTACCATACCGTCTTCCTTTGCTCCGGAAACGTTTTCTGATTACAATAACGAAGATATTATTATGTGGCAGTATTATTCTAGTGACAGCGCTGATTATGACGCGTATGTAGATTAAAACTATCCACCTAAACAGACTATACTCTGTTTAGGTGGATAATTGCGTCCATGTTGTACCGCCTGTATTTGTCCATTTTATTATCTGCGCATAAACTAAATAGCCGGTTTTCGATGTAAGGAAATGCATCCCCAAAACATCCTGTACATGAGGGATATGTGTACGTGTTATGATTTGCTGCGCTGTGATCTGATCTAGTACCCCGTTGTTTAGCAGAATCCATCCTTTCGTTGGACTTACAAAGGAGGCATATAAAATGGAATCAGAAGGAAGTAACAGGGAGTGCCACGTTTGTCCTTGATTCTTCTTTTCGTAAAGGGTATTGCTGATGAGATCTAGTGTCGGTATGTGGCGCAAAGTTTGGATGAACAGGACGGATTGATCGATGGATTCCGCCCAATTTATTTCTACTGCGACGTGCGAAGACACAGGTTTGGGGAGTAAGTTGATGTGTGTCCACGTCTGTCCCCCATTATTCGTGAGATATAACCAAGTTTGATTAGGCAACAGGTAATCTGCACGTGCTTTACCGAAGAGCCATCCGATGTTTGAAGTAGTGAAGAGGGGATTTGCACCAAACGGAAGAGACTCTGTAACGTGCGGTAACGGTTGAATTCCTTTAGATAACGTGGTTGTATTCGTCTGATTTATAAACCTCCAAACAACACCTCCATTTTCTGTTTTGTATAAAGCAGCCTTAAATGTCCCCATTCCGGGGTTGATATTTATAAGATATCCGATCTTTGAATTCAAGAATTTTAAGTAGACATTACCTGAAGGATATTTCAGTAATTGTGTAAATGGTTGGGCAGTCCAACGCTTACCTCCATCTGTCGTGTAATATAAGATCAACGGCAGACCTGAAATTGAATTTTCGTGCACAGCAATCCATGCATCCGAACGATTGAGAAAGAAGACGCTGGAAAATTGTTTTTCATATGGATCTAATTCTTTTGGTGTTACATCGAACCAGGTGCTTGTATTCCTCTCAAGGCGCAAAATATCACCTTTTTGCGTGAACGCCCACCCGCAATGTTGGTTGAATAATTTCACTTGTGAAAAATTAATATTGCTTACTCCTTGTTTTTTTGTCGTATTCATTTTTGTACTCGTAATTGGATGTATAGGCTGATTTACACGTTCAGCATCGCACCCTGTAAGAAACGTCGCTATACTCAGTAGGCCTGCGAGAAACACAAACACTTTTTTCACGAAAACACCCTCCTCTTAACTATGCAGTGTAG
>NZ_MPDK01000071.1 GCF_003144315.1 Sulfoacidibacillus thermotolerans | reverse complement strand
GTTATTTGAGTGGGTCACATGGAGCTAGGTACACCCGGTTCGACTCCGGGACTCCCCCAAAATACCAACAAAGAGGTGTAGCGCCATGCCAAAAATTCATATCGAGTACACCGAAGCTGACCTTGTTTTACTGGTGTTACGGGATTTAGAAAACACAATGCCGGAAGTTGATTTCAAGAAAGAGGACATCAAAATCCTTGTCAAATCAAAGCAAAACTACAAAGCCGAATGGGAAATCGCGGCATTCAAGGCCACGATAGACCTCTCCATTTGACGAAAACAAAGAGGGGGGTAGGGAGATGAAATACAACGTCAACGCGCAAAGGGGATCGTCAACTCGATCCCGCATCTGTGATGTAGAGAGCATCGCAGATGCATATGAAGAAGTTACTTTGGGGATCGGCAAAGAAAATATGGAGATTACCCGAATTGCACCGGGGGATTATGTCGTCACAACATCCCTTGGAGAAGCCCGCATTATGCGGGAGGACACTTGGCAATAAATGTAAATAAAATGATGAAAAGGGTGTAACCGATGTTTACACCCTTGGTGGCGAACAAGAAGTATCCATCATTAACGAAGCTGGCTTGTATTCTTTGATTTTGACAAGTTGATTACTAGAAGGCTTTTCGCGGGCTGTGCCAAACAACCCGCCCCAGCCGAAAGGCAAGTTTAGTCTAAAAGGAGGAGACCGATGACGGAATACGATTTGATAGAAAGTCGCCTTAGAAGAGATCGCTTAGTAGAGCATTTAGATGTGCTAGATCGTGTAAAAGCGCTCTCTGCGTTGCCCGATGGATTAAATGTCACTGTTGAGATGGCGGCCAATTACTACGACGTTGAAAAACAAACGATCGTTAATTTGATTTATGATTACCATTCCGAACTTGAAGACGATGGACTTAAAGTATTGCGAGGAAATGAATTGAAAGAATTTGCCGCTTTCTTAAAGAAAGTGGCAAATATTGGGGAATTCGTTTCGCCCAAAACTAGGTCACTCACTCTCATCCCTCGCCGCGCGCTTTTACGTATCGGCATGGTGCTGCGTGATAGCGAAGTCGCCAAAGCGGTGCGATCTTATCTACTTGATGTTGAAAAAATCGCCCGACACGATGCACCTACGGTAATTACCAAGGCCACCAAAAGCGCCGAACAAACAGACAAAATGCTTTCGGTTCGCGAAAAAAACGCAGAAGCGCGATTATTGGATGCCAGACGGCGGCAAGGGCAGGCGCTTCAAAATATCATTGATCGCTATGCAGACAAGTTGTCTCCACAAGCCATCGAATCTCTTGCAGCAAAAAGCGCTGAACTCATCGCTGGCGAACCTGTTATCTCCCTTCCGGCAGTCGAGCAACATTTTCTGTCTTGCGAGCAAATCGCAAAACGCGTCGGGCTTTTCAGCTTAAGTGGAAAGCCGCACAAGCAAGCAATCGCTGCTTTGCTTGAGCACGTTGAAACTGACGAAATCGAGAAACTAACGGTCGTAGAGAAAAACGGCGCATGGCAAGGCACAACCGTCAAATACGCAGAATCCGTTGTTCCAAAACTCCTAGAGTATGTTGAAGAGTTGGGAAAACCGCAAGTCCTAAAGTTGGACAAAGAGTACCGCGTTGCTTGGCACTAAAAAATCTTACTTTGCCGTTCATCAGTAGAAGGCTTTTCGCGGGCTGTGCCAAACAACCCGCCCCAGCCGAAAGGCAAACCAAATCCAAGGAGGGAATCAACCGTGCTCAATATTGACGAAAAAATATATCAACAAGTATCCGGCAATTTGCAAGAATTCGATCCGCTCCCTGATGGCAATTACGTCGTTGTGGTGGAGGAGTCAGAAGTACGCGAAAATAAATCCGGGAACGGCTATCATCTCGCGCTCAAATTGCGCGTACAAGGCGGCCCTTATCGAAATCGGATCATTTTTTTGAATCAAGGGTTAACGAACAATCCAATCTCTTTGCGCCATCTTAAAAATGTACTGGACGCGTGCGATTACAAACACAGCGTAAACGAACTGGATCAGTACGCGTCTACTCTTTTGGACAAAGTTGTCGTTGCAAAAGTAACGCATTCCAAAGG
>NZ_MPDK01000070.1 GCF_003144315.1 Sulfoacidibacillus thermotolerans | reverse complement strand
TATATAATAAAACGCATGAAGGTGATTGACAATCGTCTTCATGCGTTAAGCTTTGTCGCCTCTCACTTACAGTAATGGAATCAGCAATTTCACCCCGACGCCAAATAGCAAGATACTATAAGCATACTTCACCCAATGTGGTTTTGCTTTTGTCGCCATCAGTGAACTGCCAAGCCACGCTGCGAGAATCACTGCAAGCGAAAGCACCACAACAAGCAGCCAAGAAGCTTCGAGATGTCCAATACGCCCCACAAAACCTGAAGCGCTAGAAATTGTTACAATAAATGCCGATGTCGCCACCGCTCGTTTCGTCGGGTACCCCATCCACATCAATAGAGGACTAATTAATGTCCCCCCACCAAGACCTAACATCGCCCCAAGAAATGCAGCAAACCCTGCCACCGTTACGCCTAGCACGCGATGTTTTAATGTTGGTGTAAATTCTTTGGGCTCTGCTTTTTTGGCACTTGTCAGTGTGCGAATTGCAGCAAAAAAGATCATAAGAACTAATAAAAAAATAAGCACTCGGTCATCAATCAAGTGCGCGATCATACTGCCAATCGGAGCAAGAATCAAAGCAGCCAGTGCCATCGGCCAACTACCTCGCCAATCAACTAGTCGATTTCGCGCATATGTGATGAGCGCAACCAGCGTCGTCAATCCATTTAATAAAATTCCGACCGGTTGAGCCACCGTTTTTAACGGATAGCCTAGCCACAAAAGAATGGGAAGGTGTAACATTCCTCCCCCCATCCCAAGCATGGCAAAGATCGCAGAAACGAAAAAGATGAGAACACTTGCTAAAAGTAACATGTCGCATCCCTATCCTCTGCGATTGACATGTGCGCCAAAGCAAGTTTGGCAATACAGTTTGCCGTCCAACTCCCTCGCATACTCCGTGACAACCATTTCTTTACACTCAGAACACTGTACTGCGTTGAAGGATTCACCCTGTTTTTCGATGGGATACTGTTCAAAAGTCGTTACGTCAAACATCTCTTTCCAATCTCGACGGATCACATCCTCAATCAGAGGTTCCACAACTTCAGGATCCAGTTTGAAAGGAGGAATCCCTTGTTTGCGTTGCTCAAAAAACGGCATATCTAAACACTGTTTCATACGTTCGTATTTTGCTGTCACACGTACAGCCCGCCCTGTTTTCGTATCGATTAGCGTAACAGCAAACTTCCCAAGTGGGTTCTTTGTGATATTTCCTTTGCCAAATGTACAACCTGTTGCATATTGCACACCATCTGCAAAACAACCAGAAAAGTGATGGTCGCCAATCTCTACGATCGCTCGCAGTTCTCCGCCACCTCGTGCACGCTCTACGCCCAAAAGGTCCATTGCTAAATGACCTGCGCGTAATCCTTGTGGCATTGCAGGACATTTGTGTCCGTGAAAATATTGTGCACCTTTTAATTCTTCATCCGTAATTTTCGTGAGCTGTTCAAGTTCCATTTAAGATTCCTCTTTTCTATTCATGATTCGATCGATCATCACCCGTTACAACGAATAACAGGATTACTTCACTTCGACAAACGGCAAATAAGGCCTTACCGCTTCATTCAAGTGATAGATCGTAAACTTCCCTTCCCGTCTTCCTTGAATCACCCCTCCTTTCACTAGCATTTGCAGGTGATGATTCATCGTCGAAGTTGGGACATTGAGTCCATCGACCAATTCGCATAAACATAAGTCACGCAACAACAGCAATGCGACAATCTTTAACCGTGTCTCATCGCCAAGCGACTTATAAAAAAGAGCAAAATCACTTATCGCTTTAGGAGTTTGCAAAAGCGCAAACGTTTCTTGCGCTTGCTGTACAAGATGTGCCATATCCTCGCCTAGCGCAGGACAAAATGAACTTGAACCTTCGAACGAAGTGGCTGCCATCCTATAATCCCTCCTTTCAACACCGATTATACATCTATTTTTCTAGTTTTATAGTTATTTTTTATTGACGAATTCATGTCTGCATCTTGTCACCCTACATATAAACATGTCTTTGTGTTCACAAACGATGAGCATTTACACGATGCTTCGCACCGTAATGATACAAGAGAAGAGGGAGAATAGACCACATGGTTACCAGGGGTTCGGATCCAAGCGCAAGAGCAAACTCACCGCGAAAACC
>NZ_MPDK01000007.1 GCF_003144315.1 Sulfoacidibacillus thermotolerans | reverse complement strand
GACAAGCGCACCCATTCTCATCGCCTGTTGGTATGCGTGTGCCGCGACGCTTCGCACGTGCACTGCGTCCAAGATTGAAAGATTGCATTTTTGCAATTTTTTCGTTTTATGCGATTTGTACTCATACGAATATAGATCCACGCTTTCCTGAGTTCAAGCAGTTCAATCAACCACCAACCACTGTGCAACCGCTCGATCGCGATGGTTTTAAAAAAACTCCCCCCTTTGCAATAGAAGGGGGGAGTTTTTTTAGTAGATTTACACGGGAATCCATTCTTGAATAAGGTTCGAAGATCCCGCATGGAATGTAGTCTCGTATCCACGAACTATCGATACACTCGGAGTTTGTAAAATAACACCCTACAGAGATCAGTACTCATGATCGGTTATCCTATTTTGTGCGTGGTAGTCGCCTCTCTCACGTCTCCCTCTGTAATCTCCTGCATTTGCTCTTTTGTTTGTGCTGCATTCACTTCGATTGGCTCGTAAAATTCGGGATACTCTGAAAGAATCACACTCCGTTGTACAGCCTCCCAATAACCAGACATCATTTTCCGAAACCATGCCATTTTCCGCTCACATCCTTTTTGTTCCTTATCGCTAGTGTTTCCCCCCCGATCCTTTTTATCCCGAAAAAAAACGCTGCAGATCGGTCATTCACGATCTACAGCGTTTTTATCGAGGAGACACCCTCGCGCACTTGTTCAGTATGATGCCCTAAGATCACAGCGTGTATGCATCCATAAGCAATCAAAAAGTCCTGGCGTACCTACTTTTCCTCAGTTTGCCTTCACCAAATGAAGCGGCGGACGAGCATCCGTACGCGAAATATCCGCACCTAGCGTGCGCAATTTACTTACGATGTCACTGTATCCCCGATCGATGTGATCGAGTCCAGTGACAATCGTTTCACCTTCTGCCACGAGTCCGGCGAGCACCAGCGCGGCCCCTGCACGCAAATCTGTAGCGTTCACTTTTGCTCCGGTAAGCGGAGTCCCTCCATCCACAATTGCGCTGCGGCCCTCCACTTTGACTTCAACGCCCATGCGCCGCAATTCCGCCACGTGCAAAAAGCGATTCTCAAAGAGAGTTTCCGTAATAATGCTGACACCTTTTACTGTCGCAAGGAAAGTGAGCATCTGTGCCTGCAAGTCTGTCGGAAACCCAGGATGAGGCAAGGTTTTTACATCCACTGCTTGCAGTGGACCGTCTACTCGCACGCGAATGCCGCGAATGTCATCCTCAATCGTCACCCCCGCCTCACGCAACTTTGCACACAAGGGGCTCAGGTGATTGTAAATCGCACCTTCAACAAACACATCGCCGCGCGTAATTGCCGCCGCTAACATATACGTCCCTGCCTCGATCCGGTCGGGAATCACCGTGTGCATCGCCCCATGCAACTCACTCACGCCTTCAATGCGAATCACGTCCGTTCCCGCTCCACGCACTTTGGCTCCCATTGCATTCAAATAGTTTGCAACATCCACAATCTCCGGTTCTTTGGCCGCATTCTCTATGATTGTCTGCCCTTCCGCCAAAGTCGCTGCCATCATCGTGTTAATCGTCGCACCGACACTCACTACATCAAGATAAACTCGATTGCCGCGCAATCTCCCATCTACAAATCCTTCTACATATCCATGTTCAATGTTAACTCGCGCACCTAACGCCTCAAATCCTTTTATATGTTGATCGACAGGTCGCTCTCCAATATTACAACCGCCCGGCAGTGGTACGCGAAAGTGACCAAGTCGCGCCAGTAGTGGACCCGCAACCCAGAAAGACGCGCGCATCTTGCGCACGAGCTCATAGGGCGCTGTCGTCGTTATAAGGCGCTCCGCGCCGAGTCGCAGTCTTCCATCTGGGGTAAGCTCCGCCTTCGCGCCAAGACTCCTTACCACATCTGCGAGATTTAAAATATCTGTCAAATACGGTACATCATCAATAATCGTCTCGCCTTGCGCTGCAAGTAATGATGCTGCCATAATGGGCAATACAGCGTTTTTCGCGCCGTCTACCCGTACCGACCCCATGAGGCGCTTGCCCCCGGTTATCTTGATTGTAGCCACTCTTTGTACCCCCATAGGCGATCGCGTGCGAACGTTCTCTTCGTCTACCATTGTCCCCACGTAATGCTAGTATTCTAACGTGATAATCGGGCTTCCCACAAGTACCCTCGTATTCTGTTCAAAACTATTTTCATGCATCGCAACTTGTAGATCGATCGTTTGTTGACCCGCACGCAGTGTCGGTACAGAAGCTGCGCCAAAGCCTGCAATGCTTGTCGTATAAAGGTAGGTCATCGCTTGCATCGGCTTTGCATCCGCCGCTTGAAACGCTGCAGCGATCGTCCTTGCCCTCGCCTTTATCGCCAACATTCTGGGCACAGTGCCAAAAAGTGTTGCATTAATTTTAGGCACTCCGCCTGCATATCGTGCGGTCTGAGCGAGCCTGGCCTACGCTTTTGCAAATACCTGTTCATCGTCTGTAAAACCGAGATACCGTAAAATGAGTACGGTTTGTGCAGGCGCATCAGGAAAAACCATGCTCGCCATTTCGACTGTAGCCGTCACGCGTGGAGCACGCGGACCAAAATTGACTGTCCCGGACCACTGAGCTACATGATCTTGCGCATCTTGATGAGTAAATACGTGCATATTTGTTAATCCGAGGTCTGCGGCATACGTGTGTGCTTCTGTTACCAGCGTTTGAACAGGGACAAACTCATTATGTAAGGTTGTCCAATCATGCACCTCAAAGCCAGTCATATGCGCATGTGTAGCGGCAAACGCCTGCTCGACAAACTGCGGGGTCGCATTTGTCTCCGGGCTATGCATCGCGTGCGCAAGCGTCTGCCCGGCCGAAAAAGACAGGATGGTTGCCATCACAAGTCCTAGTAGTGCTAGTTTTTTCATCTCTCGCATCTCCCATGCATCGTCTATGATGCTATGCAGTATGGCCAGGGAGATGCGAGTTTTATACTAGACTCTGAGTTTTAGCTGCGCATCATCGAAGCGCCTGTTACATATTGGATGACAAATCCGGCGATCCCAGTCCCAATCAAAATCGCCAGAAGCAGACGGAAAAGACTAGCGGGCGGCGATTCAGGATTTTTCAAAAACACGTCCCAGCGAACAGCGCCAAGCGCATACCAAGCAAGTAGTGTCCCAACAAGCAGACCCCCGATGGTCACTGCCCCCTGCACGCGAAAAGAAATGTCGGAAAAGATGCCCACTAGCTACCCCTCATTTCTCACTATAGTATTCGACGTCATCTTTCCTTTTTTGTCGCAACTTCTTTTCCAAGTGCGCGATCTGCCAATTGTCGGAGCGTGACATCGTCCATTGGGGGATTGTGCAGTCCAGCGCGGACATCGCGATAGTAACGTTCAAGTGGGTGCGACCGCAAAATACTCTGCCCACCTACTATTCGCATTGCGAGGTCAACCATGGAGACAGCAGCATTTGTAACTGCGTACTTTGCGAGGGCAAGCTCTTCGCGCAAAGCGCGCTTTGCTTCGAGCGTTGGCGCATCATCATAACGGCGTGCCGTAGCAAATAGCACGGACTCTGCAATGCCGCGCTGGACTTCTAACTGGCCGATTTTTTCCCGCACATGCGGCACTGTGGCGATTGGTTGCCCCAAACTATTGGGCGCGTATTTTTTGGCGAAATCGATGGTATAGTCTCGAGCGGCATTAGCAATCCCAAGATATGTCGCAGGGATATGCAACAGCCACCCGGAACCATCACTACTGCGTGCCGTTTTTTGCCCTGGTGCGACGAGGTCAAGCAAATGTTCTTCCGGGACAAAAACATGATCAAGCACCACCGTATGACTGCCGCTGCCGCGCATTGCCATACTGTCCCAAGAGTGTTCCAATTGAACCCCTGCAGCACCTTTTCGCACGAGAAATTCACCTACGCAGTCCACATCTTCCACATAAGCCGTGACAAGGATATGGGTAATTGCTGGACTCCCAGTAGCCCACGTCTTCTTCCCAGTCAAATGATATCCGCCGCCAGGTGCACGCACGGCAAGAGTCGATGGTCGTCCGCCGCGACTCGGACTGCCGCTGTCAGGTTCCGTTCCACAGGCATTGACGAGTGCCTTTCCTTGAACAGCAGATCGGCAAAATTCCGCATAAATAGGTTCTGGCCAAGCACCTGTTAACGCGAGGCTCAGCGTGATGCCAAGGTGCCAGCCCATGACAAGTGCGGCCGATGGGTCTCCATGGGCGAGTCGCTCCTGAGCAAGCAGCAGTTGATATAAGTCACAACCGCGTCCCCCATAAATTTTAGGCACGGTCAATCCCGCGTAGCCGACACTCTGCAAATACGTGATTTGTTCGCTGACGAATGTCCCCTCACGGTCATACCGCTCTGCCCGTATCGCAAGTTTGGATGCAAGCGTTTCGACCCAGGTCACCAGTTCTTCATCTGCTGCATGTCGAATCTGCGCCATCTGCGTCCCCCCTCACCCTTCGCGCAAAAAGACCCGCACAAGGCGGGCCTTCAGTCGATCTTGCGCCATGTCATCATGGCTTCTATTGTAACATGTTTCTAAGATCAGCCAAACCAGTGAACTGTATTTAGAATGTGTAGAAACGGATCGGGAAGCAAGCCGAGAACTAACGTGCCTAGTGCGCACAATCCGACAAGGACAGTCAGCATACTCCCACTGCGTGAACTCTCCACATCTGCTGGTGGCTCTTGTACAAAGATTGCTTTGAGAATGCCAAAGTAGTAATAAAATGCGACGGCAGACGTTGCAAACAGAATCACACCGAGCCAATACTGGCCTGCATTAAACGCCACAAGGAAGATCATGAACTTGCCAAAAAAACCACCTGTTAGAGGCAACCCAGCCAATGAGAGCAAAAAGATTGCCATCATCGCTGCGAGCCAGGGGTGGGTTCGATAGAGTCCGGCAAACGCCTCAACTTGCTCCGATCCCCTCATTTGCGCAACCTTGCCAAATATCGCAAACGCTCCAATGGTCATGAATGCGTAAGCAAATAGATAAAACACTGTCGCTGATAATGCTTGCCACATATCATTGACATTTTGTGTTTGACCGATGGCCGCAAACGGCATAAGGAGATAGCCGACCTGTCCAATACTTGAGTATGCGAGGATGCGTTTGACATTGCGCTGTGCAAGGGCACCAAAATTTCCAATGATCATCGTAAGCACAGCAAGCCATGCGATCACTAACCACCAGTCTTGATACTTCGCCCCGTAGACAAAAAGAAACACGCGTAGGAAAAAAGCAATGACAGCAGCTTTTGAAATCACCGCTAAATATGCAGTAACAGGTGTAGGCGCCCCTTCATAAACATCTGGAGTCCATAAGTGAAACGGCACGACAGAGATTTTCACAGCCACCCCAGCTAGAATGAGCGCAAAGGATACAAATAGGATTGTCCCGTCATTCGCCCACGCATTTTGCAATGTCACGGCAATCTGACCGAGATTTGTTGACCCCGCCACGCCATACAAAAAACTCAGTCCATACAGAATGCTCGCTGATGCAATCGATCCGATAATCAGATATTTAAGTCCGCCCTCAGAGGAGCGCGCATCTTTGCGATTCAGTGCAACAAGAATATACGTTGCGATCGATAACAGTTCTAATCCCACATAGAGGAGAACCAAGTCAATTCCCGAAGTAATGATCATGGCGCCCCCTGAGGCAAAGAGCATGAGATAGGAGTATTCGTATGGCAATGACTGTTTACGTTGTTCTGCAATCGCAAGAAGAAGGACAAAAAACGTGCCAAGCAAGATCAACAATTTAAATAGACTGCTAAATCCATCGACGACATAATCTGCATTCGAATAAAGCAGGATGCCTCCGCCAAAACGCGCAATTGTGACGAGTGCTGCTAGCAAAACATCGATCACTGCGAGCCACGGAGTCACTTTTCGCTGTTGTTGCGGCAGCAGCAACTCGATCAACATGATGAGGAAGGCTCCACCGATGACGATGAGTTCGGGTCCCATACTGCGCCAGACATCGCTAAAGGATAACCATTGCACCGCGCTTCCCACGCTACTAACCCCCTATCCTTGCTGCGATCGCCTGTGCAGTGCCATGCACTACGTCGCCAAGCACGCCCGGAAAAACTCCTATTAACACTACGAGCGCGACTAAGATCACCATGGGCACCATTTCAACCGCATTTGCATCCGTCATCACGGGCAACGCGGTGTTCACTGGGCCAAATGTAGTGCGTTGCATCGCCCACAAAAGATAGAACGCAGCAAAAATCATGCCAAGAGTCGCGAGCGCAGACAGCGTCGGAAAGACAGCAAATCCGCCTACGAACAGTGAAAATTCGCTGATAAAGCCGCTGAGTCCTGGAAGTCCAACCGAACCGAGTGCGGCAACCAACATCACTCCTGAAATTACAGGTAATGATTTTGAGAGACCTCCTAAGTTTTCAATCTTGAACGTCCCTGTACGATCGGCCTGTGCACCAACTGTAATAAATAACAAAGCTGTGAGGAGTCCAGAAGACACGAGCATAAAGACCGCACCTTGAATCCCAATTTCTTGCATAGAGCCGATCGCGAGCAGCACTAGACCCATGTGACTAATGCTTGAGAAAGCGATGAGGCGTCGCCAATCTTTTGATGCCACCGCGACGATTGCCCCATACAAAATGCTAATTACTCCGAATACCGCAAGCCACAGCGCGTAATGCGCCAAACCAAGAGGAAGCAGCGAAACGGCAAAACGCAACAGGACATACAGCCCTATTTTCATGAGTGCTCCGCCAATCATCATGTTTGTCCCTGTATCACTATGTTCATGTGCATCTGGCAACCAGGTATGGAACGGGACAAATGCCTCCTCCATCAAGACGGCAAGCAAGAAGACGAGAAACAGTACATTCTGTGTACCCGCTGGAATGTGAATCAGTTTTGCCTCTGTTAAGAGTTGCGAAATCGACAACGTCAAGAAATTCGGTGCATTGGGAATCAAAACGCTGCTACTTGCCACTTGTGCAGTCGTTGCGTAAGCATAGGCCAACCCGATCAAACCCGCGAGTAAGACAACACTTGCAAGTCCACGATAGATCAGAAACTTCGTCGCCGCGTAGTGACGCATTTCCCCGCCCCAGATGTGAATCAACAGATAGCTCGCTACGAGTGTAGACTCCAAGAAGAAGAAGAACGTGAACAAATCTGCTGCAGCAAAAACTCCATACAGACCCATGGTGAGAAAGAGCATCCAGAAATAATGGCTCTTCACGCGCTCTGTCACTTTAAAGCTACGAATCATCGTCAGCGTGCTGATCACGCCAACAAGCACCACGAGCGGCATGGAAATCCCATCTACACCAAACGCGAAGTTAATGTGTAGGGTGAGCATGTTATAGGCGTTCGCAATCGACATCCACGTCGCTGTAAATGGAAATTGCAGATCCGTCGTCTGCTTATCAAACGCAAGATACGCAGCGAATGAGAAGCATGCTGGGATCAAAGCACCAACGAGTCCAACTGCACGAATGATCCCACGTGCTTGTGCCGGCAGGGCAAGAATCAGTAATCCTGCAAGCAAGGGGATTAGAACGATGAAAAGTAAAACATCTGCCATCAGAGGACACCCCCGATTCGAAGCGCAACCAAAGCTAAAGCTGCAAGTCCAAAGGCCGTTACAAGCCCATAGGTTTGGATTTGTCCATCAGCCGAATATTTTAAGGATACGCCACCTGTGTATCCCACCTCACCAATCAACCTGACAAGTCCGTCGACGATCCAGCGATCAAAGAACTGCAGCCCTTCAGCGAGAGTGACGACAGGAAGCACGATGATCAAGGCATACAATTCATCGATATACCACTTGTTGTAACTCAATGCGTACAAAAAGCCCATGCGTTTTGCCCATGCATCTGCTCGCTTGCCGCCCCCATATAAGCTGTAAGCAAGCCCAATGCCAAGCAAACCAACTACGGCCGAAACGGCCATTAATCCCCAATTTGCTGGCGGATCAATCCCCACTGGGCCGTTGGGCTGGAGAAAACGACTGAGTATGGGTGCAAACGGTGTATTGATGAAGCCAGCAAACGTTGCTAGCAAGCCTAACACCAAAAGCGGCAACGTCATCACCCATCCACCCTCGTGCGGATGTTTAGACCCTTTGTATGTTCCTGAAAAAGTAAGAAAGTAGACACGGAAAATATAGACTGCTGTAAAAAACGCTGCGATCAAACCAAATGCGTACAATACATAATGGCCGCTATCGAATGTCGCCGTTAAAATATCATCTTTCGACCAAAATCCAGCAAATGGCGGAATCCCCGACAGCGCGAGCGCCCCTGCGAGAAAAGTTGCATGTGTGATTGGCATGTATTTACGCAATCCACCCATTTCAAAAAGGTCTTGTGTATCAAGCGCATGAATCACACTGCCCGCTGCTAAAAACAGAAGTGCCTTGAAAAACGCATGTGTCATTAGATGAAACATCCCTGAGACGTATGCGCCAACCCCCATCGCAAGCATCATATACCCGAGTTGCGAAACTGTCGAATAGGCAATGACGCGCTTGATATCACGCTGTGTAAGACCGATAGAAGCTGCAAAAATCGCTGTTACTCCTCCGATGATCGCAACCGTCTCACTGGCAGTAGATGAGGCTTCAAAAAGCGGGAACATGCGAGCAACTAAGTACACACCCGCTGCGACCATCGTTGCCGCGTGAATCAATGCGGACACTGGCGTTGGGCCTTCCATCGCGTCTGGCAACCACACATGCAGCGGGAACTGTGCCGATTTGCCAACTGCACCGACAAAGACAAGGAGAGCAGTGAGTGTTACCCATGTCTGCACATTCATCAACCGCGTGATGGCATCATGTCCTAGTGCGCCAAGACTTGCTTGTGCGCTTGCAAAGTGGTGCAGGTGTGAAAAGACGACTGTAAAATCAAAGGATCCCGTCCCTAAGTATAAAAGGATAATCCCAATAAAGAGACCCACATCGCCAATGCGCGTTACAATAAACGCCTTTTTCGCTGCCACGGCCGCTTCTGGCTTGAAGTACCAAAATCCCACCAGAAGGTACGAACACACGCCGACTAATTCCCAAAAGATATAGAGTTCGAGCAAATTCGACGTGATCACGAGACCGAGCATCGAGAACACAAACAAATTCAAGTATTGATAAAAACGTGAGAATCGTTCATCCCCGTGCATGTAGGATTTTGAAAACAGGAATACGAGTGTACTCACAAGTGTGACGACGAGTAACATCATGGCATTTAGATTCGTCACTTGATACCCCATCGTAAGCGTGGTTTGACCAAATGCAAGCCAATTATATACGACTGGTGCATAAGGCCCATGCTGACCCACAGCTGCTACTACCCCAATGGAGATGATCAACCCGATAAGTACTGCGAGTACAGAGATGGCGGTAATCGCCATTTCACTCATGCGCTTTCCTGTGGCTAACAGCACCACATAGGCGATGAGAGGAAGCACGGGAACGAGCCATGTTAGACCGATCATACGATCACCCCTACCACTTCATGGCGTTCATATCGCGCACATCACTCGTGTTGCGCGCGCGAAAGAACGACAGCAAGATTGCGAGACCGACAGCCACTTCTGCTGCAGCGATCGCGATATTAAACAGTGCATAAACTTGCCCTTCGATATTGGGTTTGGGCAGGAAATGTGCAAACGCAACGAGATTAATGTTTGCCGCATTCAGCATCATTTCAATTGAAATCAAAACGATGATCAAATTGCGTTTCGTAAGCGCCCCATACAGTCCGATGCCAAATAATACTGCACCGAGCGCAAGAAAGGGTTGCAAAGCCACGTTTACTCCTCCTTCCTAGCAATCACAGCCGCCCCGACGAGCGCTACGGTAAGCACTGCAGAGACCAACTCAAACGCCACTGTATACTGATGAAAAATCGCATTTGCGATCAGATTCACTGTGGATTGGTGAAAAGGTTGTAATGCCGTCGTGCTTCCCGGCCATGGAGTACTACGGATTGCATACAGCAATGTGCCGACAATGATCGCGACGCTAAGAAAAGTCAACGTCCCACGAAACGGCCCCACTTCTCCCTGTAGATGCCCATTTAATCCACGATGCGTCAGCATCAGCGCGAAGACCATGAGAATTGTGATTGCTCCTGCATAGACCATTACTTGAACTAACCCGACAAAGTCCGCCCCGAGTAGAATAAAAATGCCTGCTACACCGAGAAATACGCCGACAAGTGACACGGCCATATGCATGACATTTGTGAGTGTGAGCATGAAAACACCAGATACGATGATGATCAATGCAAGTACGAAATAGGTGATTGTAGCTCCGGTGATTGGCAGTCCAAATAACATCACGCGTCGCCTCCTTCCCCTGATGACTTTGCTGCAGCCTCAACTTTCGCTTCTTTTGCTGCTTGCTCTTGTGCTTCTTGCGCAGCCTTTGCCTTTTCTTCCTGCAAGCGTTGATAACTCCCATGCTTGACATGGTTCTCATACAACCAATGCATATCTTTATACAGATCATCGCGCGAGTAAGTCGCCAATTCAAAGCGATCGGTCATACGAATCGATTCTGTTGGACACACCTCGGTACAAAGGTCACATAGGATACAAATTTCAAAATTAATATCATACGTATCGATGTGCATCTTCTTGTTCTCATCTCGACTGCCTGAAAGTGAGATGCAACTTGTCGGACAAATCCGAGCACACTGATTGCAGACAATACAGAGTTCAGGGATAAATTCGTGGATCCCACGAAACCGTTCCGGCCACTCTGGTTTTACTTCTGGATATTGCAGCGTTAGCTTTTTCTTCGTCAACTGGCCAAACGTAACACTCAGTCCCTTTAAAAATCCGAACATTTCGCCACCTCCTCCTTGAAAATAGCGTCCGCTCTATAAGATCAGCGACAGCGCCCCCGTGAGTAGGATATTGAACAGCGCAACTGGGATCAGTACCTTCCAGGCAAATCCCATCAACTGATCAATCCGAATACGCGGCATCGTAGCGCGCACCCAAAAGAGGAAAAAGATAAAGGCACTCGTTTTGATCGCAAACCACAGCCAAGAAGGTAGGAAAGGACCCTCCCAACCTCCGAGAAAGAGTGTGGTGCCAAGGGCAGAAATCGCAAACACATAGACATACTCCGCAAGCATGTAAAAAGCGAAGCGAAATCCGGTATACTCTGTAAAATAACCAGCAACTAGTTCTGATTCTGCTTCTGGCAAGTCAAAAGGGGTGCGATTCAGTTCTGCGATCGCTGCGATGACAAAGACGACAAACCCGATGATCTGGGGGATAATGTACCAACCAAAACGATCTGTAGCTTGATGAGTGACGATCGTGTTGAGATTGAGCGATCCTGCAAGCATAATCACCCCGAGAATTGACAATCCAAGAGGTATTTCATAGCTGATCATTTGCGCAGCAGAGCGCAATCCCCCAACCAGTGAATACTTGTTATTGGAAGCCCATCCACCAAGTACAATTCCAACAATCGAGATAGAGGACAATGCGATATAGTATAGCACCCCTACATTTAACCCCGCGGTGAAAATGTGTGTCGCTGTATAGGGAATAACCGCTAGCACCATAAAAGATGGCACAAATGCAATGATGGGTGCAATCAGGAACATCGGCCGATCTGCATTGGCCGGAATAATGTCTTCTTTTAATAGCAATTTAAAAACGTCTGCTGCACTCTGCAATAAGCCGAATGGCCCTACGCGGTTTGGACCGATGCGGTTTTGCATCCAACCGATGACTTTGCGTTCAAAATAAATCGTATACATAACAATAAAAAGGACGAGAAAAAGCACAATGACGGCCCCGATCAGCATCCCTAGAAAATGCATCCAGGTGAGTGGTTGCGTTTGCCATGAAAACATGCTAGGCGTCGACCTCCCCGAGTACAATGTCCACTGCACCAAGGATTGCAATGAGGTTGGCCATACTCTGCCCAATGAGCAGCTTGCGCAGAATCTGCAAATTGACAAAGGAGGGGCGGCGCAGCTTTAAGCGATACGGCTTATCTTTACCGTCTGACACGATATACACACCGAGTTCACCGCGTGCGCCTTCGATACTGCGGTAGTATTCGCCAGCGGGAACACGGATCAATTTCGGCACCTTGCCAAGCACTGGACCCTCTGGAATTTGTGCGACCGCTTGTTCGACGATGCGCAGCGACTGCCGAATCTCTTCTAAATGAAGATAATAGCGATCAAAGCAGTCCCCATTTTTCCCTGTCACCACATCAAATTCAAACTGATTGTAAAGACTGTAGGGACGATTCTTGCGCAGGTCAAATGCGATGCCTGTCGAACGCAAGTTAATCCCTGACAATGAATATTGCAGTGCATCCTCTTTCGTGATCACACCAATGCCCCGCACGCGATGCAAGAAGATTTCATTCCCTGAGATGAGCTTGTCGTACATTTTCACTTTTTCTCGCATAAAGGGGATGAAATCGCGGACTTTTTCAATCCATCCGGGAGGCGCATCCCACTTGACTCCACCCACGCGCATATAATTGTAAGTTAAACGCGCACCGCAAATTTCGTTAAACAATTGGACAATGCGCTCACGCTCCTGAAAGACGTAAAGAAACGGACTCATTGCTCCTAAATCCAGTAGATACGTCCCTAAAAACAACAGGTGTGAGGCAATGCGATTTAGCTCCATCACAATCACGCGCAAATATTCGGCACGCGCTGGAATCTCAAGATCCAGTGCATACTCAACGGTGTGTACGAGCGCGTAATTATTTAACATGGCTGCAAGATAGTCCAATCGGTCGGTATAAGGGATGATTTGTGTATATTGCAACCCTTCGGCCAACTTTTCAGTACCGCGATGTAAATAACCCACGACTGGATCGGCATCTATGATTTGCTCTCCATCCAGAGTGACCACAAGACGGAACACACCATGTGTACTTGGATGTTGAGGTCCAACGTTTAAAATCATCTCTTCGGTTCGAAGTGACGTACTCATCCGCGAGGTTCACCTCCTCGTTGTGGCATGTTTTCAAACTCTGAGTAGTCTTTTCGCAGTGGATGGCCATTCCAACCATCCCACATCATGATACGTCGCAAGTCAGGATGACCTTCAAAGGTGACACCAAGTAAATCAAAGACCTCTCGCTCTTCCCAGTTAACCCCTGGAAATACTGGGGCAAGAGAAGGGAGCACGGCTTGCTCTCGCGGTGTTCGGGTCTTTACGCTGATGTATGTACCCCGCGACATCGCATGCAAGTAGAGCACGACTTCAATATAATCTTTGTAATCGGTTCCAGCGAAAAGCTCAATATAATCGAAACGCTGCTCGGGATCATCGCGCAAAAATGTAATCGCCTCACGCCATTTTGCGGACGCGATTCGCAAAATGGGAACCTCCTTGCTCGCAATGACTTCCTCGACCGTCCCTGCTCCTAGTTTTTGCTCAATCGCAACTTTGATCGCTTCGCCCTGTTGCTTTGCCTGTTCCACACGTGGATCAGGGGGCGCCGGTGCTTTGGCTGCTTTAGCAGGTGCAGCTTTTGCGGTCTTTTCAGGCGCCGCTTTTTCGACCGTCTCACTCGACGCTACTTTATCTGCCTGTTTATCTTCCGCCATCTTAGCTTGACACCTTCCTTCCAGACGCCTCGATGCGGATTTTCTCCTGTAATTTATTGAGTCCATAAATTAAGGCGACAGGGGAGGGTGGACATCCCGGCACGTATACATCCACCGGCACGATCTGATCAACCCCTTTAACGACAGAGTATGAACGCACATACGGCCCACCTGCGGTCGCACAAGACCCCATCGAAACAACCCATTTGGGTTCCGGCATTTGATCGTATAGACGGCGCAATAAGGGAGCCATTTTCTTTGTCACTGTCCCTGCAACAATCATCACGTCAGATTGGCGTGGTGAGGCTCGGAAGATAATCCCGAATCGATCGAGGTCATAATGGGATGCGCCAGCTCCCATCATTTCAATCGCACAACATGCGAGCCCAAAGGTAAGTGGCCATAAACTATTGCTGCGCGCCCATCCTTTTATTTGTTCCAATGGTCCGACGATCACCCCTGCGCGTCGAAGCTCAGAGGATTCCTCCTTCGTAAAGCCTTCGTACTCGATCGTCGGCAATTGGACATGCGGATTCATTTCCATTCGAGCACCTTCTTTCTCCACGCGTAAACAAGGCCAATCACGAGCAACAAAATGAAGATCAACATCTCAACAAATCCAAAAACTCCAAGATGTTTGTACTCCACCGCCCAAGGATACAAAAATACAATTTCTACATCAAATATGACAAATAACAGTGCAAACAGATAGTACCTTACGTTATAACGCGCACGCGCATCCCCCACAGGTTCTAGACCACTCTCATAGGTAGTGGTCTTGGCTCGCGATGGATGATTAGGTCGTAACAGTGGTCCAATGACCATGAGTGAGGAAACTGGTAGAAAAACCCCAAGTGCTAGGAAGATAAGGACAAATAAATAATTATTCCCGTACAAAATCGCCACACCCCCTTTGTTTGGAAGGTTGATTGCGTCGCTGTCTGCACACTTCACATTTTCAACACGTGAGACAGCATTTCTACTAGTGAAACACGGATATTATAACAAAGCCCCCTGTAGGAGTAAAACACCCAGTAAGACTACTTAGTGCTTAGCTTACCCAATTCCCCGTATTTTCGCATCCTTTTTTCACTCGTATAGAAGTTTACGAGCTGTTTTACTCTTTCTTTATGTGTTGTTTCATGCTGAGTCCAGATGTGTTTGCTCATGTACAAAAAGCGCCAGTCTACTCTCGCAGAACTGACGCTATGCTTTTTTAACGGATATTTTCTTTGCCTTCTATTCTGTGTTTAATGACTTCGCCATGTTTTAAGGACAATTCATGTGCTTCTGTCCGATAATTTGCCCGTTGCAACGCCGCTTTGGCTCGCTCGGTCTGCACATCGTCAGCGTGTTCCGCCAAACGTTTTTCAGCTCGTTCTTTAGCGAGCGAGACCCGATCCATATCGATGAATGAGCCAACTTCAGCAGATTCGACAAGGAGTGTAATCCGATCTGGCATCACTTGCAGAAAACCTTCACTCACTGCAAGAAAGTCTTCACCTTCAGCCAATTTGACCTTAATCACTCCTGGCTTTACGGTCGTCGCAAGCGGCGTATGGCGCGGCAAAATTCCTAGTTCCCCACCGCCGCCGCGCAAGGACAGCATCTGTATGTCCATATCAAGCACGACACGGTCGGGGGTTACGACTTGTAATGGTACGGTGCTCAAGCCGACACTTCCTTTGTGCAGTGGGAATCATCCACCCATAGTTTTTCAAGGGACCACTAAAAATGCAAGTGGCATGACCTAGGAGACATAACCGTCTTTCGCCGCTTTTTCCAATACCTCTTCGATCGCCCCGCAATAGCGGAAATAGGCTTCGGGAATCTCATCATGTTTTCCTTCTAAAATTTCCTTGAAGCTGCGTACAGTATCTTTTACAGGAACGTATTTTCCGGGTATGCCCGTAAATTGTTCACCGACAAAGAACGGTTGCGATAAAAAGTTTTGAATTTTACGTGCGCGTGCCACAGTGAGTTTATCTTCATCACTCAACTCATCCATGCCAAGAATCGCAATGATATCTTGCAACTCGCGATACCTTTGCAAAACTTGCTGTATTCCGCGCGCAACTTGGTAGTGTTCTTCCCCTACAATGTCAGGCGACAAAGCGCGTGACGTCGAGGCGAGTGGATCAACCGCTGGGAACAACCCCATTGAAGAAATTCGTCGATCCAGGTTTGTCGTAGCGTCCAAGTGAGCAAACGTGTTAGCCGGCGCTGGATCTGTGTAGTCATCGGCTGGGACGTAAATTGCCTGAATCGAAGTAATCGATCCCCGAACGGTCGAGGCAATCCGTTCTTGTAATTGCCCCATTTCTGTAGCCAACGTCGGTTGATAACCAACGGCAGATGGCATCCGTCCGAGCAATGCAGAAACTTCAGACCCGGCCTGTGTAAAACGAAAGATGTTGTCAATAAAGAACAACACGTCCCGTTGTTCCACATCACGGAAATACTCAGCAATCGTCAATCCACTTAGTGCAACACGCAAGCGAGCACCCGGCGGTTCGTTCATCTGCCCAAATACCATGCTCGTTTTGTCGATAACACCTGAATCTTTCATTTCATGGTAGAGGTCATTCCCTTCGCGTGTCCGCTCTCCAACCCCAGCAAACACGGAGTACCCGCCATGTTCTTTCGCGATATTGTGAATAAGTTCCTGAATTAAAACTGTTTTCCCAACACCCGCGCCACCAAAGAGTCCAACTTTCCCCCCTTTGATATACGGAGCAAGCAAATCAACCACTTTAATTCCCGTCTCAAAGACTTCAGCTTTCGTACTGACGTCTGAAAAATCAGGCGCGGCACGATGAATCGCCCAGCGTTCGGTCACTTCGACAGGTCCTGCTTCATCAATAGGTTCACCAAGCAGATTAAAGATCCGACCCAAAGTGCCCTCGCCAACTGGCATTTCAATAGGACGGCCTGTATCTACCACTTCTGCGCCGCGAACGAGTCCATCCGTGGATGACATTGCAACCGTGCGCAACATGTTATCCCCTAGATGCAACGCCACTTCTAGCGTTAAATGGACCGGCACCTCGCCGTCAATATCCACGCGTAACGCATTGTTAATTGCAGGAAGTTGCCCGCTCGGAAAGCGCACGTCTACTACGGGCCCCATCACCTGCACTACTTTTCCTGTGTTCAAAAAATCTCCTCCTTAGCGATCACTTCAACGCTTCGGCACCGCCGACCACTTCTGCAATTTGCGTGGTGATTGCAGCTTGCCGCGCTCGGTTTAAGGCCAATGTTAAAGAGTCGATCATTTCACCGGCTGCGTCAGAAGCATTGCCCATCGCAGTCATGCGCGCGCCATGTTCACTTGCTTTTGCGTCCAATACGGCCTGATAAACCAGAGTCTCCGCATATTTTGGCAGCAAAGCAGTCAGCAATGTGACTTCGTCTGGCTCATAGAGGAAATTCACCTTTCTGGCCGTATCCGCTTTGCTTAGATCCGTAAGCGGCAGTACTTTTACTGCGACGGTCCGCTGCGTGACCGCATTGATAAACTCGTTGTACACCATGTATAGTTCATCAAACTCTTCCGCTCCGTAAGCACTGACAATCTGCTCCGCTAGCGAACTGATACTTGGATACGTCGGCGAATCTGGTAGACCTGTTGCTTCGCCCGATAATGGATAGCCATGACGGGAGAAAAAATCGCGTCCTTTGCGTCCCACTGCAAAAATAGTGTAGGACGCCTTGTCCTTCCCGCGAAATTCTTGCAGAGCACGTCGAATCACATTCGCATTGTATGCGCCCGCCAATCCGCGATCGGAGGTAATGACTAGATATCCCGTACGTCGAACGGGACGCACAGCAAGCAACGGATGTTTCACAAAGCGCGCAGAATGAGCAATGTCCGCAAGCATTTCCTGCATCTTTTCCAAATAGGGCTTGGAAAGCTGTACTGCCTCTTGCACACGCCGCAACTTTGCAGCGGCAACCATTTCCATCGCCTTTGTAATCTGGGCTGTGTTTTGCACGCTTTTAATCCGCCGTCGTATATCTCTTGGGCTTTGCGCCACTCATTTTCACCACCTTTTACGTTCCTCGAATGGGACACGAAGCTTAGGCGACAAACGTAGCCTTAAATTTCCCCACTGCTTCTTTGAGTAACGCGACAGTGTCATCTGCTAAAGCCTTTGAACTCTCAATCGCCGTAAAAATTTGTGGGTAGTTAGCCGCAACATAACTCAGCCACTGCGCTTCAAATTCGCGCACCGCACTGACTTCTAAGTCGTCCAAGTAGCCATTCACTACTGTCCAGATTGAGACCACTTGTTTCTCAAACGACAGGGGTTCATATTGTCCTTGCTTCAAAATCTCTACCGTGCGTTCGCCACGTGCCAATCGAGCCTGCGTCGCTTTGTCAAGGTCTGAGCCAAATTGCGCAAACGCTTGAAGTTCGCGATATTGCGCAAGATCAAGGCGCAACGTTCCTGCCACCGTCTTCATCGCCTTATATTGTGCAGAACTTCCGACCCGCGACACAGAGGCACCCACGTTGATCGCTGGACGAACCCCTGAGAAGAAGAGATCTGACTCTAAAAAGATTTGCCCATCCGTGATTGAAATCACGTTTGTTGGAATATACGCAGAAATATCTCCTGCCTGTGTTTCGATAAACGGTAAAGCTGTTAGTGAACCCCCACCACGCGCGTCAGACAATTTTGCTGCACGCTCGAGCAGACGTGAATGAAGGTAAAAGACATCCCCAGGAAACGCTTCACGACCTGGCGGGCGACGAAGCAACAACGACATTTCACGGTATGCTGCGGCTTGCTTCGTCAGATCATCATAGATAATCAACGCGTGCTCGCCTTTGTACATGAAATATTCACCCATGCTGCATCCTGCATAGGGTGCAAGATACAAGAGCGGCGCCGGATCTGAGGCATTTGCCGCAACCACTGTCGTATACTCCATGGCTCCATGCTTACGCAGTGTCTCAACCACTTGCGCAACCGTTGATTGCTTTTGGCCAACTGCGACGTATATACACTTCACACCGTTGCCTTTTTGATTCAAGATCGCGTCAAGTGCAATTGCCGTTTTTCCAGTTTGGCGATCACCA
The DNA here is from genome assembly GCF_003144315.1 of Sulfoacidibacillus thermotolerans. Lineage (GTDB taxonomy): Bacteria > Bacillota > Bacilli > Alicyclobacillales > SLC66 > Sulfoacidibacillus > Sulfoacidibacillus thermotolerans. Next base: position 110,482 of record NZ_MPDK01000007.1, on the reverse strand, counting down.
ATAATCAATTCACGCTGACCACGACCAATTGGAATCATCGCATCAATTGCTTTAATCCCAGTTTGCATCGGTTCAAACACGGAACGCCGATCAATTACACCAGGCGCAGGCGATTCGATTGGACGAAACTCCTTCGCTTCAATCGGACCTAGGTTATCAAGCGGTTGACCCAGTGGATTGACAACGCGCCCTAGCAGTTCAGGACCGACTGGCACTTGCGCAATCCGGCCTGTGCGCCGCACTTGATCCCCTTCTTTAATGCCTGTCACAGAACCCAGAACAATCACACCGACATTGTCTTCTTCAAGGTTAAAGGCAAGCCCAAAGACGCCGTTGGCAAACTCGATCAATTCGCCCGCCATGACGTTATCTAGCCCATAGAGCCGCGCAATCCCGTCGCCGACCTGTAGTACGACTCCTGTCTCGTAGTCCTGGATTTGAGATTCGAATTGCTCGATTTGCTGCCGTATCAGAGCGCTGATTTCATCTGGTCGAATACTCAAAAGGTTCCCTCCTTAGCGGCTTGATTGACCAACAATTTATGGCTAAATTGTGTCAGCGCGCCTCTTACTGTCGCATCAATAATTCGATTTCCTACATGAACACGGTAACCCGCGATCAATTCTGGTCGCACCTCAACCGTTGCTTGTACTTCTTTTTGTAACGCTTTTGCCAATTGCTCGCGCAAAGAAAGCAATTGTTCCTCGTCAAAAACGCGTGCACTTTCGACTTGTACTTCGATTCGTCCCTGTGCCTCGTCTGCCATCTGGTGATACGATTCATAGATCGCTCTGAGATACTCACTGCGATGGCGCACAAAGAGCAAATGAATGAAGTTTTGCAACAAGGTTGGCAACGAATCCCCAAAAACATTTCGGACCACTTGCATTTTTACATCTGGAGTAAGTACAGGATGCTCAAGCAATAATTTGAATGACGGGTATGCGTCAATTGCCTGCGCAATTTCACGCAAACCTGCATCAACAGGCTCGATCACATCTGCTGCTTGCGCCGCCGCGTACAAACCACCTGTATATCGATGAGTAATCGCGCCGATTAGCATGCCAAGTCACCCAGCATTTTTTCGGCCTCTTGCACCATTTCTGCATGCACCGCTTGATCCGCGTGACGATGAAGCAGTTTTTCACTTAATTCCACTGTGAGCGATGACACGGTCGCCATAACTTCTGACATGGCTTCTGCACGCTCGCGTTCAATCAACTGACGGTTTGATTCAAGCAGCCGCTCCGCTTCTGCCTCCGCTGCTGCCACGATCTCGCGGGCTTGTTCATCTGCACGGACGCGCGCTGCATCAACAATTTCTTTCGCTTGTTTTCTAGCTTCTTCTAGTAATGTGTGTTGTTCATTTAAGTATTTCTCGGCTTGTAGACGATTCTGTTCTGCTTCACTGATCTGCCCTTCCACCAACTGGCGACGTTGTTCAAGCATTCGAGCCAAGGGGGCAAATCCGTACGTCTTGATAATCCAAAACATGATCAAGAACGTCACAATCGATACGATAAACGTTCCAAGTTCAAACAATTGTGCCTGTCTCCCCTTTCCAACCGGTATGGATCCACGGCTCACTGCCACTTAGGGTTGTTGCAATGGATTTTGAGCGACTTATAGCGCGCCTTTGGTGAATAGCATAATAATACCGAAAGCAAGTGCGATGACTGGGAACGCTTCAACAAGTGCCACACCAAGTAATGCGCTTGCAAAGATAGAACCACGAGCTTCTGGTTGACGCGAAACACCTTCCACGTACTTACTCATTACAAGACCGTCGCCAACGCCAGATCCCACTGCAGCGAGACCCAACAAAAGGGCGACCGCGATGTCAAATAAAGCGGTTACGAGATTAGCTGTCATTTGTTTACTTCCTCCTCAATGATCTTAAGCATAGGGCTTGTTTCACTGCTCGCGCACGAAGGCGCCTATGCGAGCGTTTTGTCTTTTGTCTTATGCGTGATCCACTTGATCGCCGTATGACTTATGCCCAACATAAAGTGTCATCAAAATCGTAAACACGTACGCCTGAATCGTACTCACAAAGCCACTGTAGAGCAGCCACACGAGCAACAGTGGAATGCTGACCGGAAGCCATCCAAAAATCAACGGAATGGTCAAAATGACGCCAATCAAAGCTTCTCCCGCAAAGATATTGCCATAAAGACGCATGCCGTGCGTAAGCGGGTTTGTAATCTCCTCAATGATTGCCATCGGATTCCGATAGTGGCGAAAATACTGCCTAGGGTGACGCAGACCTTGTGCGTGGCTCAGTATCCACACCATAAATGCCATGCCAAGCGTCATGCTCATATTCGCGGTAGGCGAATCAAATAGCGGAACTTCGCCGTGCGCCATCGCCAAATTTTGCGCTGTCAAGCCAAGCCATGGGATTGGATGATTCAGCTTAATGCTAATCGTCGCGATGAGCCCTAACCAGTTGGCGACAAACAAAAAGATCAGCATCGTGAAAGCCAAAGGCAGAATCCATTGCACCATGCGCTCACTCGGCATTGTATCGCGCGCCATATTGGCTGTAAAATCAATCGCCCACTCAATAAAATTCTGCAGGCCACGCGGCTTGCGCACATCCAGATTGCGCTGGGCAAGACGCAGTAAGACAAGGACGATGATCCCCGTCAATATCATCATGGCGATTGTTACGATATTGATTCGAAAGATCGTGTTATAAAACAGGTATGGGAATGCTGGCACTTTCTCACCTACTTTCCCCCAGGAGTTATTCGTCGGTTCTTCGCATAGCCGTAAAGGCCAAAGAAGAGCAAAACAAAACCAAGCAAATAGCCGACTAGTGCAGCAAACGGGTTAACGCCCGGCGATTTTACCGCGACGACCATTACTGCAATCAGCACGACAAAGCGCGTGACCATCCCAAGCATCCCAGACGCAAACAGAGCTTTTCCTTGTAGCCCGTCACGCAAATGCCCCTGCCGGATCATGCTGTAGTAAACATAGGCCCCACCCAATTCGCCCAAAAGCAATCCGTTCATGTCTGGCTGTGCACTGCGAAAGACAAATCGCGCCACCGCGCTCAGGGCAATGATCCCAATGCCGATTCGCTGCACAACGCGCAAGCGCGCTTGTAATCTTTCGATATCGTTCACGACTTACCACCCAAAAGTTGTTTAATTAAGAACGATAAGCCAGATATCCCTACAATCAAACCAAACAAAACTCCGATTGCGGTCAACCATGGGCGTCCCCATCGATCCGCAAGGAGATGGCCAAGGAATCCGAACACCGTCATGGTCACCAACACCTGCAAGGATGCACCCGAAAAGATTGCAACTGCCTTCCAAGTGTTAAATGGTGCCGTAGGTTTTTTATCATTCTTGTCGAAATCCCTCACCGCCCCTAGCATGCATAAAGGAGTTGAGTGTCTCATTGACCTAATCCCTACATCGCCAAGTCGCGTTAACTTGTATGGCAAAATATTCCTAGTCTGAAATATTCGCGCAGTAGGGTACACGCATGAGTCCTTGCTTATACTACACTATGCTAAAATTTATTGTCAACGACTGAAAGCGGTAATCATATCGTTTACAGCAAGGGTTCTAAAAAAAAACTTAATTCGCGAAATAAGAATGATCATGCACAGGAACGGATAAATATCAAAGCGGCGGCACTTTTTGAACAATTCGTGTCCATTCTTTATGCCGCCGCCATTCTCGTCAGGAAACAGTCCATGCAAACGAATTCATTTCGTCGACTCGTCATCCTCGACTTCTGTATGTTCTGCCACCACGTGCAGATAGTCGTAGCCATGTGTACAATGTTCACAGTGAACGCGAACCACGCGCTCGCCTACAGGAACAGACACATGATTAATTTTTCCACAACGCGGACACCCCGAATCAACTTCCCAATGTTTATGCACCACGCTCGCACTGCCCCTCCTCAGGTTCACGATGTACCTTTTCTGCATTTTTGCACTTTGCGCAGATTCCTGCTACCCACGCAAAATCCGCACACCCTATCAGGGACACTATGTGTCCCTGCGTTGCAGAACTGATCCTTCCTTTTAATTAGAGACGTTCTACGACCATTGCAACACCCTGACCGCCACCGATGCAAAGCGTTGCAAGCCCCATCTTACCTCCTGTCCGCTGTAATCCATAGAGTAGTGTGACTAAGACACGTGCGCCAGAAGCGCCAATCGGATGTCCCAAAGCAATAGCCCCGCCACTTATATTGACTTTCCTTTCATCCAATCCAAGTTCCTGCCCTACTGCAAGCGCTTGCGCAGCAAACGCTTCATTGGCCTCAATCAGGTCCATATCCGCCACCGATAACCCTGATTTATTTAACAATTTTTGCGTTGCATATATCGGTCCAAGTCCCATCACAGCGGGATCCAGCCCTGCAGACGAATACGCAACAATGCGAGCAAGTGGCTTTACTCCGAGCTGTTCCGCCCGCTCTTTTGCCATCACAAGCACCGCCGCCGCACCATCGTTGATTCCAGATGCATTTCCCGCTGTAACACTCCCGTTTTGCTTGAAAGCAGGACGAAGTTTTGCGAGAGCTTCAATTGTCGTTTTGCGCGGATACTCGTCTGTGTCAAACACCACAGGCTCTCCCTTTTTCTGCGGGAGTGTGACTGGGACAATTTCGTCTTTGAAATGTCCAGCTGCAATCGCTGCCAGCGCACGCTCTTGCGACTGCAACGAAAAGCGATCTTGCTCTTCACGTGAAATGTGGTTGCGCTCCGCTACATTTTCGGCAGTAATCCCCATATGCACCTGATTAAATGCGCACCACAATCCATCGCGAATCATACTATCAACGACTTTTTGGTCACCCATTCGGTACCCCGTACGTGCTCCTTCAAGCAGATAAGGAGCACGGCTCATATTCTCCATGCCTCCTGCCACGACAACGTCTTGGTCGCCTGCACGGATCGACTGCGCTGCAAGCGCCACTGATTTCAAACCAGAGCCGCACACCTTATTCACCGTGAAAGAAGGCAACTCATACGAAAGGCCTGCCTTAACCGCCGCTTGGCGAGCTGGATTTTGGCCAAGTCCAGCCTGTAAAACATTGCCCATGATCACCTCATCGACAAGATCTCCAGAGACGCCCGCGCGCGCTAGCGCTTCGCGAATGACGATCGCCCCGAGTTCCGGAGCCGGTATCCCTGCTAAGCTGCCCCCAAAACTACCAATCGCTGTCCGCGCCGCACTTACAATCACCGCTTCTGTCATCGTTCTCTACCCCTTTCGGATGTTCAATCGATTGCAGATCCCCATACTATAAACGAATGAAAACTGGCTTTTACTTGTGCTGTTTCGGTTTGGGTATAAAGGGAGCCGGCCGTTCACCCAGTTGAAAGTAGTGCCGCAATGCCTGTACAATGCGTTGCGAGGCAAAGCCATCGCCATAGGGACTCGCGGCAATCGACATCTTCTCATATTCTTCAACATGATCCAGCAAATCCGCTGCAGCGCGCAGAATCTTGCCGTGTTCTGTGCCGACAAGGCGCAACGTACCCGCCTCAATGCCTTCCGGACGCTCAGTGGTATCCCGCAGGACAAGACAGGGGACGCCTAAAAATGGCGCTTCTTCCTGAACGCCGCCAGAGTCAGTCAAAATAAGGTACGATTTCGCCATAAAATTGTGCGCATCGATCACCTCCAATGGGTCGATGAGTGCAATGCGCGGATGGCCCCCTAGCAAACGATTGGCCGGTTCGCGCACAGCAGGATTCAAATGTACCGGATATACGACATAAACATCCGGATAGAGATCCACCAATTCCCGCACAGCTGTGAAAATATTTTCGAGCTTCTCCCCTATATTTTCGCGCCGATGTGCTGTCATGTAAATAAGTCGACGCGATTCACCCACCTCTGCAAGCACTGGATGCTCATAGTTTTTCTGTACGGTTGTGCGCATCGCATCAATCGCCGTATTCCCTGTGATGTAAATGTGGTCTTTCACTTTGCCTTCACGCAGCAAGTTGTCTGCCGCAACGTTGGTCGGCGCAAAGTGTAAGTCGGCAAGTACACCCGTCAATTGCCGATTCATCTCCTCCGGATAGGGAGAATATTTATCCCACGTACGCAACCCAGCTTCCACATGACCGATCGCGATTTGCTGGTAGAACGCTGCAAGGCTCGCGATAAATGTCGTTGTCGTATCCCCATGTACCAGCACAATATCCGGACGCACTTCTTCTAAGACACCCGCAAGTAATTCGAGTACTTTCGTAGAAATTTTCGTCAGTGTCTGACGCGCTTCCATCACATTTAAATCGTAATCTGGGCGGATTGCAAAAGCGCTTAGCACTTGATCCAATTGTTCTCTATGCTGCGCAGTGACACACACTGTGGTTTCAAACTCTGCCGAGGCCTGCAATTCCTTGACGAGCGGCGCCATTTTAACCGCTTCTGGGCGCGTGCCAAACACCGTCATCACGCGTTTTCGCGTCACCTGATCATCCCCTTGCACTTATAGTGTGCCAAATATGCGATCGCCTGCATCACCTAGACCCGGCACAATATATCCATGATCGTTTAGACCTTGATCGACTACTACCGCATATATTTGAACATCTGGATGATTGCTTTGCACCTTAGCAATTCCTTCAGGGGCTGCGAGAATGGAAGCCAGTTTAATCCGTCGAGCGCCTCTTGACTTTAACAAATCGAGCGCTGCCGTGGCAGATCCACCTGTCGCAAGCATTGGATCTAAGACAATTACCACACTCTCACTCATGCCAGCAGGTGTATTGGCATAATACTCTACGGGCAGGAGTGTTTCAGGATCACGGTACATGCCGAGATGTCCGACTTTAGCGGTCGGAATCCATTGCAACATCCCTTCCATCATACCAAGCCCGGCTCGCAAAATGGGAATCAGGGTCACTTCCTCTTTGCTGCGTACTACCGTCGCTTGTGCAATAGGCGTCTGGACTGTGACTGACTCTGTTTTGAGATCATCCGTGCATTCAATCGCTAAAAGTAGAGATAATTCTTGGACGAGGCGTCGAAAAGTCGGCACATCTGTCGCCTGCTCGCGCAGCCGCCCGATCTTTTCAAGAGCGAGGGGATGGTTTATCTCGCGAATCGGTTTCAAATCACACTCTCCTCTTATACCACTTTAAACACACATATGGAGTCATTATATCAAACCCACGAGACTTCGCTACTATGACACATAGAGGAGGAGTTTTCCCTTCCCCTCGTATAGAATGGCTTTTCCATGTTAAAATTGATTAGTTATAGCGCACTTTTAATGCCATTCTAACTTTTGTCGCCTACAATAGCTAAAGATGTCTTGTACATCGTTTGGAGATAAGGAGGATGTTCCATGCAAAAGCTTAAGCGCGTGCTGATCTTGTCCGCCTCGTACGGTGAAGGTCACCAACAAGCGGCACTCGCCGTGCGCGACGCCATTATGGAAAGTCATCCTGGTCATGAAGTGCACATCGTCGATTACATTGAGATGGTCCATCCGCGATTGAATTCAGTCGCCCGTTACTGTTATTTAAAAAGTGTGCGCTTTGCACCTGCACTTTATGGACTTTTTTACAAAGGAACAAGCCGCATCGCCCCTTCTTCCCTCATTCAACGGCGGCTCAATCATCTGGGATACGAAGAATTAGCTGAATTCCTTCACGAAGAACAGCCTGATGTCATTCTCTCGACATTCCCAACACCTGCTGGTGTTATGTCTGTTTTGCGTGAACACGGTCTAACTCAGATCCCTGCTGCGACTGTAATAACGGATCATGCGATTCACAGTCAATGGATCCACCCGTATACCGATCACTACTTTGTCGGTTCTGAACATGTCAAACAGGGACTCATTTTGCGCGGAATCGACGAACGTCGCATCTCTGTTACCGGCATCCCCATTCGCCCGGCATTTCTTGAGGCGAGCAATCGCGCAGGAATTCGCGCCAAATTAGGACTTGAGCCGGACTATCCGACACTACTCATTATGGGCGGTGCCTACGGTGTGTTATCGGATATTGTACAAATCTGCGAAGAATTGTTTCAATCGGATCGGCGTATGCAGTTGATGGTCGTCTGTGGACGCAATGAGAAGTTACGCCAACAAATTGAACAATTATCCAAAGATGCGAAAAATCCGGTATGGGTATTTGGCTTTACACGTGAAGTCCATGAATTGATGGCAGTCTCTGATCTCATTGTGACAAAAGCGGGAGGACTTACAGTGAGCGAAGCCTTGGCAATGGAGTTGCCGATGCTACTGTATCGGCCGATTCCAGGACAGGAAACACAAAATGCAGCCTTTCTTGTTAAATCTCGAGTTGCTGTCCTCGCACGCACGCGCAAACAGGTGATTGATCATATTTATCGTCTCTTGCGTGATAATGGATCTTTGCTCGCGCGCATGCGCGCAAATACGAACACGATTCGCAAGGTCACCGCGGCACGAGATATTGCTGATAAACTCGTTGAACTTGAAAATCAAGAAGTGATTCATCCACCGCAACCCCATACTCCTCCTCTTTTGGCGGAGCAATCATGAGGGGGATTCCACAAGAGATTCGCAAACCCTTTGTCGCAAGCGCACTCGTCACCCTCCTGCTCGTCGAATTCGTGCGCGGTGCACTTTTGCTTGCGCTTCTTCCAAATATCGGAGTCGATGCGCTAGGGCTAACCCCCGCCGCGATTGGTCTTGCGATTAGTGTTCACTACTTTTTTGACAATATCTTGCGTAGCCCTATGGGCTTTTTAGCCGACCACTTTGGACATCGCTTTGTGCTTGTGACCGGACTCTTTATTGCCGCAGTCGGATTGATTGTCATCGCTCGTGCGACAAACCCCGTGAATTTAACTGTCGGGGCGGGTATACTAGGAGTCGGGACTTCACCACTTTGGCCCTCTGTGATCTCTACAGTGACTGGGACTGTCTCAGAGCAGCAAAAGGCAAGTGCGATGGGCTATATTTATATTGCTTGGCTCATTGGAGGAGGAGCCGGACCTGTCGTCATCAATTTGGTCTTGGGTCTCTCCTATCGAGTTGCTTTTATGTTGCTTATCTCTTTGTTATTGCTCGGTGGTTTGCTCGCACTCCTCACCAAACCTGAACAGTCAACTCTGCAGGGCGATGAACCCTTCTTAGTTTTGATTGCGCCGCGTAGATATTTTAGTGAAATCATCGTAAACTTGAAGCAGATTCGAATCTTATTCCCGGGGATGTTTGTACAGACGCTAGCGATTGGAATTTTGATCCCTGTGCTAACGCCTTATGCACGCGTCGTTCTCGGCGTAAGTCCACAACTGCAAAGCGTGGCGATGGTGATTGTAGGTGGAACCACTGCTATTTTCTTGCCGATTATGGGAAAACTCGTAGACCGCATTGGTGCTCGTCCGTTTTTATCGGGCGGCTTTCTTCTCACAGCCATTGGATTGATTCTCTTCACTCTGCAAACGGCGATCTGGCCTGCAATTGGCTTTATGTTAGTTCTTGCACTCTCTTATGCGATGATTTTGCCATCGTGGAATTCTGTGCTTGACGGAGCGATCGACCGAGAAAAACGCGGAGCGATGTGGGGCGTTTTCATGACCGTAGAAGGACTTGGCACCGCTACTGGACCTTATATCGGCGGCAGACTATGGCAGGCATTTGGGCCGCAGGCCCCTTTTTGGATGAGTGCTATTGTTGTAGGTACGATGGGGCTTTTGTATCTCTTTATTCGCATCCCAGGTCTCAATCGTCACCTGAAACCGAGCACCTAGCCGTTTCATGAATTGGAGTGTCCGCTATGCTCGGAATTGGCCTTATCGTTTTACTTATTCTTCTCATTTGGGCCCTCCACGGGCCACTCGCTGAAGGGATTTTTGATTTTTTCCACTGGCTTGGGATCTACAAGGGAAATGACCTCGTACGGGAGATCACGCTTACTTTTGACGATGGGCCACACCCTTTGTATACACCCCAATTGCTTGATTTACTTGAACAACACAATGTGAAGGCCATCTTTTTTCTTGTAGGTGAGCGTGCAAAGCGATACCCGGAATTGGTGCGCGCCATTCATGCGCGTGGACATATGATCGGAAGCCATACATATCATCATCGCAATGCTTGGTTCATGACACCAAGACAACTAGAACGCGAACTGATCCAAACAAAACTAGTCATCGAGTCCATCATTGAGGAACCTGTGCGCTTTTATCGCCCCCCTTGGGGCAGATTAACCATCGCAACACCTTTGATCATGCGCCGCATCGGTCAAGTTCCCGTGTTGTGGACATTTGCAGCGAGAGATTGGCGTCGTGACGTCTCCGCCCAGGAAATTGCCCACGCGATCGCATCCAAGTTGCAAAACGGTGCAATTGTTCTTCTGCACGACAGTGGGGGCGACGTAGTTGCACCCTTGCATACTTTGGCTGCACTTACGGTCTTATTGCCGCGCATCTCCCAGATTGGTATTACATGTAATACCAATCCTGTTCGCCAAGCGGCCAGACGCCTTTCAGAACCGCAAACACCTTTCCCCAGGCGTTTGCAGCGCCTGATTCATCCTTTATGGATGCTGTGGGAGCGCTTATTTGACACTTTGTACGCGGTGTATCCGATGTCTCGCCTCTTTCGTTTAAGCGTGGTACCATGGCGTTTTGGTCGAAGATCCATCCAATTCGCCACACACATAGAGAATACACAAACGTATATCGCTGCAACGTCAGCTCAACAGGTAAAACACATGAATTCTAGCCCAGAAACGGAAAATGCGACGCCGCTACTCTGTGATGGCGATCTCATGGTTGAATTGCATTTGCAAAACGGCTTCCTGCAACAATTAGTAAAAATGCCATCACCTGAAAAAATGGCGATTCGGGCATTAAAAGAGCTTCGAGATAGCATGCATGACGTGGCACTCGCTCTCATTTATGACGATCGCTTTCGCCATGCAAAAGGTGTATTTGGCATGACACTGATGCATCGTGGCGCTGAAAAACTCGGTTTCCATGTTGAAGAAATTGAACCGACTGTAACAAATCGCTGGGTGAGTATGTTGCTTATCTGGATTATGGTGTTCTATCACCCGGAGGGACGCAAACGGTTGTATCAAGGGCATGGCGACATGCATCCTAAATTGCTGTGGATGACGCGCGAGGAACTACTCAGCCGCTATTATCTAGGACCGCCTCTTCCCGATCACGTATCCTCGTTGGAAGAACTTTTTATTGATCCATTCACTTCACACGTAAAATAGCAACATCGCTCATTGCAAAGGGTGCTGTCAAAGTCATTCGACAGCACCCTTTTACTTTTTTATTAGGTTGGTGATTTCATAGTAAGTAAGATCGATTTAAAGGTATGAAAATCCATCATACAGTGGGAACTTTTGCGTTAATTCGCGGACGAGACGTATCGCCTTATTGATCTGTACTTGTTCATTTTGGTGACGCAAAACAAGGTCTACAATTTCTGCGATTTGCCCCATCGCTTCAACGTCCATTCCACGCGTTGTCACAGCAGCCGTCCCCATCCGCACACCACTTGTCACACCAGGCTTTTCTGGATCATACGGAATTGCATTTTTGTTCGTCGTCACACCAACTTCATCTAACAAATGTTCTGCCACTTTTCCGGTAAGACCCACACTACGGACGTCCATCAACAATAGATGGTTATCCGTACCTCCAGAAACGAGTGTAAAGCCACGCTCCGTCAACATTTCAGCTAATGCCTTCGCGTTTTCAACAATTTGCTTCGTATAGTCTACAAATTCAGGACGCATCGCTTCCCCAAAAGCGACTGCTTTTGCTGCAATCACATGCATCAAGGGTCCTCCTTGCACGCCGGGGAAAACGGACTTGTCAATTGCTTTTGCAAATTCTTCTTTACACAAAATCATTCCACCACGCGGGCCCCGCAAAGTTTTATGTGTTGTTGTTGTAACCACATGCGCATAGGGAACTGGACTCGAATGCACACCTGTTGCAACAAGTCCGGCAATGTGTGCCATGTCAACCATTAGGTAGGCGCCGACCTCATCAGCGATCGCTCGCAAGCGCGGGAAGTCAAATTCTCGCGGATATGCGCTAGCACCCGCGACGATCAGTTTGGGTTTATGCTCTTTTGCTAGCCGTTCGACTTCCTCATAGGAGATTCGATGGGTGACAGGGTCCACTCCGTATGCAACAAAGTGATAAAGTTGACCGGAAAAATTGACGTTACTGCCATGCGTTAAGTGTCCACCGTGCGCCAAATTCATTCCAAGCACAGTATCGCCTGGCTTTAGCAACGCAAAATAGACCGCCATATTCGCTTGTGCTCCGGAATGTGGCTGAACATTGACATGCTCTGCTTTAAATAATTCCTTGGCCCGATCAATGGCAATTTGCTCTACAACATCTACATGCTCACAGCCCCCATAATACCGTTTCCCAGGATATCCTTCCGCGTATTTATTGGTCAATACCGTACCAAGTGCATCAAGCACTGCACGACTGACAAAGTTTTCTGACGCAATCAGCTCAATTTTTGAGTGTTGGCGAATGCGCTCTGCTTCAATTGCTTCCGCGATTGCGGGATCCATTAAATGTAAATGGCTCAACACTTATCCCCCTGTTCCTCTAATTGATACACGGCACGCGCGCCACCGATGAGTTTTGGCCGCGTTCGCGCTGCCGTTACATGAGCAAATCCGATCTCCTTGATCGTCAAACGAACGGGAACGGCAACACGCCGCAAGTGCATCCCAATCAATGTATCGCCAATATCAATGCCTGCATGTGCTGCAATCTGCTCAACCATAACAGGTTGCTGCAACGTGCGATAGGCTGTTGCAGCAACTGCGCCCCCTGCTGTCACAGCTGGCACGACAGTTACTTCTTCAAGTTGAAAGGCACGCCATGTGCGACGCTCTGTGACCAGTGCGCGATTCAAGTGTTCACAGCTCTGAAAAGCAACATGAAATGGATGGTTCGCGCGCACACGAAGTACCCCGCTGACAATCGCTTGCGCAACTTCCTGTGAGCTGTGTGTTCCAATGCGATGACCAAGCACTTCGCTGCTACTTGCGCCCACAACAAGGATCTGATCTTCTGTCAATTGTGCCGCTGCAAGTAACTCCATGATTGCCGTTGCAACTTTCCTTTCAAATTCTTCGATCATCGTGAGGTCTTCCCAACTTGTGCACCGTTTTCAATCTCATGCTCAAGTGCCTCTATTTTTCCTAAGCGGCGAGCATGACGACCTCCTTCAAACGGTGTAGTCAACCATATGCGTGCAATTTTCTCCGCTTGATCAGGATCAACCACGCGCCCGCCCATCGTTAGAATATTACTATCATTATGGGCGCGTGTAGCCTCTGCTGAAAAGAGATCATGTACGGTAGCTGCGCGAATTCCCGGTACCTTATTGGCGGTTATACACATCCCGATGCCAGTCCCGCACAGTAAAATCCCACGGTCGAATTCACCTGAAGCGACGCGATGTGCCACCTCAATGGCATAGTCCGGATAATCCACAGATTCCTCAGAATAGCAGCCAAAATCTTTCCATTCATGGCCAAGATCCTGAAGACGTGTAAGCAATTCCTGTTTAAGCACGTACCCCCCATGATCTGATCCGATCGCAATTCGCATGGTTCTATTCCTCTCTCCTTTGCAAGGCAAAACTGCTCCTCATCTTATAGACATGATGCTAGGCTTATGGTAGTTGACGGTTGTTCTGAAACCGCTGAATTATCGATACACACGCGTCCTCAATCTGCCGTGCCGCTCGTTCATACTCTTCATCGTCTAATCCAAACGGATCCTGCACATCCAGAGAGGTCGGTAACTGATCGGCAGAAACTCCACCTTCCCCCGCGCTTTCCTTGGCATATTCAAGAAGAGTGAAAATCTTTTCTTGAAATTTCGGAAACGCTTGCAGCAAGGTTTTCTTATGTGCTTCTGTCATTGTCAGCACCAAATCCGCTTGGGTTATCTGTTCTTCCGTTAGACGCCTTGCCTTATGGGTCTCTCCTTGTCCAATGCCGCGACGCAACAGTGCAGCTTGTGCACCCGGCGACATCGCATCCCCCGTCAACGCAAATAAACCCGCTGAACTTACGGATACTTGCGTATCCAAGCCAGACTGTTTTAGCAAATTCGCCATGATGCGCTCTGCCATCGGAGACCGACACGTATTCCCTGTACAGACAAACAGAATTTCATACATGGTATCGCCTTCCATCTACCAGAAAAACTTAAGCCCTAAAAATGCAAGAATTGCGCCACCGGCTAGTTGTCCATACCGCCCTAATCGCGCATTTACCTGACGTCCGATGTAAAGTCCTACCATCGAAAGCGCCCCGCTCAATAACGCAAACATAGCAGCTGGAACGACGGGTGTCATCCCTAGTGTACCCAATGTCAAGCCAACTGACAATGCGTCGATGCTGACGCCAAAAGCAAAGCCAACTAATTGCAAAAAATGCGCGCGAAACGGGGGCGGTTGAATCCCCATTTCAAATTGAAGGGATTTGACGATCATTTGAGACCCAAGAAACATCATCACTACTGCCGTTATTTTTTGTACAATATCACCAAATCGTGCATATAGTACATCTCCAATCCAAACACCAAGAAGAGGGAGTAAAAGATGGAATAAACTGATGATCAGTGACAAGCGTCCGACATCACGCCAGCGCAAGCCTTGGGCACCAAGACCAAGACCAAGCGAAAAGGCGTCCATACTGAGCGCAAGCCCAATCAGGACCACTGTCCAAAGCAACAGAGGAGTATAACTTAACACAGCGTCTCCACCTTTCACCACATCCGATTACATGTGTATGCAACGTCGGACAGGTTCATGAGACGAGTGCTTTGCGGTGCTATCGCAAGTCAATGAACGCACCGCCAGATGCTTTAAAAAGCCGATTCATCAACGCAAAATGTGATTCTGATGGCTCATATCCACGCACAAAGATCAGATCGATCGCCGCCTCATCACAGGCTCGTAGTGCCTCATATAAATGAGCAGCAATCGTTTGACTACTATTCCCTAAATCAAGAAAAAAATCGGCGCCTTCACCAATTGAAGATTCAAATCCGAGCACAGCGACTCGTTTGCCCTGATTGTGCGCCAATCCAATGGCTTCGCGCACATACTTCCTGCACGCTGCAGTCTCACCAATGAGCACGCGCATCTCGCCTCGCGGCGCATAGTGACGGTATTTTTGACCTGGTGAACGCGGGACAGCTGCCTCTTCTTGTGGTTCTACTAGATGTTGATCGTAGACAACGGGGACCCCAAAGCTTTTAAGATCCGCACTGGTAATGTCCCCAGGCCGAAGAATTACAATTCTCCCATCCATAATCTCGATTACCGTGGATTCAATTCCTACCGAACAAGTCCCTCCATCGACAACACCTGCAATTTCTCCGGCAAGATCTTCCAATACATGTTGGGCTTTTGTTGGACTCGGACGGCCACTGCGATTCGCCGATGGTCCTGCAAGTGGCATGCCAACCTCTTCAATCAATGCGAGTGTCAATGGATGACGCGGCATCCGTACGGCTACGGTTGGCAATCCCGCCGTTAACTCTTTTGGCAAATCGCGACGAGCTGGAAGTAAAATCGAGAGCGGTCCGGGCCAAAAAGCGTCCATTAGTTGTTGTGCTAATGAAGGAACGTGTGTCGTCAACTGTTCGAGTTGTGTCAGGGAACTCACATGTGCAATGAGGGGATTGTCTAGAGGACGCTTTTTTGCCGCAAAGACACGCAACAGTGCTTTGCTGCTCACTGCGCTTGCTCCTAGCCCATACACCGTTTCCGTGGGAAAGGCAACGAGTTCATCTGCGCGAAGATGCTGTGCCGCCTCAAAGACAAGTTGTTCAACCGGAAGACGTTGTATCCGTACCTCTGGATAGCTACTGTCCAGTGAACGTCGCTGCAAGAGGTCATCCGCCTCCTCTAATTGCCATAAAATTGTCTTTTCCCTATCAGTTTTCGCCAATCTTTCTTATCCGTCCTTTCCGCGTGCTCCCTAGAGTGTCAAATGTGCAAAATCCGCACGAATAACCTTTAGCAGTTCTTCTCCATAGTCTACCACAGCAAGTCGTAAGGCGACGGGAATGCGGCCTTTCCCATCCGGGTTTTTTATGTAGCGCACAGCAAGCGGAGGATAATCGGGAAAAGCAGCTGTTGCCGCCACTGCGTCTCCATCACTCAACGCAACAAAACACAGAGGAGGAAACAATACACACCACCAGTTTTGCCCCGCACCTTTCCCTAATGTGATGCGCAATGCCTTATATGTCCCTGCTGGATACACCTTATCCCCGTAAAGCTTTGTCGGGAAATGAGCGAAGCCAAATGTCGTCGTTGCACCATAAGGTGCATGGTATTTTTTTAACATTGCTATGGCAATCGCTTCAACTTCAGGCACAGAGTGTTGCAGTACGATTTGCGCTTGTGATACAGACGTCACATGCGCCATTTTTTCACCAATGAAAGCAATCACGCGATTGCGAATGTCTCGTTTTAAATTTTGGTCCCAGGGACTGTTGCTATTTGCGATGACACGAAAACGCAAAGCATCTTGCGGAATCACATTGGGATCAGGTCCAACAAACGCGTGGGCCTTCCCAATCCCTGTGACTTGGAACCCATTGAGAATGCCGAATAATCCTGCTAGAAAGATGAGTATGACGATCCATGTTTTCATACGCATACTGCCTCCTTGAGTTCTCACGATCGATGAGTTCTAAGAGGCAGTATGGTCAGACTATGAACTTCTTAAACATCTTCTAAAATGTTACAGGAAATTAAGAGATTTCACAGAGTCCACTTCCGCGATCTGCAATTACAAAACGATCAATCCCGCGAAAGTCACTGACTACGTGAAGCACAAAGGATGGATCTGCCGCTCGAAAGATCTGTTGTACGGCATCCGCTTGCCCGACACCTAGCTCAACGGCTAGACAGCCATCCTCCGCTACATATTGTTGCGCCGCCTGAGCAAGCCCCCGATAACAGGCAAGGCCTTGCTGCTCTGCATAGAGTGCAATATGCGGTTCCCACTCTTCAACTTCTGGTTGTAGAGGAGTGCCGACTGGAATATACGGCGGATTCGAGACGATGACATCGATGCTATGGGCTGCAAACATCACTCCATTCAAGTACTCCCCTTTCACAAATTGAATACTTGAATCTACCTGATGTCGTTTTGCATTTTGTATTGCCACATCGAGGGCGTCTTGTGAAATATCTGTCGCCAAAAACCGCAGAGGAATGGCACTTCCTTGAAGAAACTTTGCAAGCGCAACAATCACAGCGCCTGAACCCGTCCCTACGTCCACAACAGTGACTTCATTTTTCTTTGCAATGCGTGTTGTTATGAGTTGCATCGCCAAATCCACAAGTTGCTCTGTCTCTGGCCGTGGAATAAGCACCCTTCGATCAACAAAAAAAGGCAAGCCGCAAAATTCCGTCTCGCCTAACACATATTGAAGCGGTTCGCGGTTCGCACGACGCTGTACCCATTGCCAATACGTTTCCCTGATCGCAGCAGGTACAGGATCTTTGGCATGCACGAGTTGTTCAGCTGTCCCCATGCCCGATACAGCTTGCCAGAGCCAACGCGCAGTCCGTTCAGGAACCTCAACTCCGGCCACACGCAGCGTTTGCTCCGCATTTTTCAGCAGTTCTTGAAGCGTCATTCGTCACCACTTGCCGCTTGAAGCTTCTGTGCCTGTTCTGCGGTCACAAGTGCATGGATAATCTCATCGAGATCCCCTGCCAGTACACTTTCTAAACGATGCAAGGTTAATCCAATCCGATGGTCTGTAACGCGACTTTGCGGAAAGTTATATGTGCGAATTCGCTCACTGCGATCGCCCGTCCCTACAGCTGATTTGCGCTGCTCGGCATACTCCTGTTGTTGCTCTTGCTGGTACTTTTCATAAAGCCTCGCTCTGAGTACACGCATCGCCTTATCGCGATTTTTAAGCTGAGATTTTTCATCTTGACAGGAAACGACAATTCCTGTTGGTAAGTGTGTAATTCGAACTGCCGATTGGGTTGTGTTGACGCTTTGTCCCCCTGGACCTGTCGAGCAAAAAGTATCAATCCGCAAGTCCTTTTCATTAATTTCCACTTCAACTTCCTCGACTTCAGGCAAAACAGCAACAGTCGCCGTTGAGGTGTGAATGCGTCCACCTGATTCAGTAGCTGGAACTCGCTGCACGCGATGTGCACCACTCTCATATTTTAGTAAACTGTACGCTCCTTTGCCCTGCACACTAAAGATCGCTTCTTTAATACCGCCAATATCTGTCTCATTGACATCGATCACATCAATTTTCCAACCCTTGCGGTCAGCAAAACGACTATACATGCGAAACAGGTCTCCTGCAAATAATGCAGCTTCCTCTCCACCCGCAGCGCCGCGAATTTCCACAATGACGTTTTTATCATCATTTTTATCTTTTGGAAGTAACAAGACCATTAAATCATGCTCCAGTTTTTCCTTTTGTTGCGTCAGTTCCGCTAACTCTTGCTTTACAAGCTCTCGCATTTCCTCATCGAGTTTTTCATTTAGCATTTCCTTGGCATCCTGAAGTTGTGATGAGACTTTTTTATACTCTCGATAAGCCTGAACAGTATCTTCTAAATCTGACTGTTCTTTCGCATAGGAACGCAGTTTATCGACATCGCTGATCACTTCAGGATCGGACAAAAGGGCGCTTAACTGATCGTAGCGCTCTTCAACCGCCTGCAAACGATGAAACACGCTGATTCACCCCTAAAAGTTATCTACTATGGCTATACAATGTATGCATAGCGCGCTTTTTTGCATTCTTCTTCATTCGTATTGCAAAACCTGTACACACAAAGACGGTACCGCAAAGTCGTGCAGTACCGCCTATATCATAAACTAGAGGCCAATTACATTCCATATTTTTTCTTAAAACGATCCACACGTCCACCGGCATCAATAAACTTTTGTTTACCCGTGAAAAATGGATGACATTTCGAGCATACTTCCACGCGCAGATTTCCTTTTACTGAACCTGTCTCAAATTGCTCGCCACAGGCGCAGGTCACCATCACTTTTTTATATTCCGGATGAATCCCTGGTTTCATGGTTATTCACCTCCTACTGCGAAGAACACGATAATTTACATATTACCACGTTGTTCCCCTAACTACAAGTGCTATCATATGAGATACCAGTCAGGCGTATGTGTGTAACTACCGATTTTCAATCCCTTGCATTCTTGCTTGAATGCTTCAATCATTGCTAACATGCCAATCGGTTCTTCTGTTCGTGAAGGAATACGCTCCAAATAATAATCCGGATCAATATTCAAATTGCGCAGTTGAACAAGTTTGATGCCATTTTGGTTTATAAAATGTATCATCGCTTCAATCTCTTGCGGTTGATCAGAGATCCCAGGGAAAACCAAATAATTGAGTGAGACAATGACTCCGCGTTCTGATGCATAGCGCGCAGAAGCAGCCACGTCTGTTACCGTATAGCCACGCGGCTGATAGTACGCATTGTAGTGATCTTGTAATGCACTAATTGTCGAGATTCGCATGAGATCGAGTCCAGCATCGACGATCTGCTGAATGTTCGCTGTTAATCCGGCATTCGTATTGATATTGATCGCACCAAAGGTTACTTGCTCTCGCGTTTTGCGAATTGCTAGTGCAATTTCGCGTCCACGCAAGGATGGCTCCCCCTCACATCCTTGTCCAAAAGAAATCACACCTTTTGGACCTGCAGCGCGCAGATGTGTCACCATCAAATCTACCATTTCCTCAACCGTTGGGCGTATCGTCATGCGGATCTGGGGAGATGGAAACCCTGCTGCATCCGGTTGCTCACTGATACATCCGAGACACCCTGCATTACAAGTAGGGGACACAGGAATCGCCCCTTCTAGACGACCAAAAAAAGTATTGCGTGATGTGACACACTCATATTCCACTGCACAAGTTTGCAGGTGTTGATACAAGCGATTATCCGGATGATTAAGCACCATCTGCTGTACTTTTTTATGCACTTCGTTCTCTTTGTATTGTGTCGGATTCCACGGACGGGGATCGTCACTCTGCGTAGCTGCAACATAGAAGCGCCCCTTTTTGAACCCGACTGCCGTATACCCGAATAGTGGAAACGGCTCTGTTCCGATCGGTTTGAAATAGGCGGGCAATAGAAGACGCGTATAGCCTTGAGGTAAAAGTGCGCCGACCGCCACCGCAGATTCAGGAAGTGCCTTGAGTTTCCCTGCTGCATCAAGGCCGAGCGCTCGTGTTCCTGGAAGAGAAACCATCGTCGCGCCTTCAGGAAGCGGGATCCATTCGCGATCATCCACTTCTGTTACTGCTCTCCCCGTTCGACCCACAGCACGAAGTGAACGGTCATCAAACAGTTCACCGTTTTTATTCGCGTAGACCATATACACGAAACTCACCTACTTAACACTCGCTTGTCGATGATCGCGGTCCCGATGATCCCGATGATTCCCATCGCGCGTGTTATCCCGTGCTTCCTTGGTTTCTCGCGGACTCTCCAGTGTTGCTAAAAATTCCGCATTCGTTTTCGTATGCGTAAAGCGTCGCAAGAAGATTTCTGTGAATTCGTTATTGTCGCCTAATGATTTTCTCAAGGCCCAAATTTTTTCTAATTCCTCTTTGGTCAAGAGAAGTTCTTCTCTGCGCGTTCCGGAGCGGCGAATATCGATAGCGGGGAAAATGCGTTTCTCAGCGAGGCGGCGATCCAAATGCAACTCTAAATTACCAGTCCCTTTAAACTCTTCGTAAATGACATCATCCATCCGTGAACCTGTATCAATCAACGCGGTTGCAAGTATCGTGAGACTCCCACCTTCTTCAATATTGCGCGCTGCGCCAAAAAACCGTTTCGGCCGGTGAAAAGCAGCTGGATCGATCCCTCCAGACAAAGTTCGTCCACTCGGCGGAATGACGAGATTGTAGGCGCGCGTCAAACGCGTGAGACTATCCATCAGAATGATTACATCGCGTTTATGTTCGACCAAGCGCATTGCTCGTTCCAGGACGAGTTCAGTTACTTTGATATGATTTTCCGGCACTTCGTCAAATGTCGACGCAACCACTTCCCCACGGACAGAGCGCTGCATATCCGTTACTTCTTCAGGTCGCTCATCAATAAGCAAGACAAATAGATCCGCATTGGGCATATTTGTCGAAATACTATTTGCAATCTCTTTGAGTAATAGGGTCTTCCCAGCTTTAGGTGGCGCTACAATTAACCCGCGTTGCCCAAGTCCAACTGGCGCAAGTAGATCCATCATCCGCGTCGCAAACTTCTCGGGTGATGTTTCTAATTTCAACTTTTGTTGGGGAAATAGTGGTGTCAATGCAGGAAAATGTGGACGTTCCGCCGCCGTTTCAGGATTCGTACCATTTACAGCCTCCACTTGTAGAAGTCCAAAATAACGCTCATTCTCTTTAGGAGGACGCACCTTGCCTGAAACGAGATCACCTGCCCGCAAATCAAAACGACGAATTTGCGAAGCTGCCACATAGATGTCTTCAGCACTTGGGAGATAGCCGATTGGACGTAAAAATCCATATCCATCCGACATGATATCGAGTACACCTTCTGCAAAAAGGAGGCCATCTTTTTCCGCTTGCGCTCGCAACACTGCAAAAATGAGTTCCTTCTTTTTCATAGTGGCGTAATAGGGAATCTGAAATTCCTTCGCCAATTTATAGAGTTCGGCGAGCTTTTTTGTTTCTAGCTCCTTAATTTGCAATGGAACCTACCCTCACTGTATTCAGAATGTTATTGCACATACTAAGAGGTTTGCCGCTCTTTCTTCACTTTATGCAAGTTTCTAGCAACTAGTTATGAAGATTTGACTCTGCTGTCTAAACCATCACGAGATTCGGTTTCTTTCCTAAGCGATGGCGCGCTTCGATAAATCGCACAGTTCCACTGCTTGCGCGCATCACAAGAGAATGCGTGGTGGCTTGATCACCTCCTAAAAAGCGTACACCGCGCAGCAATTCTCCATCAGTCACACCTGTCGCAGCAAATATGGCATCCTCACCTTTTACAAGGTCTTCCATGCGCAGAACAGCACTTGGATCTTGTAATCCCATTTCCAGACACCGCCTGTGCTCCTCTTCATTTTGCGCGACTAATCGACCTTGAAATTCCCCACCTAAACATTTTAATGCTGCAGCCGCAAGCACCCCTTCGGGCGCCCCGCCCGTCCCAAACATAATGTCGACTCCCACTTCTGGAAACGCTGTATTTAGCGCTGCAGCGACATCCCCATCTGTAATTAACTTTATGCGTACGCCCGTTTTACGAATACGCTCGATCAACTCTGCATGGCGCGGGCGATCGAGCAAAATCGCAACCACATCCTCCAGTGATTTTCCAAGCGCTCTCGCGACCACACGCAAGTTATGCTCAACTGGCGCTTCGATGTCGACTAACCCTTTCGCTGCAGGTCCTACCGCGAGTTTCTCCATATACATATCAGGAGCATGCAGGAGAGTCCCTTGAGGCGCAACTGCGACGACGGCCATCGCATTCCAAAGTCCCTTCGCGACGATGTTTGTCCCTTCTAACGGGTCGACTGCAACGTCTACAGGATCTGTCCCGTGCCCCAATTTTTCACCAATGTACAGCATGGGCGCTTCATCCATTTCCCCTTCACCAATCACCACGGTCCCGTCAATCGCAATCGTATCGAACACCTTGCGCATTGCAGTAGTTGCTGCATTATCAGCTTCCATCTTCTTTCCAGTTCCCATCCATTTTGCGGCTGCTAATGCAGCCGCTTCTGTTACACGTGTAAATTCCAGCGCGAGTTCGCGATCCATACAATCCCCACCTTTGTTTGTACAACTCCACTAAAACTCAAATTCTAGACTCGATAAACGCCGTTTGATTTCTGCAATCACTTCTTGTTCCGCTTGTTCTGAATCTGCTTCAAATGTGACACTCCAACGCACAAATGCACCCGCATCATCCCACGGTACGGTCGAGATTTGCTTTTCTGTAATCAAAAACTGCGAGAACTCCTCAGCTGTAGAAAAACGCGGACCTCCTTTGATTCCTTTGGGTGCTTTCGTATAGAGAAAGAAGGATCCTCCCGGTTTCTTTGCATCGAATCCTAGCTCACGCAATGCTGCAACTAGTTGGGTATGGCGTCGGGAGTATTTCTGAGCAATCTTCTCTGTGATCTCTGGATGTTCTAACCCGTATATAGCTGCTTTTTGAATCGCGCGGAATTGCCCTGAATCGTTGTTGTCTTTTACTGTCGCAAACGCCTTAACGAGCAACTCATTTCCCGCCACAAATGCAATGCGCCATCCTGTCATATTGAACGCTTTGGATAGGGAGAAAAGTTCAATTCCCACTTCTTTTGCCCCAGGAACGGAAAGAAAAGCTAATGGTTGTTCCCCATCAAATGTTAAAGCAGAGTATGCAGCATCATGAACCACAACAATCTGATTTTCCCTTGCGAATTCCACTACTTGTTCAAAGAATGCACGAGTTGCTGTTGCGCCTGTTGGATTGTTAGGATAGTTCAGATAGAGAAGTTTCGCCCTTTTGCGAATCTCTACAGGGATAGCGGAGAGATCAGGAAGGAAATGATTTTCAGGTGTAAGAGGTAGTGTATATACTTCGCCACCTAGCCACTTTGTGTGTGTTCCAAGAACCGGATAATTTGGAACAGGCATAATCGTGACGTCACCCGGGTTGATCAATGCACTTGGTATCATCGCCAACGCTGGCTTTGATCCAATCGCATGATTGATTTCTTTTACGGGATCCATACCCACAACCCCGTAAACACGTGCTAGATACTTGGCAGCCGCTTCATTAAATTCGGCGATCCCATTATCTGAATAAAACCTATTTTCCCGTTTACGCGCTTCTCGCGCCAACACATCAACAATGCCGTCATCTGCTCGTTCATCCGGTTCACCAACCCCCATGTCGATCATAGGAACTTCTGGATGAGCAGCAAGTGCAGCTGCTTTTGCGCGCTTAATTTTCTCGAATTTATAGATTACCGTTTCTTTCCCAAACGCTGAGCCGCCAATGCGCTCTGCAAAGAGATTTTGAATATAACTATCCATGAAATTTCCACTCCTTAATCTTGTTACACATCTTCATGACCAATTTCTGAGTTACATGAAAGGAAGCTCATATTCTGAGGTTAGTACTAAGAGAGGGGCAACGAGCAATCATGTTACGAGGTTACGAGGTCGTCTTTCCGCGCTGTACCAAAATACGTTGGATACTTACATCTGTATATGGATGGTAGGCAAGTCCCTGCAAAAGATCCCATGAGCCAATGACACCGTCTGCATCTGCTAAAGCCAATTGCTCCACTTCAAGTACATCCTGAACCCCATAAACTAGTAGTTGACAAGAGAGCCCATGTGATATAAGCGAACGCTTCATCTGGGATAGCAAATTCGGGAGAGCAATACCGACTTCCCTCAATGTACGCGCATCAAGTAAAACTTCTTTTGCGCCAGCCCGAACTGCAAGTAGCAACTGTGTGAGCGAACAAATATACTGAAAACCAACATTCACTTCTGAAAAGAGTGATTGGCTGATCACTGAATGCAACGCTTGAAGTGTCTGGAGCGTAAGAGGGGTAAACAGATGGAAGGATGATCCAGGCGCAACCTGTAGCAATTCGCGTATTTCTGTAATGATCCCTTCGCGATCTAATGCATCAAGTTCAACGCCTAGCCAAGGAAGAGACAGTTTCGAGATCTCCCCAACTAAATCATTGTAGTCCCTTCCTTTCATCTCCACCGCATTGCGCACAATGTAAATGCCCGTAACAAATCCGAGCGCCAAAGCCCGTTGTGCCTCAGAAAAACGCGCAGTCTCCAAGTAAAACCGCACTGGTTTCCCTTCACTCCCTTCGTCTGGCGCTCATCACCGAATCCAAAAACCAGAACAATCTCGTCTAACCAATCAAGCGCGACCCGCACTGCCAAACAGACGAATTTTTGCCCTTACCGCATCTTTAATCGCTGCTCGTCCTGGCCCGAGGTATTTGCGGGGGTCATAGACTTCTTTATCACGGTCAAAAATCTCTCGAATGACATTCGTAAAGGCGGATTGATTCTCGGTATTGACATTGATCTTCGCAACACCAAGACTGATCGCATGTCGGATATCTTCGTCTGGAATTCCGGTACCGCCATGCAAAACGAGCGGAATCCCCGTCAGATCACGCACTTTTTCTAAACGATCAAACGCTAAATTCGGTTTGCCTTTATAATGACCATGTTGAGAACCAATTGCCGGTGCAAATGCATCTACGCCCGTTTCCTTTACAAAGCGCTCTGCCTCCTCAGGACGTACAAGTGCCGCCTCCCGCGCATCTACCGTCAAATCGTCTTCAACACCGCCAATGCGACCGAGTTCGCCTTCGACATGAATGCCCAGTGGATGACAAGCTTCGACAACCTTTTTCGTGAGTGCAATATTTTCTTCCAAAGGATAATGTGATCCATCAATCATAACAGAGGTAAATCCATAGCGGATACATTTTAAAATCATATCGTAGCTACTTCCATGATCAAGATGAAGAATAATCGGAACCTTTGACATATCTGCAGCCGCCTTAGCGATGGCGCCGACATATTCAATTCCCATATACTTGATTGCGCCTTCAGAAGCACCAAGAATCACAGGTGAATTCTCTTCGTTCGCTACCTCCACAATCGCTTGCGTCCACTCTAAATTGTTAATATTAAACTGTCCCACTGCATATCCATTTTTAAAGCCATCTTCTAAAGCCGCCTTAAATGAACCAAAAGGCAAAAGAATCTCCCCCATCCTTACATTCAATATGTGTTAACTAGGTACATCATATCACGCGCGTGACGAAATCCCAACTATTTGACGCGCTTCATCAGGTGTTGCCAGCTCTCGACCGAGTTCTTGCGCAATTCGCACGACTCGTGCAACCAACTGGGCGCTCGATTCAGCTAAACGACCTTTTGTATAATAAATATTATCTTCAAGCCCTACACGAACATGTCCACCTAGCAAGATCGCTGCTGTCGTAATTGGCAATTGGGCGCGGCCTACTCCAGCCGCTGTCCATGTACTTCCTTGCGGAAGTGTCGCAATCATATGCATAAGATGCGCGATCTCACCCGGTATCGCCCCAGGAACTCCCAGTACAAGATCGAAATGCAGGGGTTCACTCAGCAACCCCTTTTTCACCAGGTTTTGTGCATTAGCGATCATTCCGATATCGAACACTTCAATTTCTGGACGAACACCGTATTTTTTCATTCGCGCCGCAAAATCTGCAATTAAATCTGGCGAATTGTAAAAAACCCCTTCACCAAAATTCACAGTCCCTGTTGAAAGCGTTGCCATCTCAGGCGCAAGTGAAATGACGTCACCGCGTTCATCCGCTGTCATGCCCACTGCTCCGCCCGTTGAAACTTGGACGATCACAGAACTTTGCTCTCTGATGCGCTCAATAATTTCTCGATACACTGCTTTATCTTGTGTAGGACTCCCATCCGGACGCCTCGCATGAACGTGTACAATCGAAGCACCCGCTGCTGCTGCCTCAACTGCTGCACTCGCGATCTCCTCGGGGGTAATGGGTACATAGGGTGTTTGCTCCCGCATTACCTCTGCTCCATTGACGGCTGCAGTAATCACTAGTTTTTGCATGTCTCTCACCTCACTATGCGTTGCTTTTCCTTAGGCACAACGCATGTCCCCGATGCAAATGTAACAAGCTCTGGAGGACTCAGCACTTGCGCCGCTGAAGGATTTGCGGGATCAATCGCCGCGCGAATGACCTTGAACGCATAAAATTCCATCTTCCGCGAGGTTTTTCCAACATCTACGATCCGACCATACACTTCGACATAGTCACCGCCAAATACGGGCGCTTTAAATTCAACGCGATCATAAGCGACAAATAATCCTTCATCCCCATCATGGCGAATTAGCAATTCCGTCGCAACATCGCCAAATAATTGCAACATTTTTGCGCCATCCACCAAGTTTCCCGCATAATGTGCATCAGCAGACGCCATACGTGTGCGAAGAATCACATACTCTTGTTGATTGAGCGCTTGACTAATAGAACTGTACTCCTGCAGATTGGACGTTTCCGTCATTTCCAGGCACCCCGATCAATTGTGCGATATACCGCCGCATCTCGTCAATGTCAAATGGCTTAGCAAAATGTCCTATGGCATTGAGCGCAGCGGCTTCTTTAACTAAATCCAATTCTCCGTAAGCTGTCATCATAATCACCTTTAAACGTGGATCTAGCTTGCGGATATTCGTTAAAATCTCAATTCCGTTCATTCCTGGAATCTTCATGTCTAACAGCACCAGCTGCAGCTGCTCGCGCGCCAAGACGGAGAGCGCCTGCGTGCCATTTTCCGCACAGTACACTTCATATCCGTCCCGGCTGAGCACTTCCTGCAACAACAGTCGAATGCCGAATTGATCATCGACGACTAAAATTTTCATCGTCACTTGTCACTCCTTGTCTAGCGCATGAATCTTCGCAACACACTTCTGAAGCTCAGCGCCATGTGTTTTGACAAGCGAATCGTAGTCAACTTTGTCTATATTCGACATTTTGTTAAATGTTCCTGCTTTACCTTCTGTTTAGTTGGCTGTAAGCAACCGCCGCCGCGATAAAGTCACGAAACAGCGGCTGTGGACGATTGGGGCGAGAAGTAAACTCTGGATGGAATTGCACAGCAACAAACCATGGGTGATTCTGCAATTCTACAATTTCTACTAATCTTCCATCCGGGGAGGTACCACTGATCAATAAACCTGCTTCTTGCATTTGCGCGCGATATGCATTGTTAAACTCGTAACGATGGCGGTGGCGCTCTCCAACTTCTTTGATCTGATAAGCACGTTCTGCTTTTGTCCCTTCACGAATTGAACACGGATAAAGTCCAAGTCGCATCGTTCCGCCTTTGTGCTCCACATCTTTTTGATCGGGCAACAGATCAATCACAGGATGCGTAGTGAGTTCGTTGATTTCTGAACTATGGGCATCTTCATACCCTAGCACATGGCGCGCAAACTCTACGACAGCCATCTGCATCCCAAGGCATATTCCAAAAAACGGGATATCGTGTTCTCTTGCAAACTGGATAGCAGAAATTTTCCCCTCAATTCCCCGATCGCCGAACCCACCTGGAACTAAGATACCATCCACGTTCCCCAACAATTCTTCCGCATTTTCATCCGTCAGTTCCTCTGACGATAACCACTCGATTTCTACCTGTGTGCCATTGGCAATCCCACTATGGAAGAGTGCTTCCGCTACACTAAGATACGCATCACGCAACGCGACGTATTTACCGACTAACGCAATGCGTACCGTTTGATGGATGTTTTTAATTTTATCTACTAGGTTTTTCCATTCTGTCATGTCTGCTTCTGCACATTCCAGTCCGAGATAGCGAACTACATAATCATCGAGTCCTTGTTCCTGTAACATGAGCGGCACGTCGTATAAGGTGTCCGCATCGCGCGCCTCGATCACCGCTTCCGGTTCTGTGTCACAGAATAATGCGATCTTACGTTTTACTTCATCACTGAGTGGAACTTCTGTACGACACACAATAACTTGAGGTGAAATCCCAATGCTGCGCAATTCGGCTACACTATGTTGGGTTGGTTTCGTCTTTACTTCTCCGGCAGCGCGCAGATAGGGGATCAGTGTGACATGAATATACATCACATGTTCACGACCAATATCGCGACGCATTTCTCGAATTGCTTCAAGAAATGGGAGACTTTCAATATCGCCAACTGTTCCACCAATCTCTGTAATCACGACATCCGTCTCTTCTGTGGCTGCACGCATGAGACGCTCCTTGATCTCATTTGTGATGTGAGGAATGACTTGTACGGTTCCACCCAAATAATCGCCGCGACGCTCTTTATTTAAAACAGAAAAATATACTCTACCAGATGTCACATTATTGTCTTGCGTTAGATTAATATCGATAAACCGCTCATAATGGCCTAAATCCAAGTCCGTCTCGGCGCCATCCTCCGTCACATAGACTTCGCCATGTTGATAGGGGCTCATGGTACCAGGATCCACATTAATATAGGGATCAAACTTTTGTATGGTCACGCGTAATCCCCGATTTTTCAACAGACGGCCTAATGAGGCCGCTGTAATTCCTTTACCGAGGCCAGACACTACGCCCCCAGTTACAAAGATATACTTAGTCACGCCATTTGCCCCCTGCTCCTACGATCACAAAATAAACGTCCTGGCTTTGCCAGAACGCACTACATGCACATCATCCAATTGACTTGCCTATCGTACCGAGAAGGGAATGACTCTGTCAAGCATTGCGCGAAAACGCCCGCACAATCAAAAATCTTCGCCTTCCTCTTCTTCCTCAACAAGATCTTCCACTTCATCTTCGGCATCCAGAAACTCAAGTTCGTCGTCGACGATTTCATCCTCTTCTTCAAGAAGATCCTCATCATCTGCCAAAACAAACGGCGGCTCCTCTTCTAACTCCAGTTCTTCGAGTTCGAGATCATCGACCTCAAGATCGTCTTCATCATCTAAGCTGAGCGCTTCTTTACGGACAAAACGACGACTCGATGTGCGCTCTGTACTGCGTTCCACTGGGTACCAACGCTTCAGTCCCCACACGTTGTCCCCAATGCATAAAAACCGGCCATCTATATTGATATCCGTATACAAATGGGCGATCACCGCATCGATCTCTGCCTGTGTCAGCCCTAAGAGCCCTGCCACTTTTCCCATCAGATCGCGATAGTAAATCGGTTCTTTTGCTTCTGCAAGTAACTCGTACGCAATCTCGATCAGTGGCATCTCGCGCAGTTGTTCTGCCGTTCGATCGGCCAGCTTTACCTGAACTGTCACTTTGCACACTCCTACTCATGCATCATCTCTTGATCATTAAATCATTAAATCACACTTGCCTCTCAGCCGCAATGCGTTATAGCGAAAATTCCTATAAAAAGAGCGTCCAAGAGTTCCTTGCAATCCCTATTCCTTGAATATATCGTGTAGAATTTCACGGACAGCACGTTGCACCGACCATTCCCCACTTTGTACATACTCTTGCAAACGAATATACCGCTCGTCCAGACGCAATTTACGCTCCATCTCTCGCCACATATTTTGCTGCAGCAACTCACGCATCGCCTGTACACGCGCACGCCCTCTACGCGTTTGTAGTCGCTCCTCCTGAGCTAAAAACGCAAAGTGACGCTCACATTCTGCCCACCACTCCGCAATCCCTGTATTTTGTAATGCGGAGACAAGTACCACAGGCGGTTCCCAATCCTCTTTGTGATCCGCAACGTGGAGCATGTCTCGCACATCTTTTGCTGTGCGTTCTGCTCCTGGAATATCCGCTTTATTGATCAAAAAGACATCACCAATTTCCATGAGCCCCGCTTTTGCCGCTTGTACTTGATCTCCTCCAACAGGTGTTAAGACAACCGTTACCGTATCTGCTACATAAACGATATCAAGTTCTGCCTGCCCTACTCCAACGGTCTCAAGCAAAATCACATCAAACGGAGCATAAGACAAGACTTGCAGTACATCACGAACAGAACGGGAGAGCCCTCCCCCGCTCCCCCGCGTTCCCATACTTCGAATAAAGATCCCTGAATCAAGTGCATGTCGCATCATACGAACACGATCCCCAAGAACAGCCCCCCCAGTAAATGGGCTGCTGGGATCGATGGCAAGTACAGCCAGACGCAAACCTTGACTCCGCAAATACCCCATGAGTTGATCAACAAGCGAACTCTTCCCTGCTCCTGGTGCTCCAGTGATCCCTATGATATGAACTTGACGGACGGCCCCCAAAGGACTTTGTAATCGAGCCAATAGCTCGTTTGCCTCCTCAGTACCTTCCTCCATATAGGTGATCGCACGTGCGATTGCACGTGGATTTCCACGTGCAAGCTCTTTGACAAACTGCTCCACTGTGTAAAACTCCCCGTTTCACGACAAACCTGTTTACATTCTACACATGCGTGCTCTCTGTATCTCTGCTAATCTTTGAGGACATGGCCCGCGATGACGATGCGTTGCACTTCGTTGGTTCCTTCGTAAATTTGCGTAATTTTCGCATCACGCATAAAGCGCTCTACGGCATAATCTCGTGTAAACCCATAGCCGCCATGAATTTGCACCGCTTCAGTTGTCACGTACATGGCAGCATCGGATGCAAAAACCTTCGCCATCGCCGAGGCCTTCCCGTACGGAAGTTGGTTATCTTCCAACCATGCAGCTTGATACGTCAATAAGCGAGCAGCTTCAACTTGTTTCGCCATATCTGCCAATTTAAATTGGATTGCTTGAAAATCGGTAATCGGGCGATTAAATTGCGTCCGCGTTTTTGCATACTCTAGCGCCGCATCCAGCGCTCCACTAGCGATACCTAAAGCTTGAGCGGCAATGCCATTACGCCCACCATCCAACGTCATCATCGCAATCTTAAACCCTTGACCTTCCTCCCCAAGTACATTGGCCATTGGAACTCGGCACTGATCAAAGATCAATTCCACAGTCGGGGATGACCGAATCCCCATCTTCTTTTCTTTCTTGCCAAATGTAAAGCCTGGCATTCCTTTTTCAACGATAAATGCCGTAACTCCTTTTGCCTTTTTGCTTGCATCTGTGGTTGCAAACACGACATAAATATCTGCTTCGCCGCCATTTGTCGTGAACATCTTTGTGCCATTTAAAATATATTCGTCCCCATCACGCACTGCAGTTGTCCGAAGACTTGCTGCATCTGTACCTGCACTTGGTTCGGTAAGTCCATAGGCACCCAATTTCTCTCCCAGCGCCAAGGGCCGCAGGTACTTTTGCTTCTGTTCTTCCGTCCCGAACTTAAAGATAGGCCACGAAGCGAGTGATAAATGAGCCGATAGAGTTACACCAGTCGATGCACATACACGCGATAATTCTTCTACTGCAATCACGTAACTGACAAAATCAAGTCCCGCGCCCCCATACTCTTCCGGCCAAGGAATTCCTGTCAAACCGATGCGGCCCATTTTATTGAAAATGGCCCGGTCAAATACTTCTTCTTCATCCCGTTGTGCGGCAGATGGAGCTACTTCCTTCATCGCAAAATCGCGAACGAGCTTGCGCAGTGCTTCCTGCTCTTCAGTCAATGTAAAATTCATACGTTTTTATCGCCCCTAAATTTACTCTTTATTCGCCAAACTCTTGGCGATCACGATGCGCTGAATTTGATTTGTTCCTTCATAGATCTGCGTAACTTTTGCATCACGCATATACCGCTCAACAGGATAGTCCTTTGTATACCCATAACCCCCAAATAACTGGACTGCTTCCGTTGTCACGTGCATAGCGGTATCTGTTGAGAAAAGTTTTGCCATCGACGCCTCCATGGTACAAGGTGCATTCCTTGCTCGCAATGTGGCAGCGCGATAGGTCAGCAGTTTGGCCGCCTCAATTTGCATTGCTAAATCGGCGAGTGTAATTTGTATGGACTGAAAATCGGCGAGTGGTCGCCCAAACTGTCGCCGTTGCGCAACATATTGCTTTCCCGCATCAAATGCGGCACGCGCAATACCTAATGCTTGGGCGGCAATCCCGATGCGCCCTCCATCGAGTTGTGACATCGCAATCTTAAATCCTTCGCCCTCCGCGCCCAGTCGGTTTTCTACTGGCACCCATGCTTCGTCAAAAATAAGTTCGGCAGTAGATGAACCATTTAGTCCCATCTTACGTTCCTTTTTCCCTACGTGAAAGCCTTTTGTCTCTTTCGGGACGATAAACGCAGACATTCCATGCGCGCCCATTCCAGGTTGTGTCACAGCAAACACTGTATAAACGTCTGCTTCGCCACCATTTGTAATAAATACTTTATTTCCTGTTAAACGATAAAAATCCCCATCTCGCACAGCACGTGTTTGGATGCTTTGTGCATCTGATCCAGCATTAGGCTCTGTTAGTGCAAAAGCACCGATCCATTCGCCTGTGGCGAGCTTAGGGACATAGAGTTCCCTTTGTTCCGGCGTTCCAAAATGATAAATGGGTAAGGTTCCTACTGATGTGTGCACGGCGAGAATTACGCCAAGCGCTGCACTCGCATAACTGATCTCCTCAATTGCCAGCATGTAGGAAACGTAATCTGCACCGACGCCTCCATACTCTTCGGGGATCGGCAACCCGAGCAGACCCAATTCACCCATTTGTTTAACAATACTGCGAGGAAATGCGTCCGTTTCATCGATGGACTGCGCCTGCGGCGCAATCACGCGCCCTGCAAAATCGCGAACCAGTTTGCGCATGGCCTCCTGCTCAGAGCTCAGTCTCAACTCCACGCCCATTCCTCCTTCCTCATTCCAACTAAAACCAACTCTCAAACGTTATAGAAGCATTCAGAATCAGCAGTTGAGTTTTGTGCTGCTGAGTCTTTGCCAGTTTCCAATGTAAACGTCTTCGCTTCATTCATAAACATAGAATCCGCGACCAGTCTTTTTGCCAAGCCATCCAGCAGCCACATACTTACGCAATAGCGGACAAGGACGATATTTCGAATCTCCAAACCCGTCATATAAAACTTCCATAATGTACAAACAGGTATCTAATCCTATAAAGTCTGCTAATTGCAACGGACCCATCGGGTGATTCATCCCGAGCTTCATAATTTCGTCAATTGCCTGTGGTTCTGCCACACCCTCATATAAGCAATACACTGCTTCGTTGATCATTGGCATCAACACACGATTCGAGATAAATCCCGGAAAATCTTGTACAGCCACCGGTTTCTTACCAAGTTCTTCAGAAAAATTCATCACCGCTTGAAATACCTCGTCTGAAGTTTGTAATCCACGAATGACTTCGACAAGTTTCATCATAGGTACAGGATTCATGAAATGCATACCAATGACTTGATCAGGACGCTTTGTGACAGCAGCGAGTTCCGTAACAGGTAAGGAGGAAGTATTCGTCGCAAGCAGCGTCTGTTGTGGAGCAAATTCATCTAGCTTTTTAAAAATCTCTTTTTTGATCGCCATTTGCTCTGTGGCCGCTTCAATCACAATTTCTGCGTTACGCGCCATTTCAATCTCTGTCGTCGGCGTGATGCGCTTTAGGATTTGCGCTGACTCCTCTTCTGTGAGTTGACCTTTCTTCACAAAACGGTTCAAACTAGTTGCAATGGTACGCATGCCACGT
Organism: Sulfoacidibacillus thermotolerans; assembly: GCF_003144315.1. Classification (GTDB taxonomy): domain Bacteria; phylum Bacillota; class Bacilli; order Alicyclobacillales; family SLC66; genus Sulfoacidibacillus; species Sulfoacidibacillus thermotolerans. The sequence continues at coordinate 76,259 of NZ_MPDK01000007.1, read as the reverse complement.
TCCGTATACTCTTCCTTGATATCTTGCAAAATGACATCGCAACCTGCTTGCGCAGCGACTTGAGCAATTCCGCTCCCCATCTGTCCTGCGCCTACAACCATCACACGCTGAAAACTCACCATACCAAACCCCTCTTCAAATTAGACTTCCACCAATATTGCATCTCCTTGCGCCGCACCACTGCAAATCGCTGCAATCCCAAGACCGCCGCCGCGTCGGCGCAATTCATAAATTAAAGTCATTAAAATCCGCGCGCCACTCGCGCCAATCGGATGCCCAAAAGCAACAGCACCCCCATTTACATTGACCTTTTCAGGATCCCATTTTACAATTTCCTGACTAGTGAGTGTCACCGCTGCAAACGCTTCATTCACTTCAAACAAGCGAATTTCCTCGAGGGAAACTCCCGTCTTTTTAAGTAACTTTAATATGGCAAGGCCTGGCGTAGTTGCGATATAGGGCGCATCCGCCCCCACTTCCGCATGCCCGCGAATGGTTGCTAACACTTCGCGCTGTTCGGCCTTTGCACGTTTTTCGCTCATGACAACAAGTGCTCCGGCCCCATCATTCACACCGGGGGCATTTCCAGCTGTTACGGTCCCAGCAGAATCAAACACAGGTGCAAGCGCACTTAATTTTTCTAGATTGGTGTCGCGACGCGGTGCTTCATCCGTATCAACGATGACATCGCCCTTTTTCCCACTCACGCGCACTGGAACGATCTCCTCACGCAACAACCCCTCGTCCATCGCGCGAAGTGCTCGCTCATGAGATCGCAGCGCCCACTTGTCTTGCGCTTCCCGCGTGATTCCATACTCTTTTGCTACATGTGACCCGTGCACCGCCATATGCACGTTGTGAAAAGCACAAAGCAACCCATCGTGCTGCATGAGATCGATGGCTGTGCCATCTCCCATGCGCAATCCAAAGCGCGCGCGTGGCAAGGCATAGACGGCATTTGACATGCTCTCCATTCCCCCGGCCACTGCAACCTCGATGTCACCAGCGCGAATAAACTGATCGGCCATCGTAACAGCCCGTAAACCAGAGGCACATACTTTGTTGATCGTTTCTGTAGGTGTATCCCAAGGAAGGCCCGCAATTCGCGCTGCTTGACGAGAAGGGATTTGCCCCGCCCCTCCTTGTAAAACCATCCCCATGATGACCTCGTCTACGGAAGCCGGATCTACCCCAGCTCGGGCAAGTGCTTCTTGAATGACGATGCCCCCTAGGTCAACCGCTTTCATGGAAGCCAACGCCCCGCCAAACTTTCCAAACGGGGTCCTCGCCGCTGATACAATTACACTTCGCATGACTTCATCCCTCCACTTTCTGAGGTGACTGTCTTCGGGCGACTGAGCGTTCAGTCTTGTCACTATCAGACTAACATATTTGATGCTGTACGGATAGAGTAGTCAGACATTCTCGTGATTTTAAAGTAAGATACGCCTTGGGTGAGTATAGACTTTAAAACGTTCTCCGCGAACAAACCCAACTGCCGTAATCCCTAAATCATCCGCCATTCGCAATGCTAATTCTGTCGGCGCTGACTTTGAAAGCAATATCCCTATCCCCATCTTCGCGACCTTTAACAATACTTCCGATGAGATACGGCCACTAAACACCATGACTTTATCCGTGACCGGAACACGGTTCTGTAAAATATAGCCATACAGTTTATCGAGTGCATTGTGTCGACCGATATCCTCTCGCGCTACAAGAATGCCAGAGACATCACACAAGGCTGCGTTGTGTACACCACCCGTATTTAAAAACAGGGTCGAATGTCGCTGCATCTGTTGCACAAGCGCAATAACTTGCTGTGGCAAAAGCCATGGCCCCTCCGTCAGGATCGGCAAAGTCTGCGCATCATTATAAAAATAATAGGATTGCCGCCCTTTTCCACAGCATGAAGAGATATAGCGTTTCGTAAAATGATCGGGATTCATCTCGACATTCTTGTGCAATTGTACATAGGCCATACCAGACTCTTCGTTTACTTCAAGAGATTGCACTTCATCGATCGTAATGATCAATCCCTCAGAGGCGATGAAACCAAGTACAAGTTCCTGTAGTTTTGCAGGCGTACACACGAGCGTTGCAAATTCTTGTCCATTCACAAAAACTGTAAGAGCGTATTCCGCAACCACATCTGTTGTGGCCTCCACGTATTTCCCTTGTTCAAATTCATATACATGGCGCAGATTTACAAGCGGCTGATCCATCCGTTTCCTCCCATCGCTACGACCTGCGGATCTTCATACACTCTACAGTATTCCATTGCCCTCTAGATGGCCTGCAACAGCAACTCTGCAATGTCGTAAGTGTCGATCTCATCTTCCACACCTTTTGCCTTGGTCCCGTCGATCATCATCGTCATACAGTACGGGCAGGCTGTCGCAATGGCTGTTGCACCCGTCTCCAAAGCCTGTTCGGTGCGAAATACATTAATGCGTTGCTCACCCGTCTCTTCTTTGAACATCGATCCGCCCCCGGCCCCGCAACACATACTCTTGTTGCGGTTACGCTCCATCTCAACAAGCTCAAGACCCGGAATTTTGCTTAAAATGTAGCGTGGTGCTGAATAAACTCCGTTGTAACGACCTAAATAACAAGAATCATGATAAGTGATTTTACGTTCTACACGTTTACTTGGCTGCAGTTTCCCTTGCTCAATCAACTGTGCAAGAAGCTCTGTATGATGAATCACTTCAGCTTCAAACCCAAAATCTACGTATTCTTTGCGAAACGCATTATAGGCGTGTGGATCTGTCGTAATGATCTTCTTTATCCCATATTCCTTAAAAATTTCGATGTTGCGCTCGACCAATTCCTGATACAAAAATTCATTCCCCAAACGCCGAGCAGAATCTCCATCGCTCTCTTCTTCTTTCCCCAAAATCGCAAAGCTCACGCCAGCCCGTTTGAGTAGTTGAGCAAAAGCGCGTGCAATTTTTTGATTGCGCACATCAAATGAAGCCGCAGTCCCCACGTAGTACAAGTATTCAACAGGTTCCTCTAGTTCTGACATCAACGGGATATCAAGCCCTTCTGCCCATTCGGCGCGGGCGGAACGTGGACGCCCCCATTCATTTGAATGACGCTCCAGATTCGTAAATGTGCGGTTTACTTCGCCTGGTGCACTCCCTTGCGTCAAGACAAGATTGCGACGCATATCTACAATGAGACTCACATGCTCATTATACACTGGACAGGCTTCTTCACATGCACGACAAGTTGTACACGCCCAGATCTCGTCTTCCGTATACACATCACCAATGAGCTGTGGCATTCCTTGAAGTGCGGTCGCAAGTGAAAAGTCTTCTGCACCAGCTGCCATTTTTTTCTGAGCAAGCAGTGCCGGCGCCGTTTCAATTAAGTGATCCTTCATCTTAAGAATCAAATATTTAGGCGACAAATCTTTTCCTGTTAGTGTCGCTGGACAACTGACATGACATCTTCCACACTCCGTACAGGCATATCCATCAAGCAACTGTTTCCAAGTGAATTGTGTGATATTCCCTACCCCAAATTCCTCTACCGCTTCGTCACTTAAATCCAATGAGCGAATCTTGCCAACGGGCCCGAGGTTACGGTAATACGAATTAAACATGGCCCCGATCATATGCAAATGTTTTGAGCGCGGAATAAAGACAAGAAAGCCCAGAATAGCTAGGGTATGAATCCAAAACGCGAGTTGCACAACAATCCCTGCGACCGTAGGGCTTACCCCTACAAACCACGAAGCCACAAGATTAGACATCGGCGCCGCAGACCCAGGCATACTCCCTTGCTGCAATGCACTAAATGCCCCTACCACAAACAATGTAACCACGATGGCAAAGATCAGAAATAAGATAAATCCTGCCTCAAATGTGGGTTCTGTCCGCATTGGCCGCCAGATATACCGGCGAATAGCCGCTATGACAATTGCAACGAAGACAAATGTCGCCAACATCTCCTGCGTAAATGTGAACCATGGAGCTGTAAACCCTGGAATATGAACTCCAAATAACCCGTAGGAGAAAAAGTCCAGTTCTCCAAACCCAAGTAGAATAAATCCCCAGAAAATGGAAAAGTGACCGATTCCCGATGGTTCTGCAAGCACCTTCCCTTGCGCCAAGACATTCTGCGCAAAACTGCGCCATCGTTCCCCCCGACGATCGCTGCGATCAATCGGTTGTCCCAGAGTAAGAAATTCATATCGCTGATACAATCCCCCAAAAAATCCGTACAAAGCAGCGACAGCGAGAATCGTAAAAGCAATGATGTTTAATGTATGCAAAGTCAAATCACTCCTCCCCATTGCCACTATGCGGATGCAACATACTCCGTGTCAAGCAGATTGACACTTTTCCCGACACCCGAACAATGAGTGGCCAATCATTCATTCGTGTTGAGAAGCTACGACTTCGAGGATTTCTAAAGGTTTGAACCCTTCAATCCACACATCTCCAATTCGAAAGGCAGGAACTGATGAAATCCCAAGACGCGTTAACTCCTCTACTGCACCCTTTGTACCATAGATATCGCGAATTTCAAAGGGGATTTTTAAACGCCCAAGCCAAACCTTGGCTACCTGACACTTCTGTCAAGTAGCCTGAGAATATAAAATGACATGCATTTGTCATCGCCTCATCTCATTCGTGGAAAGCCAACTTACGCTTAACGATTTCGTGGACGATAAACGATGCCACTTCAGGCGCCAGCGTCCCAGGTCCAAAACCCGCATCATACCCTAACTCAAGGGCTAACTCGTGACTAATCCGCGGCCCTCCACAGATCAGCACGATTCGCTTGCGCAGACCTTCGGCCTCAAGCAAATCGACAAGTTCCCCTAAATTAGGAATATGAACATCCTTTTGCGTGACCACTTGGGAAACAAGAATCGCATCGGCCTGAAGTTCGATCGCCTTTCGGACCATCTCTTCGTTCTGTACTTGGCTCCCTAGATTATACGCCTGAATCTCAGGATAGCGCTCAAGTCCATATTCACCTGCATATCCTTTCATGTTCATAATCGCATCAATGCCGACTGTATGTGCATCTGTTCCTGTACATGCACCAATGACAACAATTTTACGCCCGATTTGCTCGCGAATAAACTGGTTGATTTCGTAAAAGTCCATCACGGGACTCTCTACTTTAGGAACTTTTATACTTGTAAAGTCAATTTCAAACGGCGCATTCCCATAGACGACGAAAAATGTCATCTCTTCCCCTAGATCCTGACTATGCACAACGCGCGGCTCTAGGACCCCCATCTTTGCAACAAATTGCCGTGCAGCTTCCTTTGCCTCTTCGCCAAAGGGAACAGGTAAAGAGAAGCTAAACTGCACGACACCATCATTAAATGTATCGCCATAAGGTCGCACATGTTTGAAGTCTCGCACACTCATTCTCCCCTTTTTTCATTAGGCGTTGACGCAAGCAAACTCTCGATTGGAGGTAACCCTAGTTCTGTTCGCAAAGCCGTTTCCAGTGGATTGAAATACTGTTGTGATCGCACAAGCACGCCTTTTAGTCCTTTGCCTCCTGTAATCGCACGCTTTACATCTGCAAACATCCCTTCAGAGATGGCGTTAAAAAGTCCCTTTTGTGTGATCTCACGCAACAGTGTAACTGCCTCTTCTAACACTTGTGCTGCGCGTTTGACCATCAATCCATCGCGTTTAAATTCCAGTTCATCTTGCAAATGGCGTGCATTATTGAAAATGTACTTTGCAGATTCAATGGCAAGTTGCCGATCATGAATGAGTGGCGTGTGAATCGCTTCTGTCATCATTCCCAATAATTGGATTCCTTGGCCAGTTGCAATCCCAATCAAATTGAAGAGAGCATCTTGCACATGACCTCGAAAAATATTTCCTGTCATATGTTTTGTAGGTGGCATGTATTTAAGGGGCGCTTCAGGGAATATTTCCCGAGCCATCAATGCTTGTGCCCATTCAAGTAAAAATCCATCTTCGATCATGGGATTCATTTCAAATGCATGGCCTAATCCTAATTGATTCGCGCGCAATCCTGAGCGATACGCCAACTGCTCATTGATTAATTGAGAGGCAAGCACTGTATGCGCCGCCTCTACAGCATCTGCAGTGGTTAAATAATTGTCCTCCCCCGTATTGATAATGACCCCTGCATACGCATTAATCATGCGACTGAAGTTTTGGTCGATCAAGGTTCGTTGCATATTGATATCGCGAAATAAAATTCCATAGAGTGCATCATTTAGCATGACATCTAACCGTTCAAGTGCACCCATAGCAGCAATCTCCGGCATACACAACCCGGAGCAATAATTACACAGTCGTATATAGCGGCCGATCTCTTCCCCGACTTCATCTAGAGCCGCCCGCATAATCTTAAAGTTCTCCTGCGTTGCGTACGTACCGCCAAATCCTTCTGTCGTCGCGCCAAAGGGCACATAATCGAGTAAACTTTGGCCTGTACTGCGAATCACTGCAATAATATCAGCGCCTTGGCGGGCCGCAGCGCGCGCTTGGATAACATCCTCATATATATTCCCTGTAGCAACGATCACATAAATATACGGCTGTGGCCCTTCTCCAAGTTTCTGTAAAAGTTGATCACGTCGCTCACGATTCGCGCGAATTTTAGCAAGTGCAGCGTCTGCAGCCTGCTTGCCAAGATCGATTAACTCACTCTCAGGCGCCATCGGTAAGGCTAATAAATCTATTGCCCCTGAAGCTACTGCCTCACCAAGTTGTTGGATCGACCATCCTGTTTGGATCATGCCATTGATCACAAACCGCGCAATTCCATGTTGCAATTGTCCGCGATCGTGAACATGGTCTACAACTACATTTGGCAATGGAACATATTCTGCATCAACACCATCAAGTCCCAATAAGCGCAAGACGGTACGCTCCGTCGCAACAGTTGTTTTATCTGCGATAAAACGCGCAACATCATCGGCAATCGCTGACGCATATTGACGCGCTTGATCAATCAATTGCGGATCAAGATATAACTTGCTACTCACCAAAATCACCCCTTCATCCTACATGCCTTCCTCATTTTTCAACCCTTCTTTTTCCCTCTTACAAGGCTCTCTGCAGTTTGCACGACGGAATCAGAAAGTCCTAGCCACTTCGCAATCGTCAATCCTTCCTGCGGAACGTCGCCTGACGTTTGCTCAACTATGTGGTAATCCATCGCTTCCTGCAATAGAGCGAGACGCTTTGATAAATCCTCTACTACTTGATCCAGGGGAAGTTTATCCATTTGAACCCCCTTTATACGAAAATAGGAAACTGGTGCTTGCAAACGAATCGGAAAGTGCGTCGCACAGAGAATTTGGCTCTGCATCGCGACTTGTGCTTCACGCAAAATCGCCTCGATTAAGGCCGCTCCTTCTATAGGATTTGTGCTGCGCCCCACTTCATCAAAACAAACAAACGCAGTTGGCAAACTCTGCGCTTCTTGAATTGCAACGATTTCAGCCCCAAAGGAAGACAATCCAGATTGCAAGGATTGAGCATCCCCACCTACATAACGCACATGTGCATATAATGGTGCAAAAAATGCAGTCACGGGTGCCGGGTACCCATAGTGGTGACAAACAAGCGCAGTAAGTACCGTTTTAAGCGCCGCCGTTTTCCCTCCCATATTGGGGCCTGTCAATACGGAAATCGAGTTGTGTAAGGTTAAATCAATGGGTGTAAACTCGGGATGCTCTACCGGATACCCGCCGACTAACTGAATGTCATGGGATGATAATGCCGTCCATGTATACCCGCGGTCTTTATGCACAGCGACGCGCGCGAGCAACTCGTCTAAATGTGCAACTTGATTTACAAGGGCAACGATGCGTTCACGCAGAGGGAATAGCCGTTGCGTAAGCATTTGCAAGGAAGACTGTTCAAGCTCTGCTATGTCTGCGCGCTGTTTCGCTTCTAACTCGATCCAAGCATCGCGCTCAGATGGCCAAATCGGTGCAAAGACCACTTCAAACATCGTTTGCATGCGCATTTGCAACTGAGGATCTGACCGCGCTTGTTGTAAAAGATCGACATAGTCAAGACCAATCACCAGCGTTTGATCGCGACGTAACGAGATTTTATACCGCTCTTTCAGTTGATTTAAAAAGGCGTACTCAAGCTGTCCCCGCTTTTGTATCGTCGCTTCTAGTTCAGCACGCGCTTCACGCAGCCTGACATCCCCTACTTCGACGAGTGAAAAAGTGGGTGTGAATGCTGATCCAGATTGTTGTAAACAGGATAGAAGCGGCACCGCATCGATATTCCACCAGACAAAGTGTAAGTCTGCTTCACGCAAATACCCACCAAGTTGCCAAGCAAAGTAGAAAAAGCGTTTGAGGTTCGCCATATGCTCGAGAAACAAGGATTCACCATGTTGTAATAAACGTAAAATTTCTTCCAGGTCTGGCATCGACATAAACTGAGCCACTACGTTTGCGCGCAATTCTTTCCCATTTCGCTGCGGGAGTGAGAGCGCGGCAGAAAGCTTATGTGCGTCTTCTTGATCTGCCAACCACAGTGCTTCATCCCCACATAAAAACGGTGTTCTTGATCGAGCTAAGCGTTGCCCAGCTGCAGTCAGTGGTTTTACCATCGCCTGCACAGTCGAAAATTGGATTTGCTCGTAGGTCCATTGATTTAAAAATGGCTTTTGCATCTACTCCATCACATCCCATACTGGAACGTCCGTAAGCGATTCGATTCCCCGCAGGAGTTGCTCCCGATCGATCATCGTCCCCTTCGGAGAAGTCGGATTCACTGTAACCCCAATCACTCGTGTCGCAAAGCGCACGAAAAGATGGTGTCCGGCACGAGTAAACGACCGCCAAGCAAGATCAGATACAAACACATGAGCAGGTGTCGCTGCAACTACAAAAACAGGCGCCTTTCGACTCTGCAACCCACGGAGCACACCGTCAGTGACGGCTCCGCCATAGATAAATAAACGATGCTCTTCGGTTAACGCCACCTGTCCTCGTATATCCACAGTAAATGCACTCGCATTGGGATAATGTTCGATCTCTCCCAATTCAAATTCACTGAAATGATCTGCATGATCCACTCGAGGGAACATTTTCCCCACAAAAACCCCAGCGTCGTCTATCGGTAATTCCCTTAAAAATGGGTCAGGAAACGCAGGCAAATTTAACTTGCGCAAAATTCCCTGCGTCACTTTCACCACTTCAGAAAGCGGACCGACAACAGCCCCCGTTGATACAATCACTCCATCAGACACGAGAGGATGAGTGGCAATCAGACGGGATAACGCGCCGTCAAAGAGGATATGATCTACAGCAAACTTACGAAATATCTCTTTTACAGTGAGTAAGTGGGCCAATTGTCTGACCCCAGCCAAACAAATCGTCCCTTGTGTGATGGTTTCACCAATCCATACTTCACCTAGAGGTGAATAGATGCCTGTCGGTACTTTCCACTCAACCGCCGCACTCGCGGTAGACATTACAGATCCCGCAGTAGCAAACAGCGTGTGAGCTGGGACCCAAATTTCTGGTTTAACTGTGCCAAGTACATGATCGGCGCGCTCCCCATCAATCCCGATACTTGCAATAGCGAGACGCCGCTTAGTTAAGGCGGCGTCCTGAATTAAGCGATTCAACGCAGTCGTCTTCCCTGCGTGTTTACTCACGCCAACGATTGCAAGGTCGCGGACGGCGAGTTCATCTATACGCTTCCACATGCTTGCTTTCTCCCGGCGACTCACAGCTTTTATCCCTCTTCATGATGGCGGTGCGCCACAGCTCGCTTTAAACCTTGCGGTTCCAAGCTGACCGCTTGGTTGTGCAGCAATTTAGCCACACCAATCGTTTCTTCTTGATGGTCATGCTTACAAGAGGGCGGACATCCTTTATCTTCATATGTCGGTTCATGATATACGGATATCACGCCTTCAAAGTTACGCAGTACGACTTTTCCATGTCCTTGTGAGATTAAGTATTGCGGCATCACAGGGATCTTCCCTCCTCCGCCCGGCGCATCTACGACGAACGTCGGAATCGCATATCCTGACGTATGACCGCGCAATTCTTCCATAATCTCGATTCCTTTCGAAACGGTCGTGCGAAAGTGCTCGATGCCTTCAGATAAATCACATTGATATAAGTAATAAGGACGTACCCGAATTTTCACTAATTGGTGCAACAAATCCTTCATCACGTGAGTACAATCGTTCACCCCGCGCAACAAAACACTCTGATTGCCCACTGGCACTCCAGCGTCTACCAACATTTCACACGCTTTTTTCGCCTCAGGAGTAATCTCATCCGGATGATTGAAATGCGTATTTAACCAAACTGGATGATATTTCTTTAATATATTACAAAGATTTTCTGTAATGCGTTGTGGGAAAACGACAGGTGCCCGCGTACCAATTCGGATAATCTCCACGTGAGGAATTGCTCGTAAACTCGATATGATGTATTCAAGAATACGGTCATTCACAAGTAGCCCATCGCCGCCAGAAAGTAAAACGTCACGGATTTGTGGTGTGCGTCGAATATAATCAATCGCCGCATCAAGTTGTGGTTTAGGCACTGCATGGCCCACTTGCCCAGAAAAGCGCCTGCGCGTACAGTGGCGACAGTACATAGAACATTGATTGGTAATTAGAAAGAGGACTCGATCCGGATAGCGATGTGTCAGGCCAGGCGCCGGGGCATCCTCGTCTTCATGTAATGGATCCTCCATATCCCAGGGCGAACGGGTGAGTTCTGTCGAAATGGGCACAGCTTGCAAACGAATCGGGCAATTCGGATCATCTGGATCCATCAGCATCGCATAGTAAGGTGTAATTCGTAACGGGATGGAGTCTTTCCCCGCACGACTGATTCCTTGAATTTCCGCCTCTGTCAGATGGATTACTTGCCCTAGATCTTCAACTGTATCAATCGTGTGCGTCAATTGCCATTTCCAATCATTCCATTGCTCATCCGTAACGTCTTTCCAAAGGGGAATATCCCGAAAATGGCGCTGTTTTTTTCCATAAAGAATGTCATGTTCTTTTACACTCACTGAAATTCCCTCCCCCAGATCTAGATCAAATTAGTTGCATTTTTGCTCGTACGCTGCACGTAAAGCAGGTTCTGTGCGAATGAGATGTAACGCCAAATCCGCGTGCCCCTGCGCATACCCATTGCCAATCATCATGTCGACATCCTTTCCAAGTCCTTCTGCGCCAAGTGCAGCAGTTGTAAAACTCGTCGCCATGCTAAAAAAATAGATGAGACCCCGATCTTTCGTAACCATGATAGAAGCAAGTTCTGTGCCAGGGACGCTTACACAATTAATGGTTACCTCTGCAAGCTGATCCTTTACTACTTCCTGTACTGTAGTTAACGTCTCCACCGGATTTTGCGCATCACAAACGAGAACATCATCTGCATACCCAAGCTCCTGAACTTTTTTTGCCGATTTTTCGTCATATTCTAAAGCGATAAGCCGTCCTGTTTTGCCGAGATTTCGGCGCGCTTGTGCTAAAACCATCATCCCTGATTTTCCACCAGCTCCAAGTACAATCACCGTCTGTCCAGACTTTACAATCCGTGCAGTTTGTGCTGGTGCGCCACAAATATCAAAAACTGCCAACGCGACGCGGTCAGGAAGATCATCCGGCATTTTTGCATAGATCCCGCGATCAAATAAAATAGCTTTGCCAATCACATCGACTTGTCCTGTTCCGAGTTCGATGTGCGTGATTTTGTCAATTCGCAGTGGTGTTAATGAAAGGGAGACAAGCGTTGCAATGCGATCGCCCACCTGTAATTCAGCACGCTTTGACGATGCGGGACCGATCTCCTCTACGCGTCCGATCAACATGCCTCCAGACCCAGTGACCGGATTATGATGCTTGCCACGTTGATCTACAATTTCCTTCATACGCTTTGCAACCGCAATCTCATCAGATCCAACTTCCTGCTTAATCTGAGTAAAACTAGCAGAATCGATATTTAATGTCTCTACTGCAATGAGTACTTCATCCGCCCCGCACGTCATTGTATTGTCAATTTTCCAAGCCGGTTGTGGCATGGCACCACGTGGCTCCAGAACCCGCTGTAACCCATATGGATCTAACAACAAGAACAACTCCCCTCGTACCAACATCACCAACATTAAAGCAACTTCTATGCCAAGGGGATCACAAGACGTGATCCCCATAAAAAGTGAGACAAAAGAATTTATATGAGTTCAAACCAGCCGATTTTTCGGCACAAAAAAAGGGAACCCGTAGGTCCCCTTTTGCGATGGAAGAATCGTCAGATAGAAATTCCCTTCCCGAAAGCTAAAATAGACGCGGAAACAACTGTGGAGTTGTCTTTAGCACATCCCTCCAGCTTCTCACGAAGTGGACGTATCATCTTCCGCTGAGTGCTGAGTTTCGTTTTCCAACGCAACCACACCCTCTCATCCATCGCACTTTTATTTTGGCTCATCTGCAGGAAAACTATACATGATTCAATAAAAACTGTTCAAACCCCATACTTTTTTAGTTTGGATTGTAACGTTTGCCGAGGCAACCCTAGATATTCTGCTGCCAATGCAATGTTGCCATCTGCTTTTTGCAAGGCCTGATGTAACCATTCCCGCTCAACTTCAGCCAACTTTTGCTTCAGGTTGATCGGCATAAACACTTCTTCCGAGTTTGCTTCTGCTAGCGTTGAAACAGTCCAAGAAGGCGAATCAGAGGTCTTTCCTCTCCCATTTTGCAGGTAGATTGGCAAATGGTCACATTCAATACGATCTCCTTCAACAACGATCATGGCTGCCTCAAGCGCATGTTTTAGCTCTCGAACATTCCCCGGCCATTCTGCGTGAAGTAAGAAATTCAATGCATCTGGAGCAATCTCACGAACATGTTTTGCAAAGCGATGATTAAATACCTGAACAAAGTGATTGACGAGTAAGGGGATATCCTCACGACGCTCCCTCAGTGGCGGTAAATGCAATGCAGCAACACGAATGCGGTAATATAGATCAGGCCGCAAAATCCCCTTTTGAACAGCTTCTTCAGGATCTATATTCATCGCAACCATAATGCGTACATCGACTGGGATGAGTTTATTATCTCCTAAACGCCGCACTTTATGGTCCTCTAAGACACGTAACAACTTCGCTTGTAAATCAAGCGGCATTGAATTCAACTCATCTAAAAAAAGCGTTCCTCCATGCGCAAGTTCAAACAAGCCAGGGCGATTTTCAGCACCAGTGAAACTCCCTTTCACCGTGCCAAATAAAATTCCTTCTAGCAAAGGCTCTGGTAAAGCTGCACAATTTTGCGCAATAAATGGCTGCTGTGCTCGCGGACTTGCACTGTGTATCCCTTGCACTAAAAGTTCCTTTTCCGTTCCCGTTTCGCCATACACGAGCACCGGAGAGGAAGTGTGGGCCACCTTATGTGCTAACATAATCACTGCTTTCACAGACGCTGAATTCGTGATCAAGTGAGAAAGTGTATAGTCAACAGTTCCCCCTGCGGGATGCTTCTTTTGCTGCGGCATGGTTGCCGCCTGCAAGTTCACAACTTTCTCTGCGAGATGCTTAACTTCTGTCATGTCTGTTGCAACTTCAAGCGCACCGATCAGCTTTGCTCCAGAATAGACCGGAATGGTCGTATTGGAGGTGTGCACTTCTTGCCCACGGAAATTCGTGTATGTCTGTTGACGATGGGAAATTTTTTCGCCAGAGCGCAACACGCGCAGGAGCGAACTCGTCTCTTCTGAGAGCGAAGGAAAAACATCAAGTACATGTCGTCCGATCACTTCATGAGGATTTACTCCATCCAATTTGGCTGCACTTTGGTTGTAGTAAATAGTCACCCCTTGAATATCGACTGCGTGAATCCCCACATCAACAACGTTTAAAATTTCCGCTAACCACAAATCGCAATGCGAGCGTTGTTCTGCCACTATGCCCATTCCTCCGGAAATAACACACGTCGCGCATACACGCTGCGGTTGCGAACCGCATACACAAGGAAGGAGGCTTCAGATAATTCATGCGGTCTTCCTTCCTCATCAAAGAGGTAGATCGATTCTGACGCTTCTGCAGAACGTACTTTGGCAGGTTCTTTCACCTGCTCAGAAATCGGAGGCGCTAGATACGGATCAGAATACGCATGACTCGCCGCCTGATCATCGATTACATAATACTCGGGATCCATGCCCCTTGCGATCGCCTGTTTGCATTGCTTGGATCTGACGTTTTGCGCCTCCTCTTCAGATTCCACTTCGATGCCGCGGAAAATTTTACGATGTAGCAAGCGCTGCGAAAAGTCCCGCAAAATCACGTCTTCATGGCGCGACCAAAAATGCATCGCTGTCCAGAGAACCCCATCATCTAATTGTAAATAAAGAGTAAGCGATGTGCTGTCGTTAGGATCAATTTGTCCTTGCAACAAAGCATTTAATCCATCGAAACCTGGCAAAAAAGCGCGAACTTCTGCCGCCCTCTGCAACAGTTTCTCGACCATGACTTCAGCCGCACGCGTCGTGCGATGAAAGTAGACATGGAGATACATATAGTATCTGCACATAATATAGTCTTCTGCTATACTCTGTCCCTTTTTCAGATCGAGTCCCACCTCAGGTTCCCCATCAACTTCGCCAATCCGCATCGCGTGTAATAACCACTCGACATCAAATGTTCCATAGCCCGCTCCCGTCATCAGAGCATCACGCAATAAGTAATCCACCCGATCAAGATCAAGCTGGCTAGATAAAAGTTTAACCAGGGCGCGCGAAGGTTCAAAAGTTCGCTCAATCACGCTCGCAACCCGTGCAGATAACCCCTCTTCAAAAGACTCCAGAACTTGATGCACTTCCGTCATATGAGAACGCAAAATCGCACTTGTAAATCGCTCATGTCGGATCTTTGTCACACTTTCTAGTGCATGAGAAAAAGGGCCATGCCCAATGTCGTGCAAAAGGGCAGAAGCTAACGCCAAGACCCGATAGTTTTGCAAGTCTCGCTGCAAGCGGTTCGTTTGCTCGTCAGCCCCTTCACGCAGATCATCCAAAAAACGACGCATCAAATGCGCTACACCTAGTGAATGGACAAATCGCGAGTGTTCCGCCCCTGGATAGGCAATGTTCCCTAGTCCTAGTTGGCGAATTCGGCGCAATCTCTGAACCTCTCTGGTATTTACAAGATCAACCACAATTTGATCTTCATTTTGAAATACAATCAGATTATGCACTGGATCGCGAAAACTTTTCACGCCAATTCTCCCCGCACAAAAGATCTCTACCTTCCCACTCTACCAATAACCGACAATCCCGTAAAGCAGGAGATCACACGCTCGTCGCGAATTGGTTTTAGGAGACAACTTTTGATGCGAGGAGGGGCCTGCAAATGACACCATATGAAGAGCAAGTACTGGCTTCTTGGTCAGTGACTGCTGAACCCCCTTTTACAGTTCAATTTACTCAACGCTTGACTCAACAGACAGGCCGCCTGCTTCATTTTGTTTCAGCTGTAACGAAACGCATGCAACCAAAACTTGCTGAACGCATAACTGATTTTGCGCGTGGCGCGATCTATACAGCATTAGAGCAGGCTTCCACAGCACGCCAATTTGAGCGGGTTGAGGTCATTTTACGCGACTTTGGAAGTCATGCCTCAACCCCTACCGACATTCGCATGCTCCCTTTAGATGTAAAAGATGCAACTGCAGAACGTCTCTTTCGGACAACTCGCAGAACATTTACTGCGCAAGGGGCAGCCGCAGGATTGCTCACTTCTGCTTTAGGATTGGTCCCTGGACTGCAAGGCCTGATTGCTCCTGCGATTGTAGCTGATCTCTATGTAACCTTGCGACTGATGGCCCAGTGCACTGTGGAGACAGGTTATAGTTATGGATATACCCTTCATACGCCCGAAGACCTCCCGCACCTCCTGGTCGCAATGGCTCCCATCACTGCGGATACCGATCTCATTTTAGCTAAGATGAGTGCCCACTTGGCTTTACGAGAAGCTGGATTTACATTTGTCAAATCAGTAGGAGAACACATTTCGCTTCGGACCGTCGCTCTGTCTTTTCCAGCTGTGGGTCAACTCGTCGATCTGATCGCAACAAGACTCGCGATAGGTCTTTTAGAACAACAAGGAACCTTGTTGCTGCCGATCGCGGGAGCAGCAGTACAAGGTTCCATTCATGCTGCGTTCGCACAAGCAAGTTATCTTCAGGCGAGTCGGTATTTTCAGCGCCAGCACCTCATCGAACGCTATGGGGAAGAGGAAATCACAAGACGAGAAGAACAAGTTTATACAAACTCCGCTAAAAAAGAGGAAGCAAAGCAATTTTACTCTGTAATGACAAGCGCTAATGAGAATTGATTCCTGTCTTCCCTCACAGCGTCACCAAGTGAGTTCTATTTGTGCTGTAAAAGGAATCTTCTCGACTTGTGAAAAGGTAAAAGTGGCCTCTAATTCAATCCAAAGACTGCGGGAATCCGTCTTCGCCCGCAGTCTTCTTGTTTCAATATCAAATGCCAAATTGCCACTAACTACTTGATAATACCCTTTTGTACTCGTGCCAAGAATAAAACTTTGTTCTGATTCCACCGCTCCACGACGTGTCATGAGCATCTTAGGAGTATGAGGATCGGAGAGGTCTACTTCGATCAGTGTATGGCTTCCTTCCATTCCTTGCGCCACTTCGGTATAATGTGCGCGGTAATATCCACCCACTCCAGTTCGCTCCATGCATAGTGGAGTTTCAATGGCCCCCGCTGCATTCGACAAAATTTTTATTTTCCCTGTTTTATTCATTTCTGTTTATTGAATAAACGTTAGCAAAGCTTCGCGCAAAAGTTTCGCGGCAACAATTTGCGTTTGTTCTGTAGGATCTAAGACGGGGGCTACTTCGACCAAATCAAATCCCACCACTTCCAATTCACGCATGGCATGAAGTGCGGAAAGCAGTTCCTTAGAACTAATTCCGCCAGCTTCTGCTGTCCCTGTCCCTGGAGCAAAGGCAGGGTCTAAAACATCAATATCAACCGTTATATAACAAGGTTTATGACCGATCTCTGACAGAACTTGTTGAAGCGGCTTTAGGACTTCAAATGGGAAAAATCTCGTATTTTCCCGCGCATAGGAAAACTCTTCGCGCGTACCTGAGCGTATGCCAAATTGGTAAATGCGATCTGGCGCTATGAACTCCGCGATCTTTTTCATCACCGCCGAGTGAGACATCGCTTCTCCCTCATATTCATCGCGCAAGTCAGTATGTGCGTCAAAGTGCAAAATGTGCAAATTAGGTACGCGTGAAAATACTGCACGCACAGCTCCCAGCGTGACTAAGTGCTCCCCACCGAGCCCAAAAGGCAACTTCCCATCATCAAGCCATTTCCCAACATATTGTTCAATCATCTCTAGACTTCGCACGGGGTTGCCAAAGGGCAATGGAATATCTCCTAGATCTATATAGGAAACATCCTCTAAATGTCGGTCCAAGTACGGACTGTATTCTTCAAGTCCAATTGACACTTCACGAATCCGTTGCGGTCCAAGTCTTGTCCCAGGTCGAAACGACGTCGTCCAATCCATTGGCATCCCATAAATCACTGCCCGTGCAGAATCATAGGTATCTGTCGAACCGATAAATGAATTTCCCGAATAAGCAGGATCAAAAGGTTTTTTGTGTGATAGCTCCTTCATGCTTTCACCAACTCTTTAACAAATGCCGGCAAAACAAAGGCAGCTTGATGCAACGCCTTCGTATAGTAGCGTGTAGATAACCCGTCTGCCCGCTTTTCATCTGCAATTTGCGCTGGATCGTAGCGCTTTGAGCCAATTGTAAAACTCCACAGTCCACTCGGATAAGTTGGTATCGACGCCACATATAGTTTAGTTATGGGAAAAAGATCTGAGACGTCATTTTGTACACGTTGAATCAATTCACTGTGCATAAAAGGCGATTCGCTTTGAGCAACGAAGATGCCGTCTGGTTTTAATGCTTCATAGATACTTTGATAAAACTCCTTTGCAAAAAGTCCCACAGCTGGACCAATAGGGTCTGTGGAATCGACAATAATGACATCATATTCTTCTTTATGTTCTTTTACGTGTGCAATTCCATCAATAACCTGTACGTCTACGCGTGGATCAGTTAATGCAACCGCAATTTCTGGAAGAAACTGTTTTGCAACTTCAATCACGCGTCCGTCAATCTCTGCTAAGACAGCTTTTTGAACTGTAGCGTGCTTAATAATTTCACGCATTACGCCTCCATCTCCACCACCAACTACTAGCACTTTTTGCGGATTTGGATGTGCAGACAAAGCAACATGTGCAATCATCTCGTGATAGACAAATTCATCACGGATGGTCGTCATCACACAACCATCTAAAACCAGCATTCGTCCCCATTCATTCGTTTCAATGACTGCAAGATCTTGAAACTCAGTTTGTTCTGTGTGTAACGTCTTTGTTATCTTGGCCGTAATTCCATAATCCTCTGTTTGCTTTTCCGTAAACCAAAGATCCATAAAATACCACTCCTTTTGAGCAATTCGTCCGTATTATATCATTTAGTTGGCCAAAATAAACGAGCACTTCACACTCCTTTCACCTTTCCCCCAGTTTGAAGGAAAATCATCTGGGTGATACTGGATACGAAAGTGAAGGGAGGCAACAAGCTTTGAGTAAACCTCCAAAAACTCTACCTAAATCTGCGCTAGCCTTACGCACACAACTATTTAAAATATGGTGGGTGGAACAGAGACAACGAGCTCCTAAATATACCCGCTATTTTTCACTTGCGTTTCTTACAATGGTAAGTGTCGGAACTGCCGTAGGATATGTGCTGCACCATATCCCACTGCCTGAGTTACTCGATGAACCTTCGCAAGTTTTTTCACAGGATGGACAGAAGATTGGACAACTCTCCGACCAACCTGCACGCATGCAAGTGTCGCTAAAAGATATCCCGCTAGCTCTACAAGAAGCAACCATTGCCATTGAAGATGCCTCTTTCTATCGTCATCGCGGATTAAATTTTAAAGGCATTGCGCGCGCATTTGTCGCTGACTTGATCGCCGGCCATGTGGTCCAAGGAGGTTCCACCATCACACAGCAACTCGCGAAAAATCTTTTCCTATCAAGCGACCGCACCTTATGGCGGAAACTTCAAGAGGCGCTCTATGCACTCGATTTGGAATGGCACTACTCAAAGCAAAAAATTCTTACTGACTATTTCAACGTCATTTATTATGGTGAAGGTGCCACTGGAGTAGAAGCAGCTTCAGAGGTTTATTTTGGTCGACCTGTAGCACAACTTGACCTCGCACAAAGCGCATTGCTCGCCGGATTACCGAAAGGACCCAGTCTCTATTCTCCATTTGTAAACCCAGTAGCTGCAAAACATCGCCAGCGCGAAGTGTTAGAAGCCATGGTTCGCACCGGTTTTTTAACTAAGAGTGCCGCACATGCAGCATTTATAGCCCCGCTACACTATGCAACACATCGCATGAAAGAAACATTCGCTCCATATTTTATGACTGCAGCTACTACAGCTGTGGAACATCAACTGCATCTACAAAAAAGCGCGTTATCCCGTGGAGGTCTCTCAATTCAATCTACGCTGAATCAAAACATACAAAAAGCGCTCGATGATGCAATTAAGCACTATATCCCAGCTCATACAGGACTGCAAGTAGCAGCCATTGCCATGGACCCCACAACAGGAGCAATCGAGGCATACAGTGGAGGCACAAACTATCTAGAAAGTCCATATGATCGCGTTCACGCTATGCGACAGCCGGGATCTACATTTAAACCTTTTGTGTACATTACCGCATTAGATCGGGGATACACAGCTGCTTTGCACATGAAAAGTGCCCCCACGACCTTTCACTATGACGGGGATCGCACTTATACCGTTCACAATTTCGCGGATGACTACACTTATGGACAAATTGATATGAAGCAAGCGATCGCTCACTCTGACAATGTATTTGCCGTCAGTACAAACATGCGCGTTGGTCCCTATCATGTCATTGAATCGGCAGAGCGTTTAGGTTTGCCTATGAATATGCATCCTTATCCATCGCTTGCCCTTGGCGTTTTCCCCGTGTCTGTCTATGACTTGGCACGCGCCTATGCCGTTTTTGCAAATGGAGGTTTCCTCATACAACCCCATTATTTCACGTCGATTCGCGATGCGACAGGGAGCGTCATCTATCACCAATCCTCACAGCGATTACTCGTAGAATCACCTGTTACTTGTGCGATCATTACCGATATGTTGCAGAGTGTCATGCAACCAGGCGGCACTGGCTATCGCGTCAAACACATGATTCCGGGGCCAATTGCTGCAAAAACCGGCACAACAGACACGGACGCTTGGATGGTCGGCTACACGCCTAAAACGGTATGCGCCGTGTGGGTTGGATATGATCATATGCACCCTCTTAACGCGATTGAAGCACACGCTGCTGCACCTATCTTTGCATCGGTCATGCGAGCGGCTTACGCCGAATCTTCTCAAGGAACCTTTTCCTTACCTGCGGGTGCAATTCGCGTGAAAATTGATCCAGAAACTGGTCAACAAGCTACTTCTTCTTGCCCCATAACTGAACAAGATGTATTCGCAATGGGAACTGAACCTACCCGCACATGTTTTAAACATCCAGATCCTCATACTGGGCTTGGACAAAATTTTCACCAACTGCTTCAATCGATCTGGCGTTTTCTTCACGGATAAAGAGAACTCGGCGATCTGTACAGAGAAAGTATGTTAAAATGAAGTGTAACTATTTAGACATGGGGTGTGAGAGAGGGATTATGCTCGATCTGTCAAAACGCGCGCGTGCGATCTCCCCTTCCCCAACACTTTCGATTGATGCGAAAACAAAGGCGCTTGTAGCCAGTGGAGTGGATGTCATCAATCTCAGTGTCGGTGAGCCGGATTTCGCGACGCCTGACCAAGCTTCTCTTGCAGCCATCGCTGCAATTACCGCACATTTTACAAAATACACAGCAGTCAGTGGAATTCTAGAACTTCGCCAGGCGATCGCCAAAAAGTTGTTCGAAGAAAATGAACTGAAATATACAGCAAACGAAATCATCGTATCCTCGGGAGCCAAGCAATCACTTTACAATATTTTCATGACGATTCTTGATCCTCAGGATGAAGTGCTTTTACCTACGCCTTATTGGGTAAGTTACCCAGAGCAAATTCGTCTATGTGAAGGGATCCCAGTTCCTCTTTTCACCGACGAATCGACGCAGTTCAAGATTACGCCCGAACAAGTAGAGCGAGCCATTACAAATAAAACAAAAGCCATTCTTTTAAACTCACCAAGTAATCCAACAGGTACAGTCTATACGCCAGAGGAAATTCAAGCACTAGCTGACGTCCTCGCCCGATATGAAATTTACGTAATCAGCGATGAAATCTACGAACAACTCACCTATGATGTCTCTCATTATAGTATCGCAAGCATTCCAGTGATGCGGGATCGCACCTTTGTGGTCAATGGATTTTCAAAGACATTTGCCATGACGGGATGGCGAGTAGGGTATGTCGCTGCACCTGAACACCTCATTCAGGCCATGTCAAGCTTTCAATCACATACAACAGCGAATCCCTCTTCGATTTCACAAAAAGCAGCACTGGGTGCGCTCGGTACATTTGATCGAAGCACTGTGACAGAGTATCGAAAACGACGCGATTTTATCGTTTCAGCCCTCTCACGTTTAGAAGGAATTGAATGTGTGAAACCTGAAGGTGCATTTTATGTTTTCCCTAAAGCAAGTGGCGTGATTGGCCGCAAATTGACTCGTCCAAACGGTGAGAAACATGTCATTGAATCCGTAGATCAATTATGTGAATACTTACTCACCGATGCGCATCTATCGGTTGTACCAGGAACTGGATTTGGAGCGCCCAATAATTTCCGTATTTCGTATGCTACGTCTCTTACAAATCTTGAGATTGCAGCTGATAGACTAAGGACTTTCTTTGACCATCTGGAATAGTCTTCACAAACCCTTTCCCACCTTCATATGATGTGACAGAATGTCACAAATAATGGGGGTGGGTTTCTCATGGCGCGAACAAGTGACGGCAAAAGAGAAACCAACGAACAGCGTGTGCGACACTTGCAAGATCAGTTGCAACGCCTAGATCCAACTACACCATTTTATGCACGGGAACGAGCCTTACTAACACGCGAGTTACAACTTATGAAAACGCAGAGTCCACAACCGCCGCGTGGGAGTAGACAACAAAAAGTGAGCCCAAAACGAGCTGGCGTTCCTGCAAAAAGTGGAAATAAAAATAAAAAAAGACCAGGATCGTTACCTGACACAAAAAATACCCCAACCGACGCTCTTGGCAATGGACTAGGAAACATGTTATCGCCAAAGAATTTCCAAGAATCGATGAATACCATTTCCACATTGCGCGGGTGGTCAAAACAAGTCGCAAAATACGTACAGCAAGCAGATAACTTATTGGATACACTATTTATTACTGCAAATTCTTTACAAGAATCTGGAGTTTTAAAAAAGCTCGCCGAATCAAAGGGGAAAAATTTGAGTACAGCAGATCTCACGAGTATTTTGATGGCGCTGATGAATTCACCACTAGGCAACTCTGTATTTAAAAAACTGGGCGGCAATAGTGAATCTACTAGCGCTACCAAATCCGCAGAACATAGCACTCCCCCGTCTCATGAGGCAGAAGTACCTGCTCTGCCACCCGCAACAACACCATACAATACGCCCGTATCTCCACATTCGGCAATGGGACCTCCTTATGGTATGCCGCCAGGCGGTAGGCCCATATAAATGGGCCTACCGATTTTTTGTTGCCTCTTTACCGATTTCAACATCTGACCTATTGAAGAAGCCACTCCAGCAAATGAGGAGTGGCTCCGTACTCTATTTGACAAACTTTTTGATCTCCTTGATCGTCTTTTCATCTACGTGACTGCCCCCATATTTCTTCGCTATTTCTTCAACCGAAACAGTGGGCCCCTTGTCATCTGCATTTTTCGTTACATCTGTATAAGCATTCATAAATGCGTCAATGCGTTTTGGATCAACTTTCACTCCAATATCTTGCGCTAAATTTTGCGTGAGTTCTCGAACCACATTGGGGTCCCGCCATTGTTCAGGTTTCATATCTTTTACGCGCTTCAGTGCATCAAAGAGATTATGCTTATCAATCCGCTTGATATTTTCTTTTAATGTATCGAGTGATCCTGTCGATGCATCAGCTTGTGAAGTCATTGCCGGGGATTGGACGCTTGTCTCCTGTGCAACCGATGGGCTAGCCGCTGCTTTCGCTTTGTCTGCTGTCTGTGCTGCTTTACGCAACTTAGGTTGACGTTTTTGTCCCTGCGCATGCTTCATATTTTTTGGCATGTCTGATCCTCCGCTCCTACAAAGTCGCCAGTAAGACTACCGTACACCATATGAAACGAGGACTCAGCACGTGCGGGCGAATTACGATTTTCTTGTAACTTTCGCAAAGCCTTATCTGTTATAACTGATACTCGACAATTGCCTTGCCATTTTTGTATTTCCAAGAATAAGGTAATGTATAACTTCTATAGTAAAGGATCGATTCTCATGAAGCATTTAACAGCATACGGAGATTCCATCGTCGCAGGGTACGGAGCCCCTCTTGGGCACGGTTTTGTTCCACAATTAGCAACTTTATTAGCGCAAAAAAGGAAATCTGTCGCGTTACCTTTTTTTAACCTAGGACAATCCGGGATGACTACGTTTGCCCTACAAAGTGCATTGATTTATAATGAAGCATTTGCAGAAAGCCTTGTGGATGCTGCTTCGATTTGTCTACTAATTGGGGGGGATGACCTCATCGATGATTTACCTATTCTATTATCTCAAAATGAAAAAGAAATTGAGCTAGCCCTTACTAGTAGTAAATTTGAATACATGAAAACTCTTATTGAGATGAAGAAGCGCACGACAACCCCCATAGCGGTTGGAACAATTTATAACCCATATCCAGCAACGGATCTTGCAGAAACGGTTGTTCGTCTCTATAACGATCTTGTTGTCATTCCAAGTGCACACGCAGTAGGTGCTCTCATCGCACCCATCTACTCTGCTTTTTCAGGTAAACAACCCATACTAATAGAAGGCTATTCAGGTGGCATAGCTGGAAAACCCGGACGACAGGGAGTCACCTTCCCAATCCACCCGAACGCACGGGGGCACCAAGTAATCGCCGAAGTTTTCGCTTCTGTCCTTCCTTAACCTCCATCGGTCTACTCATAAATTGTACGAAAAAGAGGACCTGAACTGATCGGTCCTCCGCACCAATTTCCAAAGATTATAAATGATACAGTTGTGAAAATTTCTGCTTAAAATAAGCAACTAGCGGCTGTGCATCAATCGTTTCTCCAGTTGCTTGTCTAAGGATCTCAGCTGGTTTTAATAGCGCTCCATATTGATGTATGTTTTGCCCTAGCCATTGACGAATCTCATGGAGTCGACCATGGCGAATACGATCCCTAAAATCCGGTAAATCGCGTTCTAATGCGCGAGTAAATTGCGCAGCGTAAATATTGCCAAGTGCATACGAGGGGAAATAGCCAAACATTCCACCTGACCAGTGTACATCCTGCAATACCCCTTCAGCGTCTGTTGACGGGACAATCCCAAGATTCGTCTTCATAGATTCACGCCAAATTTCCGGTAGATCTTTCACAGCTAATTCCCCTGCAATGAGCCGCTTTTCCAGTTCATAACGCAGCATAATATGCAGATTATACGTCACTTCATCAGCTTCAATACGAATCAGTGAAGAGCGTACGGTATTGATGGCAGCATAAAATTGATCAAGCGTCACATCGCTTAACGCTTCGGGAAAGTACTTTTGTAAATCTCCATAATAACACTGCCAAAATTCATAACTTCTACCAATAATGTTCTCCCAAAATCGCGATTGTGATTCATGAATCCCCATCGAAGTGCCTGTATGTAGTGGCGTTCCAATTAATTCAACGGAGATTCCTTGCTCGTAAAGAGCATGCCCACCCTCATGAATCGATCCAAAAATGGCAGCATTGAAAAAGTGTGGATAGTAGTGCGTTGTGACTCTTACATCACCAGCTGCAATTCCAGTCGCAAAAGGATGAGCTGTTTCGTCAAGAGCACCCGCATCAAAATCATATCCCATCTCCCGCAATATAAATTCACTAAACGCTTTTTGCTTCTCTGGATCATAATAACGCTCTAAAATTGCCGTATTCGGGATCGGTTTCGTTTCTATTTGATTTAATAATGCGACGGTATCTTTACGCAGACCTGCAAAAAGTTCATCAAGAACGGACACCGTCATTCCTTCCTCGTATTGATCAAGCAATGTGTTGTATGGATGTTCCTGATATCCCCAATAATCGACAAATTCTCTGGTCATCTCAACAATCTTCTCAAGATAGGGAGCAAACATCGAAAAGTCATTTTGCTCTCGTGCATCAGCCCAAATCGATTCAGCTTCTGAAGTGAGTGCAACAAACTTTTCGTAGCGTTCAGGTGGAATTTTTTTGCTCCGGTCATACGTCTTTTTTGTTTCCTCTACCAAACGCCGAGTAACTTGATCTAATGAATCAACATGTACACTCAATGGCTCGATAAATCTTTCCATTTGATCTGACACACTCATACGAAACACTTCACCAGATAGTGTTGCGATCGCTTGAGAGCGACCTTGAATCCCTTTTTTAGGCATATGCGTGCGTGCATCCCATTCGAGAAGGGCAATTGCACTTTGATAATCCGTCATTTTCTTCAGATAAGACCGAAATTGTTGAATGAGCTCATCCTGATTCATCCACATTCACCCTTCCTCGTAGAATACACCCTTATCATACCATCTTTACTTGTGATACGGCGCACCTGTCACAATTCGAAATCCGCGATACAATTGTTCAAGCAAGATGATTCTTGCCATTTGGTGAGGAAAAGTAAGAGGAGACATTGAAAACCGCCAATGAGAACGCTGGACGATCGCATCATCCAAACCCTGAGAACCACCGATCACAAACACATACCGACTAAATCCTTGCGCAAAACTTTCTTGTAACTTTTTAGCAAATTGCAAAGATGTGCAGGATACTCCTTGAATCTCAAGTGCAATGACAAAATCGCGTTCTTTCAGTTTAGCTGTTATCCGTGCTCCTTCTTGTTTTTTTATACGAGCAGGATCCCCTTCGTCCGCTTCATCCTCGACTTCAAGCACAGATAAAGAAGCGTAGGGGAGTAACCTTTTGAGATACTCCGCCTGCGCTTCTTTCCAGTATTTTTCTTTTAATTTCCCTACTGCAATAACTGTGATCTGCACATTGAATCTCCTCGATCAATTTCCAGCTCCAAATGGGTCAAATGGATTGATACTGCTACCACCAGGTGAACCTTGCATGCCTGGATTTTGAGAGCTACTTGAAGATGGATTTGTGGGAGGTGGTAACTCTCCGAGTTTCACTGTGAGATTTAGTTTCTGTTGATCGCGATACACTGTAATCGTCACGTTCTGTCCAGGTCGATAATATTTCCATAGGATTGAGCGCAAAGATGTGATCCCTGTAACTTTATGACTATCTACGGCTACGATCACATCGCCATGCTGAAGTCCACCCGCTTTTGCTTCTGGACTCACTACTTTCACAATCCAAACTCCATAATCTACAGGAACATTCGGTTGGTATTCTGCTGGAACAGCAGATAAAGATTCTCCTTCCACGCCAATCGCTGCATGAATCGCATGACCTGTTGTGAGAATTTGATCAATGATCGTACGTACCTCATTAATTGGAATCGCAAAACCCATTCCTTCAAACCCATGGGCTACAATTTTAGAATTGTTAATCCCAATTACTTGTCCCAAGATATTACACAAAGGGCCCCCACTATTCCCAGGATTAATGGCTGCATCTGTTTGCAATTCTGTCTGTTCACCAATTACGTTACCTGTTGCCTCATCGATTACTGGCATCGTGCGTTGAGTGGCACTAATCACGCCGGTCGTCACCGAATCGGCAAAATCAAGACCAGCAGGATTGCCGATTGCAATCGCAGGTTCCCCCGCCTGAAGCGTCGCTGAATTTCCAAATTGCGCAACGTCTTGTGGCTGAATATACGTAGAAGGCACTTTTAGCACGGCAAGATCTGTGTATGGATCATAGCCAACCACTTTAGCATACACATGATATTTTTTTAGAATGACTACCTCAACCTTCGAGGCGCCCTGGACGACATGATAGTTCGTCACAATATATCCTTTGGGACTAAAAATAACTCCTGAACCTACACCCTCTTCTTGCAAGGTGTAGGTACCGACCCCTCCATTTGGCAACATTTGATAGTTTACAACCCCTACAACGGAAGGACGAACCTTTTTTACTGCTTGTACAATTGCATCATTAATCTGAACAGAAACTGGCTGCAAATTGTGATAACTCATATTTTCAAGATTTGGATTTGAAACAGCAGGTGCTTGAATGACATTTGCCTGAATCATCATCGGTACCGCTGCAAGTGTTGTCGCAGATCCGATCACGGCAGAGACAACCACCACGGCGATCCACCTTAGTAGTGAGCTTGAACCTGGCCCGCGATTTTTCGCACTGCGAAATTGGCCATCATCATAAAATCCCATTTCGGCTCCTCCTCATTCTGCTAAATGGTGTCATTACCCCGACTGAGACAAATTATAACCATTAACTATAATTCAACTCAATCCATTTATCATGGATGTCACATAACCTTAACTTCCCATTGTCACATATTATCCAAAACAAACAAGTAATACTCATTGAGATTTAATTTTAAACTGAGAAATTCGATTTGCTTCAGATACCTTAAGAAGTGGAGTTGGACGATCTGGATAGGTTAAATTTAGCTCAAGGCCTCCATTCGCTACAACAGGCAGATCAGCAATTGCCTTTTGAACCGTACGATGTGCAAGTTCTGGGCGGTTATTTTCCTGACTTAAGTGAGCCAAAAAAACTGACCTCGCATCATCTGTCAATACATCCCGTAAAAAATCACTTGCACTATCGTTCGATAGATGTCCTTTGTCACCTAAAATACGGCGTTTAAGATGCCAAGGATACGGTCCAGCACGCAATAACTCCACATCGTGATTCGCCTCCAAAACATAAACATCCGCTCCATAAGCTAACGCTTTCACATGATCGCTGGCGTATCCGAGATCTGTTGCTAACACAAATTTTCTCCCATTTCCATAGACACAAAACCCAAGCGGCTCTTCTGCATCATGCGAGAGAGAAAATGGTTCGAGTACTAATTCCCCCAGTGAAAATGCAACATTCGCTCGAACCATTCGCGCCATCACTTGTTCTTCTTCTCGCCAAAACGATGCGATCTTACTCCATGTCCCTTGTGAGGTATAAATTGGAACAGATACCTTACGTAGCAAGGAAGCAAGCCCTCTCACATGATCACTATGTTCATGAGTTACAAGAACCGCATCAAGTGTTGTCAGATCGACCCCAATTTCACTACAGGAGGCCTGCAATTGGCGAATTCCAATGCCTGCATCGATCAAAATCTTTGTATCTCCAGCTTGCACATAAACTGCATTCCCTGTACTTCCACTTGCTAACACACTAAATTGTAATTCTCGTGAATTCAATCATTCTCCACTCCTACTTCGCCCGTAAATGCATTGACTACAAAGTCCCCTAAATCCGTCTCTATCCACCAGACTGGTGTTAAGTATCCTATATCGTGCACTTGCACTTGTGTACTATAACCAAGTAAAACATCTCGAATCGTATTATCCTCGTTTATATGTGCCTTGTCCATGAAAAGCGAAACTGACAGAAGCGCATTCGCAGCACTAATTACCGGACGAGGATCTATGACTCCCTTTATATTTAAATAAGTTTGTGTATACCCTATGATATGCCCGTATTTAATATCGACGAGTAGTTGGGCCAAAATAAGAGGATTCCCCTGAAATTGTTCCTGAAAGACCGCTTGTGTACCTTGATTCAACGAATGCCAGCCGATAAATTTATATTCATTAAAATGGTATGCACGCAAGCTCACCCACCTTTTAATTTGATCGACGATGGGGAGCCGAGATTGAAGGACTGGCTGTGCATAAGGGGATAAATAAAGTTGCATCGTCGTTGGTGAGGTCTGCATAAATGTTGCCTGTGGAAGATGGACCCTCTGTCCACTCTTTCCACGCGCCCGCACCTGATTTACTGACACCTGAAGTGCTTTCGCTGCAATGATTGCGAACGGATCGCGAGGTGGTGTAACGGAGAGAATAGAAAGTGTCGGCTGTATATTGGGAACAATTGCTTGAAGTCTTACATGATGTTCCGCTAAAGACCTCGTGACATTTGCCAATTCATCGGCATACGGTTCTTGATACATACCAACTGATGTTTGAAGTGTCCACCACTGTCCAAAGAGAAACATGTTTAAAATCAAAAAAACAACAATCAGAAGTGTCTTCACCTTTCCAAAATCCATATGTCACATCCCCATTCCCTGGAACGGTTGACCTGTCTGTGCATTTAGATAAAGTGTGTGTCGGCTCATCTTTATTTGATATACAGGAACCACTTGTACTTCATTTAAGGTTTGCAATTCCGTGCCATATCCTAAAGTGATGGAATGAATTTGATGGAGATGCATGGTCTGTAAGATTTGCAATAATTGTGACCCTGAAAGAATCGTCACTCGTTGTTGTGCTACTTCTGATTGTAAATAGGATAGGAGGCGAGTCACATGGCTTACACTGCCATTGATCAGTTGAACTTGAATCTGGTTCAATTGACTGTAAAGAGGCCAGCCTTCCACTTCATCACGAAAGGAAAGAGCGACAGGGTCAAGTTTTTTTCCTGAACTTACTCGTTCAAGCACCTCATTCCCAACAAAACCGCCATGACTATCGAGAAAGGGGACTGCTGTAGTAAGTGCATTTTCCATTGTTTCTCCATAATGGGCCAATGGTACTTGTGGAGCACAATAATTCAATTTAAAACCGAGTAATTCCCGTGATAGTTGTACTACATGCATACCGTCGGTATAAACAGTCATCCCCCGATTCACCTGTACAGTTTGAATAAGTGATGGATCTCGGAAGAATGAATTGACAATCGGCATCGGTGATGGATCTTCAAGAATCCATGTTTGTGAACGCATAGAAAGTGCATCATAGGGAAGATTGAATAACTTATGGTCGTACGCTAATTGTGCATAAGGTACATATTGATCATTGGGAATAAGGGCTGACCGCAACGTGTTTGCTACCCCTGATAGGAGCAAATGATCTATCCCTTGAGAGGTTTGAAAATAGACTGACCAATCTTCCGATGAAACTTCGGGAACTAAGTAAACCCACCCTTGTACAGACCAGTTTTCATTCGTATGAAGTGTGGGAAAAGCATAAGACCAAAGTGATCCGTCTGCTAATAAATGACCAAAATCTAACGCTATATAAGGACCCATAGGAGGGACTGTGAAACGTTTGTTTGTTATGAGATGTGCATAGCGCATGTGAGCACCTTGTAATGACTGAAAAATCCCTTGAGCCGTTGCACTTTCACCACTCAACCGAAATAATTCGTTGTCTTTTGTCCAAACCCAAATTGCCTGTGGTTTAACAAAATCGCTCACCAAACGTTCGCGGCCATACAATGGACTTGAAAAAAAATGCGACCGACCTACAGTCATTTCTGTTGGTGTACCTGTCCAGACTATACCTGAGAGCACAATACTACATAGAACTAACAGGATCAGAAGTATAGTCTTTGCACTTTCCAATACATTCTTGGCAAGGATTCTCATGGAGTTTCCCCCTCGTATTTGGGAAGTGTAATAATCACTGTGGTCCCCTTTCCGACTTCACTCTTAACTTCAATTTCTCCATCATGAGCCTGAATAATTTCCCGAGCAATAGATAAGCCGAGTCCAGTACCACCTAATTGTCGAGAGCGCGCCTTATCTACGCGATAAAAACGATCAAAGATATGCGGCAATTCCTTTGCCGGTATTCCTACCCCAGTATCTTTCAAAATGAAAACAACTTTCTCACCAGAGTTATCGAGTTCGGCCCGCACCGAAATCGATCCGTGTTTCGGTGTATACTTGAGAGAATTGGATACAATATTGTCTAGCACTTGATCTATCCGATCACGATCTACCTGCACCCAAGCAGTTTCAAGAATTTCTGTAAAAAATTTTAATTCCGCCTCATAGACAATCAAAGCAAATCGTTCTGCCAAGCGATTGACTAATTCATCTGTTGAAACAATCTCCCGACGTAAAACCTCATAGCCTGAATCAAAGCGTGACAACTGAAGCAAATCGCGAATCAGGCGAATCATGCGATCGGTTTCTCGACTCATCACACCGAGGAAATTTTTCGCCAAAACCACGTCTTCTACTGCACCCTCAAGCAGAGCTTCTTCGTAACTTTTAATCGTTGTTAAGGGAGTACGCAACTCATGAGAAACATCGGCCACAAACCGCTTGCGCGATGCTTCGAGAATCGTCTCTTCTGTGACATCGCGCATGACCAAAACTCGGCCACTCGTTTCTTCCCCCTCCCCCTCAAGATTCTCTGTCACTTTAGACAATCCACCAATGCTTGGATAGAGGGCCATGATAGAGACTGCCAGAAACCGTCCATTCACCTCCACTAATTGTTGCGACTCCTCTGTAAAAACGCCTGGTAATAACTTTGTTAAATGAGTGCCAATCACCGAGGAGTCAAGATTTAGAAATTTCTGTGCAGCTGGATTAATAAGAACGATATCACCCCTCCCATTCATCGCAATCACACCATCACTCATAGTAGACATAACCGCCTGTAAGCGGCGCTTCTCTTGTTCTGTGCTGCGCATTGATTGCTTTAAGCGACGAGTCAGCATATTAAAAGTCGTCCCTAATTCTCCGATTTCGTCATTCGAATAAATTGTTACGACCTGATTAAAGTCCCCTCCCGCTAACGCTCTTGCTGTTCTTGTGATCGCTGTAATGGGACCAGTAATCGTACGTGCAATAATTCCAGCTAATAATGCAGTTAAGCCTAAAGCTAAAAGAGTACCTGTCGCAAAAATAATAATTACCCGGGAGATAGAGCGGTAAATCGAATTCATCGGAGCGACTAATTCGACTGCTCCTCGAATTCCACTATGATTTCGGATTGGGACCGCCAAATAGAGATAGCGTTGACCATTTTGTGGATTAACGGCAATTTCTTCTGTTTTTAAGCCTAGCAAAGCCCCCGTTACTTCTGGATCCACCCGTTTTTGTCCGGTGATATATGGATTTCCTGAAGTACCTATGACAATCCCGTCTTTATCTAATACATATACTGTTGCACCTGAGATTTCTGAGACTGGCTGTAAGACACTTCGTAAGTTGCGCATAGTTTGTCCAGTTGTAGAGGCAGACGGAAGACCGACCACATTCGCCAAAAGTTGTGCCTCATGCGTGATGGTCTTAATGTAATTATTCACGAAATAGCGATTCAAAGACTGAATAAAATATGCGCCAATGAGCTCCATCGCAAATAAAATAAGCAAAAGATAGACGATGGTAAGTTTGATCCGAACACTGTGCCACATGATTTTTTGCACCTAACTGCGTCGAAAAAGGTATCCCGCTCCGCGACGCGTCAATATATAAACAGGATTACTTGGATCTTCTTCTAGTTTTTCTCTCAACCGGCGAATGGTAACATCTACTGTGCGTTCATCACCAAGGTAATCATATCCCCAAACGTCCTGCAATAATTGCTCGCGAGAGTATACTACACCAGGATGTCGCGCCATATATAATAAAAGTTCAAATTCTCGATGGGTCAGTACAATTTCTATTCCATCTCGAAATACTTGCATTGTCTTTGGATCAATAATAAGCCCCCCATATTGGAGTTGCTCTTTGCGACCGAGATCCCCATCATCATGTAACACGATTTGGCGCCGCAAATTCGCTTTAACTCTGGCCAATAATTCACGTGCACTAAACGGCTTCGTCACATAGTCATCTGCACCAAGCTCTAACCCGAGTACTTTATCTAATTCTGCATCGCGAGCAGTTAACATAATGATCGGAACGCTCGAAAATTGCCTGACTTCTTTACAAACTTCAAATCCATCCTTTTTGGGGAGCATCAGATCCAGCAGAACAAGTTCCACTCCATGCGCTGGGTTTTCCAAAAATCGAACTGCCTCTTCACCATCTTGTGCCACAGACACGCGATATCCTGCCTTTTCTAATTGGAAACGTAAAATATCAGCAATCGGCTCTTCATCATCTACTACCAAAATATGGTGCATCAAAATCAACCTCACCATCTTTGTAATTTTTACTTCTCTTTTTGTATGATTGCGTATATCGTATCCGAATCTCTCCTAAAATAACAAGTGCTATAGAGAGAACCCTTAGCATGAATAGAAAACAGCGCGGCAGCTTCAACCGAATCTAGAAGAAGCTACCGCGCATCTATGGCGGAACTGACGGGATTCGAACCCGCGATCTCCTGCGTGACAGGCAGGCATGTTAGGCCTCTACACCACAGTTCCAATTCATGGTGGAACCGATGGGACTCGAACCCACAACCCCTGCGCTGCCAGCGCAGTGCTCTCCCATTGAGCTACGGTCCCGACTTGTTCAAACAAGTTGTAGTATACACGGTTCACAATTAAATTACAACCCCTAAGTCTTCCATGCATGCTTGTACACAAAGAAGGAGAAGCTTTACTTCATCTCAAGTCTATAAGAGAGGATGTCCCAGATGACAACACTCCCCAAAAATACACGCGCAGTCTTATCGTCTTTTCGATCGCGTGAAGAAGCTGAGGGCGCAGCCAAAAAAATCCACTCACTAGGTATTCGCGATGTTGCAATTAATGAAATCACTGAAGGACCATTTGAAGGAGAAGAAATCCGCAATCCTCTTTCAGGTGACATCCCAAGCCTTGCGATCCTTACAGGCAATACGAGAAGTACATCGCTTAATCAAAGAATAGCAAAAGCTGCAGATCCAGTTTCAAGTGGGATGGCAGATGGTTTTGGAATCGTAACAGGCTACAACTGGGGACTCACTGTCGTAGCCCCCGAAAATTTAGTCGATCGCGTCGTTCACATCATCAAGAGCGCTGGAGGATACACGTAATTCCCTACAACCCATGCCTCCTCCGCTTGTGCGCGAAGTAAGCAACAAAGTTTATGCATGGCTTTTTGCAATTTGCCGCTCACTCAAATGCGCACCTTCGCGCACACTTTTCCAAAATGCCCATGTTGCTACAGAGAAAAGTAAGATGACCGCTAAAAAGAAGCCAACACCCAGGTTGTGCAAATTATGAATGTGTAATGGCGTTACAACTGCAAGGTTGCTGATGACAGTCGGAAATAAGATGCCTAACAAGGCAACGATGATAAAGCCAATGCCTCCACCTGCTAACGTTCTACCACTCATCTTCCTTGCAACATATACACGAACTGATTCAGGTAAGTGCCTCCGGCTCATCCAGGCACCAAATAATCCGCCAAGAACGACTTGCATAAGCATTGTGCCCAGTCCAAAAAGCGCACCTGGAACCCAGCCGACCCATACCGTTGGCATTTGTGGAGCTAACACTGTATAAATGATGACTGCAAAAGCACCCACTCCCCATCCGGCAATAAAGCCATGTACAAGAGGCATATAACGCGGCAAAGGCCGTGGTTCTTGCGCAGGTTCTGCAGTCTGAGCGTGTGCATGACGATGTCCAAAATCAAACAAATGCCATGCAGTCCCGCGATTCAGTATATATAAACCTGATAACCACATTACAATTCCTACCACAAAATAAACCTCATAACCCCAGCGATTCGCGAATTCAAATTGCGACAATGCAAGAAAAGCGAGTTCTGATGCAAGTGCCCGCTGAAAAGTAAACGCAAGTGAAAATAAAAATCCCATCTTGCGTCCTCCACGACTCGAATAACTGCCTACAGAGTAGCTAAATGTGATCGGCCACGTATGCTCATCAGGCGTTATGCCATGTACCATTCCTAAAAGCAATGCTGTAATGAGAATAGCCAGAACAGACAAATGTCCCGATGGATTCCACAAATTAATATCCATCGTGATCACTCCCCTCTAGATTAAAATGATTACGCTATCTATCATACTCAATCAACCTCCTTTTGTAAATAGTAATTAGTACGATTTATTTTTAGTCTGAACTCCCCTCTGTTCTACATAGTCTGCGTAGGAATGGACATTCTAAACAGGTGTCAACCCAGCGCAAAGTCAGAGAAGGGAGACCATTGTTATGACACTGAAGTTCAGCGTTCCCCGCACGCGAAACATTTTTCAAATGACCTTTCTTAGCACCGCTCTCTTTGTGCTCTTCGCCGCTCCCTCACACGCGAGTGAAATGCGACCGTCAACACCACCTGGCAGACCCGAACCCGTCCGCATCGAAAGCAGTGTGCAGGTCAACCAAGAAACCGTCATAAAAGCAGCAAAAGCTGGGCGCGAAGCATATAGCCAAGTACTTTCTCCCTACGCCAAAATATCTGCAGACGTAGCGAAAAAGGCCGCACTCGAACGCTTCCCTGGCACAGAATGCAAAGATGTTAGCCTACATGCGGTTCGCCACAACCTCGTCTATCTCGTACTTGTCGAAAACTCAGAAGTCCGTCATCTTGTGATCGTCGACGCAGGCAACGGGAAACCCCTCGCTGTACGATCTGTGTCAGTCCGTTCACACATGACAAGCGCGAGGCATATCTAACCGCAAAACTCGATGTCTCTAACTATATACTCAAAATCCGCCCGGCTTGGCGGACAACACAAAAAGAGCGAAGCATTCTGCTACCGCTCTTTTCTTCTCGCTCAAATTTTATCTAGCAAAGCGAACAAGCGCTTCAACTAGCTTAACACTTCAATTTTTTGCTGACCCACCGCAATCGGCCCTACTCCGCGCGGCAATTCTACAGATTCTCGACGTGTTGCTCCTAATGCCTTGGTAATGAAATCACACGCAACATTTGGATCGATGCGATCCCCACATGTATAAACATCGATGCTTGCATATCCATGCTCGGGAAAACTATGAATCGTCAAATGTGATTCGGATATAATGACTACGCCACTTACACCTTGTGGAGCAAATTTATGAAAAGCGACTTCACGCACTTCTGCGCCAGACTCAAGCGCCGCAGTAACCATCCCTCGTTCAATGCCTTGAAGATCATTCAATGTATCGGCTTTGCAACCCCATAGTTCTGCAATTACATGACGTCCAGCTGTATCCATACCAAAACATCCCCCTTTATCATGAAAATCCCATGCCCTCCCAAGCATGGCGGGACCTCCGCCATCCACCACGGGGGAAAGTTAGTCCTGTGAGGTCCTAACCCTTTAAGAGGATGCTGGTTCCTATAATGTGACTACTTCACTCTCTGTAAGAGGTACGAGTGTTAGTATAAGACCACAAGATGTAATTTGCAACCTCCAAATTTCTCAATTTGCGCAAGCCGATTGCTTTTACACCAAGCGTTCACATGATTTATTGTATCCGTGTACTGTTGTTGTCGTGCATCTGAATGGCTTGTTCACGAGTTACTCGTACACTGGCCACAATCAATCCCACATCGAACGAACACCACCAAATTCCTTCATAATTTGGTCGAATAATTCAGGGCGTTCGCGTTTTAATTTGCTGCGCAACCTCTTCCAGGCATACGCTTCTGGACCATAATATTCATACACAAGATCCCATAGTTCTGGGTCTTGTTCATGAACGAGTCGAAACATTTCTTGCACTACCTTGCGAGTATCGTATTGTGCCCCAGGACTCCAGATACGTTGTGGAAACATCGCTTCGATCAATGTCGCAAAGTTGACATCAAGAACATAATGAAGTTGTACTGACACAGGGGCAATATAACGAGCTGCCTGTAGTCGTTTTTTTGCAATCGGGTCTTCTGTCTGTGGATCAAGGCCATGTACAAGTTGTCGATAAGCGCTCAAATGTGCTTCTCCCAACTGTTGATAGATGGGATCTGAATCCTCGCCTGGTGGAATAAACACGGTTGCTTCATTCGCTCGCAAACCTCCACAAGCACGCATGTTCAACGTCGTATACGTAATAAGATGGTCATAAACAACTTTAGAGGTATAAAATTCAAAGCGTGCGGATTCACCTCGAAAAATGGCCAAAGTATCGCCTTTACGTATAATACTTAAAGGTCGCTTCACATTGTCTACGTCTTCTTTCCCTAGGTAGACAGCCGCAGCATGTGCAAGTGAGCGACGATCTGGATCTGTATAGCGCAATAATTTCACTTGAAACTGACTCATCAATCCATCTCTTCCCTTCCCCAGATCAACCTATAGTTCCAATGCAATTAGATGAAGTTACGTCACTTATCATACTACGAATTTCAAATCCTGCATCTGTAGTGGAAGGGAAAGAACTTATTTTAGACATAAAAACGGCAGATAGACGAATGAACCTTTCTATCTGCCGCAAAAATTCATTTACTTTTTACATCATAGATGATTGCCGATCAGCCTGCATGACAGAACTGATTGTTTGATAAGATCCATCCATTTGATTGTTATAGGAGGATCCATAATTCGCTGCGTTTGCATAATTGCTACCTTGCTGGGCATTGCTTTGTTGAGCACTGCCAAGACCCGTGCTCGGTGAGAGGCGATCTGCATTCATCACAGATTGTAGTGCGCTCGGGTTGACTTGACTAGAATAATTCACACTCTGCGAGGCCGCATAACTCGGAT
The DNA here is from genome assembly GCF_003144315.1 of Sulfoacidibacillus thermotolerans. GTDB lineage: Bacteria > Bacillota > Bacilli > Alicyclobacillales > SLC66 > Sulfoacidibacillus > Sulfoacidibacillus thermotolerans. The sequence goes on along the minus strand of NZ_MPDK01000007.1, from coordinate 38,471 downwards.
TTTGCACATTGTAATTGCGATAACTAGGCGAATATTCGTCTTGCATCGCTTGACGATCGGCACTCATGACTTGATTGATTGATGAATATTGCCCACCTGAAGTCCCTTGTGCATAAGAAGGTTGGTATGAGCCGACAGAGCTATAAGAAGGCTGATACCCATATGCATAACTTGAGAAATTTTGTTGCAATTGTTGAACCTCATTTGCGATTTGTTGTGACAACGAAACCGCTTGCGAGCACATTTGATTCACTCGTTGCAACTGTTGCTGAATTTGCTGTTGCATGGAAAAATCCCCCTCCGAACTTTTAAATGTAAATCCAAGCAATAGTGTACCCTCTGCAAAACACTCTCTATGCAAAAACACCCACTCAATCGCCTACATCATTTTACCAATTTCATTCATTTATTCAGTAAAACTTGGATGGCTGAAATGTACGTCCCCTTTGCAAACTAGATATGCGCGATCTTCTTGTAAGGTCGTACTGGTTCAGAATCATATTCACTTACATCGATCGAATGACTTGAAAGTGGGTGACAGCGCTTGATCAAAAGTAAGCGACAGACATCACAACGAAACGATCCAAAAATATGGCTATGGGTGCTCGCAGGTCTCTTACTTATCCTGATCTCGACCCCTGGCGATGTACATGCAGAGGTCGTATCCTCACAAGCCAAATCAGCAATCCCTCTTTGGTATACACGAGCAGAAGCCAAATATGGGGTGCATTGGTCACTTCTTGCCGGACTCGATGTATATGGCGCTACGACAAAACCTCCTGCAGGGGTAACACGCCCACAAGGTGTACCTATGTTTATCTCTGGATATCGCTTTTCGCAACATGAATGGCAAGGGTTATTTAACCCAGTTGAAAATGATCTTAACGCAAAACGTATTCGTTTATTTGACGGGCGTGGAGTAGATGGAGACCAAGATGGCAAAGCGGACCAGAATAACCCTTATGATCGCGTATCCGCCATTGCAGCTTGGTTGCGTCAAGGGGGACCTACCGAACAAGATCAAAGCAACGAATTGTGGAAGCAGTTTGAAAACGGAACCTCCGTTGAGCGCATCTTAGCACTCAGTCACGTATTTAAATATTTTGGCACTACGCAATTAAACGAGCGTATGTTTCCAGTTCATAAACGCTACAGTTATTCCTATCGAGACACATGGGGAGAAGGGCGTAATTTTGGAGGTCGTCGCATCCATGAAGGCACGGACATCTTTGCAAGTTATGGAACGCCTGTGCTGAGCACATGTTATGGATATATTGAACTGATTGGCTGGAACCGTTTGGGCGGCTGGAGAATCGGATTACGCGCTGCAGACAATACGTATTTTTATTACGCTCATCTCTCCGCATATGCACGTGGAATTCGACAAGGCGTTATCGTTCGACCCGGTCAAGTTCTAGGTTATGTGGGAAGCAGCGGATATGGAAAACCCGGAACTTCCGGAAAATTTCCTCCACATTTGCATTTTGGGATTTATAAAGACACAGGAACAAGAGAATGGGCTTTCGATCCGTACCCTCTTTTAAAACAATGGGAACGAAAACCCCAAACCGTAATCAATCCACCTAAAAAAGAGGCAAATATTCAACCAAAACGCCCTGTAACATAATCTTCCGTTCGCTTGTCGTTTGGCGTTGTAAACAATTCAGTGGTCGTACCTTGCTCGATCATTTCTCCAGCGAGAAAAAATGCCGTGCGATCCGCCACACGCGCTGCCTGCTGTAGGTTGTGTGTGACAATAACGATTGTATAACGATCTTTCAGTTCATCAATCAATTCTTCGATCCGCAAGGTGGAAAAAGGGTCCAATACAGATGCAGGTTCATCCATGAGTAAAACGGCCGGTTGAAGTGCCAATGCACGAGCAATACAAAGGCGCTGCTGTTGCCCGGCCGACAATTTTGAACTTGATTCTTTTAATCGATCCTTGACTTCTGACCACAAATTTGCAATCACAAGGGCTCGCTCAACTTCCTCTGATAAATAAGTTTGACGTTTGCCATCTCGCAATTGAATGCCCATCGCCACATTTTCAAAAATCGACATCGTGGGAAATGGATTGGGCTGAGCAAATACCATGCCAATTTTTTGACGTGCCGTGATTGCATCCATGCGGTATACATCTTCATCGCCAAGCAAAACTGTCCCTGACATCGTCGCGCGTGGCACAGTTTCATGCAGGCGATTTAAGCAGCGGATAAACGTCGATTTTCCACTTCCCGGGGGACCAATAATCGCTGTGACACAGTTTGCAGGCATCTGCAGGGAGACATGATGTAATACTTTATGTGTTCCAAAACTAGCCGATAAATCAATCGCTGCTAAAGCTTCTCCCATGTTCTGCCCCCTTTATTCCATGACATCTCGATCAAACCATGCAGCAATACTAAAAACTACGCCAAGCAAAAGGAGTAAGACAAGCGCATAATCGGCAGCTTGTCCATCGCTCCCACGCACTGCCAAAGCGTAGATATCTACTGCTAAATAGTGTACTCCTACACCAAAAAGCAATAGAGGAGCACTTGCACCTAAAGTTCGCGCTGCGCCAAGCAACACACTCGCACTAAGAGCGCGCACAGTCATCGGCAATAAAATATGGAAAATCACTTGCTTTTTATTTGCCCCAATTGCATAAGCTGCTTCGCGATAGTGAAAAGGAATTTCGTTAAATACCTGGGCAAATCCTTTGCTGAGTTTGGGCATTAAAAAAAGAAAGAGCACCAAAATCAATACTATTTTTGAGGTTGGCATTTGGAAAAGAGAAAGTGCCAAACCATATACAGCCAATCCTGCTAAGATTCCCGGCATTCCTGCAAGCACATCTACAAACAATCGAATCAGTGAAGTAAAACAACAGTCCCGATATTCTGTGATAAGCAATGCCGTTAAAAGAGCCAATGGTGTTGAAATTACAAGTGCGAGTAAAACAAGCCAAAGTGAAAGCACTAACTCCTTCAGTGCAAATATCAACTCGTTGCTTTCTATTTGAAAAGTCTCAACATGAGTAATCAGTGGTTGCATTGCATGATAGAGGACGTTACCAACAATGCTGAGTAAAGCAAGAAAACTAAGCCCCGTAAACAAAATAAAAGCTGTTGTAATGAGTGCATTTTTCAGCTTTCGACTCAATCTGAGCCCTTGTCGTTTTACCATAATTGCAGCCTCGCGGCAGTGATTGATCGAGGAACATAAATCCGTGCTACCGCATAGAAAATAAAAGTTAAGATAAAAAGCAAGAATCCCGCTTCAAATAAAATAGATTGACTATAAAATCCACTCATATGATTCCACTTTGTCGCAAGAAGACTCGTTAAGGTATCGGTTTTTGTAAATAAGGTTACCGCAAGTTTCGGTTGACTGCCAATCACCATCACAACAGCAACTGTCTCCCCTAAGGCTCGCCCCAGCGCTAGAAATACGGCTCCAAAAATTCCTCTGCGCGCATAGGGAAGAACAACCTTGATCGTTGCTTCATTGACCGTTGCCCCAAGTGCTAACGCACCTTCTATGAGACTTTGCGGTACAGCAATAAGAGTCTCCCTTGTCACCGCTACAATCGTTGGCAGCAACATGGCAGCTAGCGTAAGACCTGTTAAAAAAAGACCTTCTACATCTACAAGCATAGAACGTTTCGTTATGTTTTGCATTCCGATCAATAAAGAGAGCATAGGTGCAACAAACTTTATGCCCCATAACCCAAATACAACACTTGGAATCAACGCAAGCCACTGCACCAAACCCGAAGAAAAAATTCGCAACCATCTGATTCTAATGCGCGAAATGATAATAGCCGTTGCCGTTCCAATGACAGAAGCAAGGAAAACCCCAATTGCAGAACTGCTGACAGTCGCAAAAATAAAGGGCCATAACCCAAAAATTTGATGCTCTGGTTGCCACTTTGCAGTCCATAGCACAGCAGGTCCAAACCGCCAAATTGCTGGCCAAGCGTGCACGAGTAACTGCATCACAACAAGCCCCATCATCAAAATAATGACTGCCCCAGACCCGATAATACAGGTTAAAAATAAAAGTTCTCCTAAATGTATGCGCTGCTTTCCCACACTAGATTGTCCTCTCTAGATTCCACTGCAGATCAAGCGAACTTATCCACTGATCCACTCTATTTTAGTAGAGGAAGTCAAGGAGAGCAATATATAGTTCGGGACGGGTTATTTCATCCCATCCCGAATTTCAATCAGTCTTTGCCTTCGACGTCATATTGGGGATGCATGAAGCGATCGACTGTCATATTGGTTTGCGCTCCAGCGAGAGATTGCTCTGTAACTGCCTTTTCTGCGCCAGGATCGCCTTTGTCAACCCAAATGTCACTCGCCATGATACTTGGATCAATTTCCGCCGACCAATGATCAAGCGGTGTTTCTCGCCAAGGTGCTTTTTTTTCTGCCATACATCCACCCCCCTTTATAGAATGTCCTCTTATACAAGTCATATGTCATCGTGACAATGCATAAAGATGTGGAAATCACTCTTGTCCAATACCCCGAGAACGGATGGTGCAGAAATGGCTGAAACACCTTCTCCCCCTTCGCCCACTCCTCCACTTCCAGCTGAGAAGACGTATGCACGAGCGACGGGTTGGATTTATCTCACACTTGCTGTTAGTAGCCTTTTTACCGATAACTTATGGCATATGTTGCATTTCACTACAGCCATTACATGGGCAAATCTTACAGTTGGATTAAGTGGACTTGTCATCGCTCGTTCAAATCACTACAAAGCTCATCGTTTCTATAATCTTTTTGCTGGTGTAACGCTTATATCTTGGGGGATTTTGGGAACTTTTTATCCGCAATGGTTTACAACTCCTCCTTTACCCCTTGACAATGGATTGCATGTTCTAACCGGTATCTGGGGGTTTTATGGTATAGGCACTGTATTTTGGTCTCGCTTCTCGCGTAAATCTGCCTGAACTAGCACACACTATCTCTGATCTTACGACAGAGAAAGGGGTTATCTTCATGTTGATTCGCGATCTAATGACGACAAACGTACAAACATGCAGTGAATCGACCTCACTGACAGAAGTTGCAAAACAAATGGCAAGCCAAAATGTTGGTTCCATCCCAGTTGTGCAAAACGGCAAACTCGTCGGTATTGTCACTGACCGCGACATTGTCACAAAGTGCATAGCAAAAAATTTGGACTGCAACTCCACAACCGCTTCTAGTTGTATGACAAGAAATCCAGTCACTGTTTCCCCAGAAACAGATGCACATGAAGCAGCGCGCCTCATGTCCAAAGAACAAATTCGTCGCTTACCCGTCGTTGAAAATGGCAAACTCGTCGGTATTTGTGCACTTGGCGATCTCGCTGTTGTTGATATTCATGTAAATGAGGCAGGAGAAGCGCTTAGCGGAATTTCTGAACAAACACAGGTGCATTAAACACTCATAATACATCTGTTGCAAAAGAGGGACTGCGTTTTGCAGTCCCTCTTTTGCAACAGATAAACAGCACATTGCAACGACAAATTCGCCCCCGCAATGCGGGGGCATCTTCAACCAGTCCATGTGCAATTGTCACTTCAATGTTACTGGCGACCAGCGAGTTGTTGCTCCGCTAATGCAACGAGTTTCCGAGTGATATGACCCCCGATGGAACCCGTATCACGGGTTGTCATGGTTCCCCAATACCCATCTTGCGGCGGCTGAATACCAAGTTCCCCAGCCACCTCGTATTTCAATTGATCAAGTGCACGACTGGCGCTTTTTACAAGCAGCGTGTTGGATTTTTGTCCTTGTGCCACGCTTACCACCTCCTTCGTGATAGTATTTTGCCCGTAACGAAGGAGTCTAGTCTGTAACTTTCTGGAGATTAACGTTGTGCAATTGGAATATACGCGCGCTTCTTAATCCCCACATACTCTGCACGTGGTCGAATTAACCGATTGTTGCGATACTGTTCTAGCACATGTGCTGTCCAACCAGAAATACGACTCACCGCAAAAACAGGGGTGAAAACATGAACAGGAATGTTCATCATATAATACGTCGAAGCAGAATAAAAATCTACATTTGGATAAAGTCCCTTTTGTTCTTTTACAGCCTGTTCAACAATCCGAGACATCTCATAATAGGTCGTATTGCCGTTACGCTCACCAATTTCTTTAGACATCTGACGCAAATGTGTAGCGCGTGGATCTTCTGTATGATATACGCGATGCCCAAATCCCATGATGCGACGTTTTTGTGCAAGCGCATTCTTAATCCATTCAGGAGCCTTACTGGGTTCTCCAATTTCTTTTAACATCAGCATCACTTGTTCATTCGCACCACCGTGCAACGGCCCTTTGAGCGCTCCGATCGCTGAGACGATGGAAGAATAAATATCTGACAATGTCGCCGCTGTTACACGAGCAGCAAATGTAGACGCATTCAGTTCATGATCCGCATGAAGAATGAGTGCGATTTCAAAAGCTCGCGCCGTATACTCATCAGGTTCTGTGCCAAGCAACATGTAGAGAAAGTTTGCCGCGTGATTCAATTGTTCATTTGGCACGATAGGATCTTGCCCATTGCGATAGCGTTCAATCGCTGCAACCATCGTGCTCATTTGAGCAACCAACCTTGTGGCTTTTTTCACACTTCCATCGTAAGAATTATCCTGATCGTCTGGATCATATAAACCTGCCAACGAGACTAACGTACGCAACATTTCCATCGTGTTCCCGTTTTTCGGTAGCGTTTTAAGCGCTGTCAAAACTTCCGGACTCAGGGCTCGCTGTGCGCGCAGTTCCTGATCGAATGCAGTCAGTTGATCTTTTGTCGGTAATTCTCCGTGCCACAAAAGATACACAACTTCCTCAAAACTTGCCGATCCCTTGACGAGGTCGTGAATATCGTAGCCCCGATAAACCAGACGACCTTCATCCCCATCGATGAAACAGATCTCAGAAGATAAAGCGACAACATCTTCTAGACCTTCAACAAAATGCCCATCCGTCATATAAATCCCTCCAAAGCCGAAGAATTTTACACCGATTATACCCAACTCATTATACTCTTTTGGACAGATTCCACAACTTTCGAGGCCTAGCTAAGAAATTTTCGTTACCGGAAACAAAACATATTATGAAGTTCTCTTGGATATACGCTTCAATTCCACGTTTAGCGAAGTTCTTTTGTGGTATACTGGCATTCATCAGGGAGGGTACATATGCACCAATATTGGTTTTTTATAGGGAGCTTCCCCGTGCGAACCTACAGCACACTCTTTCTACTTGCATTTTTACTGGGTCTTGGGGTCACCCTATATTTTGCAAAAGTCGAACGCAAATCAGAGCTCATTGATCACATTTTAAATTTGGGGCCTATTTTATTCATCGGCGGACTGATTGGTTCGCGTATTTGGCAAGTGTTTTTCTTTGATTGGAGTTATTATCGTTCACACCCCGATCAAATTCTCGCAATTTGGCATGGTGGCTTGTCAATTCAGGGAGGGATTGTCGGCAGCCTGCTCGCTGGATGGATCTATGTTTATAAACATCGGTTAAACTTTTGGGAACTAGCTGATCTTTTTGCCCCAGGGATCATCTTAGGTCAGAGCATTGGACGCGATGCCAATCTGTTAAACGGTGATGCATTTGGATCACCTACAGGAGGCGACTTTGGTTTGCTCTTTCCACAGGGCACGCTCGCACGAATGACCTACGGCGACCAACCCTTATGGCCAGCAGAAGTATGGGAAGGCCAAGGTGACATGATCATTTTTGCTTTGCTCCTGCTGTTTAAGTTGCGGCGTTGGCCGCGCGGCTTTATCTTTCTCTTGCAAACGACATTGTATAATATTGAACGATTTCTACTTGAAATGCTTCGAGGTGATAGTCCGCGCTTTTTGTTTCACTGGGATGCTGCGCAGTGGACAAGTGCACTGATCATTGCGCTCTGTGCAGTACTTTTTCCGCTACTCGCTCGGTTAGATCAAAGGCGTCTACGGCACTTACAAACTCCTTAATAAAAAAGGAAAAGGTGCCATTCATTCCCTAACCCAAATGGTGGGGAATGAATGGCACAAGTACGTTACAAGAGACTCGCTATACATCCATGAAGGCTTGCTCATCCCTTTATTTAATCGATTTTGCAAGTGCCTGATCTAAATCTGCAAGTAAATCCTCTACATGCTCAATTCCAATCGACAAGCGAACCATTTCTGGTTGCACCCCTGCAGCACGCTGCTCTGCTTCCGTTAGCTGTTGATGTGTAGTACTCGCTGGATGGATGACCAACGATTTTGAGTCCCCTACATTCGCTAAATGAGAAAACAACTTCAACGCATCGATAAATCGTGCTCCTTCTGCAGCACCTCCGCGAATTCCAAAAGTTAACATCGCACCTTGACCGCGCGGAAGATATTTTTGAGCTAGAGAGAAGTACGGACTTCGTTCTAATCCAGGGTAATGAACCCACGCAACATGTGCATGTTGCTCTAAATAGTGAGCAATCTCAAGTGCATTTTGACTATGACGCTCCATGCGCAATGCGAGTGTCTCTACTCCTTGCAAAAACAAAAAACTATTAAATGGCGATACAGCAGCACCAAGATCGCGCAAAAGTTGTACGCGCGCTTTTACGATATAAGCCCCAGCACCGACGTCTTTTACATAAGAGACGCCGTGATAACTTTCATCTGGTTCCACAAGGCCGGGAAATCTTCCATTATCCCAGTTAAACCGACCGCTGTCAACAATTACACCGCCAATTGATGTACCGTGTCCCCCAATAAACTTTGTCGCTGAATGTACGATGATATCCGCCCCAAATTCGAAAGGTCGGCACAGATAAGGTGTTGCAAATGTATTATCAACAATCAGTGGTACACCATGTTGGTGTGCTAAATCTGCAATTGCAGCAATGTCACTCACATCAATACGCGGATTGCCAATTGTCTCGATGTAAAAAGCTTTCGTATTTTCTGTAACAGCGTTTGTAAATTGTTCTAAATCACTAGGGTCAACAAAATGAACGTGAATGCCGAGTCGTTTCAAAGTCACAGCAAAGAGATTGTAAGTCCCTCCATAAAGATGAGAAGATGCAACAATTTCATCCCCTGCAGACGCAATATTCAAAATTGCAAAAGTGATTGCCGCTTGGCCAGAAGCTACCGCAAGTGCACCAACTCCACCTTCAAGCTGTGCAATGCGCTGTTCAAATACGTCGGTTGTGGGATTCATAATCCGTGTATAGATATGTCCTGGTTCTTTTAGCGCAAATAAATTCGCAGCATGCTCCACATTGCGAAAAACATATGAAGAGGTTTGATAAATAGGTACTGCGCGTGCCCCTGTAACTGGGTCAGGCTGTTGCCCCGCATGAACAGCTTGTGTTTCAAAGTGATACGTTTGTTGTTTGTCCAATCTCGACTCCTCCTCTACTCGGCCCACGCAAAATAGCGCTTAAAAAAACAAAAAACCCCTTCGAGAAGAAGCGGCTGAACGAACCAGACGTCCTCTCTCATCTTTCAGGTCACAATCGCCTGCTGGAATTGGCACCACTACAGCAAAAGCTGTCGGTTGCCGGGCTTCATCGGGCCAGTCCCTCCGCCACTCTCGATAAGAGTTTTTCCTATAAACTTGTTGATTTAGTTTATCGTAGTTCATCCCAGATGTCAATCTTTTTTTACCCAGTGCTGTCACAGAAGTTTTGCTTCATATTTACTCAATCGTTTGGTCAAACTACGGATATATAGACAAAAATCAAGGGGAGAAAGCCGTTGTTTATTCGCTTACTGCGCGAAGACTACGATGAGCAGACCGGGATTTTTACTATCCGCGTACAACCCATTGAAGTCAACAACTTTGCAGAATTCGGTGCAGAACTAGGCGAAAACAGTGAGGATATCGCCAATACCGACGCTCCTCTTGGTATCGTCAATTATGTAATAGCCAAACACCCCAAACAAAAAATGAAGTGGATTCACGTGGTTAGTGGTTCTGCTTTGTTGTTGTCGATTCCACTGTTACAAAATTCACTAGCTCAAACATCAACTCCGTATGCCAATATTCAACAAGGAACACTTTTACAAGTCCGTCATTCTGTCTATCTACGCAGTCAGCCTCGTCTCACAGATGATTTGCGTATCCGACGTTTACAGGCCGGTACAACTTTATCTCTCATTGAACGAATTCGCCCCGCATGGTACAAAGTCAGCTTACCAGACGGTACCATAGGATATGTCGTTTCGCATCCCTATTTTATTCAGGCGACCACATCGACTCTCCCTCTGTCCAACGTCGAACCTATCGTTGCTATTCCTTCTTACGAGATGGCAATTCCACCTATTCAATATTCATCAATCCCAAGCGTTGTAAACAGTGTTGACTCCTTACCGCCAGGCATCACATTAGACCCGATGATCCATCCACTCGCACCTTTGTCCGCTTCACGTAAGGAAAAAGTCTACGCCGTAAAAAAAGTCGCGGAGAGCAAACTTGGCATCCCTTATATTTGGGGTCATCATGAAGATGCTAAACAATATGGATTTGACTGTTCCAGTTTTATCGAGTATGTATACCATCATGCACTCGGGTATCATTTCTCTACAGTGAGTAAGATCCAGGCAAAATATGTAGGGATCCCTGTTTCATTGGATGAAATGCTCCCTGGAGATTTACTCATCTTTGCAGTCGGACAACATGTAGGGATCTACGTTGGTGAAGGACAAATGATCCAAGCGGGAGGAGGTCTCGGAAAAGTAGGATATTTACGCGTAAGTCCAGGTTCCTATTGGTATAAACATTTAACCGCTGTAAAACGGATGTTTTAACCATAGGAAAGAGATCTTTTCAGTCAATCATTGCAATGCTCAACTTTTTTTCGTACCATCAAACAAAGGACTAGATAAAGGAGTGTGAATCTCCACTGCAACTTATATTTTTAGGAACAGGGGCTGGTGCGCCGACAACGAAGCGCAATGTTTCAAGCACGGCACTGACTTTTGATCAGGGATCAGAGGTGTGGTTGTTTGACTGTGGAGAAGGAACACAACAACAAATTGCACGCTCAAAAGTTAGCCTAGCTGCGATCACACATATCTTTATTACACATCTTCATGGCGATCATCTCTTGGGTTTACCTGGTCTTCTTGGCAGTAGGTCGCTTCAGGCTCGCGCCTTGACACCGCTTACCCTCATCGGACCGCAAGGTCTAAAAGAATTTGTCCAGTGTGTATTGAACACAACCCAGACAGCGCTTGGTTATTCAGTAGTCATCAAAGAAGTCTCTGAGAGCGGATCAATTCTAGAGACCCCTCTTGCAACTGTCACTGTACGGGAACTCGAGCATGGAGTAAAAAGTTTTGGTTATGAAATTCTCGAGAGACCTAAACCAGGAAAATTTCGTAAGTCATTCGCACAGCTTGCTGGAATTCCTGAAGGTCCTCTATATGGCCAATTAAAACGCGGTGAAGATATTCACCTACCCGATGGAAGAATTTTTTTGAGCCGCAATTTTGTCGATCCTCCTGTGCGCGGACGAAAAATTGCAATTCTTGGGGATACCATACCGTGTGCCGGAGCATTCTTGTTAGCCAATGAGGCGGATGTTCTCGTGCATGAGGCGACATTCGCACAGGATCAACACGATCTTGCCCGAAAAAGCATGCACTCTACCGCGGCCCAAGCAGCCCAACTTGCAAAGGAAGCCCACGCGCGCACCCTTATTCTCACTCATGTGAGCGCGCGCTATGAAAATGGAAATCAAGGAGAAGTACATCCTCTCTTAGAAGAAGCGCGGGCAATTTTTAGTCCCACCTATTTGGCGGAAGATTTCTTTGTTTTCACGGTTCCCCGCGCTTAAGGTCGCACAGCTTGGCAGTCTGTTAAGCTCTCCTTCTCTCCTATCCTCTGTGCCCATTCTACTTGCTCCATATACTTTAGACCACTGCCCGTATTTATTGACACAACGCGGTCGCTGTCTTTTATAAAATTAAGTTCACGCAGTTTGCGTACCCCTGCCAATGCGGCTGCCCCTTCCGGGCAGGCGTGGAACCCATCGACCTGCAAAATGCGTGCACGCTCATCGCGAATTTCCTCATCTGTCACCGCACAGGCAATCCCTCGCGTCTCTCTGATAATCTCCAATATGATCTCGTCGGCAAGTGCCTTTGGCACGCGCATGCCATATGCAATGGTTTGTGCATCCTCAAAATACCGCGATTCGCGCTGTCCCTGTTCAAACGCTCTGACAAGTGGTGCACACCCTGTCGCCTGAATGATTGCCATGCGAGGTAATCGCTGTTCAATGAAACCAAGCGCTTGTAATTCAATGAATGCCTTATAGATTCCAACAACCCCTGCACCTCCACCCGTTGGATAGACAATTACATCAGGGACAGACCAATTAAATTGCTCAGCAATTTCAAAACCGATCGTTTTTTTCCCCTCTAGACGATAAGGTTCTTTAAAGGTTGAAACTTCATATGCATTTGTGCGCTTTACATACTCGGCAATCAATATGCCAGCCTGTGCAATCGTACCCTCTACGACTTCAACTTTTGCCCCTGCATAGCAACATTCAAGATAAGGGATGCGTGGTGCCGTTTTAGGAAGTGCAATCACACTTTTTAGACCGGACCGCGCTGCATAAGCAGCCCATGCAGCTCCAGCATTTCCGTTTGTAGGAAGTGCGATTTCTGTAATTCCAAGTTCATGCGCACGCGAGATGCCAACTGACGCTCCGCGCGCCTTAAATGTACCTGTCGGTAAAACACTCTCATCTTTTACCCACAGATTCGGCAAATCTAATGCTTGCGCAGTTTTTGGCAAGGCGATCAGCGGCGTCATGACTTCTGACATCGAAATGATCGCACGTTCATTTGTTACCGGTAGCAATTCATGGTATCGCCATAAATTTTGCGGTCGTTGCGAGATGGTTGTTTTCTTAAACTTTCCTCTCAGTTCATCAAGATGATACCGTGCAAACAAAGGAGCTCCACAATCACACATTTGTCTACGTGTACGCGCTTCATAAGTCTTTGCACATTTCGAACAGGCCAAATGAGACAGGCCACTAAACATCTACAACGCCTCCATCGACGGCTCACTTGCACTGTCGCAATGCCCAATCTCTCCTTACGATATGAATGAACTGCAAGACATGTGACTAGGTAGCAAGGATCCGCACTGAAAACGCGTTTGACACGTTTGATCGTAAATGAACATATGAATCAGGCGTAGGCGCTTTGTTAAAGGAGGAAGAAAAGTCATGATGCGCACAATCTGCAAAGGCAAAATTCACCGCGCGACGGTAACAGAAGCGCGCCTTGACTACGTCGGCAGCATTACAATAGACCAAGCGCTGATGCTCGCAGCAAATATTCGACCTTATGAAATGGTTCAGGTTACGAGTGTTGCCAACGCAACTTTATGGCGTACCTACGCTCTGCCCGCCCCCGCACAATCAGGTACAATATGCCTAAATGGCCCTCCAGCTCGTTTGTTTCAGCCATCTGATGTGATCATCATCCTATCTTTAGGCATCATGGACGACATCGAATACTTGAACACAATTGCAAATATCGTGTATGTCGACATAAACAACCGCATTACCAAAATTGAAAGTCACTCTCTCCCCTCGCTGCTCGAAGCAATGCTACAGACTCCAAATGAAAGTCATTCGTGATCATGTTAAGCTTTCGGAGCGGCCAATGGCCGCTCGCTATCATTTGGCACGCATTCGTAAAACGATATGCAATCATTTACTGACAAGCCTATAAATCCATAGTATAGTAGACGAGAAATCGAACGAGAGGAGGTCATAGATTGGGTCACCACGTCATTCGTTGGGTACTCCTTGCAATTGTCATTGTTGCACTAGGCATTTATTTTGCTGCTCGTCGCAAAAAATGAATGTGTTTTATATAAATAGAATCAAATTTTACAAAAAGGAGGCGCAAACATATGTCTGCGCCTTTTTATGGGACATATACGATGCATACCCTGATTTCGTCGCATTTTTTAATGGCGCTTTGCGGACTCCTTTTCGATGTCATTATAGGCGATCCGCAATTTTTGACTCATCCCGTCGTCCTTATTGCACGCTTTGCTTACATTTTAGAACAATGGCTGTATATAGACAGTCCATATAAAAATATAAAAGTATGGCGCGGCGGTCTTTTGACAGGCATTGTGTTATTTAGTACATACAGTCTTACCGCAATCCTTATTTTAGCAGTTAATCATTTCAGCCCATGGCTAGGCGACATCCTTAACATCTGGCTCATTTCAACGACCATCGCAGCCAAAGGATTAGATCAAGCGGGAAAACGCGTGTTACGTCCATTGCAGCAGGGGAACCTCATCGAAGCTAGAAAATATACTGGATATATCGTAAGTCGAGAAACTGAACACTTAGATGAACCGGATTTAGTACGCGCCACCGTCGAAACGATTGCTGAGAATCTTGTAGATGCAGTCATAGCCCCACTATTTTTTGCAATAATTGGCGGAGCCCCACTCGCACTCACTTATCGCGCTGCCAATACGCTAGACTCGCTGTTTGGATATAAAAATGATCGTTACATCGATTTTGGATTGATTCCAGCGCGGACAGATGATGTATTAAATTACATACCCGCACGCTTGTCATTGTTTCTTTTCGCTATACTCGGACCATTCTTTCACACGAATCCTGCGCGGATCATACATGTGGTAAGACGTGATGCAAAAAAACACCCTAGCCCAAACAGCGGCATTCCAGAAAGTGCATGTGCAACTCTGTTAGGTGTTCGACTCGGTGGCGAAAATCGTTATCATGGAACTATACACTTTCGAGCCTATTTAGGAGATTCCATCTTGCCACTATCACAATTTACCATCCTTCGTGCAATACGCATTTTATGGGGAATTGTGATTGTTTTAACTTTTATTTGCTTGATCGGGATCATATTCTAATCAAGCAAAAACTCACTTATATTCTTAATATATCCATCCGGGTTTTCCAAGTGTATATTATGCCCAGCATTTGCGATTACACGATGTTCAGCTGTTTGCATTCTTTCTTTCATTTCCCGCGCAATATTTGTAAATTTCATATCAATTTCTCCAGACAATAGAAGCGCTGAAGTGCTTAGATTCTCAATTTTATCCCAATAACTTGGCTGTACACCCGTTCCGACTCCTAATAAACTACGCGACAACCCTTCAGGGATTTGGGAGAGTCGCATTTTTCTCTGATGATCTAAGCGTTCAATTGAAACCTGACGTTGCGATGCAAAAAGAGGATTAGTTTCCCAATTATCCACAAATGCATGGATCCCTTTTTCTACAATACGCTTTGCGAGCTCTTCATCCTGACGTTTTCGTTGTGCTCGCTCCACTGCCGTCTTAAGTCCTGGTGATGCACTCTCCAACACTAGCTTCTTTATCCTTTGAGGAAAATTAAGTGCATAAGCTAGCGCCATACGCCCTCCCATGGAGTAGCCGACGAGATGAATTTGTGGAATTTGCAATGCTGTAAAGAGTGCATCAAGATCAAGGATAACCTGTTCAATTCCATAACGGCGTGGATCCTTAGGCACATCAGTCCCGCCATGCCCTAACGCATCAATTGCTATACAGCAACGCTGCATAAGCCTCTCTGCGCTATGCAAAAACAAGAAATCTTCCCCTGTACCCGCAAATCCGTGCAAAAAAACAATCGGTGTGCGTTTTGGAGCAGAGTTACTGCATGCCCAATTCCATAAATGATAACTCACCCCACGCACTGTGATTCTTTTCGATTCGATCATGGGAGAAGTTCCTCCCGGCACGTCTGAAATACTTTGCGATGCATCAGAACATTCAGTTCTCGATTCGTGCGTAATTCTAAAACGCGTAAACCACCTTCCGCTATCGACCTTGTCATTTCCCGACGAAATGTCTCCCAATCTGAAATCTGTTTGTATACGCCTTGATACATCGTGATAACGGATTGAAATTCTAACCCATGAGGCGTTTCAAAGTAGGGAAAGACATCATCTTGTGTCGCCTGTGGCAAAAAGGAAAAAATTCCACCCCCGTCATTGTGAACCAAAATAACCGTCAGGTCGATTCGATATTGTTTGGCTGCCAACAAACCGTTTAGATCATGAAAAAAAGAAATGTCCCCGATCACGAGTACAGTAGGACCGTTCGTATGACCTGCACTTGCACCTAATGCACTCGAAACGACTCCATCAATTCCACTCGCCCCACGATTGCCAAGAATAAACATAGGTTTATTGATCTTGCCAAAAAACGAATCCAAATCGCGCACGGGCATACTATTGCCGACATATAGCGTTGTATGAGGTGGCAGAAGATGCGCCAATTCAAGAAAAATACGACCTTCAAAAAGAAGAGACGGCATTGCAAAAGTTTGCTCTCGCGAAAACTGATCTCTCATTTGTCCCTCAATCGCATCAATTGCCTTACGTTGACAATCTGCAATCTGCTCATTTAGCGCCCGCCAATTTGCCGCAAATAAAGATTCTTCCCGCTCTGGCACTATGCGATTGAGCGCTTGCAACAATAAGACAGGGTCGGTCTGCCATACATCTGTTGCTCCAAATATAGGATCGCGCCACTCGGACGCATCGTCAATGGCAAGTTGCCGCACACCGCGCAACTTTGCTAAATATGCGCCAAGTACTTTCGAGACAGGCATTTGACCGAGTCGAATCACAAGTTCTGGTTTCCACTGTGTCAAAAATTTGGCCTCCACAAGTTCTTGATGACGCAAGAGTGAATCGTAGTGATCAATGATATACTGTAAATCGGATGTTTGTGCTACTGCCCGCAATTGCGAGAGCGGATCTGCAAGAATGGGAATTTTTAATTTGAGCGCTATCTGTAATAAAGGCTCTGCAAGGTTCTGATCAAACTGCGGGCCGACAATGAATAGAACTCGTTCTATACGATTGATTATGTCAGCTAAATTTTGTAATTCCAATTCCGTGAATTGTTTACGTGCAATAGCGACAGACATAGGCAGCACGTGTTCAATAAACTCTGACTCAACGTCTCGTTTCTGTGGAGGCAACAACGGTTCGCGAAAGGGCCAATTCAAATGTACGGGACCTTGCGGTGCACTAAGTGCATTTGTGACTAAACGCACTGCCATTTGGCGTGCATGGGGCAATAGTTCGGCTGTGCCATCTGGCGTTGGCATTTCAAGACTCCATTTTACGTGCGATCCGTACAAGTTGACTTGATCAATCGTTTGATTTGCACCTACTGCACGCAACTCTTTGGGGCGATCCGCCGTGAAAACAAGCAGTGGAACCCGACTGAAACGCGCCTCAACGACAGCTGGAAGATAATTTGCTGCTGCCGTTCCAGAAGTACACAAAAGAACAACCGGTTGTCTTGTTTGTTGTGCTAATCCAAGTGCAAAATAAGCGGCTGAACGCTCATCCAGTAATGTCCAAACCTTAAATCCCGGATGACGCGCAAAAGCAATCGTCAACGGAGTTGACCTCGAACCAGGAGAAATACAAACATGACGCACGCCAAGTTGTTCTAGTGCGGCAACAAAAACGTGCACCACTTCTAAATGAGGATTTACTGTCATAACTATTTTCACTCCTCGCTGAGTGCGGTTTGCATAGGCTGTAATTTCCACTCCGTTTCTGCCCACTCTGCCCAAGGATTAGAGTCTTCAACTATTCCGGCCCCAGCATAAAGCACAGCATCACGCCCACAGAGCAACCCACAGCGAAGAGCCACATTAAAAGCTCCATCTCCCTGTGCATCAAGCCAACCGATGGGCCCTGCATAAAATCCGCGATCCATCTGCTCTTGTACCCTAATCTCCATCATTGCCGCATGCTTAGGCAACCCAGCAACTGCGGGAGTCGGGTGCAAGCGTGCAACAAGGTCAAGAATAGTGGTCCCATCGAGCCTGTATCCCTCAATCGGCGTATACAGATGATGCACATTCGTTAATGAGCGAAGTTTTGGAGCATCCGGATAGGAGAGATCACCGACAACGTCTTGTACATCTTGGAGAATTCCACGCAAAACATGTGCGTGCTCAGAGCGGTCTTTCTGACTCGCAAGCAGTTGTGTTGCCGCTTGCGCATCACTTTCTAAATCTTGATCACGCGCTGTCGTCCCAGCAAGACAATCAATGTGCACATGCTGCTTAAAACTTTGGACTAGGCGCTCTGGCGAGGCTCCTACAAATACTTGATCCACATATTGAAGAGCAAAGACCACACCGGTTTCATAACGTGTGAGTAAGTTTCTCAGCACTGTCGCCGAGGAAATCTGCTCTTTTGCACGCCATACCCTGCGACGAGCGAGTACGACTTTAGCAAATTCTTTGCGTGCAATCTTTTGCACAACGTGAGCAACTGCTTTTTTCCATTGTAAAGAATCACTTTCCACAGTCTCTAAATCAGCCGCACTGCTCTGCGCAAAAGTTAAAGGCTCTTGGAAATCGCGCTCTACTCGCTCGAGCGGATCACTAAGACGCTGCAATTCCGCGCGAATTGCATGAACAGCAGACGCTAGATCTAACTCCTTTGTGACTTCGAGTGAGATCACAAGACGAATTCCAAGTTCCTCTTCTATAAATAAGTATCTCGGCAAAAACATCAGCCCAGCAGGCCATTCTTTCCAAACAACATCGCGCTCTGTCTCTGGATCAAACGCCTGTCCACAAAAAAAACGAACCCATTTACTCCCATTTCCCACAAACTGAGCAACTGTATTTCGCCATAATGAGCGCGCCTCATCAAATACATTTGCCGCTTGCGCCTGAAAGGACACGGCCTCTCCGATCGCCAAAGATTTACCAGACGGTAAATCTCCGTCACGCCAAAAAACTTGCATCTTTACCATGAGCGGGTTGCGTTCAAACAGATCTACAAAGTCTAATGATCCCTGCCATTTGAGAGCAATACAGGCAATGCGTGTTGTATTTTCCTCTTTAGCCTGCTCGATCGCGTTTGCCAATTGCGCTTGAAATTGCCCATCTTCTAGTACTTTCTCAACGAGATCTGTGCGTTGCTGACTCACAACCACTTAGAAAGCTCCCTTCGCAACAATTTACCTGAAGCATTGCGTGGCAATTCATCTACAATCACAATTTTGCGTGGTACTTTATATCCTGCTAGACGTTCTCGACAAAAAGCTTGTACTTCTGCAGGATCTACCACACTCCCCGGTTTAACTTTAATTGCTGCAAACGGAACCTGTCCGAAATGCTCATCTGACATTCCCGAAACCCCCGCTTCAAGAATGTCCTGATGCGCCAACAAAACAGCCTCCACTTCTGCTGGATAGACATTCTCACCGCCTGACAGAATCAAATCTGCTCGGCGATCGAGGACATAAAGATACTCCTCGTCATCGACATAGCCAATATCCCCAGTATAGAACCAGCCATCGCGAAATGCTTGTTCATTGGCGACAGGATTATGGTCATACCCAGCAAAAATAGTCGGCCCGCGCAAAGCTATCTCCCCTTCCTGATAAGGCGGGAGGGGCCCGTCTTTCCCCATAATACAAATTTCCGTAAACGCAAGCGCTTGCCCAGAAGAACCTAATTTTCGCAAACTCTCATTCAGGCTGAGAGTTGCCACTTGTGAATTCGCTTCTGTCAAACCATAGCTTTGTGATACTGGTACACCTTTTGCTAAACAGGTTTCAAGTAATGTGCGAGGGGCAGGTCCACCCCCAAGTAATACATTGCGTAAAGTCGATGGATACGGCATTTCTTGTTCTGCAAGCATGCGAAAAAGCATTGCCGGGACGACAGAAACAAGTGTCGCCCCTTTGTTGTAGATGGCGCTGTTCACTTGCAACGGATCAAATTTAGCTTGTATAAGAGCCGCCGTTCCATAAATGACACTACGCAACAAGACCGATTGCCCCCCCACATGAAACAGGGGAAGTGGTGTAAGCCAGCGATCGTTCGCTTGAACTCCCAAACGCAAAGCAGAACCAAGTGCACCAAAGAGGTGATTGCCATAAGAAATGCGTGCTGCCTTTGGGCGACCGGTCGTCCCTGACGTATAAATCATGCATTGAATCGCTGAAAGTTCAATCGCATCATGATAAATGGGCTCAACTTGCTCGTCCCAGTGCACACCGTCTAACTCAATCGGACTGAGTAATGCAACGCCATTTGTCCGGCAAATTGCTAGTGCACGCATAGCCAATGAACGATGCTCATCATCATAGACAAGCAGCCGAATTCCAGCATCTTGAATTTGCCAAGCCAATTCTTCTGCTGCGAGCCGCGTATTAAGTGGAACCAAAACGGCCTCCAGTTGGATAAAGCTATGAACTGATGCTGCAAATACAAGCCCATGGCGAGCGAGCAAGGCTACTCGATCGCCTTTTTGTACACCGTGCGCAGCAAAAAATCCAGCTAATCGACCAACTCGCTCATAGAGTTTTTTATAACTCCACGTTTCATTTTCAAAGGCGATCGCTAACTGTTCAGAATGACGCTGACGTGACAACCAATCTGGCACTCGCGAACTCAACAAATTCGCTCCATATGCTCCGCTCATTTCCCACAACTCCTTGCCACCCTCAGGTTTACCCTTTTATGGCAATCGAGGAAACTTTGAGAAGTCTGGGTTGCGCTTCTCTAAGAATGCATTCTTCCCCTCGTGCGCTTCTTCTGTCATGTAGTACATCATCGTGGCAT
The DNA here is from genome assembly GCF_003144315.1 of Sulfoacidibacillus thermotolerans. GTDB lineage: Bacteria > Bacillota > Bacilli > Alicyclobacillales > SLC66 > Sulfoacidibacillus > Sulfoacidibacillus thermotolerans. The sequence goes on along the minus strand of NZ_MPDK01000007.1, from coordinate 17,814 downwards.
CTCCCGCCATCTGTTGAAGTCCAGCCAATCCATCCGTGTCAACATTGAAAGAAGCCTTTAAAAAGCGAATGGCCATTGGGCTTTTCGCTAAAATTTCTTGCGCCCAGTCAATGGCTTCTTGCTGTAACTGAGCAAGCGGTACAACCTTATTGACAAGTCCCATGTCATACGCTTCCTGCGCGGAATATTGGCGGCATAAAAACCAAATTTCTTTTGCCCGTTTCATACCGATCGTGCGTGCCATAAGTCCCGTCCCATACCCTGCATCAAAACTGCCAACGCGCGGCCCAGTTTGTCCAAATACGGCATTGTCAGCGGCAATTGTCAAATCACAAACGAGATGCAACACATGTCCCCCGCCTATCGCATACCCTGCCACTGCTGCAATGACGACTTTGGGGAGAAGTCGAATTTGCCGCTGTAAATCTAACACATTTAAGCGCGGAATCTTATCATCCCCCACATAACCTCCTTGCCCGCGCACACGCTGGTCACCACCTGAACAAAACGCTTGCTCTCCCTGGCCTGTAAAAATAACTACTCCCACTTCCGCATCGTCACGAACACGTGCGAAGGCATCAATTAATTCAGTAACCGTCTTAGGCCGAAAGGCATTTCTCACTTCCGGTCGATTGATCGTAATTTTCGCGATTCCCTGTGCTTTTTCATAGATGATGTCTTCATAGTCACAAACTTTTTCCCAAAAAATAGACATTAAAAACAACTCCTGTCGCTTCAAAATAACAGACCCATCAGTCTCTAAGTCGCAAGTATAACAGACTGGTGAGTCTGTGCCAAGTTAACGAATTGCGCCATCACTTGAACCGTTACGCAAGACGTGTTATCGTATCTTCGATTTCACAGGAAAGTAGGTTGTCTTGTGCCTTCTAATTGGTTAGCTATTTTATGGCGACTTATGCGTCCACCGACGCTGACTGCTTCTGTGACACCAGTCCTTGTTGGAACGGGCCTCGCTTTGCAGCACGCTGCGTTGCACTTTGATCTCTTCCTCGCAATGTTGCTCGCTGCGGTATTGATTCAAGCTGCGGCAAATATGATTAATGAGTATGCCGACTACGCGCGCGGGCTTGATAACAAAGACATGGTTGGCATCGCGGGAACCATTGTCCGCGATGGTGTATCACCACATACTGTGCTCATCATTTTTTTTGCCACACTATTCATCTCTTTAGGATTAGGCGCATATATTGCGGCGAACACGTCTTGGTGGGTTGCAGTCGCCGGAACTCTTAGTATGATTTTTATGTACTTATATTCAAGTGGACCACATCCAATTTCTTACACACCATTTGGCGAGGTTACGGCCGGCATCCTCATGGGCCCTGTCATCATTCTCATTAGCTACTATATCCAAACGTCCCACTTATCACTCACAGCGGTTGTTGCCTCTCTCCCGATCGGGCTCTTAATTGGTGCGATTCTACTCGCAAACAATATTCGCGATGTCGAGCACGACCTTCCAGGTGGGCGCAAAACACTGCCAGTGATTCTTGGTAAAGAGCGAGCGATCATGTTATTACAAGGAGTTTTTGTGCTTTCCTATTTGATCATCGCAATTCTTGTCGTAGTTCAGTTGCTCACACCTTTTAGTTTGCTCACCCTGCTCGCTTATCCTTTTAGCGCGCGCATTGGCGCGATGTTTCGCCGCGCAACCAATCCATCGGAACTTCAACGCGCGTTTACATCGACCTCGTTCACCCTGATTCGCTTTGGTATTTTACTCTTCCTAGGACTTCTTGCCGGCGCGTTTTTGCCGCTCTAGAAATCCTTGTGCCGCCTTCTATAAATGCGTTTTTACTTCGCACGCAAAAAGACGGAGATTCTCTGATCCTTCTTAGAATCTCCGTCTTTTTGAGCGAGAGCTTGCTTACTCTATACTGCCTTTCTTAGTGTTCAGCAATCGCAGTCCAATCTAAAACACTAGCTCCCTCAAGAAACTTCTCTACGTCCATTGCTGCCTTACAACCTGACCCAGCCGCAGTAATCGCTTGTCTATAATGTGCATCCGCCACATCTCCGCAAGCAAACACGCCCGGCACATTGGTCGCTGTAGAAACGCCCTTGGTTTTGATATAGCCGACTGCGTCTACATCTAATTGGCCGTTTAAAAAGGACGTATTCGGGGAATGACCAATCGCCACAAAAATTCCTTCTGTCTCAATCACGCGCACTTCACCAGTTTTGGAATCCTTTACTTCGAGCCCATTGACCTTTCTACCGTCTGAGATGACTGCAGTTGGTGTGGCGTTTAGCTCCCATTTAATCTTGGGATTGCTGCGCGCGCGTTCTTGCATGACTTTTGAAGCGCGAAGCGTATCGCGCCTATGCACAATCGTTACTTCTGATGCAAATTTCGCCAAAAATGTCGCTTCTTCCATCGCCGAATCTCCGCCGCCTACAACAATAATCCGTTTTCCACGAAAGAAGAACCCATCACAGGTAGCACATGTCGACACCCCGTGACCGATCATCTCTGATTCACCTTTGATGCCAAGCAATTTTGCTGATGCACCCGTTGAAATAATCAATGCTTCTGCCTCAAATTGTTCCTCGTCATTCACTGTAACTGTAAACGGGCGTTTGCTTAGATCTACCCCTGTTACATATCCTGTGTAAAACTTTGCGCCAAAGCGCTCAGCTTGTCGCCGCATCTGATCCATTAGCTGCGGCCCCATGATTCCCTCTTCAAAACCGGGAAAGTTTTCAATCTCTGTAGTCAGCGTCAATTGCCCGCCTGGTTCGTTCCCTTCTACGACAAGCGGCTCTAGATTTGCCCTTGCAGCATAGATTGCAGCCGTAAGCCCTGCCGGCCCTGTTCCAAGTATCATCACACGATGCTTTTCCATAGACAGATCACCTCTACTCCTAAATGTATAATCACAAACGTGCACGCTTTGTCTTTAAGCGAAACAATTCCAATTAAGTATACCTCATCAGCCAATGAACGCAACTTGACTTTGACCACGCTCATCTTACATTAATCAATGAGGTCAATGACTGCCGCATTTTGCGACTGCGCAATGGTTAAGTTAAGTTGCCTTGTCAGATCAATTTCAAAGGGGTCGACAGAAGCACCAGTTGCATCTTGAAAAATGCGCACAACGGGTCGCAAAGGCAATTGATCGTGAATATGAACGACAATTCCTGCCGTGCCATCACTTAGTGTCACTGTCGACCCCAGTGGATAAAGTGCAATTTTTTTGCTGAAAATCGAAACCAGTTCCAAATCGTAGCCAATCCCTGCCTGACTAAATAGGTATTCCATCACTTCTGCAGGAACCATACCCGCACGATAAGGACGATGCATCACCATTGCATCATAAACATCGGCTACAGCAAGGATTTTCCCAAAAATGTGAATCTGATCACCTTTTAATCCCCGCGGATACCCACTGCCATCCATTCGCTCGTGATGTTGATAGGCACAATGAGCAACAAGATATGATAATTCATGTTGGCGAGACAGCGCCTCATGCCCCCATTTTGCGTGATTTTGAATTAGCTCACGCTCATTTTGCGTCAGTGCGCCAGCCTTATTTAATACTTCTTCAGGAACCCATAACTTTCCGATATCGTGCAACATAGCGCCAGTTCCCAAGTCCATTAACATCGAATGCGGCAATCCGATCGCTTGCCCCAATACTAAACTATAAATTGCAACATTCATTGAGTGAACATAAGTGCCATGATCATAACTCGCAACTGCCGCCAAATTCTCACGAATAATGGTCGTGTGCTCAAGCACCTCAAGGAGCGTAGTGACGTGCTTACGCAATTCTTTTGTAAAACTCTGACCCATGGCAATGCGATCAAAAGAGGAACCTTCTCTTTTCCATTCGCTCCACTTTTCTTGAAGTACCTGAATCACTTGTGCACGAGCCTCTTGCGGTACAAGTTCTTCATACGTAATGCCCTCAGATAATTCATCTTCGATATAAACAACTGCAAATTGTTGCTTGATTTTTTCGATGTAACTCCCTCGAATCATTTGCCCCTGTTGCAGCAATACCCGCCCCGTGCCATCATACAAGGAGCGCCCAAGCACCATCCCCTCGTGTAACAAAGCGGTGGAAATCTGTCTAGCCAATCGCAAGAGCCCCCCTTTTTTCACCTATGCGGTTTCAACCACTCGTCACGCGAAGTGATAGGGTGGTAAATAAATACCTTTTTCAGTGACAATCGCTGTAATCAACTCATGCGGTGTCACATCAAACGCAGGGTTATACACAGGAACATCACGAGGTGCAATTTGAACACCGCCCCATTCAGTCACTTCTTTAGCAGGACGCTCCTCAATCGGAATTTCTCTTCCAGATGTAGTCTTCGGGTCAATTGTCGACCAAGGTGCGACGATATAAAAGGGAATCTGAAAATATTTTGCTAATATAGCCACCTGATAAGTACCGATTTTATTGGCAGTATCCCCATTGGCCGCAATCCGGTCAGCTCCAACCATCACAGCCTGTATTTTCCGAGAGGCCATCACACTCGCTGCCATATTGTCACAAATCAGCGTGACATCAATTCCAGCTTGTTGCAACTCCCACGCCGTTAGGCGTGCCCCCTGTAAAAAAGGTCGTGTTTCGTCCGCATAGACATGAATCTTTAAACCGCGCTCATGGGCGACGTAAAATCCTGCAAGTGCCGTTCCATACTGACTTGCGGCGAGCGCTCCTGTATTGCAGTGGGTGAGAATTCCCATTCCATCTTTAATAAACGCCTGCAAGTTCTCTCCCATCGTGCGACATGCTCGCTCATCCTCATGCTGTATCGCTTTTGCCTCTTCACGTAATGCGTTAAGCACTGCACGAACTCCTTGCGCACGCTGTTCATGCGCTACCCGAACGAGCCGTTCTATCGCCCAAGCCAAGTTCACAGCCGTCGGACGCGCACCTTTTAGAAACTCAGCTTGCCGTTTGAGTTCACCAAAAAAGGCTTCCTTATCAAGGTCGACGTGTTTTTTCAATCCCAGATATAATCCGTAAGCAGCTGTCATCCCTATCGCTGGTGCACCACGCACCTGCATGGAACGAATTGCAGAAAAGGCCGTCTGCTCATCATCGACCATCACATAACGCAACTCTGTTGGAAGTTTCGTCTGATCAATTAGTCTCAGCCGATCCCCTTCAAACAACAACGTTCTTAATCCCTCACCCATCGAAAACACTTCCCGCCTTCTAGGTTCTGACCATAAACATACTGAATGTATCATACCAGAAATTCGAACCCCATCGCTCATTCCCTTTTCATGTAAACGCATACAACACAACCCAAGCTTTGTCACATTTCAGACAAATTTGAGTGTTGCCACAGAAACTTGTTTATGTGTTATAATACAGATACAAAAACGGAGCATATATAGCATACAGAGACCCTGGATTGAATAGGGATTTGGGAGAGGAGCTGTACAATTTTATGTTGCAAAAATTAGTGGAAAACTTAGAAAAAAACTGGGAGGAACAACCGCGCTGGAAAGGAATTACGCGGACTTACTCGGCGGAAGATGTTTTGCGCTTACGCGGATCACTCACAATTGAGCATACCCTCGCACGCAACGGCGCAGAAAAACTCTGGCATCTGTTGCACACAGAAGATTATGTTCCAGCTTTAGGAGCACTCACAGGCAACCAAGCTGTTCAGCAAGTTCGCGCTGGATTAAAGGCCATTTATTTAAGTGGTTGGCAAGTTGCAGCCGATGCCAACTTATCTGGCCAAATGTACCCTGATCAGAGTTTGTATCCAGCCAATAGTGTCCCGCATGTCGTCAAGCGCATCAATCAAGCGTTACAACGCGCCGATCAAATCGACTGGCAAGAAGGTCGCTCCGGGACAGACTGGTTTGTCCCTATCGTCGCTGATGGAGAAGCTGGATTTGGTGGCCCGCTCAATGTCTTTGAATTAACAAAAGCCATGATCGAAGCAGGTGCTGCAGCCGTACACTTTGAGGATCAACTGGCATCTGAGAAAAAATGTGGACACATGGGAGGAAAAGTGTTGATCCCAACCTCTCAAGCTATTCGCAACTTGATCGCAGCTCGCCTTGCGGCAGATGTAATGAACGTCCCCACACTGATCGTGGCACGCACCGATGCAAATGGTGCATTTCTCATCACGAGTGACATCGATCCAAGAGATCAAGAATTCCTCACTGGAGAACGGACAGTCGAAGGGTTTTTCCGGCTACGTGGTGGGATTGATGCAGCAATCGCACGTGGGTTGGCATACGCCCCTTATGCAGATCTGATCTGGTGCGAGACCTCCGAGCCAAATCTCGAAGAGGCCAAAAAGTTTGCAGATGCAATCCATAAAGAATTCCCAGGAAAATTGCTCGCTTACAATTGCTCTCCTTCATTTAATTGGAGAAAGAAACTCGATGAAAAAACAATTGCAACCTTCCAAGAACAGATTGGACGCATGGGATACAAATTCCAATTCGTTACTTTGGCTGGATTCCATGCACTTAACCACAGCATGTTTGAATTAGCCCGCAATTACAAAGAACGCGGGATGGCCGCTTATTCAGAATTGCAGCAAGCTGAGTTTGCATCCGAGCCATATGGCTACACGGCCACGCGCCATCAACGTGAAGTGGGAACTGGCTATTTTGACGAAGTATCCCAGACGATCTCTGGCGGTTTGTCCTCAACAACTGCATTGCATGGTTCAACCGAAGAAGAGCAGTTCATCGCTAACTAAATGAATGCAACAGCATCCCCTCTGCGCCACGCGTTAGACGATCGATTGCATCACCGAAATCAGGCATACATTCCATAAAGGAGGATTTCAACGATGACACTCGAAGAACAACAAGACACGGAAACCACAGAGATTTGCAGTGTTTGTGGCACAGAGATTACCGCTATGCATGCAGGGTATTATCAATTGTGCGATCACTGCATCAACGATGTGATGGAAGAATAATCTATAAATTGCAAACTGGGCTATAAAGGAACCTTCATAGCCCAGTTTGCATAAACAGTTGTACTTAGCCAAATTTATACGTAATCCCATGTCCGCCTTTGGGATATACCCACTGGATATTGTATGTCGGACAACCAATGCGACACGTTCCACATTCAATACAATTTTCAAAGGCAACGCTCGTCATTTGCTCTTTTTCCACCCAGTGATATACATCAGCCGGACAAAAATCTTGACACTCTTTCGTTACACAATGCAAACAAACCTCTTGATCCTTAATCACTAAATGCGAGTTCTCATCCACTTTATATCTTATCGTGTATAATTTTTCCGCAATCGAACTCATCCGTTCATCGCCCTCCAACCTTGCGCCCCAAGTTTGACAAGATTCATCAAACCACCAGCCGCATCCGTGATTCCCCTCATGGCCATACGCTGTTTTTCTGCTTTAGGCACCCCATCGACTAAAAGCATTTGGTATGCCGCATCATTTAGTGCTCGCGGAAGCTTATCAAACATAAGGGTGGGATCAGAATCACGCAAGAAGTTATGCAATCCTTTGTATTTTTTAAGATCTTTATGCACGAATGATTCGCGCACCAGGCGATCATACAGAGACAAACCGACTCTTGAGAAATCGCCTTTTGTATGCGCTTGGATAATCGCCTCGGCCGCAAAGCGACCCGAAGTCATCGCTAGATTCGTCCCTTCGCGATGAACAAAATTTACGAGTTGAGCAGCGTCCCCGCAAATTACCCAACCATCTCCAGATAGGGGTGGAATTGAATGATATCCGCCTTCAGGAATTAAGTGTCCAGCGTACTCTTTGGTTTCACCGCCTTGCAAAAGACGCCGCAACATCGGATGTTGTTTCACACTTTCTAGTAATTCGTAAGGTTTTACGCGTTTTTTCTTTAAGTCGCTCACCATGACACCAACACCAAAAGACAGTGTGTCTTGATTCGTATATAAAAATCCAAGCCCTGCCATCCCTAATGTATTCCCGACAAACTCAATGGTGACGCCTTCATTTCCCTCAAGGTTAAAACGATCCATAATTTTTTCTTTTGGCATCGCAATAACCTCTTTGACGGCCAGCGATACTTCATCCGGCTGCCATTCGCGATGGACGCCTAAAGACTTGCCCAACAGAGAGTTCACTCCGTCTGCTACAACCACGACATTCGCGTACAGATCACCTTCCTCGCGATCCGTGCGCACCCCGACCACTTTGTTGCCTTCGCGAATCAATTCCGTCACAACGGTCTCGTAGATATTTAAAGCACCTGCTTGTTCCGCTTTGCTCGCAAACCACTGATCAAATTTAACACGCAATCCAGTCCAACAATTATTCGGGTCTTTAAACGCCTCGTTGCGATGACCAAGCGTCACGACGGATTGATCACCTAATAACCACAGCCGTTGTTCCACAACTTCACGTTCCAATGGTGCTTCTTTCCAAAACTCAGGAATGATATCTTCCAACTGTTTCCGATAGATTACACCGCCAAAGATATTTTTTGCGCCAGGGAATTCTCCCCGTTCAATGAGTACCACACTTAGCCCGGCCTTTGCCATCGTGTATGCAGCCGCACTTCCGGCAGGCCCTGCTCCTACAACAATCGCATCAAAATGCTCTGTCGCCATTAAAATCCTCTCCTCATTAGATCCAGCGCAACCGAAATAACCATTTCGCAACTTTTCCACATATACATTCAAGTGCTTCTACAGCGCAATGGGTACACTAGTAGAATTTCCTTTTTGCGCTTTAATCGCCTCCGTTAACGCAGGCACTAATGTGAATAAATCCCCGACAATCCCAAGGTGGGCTACTTTAAATATGGGCGCGTTTGCATCTCTGTTAATCGCGACGATCATATCCGCATTCTGCATGCCCACGACGTGCTGCACAGCACCTGAAATACCAATCGCAAAATACAACTTAGGTCGAACTGTGGAACCTGTCTGACCTACTTGATGATCATGACTAATCCACCCTGCGTCCACTGCTGCGCGCGAAGCGCCTACGACACCCCCAAGCGCATCAGCAAGTTCCTGAAGTAGCGCAAATCCTTCGGGGCCACCAAGTCCGCGCCCGCCAGCAACAATGATCTCTTGATCCTCTAAACTAACTCGTTCCGTCTGCTCAAGAAAATCGAGAACCTGCGTCACAATTTCCTCTTCTGGCATCTGCGGCGAAACGGAGATAATCTCACCGGTACGTGTCGGATCAAGTGGTAGTGCAAGAAATACCCCCGACCGAGCAGTCGCCATCTGCGGTTTATACTGTTTGCAAAGAATAGTCGCGAGCATCTTTTCTGAAAATGCTGGTCGACTGGCTAAAAGTAATCGATTCTCGTCAACATCGAGCTGTGTACAGTCCGCGGTAAGCCCGGTCGGCAGATGTGTGGCAATGGCGCCAGCCAAATCCCGTCCCGTATAAGTGGCCCCCATCAAAACGATTTCTGGCTTATATTCGCGAATAACAGATAAACATACTTTGCTATAGGGTCTGGTGCGATAGTTCTCCAATTCTTTGGAATCGCACAAATACACTTTGTCCGCCCCGCGATAAATGGCTTCTTTTGCAAGTGCACTGACATTTGAACCGATCACAAGTGCAGACAAATGTGTGTGTAATTTATCTGCAAGTCTGCGCCCTTCACCAAGTAGCTGCCAAGAAACTTTCTTTGCGACCCCTCCCCTTTGTTCAACCACAATGAGAATCCCCTCATAGTCAGACCATTCTCGTCCTGGCAGCACGTCTTTTGACACTGCTTGTTTTTTCCCTGGAGTTGCACCTTCTGTCAACGCTTCTGTTGTCTCTTTTGTTTCGCTCATCGTTATCCCTCCAAACTAGGACCATCCAAGCCGACTCGCAGCTTCACTACTCCATAACCGCTTGGTCACCTCTGCCGCAATAGCTTGTGGCGTCGGCCCCTCGATCATCTCAGTGTTGACTTTGCGCGGTTCGGGTACCCAAGTCTTTGAAACAATCGTGGGCGATCCTTTTAACCCAATCTTTGTGCGATCGATGTTCGAAAAGTCATTCGTCGACCAGACGATCGGCTTGTAGCGCGCCGCCCGTAAAACACCTGGCAAACTAGCGCGTCGCGGTTTATTTAACTCAGCTAACACTGTAAGCAAAACCGGCAACTGCGTCTGCACAACCTCTACTCCATCTTCCAAATGACGATGGACCGTGATGGTGCGACTTTGCTCATTAATATCAACCACTTTTTCTACATACGTCAATTGATCGTAGTCTAGACGACAAGCAACACCAGGACCTACTTGACCCGTATCGCCATCGAGTGTCTGTTTTCCACAAAAAACCACGTCAACCGGTCCAAATTCTTCCGCCACTTTTTCCACTGTAAGCGCTACAACATAGGACGTAGCTAACGTGTCGGCACCTGCAAACGCGCGATCACTCACGAGCACCGCTTCATCTGCCCCCATCGCAATACACTGGCGCAGCGCTTTCTCCGCAGAGGGTGGCCCCATGGAAATCACCGTTACGCGCGCACCTACCTCGTCCTTAAATCTCAACGCTTCTTCTAATCCATGCAAGTCATAGTAATTTACAATTGCCGGGACCCCTTGCCGAACGAGTGTATTTGTGTTCGGATCAATACGGATTTCACGGCTATCTGGGACTTGCTTAATACAGACTACTATGTGCATACGCACACCCCCATAATTTGCACCATTTTTCACATGCAACAGGACAAAAATTGCGAACTTTTAAAATCCTCTTTTTAGCGTACTCTGATTCTCGCTTTTTGGCAATACACATTTACAACTCATAGCATTCTATCTATATGAAAAAGAAATGAATGTGCGATTGTCAGTACTCTGATGAACCACACTCTCGATACACTAACTGAAAAAATGAGAAAGCACATAGAGCAATAAAAAGACAGCCAACATTCAGCTGGCTGCTCACTTTCAATCACTTTTATAACGGTTTTTTGGCCCTCACCATTTGATTCGGGAAGAAGAGCAGCCGAACTTCCTCTGGAAACTGTTCACACACACGGCGTCCTCGTTCTTTTAATTCCAAAATCAAATCCTGCCTTGCTTTCCAGGGAAGTGTCGCCAATTCTTCTTGAAACCAACCCACTCCAAAAATAAAGTTCTCAATGACTTTTACGGGGTCAAAAAACCTTGTAGGAAATCCATAGTTAACCCACTCTACATGTACGAATCCTGCATTCAAAAAACGCTCTATAATGATATCTGGCTGTTCTAGATAACTGCGTGGGAATTTTTCACTGCGCTTTTCAGCCGAGCACAACACAGGTTCAAACCACTCGCGAAAAAACGGAACATCCCACGGGTTAAAATAGGTTGGATGGACACTCGCTACAACGCCTCCAGCTCGTGTCACGCGATAGATTTCCTTAAGCGCTACTGGCATGTCTGTAAAATGTAAGAATCCAATACCTATGGCAGCATCGAACGTGTGGTCAGCGAACGGCAACTGCTCTGCGGAAGCCTTCACAAAGCTTACCCAGTTAGCGGAAAGTCTTTGCCGTTTTGTTTCTGCTCGCGCAATCATCCCAGAAGAAGGGTCAATTGCAAATAACTGTCCTTCCGGCCCGATTTGTTTGGCAAGGCCACCCTCAAATGTAAAAATCCCATCTGCACATCCCAATTCAAGAACAGTCGTCCTTGGCAAAACATGTGCAAAATCCAGAAATCGCTGACGTAAATTTGCAAAATCGGGCCATATTTCTTGCGCCACTTTATCGTAATCAAAGTATAAGTTGAATCTTGAGATGTGAATCTGTCGAATCCGTGTAGCCAAATAACCCGTCTCTTCAAGAATTTTCTCTGTCATACGCAACATACTACGCCCCTGATTAGTGATCAGCACACAGCGTTTGCCCTCTTTCATGACAATCTGATAGTTGCCGACAAACACGCCAAATAATAGCTCATCGCTTAAGGAATAATCTACCCACGGCCTGTGCCAGGCACCTGTTACAAAATCACGCTCTGGAATACAGCCATAATATTCGAGTGCATGTTGATTTTCATAACTTGTCACCATAGAGTAGATTTGAATGAGGGTTGCAAAGCCATAGTCACTGACAAACTGCTCCATCAGTTCAAAAGCCTTGCGTGCCAGATCAAGAGTAACTGCAACCTGCCCCAACCACTGGTGCGCAAGCGAAACTGCTGTAGACGCGGTAATTTCATAGATTGCCGTCCGCGCAAGGCGATCGGCGACAGGAAGGTCTTGAAAAGCACGAATCCGCTCTTCATCTGTCCAATAAACGGCAGCAAAGGATCTCGATTCACTATCTAAAAACTCAAAGATCTCTACATCAAAACGATTCGGAATATCAAGTCCCACTAACCATGGACTAATCACGAGTCCTCGCTGCAAAAATTCGCGCAAGGGTATCGAAAGATCTGGAAATGCGAACAAATCATATTCCCCCTTGTGATGTCTCTCGTAATTCCTGTCCTGTTACTGTAGAGTATAGGGGATAACGCTGTACAAGAAAACCACATGTGTTATACTGTGTTCAAGTAAAGGAAAAGATCTCTGTAAGCGATTTCGTTTCCTGTTATTCTTTCATTCATTAGAAGGAGGTCACCCGATGACTGAAGCAGATCGCCTAGATACACTACTCCGAGAACACCGAATTTTCCCTCCTGACGAAACATTTCGAGCACAGGCTAATTTTAAAGATGAAAGTATTTACCAAAGTGCTGCTGAGGATCCTGAGCACTACTGGGCGCAACAGGCGCAATACTTATCTTGGCAACAGCCATTTTCCAAAATTTTAGAATGGGAAGCTCCACACGCAAAGTGGTTTTCTGACGGGACGCTAAATGCCGCCTATAATGCTGTCGATCGCCACCGAGAAACAAACCGAAAAAACAAAGCTGCAATTATTTGGGAAGGTGAGCCTGGCGACAGTAAGGTGTTCACTTACGATATGCTCGGGCGCGAAGTAGACAAAGCTGCTCATATGTTACGGCAACTCGGAGTCAAAAAAGGGGATCGCGTCGCTATCTATCTACCTATGATTCCCGAATTGCCCATTGCAATGCTCGCCTGCGCGAAGGTGGGGGCGATTCACACCGTTGTATTTGGCGGTTTTTCTGCTGCCTCGCTAAAAGATCGAATCGTCGATGCGGATGCGAAGATTCTCATTACAGCAGATGCTGGATGGCGTAGAGGAGGACTAGTGCCACTTAAGCAAAATGCGGACCAAGCCGTCGTTGACACCTCCGTAGAGAAAGTTGTCGTCGTGCAACGCGTCGGAGAAAATGCACAGTCATCTATGGTAGAAGGCCGAGACGTTTATTGGCATGAGTTGATCGCCACGATGCCGCATACACCATTTGCGCCAGAACCTATGAATGCAGAAGACACGCTGTTTATTCTCTATACTTCTGGTACGACAGGCAAACCGAAAGGTATTGTACATAGTACTGCGGGCTATCTTGTCGGAGCTAATACTTCTATGCGTTCCGTATTTGACATTAAAGATGAAGATGTTTTCTGGTGCACGGCTGACATTGGCTGGATTACCGGACATACGTATATCGTCTATGGTCCGCTCTCTGCCGGCACAACCCTTGTTATGTATGAAGGTGCACCTGATTGGCCGAATCGGCATCGCTTTTGGGAAATTATCGAAAAGTATGGCGTGACGATTTTCTATACCGCACCAACTTCTATTCGCACTTTTATGAAATGGGGTCACGACATTCCCATGGGACATGATCTTTCTAGCTTGCGCCTGATGGGAACCGTGGGTGAACCTATCAATCCCGAGGCCTGGATGTGGTATCACGAATACGTCGGGCGGGGACGTTGCCCTATTGTTGACACTTGGTGGCAAACGGAGACAGGATGCGCGATGATCGCTCCATTACCTGGTTTACTTGCAACCAAACCAGGTTCTGCAACAAAAGCTGTACCTGGCATCAGTGTTGATGTTGTCGATGAAAATGGTCAATCCGTTGCTCCAGGCCACGGAGGCTATCTCGTCATCACAAAACCATGGCCATCGATGTTGCGCACTGTCTGGCGCGACGATGAGCGGTTTCAAAAGACGTACTTCGGACAACTTCCTGGCATCTATTTACCTGGTGACGGAGCACATTTAGATGAAGACCAGTATATTTGGATACTCGGTCGTATTGATGATGTCATTAACGTCTCTGGACATCGCATCGGTACAATGGAAGTTGAAAGTGCGCTTGTAGATCATCCTGCAGTCGCAGAAGCGGCAGTGATTGGTCGCGCACATGAAGTCAAGGGTCAAGCGATCACCGCCTTTGTTACAGTCAAAGAAGGGGTATCCACATCCGACGCGCTCATCGCCGAATTAAAGCAGCATGTAGTCGAAAAAATTGGCGCCATGGCTCGTCCAGAAGAAATTCTGTTTGCCGCGGAACTGCCAAAAACACGTAGTGCGAAGATCATGCGCCGCCTTTTGCGCGATATTGCGGAAGGACGAGCACTTGGTGATACGACTACCCTTGCCGATCCAAGTGTCGTTGAAGCATTAAAATCCCAATATCAAGATAAAGAGTAGCTTTTTCTTCGAGTACATTTTGCTAGCAATCTTTCTAACCACGAAAGAGACCGATTGGATTTGTGTGAAACAAGATGCCAATCGGTCTCTTTCGTGTTTACTTTACATGCATGAAATGTTTAAGCAGACAGAGTTGCATTCAACTTTTTTACAATTGGAATCTGTCCGCGATGATGCGTCGTATGCGCAATTAAATACGCAACTAGCTGACGTTTATTAACGTCACCAATTCCAAGCTTCGCTGCATGTTGATCTAACTCTTCGGATGTAAGAGAATTCAATGCACGTTCAACCTGCTGTGCGACAGCAGAATACCCCATCTTAATTTTCTCGACATTCCAAGAGTCAGTTTTAAAAGGTGCTCCTGTATCTATATTCTCAGGTTTCCCTGTTAGAAAACCGAGAAATCTTTGCTCAACAAGCGTAATGTGTTCGATGATTGAGGCAACGTTATTCATATTAGGCAGAGGTTTTTGTAGCCACTCCTGCTCCGATAACCCCTCTACCATTTGATCGACAGAAGCATGTACAGCTTTATACAAAACGAGTAAATCTGACATTTCCTTATCCATATCATATCCCTCCCATAGATATTATAGCGCTTTCCCGTCTTCCTGATGGACGCTACGGACTTCCCACTGATGAACGTTTAATCTCCCAGTTTGCCCCTCCATCTTGTGTCCACAGCAATTCAGTTTGCTTAGAAGTCCGCCTAAGCGCATATCCGATTTGCGCAGAAACAAAATCCAACTCGGTAATCTGACCACTTGTAAAAAGCCCATTTGCTGAAAGCTGCGTCCATGACTCCCCACCATTTTCGGTATATAGGAGTTGTTCCAAATGGTTTCTTCCATGTTGTTGCCCGATAAGAAACCCTGTTTGAGAAGAAAGGAAACTCATCGGTGGTACCCCATGGGTCGTATTTCCAGCAGCAACATCAACGACGACGGGTGTAGAAACTTTCCAAATGGAGTGTGTTGACACCGGAAGCTGACTGCGAAAGAATACAATATTACGCATAGTGTGCTGTGTAAAAAGAATAGGAAGTACAATTTCTCCACCATGGAAATAAAAAGGTGGTAACGTTTGTGCCTGTGCGCCTGTAAATGCTGACGGAACAGGCACTGAAACGGGTTGCCATGTGCGCCCCCCAGTCCTCGTCAAATAGACCCACGGCGCTTTTTTTCCAGGTTCTCCATCTCCTGTAAGAAGTCCGAGTGAAGGAGTGAAAAAACGAATCCCATTGTTTCCAAATAACTTTGGATCCTCTTTGGAAGATCCAAACTGACAAACTTGAGACCAGTTCACTCCCCCATCTTGCGTTGTGAAAAGTCGCGAATGAGATAATAAAAATGCTGTTTGCGCTGAAAGAGCTGAAAGCGGACTTGTGTCATCGCGAGTCATCATCCCGGATAAGACAGTCGGCGTCCACTGCTTCCCTCCATCACTCGTTCCTAATACAGCCGCGTTTTTTTGATACTCAAAGGGATAGAAAGCAACCCATACGGTCTTCGCATCAACAAAAGAGCTCGCAAGCCCCCCGCGTGTAGACATACCTTGAGGAGTAATATTTCTCCATGTTGTCCCGCCATTTGCTGTGGCGAGCACCAATTGATACGGCAGTTGATTATACAGTGCAAAACCACGCTGTGCCGTCACCATGTGAACGACTGCAAACCCAGGGGTCAATACAGGTGCCACTACCGCTTTCGCAATCGGCGCTGTCACCGATGTCGTTTGTGCTCCATTCTGATTTTGACCCACAGCATTCGCAGCACAGCCTGTTAACAGCACGCTAAGTAAGGGAAGCAAATATAACCCGCACCTACTCAGACTTTTCTTGCCTAGTTTTTGCACTTCGCGATTCTCCTTTAAATTGATCATTTTAAAACTTTTTCAATGTGCAAAAAATCCCTGCTGAAAAACGTGCGATGAACCTTTCAAATCTGTATCTTGAGGTCCCTTTTTCTGCAAAATAATAGTCGCTACCAGCAATAGCGCGAAAGGGGGCGCTGAATTCGGATCAGTTCCTAGTCCCCCTAACACACCGAAATCCTGACCTAAAAACCAAGTGCCAAACAACCAACCAAACGCGAGCCACCAAGTATAATGCGACTCGGAACGAATGAGAAATAGAAAACCTAGGGTCGTCATAATAAGAACAAAAAGTCCATTCCAAATCACAGGATGAGCTGCCAATGCGTTCGCAAATGCAAACAAAATCTCTGACAAAATGTGCGGTTGCGGCATACTCGCCATCGCTTGCACTGGTCCGCTGAGTCCTTTCGCAGTCCAAAAAAGTTGACTTGGCCAAGCTTGTAGGAGGGCTAAAAGAATCCAAAAAATCCCCATTAGCCGTTGCATCGGCCTACGCAAACGCGCACTCTCCCACCACTCGTTTGGCAGGAGCAACAACCCAGCTGCAATCAAATAAAATACTACAGATCCAGGAGCTCCAGACAACCAGGTAGCACTGCCACTGAGCAATCCTCCAAATCCCTCGCCAAAAATCCAGACAATAAGACCCCACCCAAGCGACAAAACAAGTCCCACCTTAGACCACATACGCATTCCGCCAAATAGCAATAGCAACCCGATAGCCACCTGAATCCACATCGCAAATAAATCATAAGCGTAAGGATGTTGCGACCAAATCCGACTCCCCCACTCCATCCAAGCGGCTAAAAACGCTGGTTGCGATGAGCTTATCGGCTGAATGACCCCTGAAATAAATTGATTGCTCATTGCAGGTTGAGCCTGTAGCAATCCATCAACCAACCACAAAAACCCGAGTCCTAATCGAAGTACCCGATGACTTTGAGCCTCTTGTAACCATACTCCCCCTTGCCTTTGGGTTTTATCTGATGAATTTGATACACCGACCATTCGCCATAATACATAAATTGTAAGAATGATTGAAATGACTGCTAGAAGAATAAAAAACTGTTGCTCCATTAGTAAATAAAACTTTGCTACTCCAGAAATAGGTTGCGAACTCGCCCCCATACTTCCCATTTTGATTCACCTCTTCTTCCTGTCGCTCCTTCTCTATAGAACAAGGCCTGATAGTATCAACTTTACTATGCGCCTGACAGGAAGTTAAGGGTTTTCATCAGAGTGTCTCAAACATTTTTATAACATTTATAACAAAATCGCAAATTAAATGGACAAAGAATTACGATTTTATGTAGAAAATAAATCTTCCTACTAAGCAAGGCTGTTCTTTTAAAAAATGATCGAGTAGGAGGGGGCGGCTAGCCCCCGACCTCTCACACCACCGTACATGCGGGTCCGCATACGGCGG
>NZ_MPDK01000069.1 GCF_003144315.1 Sulfoacidibacillus thermotolerans | reverse complement strand
CACATGCACATACTGTCGGTATTGGTGCTCATACACACTCAGTCGGTATTGGTGCTCACACCCATACAGTCGCTTTAGGTTCGCACAGCCACGGTGTTACAGTTAACGCAACTGGTAACACAGAAAACACTGTTAAGAACGTTGCATTCAACTATATTGTGAGGGCTGCTTAATGTCTTTTGAAATGAGTAATGAAGACCAGACTGTAACCGTGTACGACTACTCCAATGATACGGGCGAATATGTGGGAACCCGTGAAGCGTATGTGGTGGCCAACACAGGACTTCCAGCATGTTGTACTGATGTGGAGCCTCCAGTGGCTCCAGAAAATCATGTGGCAGTATTTAGACCGGAAAGTCAGGTATGGATCCTGCGTGAAGATCACAGAGGAAAAGTCGTATACGATAAAGATACAGGACTTCCTTTAGTGATAACCACAATTGGATCTCTTCCGGATAATGTAACCTATATTGCTCCCGATGGTGAACACATGAAGTGGAACGGTGATATGTGGGTAAACGATCCGGACGCACAACATGCTAAGTCGGTTGCGGATGCAGCACAACACAAAACAGATCTTCTTAACTTAGCGGATTATAAAATCAGTATTCTGCAAGATGCTGTGACTTATAATCTAGCTACGGACGAAGAAAGTTCGATGCTGGAATCATGGAGAAAGTTTCGTGTACTTGTTAACCGTATAAACGAAAATGATCCACAGAATATTATCTGGCCTGAGTCTCCAGAATAAGCAGAGGCAGCATACGGCATTTTAGGGCATTTTATTGTGGGCCAGTACAAATGTATTGGCCCACATTTTATTAAGCGGCGTATGCGAGTTTTTCCAGCAATTTTTCCGCTTTAGCTATGTACACTTCGTGGTTGAGATCTGGCGGTAACTGGTCAGTGAGTTCCATCATTGGTTTACCCCCTGCTGTCTTACCGACACGGCCCCCACTCTTGACTATCAGTATTTCAGGTACTTCTTCTTTTGTATAGTACCAGCGAACAACCTTACCTAACGGCTCACTATTCCACGCAGCTCCACCATTAGCTGTCTTGATACAAACAAACTTACGAATATCCTGACACTCTGTGATAGTTTTGGCAATTGGTGTACCGTCACGAAGCAGATTAACAACTGCATCCATAATGATCTCACCTTCTGCGTTTTTAGCAAGACCTGTCTCCGCGAACCAACCTTTACGCTTGGCTTTACCATCTGCTTTGATTGCGACGTAATTGTTAACGTTTGCAGAGTTAAGGCGCAGGTACTGGTTCAACTCCATTTCAAAGCCAGTTGTTTCTTCCCACCACTTAATGATATCAGTCATTAATTGCTTCTTAGCTTTGCAAGGCTTAATAACAATACCGTCCGTGTTAGCACTGACGACCTGAATACCGTTAAGCTCCAGTGTTTCAATGAGCATAAGCAGAGCTAACTGACCTGTCAATGTGGTCTGAATAATAAGATGCGGTGCATACAGAATAGAGAACGGTGAACCAAACTTACCATAAGAACCGTTAATAACGATCTTAAGAGTTTGTGCAGTCTTATCGTCATGAGCCATCTTAGCTGCAATACGTCGTTCTACGATCTTAACGAAGATATCTATAAAGCGTGGGCCCAGGTGCTCAGGATACAGTTGCTGGTTAATGATACAGATCGGGTAGTATGACGTTACATCAGCATCCCACATCTCTTCATCTTCAGATGGTACAATCTCCATTAACTCTTCGCAGGAGTGCAGACCACCGATACCCATGTTGTAGGTTGTCTGATTGATTGTAAACTTCAAAGAGTTCATTGTAGATGGTTGCTTAATTTTACCATCTTCTGCAACTCGGAAGTAACTATCAAGCACGACCTGAAATACAGACTTCATTAGTGGAGTTTGGAAACCTAACCACACTGGAGGATTGTACCTAAAGGTTCTACCAACTTCTACCATCCCTTTCTGTGGTACGAATCCAAGCATTTCCTTCATTTCGTGACGGATTACAGCTTCTGCAATCTGTGCATCGGATTTAGAGCGAAGGTCCACTTTATACTCTTCACTCATAATCTCACGTAGATGGATCTGTTCTTCCAGGGAGTTAAACAGAGCCATTGTTGTATCAAGGTCGTTAATGCAGTAGAAGCGCACAATAGCAATTTGTTCTACGGATAACGCCCAATGTGGTGGGAATGGTAAGTCCTGGAG
>NZ_MPDK01000068.1 GCF_003144315.1 Sulfoacidibacillus thermotolerans | reverse complement strand
CCCATAAGCGGGAAGATTGGGACTGGCGCATACCAATTATCAAGTCAAGTCCTGGATGGTCAAAGCCTGTCGTTAATACGTTGTTGTTTGCTATTGCCTGTAAACGACCAGCTTTAAAATCAATAAGATACTGGTCACGCAAGGCTTTCGGTGTATCACCAGTTACAACTTCACAACTAATACCGCGCTCGTTGAGGTAGTCTTTGACATCCTTTGCATGGTCTACACCAGCACAAAAGATAAGCCAACTCATTCTATTCTCTTCTTCCGCAATACTAATTGCATCATCTAATAAATGGCGAGTTACATCGGGATCGTTTACAACCTTTTGAAGCTCACTTTCAATGAACTCACCGCCTCGAGTATGAACACCCCTTACATCATACTCTTTCTTTGTTTTACGTGGTACTAATGGAACAAGATAACCTTCATCAATGAACCAGTTGAAGCACTCTACGGTACACGCGTTAAATACGATTTCATCAAATAAAGCGTTAGGCGCATAATCATCTTTGATAATAGAACCAAAACCAAGACGCCAACTCGTAGCAGTAAGACCGATAATCTTTAGATACGGATTCTTTTCACGAATGTGCGCAAAGAACTTCTGATAACTTGTTTGCTGATTTGGGCTAATAAGGTCACATTCGTCAACTATAATAATATCAACGTCCTCAAAGTATTTAGCTTGTTTTGCAACAGACTGAATACCTGCGAACGTTATCATTGCGTTCTTATCTTTGCGACCCATACCAGCACTATAAATACCAGTCGGTGCTTCAGGCCATAACTTCTTAAATTTATCGTGGTTCTGGTCTATCAATTCTTTTACGTGAGTAATTACCATCATGCGGGTACTACCCCAATTATCGTGAATTGTCTTTAATAGACCAGCAATTACAAGGGACTTACCAGTCCCTGTAGGCAACAAGATAACAGGATTTCCTGACTTTTCACCATACTTGATGAAATAGCGCAATGTACTGTTTACAGCTTCTTGCTGATAATCACGTAGTTTGAACATTTACTCACCGTAATAATCTGCTGCTTCGTATTGACCACATGCTGCCATCTGATCTTCCTTCGTTAATACACCTTCGGTTCCATCAGTGATGTATGCAGTAGCAGAAGCTACTTTGATTGCACATCTCCAGGTTCCATCTTCAAGCGGATAAGAATGCTTACAGGTGCGGCAGTTAACTTCAGGCATTTTGTTGTTGTGACATACCGCTTTGTGGTCACACCATTTGCATTTATAGTATGATTTACTTTCATTGAGCTTAGGTGGTGGACATTCTGCCAGTGCAATTACAAATCCACGGTCTTTGTAGCGTTCTGCTGTTTCTTTGTCAAACGGTACAAGCTCTGCCCAAATCTCGTCAGTGTTCTTGTTGACTGCAATATAAAGAGCGGCTGGGAGTCCATAATACAACATGTATTCCTGCATCTGGACATAGTGTTCCCATTTGGATTCCATCACACCATTAACGACAAGTTTCTTGAACGAATCGTTATTGTGCGTTTTCATCTCCGTCAAGATTGGTGTAGAAGGTTGTGGCATGTCGGGGCAACCAATGACAATACCATCTATCGCGGAGCCAAAGTGCCCGTTAAGATAGCTAACTCGATACTGGCTGCCATTTTCGTCTTGTTGGATGACTTGCATACCGGCGGTAAGTAATAAGGCCACGAAACGACCTTCTTCAAGATGCCCGCGATTGAATAGACGTAAGGTTTTACCATTAAAGTGAGGTTTTGTTGCCCATCGCCATCCGTAGAAGATTGCTCTACTACATTCTTGCCCGATAAGACTAATCCCAAGATGCGAACGGAATCCGCCATCTCCCTCTCGATATGCGTCTTCAATATGCGGTAATACTTTTCCGAGCCATACTCTGTAAGCGGATCCTTGATCTCGTTCAATACAGTCATTGAATAACTCCATTGTCTTAGTAGCAGGATAAAAATGTGGCATATCATAATCCTATATAGAAAAATAAAGCTCCCGGAGGAGCTTTATTATAACATGATTTTTAATTACTGTGCAGCGTCATCGCCTTCGGTGGAACGTTTCCACGGTGGAGTCTTGGTCTGAGCTGCTTTAGCGATATCGTCCTGGACTTCAGGTTCTACATGGTTAGCAGCACCAGTGTTCTGAGCTTGAGTTTGCGGTTGCTCTGCTCCAGGCTGTACCTGCTGAGTTGCCCAGTTAGGCTGCTGTGTGGTTTGTTGCTGCGGCTGCTGCGCACCAGTAGCCCACGGTTGGGATTGTGC
>NZ_MPDK01000067.1 GCF_003144315.1 Sulfoacidibacillus thermotolerans | reverse complement strand
GAATTAGCTGCTGGCAAAGAAGAGCAACTAACCGCTATCAAAGAGAACTATGAGCGCATAAGACACGACATTCAGTTGAAGTACGCTCAGAAGCAGATGCTCGCACAGAACCAGACGGCAATGGCTTACATTGAAAGTCTAAGCTCTATGGCTGGATCAATGACCACAATTATGGCGGCTGCTGGCGATGATGCTAGTGGTGCTTACAGGGTTATGTTCGCACTGTCTAAATCGTTCAGTATTGCTCAGTCGATGTTAAGTATTACAACCGCACTGTCGCAGGTGTTAGCAGATCCGACAGCATTGACACCGATGCAAAAGATGGCCAACTATGCAACTATTGCGGCTGCTGGTGCTAACATTATTTCGACATTATCCAGTGTCGCTCTTACTGGTATGGCTCACGATGGTATAGCCAACGTTCCAGAAGAGGGTACGTGGCTTCTGAATAAAGGTGAACGAGTTCTTAGTCCCCAACAGAACGCGGACTTTACTAACTTTATGAAGGGTCAATCAAATACTGGCAATAATTCGGGTGGGGGTGTTATCATTAACCAGAACTTTAACATCCAGGGTAATGGTGATGCAGCTTTGAAAAGCGCAGTTCAACAAGCTGCAAGAGATGGCGCCCAGCAAGGTTATAACATGGTACTCCAAGACTTTGCTAACCGTGGATCAATTAGAAAATTAGCGTTGGGGTAAAGATGGCGATATTAACCTGGCCTGAAGCCTTAAGACCTTCTACGATGGACTGGGATCTCGTATCTAACTCTGTAAAATTTACAAGCCCCTTCAACGGGGCTTCACAGGTTGTAGGATATCCAGGATCACGTTGGAGGGCGAGTCTTAAATTTAATAACTTGGACGATTGGGAATCCCGAAAGCTGGAAGTCCTTATCGCTAAGTTGGACGGCATGGTTGGCATGATAAAGTTACACGACTTCGGTAGATGGGGACGCCCACCAGTTGGGACACCTGTGGTCAAAGGAGCAAATAATACCGGGACACAGATACAGTCAAGAGGCTGGCTCGCTAAACGCCTTGTTCTACAAGAAGGTGATTACATTACTGTCAACAACGAACTTAAACTTGTTACAGAAGATGTATGGAGCGACGCCAGTGGTCTTGCTACGGTATACTTTGCACCTATGTTAAGAAATGTCCCACCTGACGGAGCTAAGATAGAAACTGAAAACCCATTTGGATTGTTTCGTTTATCCGATAACACAAATGGTGTGTCCCGTCAACCTGCATTCAATAACTCGTTCACGTTAGAGTTTGAGGAGACCTTTTAAATGATATTTAGTCCGTTCAGCGACTCTTTATTGGACTCTATGGAACAACCTAGCGTCACGATGATAATTGCAGTTGCAATTTATTTTGATTCAGGAACAACGAGAGTCCACTCTGGTACTGGCGTATTATCTATTGATGGTCAGACATTCGTTGGTGTCGGTAATCTTGGTGATGTAGGTGGTGTCACGGAAGAGAATACTACCAGTGCAAGTACGATGTCTCTTACATTAAGTGGACTTGATATGACACTTGTTGGGCAGACACTCAATGAAAACTGCGTAGGACGCGATGTGAAATGTTATATCGCTACTATGGATGAAAGAGGGCAAGTGACTAACGCTAACGTCCTCTTTGAAGGCTTCATTAGTGATACTGCAATGCAAGCGGGCACAACCAACGCTATCACATATACGGTGTCCAACATCTTTGAAAAGTGGTCTTCTGGTATACCAGATCGTTATACAGATGAAAGTCAACAGCGACTACATCCTGGAGACCGCTTCTTTAGATATGTTGCACAAATGGCGGAGCGTTCAATTTATTGGGGAAGTAAAAAAGATGCACCAGGATTCAGTTACGAGTAAGACTCCAGGTTGGCAGATGCGATTGCTAACCACAGTTAACTCCCTCAAAGAAGTCCCATTCAAATGGGGTCAAAACGATTGCTGCATCTTTGCCGCTAAGTGTATTGATGCTCAATATGGTACAAAGATTGCAGATGAAGTTGTCGGTCAATATGACTCAGAGATTAGCTGCAAACGCTTTATGTTGAAACGAGTCAAAGACACATCCCTTGCAATGGTTCTCGATTCATTCTTACCAGTTCGTGTAGACAGAAAGTTTGCTCAACGCGGTGACGTAGTGACATTTAACGGAGATCTCGGCCTGACTGCTGGGGTGGTATGGACCTGTCTCTTATAACAATTCTAATCTGCCCGCGCATAGACAAGTGACGATCTTCATTGTCACCGTCTACTTCAACATACAAAACGA
>NZ_MPDK01000066.1 GCF_003144315.1 Sulfoacidibacillus thermotolerans | reverse complement strand
AAAAGGGATGAAAATCTCGCAACTGGCTCAAGCAGCAGGGGTTTCCATCCCCTATCTTTCGTCTGTTGAATTGGGGCGGGTGAAAAATCCGAGTTACGCAGTAACAGAAAAGATCGCGGGAGCGTTAGGGATTCCCGTGGAAGAATTATTGCTCCCGGACACAGGAAAAAAGAAATACGACAATCGTCCTGAACGCGCGTTTGCGGTTGACTTAAATCGGCTACGTGCGATTCGGATGAAAAAAAAGCTATCGATGAACGAGGTGGCGCGAAGGTCCGGACTCAGCGTATCGACCATTTCCCTCCTCGAAAGTGGGAAGAGGCGAGGGGTTGGTTTTGATACGATTTCTAAACTAGCCAAAGTATACGGCTGTGATGTGGGAGAGTTGTTATTATCGCGTGAATTTTACGTAGATGTCAGTGCGTTGCTCCTTCAAAGCGAAGTAGTGATCATCGGAGGGGAGGAGATTGACATTCGGGATCAGATGGCCAAACAGCGGGTGATTGAACTGCTTGAAATCGGGAAAGCGTGGATTAAAGAAGCTAACAAAGACAACAAGCAATCAGATAAAGAAAAGTGACCACTCGCTCTAAATTTTAGAAAGCTCAACTTTGAGCTTTCGAGATTTTTTGAGTCAGTCCCCAATTTTGGATTCTGACCAATTCTTCGCCGAAAAGTGTGTATCAAATTGGTGTATGTTTCTATCGTTTGACGTACTTGTTCCATTCATCTCGCCGCCTAAGAGTTAGAAATTCTTGAAGACGACAAGGGGCGTGAATTTAATTCACACCCTTGTCTTTAGGCATGGGGAGTGGTCGCAAAGTGCTAAAAAGATAACATAAATAATATAGTTGACAAAAATGACAAAAGAATTTATTGTGTAGTTATGGATTGGAGGAGGTGTTTGTGGAGGAGCCGTACATGACGACTTCCGAACTTTGCGATTGGCTAAGAATCACAAGAACAACAGTTTGGAAGTGGAGAAAAGAAGGAATGCCTTATCACGGAAGTGGAAAGGCGCTTAGGTATAAACGTTACGAAGTGGAGGAGTGGCTGAAAAAACGGGAATCTGAAAACAAATAAAGGAATTCGCCTCCCCTACTAAGATTAGCGAATTCCTACAATCAACGCACAAGGAATGCGTTCAACTCCATTGTACCACTGCATCCTTGTGCAAAACAAGGAGGAACCCCGATGAAAAATCTTACAATTTTAGAGCGCGATGGTGTATTTGTAGCTGACAGCCGAGAAGTGGCTGAAACGATCGGGAAGGAACATAAACACTTACTTAGAGATATTGACAGATATATTTCAGTTTTCGAAAAAGCTGCCTCATCAATCTTAAATATACCAAACCCAACCAGTCCAAAGTTGGACTCGTTGAATTTCTTTATTCCAGATTCTTACCGAGACAGCAAAGGCGAAATCCGAAGAAAGTACAACATTACTCGCAAAGGTTGCGACATGATTGCAAATAAAATGACTGGAGAAAAAGGCGTTTTATTCACAGCAGCCTATGTCACGAAGTTCGAGGAAATGGAGCGCGCCACTCAAACGTATCAAAAGCAACTTCCCAAAAACTATAAAGAAGCATTGTTGGCGCTTGTGAGTCAAATTGAAGAAAATGAGAAAATTGAGTCAGAAAAACGTGTATTAGAACGGTTGGTTGTTGAAAATGCACCAAAAATCTCTTATTTGGAGAAAATCCTGCAATCAACAGGCACGTTAGCGATCACGCAAATCGCGAAAGATTATGGAATGACGGGACAACAGCTCAACAAAATTTTGCACGAAGAAGGCCTGCAATACAAAGTAAACGGCCAGTGGGTGCTGCGAAGCAAATACCAAAATCAAGGATTGACGAAATCGAACACGTTTTTGTTTGAGAAAGCGGATGGCGAAATGGGCTCTACTGTTGCAACGCGATGGACACAAAACGGCAGAATTTTGATTCACCAGATTTTGGAGAAGCGTGGAATCGTTGCAGAATCGGATCAGCAGAACCACTCTTTGCAAACAAAGGAGCGATCAAATTGAGCGAATCACTTCAAAAACTGTTTGTCCTTGCCGAACAAGCGGCCATTTATGCGGAAATTTTAGAGATTGCAAGCGCGCTTTTGTACGACGAGGTTCTATCCAAAGAAGAAGTTGCAGAGCGCCTGCTCGCCGTTGCGCAGGAAATCAGCGGAAACTTTCCTGATGCAAGAACAATCTTCGCAAATAGGCATTTGGCGCTGGCAAAATAAAAAATACTTACCCCGCCCCCAACGGTTGAGAAACCAAAAGGGGGCTTTTTTCGTGGCGAAAATTCCAGT
>NZ_MPDK01000065.1 GCF_003144315.1 Sulfoacidibacillus thermotolerans | reverse complement strand
TGGAAAAACGCCAATTCTTCTTCTTTTTTCCGCAACGCATCTTCTTTCTCTCGTTTTTCTTGTTCGACTTCTGAAACGCGTTTTTTCCAAACAGCAAGTTCGTTTTTTACCGCTTCTGGCACAACCTCAATTTGTTCAGGCGGTTGGTTTTGCAAGCGTTGAATCTCGCTTTGCAAGCGGGCGATTTGCTGTTTGTCCTCAAGTCGCCCCATCTGTTGCAAGCGTGCCAATTCTTGTTGCAGTTCCTCGGTTTGCCGATCTTTTGCTTGCGCTTCTTCGAGACGTTTGCGCAGTTCTTTCGTTTGTGCCACTGTACGCAGGCTGATCTCTTCGCCTAGTGAAGCAAATAAAGCTTGTTGGGTTTCGGGTTCCAAATAAGCGAGTTGCTCTGCCGCAGTCGTCCCTAATTTGCCCTGATCGACAAGCTGTTGAAGTTCAGGAATGAGTTCATTGAGTTTGTCTAGGCGGCGAATGTGTTGCTCGGATTTCCCGATTTCTTGTGAAACTTGTTCAGACCATCGGCCCTCCAACTGTGGCTCATGATGAGCCGCAGTTAAATCTGTCCGCTTTCGTTCCCGATTCCCATACGTCTGCTCAATCAACTCTTTTTCCCGCCGAATTGCCTTCGCCAACTCCATCGGCGAGAGTGTGCGCGTTTTGACGTTTGCACTAATGAGCATGCGGGCGGCCTTGTTGTCATCCACATCTAAAACATCCGTCTCAATGTCCGTCCAACCCAACAGCTTCGCCGCCCGTACTCGTTGATGGCCACTGATGATTTGGTACTGCTCACCTGCTGTTCGAGCGACTACGGCATGGATTAAGCCGTTTTCCTGCATATCTTTTGCAAGCTCCTGAAGCTCTTCGTCAGACAGGTTGTGAAACAGTTTGTTTTCTGGATGCTCTACAAGCAAAGCCACTGGAATTTTCGCCACGAAAAAGCCCCCTTCTGGTTTCTCAACCGTTGGGGGCGGGGTAAGTATTTTTTATTTTGCCAGTGCCAAATTAGGGACAGTTTACTACAGCGTGTATCCGGTAAAAGGTATGACAATTCGAAAATATTTTATCATGGAAGAGTATTGGGTGTGGCGTGAAGTCAATCTAAACAGTTTCAACCAAGACGTGAAAGTATACCAATTAAGGTGAAGCACTTGTTCTACCAGTGAGGGTAAATTACACATAATTTCGGACTTGATCCTTGTTGAATTACAGCAAATATGTGGTCCTTGAAGTAAGTCTTACTGTATGCCGTGATTAATTGGCTACTTCGCGATACCACTGCAACGCCATCGCGTGTGAAAATAGAGAGCCGAGCCTCGACTAAACGTGGCTAGCTCTCTGCGATTAAAAAAATTGAAATTCATGTTAAATTAATCAATGATCTCGACAGATTATCATATAGGTTCACTGAGCGTTTTTGTCCTACATGAATGATTGTCTTAAACATCGAATTTTTACACCGAGTCTATCTCGAGAGGAATCAATGCTTGTAAATTCGGGATGACGCGGAATTTAAAGTCCTCTTCCTTTTGAAAAGAAATATCAAAGACATCGAAATCAGCGGCTTCGAAAACTTGTAACAGATACGATGCATCCTTAAGTTCCTTATCCTTATGTAGGACCGCACAAGTAAACAATTGATTGGCTTTTATTGCTTCAATCAATTCATTTTTACCTTTCGGGCAAAACCAGAGAAAGGTTGTTGGTATCTCGCTGGTGTGGTCTTGAAATGGTAGGCATTCATCTACTTCAAATACAGTACGCTTGATAACCAAGTCCCTCCATTTCTCTTCTGTTGGATTTCTAAAACCCTGTATGATATCTTTTGATACTCTGAATATTAACCTCTCACCATCCTGAGGAAAACAACTTATTACTTGAACCACTTCATCGAGCGATTCAAGAGTATCAAATTGTTCAAGATAGGCACCGTTCTCCTTCAAAACTAGACGCATTTAGATCCCTCCCCCTAAGGTAAAAAGTAAAAATGTTGATTAGCCAACTTCCCATTCGTCCTATATCTCTGAAAGTGCTCCGGGAAGTAATCCCCTGTTGGACTTTTTGGTTTATTGTTGTAGTCGTATTCGGGCTGGTTGATGTGGATTTCTCCAATCGGGTCACCGTTACTGTTACGTACAATGGACTTGTACATGTCCCCCGTCCAATGAGGTGCGTCTTGAGTATAATTGTTGTCTCTCAAGAACTGATCCTTGGAACCAATATATATCCAATTCGCCTTGCCGGTCACGTCTACGACTTCCCCCGTACCCTCAACACTCGCCCCACCCACAACCTCTGCCTTGCTTGTCACATTCTCCGCTGTCGATGCTTCTCGCGTATTGAGCGCTGTGACCTTGCTCTCTTGATTCATTTCACGCAAAGCGTCTAACTCATTGGATTCTTTCGCAAATAAGTCCATGTGAACATATCGTTGGACGTCTCTCCCGAATCGATTCATCCCTCCGATCCCTGCAATCGCTGGATCAAGCCCACGTGCTAAGGCTGTCTCCTTTTGCCACGTCTGTGCACTCTCTTCTAGCACGTGTACCCCTGCACTCTCTGGCGTTATAAGGC
>NZ_MPDK01000064.1 GCF_003144315.1 Sulfoacidibacillus thermotolerans | reverse complement strand
TAATAATGCGGCTGTGGCTTACACTAAAGCAAAGTAAGCTGCCGCAAGGGCAACCCCTGCTTATCCAGCGAAAGTGGCTGCTGGGGTAGCAATGGACGCATCCGAAGCGAGTGCAGTTGAGTCCGCTACTTCGGCTGGTAAATCGCAGACCGCAGCTAATGCAGCTAAGGCAAGCGAAACGGTTGCGACACAGAAAGCAGCTTCTGCCTCCACGTCTGAAACTAATGCGGCAGCATCCGCTCAGACTGCAATCGATAAAGCTGGTGAGTCCGCCGCTAGTGCTACCGCAGCTAAAGCAAGCGAAACTAATGCTAAGGCTTCAGAAAGTAATGCTGGTGCATCAGCTGGAAGATCTGAGTCTGCTGCTTTACGCTCAGAAGCTGCTGCTCAACGTGCGGAAGACATTGCTGATGCAATTGGTCTTGAAGATGCGTCCTTGACTACTAAAGGTATCGTTCGTCTTAGCAATGATACTAACAGCACTGCTGAAAACCTAGCAGCTACACCAAAGGCTGTTAAAACAGTCATGGATGTCGCTAATACTAAAGCTCCATCAAGTAGTCCTGTTTTAACTGGTGTACCAACGGCACCAACTCCAGCACCTGAAGTTAATAACAATCAAATTGCCACAACTCAGTTTGTACACCAGATTATAAGTGCACTGATTGGTGATGCACCAGACGCGTTAAACACTCTGAAGGAGTTATCCGATGCTCTTGGTGGTGATCCGAATTTTGCAACGACGATAACCACACTTATTAACAGCAAGTTGGCCAAAGATCAGAACGGGGCTGACATTCCTAATAAGCAACTGTTCATTGATAACGTTGGTCTACGCGAAACTGTTAACTTAGCTCTTAGTGCATTGCAGAAGAACCAGAACGGTGCGGATATACCAGACAAGGGTCGCTTCCTGAGTAACATTAATGCTGCCAGCAGGACGGACATGGCTGCTAAGAAAGGGATGAAATATACTGTGGTCAATGCCCCAGCGGGAGTCCAGGAAGGTAAATATTATCCATTAGTGGTACAAAGGAACGAAGCTCAGGCAAGCAGAATTAACATTCGCACTCCAAGCCGCACTGGAAATCACAGAATGAACAACTGTGAATTTAGCGGTTTTGTCATGTCTGGTGGTTGGACGGACCGAGGACTTTATGCCTATGGTATGTTCTGGTCTTATACATCAACTGAACGTGCTATTCATTCTCTTTTGATGAGTAACAAAGGGGATACAGTAAACAGTGTATTCTACATAGAAGGTGGAGCTTTTCCTGTAGAGGTATTTCTAGAAGAAGGTTTATCCGTTTTAGCACCTTCTTCAGATTATACTGTTGCTGAAACGACTTATAAATTTGGTGCAACGGACCCTTATTCTGAATCAGTTGCAGTAGATTTAATTTTAGATTTTAAACAAGGTAAAGGGTTATATAGTTCGCACGCACTTATCACAAATAAAGATATTAGTGGTAATAAAATTTACGCCAACGGTGAAATCGTAGCTCGTGGTGAAAATCAGATCCGTATGATTGGTGGGGACTACGGTGCGTTTTGGCGGAACGATGGTGCCAACACCTATCTTCTCTTTACTGCTAAAGGCGATCAATACGGTAGTTGGAACAATCTAAGACCATTTATGATTGATAACGCTACTGGTGAGTTTACCATTGGTACTAAATTGAACGCCGGTCAAGGTGTGAATGGTAACGCGTCCAGTGCTACTAAGTTACAAACTGCGCGTAAAATTGGTGGCGCCTCATTCGACGGTACTGCTGACGTCAATCTTCCAGGCGTTAACATTCAGGGTAATCAGAACACAACTGGTAACGCTGCAACTGCCACCAAACTACAGACAGCACGTAGGATTGCCAATGTGCTTTTTGATGGTAGTGGAGATATATCAATTCCACCTAGAAACGTGAATGCGTTTGCGTTAGGACAAACAGGTATTATTAATGTAGAAGATGATATAGACAATAACAGCGTCCCATGGAACGCTATATCTGGTGTCTATAACCATATGAGAAAGAGCAGCTCGGATCTTGTAGTGCATTACTATCAAAATGCTACCTCCTCAACACCTTCTTTGCAGATAAGAGCTACGTATAGGAATGGTGGTCTTTGGTATCGTACATCGCGTGATGGTTATGGTTTCGAACAAGATTGGGACCAAATTTATACTAAAAAGAATCCACCTCCGGTCGGTGAAACTTTACCTGTAGGTGTTCCATTACCGTGGCCTACAGATACACCTCCGTCCGGTTATATTGTGATGCAGGGTCAGCCTTTTGATAAAGCTGCGTATCCTCAATTGGCTGCTGCATACCCGTCGGGCGTACTCCCGGACATGCGTGGTCAAACAATCAAAGGTAAGCCAGCAAGTGGTCGTGACGTACTTTCTACAGAAGCTGACGGTGTGAAATCCCATACCCACACTGCGTCTACTGCATCTGTTGATCTTGGAAGCAAAACAACTTCCAGCTTTGATTATGGTACTAAAGGGACAAGTAGTTTCGATTACGGTACTAAAACGAGTAATAATACTGGTGCGCATACGCATCTGTCCCTTATACACATCGGACGGTGCCGACCAAAAAAGCGGTGTAGAACTAGATGGTCACCGTACTTTAAAAAAAAAACAACAAA
>NZ_MPDK01000063.1 GCF_003144315.1 Sulfoacidibacillus thermotolerans | reverse complement strand
GATTAGCAGTGGTTGCACTTGCGGATGCTTCCTTTGCTTTAGTATCAGCCAAAGTCGCATTATTAGCAGATGCAGTTTCTGACGCCTTAGCATTGTTAGCCGCAGTAGTTGCAGCATTTTTGAGAGCTGTTACTTCAGCGACGCCCTCTTCTTTAATATGTTGCGTGTCAGTTTTTAATTGCTGGACTTCAGCCTTAAGTCCTTGCACAGCAGTAAGAGATTGTTGAGCTGATGTAGCAGAACTAGCCGCAGCGTTCTTGGATTGCAATGCAGAAGACGCACTAGCAGCAGATTCCTGTTTTGACAGCAGAGCTGACGCTGCATCCGTTGCAGCAGAGTTTTTACTTGTCTCCGCGTTAAGCTCACTCTTCTTAGCATTAGCAGCAGATTCAGAAGCCTGCAACGCAAATTGCTCAGAGTTAGCGACCAGTTGCTTTATCTCCTGAAGTATTTCAGGTGTTGTTTCTTCTGGAGCCCATTTAGTAAGATATGCGTTAAGTGAACCGTCTTGACTATCAGTATAGACTACAATGTCACCAGCTTTATATGGTTCCTTACCTTCAGGTCCAATAATAACCACATAATGTCCGGTGTTCACTGTTACGTCGTAAGCACCTTGTGAATCGGTCTTAAATACCGCTTTACTTCCACCTAGAACTACAATAGTATTGCTTCGTGCAAGTAAGAAGACGTTTGCGTTGACGATTGGTTTATTCAATCCATCAACTAAAATACCATGTAAACGAATTGCCATGAGTTGTGCCCTTATATAAGATCGGGGTTTACATCTTAAATTATATCCCTATATAGTTGTTACACACAAACATAAAGGAGTTTGAAATGAAGACTTTAATCTGCGCCATTATCCTTTCTATGACTGCTACGTTTGCTTATGCGTCTGGCTCTTCCGGTGGTACTGGTGGTCCAGGTAATGGTGGAGCTGGTGGTTCATCATTAGGTGGGCATACTGGTGGAGTAAGCAACATTGAGCACCAGACTGTCATCTACGAAGGTACTACAGCCGGTAAAGCTAAAGCTGAGTGGATGAAAGGTAAAAAAGTTAAACCTGATTGCTCACCAGCTATGAACCGTGTTGGTTGGTCCGAAGGTTGTAAATAATAAATAAGGGCCTTTCGGCCCTTATTTTATGAGTAAGTAAAGGATCCAGAACCCCTTGTTACAATCATTGTTGGACTTCTTAACCATCTATGAGTAGCGCCCTCCTTAAATACGATTTTTGCAGTTACAGTTGCCGCAGTAACACCTTTAAAAGTCGCCATAACCGTACCAGACGTAGACAACATACCACCTTCCGTATCACGAACGGATGTACCTGCGGATGCGCTTTTAGTAACACCATTCACGGTAATTTCCGCCCCTAGTAACATCCCCGGATATTTAGGAACACCAGAAAGGTTAGCCATGACTGTGATGGTCTTAGTTGTATTAGCCGTGTCCCTATAAGTGATTGTACGTACCATATCATACGTACCACCTTCACCATATAAATCGTCAGCAACACCCATGTTGCATACATCACCAATAAAACTAGTAGCTTCTACAGTCCCTTTGAACTTACCGCTTGTTGCTTGTATCTCGCCAGTAAATCTACCGCCATTGGCATATACTATACCTCTGACAGTTACGTTGTTGAATTCAGCGTCCCCAGCTTTATTCAACTTCCAACCAGCGGAACCGGCTACATAGTTGTTAGACTGAATGTAGTTACCGATCTTAGCGTTATCAATGGACCCGTTCTCAATGAACGTTGCCTTCATGAATACTTGACCGTTTTTAACTGCAAATGCTAAATCCGCTGTGCTGTTAGTTGGGTTATAGATAGCAAAGTTATTAGCGTTCACCATAAAGTAGGATTGGATAGCTCCACCTGAACCTTCCATACCTAACTGAATACCAGCAACGTATTTCTGACCTTTACTATCTACCTGGATCTTAGCGCCCCACTGAGCGTTAACGTTACCTTCAAGGTCTACAACAGACTTACTGACTTCCTGTACGGTAGCTTTGACCACATCAATCTGTTGGCCGTTTGTCTCGATCAACTTACCTTGAGCATCTATTAACTGGCCTTGCTCATTGATTGTAACGCCTTGCTCTTGCACTTTACCGTCAACAAGGACTACGGATTGCTGTACTGTGTCAATCGTCTGAGTTAAGCGACCCTCGGACGTCTCAATTTGGTCGTCCACATAACTCTTGACACCATCGCTAACGTTTCCAATCTCAGCCATAAGTTCTTTATAGGTGTTAGTACCTTTGAACTCTGTGTCAATTTGAGGAATAAGTCCAGCAGCATCTGTGAAGCATCTTGCGACTACCTCTATAAATGCAGAAGAACCAAAAGCGTTAATCGCACGCACATACCAGTAATAAGTGTGGTCATTGAGCAGTCCTTCTGAAGTCCACGTTGTACCCATACCGGCACGGGTAGCCTGTTTCTCTACCACATCTACAGCGGCAGATGGCAATCTTGTTTCACCGGACGTCCAGAAATCATATTGCGTACTAACGTTCGCCAAATCTGCAGATTTTGGTTTTAGTGTCACTGCAAAGTAGCCTTGCGTTACTTCAACAGATGTAGGAGCAGAAGGTGCCTGAATGTTAAATTCAAGATATGCTTCTGGGCTGGTTGCGCCAGTATAC
>NZ_MPDK01000062.1 GCF_003144315.1 Sulfoacidibacillus thermotolerans | reverse complement strand
CCCCAAGGGGCATGAAAGGGGCATGAAAGGGGCATGAAAGGGGCATGAAAGGGGCATGAAAGGGGCATGAAGGTATATGAAGCGAAAAGGCTATATATATAGTTTTCTTTCTCACTATATATATATATATGAGCAAAAAACCTTATTCTATCGCTGGTCTCATGCGAATTTTTCATGCTCCTTCTCTTCTATGCAATCTTTTTGCTAGGGAAGCATGACTAAGCTTTCGCTGTAACCATTTTGCGCAGGGCGTCGTCAAATGAAAAAGAGGTTTGTGATTATACAGCCAAGGGGATAAGGCACTCAATAATGTGTCGAATTTCTACTGTGCGGTTTGATCTGATGATCAAGATACCGTGATATTTTAAGACAAAGGGTGGTTTGTGTGCAAAAACGATCATTTGGAATCGGTGTGGCTGCGTTAGCTTTGACGTGCTTGGCAATGACGGGGTGTGGGACGATCCCTTTTGCGAATCAGAATTCAACCAAGGCAGCTAACTTAACCCAAACATCAACTTCCGAAGCTCCAACTTCTAACAGTACAAATAGCACATCGAGCAGCCCAAATACTTCACAAAACGCAACAAGTTCTACACCAAGCATGAAAAAAGACACTTCGCAAACCAAAGCATCGAATGTCATCGTACATTCGTATGCAAGTGTAAGTCAGGCGACGAATGCAATGGACGCTATTCAGCAAAGATTTGGTCAAATCTATCCATCTGGTCCTAACCTTAATTTAGGCAACGGAATAAGTGCAGAGCAAGATGGTTCGCTCGGATCATTGTATTTAAAGTGGACGGAAGGTCGTTGGACGATACTTGCTCAATTAGCGAGTTCCGGTGCGGTGACACAAGCGAAACAAATGGTTTCGTATCTGCACACGCACATGTTACCTGTTCCACAGAATAAAGGGGTAATTCGTGTTATTCAATCACTTAACTCGACCCTCTACACGAGAACCATCGTTGCATGGCAAGTTGAAACTAAGGTCTATGAAATACAGAAAACTGGAAATCCAGTTTCCACTTTAAAAATTGCCGTAAATTCTTGTATTGGTAATGAGATAGCTTTAAATGATATGAGAATAGGTAATTTATCCATAGGGATGTCTCTCGATACCGTTAAGAAGTTTTATGGCAGACCATCAAATATTACCACTGCCCACGGAGCTGGTACAACGGAATTAATATATAAAAGTCAAGGGTTTACGGTAAGCGGTAATCCTGTTTGGCAGGTGAATGTGTCGAGTCCGTTTTCTGGAAGTACTCCACGCGGAGTGCATATCGGAAGTGCTATAAGTGATGTTGAGAAGGCATATCCTAAAATCACAAAGTTTAATAATCAAGGTGGGGTCTTCCTGATTGAGTCCTCTGAGGATAAGATGTATCAAATTAGCTTTCAGACCAAAAATAACGTAGTTACACAAATTATGCTGACAAGGAGTATGCCTTATAAATCTTAAGCAGGGGATTAATTAATCCCCTGCTCTATAACCTAACGTATTGAATGGCACAATAATTTTTTTCGGTCTGTTATCAATAAGTCGATTAAATCGCTTTTTTGGAATGATTGCATCTCCTTTAGGAATATCTATCACGAATTTTTGACGAATTAATATTCTTAAATGCTCAGGTTCAAATCCTTCATACAAATGGCCATCTATAATAAATGCTGGCAATACGGATGAACCTAATTTTAAGAATTCACGGCGAGCTTCAAAATTAGTTGACGTATTTCGAATGACATGGGGTACATTATGTTTTCTAAAAAGTGCTTTAGCCATTTCGCAAAATGGGCAAAGCTCTTGAGTGTATAATACAATTTCCTTAGACATATTGATTTCACCTCCGTGAAAATTAAATTCCCCCTTCACTGAAACTCAGTGAAAGGAGAATAGTGGGCAATTATACATATGAGTAGGAAGAAAGCCAGCCAGAATTGCTGGCTATATTAATTAACTTGATACCTGGCTCTGATTCTCCACAATTCATATAGTGGCCAGCATCCCATGGAGAAGCTCCCATAGCTTCCATTGAAGCTTGAGCACCTTGCTCTCTATAATATGCTAATTGTCCTGAACTTGGAGGATTTGGCGTGTCCCCTAGACCATAATAGTGAACACTATTAGCTGTTACATAACATCCGCCGTCCGTTTCGACGCTAGTCTTTGATAAACCACCCGGATAGCCATTTTGATAGGCACCGGACCAATTAACTTGTTGACCAAAGATATCCGTCCATGCATTACTTCCACCGTTATATGAATAATTCACTTGATCGATATAGGCATTTACGCCATCACTTAGTGAGCAGAAGTAAGGGAAACTTCCACATGTTGAACCATAGCAATACCCAAATGAAGAAGTTTGATTTGCTGGATTGTTGATTGGAATTCCCCATTCGTCGTACCATTGGCTTGCAATGGCTGATTGAGGAACGTTCGTTCCACTAGCAGCTTGTGAAATATAGCTACTGTAATCGTTCCAAAACGTAGAATACGAGGGTTTTCCGTAATAATTGCAGGTCATATGAATTACCTCCTTCACATTCTTGATTTACACTGGCTAGTGTAAATCAGATAAGGGATACATCCTTGGTTTTGTCCCTCTACTCTTTACAACAATCCGACTTGCACTTTTGAAAACCTCATTCATAAATTTTTTTCGTGGACTCTAAAATCAAGCGTAAACATGCTCTCTGTTCTC
>NZ_MPDK01000061.1 GCF_003144315.1 Sulfoacidibacillus thermotolerans | reverse complement strand
ACAAGAACATCCTCGTTTTGGCTAAGGAGGATTTCGCGATAGTCGGTAATCACGATAGGACCATTATTCACAGGTTTTATTGCAAACTCTCTTTCTACCGGGTCATGTTCGGCAATTTCGACCATGAACTCGAACCCATGATAATTCGCGAATGTCGTGACGTATTTCAAAACAACCGTGCGCCCGGGCAGCGTGTCAACAAAGTGGTCGAGTTTATTCATCTTCATCCCCTCCAAGAACGGTAAATGCGTCACGTACTTCAATCCGAAGCGCCCAGTCTGTTTCTTGTTCTTCGTACCCTCCTGACACGATCAGCGTGCGCTCCGTCGCAAGCGTGACTTCGCGGTAGGGGATGAATTCAAGATAGTCATTGTTCACAGGTTTGAGTGCGAAACGCCGTAAAGATTTATCCAATATGGCTTTTTCGCACAAAAATCTGTACCCGCGATGTTGAAAAAAATTGGTGGCAAAGCCGATTTCAATAGTTTTTCCGGGTAAGGAAGCAATAAACGCATCGATATATGGGGTTGGTTTGGACATGTACTCACTCCTCTTTTGAAATTTCACTTACGCTGCCCCGATGTTGTGAGGGGGTGGGGTCGTCGGACAAGCCGACTAGGTAATCGATGCTAGTGTTAAAGAACTTTGCAATAAGTATTAGTTGATCGATTTGAGGTTCACGGTTTTTCCCTTCATATCGTTGATAGGATCGTAAAGTTATTTTTAGAGCTGTTGCCATTTCAATTTGAGTTAATCCTTTGTTTTTTCGTAATAACGCAAGTCGTTCAGCGAAAAGTGACATACCCGGCTCCTTGACACGTCCATATTGGACGTAATATACTCAATTAAACGTCCGTTATGGACGTAAAATGGCGGTGGTGATGTGTACAACATAACTTCGGTTCTGCAAAAAGCACGAAGTGTAAAAGGATTGACTCAAAAACAAGTTGCAGATCAAGTGGGCATAACAGTTCGAAGGTATCAACGTTATGAATACAACGAACGCAATTTGTCACTTGAAATGGCGGCGAAAATAGCCAAGATACTTGAAATCAGTTTGTACGATCTTGTCCCTGATTCATCACGTAAAAATTATTTTCGGAAGGAGCGTATCTAAATGCCCGACATCGTTTTTATCGAAAACGGCCGTGCTGTGACAGATAGTCTTACAGTAGCAAATGTGTTCGGAAAATCACACGACAAAGTGCTTCGGGACATTCGCGAACTTGGTTGCAGCGAGGATTTTCGACTCGCCAATTTTGGAGAGTCCTCATACACGAACCAACAAGGCCGTAAAATGCCGAAATACATCATATCGGAACAAGGTTTCACGCTTCTGGTGATGGGTTACACGGGGCCGCGGGCAATGGAATTCAAGGAACGCTATATTGCTGAATTCGACCGCATGCGCAACCTTCTTCAAAATCCGTCACAAACGCAACCCGATACACTAAAATCTCGCCGCCTTGACATTATGGAGATGAACGCCAAAGCCAGAGTTGCAAAACTCATTTTTGATACGACTAAGCAGTTTAGCAATCAATTATCTCCTGTAGCAATTGAAACCATGCTCGCAGCGGGGGTGAATCTTGTTGCGGGAAAAGAACTCATTGCACCGCCACGCCGAGAAAAGTTGTATTCCGCAACCGAAATCGCAAAGGAAGTCGGAACCAGCGCGAATAAGATAGGGCGTATCGCAAACGAATACGGCTTAAAAACAGAAGAATATGGCGAGTTTGTATTGGACAAGTCGCCTTACAGTTCAAAAGAAATCAGTGCGTTTCGTTACAACGAAAAAGGTCGCGAAAGAATTTTGCAACTTCTCGCGCGAGAACCTGCGTTGACGCAATAAAACACTTACGAAGCCCCGTTTTCTCGAAAAGGACTATGATCATCGCTACGTCCAACGAGATAATCGAGGCTCACGTTGAAGAAGTCGGCGAGCGTTATCAGTTGCTCAATCGTCGGTTGTCGATTCATAGTTTCATAATATCTAAGAGCGCGCTCTGAAACGCGAATTAAGCTCGATAATTCTTTTTGAGAAACGTTTCTTGACTTTCTTAGTTCACGAAGGCGCTCGCCGAAATCGGCCAAAATTATTCTCTCCGATCTATTGACAGGAACATTTAGTTCCGATATTATCACATTAATAGGTACATA
Source organism: Sulfoacidibacillus thermotolerans (assembly GCF_003144315.1). Taxonomy (GTDB): domain Bacteria; phylum Bacillota; class Bacilli; order Alicyclobacillales; family SLC66; genus Sulfoacidibacillus; species Sulfoacidibacillus thermotolerans. The sequence continues at coordinate 688 of NZ_MPDK01000061.1, read as the reverse complement.
TTGTTCCTGTAAGAAACGAGGTGGTGATGTTGAGACAACAATTACGACAGGCTCGAAAGGCGCGCCACTGGACACAAAAGGAAGCAGCCAAACTTCTTGGAATCACAGAGCGCGCCTATCGGCACTTTGAAGCGGGAACGCGTAATCCGCGTTATTCCACGCTTGTAAGGTTAGAGCAAGTGTTTGAAATGTCGTATAAGGAACTACTTGTACCTGATTCTAACGCAAAATCGGGTGTTGCGAAAGGAGACAACGAAATACAATGAAACTTCTTGATCGAGTCACCAAAGAAAGCATTTTAAAACTCGTTTGCGATGCGGATCAACGCAAAACCAGCACGCTGGTTCAAGAGTTAGCTCGAAATCTAACGGTCGAACAAGCCGCTCGTTGGGGGCAAAACGCATGAGTTATGAAGGTTGTGCAAATTGCGGCTGTCGTTTTAGTGAGTTTCAAATTTCTGAATTTGTTGATCCGTTCGATAATCGCTTCAAGGAGAGCGAACTTGTCTGTGCGCAGTGCGGCGAAACATGGGAACCGACGACTTTTTGTGAGTTGTGTGATGAACCTGTTGATGCGTGTACTTGTCACTTAGCGATTGTAGCGAACTGCTAAAAAACAACAGAAAGGATGAGCATCATGGAATACGATCAAAACCTACAATATGATCCAGATTTCTTAAAAAAGCTAA
>NZ_MPDK01000060.1 GCF_003144315.1 Sulfoacidibacillus thermotolerans | reverse complement strand
CAATTGCAGCATCTTGGTCAAATAACGGGCTATCTTTTTTATCGTAAATTGGGATTGGGAATTCAACTAATGGAACTTCCATCACTTCCGCAATTTTACGAATAGCCTTCAACTCGTTAGTTTCTGCACGACAACCATACTGGAAGTTAATTAAAGTGACATCTAAACCATTGGACTTACACATCTGAGCTGCTACTGTGCTGTCCATACCACCACTGGCGACAACTAACGCGCGTTGAGTCTGTTTATTTGGAATAAGATCAACTTCATTGCATACATCAGTGGATGTGACCACATTACACGAATAAGGTTTCAGCATCTGCTTAATCGCACGGGTTGGTAACATGTCTTCCTGGCTGGCGAAATACATACCAGTATCACTCTTACCAATCCAGATTGGACGATAATTACATGCTGTAAACACATACCCAGGAAGTGAATCGTGCGTTGCAAGGATTGCGTAACTTCCTTTCAACTTGCGAATAACTTCATGAAATACATTATAAAGGTAATCTGAATCAGACAGACACGTTTCATCCGCCGAAAGTGTGCATTCCGCTAACTGTTCGACGATCGCAGCACTATCAATCTTAGTCTGTAGGGCATAGGTACGAAGGTCTTTATCGTTCGCAATAGTACCGTTATGAACAATAGTCCAACCATCCATATGATACGGTTGCTGGTCCCACTCATTCTTGTCAACGACCCACTCTGTAGTCGGTTCAGCGCGAGCGTTACCAATCATTGTGAAGCTACCAATAGCTCCAGCATGAGATACAATGCGCCCAACTTTAACAAGACGTTCCAGCGATGTTTTCTTACCGACACTAACAATACGTTGCGGGTGCATACTGTGGTCACCATGCGTAAAGCGTACACCAAGACCATCACGACCACGGTTGATACTAGCTTTAATAAGATCCTCAATGTCGTTACGGATAATAAGACTTTCAGGTTGACCGTTAGTAATAACACCAAAGATAGAGCACATATTATTTACCTTCCTTAACCATTTCAATTTCACGCTCAACGGATGCAATAATATCGTTGAGGTCTTCCAGTAAGTCTTTATGACCGCGCTCACCAGCACACAGCACTTTCTTCAGTGCGTGTTGCATAGGCCCACTGGTTACATTGAATGCTTTAATTACATCATACACGTCAACCCATACATCAATTTCGATTGGGCTACCGTTAATGTCATGCGATTCAAAACTTTTGATTTTGCGCATATATTTATTTGGACGTGGAGCTTTAATCTCCTGGATGCAATCCTTATTAACAAACGCTTCATTAACGAATAGTTCCGGCTCGCCTTCTTTGTTACGATCAACTTTAAAGACACTCGTAAGTACATCTTCCATGATACCAGCTAATTTTTCAGAAGAAGTTTTATGGTTTTTAATTATCTCTTCCACTGCTTCCGCTTTCTGTGTTCCGCTAACAGAAGCACTAATGCGCCATTTGTAAAGTGCGTTACGCGGAGGCGTTACATGCGTATTGTAGACTGTCTTTAAGTTCATAAGATCATTTCCATCCATGCCTTCAACAAAGACAGTGAGTTCGGGACTGCTATCGTTCAGAACATCTACTAAATATCCTTCTCGAATTACAGATGCAAGAGCTGCATGGGATGCCGCCTGAGAAACTGTGGTCACATAATGTTTTACAAATCCGTCTTCATCAAACAGACACTGGTTTAACACATTTTGTGGAACAATTTGACCGAGTAATTGAATATGCTTATTCATAACGATTTACCTTATCAGTTGAACATACCATGTCTTTTAGCGCGTTGACCGTCACCAGCATAATGGTCATTAGCCGCAGCAATCATCCACGCGTTTTTGAATATGTATAACTTCACTCTACACCTAAATACTTGTGAATCTGCAATTGAACGATATAATTGTGCTTCATTGCGTATTTAACAACAGCCTGAGCGTTTGCTTTATTAGCATCGTCGTCCTGTTCATCCATAGGTTGAAGATAAATTTTACCTTTAAAGTGTACAGGTGGACGTGCGATAAATGGTGTTGCACGGTGATCCAGTGCCTGCAACGGTAATCCATCTTCTTCGTTGACGTTTCCGCTTTTCATTACATATTTGAAAGCATCAGCTCGAGCGGAAACGCTAGGGTGAATCTTTGCTGCCTTAGGACTACATACTACCACACAGTTATAGTTGAGTTCACGCGGGATAGGCATAGTTCCGTTAGTTTCAACCTGTACGCGATAACCTTTCATATCAATGAGGTAATTGATAAAATTAGCAACTTCAGGTTGACGGAAAGGTTCGCCGCCAGTAATGACAACTAAGTTAGTCTTAGCTTCACCAGTAACACGGACAATCTCTTGCCAAATGTCACAGTGACTCATCTTTTTACGATTTGACGTATAGTTTGTATCACAACCTGGGCATTGTAAGTTGCAACCAGCTAATCGAACAAATACGGCAGGTTGACCACAAAATGGGCCTTCGCCTTGAATGGTATGAAAAATGGAATGCACGTCAAGAATACCACGTTCACGAACTAACTTCTCAGGTTCCTGAGTATTAATAATTTTCATATGATTTCCAAATTTGGCTTGAGCCCAGTGGTGGGCGATAATGGCTTGTGCAAACATTTGAACCTCGGGGTAAGATAACAAAGGGGCAGTAAATGCCCCTTCTGAGTTTCCGAAGTGTCTACAGATTACTCTGCAGATTTCTGAGACGGAATTTCTACGTTAGCGGCCGCCTGTGCAATATTAGCAGGTACTGGAACGGATACGCGACCAGTAATGCCCATGTATTTTTTCCAGCGAGCGTATTCCGCTTTGACGTTCGCTTCGTTCAGGCCTTTGTCCAGTGCAACCGGCAGAACGTAGCTGATCGGCGCAGTCTGGCCCCGCTCCCGGGGAACAGCGTCAAAAATGTCCC
>NZ_MPDK01000006.1 GCF_003144315.1 Sulfoacidibacillus thermotolerans | reverse complement strand
AGAGGGAGAATAGACCACATGGTTACCAGGGGTTCGGATCCAAGCGCAAGAGCAAACTCACCGCGAAAACCAGCACTTCGAAATATAACCCACATGACCATAAGAACAACTACAGAAGAAAGTAGTATTAAGTCAATATAGTGGACACTCCAGGACGGAGACATTCCAAGTTTTAATATTCTGATATGATTACTTTTGTCCCGCTCAGCTTGCCTTGGCCCTCGATACTTGGAAATATCTTCTTTCGTATTCAACCGGCGTTAGATAGCCGATGGATGAGTGTACCCGCTCCGAGACACGCCCAATATTTTGCACATCTTCTGAACCGGAAATTTGGAGCGGTATCTGTGGATGAATTGGTATCTTACTTCCGGTCGTTGGTGAAGATGCGCATCGCTTTTTTTAAGATTGCATTCTCCTCTCGCAGTTCACGGATTTCCCGCTCCAGGTCCCGCAAGGCCTTCGCCTCAGGCTTGAGGTTTCCGCTACCAACAAACGGGGTAGCAGGATCCTCCTTATACTTCGCCATCCAGCCATACAGTGTCTTTTGCGATACGCCAAGTTCCCGAGCTACCTGGCTCGCCGGCTTCCCACTCTCCAAAGCCAATTGAACTGCGTGAAGTTTGAATTCTTTATCGTATTTCTGTGTCATGTAGCTCACCCCGAATCTCCTCATTCTTACATTCTCGATTCGTTGTGTCCACTATTTCAGCCTAATACCAGGATTATCCATGGTTGGATGGATACATATCGCAGTATCTGGATCTACTCAACATTCGATATCTGGGAATTGGGGATAGGGAAGAACGAGCGAAGACACTTTCAACATTCGTCAAGCGCATGGTGGGGCAAGGTAAGGAGTACCGTCAGATCGAAGGGGAAGTCAGAGCGATGGCGCGGGAGCATAACTGTTCGGTGGAAGATATCAGCTTGGTGGAGGAATATCCCGAAGAGATAGAGTGGTAGAAGAGCAAGGGAAAGCTTGAGACAATAGAAGGGACACGAATCGTGAAAAGTACTTTCGCGCAAGAAGGGGTGACTTCGCTTGTATCATGTCCTTACAGACCAGGACGTTGAGAAGCTCGCTTCAATGAATTCGATAGTGAACGTAATTGAACGCACGTTTGAGGAGCAGGCAAATGGAACGCTTGTTTCACCTCCGCGATTTCGTCTGGAAACGGAGCGGGGTGACATGGTTTTTACCGCAGGTGCCGCAACAGCTTTTGAAAAGGTGATCGGATTCCGCGTCTACGACACCTACGCGAACGATTTGGATGGGCATCAGCAATTGGTGTGCGTGTTTGATTCGGATACGGGTGTGTTTAAGGGCATCGTGATTGGGAATTTGCTTGGGGCTGTTCGTACTGGGGCAATTGGTGGTGTGGCAATCAAAGCGATGGCTCGGACGGATTCCAAATACATCGCGGTGATTGGTACAGGCATCCAGGCGCGGGCACAGTTGGAGGCGGCTGTAGCGGTCAGGAATATTAAGCATGTTCGAGTCTTCAGTCGCAACCATGAAAATAGAGAGGCATTTGCGGCAGAAATGGAAAAAAAGCTGGACATAGAGGTCGTGGCTGTCGATTCGCCAAAAAGTTGCGTACAGGGAGCCGATATCGTCATTTGTGCCACAAATAGCGGTACGCCAGTATTCGATGCGGAATGGCTTGAACCAGGGGTACATATCAACACGGTGGGTCCCAAATCAGTCAAGCGGCATGAGGTTCCAATGGAACTGGGAGCACGCAGTTCGGTGATTGTGACAGACTCCATAGAGCAGTTGAAAGCTTACCCAACGCCGCATTTTCTGGTCGGAACACCCGATGAAGAACGGATCATACAGCTAAGTGACGTTGTTACAGGGAAAACGCTTGGGAGAAAGGGTCAAGATGACATAACCCTGTTTTGTTCCGTGGGTCTGGCGGGTACAGAAGTGGTTGTTGCGAATGAAATGATGAAAGAGGCATTGTGTTAGGGCTGTAGTGATTGACTGGGCTTAGGTGATGCGTGATGAGACGAGTTGAGGTAACTCCTTACAATGAGCACTGGGCTTCGATGTATGAGGCAGAGGCGGCAAAAATGCGTTGCGTTTTTGGCGAACAATTGATCGCTATTCATCACATCGGGTACACAGCGGTTCCAGGATTACATGCCAAGCCAATCATCGACATCATGCCAGTTGTTCGGGATATTTCAAAGGTTGATGAATACAATCAGCTAATGCGAGACATCGGGTACGAGCCGAGAGGTGAAAACGGGATATCAGGACGAAGGTACTTTCAGAAAGGCGGAGATAATCGCACACATCATGTGCATGTCTTCCGAGTTGAAAACCTTCATATTCGGCGACACTTGGCATTTCGAGATTATTTGAGAGCGCATCTCAATGAAGCGAGAGAGTACGCAGACCTAAAGCGAAAATTGGCGCAAGAATTTCAGTATGATATTGAGTCATACATCCAGGGTAAGGAAAGTTTGGTCAAGGATATTGAACAACGAGCGTTGGAATGGCATCTGGCGAACCACGAAAATTGAATAAGCCCAATGCCTGCTTCCATGTCTGTGTTTGGCTGTTCTGGTTTACATAAAGTCCCCGCCGCAAAGTATACAAGTAAAGTGCAATGGTAGTCTTGCGTATGTAGCGGTTAGAATGGCGATACAAACTGCCATGGGTGCATATGGTTAAATTTTACGGTAGAAAGGAGTTAGACCGTGTATCAGGATTTTGAAATCGACATGATAACTAAAGATGACGGTCTTGCTCTTCAGAATTTGGCTCATAGTGTTGGATGGAACTTTACGACAGGACAAACGAACTTGTTCATTTCTCCTGCTGGTAAGCTATTCGGGTATCGTTTTGAAGGGAACTTAGTTGCGAGTGCGGGAATTTACATCTACGGTTCTGCTTTGGCTTCTTTGGGTGTCGTTATTGTTCATTCGGGTATTCAACGAAAAGGACTTGGTAAAAGTATCGTAAAACATTGCTTAATTGAAGCCGAACGGGTTGGTGCACCTGTTATGTTGGTTGCAACAGAACAGGGGTTTCCTTTATATAAATCTCTTGGCTTCCAAACAATTGGGGATATACATCGCTTTGAGGTTAGTAAGCCCCTTGAAGACATCAGGATTAACGGGGCTTTTCAGGTAGACCAAGTTGAAGAAGGCGACCTCGATCAGCTTATTGCATTAGATGAGACGGTAATCGGTGCAAATCGAAGTAGATTGTATCCAGTTCTCTTTTCAAATATGGAATGTGGTTATGTCGTAAGAAATTCGCAAAATACCGTTGTGGGATTTGGTCTTGCAGGTCGTCGCAACAATGTACTGGTGGTCGGTCCAATGGTGGCAGTCACACAGGATGTCGCACTAACGCTTATGAGAACCTTCGTATCGGGCTGGTCAGGTCCAGTACGTATTGACGTTCCGAGCCAACAAGAAAAATTTATGAAACACCTTTTAACGTATGGCTTTGAAGAGAAAATGATATCTCCACTCATGATTCTGAATGCACATGAACTTGGTGGGAAACGTGACCAACTCTATGGAATCGCCGACCCCGTATTTGGTTAATGAAGTATTTTTTCTTGAACTAAAGGGGCGTAAATGCAAGAAGTTTATTGAATAAACGAACAGGAATGTCGAAGGCAAGGGGAGGGTGATTTGTTGGTGGAAGGTATACAAATTAGACGATTACGGGAAGATGAACAATTTCCAATGTCATTGCTTTTGCTTGCCGATCCTTCCAAAGAAGTGGTTGAAAGTTACATTCACCGTGGGCAGTGTTTCGTAGCCGAATCTAACGGTGAAATCATTGGGGTGTATGTGCTGATTGATACACGTCCGCAAACCGTCGAGATTGTGAATGTTGCTGTCGTGGAAAAGAAACATGGTAATGGGATAGGGAAGCAACTGGTTCGTCATGCAATTGAGACTGCAAGGTCTATGAGATATAAAACGATTGAACTGGGAACAGGAAACTCCAGTGTTGGGCAATTGGCTTTGTATCAAAAGTGTGGTTTTAGAATCGTTGGCGTAGACAGGGATTTTTTCACTATCCACTATGATGAGCCGATTTATGAGAACGGAATACAGTGCCGCGACATGATTCGACTTGCTTTAAATTTATAATTGCAGTCGCAATTCCTTCTGTCGCTAACGGAGGCGTAAATGCAAGAAATATATAGAATGAACAGGCAGTAGGGCGACATAGCTCAAATCGCTCATTGTGATAAGTGAGGGAAACCCGATGGAAATTCGCCAAATCCGTGAGGATGACACGGAAAACTACATCGAACTGTGCAAAAAGCTTGATCAGGAAACGCAATTTATGATGTTAGAACCGGATGAGCGCACCACCAATGTTCAACAGCAGAGGGATGCCATCAAATCCTTGTTAGCCGCTGGAAACAGTATGGTCTTTGTCGCTGAGTATCACAGTAAACTTGTAGGGTACATAGGTGCATATGGTGGCGAATTTCGGAGGAATAAACACAAAGTTTATATAGTCATTGGCATCTTACAGGAGTACGCGGGTAAAGGAATTGGGACATCCTTGTTCACAGAGACAGAGAAATGGGCAAGGGAGATTGGCGTTCATCGTCTTGAATTAACCGTGATGGTGCATAACGAGGCGGGGCTGGCACTCTACAAGAAAATGGGCTTTTCAATAGAAGGGATTGCGAGAGACTCGATGCTCGTGGACGGGAAGTATGTCGATGAGTATTATATGGCGAAAATTCTTTCGTAGTGATCGTGTTGGTGTTAGGCTATAGTGGTTGAGAGATTCACCGTGGGCAGTGTTTCGTAGCCGAATCTAACGGTGAAATCATTGGGGTGTATGTGCTGATTGATACACGTCCGCAAACCGTCGAGATTGTGAATGTTGCTGTCGTGGAAAAGAAACATGGGAGTGGGTTAGGGAAGCAACTGATTTGTCATGCAATTGAGACTGCAAGGTCTATGAGATATAAAACGATTGAACTGGGAACAGGGAACTCCAGTGTTGGGCAATTGGCTTTGTATCAAAAGTGTGGTTTCAGAATCGTTGGCGTAGACAGGGATTTTTTCACTATCCACTATGATGAGCCGATTTCAGTATGATTGAGTCATACATCCAGGAGAAGGAAAGTATGGTCAAGGATCTTATCTGATTTGACGATGATCAATTTACGACTTCTGATTCCAGTGTCTCCTGTAGACGGTTGAACTCGAACTCACCGTCTGTGGCCTAGGCTTTCCTGAGAAAATATGACCACAGCGACATCAAATTTCCTCTGACCCCATCACAATAGCAGTAGATAGATTGACACAAGACATCGACTTTCCCAAAGGCTTTTATCTTAGGCGAATTCACGAAGTGTTATGGTACGCAGAGATCGAGTTGATCCTCTGCACGTTTGGAATTCGGATGACCGTTTTTATCTTTTGTCTATTCAAAAGAGGTTTTGGAGAATTGAATCTCACAAGGAGTGTGAGACATAATGAATCGATGCCCGTTTTGTGCTGGAGATCTTGAAGTAATCATGCACAATGATGTTGCTTATGCCATTTATGATAAGTATCCTGTTTCTCAAGGACATCTGCTCGTGATTCCCAAACGGCATGTCGCTTCATATTTTGAAACAACGCGAGAGGAGAAACTTGCCCTATGGGGTTTGCTGGAAGACTGCAAAGAATTTTTGGATAAATCGTATCATCCTGATGGATATAACGTTGGGATCAATATAGGGCAGACTGCTGGGCAAACCGTCCCACATCTTCACATTCATTTGATTCCTCGCTATGTGGGGGATATGGAGGACCCACGGGGGGGCGTACGTGGGGTAATCCCAGATAAACAAAAATACGGTATTTTATGAAGTAAATTTGTAGAGCCACCTCACGTATTTAGAAGATTTGCGCTTCCTCCTCTTTATAATGAAGTGAAAACGTGTTGACGATCATTCCTCAACCGAGTTGTCCGATCAGCATTCCTGTGATAAAGACAAGTGCGCCCCCGAAGATCACTTGAACAATCGAAGTCAGATGAGGTGTTTTAAAATAGCGATTGCGAATGAAGGCGATGAGGATTAATTCAGCTGCAACAATAAAATAGGCGACTACGAGTGCAAGGGAGAGATTTGGAATAAGGAAAGGGAGTGTATGTCCAAGTCCTCCTAAAAATGTCATGCCTCCTGTCACGATACTGCGTAAAAAGGGTCGACCTCGTCCTGTAAGGGTACCATCATCAGATAATCCTTCAGAAAACGCCATACTAATACCAGCTCCTACAGTAGCAGCGATTCCTACTAGAAAGGTTGTAAATGAATTGTGTGTCGCAAACGCTGTAGCGAAGATGGGGGCGAGTGTAGAAACAGAACCATCCATCAATCCAGCTAGACCTGGCTGAACAAATCGCAAGATAAATTTGTTTTTCGTTTCAGACATTACAAAATCCACCTCATCGTCCGATGGTGTTGGTGCCAATCTCGACATAAATCACAGCACATATAAATAACTACACATATATAGTGCAAAAATTTTTCCTGTGCGTCAAATGAAGAATTTGTGACCGAGATCTAATAAGCCGCACACAATTTTTGAAAGATAGTAATATATGGACTTCTGTTGTCTGAAATTGCTCCATGCGAACGAACTCTTTACACTGACACTGACGAATCGTTTGGGTGCCTCTCATCGAGAGTGGTTGCTGTGGATCGATGTCGCGCCAACGGTGGAGGATTCGCGTTCGTTTCTCCAATCGATTATAGTAACCATTTCTGTAAATCACGCCCTATGAGCTCCTGGAGACGTATGATGTCCTCTTGATAATATTGTGTTAAGAATCGTCGTGTCGCGGGATTCATTTGTACCTTCTCCAGTAGTAATGACTTTGCTCGGTTGCCGAGGCGTTCGCGCATAGAGGCTGGAATGAACGGCTTCACGAGTTCTTTTAGTGCATTTGGCTGTGCAATGAATGTAAAGAGTGCGCGCGATTTTGGTACGCCCGACTCGTTATAGCGCATTGAAGTATCTGGTGTAAAAGATGGATCAACGGCTAAGAAGGTATAAAGATCGCGCATGATTTCAGAGGTGTGAGCCGTAAAATCTTCAAATAAGATAATTTTTATTTGTTCACGCGGGAATACCTCAAAGTAGCGCTTGATTTGGCTACTGTAGAGACCGAGTTCTTTATAGAGCCACATGGGCTCGTAATCTTGCTTTTTCCGTTCGGATTCTGCTTCTAATCCGGCTTCAAAAGAAAGTTCTTCGCGATTGTCTCGCAAAAGATACATGTAGGCGGAAAATGCACGATCCACAGGATTTCGCAATGTAATGATGATCTTCATATTTGGATTGGCATGATAGATACGCTCGGCTGTGCCTGGATAATAGAGGTAGAAGGCTGAGGATTCACCAACGACCTGCCCCTTTTGCGCAGGAACAAAAAGCTGTTCATACTGTTCGCGCTGTCTAATTGTGTGCGTGTTCATGCCCTCATCGCCGCGGCCTTGGAATTTTGCGGGGAAACTAGGGATACTGAAGTAATGTGCTTCTTTTTTGGGTGGAATGTAGATTTGCGGGTGTTCCGCAAGATAGCGATCTAGTGAACTTGTCCCAGATTTTGCGGCGCCAACTAGTAAAAAATCAGGAAACACGGGGATGATTCGCCTCCTTACAGCGAGAATTCGGATTCTTTCGCCTGAATGGCGAGTAATTTTTGTGCATAGGTAATGACGGTTTGCATCTCACGCCATGAGGAAAGAGTAGCTCCTGCGCGGAATTCATGACCGCCGCCGCCAAATTGTTGTGCGAGTGACAAAATCACAACTCCTTTTCCGCGAATTCGCACGCGAATTTCCCCAGTTGCCAATTCAACAAAAAGAATAAATATCTTGCCAGGTAAGTGTTCGAGTTCTTCCATCGTTTGCGCAGCTTCTTCTGCGGTAAGACCTACTTGTTCGAGTGCTTGGCGGTCGAGGAACGATACGAGTAAGTCATCGTATTGTTTGAAGTTTGCGCGCAGCGTTGCGCCGATTTGGAAATATGCAATCGAACGTTCTGCGAGTCGTTCAGCAATTTCCACTTTGTCGATCTTTGCACGCGTTTCCAGTAAACTTGCCATCGTATACGTACGCGGGGTTACATCGCGCTTAAACCACTGTGTATCGGAGACAATCCCTGTATATAACAGGCGACAAACTTCTTCTGAAAAGAGGATCGTTCCGCTTGTTGCTTCTAATGCGGCGATGAGCTCTGTCAGCAATTCGGCAGAGGAACTCGCAGTAGGGACAATCCAGTTAAGGCGTCCGTATCCTTTGTTGCTGGCATGGTGATCAATGACTACATCTATCGGTTCGATTGACCAAAGTCGTTGCGACGGAACCTGTTGTTCAGTGCCAAAGTGAGCGATCAATTCGGCAATCTTTGCGCGCACTGCAGGAGTAAAGGCAAGCCGGGCATAATTTCCTGTGTCAATGGCGACGCGCAAGGCACCTTCGTCGCTTTGTGAAGGGAAAGAGAATCCATCATGCAGCCAATGTAGATGCGCAGGCAGATCGTGAGAGACACTCACTGTTTTCCCGAGTTTTTGCAAAGCGAGTGCGAGTGCGAAGCAACTGGCTGAATCCGGGTCGCCACGTACATGCGTAAAGAGATGAATGTTTTTTGCGTCAAGTAAGGGTGCGAGTAAGGGTGAGTGGTCCAAAGACGATACCTCCGAATGCTTACTTTTCTGCTGCTTTAGAAAAATTGCCTCGTGTATAATATTCCATGAGAATGCGTGCAGTTTCTGGTCTGGTGAATTCGACTGGCGGTTCTACACCGGCTTGAAGCATGGCACGAACTTTTGTACCCGACAAAAAGAGACGCGTGTGTTCATCATGTGGGCAGGTTTTTTCGGTCGCCATTCCACCACAAGCTTTACAATAAAAGGCATGGTCAAAAAAGAGCGGAGTAATTCCTATCTCATCAGCAGAAAATTTTGCAAATATTTTTTGTGCATCATAAGTCCCATAATAACTTCCAACACCTGCATGGTCACGTCCGACAATAAAGTGTGTGCAACCGTAATTTTTGCGCACAAGTGCATGTAAAATTGCTTCGCGGGGGCCTGCATAGCGCATTGCAGCTGTAAAGACACCGAGCGCCACACGATTGATTGGGTAATAATGGGATATTACAATTTCATAGGCACGCATGCGCAAATCTGCAGGGATGTCATCTGCTTTTGTCGGACCTACAAGTGGATGAATAAAGAGTCCATCGGAGATTTCAAGCGCACATTTTTGTAGGTATTCATGCGCGCGATGGATTGGATTACGCGTTTGAAAGCCGACGACAGTCTTCCATCCTCTATGTTGGAAAAAATCGCGTGCTGCTTTGGGTGTGTGGATATATTGTGTGAAATCATGTGGCGGATTCGCTGTAGAAAACACATGAATAGGTCCACCTAGAAAGATTGGGCCACGCTCAAACGTTCGTCGAACACCAGGGTGTCCTGTGTCCTGTGTGAGGTAGATAGCATACACGTCGCTTTGCAGATCGGTTTGAAAAATACTTGTAACTTCCATCCATGCGCGCGGTATCGACTCGCGATCTACAAGTAGCACCGCATCGCCGACCGCTATGCGTTTTGCCTGTTCTCGTGAAATCGGCAGCGTGACTGGCAGTGGCCATATAATGCCGTTCGCTAGGCGCATGTTCAGCACGACAGAACGATAGTCTTCCTCCCCCATAAATCCGGTAAGCGGAGAAAAGGCTCCAGTCGCGATCTGAACCAGGTCGCTTTCTCCAATATCATCAAGTATGACTCGTTCGATGTGAGATGTAGGAAAGCTCGCTTGGGAGTCTGTAACGAATCGATCTACGAGATGTCCACCATGTGGAGTTACATTTGAAGAGATATTGGACAATGCGTTCACTCCTGCACATGTATTTTACATTTGTATAGTTTAATGCCATACCTATGTGTTCGATCGGTCGTATGAATTAGATGGCTTGATGCGTTTTTTGGTTTGGCAAGATGATGTGAAAAAGATGTTGTTCAATCGTATGAACGGCGTCATCCACGCTGCTTTTGTCAGTGTGAATCGTCAATTCGGGGTGCAGAGGGTGTTCATACGGAGAACTAATTCCAGTAAATTCGGTGATTGTTCCATCCATCGCCTTTTTATATAACCCCTTTGGATCTCGCTCCATGCAGACCTCTAACGGACAATCGATGTAGGTTTCGATAAATTCTTCAGAGTGAAAAAGGCTGCGTACCCATTCGCGATCTTTGCGTAAAGGCGAAATCAGCGCAACAATGACAACGATCCCAGCATCGACAAATAGCTTAGCTAAGTGTCCAATGCGGCGAATATTTTCCTGACGATCCTGCAAAGAAAATCCGAGATCAGCATTTAAGCCAAATCGAACATTATCTCCGTCAAGCAAGTAGGTGTGAATTCCTTGTTGGTAAAGGCGCCACTCTAATTGCAAAGCGAGAGTTGACTTTCCTGCACCAGAAAGTCCAGTCAACCACACAACAGCACTTTTGTGTTTGTGCATATGTTCACGAGCTTCTCGAGATACCTTAGTCGGTTGCCAATGTACGTTGTTTGTAATGTGAAATTCCTCCTTCGATCTCTGCAGTATAGCCACTTTATTGTCCATGTTAGGCGATGGAACTGTACTTTTGATTAAACTTCTTTTACAAACGGGTTAAAATAACCTATCTGTGGAGAGCAAAAAATGTATATGCATAGCGTTCTTACCAGCTTCGCATACTCCTAGCAGAGGAGTGACGAAGATGACGACGGCGATGGAAGCTCTTTCAAACGTAAATATTTCAGCAAATTTAGAAGAAAATGATGCGTTTTTGAAGGAACTGCTTGGAATTGGTGTGAGTTGGGATCTGATTGCTAAACCGTTCGTTTTTGCGGATATTAAAATGACCGCCTATACTGCAAACGGCTATTTCTTAACGATGAATATGGTGCTCATCGTGGAAAATTTAGAGATGACGATCAAAGAATTTGTCGATCGCCACCCGAATCGGTCCTTCACATTAGATGAATTGGTCAATTATCTCAATGTGACCATTGGTTTTGTTCAGGTTCAAATTGTTACGAAAATGTCAGACGCAGTGCGTTTTATTTTATCCGGGCCACTTGTCATATTTATTGAAGGCTATGAAGAGGTCCTGATGATTGACACGCGGATCTATCCCATGCGTAGCATTGATGAGCCGGCTGTGGAGCGCATTGTGCGAGGTCCGCGCGATGGGTTTGTAGAGACGATGTTGATGAATGTGGCGCTTATTCGTAGGCGCTTGCGCGATCCGCGATTGCGTGTAGAGCTTCTACAAATCGGGGCGCGCTCACAGACAGATGTGAGTTTAATGTATTTACAAGATGTCACCAATGATCAACTTGTCGATCGGTTTCGCCAGGCTTTAAAAAGTATTCCGACAGATATCGTGGCGATGGGGGAACAAGCGGTGACGGAATGGTTGGGGAAAGTAGGGTGGAATCCTTACCCGATTGTCCGTTATACAGAACGTCCAGATGTGGCAGCGACAGGGTTACTTGAGGGTCAAGTGGTAGTGGTTGTCGATACGACGCCGGAAGTGATTGTAGGGCCAACTACGGTGTTCCATCATTTGCATCATCCCGAAGATTATCACTCCTATCCCATCGTGGGATTGTACTTGCGCATTGGCATTATTCTGGCTAGTTTTATTTCTGTATTGGCGCCCGGTTTTTTTATCGTGCTTGCTGCGGAACACGATCATTTGCCAAAAGCGATTGCTTTTTTAGGAACCCCCAAACCATTACCTTTACCTCTAGGGTTACAGTTCCTAATGGCGCAACTCGGAGTCGATCTCTTTGAGCGGGCAGTGATTAATACGCCATCTACGCTTGCGTCAGCAATCGGCATTGTGTCAGGACTTGTATTTGGACAATTTGCGACGATGATGAATCTCGTTTCTCCTGAAGTATTGGTATTTATGGGAGGAGCTGCAATTGCTCAGTTTGCTACATCTTCACGTGAACTTTCCTCTGCAAATCGATTGATGCGTCTCTTAATGATTGTCTTATCATGGATCTTTGGCGGGATTGGGTTTACAGTGGGGATTGTGTTCATCTTGGTTTTGTTGTTGCGGACACGTGCGCTTGGTGTTCCATACTTATGGCCTTTGTTTCCATTTGATTGGCAAGGTGCTAAGGCTTTATTTGTTCGCCCTCCACTCTACAAGGTGGGAAAGAAGTCGTCTATTTTTAAAACAAAAGATTAAAGACTGTATTTGCTTTGCATTGTGAAGTCAAGAATGTACATCGCGTTCATGTTGTTTTGGCAGACTGACGCGGTGTCTACTTATTATGGAGTATAATAGTGTTATAGCTGTACTGAAGGGGAAACAACACGGGGTAGGTGCAAACAGATGGATCATTTTCAACAAAGCATTTTAGAACTGATCATCGATACGTCGACGAATTTGCCGCCTGACGTACGCCGTGCGCTAGCACGAGCACAGTTGCGCGAAGAAGTAGGCAGTCGAGCTGCACTCGCGCTCGATACGATTGTGAATAATGTAGCGATGGCGGAAACGGATCAAGGCCCAATCTGTCAAGATACCGGAATGCCTACGTTCGAGGTGTTTACACCAGTTGGCGCCAATCAGATCATCATGGAAAAACAGATTCAATCAGCCGTCGCAGAAGCGACAAAAATGGGGAAGTTGCGAACCAATTCAGTCGACTCGCTGACAGGGAAAAACACCGGTGATAATCTGGGGCCAGGGACGCCTGTTATTCATTTTCATCAGTGGGAGCGCGATGACATCGAAGTCAAGTTGATCTTAAAAGGCGGAGGCTGTGAGAATAAAAACATCCAATACAGTTTGCCGATGGAGATTGAAGGGCTAGGAAAAGCAGGACGTGATTTAGATGGCGTGCGCAAGTGTATTTTGCATGCGGTTTATCAGGCGCAAGGTCAAGGTTGTAGTGCAGGGGTCGTTGGAGTCTCCATTGGTGGGGATCGAACCAGCGGGTATCAACATGCAAAAGAGCAGTTGTTTCGCTCACTGGAAGACGAAAATCCAATTCCAGAACTAAGAGATTTAGAAGAATACATCATGGAAAAGGCGAATCAACTAGGAATAGGTACCATGGGTTTTGGTGGACGTGTGACGTTGCTAGGGTGCAAAATTGGGGTGCAAAATCGCTTGCCGGCGAGTTTCTTTGTTTCAGTTGCGTATAACTGTTGGGCTTTTCGTCGTCAGGGAGTTGTCATCAATGCACATACAGGAAAAATTACAAAGTGGCTGTATAAAGAGGGGGATGTGCAATTCTCCGATCGCGGCGGGATCTCGACGGATCACGCAATCGTTTTGCAAGCACCGATTAGTGAAGAACAGATCCGCAAGTTAAAAGTAGGGGACGTCGTTTTGATTGACGGAGCCATGCATACGGGAAGAGATGCACTTCATAAATATTTGATGGATCACGATGCACCAGTCGATTTGAATGGCGCTGTATTGTATCATTGTGGCCCTGTTATGCTTCAAGATGAAGAGGGCTGGCACGTAAAGGCGGCTGGGCCGACCACAAGTTCACGAGAAGAACCTTATCAGGCGGATATCATTAAAAAATTTGGCATTCGCGCAATCATCGGTAAGGGGGGCATGGGACCTAAAACCCTTCAGGGGTTAAAGGAGCACGGCGCCGTGTATCTAAATGCCATTGGCGGCGCCGCACAGTATTATGCACGCACAGTCACACACGTCGATGGCGTCGATTTCCTTGAGCAATTTGGTATTCCGGAAGCGATGTGGCATTTACAAGTCAAAGCCTTTCCAGCGATCGTGACTATGGATGCGCATGGCAACAGTTTGCATGCAGAGATTGATCGTGACTCAAAAAAACGACTCGAGGAATTTGCTGCACCCGTCTATTCATAGAGGGGAGTTTTATAAAAATGGCCATAAGGGGGAGAGCACAAGCTCTCCCAATTTTTGAAGAATTGGGCGGTGTACCCATTCGTGTAATTGGAGTTCTCGACAGTGCTGCAGGTCTGCGATAAAGATGACTTCCATTTGATCGGCTACTTCGGGATTAAGAAATTCGACATTGAGTTCAAAATTTCCGACGAGGCTGAGGCGATCGAGATTTGCTGTGCCGATCGTGGACCATGTTCTATCAATCGTCGCTGTTTTTGCATGAATCATCGCTCCTTGATAGAGGAAGATGCGTATCCCTTGGCGTAGGCACTCTGTAAAATACGTACGGGCGAGCCAATCTGCAAGCAGGTGATTTGATTGTTCAGGAACCATTAGACGCACATCGACGCCGCGTTTGGCCGCTCGAATGAGAGAATTTAATACAAAGCGATCCGGAATAAAATATGGAGTCGTAAGGAGAATGCGCTCTTTTGCGAGATCGATCGCCTCGATGTACATCGAACGGATGGGGAACATCAGTCGAGTAGCATCATTTGCATAGAGTCGTATATAAGGAAACAGTGATCCTGTGACTTTTGTCATATGGTCGCTTTCATCGCTGTGTGCATTCCAAAAATCAACAAAAGATGAGTATAGATTTTTTGCACCCTCCCCTGCGATGCGCACATGTGTATCGCGCCACTTAGCTCCATACAGATCTCCGATGTTGTACCCTCCGACGTAGCCGATCTGCTGGTCGATGACGAGCAGCTTGCGGTGATCCCGCGCAAGTCGGCGAGGATCAAAAAAGTCCCATAACCGCCGCCATGCTTTATAACGCATAAGGTGAATGTTTGCAGGGAAGCGCTTAAATTCGCTTGGGACGACCATATTCGCAAAATTGTCGAAAATGACATAAACGTCAACGCCTTCACGGGCTTTTTTTGTGACGGCTTCTTTAAAGGCAGTCCCGATGCGATCCGCTTTCCAGATGAAAGATTCAATGCAGATACATTTTTTTGCGGAATAAATATCTTCCAACATATCTCGATATAAATTCATACCGTATGTGTAGAGTTGCACACGATTGTCTTTTACAATGATTTCAGGTAATTGGAGACGACCGAGTGAAATCGAACTGCGGCGACGACGAAACCGCGTACTGATAGCTGAACTGAGTATGACAGTCACTTGTAAGCAAATAATGATTCCAATTGCGATAAAAAAGCCATCTTCAAGGTGCGTGGACAGGGACATGCTCATCGCTCCTTAATTGCCAACAGATGCGTAATCGATACGGGAAATAAGTCTGCAAACGCCATTATACACTTTTTTCTAAACCAATAGGCATTGGTTGTCTTCTTCACAGGGGAGTCTTGACAAAAAAAGCGGGCAACCGAGGGTTGCCCGCGAACAAACTGCGCGGTCACGATTACACCTCGACGATTTTTGCTTCTTCAGGCAGTGCGACTTTGGCCACATTTCCACGGAATAACGAGATGAAAAGCGCTGCAACACCAAAGATGGAAACACCGATAAACGTCCATTTAAAACCTGCGATCAAAGGTCCGACTGGGGCGTTTTTCGGAGTAAAGTGATACAGGAGAATAACTCCTTGAAAAATGGCAAATGCGTAAGCAATCCCAAGACTTTGTCCAAGTGATCTGGACATGTTAAGCATCCCAGAAGAAACACCCAAGCGATTGCGAGGGGTACTTCCCATGACAGAACTATTATTCGGCGGGGTAAAAATCCCCATCCCAACACCGACAAAAAAGAGTGCAAAAATCAAATATAGCAAATTTGTATTCGCATTGACAAAAATGAGGGCAATTGTACCGAGCGTGGCAATTCCCATTCCTGCTACAGTCGGGAGTTTTGATCCTAATTTGTCTGCAATTTTTCCGGCAATAGGAGCGAGCAACATCATTCCGATGGGCAATGGCGTCGTCAATAACCCGGATGAAGAAGAGGGTTTTCGCAAAACGTCCTCAAAAAAGTAAGGCACAATATACAATACGCCATACATAACTCCATATGACAAGGCTCCAGTGATGTTACCCCAGGTGAGCTGTTCGATCTTAAAGAGGGAGAGATCGATAAGTGGAGCAGGGTGGCGCCTCTCTTGAAAGTAAAAAAGGATTGCAAATACGGCGGTGGAAATGAAGTACCCAATGATCGTCGGAGAACCCCATCCATCATCGTTTCCTTGATTCAATCCAAGTAAAAAGGCAATCAGCGTGATTGCGAGTAAGAGGGCACCGATGTAATCAAAGTTTGACTTCGCGCTTGCATCTTTATGCAGATCGATCGGCAGGATCATAGCTGCGAGCGTTGTTCCAATAATTCCGACAGGAACATTGACGTAGAAAATGGAGCGCCAACCAAATAAACCGATCAGCAATCCACCAATGGCAGGACCGAGTGATAATCCTACCGCGAGGGCTGAACCTTGTATGCCAATTGCTTTCCCGCGTACTTTTTCTGGAACGGCGGCTGTGACGATCGCGACGCTATTTGCCTGCAACATCGTCGCACCAATTCCTTGTAAAACGCGAAATCCAATGAGCAAACCCAGTGTGGGAGCTGCTCCACATAATGCAGAACCAATAATAAAAATCGTAAACCCGATCGTATAGAGTGGGCGTCTACCGACAATGTCTGCGATCCGTCCAAACATTGCGAGTAAAGCGGTCAGTGTAAGCAAGTAGGCCAATGCCACCCAAGCACTTGCGCTGACGTTTACATTGAATTCACGGTCAATTGTTGGCAATGCCACCGTGATGATGCTGCCATCTAATGCAGCCATAAACGCGCCGATACACACTGTAGCGACAACATACCAGTGATAATTAGGCCTGTTTGTAAAAAATTTGAGCGGCAACGAATGTCCTGCGTGCGTCGCGTTGTCTGTCATTCCAGTACCCAAAACTGTCGCGCAGCTTTGGATTTCCCCTCCATTCCATCGTGTCAATGAGGATTTACGGTGCGCGCCAAGCGCACGCGATATTCATAAGCATCTGCACGGTAGCGAGCGATCGAATACTCAATGGGCTGTCCACTGCCATCTTTTGTCGTGCGCATGATATGAATCACAGCATCACCAATTGCACAATGCAGTTTCATGGCCGTATCCGAATTCGCATTTTGTGCACTGATCGTCTGTTCACCTGAAGCAATCGCAATGCCGTGAGCTTCTAAAGCAGAGTAGATTGAGCCGTGGCGCAACTGTTCTTGCGAGCATACGTGGCGCAATCCTTCTGGCAGATAACTCTCATCGGCAAAAATCGGTTCACCAAATTCACTGATGACGCGTCCGATGCGAACGACAGGCGTTCCTGCCGTGATGCGCAAATGTGTGGCGACAGCCAAATCAGCAGGAATAAGATCGATTTCGAGCGAGTGGATCTCCACATGACGTCCTAATTGATCGAATTCTTCCTTGAAACCATAGAGTGGTGAGGAAGTAATGACGTGATCGGGACGGGCAACATAGGTCCCTTTTCCTTGGCGACGAACGAGGTCGCCAGAAGCGACAAGATCCAGAATCGCCTGTCGCACAGTCGTGCGTGAAACGCCGTGTTGTGCCATCAATTCTTGTTCAGTAGGGATCATGGTTCCTTCCGGCCATTCCCCTGATTCAATGCGCTCTACTAGCCAGGATTTGAGCTGAAGATACAGCGGATATCCGGCGCGCGCGATGACCAAGCAGTTCCCCCACCTTTCACTCGTCTAAATTGGATGTAACATTATATTGTTATAACGTTTCATTTCTATTGTAATGGCAAAGTGCCGAGAAGGAATGAAATGAATTGTGAACAATCTATGAAATGATAGACCCGCTTAGCGGGTCTATCAAGTTACTCCATATGGGCGCTAAGCGGAGAAGAAGCGGACTGCGGTGTTGCTAGTGTGCGCCGTCGTACAAGTTCCCAAGTGGCGATGCCGACCCCTGCTCCAAGGAGTAAGGCCGGAAGCGTTCCAAAAGATGATTGCCGTCTTGACGGACCCATCATTTGATGTCGTGCATTTTGCATCATATCCCACATGGTCGCAACACCTCCACCACTAGCTTGTGCAAACAGCCAAACCCCATGCGTGCTGACAAAAGGAGACTTATACCAATTGGCGGTCTTTGCAGTTGCAGCAGAGATGTAGTGTGAGTGAGTCGGCTTGCTATCTGTCGATATGATACAATTCGGTGAGGAACGCAAAGAATACATATCATATCAATGAAACAAATCGAGGAGGGAATAAAAATGCGTGATGCACGAGCACAAAAGCTCGCTCAAACGATCGTTGCCTATTCCTGTGCTGCAAAGCCGGGGGATAAGATCTTGATTGAAATGTTTGGGCCTTCGATTGACTTAGGAAAAGAGATTGTTAGAGCGGCTTATGCGCAAGGTGCACTGCCTTTTGTGCAAATTCGCGATCAACAAGTGTGGCGGGAGTGGTTCATGGACATCACGGAGTCGCAATTACAGCTCGCGACAGAGATGGATCGCACACTGATGGAGCAGATGGATTGTTATGTCGGGTTGCGAGGAAATGACAACATCAACGAGTATGCAGACGTACCTAGTGAAAAAATGGCGTTATTTGATAAGTTGTACGGGACACCGGTACATAGTGAAGCGCGTGTCAAGGGGACGAGGTGGTGCGTATTGCGCTATCCGAATGCTTCGATGGCACAACTTGCAAATATGAGTACGGAGGCATTTGAGGATTTTTATTACCAAGTATGCACCCTGGATTATGGGCGGATGAAAGATGCGATGCAGGCATTAAAACAACTGATGGAACAGACAGACGAAGTGCACATCGTGGGGCCAGGTGCTACGGATTTGCGTTTTAGTATTCAGGGCATACCTGCGATTCCGTGTGCTGGGGAAATGAATATTCCTGATGGGGAAGTGTTTACAGCACCTGTACGCGATTCAGTCTCGGGAGTTATTCAATTTAATACTCCCTCCCCTTATCGAGGATATGTCTTTGAGCAAATTCGCTTGACGTTTGACAAGGGGAAGATCATAAAAGCAGAGGCCAACGATACGGAACGCATAAATCAAATTTTTGACACAGATGAAGGTGCCCGGTATGTGGGAGAATTTAGTTTAGGTCTGAATCCATACATCAAGGAGCCAATGAAAGACATTTTGTTCGATGAAAAAATCGATGGAAGTTTTCACTTTACACCAGGGAATTGTTATGATGAAGCCTACAACGGCAATCATTCTGCAATTCATTGGGATCTTGTGTGTATTCAGCGCCCTGAGTATGGAGGAGGAGAGATATACTTTGACGGCCGTCTGATCCGCAAGGATGGTCGGTTTGTCGTTCCGGAATTGGAAAAACTAAATCCTGAGCACTTAAAGTAAAAGATCAAACGGCTCTCTTGCGTGCGAAAGACATGCTTATGCACGCAAGGGAATCGTCTCAAAACAGATGTCTAATGTGAAGGTGCAGAGGGAGTAGAAGAGTCGGTACGGGTGCTTGAGGAGTTGCGAGTGTATGCGACGAGAATAATGGATTGTCCTTCTTGCGCCGACAAATCTTGCTCCATGTTTTTAAGTGTGGACAGAGTCTGCGCGGAAAGCGGCGCAGCTTGATAATCAGTGGATGGATTCAAGTAGTGATTCCCCCTGTTTTGAACTATTTACCAGTATGACATATGCGGCGACAATGTATACTTCATATGATTTGTTCGTGAGGAGATCTGATGGCAAAGCAAGAGTTCGCATCGGCGTTAGTCCAATGGTATCGCACGGTTCAGCGGGATTTGCCTTGGCGCAGAAGCAAAGACCCGTATGCAATCTGGGTGTCAGAAGTGATGTTGCAACAAACACGAGTGGAGACGGTAGTACCATATTTTGAGCGATTTATAACGCGTTATCCCTCAATTGATGCGCTTGCTGCAGCAGATGAACAAGAAGTGGTCAAGAATTGGGAGGGACTTGGTTATTACTCACGCGTACGCAATCTACACTTGGCTGTAAAGGAAGTCGCCTCCAAGTATGGAGGGGAAATACCGCGCAGTTATGAGCAGATGCGCGCACTTCCAGGAGTAGGGCCGTATACTGTAGGAGCTGTGCTCTCGATTGCCTATGGGGTTCCTCTTCCGGCAGTCGATGGCAATGTTTTGCGTGTGATGGCGCGCGTCTTCGCACTTGAAGAGGATGTGGCGAGTGCACGTACAAGAACACGTGTAGAGGCGATCGTGACTGAACTCATCCCTCGTGATTGTCCAGGCGACTTTAATCAAGCGCTCATGGAGCTAGGCGCAAGGATATGTGTTCCACGTACACCCAAGTGTGTAGAGTGTCCTCTTACAATATACTGTAAAGCGCGAGCGACGGGTCGACAAAATGAACTGCCCTATAAGAAAGGTAAAAAACCACAGCGTATAGAGGAACGCGCAGTCTTTCTGATTGAAAGTCAAAGTGGTGAATTCTTGATAAGGAAGCGTCCGCAACAAGGGCTATTGGCTAATTTGTGGGAATTTCCCCATGTGCTCATGTCAAGTGCCGTTGCTTTAGAAGTAGATGCGAGCGATTTGCGCCAGATCGGAATGTTGGCTCGGGAGATTGTCGGATATGTACCCCAAGAAATCACTTTTATACGTAAATATGTACACCTATTTTCTCATGTCATCTGGAATTTATCACTATATGTGTTCAAAGCAACTGAGGGGTTAGTACTCGAGGCGCCTTATCAGTGGGTCAGCGCAGAACAACGAGAGCGATATACATTTGGACAGGTATTTAATAAAATGTGGATGGATGTAAAAGTAGAGGGAATGTCAGAAAGGCGGTGACAACATGTTAGAAGCGAAAGTCATCATGGATGAAAAGGTGGCCCAGCGAATCCTCGAAATACGCCGTGAAGAAAACGCCGAATCGTATGACATTCGTATCTCTGCTGCTCCTGGCTGAGGCGGGGTGCGTTTTATGATGGCTCTGGATGAGCGATCGGAACGAGATGTAGTCATTGAAGTCCACGGCGTGCCCGTTATTCTTGATCCATTTACGGCATCTCTTGCGCAAGAACCTTTGATTGTTGAATATGATGAGTATGAGGACAGCTTCTCCATTTACAGTCAAGGCATTGGAGACAGTGGTTGTTAAACAGTTATTGGGTAAACTGTAAAACGGGAAGTGACATGCTGTCACAAACGATGTACAATGTAATTTGGACGGCATGGCATGATAAAGGAGGGAAGCAACTATGTATGGGTATCCGAATGTTGAGGCTCGGTTTGTAAAGAGCCGTGTTTTACTTGGTTTGTTTGCCACATTGTTGTCTGCCAGCGTCGGAACTTACGTTGGTCAGTTTGTACCTGCCGGCTTTTTTATGCCGCTTGTCATCATTGAGTTTGTGATGCTGTTTGCGGCGTCTATGGTTAGGCGGAGGCAAGTGGCAGGATGGGGGTTTGTCCTCGCTTTTACATTTATTTCAGGAATGACATTAACGCCAGTGCTTTTTGCTTATACGCAAATGCTCGGTGTGCGGATTGTTCAAGAAGCTTTCTTAATCACTGCGGCTACGTTTGGCGTCACAGCATTTGTGGCATCGCGCAAATCGATGGATTTTAGTTGGCTTGGACAGTTTTTGTTTGCAGGGATTTTGGTTCTTGTAGGCCTTTCCTTGGTAAATATTTTTGTGCCATTTTCTACGGGCTTTTCTTTTGGCTATACCTATCTAGGAATTGCTGTTTTCGTCGGCTACATGCTCTTTGACGTAAACAGGCTGACTCGTTATGGGGTCACGGTTGATCAAGTCCCACTTGTTGTACTTCAGTTGTATTTGGATTTTGTGAATCTATTCCTCTTCATCTTGCGCTTATTCGGGCTAAACGCTCGTTCAAGCAGAGACTAGAGCTCGAATGAGTAAAAACAAAGAACTGACGGGGAAAGTGCTGTATCGCGAAGTGGCGGAACAGCTTGAGGCGGCGATTATGCGTGGCGAATGGACATCGGGGCAAAAACTACCTCCGCTTTCCCATCTCGCCACGCGTTTTGGCGTGTCAAAAGCGGTAATACGCGAAGCCTGCAGTTTGATGGTTGGCGCTGGGGTTCTTGAGTTGCGTCATGGGGATGGCACTTATGTAAAGATGCTTACTCTTGATACGGTTTTGCGCCCAGTACACGCGGCGTTACTGTTAGGACAGTCTGATTTGCGTGCGTTGCTTGAGGTAGGGCTGTGGTTAGAACAAGGGATTGCCGCCTCTGCAGCGCAGCGCAGATCGGAAAACGACTGTTCATACTTAGCAGAGGCACTCTTCTATATGGAGTCTGGACGCGGGAATCCTGAATTGGTTGTTGAAGGAGAACGCATGTTTCACATGGGCATGGTCGATGCGAGCGGAAATGCGATGGCCAGCAATTTGTTACGTATCTTATACCATCCGCTATCGAGTGTATTGCTTCTTCTAGGGAAAGAAATTCAGTTGCATGATCTCATGATCGGAATGCATCGTGCACTCTATGGAAGTATTTTAAATATGGATGCCGAGGCGGCAGCGCGCCAGATCGAATTGTATCGACGAACGTTGCAGGATCGCGTGGCACAATTGCGCCAAGTTCCGATCGCACATCAAATCGAATCCGATGGAGTGATAAATGTTGAATAAGCGTGCTAAAATTGGTTTTTTCATCTTCTCTTTATTCGTTATGGCCGTTCTTGCAGGGGGAGCTATTTTGATGGGAACACAAATGACCTATGGGTTATTGGTGGTCGGAATAGGCTGTGTTCTAGCTGCTTTGGGCTTTGTGATTAAAGCGAAGGTAGTACGGATGCAATAACATGAATGAATAATCACTCGAATGAAGTGCTCGCTGCGGGGAGGCAGGCCGCCGATGGAACCGCGTAAGCTGATCTACGTGGTCGATGATGATGAGAATGTGCAAATGGTTGTAGATCGCTACCTGATTCGCGAGGGGTTTTCTGTAAAAATCTTTTCGGGTGCAGAAGAAGCTGTTGCTGCAATGGAAGCGCAATTGCCAAATATGGTGATCTTAGATGTGATGTTACCGGGTATGGATGGGTATGAATTTTGTAAGTGGATTCGCGCTCGCAGTGATCTACCTATTATCATGGTTTCTGCACGCGATGAAGAAGTAGATCGCATTCTTGGCTTAGAACTTGGGTCTGATGATTATTTGGCAAAACCATTCTCTCCGCGCGAGTTAGTTGCACGTGTGCGAACAGTGTTTCGACGCATACGACCGCCGAGTGCTCAGTTTCTGGATGCTGAACAGCAAACTTCTTTGCCTGCGTGTGGCAGCCTTATTTTGCGCGATAGTGAACATCGCATCGTGAGCGGAACGAACGACCTGCCACTGACGACAAAAGAGTATGAATTACTTGCTCATTTCATCCGACATAAGTCTCAGGCGTTTACTCGTGAACAACTTTTAACGCAAGTATGGGGATATGAGTTTATCAGCGATGAACGATCAATCGATGATCTCGTCAAACGATTGCGCAAAAAATTAGCAGCTGCGAATTCTCGAGCAGAGATTGTCACGGTGTGGGGGTTTGGCTACAAACTCGAAGGTGAGGAGTACCCCATGTGATAAAAACCTCGATAGCGGTTAAAGTGGTCTTTGTTTATCTTCTCATTGTTGTCGACTAGCTCTCAATGGATTGTTAGCAAATGGAGCGATTGAGAATTACGTACTTACATCTACGAAAAATAGCTTGATTCGCGATGGACACAATTTGATTGCGAATCTAAAGCACCGTGAGTTCACACAACTCGCCATCCATTCTCAGCAAGACATTCAGAATTCTAAGACAGTTGTAGCGGTTGAGGATCCCCTCGCTCGTGAATACGTTGTGGTCAATGCATCGGGCACGATTTTGTGGGACACGTTTAGCAAAGCGGACTATCCACTTTTGGATCAAATCCCAGATGTGATCGCAAGAGCTTTAAACGGTCAAGTTGCTACCGGTACATATCCTAAGGGTGACCCGGTTTTCGAATTTGCTGCGATCCCCTTTGAACTTCAAACTGCAAACTTTGTGCCGCAGATGCTAAGAGCTGGTGCTCCACAGACGATTACTTTGCCTGGTGGGGGAGAGGCAAATAGTGATAAGACGAAAGTGATCGTATTGTTTGCC
This sequence comes from Sulfoacidibacillus thermotolerans, assembly GCF_003144315.1. GTDB lineage: Bacteria > Bacillota > Bacilli > Alicyclobacillales > SLC66 > Sulfoacidibacillus > Sulfoacidibacillus thermotolerans. The sequence continues at coordinate 108,684 of NZ_MPDK01000006.1, read as the reverse complement.
CGCATTTCTGATTTACAAAGAATTACTTCACAAATTTGGTTGGCAGTTGCAAAAGGATTGATCATATCGAGTTTGGTTGCGGCTATTGTCGGACTTGTCATGATGCGCCGCATTCTGCACCCGTTTGGCCAACTTAAAGCAGCAATTAAACGTGTTGAAAATCGTGATTTTCGTGCGGAAATTGCAGTTCAAACGGGGGATGAACTTGAGGAAATCGCGACGGCATTCGATCGTATGGTACGCTCATTACAAGCGTTTGACGAAGGGCAAAAGCGTTTTTTACAAAATGCTTCGCACGAGTTAAAAACACCTCTCATGGCGATTCGCGGATACGCGGAAGGATTGCGTGATGGTGTGTTTGCCCCTACGGAAACTCCGCGTATTCTCGAGATTGTAGCTTCTGAAAGTGTGCGCTTGAAGAATATTGTGGATCAACTGATTTATTTATCTAAATTGGAGACATTGGAAGAGGTTTACACGTTTTCTCGCATGGATTTAGCCAATTTAATTTATCAGACGATTGAGCGTATTCATCCTTTAGCGAAAGACAAAGGCGTTCGATTATTGTGTGATATCCCCGAACAACCCGCCTTAGCGTATGTTGATCGGGATAAAATGGTACAAGCACTGATTAATTTAGTCAGCAATGCAATTCGCCACTCGAAACGCCAAGTGTTTATTCGACTGATCATTCAGGAATGCAATATCATACTTGTCGAAGATGATGGGGATGGGCTTGCAATTGGTGAGTCGGCGCGCGTATTTGAACGTTTTTTTCATGGGGCAAAAGGCGACACTGGGCTGGGACTCTCCATTGCCAAGGCGATTGTTGAAAAACATCATGGAAAGATTTACGCTGAAAATGCGGATGAATATGGCGCGCGTTTCACAATTGAACTGCCGCGTTAGAGGAGAATCAATGGATGTCCACACCCCCGCGCAAAGAATTGCGGATCTATCTGACTCATGTGCTCGAAGTAGCGGTGCTGCTCGTATTTCTAGCTGTCAGCACCTTCATTTTTTTGCGAGTGCTAAGTTATATTGCGCCGTTTGTCATTGGCTTTTTGATTGCCATCTTGTTGTTGCCGATCGCTCGTTTCCTTGAACATCAGGGAATTCCACGTAAAGTTGCGATTGTACTTACATTGGTTGTGGTTCTCGGAGGACTCGTTTTGTTGCTGCTTTTTCTCATTGTGCAAGGGGCAGAGGAAGCCACTAGCCTTTCGCAAGCGATTCCACAGTATTTTCTGTCGTGGAGAACTTGGGTTGAACAAGTGATTGACAAGAGTGCGATCGTTTATGCACATCTGCCTGCAAAAATGGTTAGTGCGATGCAAGCTTCCGTCGCTTCACTCATTGAACAAAGCCGAGCGCTTGCATTGACAGCATTGAGTGCGTTAATTAGTGGCGCAGCTCTTTTACCAGATCTTGTGTTTATTATCGTGATCTCCGTTGTAGCGGCCTATTTTTTTATGGCAGAGCGGACCCAACTGATTCACGGACTGCGCATTCTCCTACCTCCCGGGTGGGGAATAAAACTTGAAGGTGTAGCAGGAGACGTTGGCAGAGCGATGGCTGGATTGCTGCGCGCTCAGCTTGTCTTAATTGCAGTCACAAGCGTGATTTGTGTGATTGGGTTAACCCTCATGCATATTCGCTATGCATTGATTCTTGGGATTGCGATTGGCTTTACTGGTTGGGTGCCTATCCTTGGATCAGGCGTAATCACTCTTCCTTGGGCAATCGGAGCTTTTGCGCTAGGGCACTTCGTGATCGCTATGAAAGTCGTTTTACTCCAAGCGATCGCCTCTCTTATTCGCCATAGTATTGAACCAAAAATCCTCGCGTCAAACATGGGGCTTGGGACATTTGCTACACTTTTTGGAATGTATGTAGGGCTTACGAGTATTGGTTTTTTAGGACTTTTAGTAGGACCGATTGCATTCATTGCCATTCGCTCTCTGTTACGCGCGCATATGTTTCGCGATTTTCTGCCGCAACGCTGGGTAGGTGCTTCTTTGCGGTGGGGAGAGCATGAGCACAAATAAAGAGTAGCGTTTTTCGCGTTGATTGCGCAGTGTCCAGTGCGAGGAGGAACGGTGAAGGTGGAGCGCGAACTTTGCTGGCGTATTCGTAGCATCAAATATGATGGCAGTTTTCACCGTTTATGGACTTGCGCCTATCCATTACAAACTCAGCAAGAAGAGCAGAGAGGTGATGCGTTGACTTTTGCGATGTGGATCCCGGCGGGGGAGAAAGTCCTTGAACCCACTGGAGTTACGTGGGATAGTCCCTACGATGTGATTGCATGTTTTTATTCTTCGAAGTTTTATCAAGTCATGATTCTTCTGAAAGAGGGCAAAACAGAATATTATTGTAATAGCTGCACTCCCCCCGAGATTGACATCACGCAGCGAGAGGTGCGCTTTGTTGACCTGGATCTTGACTTATTGGTCGATGCTACAGGTACGATGCGCGTTGTCGATCAGAGTGAGTTTTTGCGCAATGCGGTGGAGTATGCTTATCCAGAAGAGATCATGTTACGTGTTCAAGAGGATTTAGGGGAATTACAACAAATGGCGCAAGGGCGTAAGGGTGTCTTTTCTATAAATAGAAGTGAATGGCGTCGAAAGAATTTGCGACTTTCTGACGACGCCGATCAATAATCGGGGCATGCCCCTCATTCTTGTTGTGAAATGCGCTCTACATTGCCGTCAGCGTCCATGCGAAAGCGTGCTTTTGGCAAATCACTTTCCGCTTCAATCAGCTTTCGCGCGCGTTCCATAATCGCGAGAAGCATGCGTGAATCTTCCTCAATTTGTTCTGGTGTTGCAGGGATCGAGACATGTTCCCGAATGGTTTTGTGCCGCGATTGCTCCAATTGTTCTTCGAGTGCGCGCTTTTGTTCTGTCAAGGCTACAATCGTATCTTGTAATTCGTGGTAACGGCGTTCAAAATCACGCAGTCCGCGGATTAAGAGATCTAATGTAAATTCGTGTTCCTCACCAGTGCCAAGTGTGATTTGTGTGCGAGTAGGCCGTCGATTGCGTCGATCTTCGAGTGTGCGTCTGCGAATTTGCTTGGCTTCGCGAATTGCGTCTTCATAATGACGCCGAACGACTCCATTCCAGCGATAGCCGCAAGCAGCTGACGTCCGCCCAAGCAGGCTGGCCGCTTCATCAAAGGCAACGAGTTGTGTGCTGCCTTCTCGAATGTGTTTGAGTACAAGTTCTGCTAAAGTGACATCATCTTCGGGTGTCCACGCATCTGATCGCGATGCCCACCTTTCCATCAGTTCCATTTTGAATAATCCCTCCAAACCTTGATAGTATCTTTATGTCCGGTTTTTGGAAGAAAGATACATGGTACGTTGAACTCCTATAAGATATGGTATGTTTATAGACCTAACTGGTGCATCTTTCGGGGAGGTGATGCAAGGTGAGCCGATATTTACTTGCACTTGATCTAGATGGAACTCTTTTGAATACACAAAAGCACATTTCAGAACGTACAAAGTTAGTTTTGCAAAGTATGATGCAATTAGGAAATGACGTGGTCATCGCAACGGGCAGACCGAAGCGAACGAGTCTTTCTTATCATCGCCAATTGGGATTGCGTACTCCCCTTGTTAATCTAAATGGCGCATTTGTTCATGATCCACACGGTGTATACGGCGAACTTCACCTTCCGATTCCCTATCAGACTGTGAAAGCGGCACTTGGCGTCTGTTATGAGATCGGAATAGAGAACGTGTTGGCAGAAGTAGGGGAGCAATTTTATTTGCACAAGTATGGCCCAATCAACCTAGCGCTATCCGTGGAGAGTTTCTCTGCCGTTGCGGTTGGCGATTTGCGCTATGCGATTCGCGAGGATGTTACGAGTTTTGCCGTCTATCCGAAGCTGTCTACTGTTGATGTCTTGGTAAGGGAACTACGGAAAAGATTTGGGGAAGCACTCACAATTCGCGAATGGGGAGATCCACAAAGGACGATTGAAATTTTAAATAAAGCGGCCTCAAAAGCAAGGGGAGTCGCATACGTGGCCGACCAGCTGGGTTATGAACCTGAGCAGATCATTGCGTTTGGCGATGAAATGAATGATATCGACATGTTGCTTTTTGCTGGGAAAAGCGTAGCGATGGGGAATGCGCGCGATGCAGTGAAAAGCATTGCAGATTTTGTGACAGATTCATGTGATCGCGAAGGAATTGCAAAATTTCTTGAGCAATACGTATATGTACAACAGGATGCCGCCTCTTTGCCTTAGAACAAGTTTTTGCTGGCATCCTGCGTACGATGCTAATGAGAAAGCGCACAGGATGTTCTACTTTTATAGGGGATGGAAATCTAGCGCAAGTAGATCGGCGGCTTGATTTAGACGTACGGCCACCTTTTGGTGCAAAGGATGCGGCCCGTAAGAGCTAAGACTTTCTACATCAGCGAAAGTCACGACGAGGCCTGCATCATAGCCAAGACTGCGCGCAGAAAAATTATGGCCGACACGCAATTCTTGAATTCCTTCTATTTGATCTCGCAATGCCTTTAATGACTCTAGAAGATGTTGTTTTTCCGCTTCTGATACATCGGCTTTCCATTTAATAAGAACTACATGTTCAACCATGCAAAAAACCTCCATCTTAAGCTATGTGCTTTATTCTGGTATAGTATAACAAGAAATAAGCGATAGGCTGTCTCTTTCTGCAGATTGTCCGAAAATGTGAAAAGATCTGGGGTCTCCGTGCGAGAATGCCTCTATAGTATCTCGGACGCGTATGAATAGAGTCAAGCGATGTAAAGGAGACGATTCTGCATGATTAGTGAATTGCATCAAGAGTATGGCGCTCTAGCCGAAAAAGTTTTAGCCGGGAAGCAAATTTCCAGAGAAGAGGCACTCAGGTTACTTGAAGCTCCAGATGAGCGGTTACTCGATTTATTAGCTGCAGCCTATCGAATCCGCAAACATTATTTTGGGAATAAAGTAAAATTGAACATGATTATTAATGCGAAAAGTGGACTTTGTCCAGAAGATTGTGGGTACTGTTCACAGTCTAGTGTTTCTGAAGCGCCTGTAGAGAAATATGCGTTACTGGATAAAGAGCATTTACTCGCTGGTGCAAAGGAAGCGCTTCAGCGTAAGGCTGGCACTTATTGTATCGTGATGTCAGGCCGTAAGCCGAGCAAGCGCGAAGTGGCTGAAGTGGCATCGGCTGTTCGTGAGATCAGAGCGACCACACAATTAAAAATCTGCGCTTGTATGGGGCTGATTTCACAAGAGGATGCAAATCAATTGGCAGACGCGGGTGTGCAACGGTTTAATCACAACTTAAATACGAGTGAAAATAGATACGAGGAAATCTGTCATACGCATTCCTATCAAGATCGCATCGATACAGTAGAACATGTAAAACAAGCAGGGATGTCTCCTTGCTCCGGGGTCATTGTAGGGATGGGAGAGAGTCATCAAGATGTAGTAGATGTCGCTTTTTCGCTACATGAGCTGGATGTGGATTCAATCCCCGTCAATTTCCTTAACCCGATTGAAGGCACGCCGCTAGCAGGTGTCAGAGAGCTTGATCCAAGATACTGTTTAAAAGTGTTAGCCATGTTTCGGTATGTCAATCCTGAGAAAGAGATTCGTGTGTCTGGCGGACGTGAAGTCAATTTAAGGAGTCTGCAACCGCTTGCTCTGTACGCAGCTAATTCAATTTTTGTAGGAGATTACTTAACTACGCAAGGACAGGAGCCTACATCTGACTGGAAAATGATCGAGGATTTGGGGTTTGAGATTGAAGAATATGCCCAGTAAATCTGCTTCCCTGTGGGAATTGTGATACACTACGCTAAAACAGGGTGCCAAATGGAGGGATTGAGATGGCTGGCCAGGCAGTTTTCGCGTTTGTCCCAGATTCTATGTTTTCTGTTCAATTGCGGGAAGCAGTGGCTAAGTTAGACGGTACCATTGCTTTTGCGTCTAATGTTCAGGAGTTTAAAACACGTATCGGCCAGGTGCTACCGGCATTAGTGATCCTCGATTTAGCTTCAATTGGAAGTGATCTTGAGGAGATGGTGCAAGTAAGTAAGCAAAGCGGCAGCAAAGTGATTGGATTTGCTCCGCATGCGCAAAAAGAGAGCTTGGCACGAGCTTTGCGTGCTGGGTGTGACGCTGCTTACGCTAATGCTAAATTTAAAATGGAGACGGAGACAATTCTGCAGGAATGGTTGTAAATTTGCAGAGGTGAGAGTATGACGGGAGATGCGGCGACAATTTTGCAGTTGCATGAGGAAGATTTTGATGTTTTTGCTGTTCCCGGACTTGAGGCTAGAATGGGTGCGCTAAAGGCACATCTGCGTCCTAAACTCACAGCGATCGGAGAGTATATCGCTCCGTTTTTGACAGATTTGACGCAACGTCCTTTTTATGCACATGTCGCCAAGCATGCGCGCAGAAAGACAAATCCTCCGACAGATTCGTGGGTTGCCTTTTCCATTGATCCGCGTGGCTATAAAAAGTGGCCGTCGTTTCTGATTGGCGCGTGGCAGACTCACCTATTTGTGCAGTTTGGGATTATTTATGAGTCACCTTATAAAGCGGATTTTGGTCGGGCCATACAACGCGAGGTGACGCGTGTGCTTGATTTATTGCCGAGTCACTACTTGTTGTATCCGGATTACATGAAACCAGAAGGTACGGAACTACAAACTTTGTCAAAAGCAGAATTTGAACAATTGACGACGCGTGTCATCGAAAAGAAAAATGCAGATTTGCTTTTTGGCGTTTCTCTGCCGCGAGAAGATGTCCTGAAAATGAGTGCAGAGCAACTGGGATTGCAATTGCAAACGGCTGTGAAGCCACTCGCGCAACTTTATCTGCTGACTGTGGCGCATCTGTAAGGAGGCTGTACATTTGAACTTTCGCGATCGCGAACGAGCGTATCAATTATTGCTTGAGTATACGCAAAACAAGAGTTTGATTAAACATGCTTTGGCTGTTGAGGCGGCTATGCGTGCTTATGCAGATAAATTCGGTGAAGATGTGGAAGAGTGGGGCGTCGTAGGGTTACTTCACGATTTCGATTATGAACGTTACCCTTCTCCTGAAGAACATACGATTGTTGGGGCGAAAATTTTGGCTGAAGCAGGGTATCCAGAACATGTGATTCGCGCTATCCAAGCTCATGCTGACTACAATGGTATAAAGCGGGAGACTTTACTTGAGCGTACATTGTTTGCGTGTGATGAATTGAGTGGATTTATCACTGCAGTTGCTCTCGTTCGCCCGAGTAAAAGTGTGTTTGATGTCGATGTCGCGAGTGTAAAGAAAAAGTTGAAAGATAAGGCGTTTGCTAAAGGCGTTCACCGTGAAGATGTGTATCGCGGTGCAGAGGAATTGGGTATTTCGCTTGATGAACATATTGCCTTTGTCATTTCAGCATTACAAAAGGCAGCAGACGATCTCGAATTGCGAGGTACCCTTGTCTGAATTGATTTTGATAGATGGGGGTGAAGCAACTTGGAACTTCACATCCTGCATACGAACGATGTACACAGTGAATTAGAGCGATTTTCTCATTTGGCGACTCGCTTGCGCGCCCGGTATGACGAATTGCGGGCGCAGGGGCGAGACGTTTTGTGTTTTGACTTGGGCGATCACATTGATGTCTCCAATCCATTATCAAATGCAACGGCAGGTGCGATCAATGCGCACATTTTACACACTCTTCCCTATAATGGCTGGGTGTTAGGGAATAACGAAACATTGACTGTTGACAAACGTGAATGGGCGCGGCTTGCGAAAATAGCTGGGATCCCACTCTTTTGTTCGAATCTCACGGTACCTGGATTAGATGACGATGTAGATGGAAATTTGCGGAACGGGAAACTATACGAATTTGCTGGTGTGAAAATTGGGGTATTTGGTGTTACCGTGCGTTATGAAAAATCATTTGCGACGCTTGGGATAGAGGCTGAAGATCCTCTTGAAACTGCATGGCGAGTTGCGAGAGAACTGCGAGCAAGCGGAGCTGACCTTGTGATTTTGCTTTCGCATCTTGGATTGCATTTGGATCAAGCGTTAGCAGATGAAGGTCTGCCTGTCGATGTAATCATTGGTGGCCATACACATCATTTTTTAGATGGCGGGGAGTACCGGTCAGGGATCTGGATTATGCAGGCGGGGAAACACGCACATGCATTTGGGCATGCAGTTTTACAAATCAACGCAAAGCGGCGCTTAGAAAGTGTGACAGCAACACTTGTGTATACAGACGCGCAAGGGGTTGCGGACCGACATGTCGTGGAAGCGATGGATTCCATGCAAGAAGAAGCTCTCATGTGGTTAGATCACCCCGTTGCCGAATTGCCCGTGCATTTGAGTCATTCACTTTTTGGGGAATCGGAAATCGTGAATTTGCTCTGTGATGAGTTGCGCTCGGAACTGTCTTCAGATCTTGCAATTTTAAATGGTGGAGTGATCACTGGAGGATATTTAGCAGGCACGATTCGACGAAGAGACCTTTTGGCGATTTGTGCCACTCCCATGCGTCCTGTGCGTTTGTCTGTAACTGGGGAGACTCTGTTGCGGTTGATCGAAGAGGGAAATCAGGAGCAGTTAGTTCGTCGACAAGGTTTTGGTTTTGGCTTTCGTGGCCATTTTGTCGGGAGGTTGCACGTTTCTGGAGCGACTCTCTATATGGCACAAACGACAGCTACAGATCAGCAGATTGCACCGCGTGTGCTTCGAATGGAGATTGGCGAAGAGACTCTTGACCCCGAACGAGTGTACACCGTTGCAACGTCTGAATATGTCGCATTATCTCCAATGTACAAAGCACTTCGCGGGATTGAGTTTTCCTATTATGCACCTATTTTACGGGCTTTTTTAGGCCGTGCGTTGGCCAATCCACAGCGGGTGATCGCTGCACAAAAACCAAGATATCATTGGGTATAGGACGTAGACGAGGGGGGAGATGTAGGGATGGCGTTACCCCGAATTGCCACTGCCGATGTTCTTCGTACACTTGAAGAACTATATCCGGATGCACAATGCGCCTTGCATCATCAAAATCCATTTGAATTGCTCATAGCCACGATTTTATCAGCACAGTGTACAGACAAACGAGTGAATCAGATTACGCCGAAGCTATTCTCGCGTTTCCCTACCCCTAAAGATCTAGCGCAAGCAGATATCAGTGAAGTAGAGTCCTTGATTATGGAATGCGGGTTATTTAAGATGAAAGCTAAAAACATTGTGGGGACAAGCCAGGCGCTCGTAGCAAACTACGATTCACAAGTCCCGCGTGATATGGAAAAGTTAACACAGTTACCTGGAGTAGGTCGAAAAACAGCAAACGTCGTCTTGTCAAATGCTTTTGGAATTCCAGCAATTGCTGTAGATACGCATGTGCAGCGCGTTTCCAATCGACTTGGACTTGCACAAAGTGACAATGTGCTTGAAACGGAACAACAACTGATGAAACGAATTCCCAAAGACAGATGGTCATCCGCTCATCATTGGTTGATTGAGCACGGGCGACAAGTGTGTTTGGCACGCAGTCCAAAGTGTGAACTCTGTTCGTTAGCGACTTATTGTCGATATTTTAAAGCACAGGCAAAATTGCGTGGCAAGGCGCGCAGTCGAGCGAAAGCGGCATCGTTGATGGATGATGCAGGCAATGACGTTGGATCGAAAACGATGTGAAACCTTTTTAACGGGAGATATGTAAAGAAGAAGAGACAGCTCGTGAAGAGCTGTCTATTTGTATAATAAAGGAATTTAAGGGAATCTTAAGAGAGAACAAGCGGGTCACAAGGGATACGGAGTTTAGAAACGGGTGGGAGTGTGCGCTTATGCAAATGCATAAACTATGGCGCTGGCTGACGGTGGATGATTCATTGCTCGATCATCAGTTCGTCTTAACTCCAGAAAATAAGGCGGAACATCAACAGATAGAAGAACGCGCGAAGGGACAGCAAAAGGTTGGAAATGCGCGAAGGGCACGCCATTTGCGTCTGCATGTAAAGGCTGCATACGCTTATTATGGAGAACGTCATACCGATCAAATAGAAAATGGAAAACGTGGAGTTGACGTATTTGGTAAGAAACAGATAACCCCTGTAACCTATGCTGCATTGCATGCGCGGGCACAGGCGCGTGCCAAAAAACGTAAAGTCAATGCAGCTTGGCAAGAAAAACTCCCCACCCATGTGCAATATGATATTCAAGGGAATCGCAATATTGTAGAACACATTTTTCACATGCCCAAAAATGCAGACATCGTCATACGCAATTTCCGCATTGGAGGGTCGCCTCATTTAACAGCATTTGCAGTGTTTGTCGATGGGTTGGCTGATAAGACGATTATTAATAATCACATTCTAGAACCACTTATGCTATTGTCTACACTTGAATCACACTCATCAGGCATAGCTGCGATGAAGTGGATCAAGGAAAATTTACTGCCAGGGAATCAAGTGATGGAGTTGAAAACTTGGAAGGAGGTCACAGAGAGCATCCTTGCCGGCAGCACAGTTGTTTTTTTCGAGGGCGTTGCGACCGCTTTGTCCGTAGAAACAAAGGGCTGGGAACATCGTATGGTGGGAGTCAGCCAGACTGAAGCGGTGGTGCGGGGACCGCATGATGCGTTTACGGAAAATTTCCGTGCGAATACCGGACTTGTGCGTTCTCGTCTACGTTCCACCAAGTTGATTACTGAAATCACACAGATCGGTGAGTTGGCGAGTACAGATATTGCAATCATGTACATAGATGGATTGGCTAATGAACGATTGATTGCTGAAGTAAAGCGGCGGATTAAGAGTATCAAAGTCGATTATATGCCTGACAGTGGACTTCTCGAACAGTTTATGGAAGATGACCCGATTAGTGTTTTTCCGCGGTTTCTCTCGACCGAACGACCTGATCGTGTCGCTTATGGCTTGACAGAAGGACAGGTGGCAATTTTTGTGGGGCAGAGTCCTTATGCGCTGTTAGCTCCCGTGTTGTTTTGGTCCCTGTTGCACACTTCTGAAGATGCGTATTTGCGGTGGCCGTTTGGAACGTTTATCCGGTCGATTCGAATGCTCTCCCTTGTGATCGGCCTATTGTTGCCGGCACTCTATATAGCTGTAACAAATTACCACCCAGAAATGATTCCAACGGATTTGATGTTAGCTGTGGCTGCTTCTAGGGAGCGTGTTCCGTTTCCAGTCGTATTTGAAGTTTTAATTATGGAATTCTCATTGGAGTTGATCCGGGAAGCAGGAATCCGCATTCCTTCTGTGATCGGTCCGACAATTGGCATTGTGGGCGCTTTGATTCTCGGACAAGCCGCGGTAGCAGCAGGTATTATCAGTCCGCTTTTGATTATTATTGTAGCTGTTACCGCACTTGGATCATTTACAATGCCAAACTACAACTTATCCTTTTCTATCCGCGTCTTGCGTTTTGCATTTATTGTCGTTGCGGCATTCTTTGGGTTCTATGGAATTACTCTGGGGCTTATGGTGCTCGTCATGCATACTGTAAGTGTGCGCAGTTTCGGGGTACCGCTCTTATCTCCAATTGCTCCTTGGCAAAAGTCAGCCCCCGATATCATTGCACGCGGCAAAGTTTTTACAATGGAAACGCGTCCGGCTGCGTTTGGTGCACAGGATACAAAGCGCCAAGAAAGGATTACGCGGCCGTGGAGCGCACGAATTGAAGCACTTCGTAAAGCGGACAAGCGGAATCGGACTTAGCTGAATCTTGATGGATGAATAGGTGGTTACAAATGAGCAAACCGCTTACAGAGATCGAAACCGGACGCGTCGGTGTCATCGAACTCACTGCTTTACTGACGATTTATACTGCCACGGATGTGTTTTTAAGTTTTCCGTCCCGCGTTGCTTATGAGGGACAGAGTATGGCATGGGCAATTCCGTTAGTTTCAGGAGTTATCGTTTTGGCTGCATTTTTTATTGTTCACTTTTGCTTTACTCGCTTTCCAGGAGAGAATATTTTACAAGTTCTTACACGTCTTTTTGGTCGGGTTGTAACTCTTCCCATTGCGCTTATATTTACTGTTTTTTTTATTGCGCAAACGGCACTTGTCATGCGTGAATTTACAGAAACTGTGGTTACTACGGTGCTGCCTTCAACTCCCACTGCACTTATTGCCTTGTCGTTTCTTGTTGTTGTCGTGTATTACGCCCATAAAGGACTCGAGGGGTTAACACGCACAGCCATGATTTTTTCCTATATTTTCGTAATTGGGTTGGGACTTTTGCTGTTGTTGCCACTGTCGTGGTTTGATTCCAGTTTGTTGCTTCCGCTTTGGGGGAGAGGGGTGAAAGCGACATTATGGTTTGGGACGATGAACACGAGCTTGTTTTGCAATGTGTTGATTTTGTCGTTTATGTACCCATCCATTCGCAATCGCAATCAGTTTGTCTATATCGGGGCGGTGAGCATCCTTGCGGCAGCCCTTATTTTTAGCGTTGTTTTAGTCGTCTTTATTGGTACGTTTGCCGTGGCTCCACTTGGTCGCGTACCTTTTCCGCTCTATCAGTTAGCTCGCGTCATTTACGTTGGGCGTTTTATCCAACGGTTGGAGTCGATTTTCGTATTTCTTTGGGTGGCAGCGGCGATTATTAAGATGGGATTTGGGCTCTGGCTGTCTGCTTATTTGTATGCATATGCATTTCACATGCCAGTTTATCGCCCGCTCCTCTTTCCTTTTGCCTTGTTGCTGTACGTGCTTTCGTTTCTCCCACCCGATTTTCCTACTGTTCTTGCTCTGTCTGCACATGTGTTTGAACCCTATGGATGGACGGTTAGTGTTGCGTTCCCTGTGTTCCTCGCACTCTTGGCTGCTTTTATAGATTATCTTAAACATAGACGGCGACCTCGCAGCAAAGAGGATTCAACAAGTTCCATCCGTAAAGGGACTGGGCGTTATCGTTTCCGTCGTCGCGCCATTGTGCGTTAAAGGAGGAAAAGCGGTGAATCCAAGCGATATTTTGATTACATTGATTGCTCCACTGCTTTTAATCGTGTATTTGTGGAGCTTTATCAGGTGGCTATGGCGACATGAATATCGGTTAGGCGCCGTTGGCGGCGCCGTTCTGATGGTGGTCTCCTGTGGAGGTACTTTGACTTATTTTCTCACCAAACTACTGTCCTAGCGGAGCTTTTCGACTCATGTGAGTTTCGTCTGGGGGGAAAGGGCGATACTCCTTCCACTCAGTTAACAATTGATCAATCGTTACAAACTGATAACCTTGTTTACTCAACTGTAGCAGAATCTCTTTTAAGGCGGTGACAGTCTGCGACCTTGGCCCTCCTCCGTCATGAAGCAGGATAATTGTTCCTGGTGTTACGTGTTTGACTACACGATCGACAATTTTTTGAACGCCAGGTTGTGACCAATCTCGCGGATCGACGTTCCAAGACCACATGACAATAATGTGTTTTGTTTGTTCAGCGACGGTTACGAGGTGTTCAGAAAGACCTCCGCCAGGGGGGCGCAGCAATTGTGGACGTTTGCCTGTGACTTGTAAAATTGCGTTGTCACATGCGGTAATGTCTGCGGCACTTACCTTGTCCATTTTCAAGTGCTGATCGGTATGATTGCCGATTTCATGACCGTGAGTTGCGAGTTCTTTCACAATTTGAGGATACTGTCGCACCAATTTACCCAGCACAAAAAAGGTAGCATGTGCGTGTTGTTGATCGAGAATATTCATCATCGGAAGGGTGTATCTAGGATTTGGCCCATCATCAAACGTCAGGGCAACCCATTTTTTTGTGGTTTGTACTGAATACACGATATGACCAGGTGAACGCTTTTCCCAGTAAAGGTGTCCATGGATAGGCGCCGCGTGTTGTGCAAATGGGCCCAAGGTCAATGCGGTGAAAAGCCCGAATAAGATTGCGCCATTCATCAATCCAATCCCCAATAACTGATTGTCACAAGGAGAGTTATAGAGACGCGGGGAAAGCAACCCCAATACGAAGTCAGATATGGAAACAAAGCAGACACCGCCCTCTTCATGATCTGTGCGCGAAGATCAGATGCTGTGCAATTGCGCTTGCGTCAATGTGACAGGTAACAGATAATACTTAAGATGTCTTTTGCGCGGGGGAAATAAACGTGGGGATTGAGTTACCGACAGTTTCCATTTATACGGACGGTGCCTGTAGTGGAAATCCAGGTCCAGGTGGCTGGGCTGCGATATTAGTTTTTGGCGAACGTGAACTCGAGTTGTCTGGCGGAGAAGAACAAACGACAAATCAACGCATGGAGATTCGAGCTGTGCTAGAAGGGTTGAGGGCATTAAAGCGGCCCTGTAAGGTGACAGTTTATAGTGATTCTGCTTATGTGGTCAATTGTTTTACACAAAAGTGGTATGTTAAATGGCAGAAAACCGGATGGGTGAATAGCAATCGTCAACCTGTAAAGAATAAAGATTTATGGGAGCAATTAATCGATGAAGTAGTTTTGCATGAGGTGCAGTTTGGTAAAGTAAAGGGGCATAGCGGGCATCATTACAATGAGCGTTGTGATGAACTCGCGCGCGCAGCGATTCCGCGCTAATTTGCAAGTACAAACGAGTGAGAGCCATGGTGTATGAAATTTCTTTTGCGAGTTTGCGGCAGATCGCCTACACGTCGGGAGTAGATGTGGTGGGAGTGACAACAGCCGATGAATTCCCGGATTTAGCAGAAAAATTATATCGGTATTATCGCGAGGGGCGTGCGACGGGATTTGAACACCCCTATTCGCGATTGCGTATTGACCCTACTGCTCTCTTGCCTGAGGCGAAAAGCATTGTGGCGATTGCCGTTCCATATCTTACAAAAGCGACGCGCGCGTTGCGACGTCCTAAAGGATTGCGTGGCAGGGTCTCTTTCTATGCGTGGGGACGCGATTATCATCGGGTTTTGACAGAGCAGTTACAAGTGATTGCAGACGCACTTTCGCGCCAAGTGGGACGTGAGATCGCTTATCAGATTGCTGTAGATACGTCACCTCTTGTCGATCGCGCTGTGGCAGAGCGTGCAGGAATTGGTTGGATCGGGAAGAATGGAATGCTTATCACTAAAGAATACGGGTCATTTGTATTCTTAGGGTGTTTACTTACAGATATCTTGATTGAGCCTAATGTTTCCGTTGATGAGCTTGATTCTTGTGGCGATTGCAACTTATGTATTCTTGCCTGTCCTACCGGGGCATTGGTCGAACCTTATATTTTGGATGGACAACGGTGCCTGTCCTATTTAACACAGAGTAAAGGAATCATTCCTGTACAATATCGCAAATCAATGGGTGGACAATTATGGGGCTGTGATATTTGCCAAAATGTATGCCCGAAAAATAAAGTGAGTTTGCTCGGCCAACTTGAAGCGTTTACTCCGCAGGCAGATCTAAGTTACCCTGTATTGTTACATATTCTTAAATTATCTCGTCGCGCCTTTTTGCGTGAATTTGGACATACTGCGGCAGCTTGGCGGGGATATTATGTTTGGCGACGTAACGCGATTTTGGCTCTTGGAAATCTGCGGGCAAAGGAAGCAGTGCCCGATTTATTGCCATTTTTGTCGGATGTGCGACCAGAAATTCGCGCAGTAACAGCTTGGGCGTTACAGCAGATCGACGCGGGCGGTACACAGCCTTTTGTTGCGCTCGCTTATGCACAGGAACAAGACCCACTCGTCAAACAAGATATGGAGTGGGCAAATGTACCTGATGTGGAGTAGCTTTTAGGAATGGATACGGCGTGTGACCTGCCGGGCAAACGTCTGTAAGAACGTTTCTCGCTGTCCTTCTAAAGCCAGAGATTCCTGAAGATGTTTAAGATGAAATTGAAAAGACTCGTCTGTATTTGGCAAGTCATTATAGTAAGCGTTAACCACTCGCCAAAAGCGGTGTGGGAAAGTTAAAAGGGATTCGAGTAATAGATATTCACCTTGTACGAGTGGTTGTACGCGATTGTAAGCAATCAGTGGGATCAGTGCTACTTCGTTGGACCAGGCACCATATGCTTGCATCGCGCGCCGTAGAAGGTGTGCAAGGTCTAATGTACGCGGACCAAACGTCATGGTGTCGAAGTCGATTAACTGAACAAAACCGGCTGGATGTACGATTAAGTTTGAGCGTGTCACATCGAGATGGCAAAGTCCAGGATGTTGTAACGCCTGTTTTAAATGCGTCTCGACTTCAGGGAGCTTGCATAGGGCGAGAGCTTCATTGGCCTGCTTGTCTGCTTTCTCGAATTGTTGCAGGCAGAGTTCATCGAACTTTGTTTTATTTTGTTGTTGTTCGATCCGCTTGCGCAGGCGTATTAAATCTTGTTTGCGATTCAATAAGTGGTCAAAAATGTGAAATGCGTTTGCAGGTTGATAAGGTTCATATTCATAATTCCGTGAGTGCTCGTGGAATTGCGCGAGCGTTTTTGCTGCGGCGTTTAATTGGCGCATCGAAGCAAGTTGTACGGGGAGTCCAGGCATCCATTCCGAAGCGTAGAATGTATGTCCGCTGTCGATCAAATAAGGTTTGTTGCTTTGTGCTGAGCGCACGATGCGAGAAACGCGTTTAAATCCGCGACGATGTAACTCATCGAGTGCGTCCGCCATAAATGCAATGCGTTCAATCGGCAGAGTAGTTTGTTTTAAGGCGTATTGTCGGTCATTTGTTGTGGTGACCTTCCAAACGTTTTGAATAGGTTCTACCGTTCGAATATGTTCAAAATATTGTCGTGCTCTTAAGACTTCTGATTTTGTTTTAGTGGATTCACTGGTACGTAAGGTACGCAGTGGTTGTGCGGAAGTCTTAGGAGCAGTTGTTTGAATCGCGTGTTGCTGGGGTTGTCCCATCTGCATGATACCTTGCATAAGAGGGAGTGTTTGGATCTGTTTTGCTGGCCGTGCTTTTTTGCGCGGACGCGGTTTAGTTTTGGTGCGATGCTGTGGTGTCTTACGCGCAACGAAATATCTGCGCGATGCGCGAGTAGCCGTTTGAATGGATCCAATCGGTTCCTTTGGAGTTAAGGGAGGATCTGTCGGACTATCATAGAGTGTAGGGTCAGATTCGTCATCATCAACATCCCGCTGCGTGGGCTGACGAGAAGATCTAGTTTTATTTGCTGGCTTTTGTAAGACTGCGGGAGGCTTTGTAAGTTCCTGCCATACTTGTCGCAGCCATGGTGGTAGAGCATGTTTATCCATTGACTTCACCTCCAAAGAAACAGCGCAGATGCTCGCGCAGGGGCTTCTTTGGGTAGTGTATTCACAAAGATATTTTGTGTGCAGATAGATCAAATCAAAGACCAATGTACCGCGAGATGGACTCAGCCGTCTGCATACACGCTTTCGCAAAGTGTAAGACTTGATTAGGCGTATAGCGATCTGCAGGACCAGAAATGGATAAGGCTGCGATGCACTTATGTTGGCGGTCAAAAATGGGAGCGGCGACTGCTGCGGCACCCACTTCACGTTCTTCAATGCTCACCGCGTATCCTTGGGATCGAATTTGATCACAGTGGCGTCTTAATTCTGCAAGGTCAAGTTCTTCTGGAAATGCGCCAAGTGAGCGCAATTCATCAAGAAGTTGTTCATCCGAGAAGGCAAGCAAAACTTTGCCCGATGCTCCGACATAAAGTGGGAAACGCTTACCAATATTAGCTACGCGGCGCACGGGGTGGATTCCTTCGACCGCCTGAATGCGAATTCGCTCAATGCCCGATCGTACATATAAACTGACAGTTTCTCCAATTTGATCACGCAGTTCTGTCATTGCTGGCAAAACGCGAGCTACGAGATCATCGGATTGGAACATTTGACTCGCTAGTTCTAACACGACCCAACCGAGTCGATAGCGCTCCGACTGCTGATGGCGCTGTACAAATCCTTTAGCTTCTAATGAAGCAAGTAAACGATGAACTGTGCTTTTGTGAAGTGACACCCGGCTTGCAATTTCTGTCAAACCTAGATCTCGATCGTTTCCGAAACAAAGCAAAATATCTAGGGCGCGTTCGACAGCACGAACTGTGTTGCGGTCATTGGATTGATCTTTAGCAGGTAAGTCGGCCATCGGTTTCACCTCACAACACTTCTTCTAAGTTAGTTTATCATACAACTTGGACTTGCTAAACATCGCTAAGTAGTTGTTCTTCTGCATACGATGTATCTAGGGAAATCCTAGGAATGGGGGACACACTGTGCGCAGTGAGTTAATTCGTGCAACCAAAGATTGGTTTGCGAGACGAAACAAGATGTGGATTGAACGGGACTATGAAACATTGTACACTACAGGCGGTATACAGCCTGCCGTTGTTGAGATGAATCGCCGCGATCAACTATTTGCAAAGCGTGGAGCTGTCGATAAAAAAACGATCACGGATGTCCAACTGAAGTTATCTTCCGCTCTTGACCCAACACAAACTCAAGTCGTCGCACGTGAATCTATCCGCTTTATCTACGAGCTGTGCGGAAGATTAGAACATGAACAACGTGTGATTGATCATGTGTTTACCTGGCAAGTAGACGATGCACAAGTAAAACTAGTTTCGCATCGTCATCGCAATGAGCAGGTACAATCCGCACCTAACATGCAAGATGAGGGTGGGGATCTGTTGCCTGACGGCGACTGGATTCGCACTGAATCGGCAATCACTCGCTATGAGCGGATCTTGGCACACCGATATGCTGAACTTTGGTGGGATCGCGCAAATCCAGAGTATCCGAGCTTTGCTGAGGATTGCACAAACTTTATCTCACAAGTGCTGCACGCGGGTCGCATACCTCTCGTTTTCACCGATAACAGGGAATCGGGATGGTGGTTTCGCGCTGCGCCAAAAATGGAGTGGAGTTACTCATGGTCTGTGGCACATGCACTGATTCAGTTTTTACGTAAGGCGTCAGTTGGTGTTCGCGTCCATGTGGTGGATGATCCAAAAAAACTGCACATCGGTGATGTAATCGGGTATGATTGGACTGGATCGGGAACTTATCACCATATGACTGTCGTCACGAACTTTGATGCCAATGGCGATCCGTTGGTCAATGCGCATACTGTGAATAGTCGCATGCGCCATTACTCCTATGAAGACAGTTATGCTTGGACAGAGCACACACGCTATCTGTTTTTGCACATAGCTAACTAAAAATAGGATAAAGTCCATAAATAAGATGATTAAATAAAGGAAGTGCCTCTCGTGCATATCGTTTTATTCGAACCACAGATTCCGCCCAATACGGGAAATGTAGCGAGAACTTGCGCAGCTACTGGAACCGTTTTGCATCTTGTGCAACCGCTTGGGTTTCACATTGATGATCGTTCCTTGCGCCGTGCTGGCGTCGATTATTGGCATCTGGTAGATGTTCGACTTCATGAGGATCTTCATGAGGTGATCGATGAAGCGCAACAATCGGGCGCACAGATGTATTTTTTTACGAAATTCGCGAAGCGTTCTTATACGGAAGTTTCATATCACGGGGAGGACTATCTTGTTTTTGGGAAGGAAACTACAGGCCTTCCCCCATTCATTCATGAGCAGTATGCTTCCTCGTGTTTGCGCTTGCCTATGGGACAAGCGATGCGCTCTTTAAATTTGTCAAATACGGTAGCGATCGCTCTGTATGAGGCGTTGCGACAGTTAGATTTCCCCGGACTCAGTTAGTGGAGATGGCGCATTGCCATCTTCTGCAGTTGAGGAATGTGTATTTGGCACGGAGCGAATTAGACCGCGCAAAAGTAACTCTTCAAAGTGAGGTTGCAAACTCGTCAAATCAACACTCGGGTCAGCAAATAAGTGATGCAAAGCTGTAATACTAAGTCCTCCAAAAATAGACCAAGCAGTCGTCGTGGTGTCGACTTCTACAAATTCCCCTGTTTGAATTCCTGCTAACACGACTTCTTCGATTGCGCGAACGTAATGTACGAGCATTCTTCGAAATTGTCGTTGTCTTTGCTCTTCTCCCCAAGCTTCTCGAAGAATAATTATGCAAAAGTCTCGATAGTCTGTAAAGAAGGTCAGTTGCTCGTGAATAATCGTTCGGATTTGATCGGTTGGTGTCATTTGATCCGATAATTTTGCCAGAACGTGTTCGCGGAGAATTTCCGTTCCTTGCTCAACCAAAAAGACAAACAATTCTTCTTTGCTTTTGAAATGGTAATAAATTGTTCCTTTTGCCACATTGGCCTTGGCTGCTATGTCGTCCATGGTCGCTTTTTCAAAGCCACGCTCAGAGAAAATATCGATGGCTGCTTCAAAAATCACCCGAGTTTTCGATGCGCGCATGCTCACATCCCTACCTTTTTGAAAAAATTGCGAATGTGTAAGTGCCCACAAAGTTTGGAGCAACCACAGCTTGACCATCGCATAAGCATAGTAACACACTACAGCGAGGATTGCCTCGCTCATGTGCAATCTCTTTTCCAGTCGCAAAGCCCTGAGCAGAGTTGCAACTGACACAGGATTCTAGGAGATCGGCAAAGTGTTGTCGATTCCTCGGAAAAGGGGGAAAACGTGTGGATATTCTTAATCGGTTGGCCGCATTCCGAGCTAAAGAAGAGGAACTTGCGTGGGAAGGGACTTTTATCGATTATTTGGAATTAGTACGGAAACAACCAACCATTGCCGAATCTGCACATTCACGAATTTTTCGCATGATCGAAGCAGCAGGTATTCATGTGGATGACCATGGGCATAAAAGTTATCCATTTTTTTCAAATGAAATTTTTGGGCTCGATCTCGCTCTGGAGCGTTTAGTCGAGGAGTATTTTCATTCTGCAGCAAAGCGTCTGGATGTTCGCAAGCGGATTTTATTGCTCATGGGACCTGTCAGTGGGGGTAAGTCAACCATTGTGACCATGTTAAAACGGGGCCTTGAACGTTATTCGCGAACGCCTGACGGTGCACTGTATGGAATAAAAGGTTGTCCTATGCACGAGGAGCCATTGCATTTAGTCCCCATGGAACTGCGACCGGAGTTTGAAGCGGAATTTGGCGTTCGCATCGAAGGGAACTTATGCCCGAGTTGTCGCATGAAGGTGGATATAGATTATGGCGGGCGAATTGAAGATATTGTTGTCGAGCGCATTCTCTTATCAGAAGATGATCGGGTAGGGATTGGGACATTTAGCCCGTCTGATCCTAAATCTCAGGATATTGCCGATCTGACTGGCAGCATTGATTTTTCAACCATTTCGGAGTATGGCTCCGAGAGTGATCCGCGGGCTTATCGTTTTGATGGTGAGCTCAATAAGGCCAACCGTGGGTTAATGGAATTTCAAGAAATGTTAAAGTGTGACGAAAAGTTTCTCTGGCACCTTCTCTCCTTAACACAGGAAGGCAATTTTAAAGCGGGGAGATTCGCCCTGATTAGCGCCGACGAAATGGTCATTGCACATACAAATGAGACTGAGTATCGAGCATTTGTTTCCAATAAGCGCAATGAGGCGTTACAGTCGCGGATGATCGTCATGCCGATCCCGTACAATTTACGCGTCACCGATGAAGTGAAAATTTATGAAAAATTAGTGCAGCAAAGTGATCTGCGTGATGTGCATATCGCGCCTCATGCACTTATGACCGCATCAATCTTTTCTGTGCTCACGCGCTTAAAGGAATCGAAGAAACAGGGAATGGATCTCTTGAAAAAATTGTATCTTTATGATGGCCGCAGTGTGGAAGGATTTAAGGATAAAGATGTCGAGGAATTGCGAGCAGAAGCGCCGGATGAGGGGATGTCTGGAATTGATCCGCGTTATGTGATCAATCGAATTTCAAGTGCTTTGATTCGGCGCGATACAAGTTGTATCAATGCACTGGATGTCTTGCGTGCGATTAAAGATGGACTTGATCAGCATGCATCAATTAGTAAAGAGGATCGCGAAAGATTACTGAATTTTATTGCGATTGCTCGCAAAGAGTATGATGAAATGGCGAAAAAAGAGGTGCAAAAAGCGTTTGTCTATTCGTACGAAGAATCCGCAAAAACATTGCTGGACAACTATCTAGACAACGTCGAGGCGTATTGTAATTGGCAGCGAATCAAGGATCCGATCACCGGGGAGGAAATGGATCCCGATGAAAAATTGATGCGTTCGATAGAAGAGCAAATTGGCATTTCGGAAAATGCAAAACGCGCTTTTCGTGAGGAAATCTTAATTCGCATTTCAACGTACGCAAGGCGTGGAAAGCGGTTTGACTATCACTCACACGAACGCTTACGCGAAGCGATCGAGAAGAAGTTGTTTGCAGATCTTAAAGATGTTGTAAAAATAACAACCTCTACGAAGACGCCAGATTCCAATCAATTAAAGAAAATTAATGAAGTCAGTCGGCGTCTCATGGAGGAATACGGCTATTGTGCATCGTGTGCCAATGAATTACTGCAGTATACAGGCAGCTTACTAAATCGGTAGGAAGGTACTAGGCTGCTCAACGTTTTACAAGGTGCTTGTGAAGGGTGTGCGTCTACTGACACACGCCCTGCTCGCATCTTTCTGATCCATCTGTGCAACTATCCGAAGAGGTGAGAGACATGGGTGTATTTACACTGAGTCAAGATGACTGGTCCCTTCACCGCAAGGGCCAGCAGGATCAAGCGCGGCACAAGCAAAAGGTAAGAGAGGCGATCCGCAATCATCTTCCCGATCTCGTCAGTGAAGAGAGTATCATCATGACAGACGGCAAACAAATTGTTAAAGTGCCCATTCGCTCTTTGGATGAGTATCGGTTTCGTTTTAATTACAACAAGAGTCAGCAAGCAGGTCAAGGAGATGGCAATACGTCAGTCGGCGATGTAATAGCCCGCGACCCACAACCAGGGAATGCCAAAGGCCCTGGTCAAGGTGATGGAGCTGGCGATCAACCAGGTATTGATTATTATGAGGCGGAAGTGTCTGTCGATGAGATCCAAGATGTACTTTTTGCAGAGCTTGAACTCCCTTATTTAGTGCAAAAATCGCAAGATCAACTGGTTGCTGATGATGTGGAATTCCGCGATGTTCGCAAGAAGGGTTTACAAAGTAATATCGATAAAAAGCGAACGATTTTAGAGACTTTAAAGCGCAACGCGAGATCTGGTCATCCGGGTTTGCACCCGATTACGCCGGAAGATTTGCGCTACAAAACGTGGGACGATGTGCAAGTTCCACGTTCGCAAGCTGTCGTGATCGCAATGATGGACACCTCTGGTTCAATGGGAACGTTTGAAAAGTATATCGCACGCACTTTTTACTTCTGGATGGTGCGATTCTTGCGGACGAAATATGAACATGTTGCGATCGAATTCGTCGCTCACCACACAGAAGCAAAACTGGTTAGTGAGCAGGAATTTTTCACAAAAGGAGAAAGCGGCGGTACGATTTGCTCATCCGCGTACCAATTGGCTCTGGATCTGATTGATGAGCGGTACTCGCCGCAGTTGTACAACATTTATCCTGTTCACTTTTCTGATGGCGATAACTTATCTTCAGACAATGAACGATGCGTCAAACTCGTGACAGAGCTGATGGACGTATGCAATGTGTTTGGTTACGGTGAGATCAATCAATACAGTTCAGCACGTATTCCACGCGATGGGTCAACAAGAGGAGAGATCGCTTGCAAAAGAGCGGTAAGTTTGTCGTTACAATCGCAGTGTGATTATTAACTCAAAGTGATCAGGTGGTTTCCAATCTTGTTCGCGACGATACGTGATGTGTGCGATAAATAGCTTGAGCAACTGATTTTTCAACTCGCTTGAAGTATGTGTTTCATAGAGCACCCAGGGATCGTGCACGGTTGCCAAAGATGACTGCAAGGTGGCGGCAGTTTCTAGGGAATGTGCTTGTTCGCTTGTGGCTTCGCATAGTTCCTGTTCAAGTTTGGCTAAGCGATCCAAAAGCAGTGAGCGGCGTGTTTTAAATGTAGTGGAGTCGTACATGCCCTGTTCGACAAGTTCGTAGAGAGTGTTTAGTTGTTTTTGTATTTGCAAATGGGTGGCTTGTAGGGACTCAAACTTGCGTGTTTGTCCCGTTCGTTCGCTGAGTTGGCGAATCAATAAAGAGTGTTGTTCTTTGTCTGCAGAGAAGTGGATGCCTGATAACGTTGATTGTAAGGTATGAAGGATGCGTTGCTCGACTAATTCAAAATGCGTGCCTCGCGTTGAACATCCAGGAGTAGGGCAGAGCAGTCGATTATAAGGACGGTGATACGTTTTTTTGCGCATCATTGTGCGTCCACAGCGCGCACAGACGATCAGTCCAGCCAGTGGATTGGATAATGTTTTGCGCATAGGTACGCTCGGATGCCGTTTGCTCTTCTCTTTGTACAGCGCATAAGTGACTGGATCTACAAGAGGTTCATGCGCATCGTATTTCATTACTTTTGTGTGCTCAGCAGCAAGTTTTCGTGAATATCCATTTTTTCGTTGCGCGGTTTTTTGATATTGATAGTGACCCCAGCGAATGTGTCCTTGATATACAGGATTTTGCAAAATCGAATAGATCGTTGAGCGATCCCAATGATTCTGCCCGCTTGGCGAGGGGATGCCAAGTGTGGTCAAGTGAGTGCTAATTCGCTGTGCTCCTTCCCCTTTTGCAGCGAGTGCAAAAATCATTTGCACGATTGGGGCTGTCGCGGGATCTGGCTGTAGGTGAAGTGTGCGATCACGCAGATAGCCATAAGGTGGTTTGCGACTCACACTTTTCCCTTCCAATGCGCTTTGCCGGCGTCCTCGTTGCATTCTACGGGTGATTAATTTTAACTCTCGGCGCGCCATGAAAGCTTCAAATTCACTCCATTCTTCATCCATTTCATCTTGTAAATCATATACTTTGCGCGGTGTAATAATCAGAGTTTGCGAGTGCTTAAAGAGGTCTTGAATCATCCCCTGATCTACCATGTTTCCACGGCCTAAGCGATCGATATCCATGCATAAGACAGCTTGGTAGCGACCGTCTGCCACTGCATGCAGCAGGCGTTGCATCTCTGGTCGGTCGATAATGCGCTCGCCTGAAACAATTTCCTCATAAACATCGAGAATAGAGTAGTTATATTTGGCAGCAAATGCATAGAGGGTACGGCGGTGTTTTGAAAGTGTTTCGCCCTCTCCGCGGTTTTCTGCTTCTAGATCTGCTCGCGATTTGCGCAAGTATAGAGCGACTGCATGTAAGTTTGACGGGTAATTGGCCATCATTCTTTCCTCCCATGATCACTTTACGCACAAATTCACAAAATTATTTCTGAGGTCGGTGAAGCGCAACAGATTCATATAGTAGAGATGTGGAGGCGTGAGCGATGAGCAAAGAACAAACCATTCAGATTGGCAACAGTCTCATTTCGATACATGGTTCAGATCTGTTGCGACACTCTGCAGAAGTGCAGTTTCAATGGTTTTTGCGGCAAGTGGAAGAGCAAAGTGATTGGGCGCGGGCGTTTATGGATGTGGTCGTGCGCATGGTTCAGACCCCAAGCGAAGGAAATGAGCAAAAAAAAACTAAGTGATTGAAGGGAGTTTCATGGTATTGTCATAAAATAAAAACATTGCGAGGAGGGGGCTTATGGAATCCCGTTTTGAGGCTCGAGAAGTTTCGCCAGGTTTGTTTACCGCTGCGTATGTAGGATTTGCCTTTTCTGTGGGTGCAGCATGGTTTGTATTGGCCCCGATGGTTCCACAACTCATCCGCCAACTGCACACATCACTCGGTTCTGTGCTGCTGTTTTTATCGCTTTATGGGTTTGCAATGATTGTATTTAGTCTCCCTGCAGCTTGGTGGGCGCGTAAAGATGGGATCGCCCCTGTGTTGCGCACGGCAATTGTTCTTTCTTTTATCGGGCTTTTTGGGCGCATATTTGCTTTTTCATACGACTGGTTCTTCGTGGCGCAAGCAATTGCAGCCGTTGCTTATCCCCTGCTCATTTCACCAATTGGCGCGGTTATTTTACAGGTTCAGATCAAGCACATAAAAACAGTTACTGGGTTGGCAATCGGAATGCTTTTTTTAGGGATGGCGGCAGGTTCTTACGTGGGGCCAACCCTTTTACAAAACTTCGGATTTACAGGTGCGCTTGCGATTGTTAGTGCAGTGAATCTCGTGGCAGGGGTCTTTTTATTTATCGCACTCAATCACTTACCGCACAAAGAGCAGCGGCAGGTGGATGAGCAGCGTATCGTCTTTGGTTCACCGCGCTGGTGGTGGGTGGGATTTGCGATTGCTTCAACGAGTGTGATGTTTGGCGGGATCGCAGTAAGTGTCTTGTTACACTTACACATTCCGGATGCGGTAAAACTAGGAGGAACGTTAACTGCGCTCACTTTTATCGGTTCTGGGATTGGTGCGATTGGATTCCCGCTATTGGCGGATTTTTTCGGGCATTCAGGCATATGGCAAAGTGTGCTGATGGGACTAACAACGTTATTTAGTCTGTTTGTCGTACTGGAGTTTACAGGGGGATTTGTTGTGAGTGTCAGCACTCTACAGTGGATCTTTTTGTTGCTTGGTTTTTTTGGGAATGGTTGCTATGCGCTTGCGCTTGGGGCTACTGCAGAAATGGCGCGCGAAATACATAAGGCAGGAGTACAAACGGCGGGATTTAGTATGGCTTCTAATGTGGGGGTTGCGCTTCTACCTCCATTGGTTGGTCCGCTGGTGATCACATTTCCGGCTGGGTTTGGAGTGATCACGCTCGCGATTTTAATTCTCGCAACAGGGAATGTCGTTCTTAATGCGCGACGGACATAATGGGTTGATCATCGAATCACACGGTTGCTACAAGTTTCATTGGGGAATTGTAGGATAGTCCCATGACAGTCTGATAGAGTTACGGTAAAATGAGTGAATCAATTCATGAATGCAGACCAAGGGGGCTAAGAGTGTGAGTGTCCGGCGCGAAGAACGTCCGGTGAAGCGCCATGCACCAAGGCGAATTCAGGGCATGTTTCTCGCAACCGTGTTGGCAAGTGCTGCACTTTTGGTGCGTTTAGGATACATGCAGATCACAGAAAATCAGTTGTTTCAATCACAAGTTTCTGTGCAAAACTACGACACGATTCCGATTCCTGGCCCGCGTGGTTGGATCTATGACAGTGAAGGTAACGTATTAGCAGCAGATAAGGCAGATTTTAACATTGTTTTTATTCGCTATCCGAACGATCTTGCCTCTGCTTCTCTGATTGCGAAAAGATTATCACCTGTATTGAATATAAAGGCTAGCACCTTACTTTATGACATGACAACGGCAAAGCCCGGTTTTGCAACCGTGACGCTCGTGCAAAATGCTACACCAGTTGAACTTGCTTATGTTGCAGAACATCGCAATTCCCTTCCGGGCATTACGATGATCACTACTCCTGTGCGTGTATATCCAGATGGCTATCTGGCAGCTCATGAGATCGGTTACATCGGGCCCATTCCTTCTCAGGATGTGGCGCAATATGAAAAACAAGGTTATAATCCGAGTTCTCTCGTTGGATTAGCTGGGCTTGAAGAGCAATATCAAAGTGTTCTGCGGGGAAAGGCAGGGGCTGAGAAAATTCCGGTTGATCCAGCGGGTGTGCCCTTGTCGGGAGGAACGATTCGCTTGCCCGCAAAGGCTGGAGACAATCTTGTGTTGAATCTCGATGGACAGCTTGAGCAAGTGGCAGAGCAGGCGCTGATACACAGAATCCAATTTTTGCGTTCCATCGGAGAAACGAATGTCGATTCGGGTACGATTGTCGTGATGAACGTGCATACAGGTGCTGTCCTAGCGATGGCAAGTTATCCTTCGTATAAGCCAGAATGGTGGATTGGTGGAATTTCACCACAACACTACCAAGACTTTCTGCAAAATGACGCAGGATTAAATCGAGCAGTGTCAGGCCTATATATGCCGGGTTCGACAGAAAAACCGCTCACCGCGTTTGCTGCACTGATGAATCATGAAATGTCCCCTACGTTAAAAGTCGACGATACAGGTGGGCTACAAATTGGAACCTATTATATGCGCAACTGGAATCAGGCAGGATTCGGTGTCATCGGGTTGCGCGAGGCACTTGAAGTTTCGGACGACACGTATTTTTATCAAGTGGGTCTTGACATGGGGCACTTTAATGTAAATAACCCTCCGCAAAATATTGAAGGCTGGTTGACTGGGCCGCGGGTTGCGGCGTTAAAGCAAATTGACGCGATGGGCAAAGAGTTTGGCCTTACAAGCCCTACAGGCATCGACCTTCCGGATGAAGCGACAGGGTATGTCACAATCGCGAATCCACCGACGCTCTACGATCTTCCCGCTGCGGCGATTGGTCAAGAGGAAGCGTATTCGACGATTGGGCTCGCCACGTATGTAGCAGCGATTGCAAACGGGGGGTATCGTTATCAGCCTGAAGTCGTGCATGAGATTACCTCGCCGTCTGGGAAGGTGATTAAAGTCATTCAACCGCATGTAATTGATAAAGTGAATGTGAACCCGTATTATTTACAATTGATTAAACAAGGTATGGAACTTGCTACACATGGGACACTTGGCACTGCAACCTACTTTTTTGGCAATGATCCGATCAATGTGGCGGCAAAGACGGGGACAGCAGAGAGTGGAATACCGGGGCGCAACAACTCTGTGTTTATCGGATTTGCTCCTTATAACAATCCGCAAATTGCGGTTGCTGCTGTCATTCCGAATGTTACGGGAGAAGGTTTCCGCGCTGCAGCTCCGATGTCTAAGACCGTCATTGATGCTTATTTTGCTGAGCAGGCGCAACATGCAGCACAAACCGTGACGAAGCACCCCTAAAATTTTTTTTTAATTTGCGTCAAACCCTCGTTTTTCTCTTTACTAATAGATCCATATTTTAGGGTGATGGAATATGGATGAAGAAAGGATTTGGGGAGTCGAGTGTTCACTCGCTTTTATGATGCAGTCTCTTTTGTGTTTTCTAGCTATACACGATCGAAGCCTTACCGAAGTCAAGGGCTAGATCGGGATACACGTAATCCTGCACATACACGCCGCTTGCTTGATGCATTAGGGAGTCCGGATCGGCATCAGCGTAATATCAAAGTGACTGGAAGTAAGGGGAAAGGGTCTACTTCCCGGATGATTGCGCAAGTATTAGAACAGCATGGTTACCGGGTGGGGCTTTTTACAAGTCCCCACCTGATTGACTTTACAGAGCGCATTCGCGTCAACGGCCAAGCGATCTCGGAGAAGGATTTCATGCGTTTGTTAGCACAGGTTCAGGTGCCACTTGTCGAGTTGGAAAAGCGTATGGCACCACATGAATATTTTGGCCCTGTCGGGGTTACTGCCGCAGTTGCGATGTTGTATTTTGCACAAGAGCAGACAGATGTGAATGTGATTGAGCTTGGGCGGGGCGCTCGCTATGATGATGTGAATGCAGTACAAGGGGAATTTGCGGTGATAACTCCTGTATTGTTTGAACATCCAGAACAGCTCGGACCACATTTATCAGATATTGCTTACAATAAAGCAGGCATTGTGACTGCAGAATTGACAGGAGTTGTGGTGGGTCGGCAACAGTCAGTGGCTGCGCAGATTTTACGTGAGGAGAGTCGCAATCAAGGCGTTTTGATGCAAAGTTTAGATGATGATTTTTTTGTTCGTGACATTCGTGCGATGGAAATGGGAACGCATTTTACAGTACAGACAAGACGTCGGGAGTATAGTGCACTACATATGCGTGTGCTCGGACGGCATCAAGCGGATAATGCAGCTGTTGCAATGGCTACTGCCGAGTGGTTTGTCGGGGGGGCTTTAGATCCAGAAAAAGTGCGACAGGCACTGCAAGAAGTTCAAATTCCGGGTCGTTGTCAAGTGCTCTCTGGGCCGCCTCGCATTTTCATCGATGGGGCGATCAACCGTGAGAGCGCACAATATGTGCGTGAACTGCTCGAACTGATGCAGTATGCCCGCCTTCACCTCATCGTGGCAGTTCCAAAAGATAAGGATTATCGTGGTTTGCTTGAAGTGCTAGCGCCACTTTGTCAAGAATTGTGGCTTCCACAGTTGAAAAATCCGCACTTGTCATTTCCGCAAGATGCGAATGCGTTTGCTGCTCAGTTTGCTAGGGTACATGAGGCGGCAACGGTCGATGACGCAATTGCTCAGGCAATGGCGACGGTAGGGGATGACGGGCTAGTGGCGATTGTTGGGACCCAGTCACTCGTTGCGGAAGCGCTCGCGTACTTTGCGATCGATACGAGAAATCGATAAGCAGCAAAAACGAAATCCTTAAAATGGATATAGTACCTGTTATATGTTTTTATTAAAGTTCATTTATGATAGAGTGCTTTATGAGCATAGGACGATCTGCATGGCCTATAGTGGAGCTGTTGTGGCACAATTGTGAACACGATATCCATAAAAAGGCAGGTAAGATGATCTGTGCGGAAATTGCGCGTGCGTGGTTTACAAATAGGTTTTGTGGTGGCGGTTCTCGTGGTGCTCGCGCGGATCGGGTACGTGCAAACTGCAGATGCGTTTCTCGCTTCGCGCGCAACAGCTGAGTGGGATGCAGACGATGTGATTGAGCCGATTCGCGGAACGATTTATGATGCGACAGGTGGGATTTTAGCTTATAGCGCCCCTGCGTATACGGTCGATATCAATTTACAAGCCATTCGCAATCAGGATAAATTAGCTAAAGTGGCGAGTGGCTTGTCTAGTATTTTACATGTAAATCAAACGAGTTTAGCGGCAGATTTACAACGTCCACATGTGATCTGGTTACAACTCTATCCGTATTTAATTCACGTTTCGCTTTTTACGAAAGAGCGCGTAGTCCAGTTATTTCAACATTTGGGGCTTTCGAATGCCTATACAATTTACAAGGCGTATGTCCGCGTTTATCCAGACCAAACTTTGGCTTGTCACGTCATAGGATTTACTGATGAACACGGCCAAGGGGCGACGGGAATTGAACGTAGCTATAATCAGTATCTCGCTGGGAAACCCGGTTATCGCGAATTTATTCAAGATACCTCAGGGAATCCGATTCCGTTTTATCCAATTCAGACAAAACCCGTACAAAATGGCGATAATGTCTACCTCACGATAAATCCTGTCATTGAACGATATGCGGAAAAGGCCTTGGCGATCATTCAAAAACGTTTTACGCCAAAAAGGGCTGCAATTCTTGTTGCTGATCCGAACACGGGTGCGATTCTCGCGATGGCCACACTGCCAACCTTCAACCCAAATGAATACTGGAAGTATCCAGCGTCCACGCTCTATACCAATTGGGCGATTAGCGATCCATTTGAACCAGGGTCGACATTTAAACCGGAAGTATTGACGGGGGCGCTTGCCACGCACAGCATACGACTCAATCAAACGTATATGTCAGGTGTGGATGTTGTGGACGGTGTACCCATCCATGATTGGAATATTTACGGCTGGGGACGCCTTACCTATGAACAAGCTCTCATTTATTCGAGCAATGTGGGGTTGATTCATATTGGACAAGCAGAGGGAGTTAAAAATTTTTATCATTACTTAGATCTCTTTGGCTTTAATCACCGCACGGGGATTGATTTACCCGGAGAAGGACACTCGATTATATTTCCAGAAAAAAATATAAACCCTGTAGACTTTGCAACCATGACATTTGGGCAAGGACTCGCTGTGACTCCAATTCAACAAATTGCGGCGATTGGAGCCATTGCCAACGGCGGGGACCTACTTACTCCGTATGTAGTACAGAAAATTGTTTCTCCGTCGGGTGCGGTTATTTATGAACACCACGTGCATATTGTGCACAGGGTCGCACCGCGTTCGATTATGAAAAAAGTGACGAATGTGATGGTAAAAGTGGTGGATGATGACCCCCAAGGGAATGTTGGGATGATTCCTGGCTACAGGGTTGCAGGCAAAACAGGGACGGCGGAAATTCCTAAACCAGGCGGCGGATACTATAAAGATTTATATAACTTATCATTTATTGGATTCGCCCCAGCCGATCATCCTGCCGTTGAAATCTATGTCACGGTCAATGAACCTCATCATACAGCCCAGTGGGGGGATTGGGTCGCGACGCCGGCGGCCCGATATGTCTTGTTACGTACACTTCGCTATCTAGGGATTCCTCCCCATGTGACAGCGCAACTACATGGACAATCAGGGAACTTAGCGTCCCATCCTGCGATACAATATGTTTCTGTACCCTCGCTTATCGGTTCAGACACCGGGCGTTCTGCTCAGTTTTTACATCATATAGGATTAAAGGAACAAGTGATTGGGGGAAGTGGGACAATTATCGATCAGTGGCCACATGCTGGTGTACGTGTGCCGTTTGGAACAACTGTTGCTGTCGAAGTACAAAGGAAAGAGGTTGCACAGGTGCGTCTGCCGAATTTCCAAGGGATGTTAATGACGGAAGTGATGAAACTATGCTCCTCTCTGGGACTGCGGCTCATCCCCTCAGGAGTTGGCTTTGCGGTAAATCAAAGTCTTGCACCGGGGCGGTTTGTGCCGCTTGGGACAAGTGTGAAAGTGGATTTTGCAGCTGAGGTGAACTAATGTGGGGATAGAGTGTGTAGTTCAATCAATACAATCGTAGTTCCACGCTCATGAGCGCCTATCGGCATTTTCGTACACCCCGTTTTCGCAATGCTTTAATTCACGAAAAAAGTGAAGT
Source organism: Sulfoacidibacillus thermotolerans (assembly GCF_003144315.1). Lineage (GTDB taxonomy): Bacteria > Bacillota > Bacilli > Alicyclobacillales > SLC66 > Sulfoacidibacillus > Sulfoacidibacillus thermotolerans. The sequence goes on along the minus strand of NZ_MPDK01000006.1, from coordinate 76,080 downwards.
TTATAAAGCTCTGCGAACGTTTTTTAGTACAGAGCCGGGGCGCGAAGGTGGTGAAACGGCATGAGTCCTGAGGAAGTGCGCGAACTTGAGCGGGCGATTGAGGAAATGACGGATATCGCCAGGCGTTTTGGGCTTGATTTTTACGACATGCGCTTTGAGATTGTTCCAGCGGATGTACTCTACACATTTGGTGCGTATCAAGGAATGCCCACACGGTTTTCACATTGGTCTTTCGGTAAAGCTTACCATAGAATGAAGCTCGATTACGATTTGGGTCTGAGTCGCATTTATGAACTTGTGATTAATTCCGACCCCTGCTATGCATTTTTGCTTGACAGTAACTCGTTAGTCCAAAATAAATTGGTGAGCGCACACGTATTGGCTCATTGTGATTTCTTTAAAAATAACGCACTCTTTGCCCATACTGCGCGCAATGTCGTCGATTCAATGGCAGCGAGTGCAGAACGCTTTCGCGCATATGAAATGGAATACGGCAAAGAGGCGGTGGAACAAATTCTTGATGCGGCGCTGGCGATTCAAGAGCATGTGGACGCTTCACGAACTACGCTGCGCCGCCAGCGTTTGCGCGATCAGAGACGCGAGCTAGCAGAAAAAAGAGAGTTCGCCGACCCATATGCAGATTTGTTTGCACTTGATGAGAGATTAAGTGGACAGGAAACAGGTGCACAGACAGTAAACAAATCGAGAAAAGAGGTGTTTGCGCAAGCAGACAAAGACCTCGTACTTTTTCTGATCACGCATAGTAAAATCTTAGAAGACTGGCAACGCGATATTTTGACGGTGATTCGAGAAGAAATGCTTTACTTCTGGCCACAGGTGGAAACGAAAATCATGAACGAAGGCTGGCCTTCGTATCGCAAAAGTGCTATAGGGGTTTTTGTCATGCATCCGGATCGTGCTCGCTCGAAATGGGAGCTGGGGTTGTAGAGAAAAAAGAGATATGGGCCATTTGTGCTAGGGATTCGCCAGCGGTGTCAGAAATCAGTGAACGCAGGGCCATTTCGCGCAGTGATTGGCTAAAGGTCAGCAACTCTTGTTGCAGGATGTCGTGCAGTGAGGGATTGGTGATTTGGTCAAGCGTAGTAAAGGATACTTGTTCTCCTTTATAAAATGTAGTAAAGCGTATGTTCAAACTCATAATCGTCCCTCCTCGAGTCTAGTCTATGAGCGATACAGAAGAGATCGACCTTCCATTTTGCAATTGATTCCTACTCGTGTTGAGGTATTGCTCATATACATTTTGAGAGGGGTGGACGAGGAGGCGATTCGTTGGCACTACAAGAACAACGACTTACACGTGTCGCGATCTATTGCCGAGTTTCAACGGATGAGCAGGCGAAAGAAGGAGTTTCACTTGAAGAACAACGTACACGATTGATTGCATACTGTCGCGCGATGGGATGGAATGTCGAAATCGTGGAGTTTATTGATGATGGATATTCGGCTAAAGATCTAGATCGCCCAGCTCTAACAAGACTTTTGCGTGAAGTACGGGCAGGAACCATCGAGAAGTTGATGGTGACGAAACTGGATCGACTCAGTAGAAGGTTACTCGATTTACTTACCCTTATTGACCTTTTTCATGATCATCAGGTTGCATTTGTATCGACAAGTGAAGCGTTTGATACAGATACGCCGGCAGGTCGTCTGACATTGCAGGTACTTGGCGCTGTTGCAGAATTTGAACGTGAGCGCATTCGTGAGCGCGTGTTTGAGAATATGCTACATGCTGCAAAATCTGGCCGTTGGTTGACACAGCATCCTTATGGCTACCGTTTAGTAGAGAAACAACTGGTGGTGTACGAACCAGAGGCACAAGTCGTGCGTCGGGTCTTTCGCATGTTTTGGGAGCAAGGACTCGGGTATCTCGCAATTGCGAAACAATTAAACAAAGAAGCGATTCCATCCCGTCAGAATAAACAGTGGTCTGTTCGCGCCATCAAGTTACTCTTAACGAATCCAGCCTATCGCGGCACTTTAGTGTGGAACCGCGTCGATTCGAGTACGAAAACGCGACGAGTGCGCGATGAAGAAGACTGGGTTGTACTTCCTAATTCACATCCAGCGCTCATTGATCAAGAATTATGGGATCATGTGCAGCAGCGCATTCTTCACAATCAGGTCTCCCCGACAGCCCCCCGAGCAAAAACGAGTCCTCATTTGTTAGGGGGATTCCTTTTTTGTGGGCAGTGTGGGTCTTCGATGGCCATCGGATGGTCTGGTGGCGCTACGCGTTATCGTGTATATCGTTGTTCAGGATATGCAAATAAAGGAACCTGTCAAAGCACGTCTTATCGGGCAGATGAGGTAGAGAAGTGGTTTAAGGAAGGGATTGACCAACTTTTACAAGATGTTGATCGGACGTATATACAGGTAGAAATAAAAAAAGTTTGCGATGCCGCAGAGGCACGACGCAAGCAGCAGATGGAAGCGGCAAAACGGCGCTATCAAAGACAAGTAGAAGCTTATACAGCAGGATTGATTGAATTAGCCGATCTTCAGCGCGAGAAGATCGCGTTAGAGCGCTATGAAGCTGAAGCTCATGAACTACAGGAAAAGCGACTAGACACCTTAGAAGATGGGACATTCGCGCGCATCTTGGAACAGAAGGCAAGAAATGCTATTTGTGCCCTAGAACAACTTCCTATGGACGTAGCAAAGGCAAAGTTACGAACTTTCATTGATAAGGTGGTTCTCTTGGGACGCGAAGAAATGGAAATTCACTTACATCTCGTCTTGCGTGGAAACGAGCAGAATCACCGTTCTATGCGTATATAATCCTTTTTTAATACGAAACCTAAGAGAATCAAGTGGGCAATGGAGGGAAGCAGATGAAACACATCGTGATTGTTGGTGCGGGCTTTGGCGGCCTGACTGTTTTTTATCATCTTGCTACATGGGCGAGTGCACGCGATGTTCAAATGACGGTGATCGATGAGCGGGAAACATTTTTGTTAAAACCTTCTCTCCCTGAGGTTGCGCTTGGAGAAAAGGATATTCGTGATGTAACATTTGCTCTGCGGCCCGTGATCGAAAATTACGGGCGCTTCATTCGCAGCAGAGTACTGAAAATTGATCCTAAGGAACAAATCGTTTACCTCGAAGATGAGACACGGATCACCTATGATTTTCTCATTATTGCATTGGGAGGGAAGAAAGACTTTTCGGTTGTTCCTGGTTTTGACCGTTATGGCTATTCCGTTTGTACAGATATTTTGGCCCCGCGCATGTGGGAAGCGATTGAAAAATTTGAGAAGGGGAATATTTTAATTGGTTCAGGCCCAATGCTGTCCGGGACGCGGCTAAAGGACGTCCCCCATTTAGAGACGGCTTGTGAGGGACCTGTTGGTGAAGTGGCTTTTATGATCGATAGCGAGTTGCGCAAACGTGGAACAAGGGATCAATCGCGTATTATTTGTTTCAGTCCTGCGGAGATTTTCTTTGAAGATGTGGGGGACAAAGTACATGAAGCATTTGAGCAATTGGCACGCAAACATGAAGTAGAAGTCATGACGAATAAAGTGATTTCAAGTATTGAACAAGATCAGATACGTTTTAAAGATGGCACGACAATCTCATCTGCACTGACCATCCTTATCCCTACATATCGGGGACCCGATATCATCCTAGAGTCGGGTCTTGGGGATGAAGCGGGATTTGTTCCCACAAATGAGGATTTTCAGCATCTCGATTATGACAATATCTATGCAATTGGCGATGTCGCATCACGCACCGTCCCAAAACTCGGGCATTTGGCAGTAGAACAAGGGAACCTTGTGGCGAGTATTCTTCGCCAGCGTATTACAGGAGAAGGATCTCGTTATGATTATGAGCCTGAAGTATTTTGTATCATGAATATGGGACACAGAAAAGCCATGCTCATTCGTTCGAATACGTTGTGGGGAGGTACGATGGATATTTCGTACCATAGCACGATGTCACACATGATGAAAACGTCTTTTGATAACTACATGGTTAAATTTAAAGGGAAGATGCCGCCACAGATTGCACAGCGATTGTTAAACGTGTATTTAGGTCGCTTTGAGAGTCGGTAGATAAACGAGAAAAGGAGAAGGAAAAGGACAATTCCGCGGTGTTGCGCGTGGAATTGTTCTTTTTGTAAAGGGGGAGAATAAAGCGCGAGTCGATGGATGACTTGTGGGAATTTACATGATAGGAGGCGTCTATGTTGAGTTTTATAACAGTTGAAGAATTGAATCGCAGAATTCAGTCACCTGGCGGTGTCTTTATTTTAGATGTGAGGTCAGCAAGTGATTATTTAGAATGGCATATTGAAGATTATGGAGTGGAATCTGTAAATATTGCTGGTTCAATCCTTCAAAAAGGCATTCCAGAAGGTCAATTACCTAAAAATAGAGAAATTGTAGTCGTTTGTGCAAAAGGGAAGTCCGCGCAGGAGGTTACGCATTTTCTAAAAGGAAAAGGTTACGCTGTCGTGTATTTACAAGGCGGAATGGAGGCGTGGAGTGAATTTTATCGTAAAGTTCAAGTCACATCGTCAGCCGCTCTTGAGATGTTACAAGTGATTCGACCAGCTAAAGGGTGTTTGTCTTATTTTTTATACTCTCAAGGGGAAGCGCTGGTTGTTGATCCTGCTCGTCACATTGAAGAGTATTTGGAGTTAGCGAAAGCAAAAGGAGTACAGATTCGACATATTCTAGATACGCATCTTCATGCAGATCATATTTCAGGAGGGCATGCATTGTCTGTTCGCACTGGGGGGAAATATTGGATTGCAGCCAGTGAGATGCAGGGGGGCGAAATTCCCTTTGAAGCCTTAACGGATGGTCTTGTGCTGAAATTTGGGGAATCTTCGTTAGAGGTTCTTGCGATCCCGACGCCTGGTCATACACCCGGGAGTACCTCCTTTTTAGTAAATGGGAAGTTTCTGCTATCTGGAGATACGGTTTTTGTCAGCGGCTTAGGTCGACCTGATCTTGGGGGAAAAGCAAGGGAATGGGCAAAAATGCTTTATGAAACAGTGATTCAGCGCATTAACAAGCTATCCGACGATGTGATCGTGCTGCCAGCGCATTATTCGGATTTTCGAGAGGTTTCAAAAGCTGGTTATATTGGGGCAACACTTGGTGAACTGCGTGCTACAAATGAACTCGTCAGAGGTGGAGAAGAGTCCGTTTTTACGGAAGCTGTTGCAGGCCAAACAGGGGCAGCCACGCCGCCAAACTATGAAACCATTGTGAAGATTAATCGCGGTGAAGTTTCGGTAGGAGATGAAGAGGCGACAGAACTCGAGATTGGCCCGAATCGCTGTGCAGTGAAACATCTCGCATAGCAAATCTCACGTTTCACTCATTTTGATCGCACCAAAAGATCGAGGCCTATACCAAATCGTACTGGTATTGTAGGCCTCGATCTTTTGGTGAGTGTTTGTAATTAGTAATCCAGATGTCCACCTGGTTGTAGGCGGTGTCGAAAAACCCAGTAAGTCCAAGCTTGGTAGAGGATCACAATGGGGAGAATGGTTACTGCTACAATTGACATAATGGTTAGAGAATAGTGACTGCCTGCGGCGTTGTAAATGGTTAAATCCCATGCAGGATTCAGAGAACTGATCATCACACGTGGGAACAAGTCAAAAAAGACAGTAGCCACGGAAAAGGCGATGGTGGAGGAGCTAAATAAAAATGCCCAGCCATCGTGTTTTGTAAAAATCAAAAAGGGGACAGAGAGAATAGACATTCCGGCAAAGACAGGTAAACTTCCGGGATCCAAACCGACTTTTTGGAAGATGTCTGTTTCGTAGTAACTGTAAATCACAAAGAAAAACATGGTCAGAGTGGTCCAAATTCCAATGCGCTTTGCTGCGTTTCTTGCTCGTTCCTGAAGTTCTCCATGAAATCGCAAGGTGAGAAATAAGGCGCCGTGCAAAAGACACATCAGAGTTAAACTAATCCCGCCAAGCAGGGCATAGGGGTTTAGCAAATCCCAGAAAGATCCTGTGAAGTTCATGTGTTGATCGATTGGTACGCCATGCATAAAGTTTGCCAGGGCCACACCCCAAAGAAACGGGGGCAACAAACTCCCAGTGAAGGCTGCCCAATCCCATAAGCTACGCCAGCTTGGATGACTCAATTTGCTGCGAAATTCAAATGCGACCCCGCGCATCATGAGCGCAATTAACAGCAGAAACAGCGCAACATAAAAGCCGCTAAATAAAGTGGCATACCAATTTGGAAAGGCGGCAAATAGTGCCCCACCTGCTGTGATAAACCACACTTCGTTCGCATCCCAAAAGGGACCAATACTGTTGATCAGCAATCGGCGTTCTTCATCTGTTTTCCCTAAGAAAGGTGTAATCATCCCAACACCATAATCAAATCCTTCTAAGATGAAAAAACCGATAAACAGTACAGCGATTAAAATAAACCACAATGTGTTTAGATCCATCAAGGTTCACCTCGTAAAAGACGTCATAGGTCTTGGTAATCGCAAGGTCAAGATTCAAATAACGGACGAACCGACTTTGCGTCCATTTCATCAGATGCGAATTCTGGATCGGGCCCTTTGCGGATAAATTTGACGAAAAGAAATACATCAATTACCGCAAAGACCGTATAGATTGCGCCAAACCCTAAGATTGACATCCAAATGAGGGGTGAACCAACAGTTGGAGAAATCCCATGATTAGTTTTTAACAATCCGTAAACAACCCATGGTTGCCTTCCCATTTCGGTCATAATCCAACCTGTGGTATTCGCAAGGTACGGCAAGCTAATCGCCCATGGCATCCATCGCAGATAGGTTCGTCGCGTCACAAATAGTTCATCGCGGCGCAGTCCATAAAATGTTCCGTATAATGGTAGGAAAATCATGATCGTACCTGCAAACACCATGATGCGAAATGTCCAGAATTCGACCCATACGGAAGGCACATAGTTCCCTGGCCCGTATTGTTTCTGATATTTAGCTTGTAGTTCATCGATGCCAGGAACCTTGCCGTATGTGTGATTATAGGAAAGAATACTTAGCACGTAGGGAATTTTGATCGTAAATGGATCGCTATGGTGTTTCGAGTCAATCCAAGCTACCAATGTCCAAGGAGCGTGGTAGGGACTCGTGTGCCAGAGCGCCTCAGCGGCAGCCATTTTCATGGGTTGAGCTTTCATCAGGTGTTGTGCTTGAGCATGTCCCACGACAAGTACTAATACACTTGAGATCACTGCTGTAAAAATAGAGAGTCGAAATGATTGAGCAAACAGAGCGACTTCGCGCTTGCGCAGCAAATAGTAAGCACTTACGCCAGCGACAAAGAAGGCTCCGGTTGTGATGGCACCAAGCCAAACATGCGGAAATTCAAGGCGTAGTTGTGGATTGACAATGACCGCTCCAAAGCTTCTCATTTCTGCACGTCCATGAGCCAGAACGTAACCTACTGGCTCTTGCATAAAGGAATTGGCGGCGAGAATCCAGAAGGCAGAAAGACTGGTACCGACCGTGACCATCCAGATCGTAAAGAGATGCACTTTAGGGGGTAATTTATCCCACCCAAATAGCCATGCTCCCACAAACGCGGACTCTAAAAAAAAGGCGGCCAGTGCTTCAATCGCAAGTGGAGGACCGAAAATATCTCCAACGAAACGTGAATAAGAAGCCCAGTTCATCCCAAATTGAAATTCTTGCATAATCCCTGTAATAACGCCTGTGGCGAAATTGATGAGAAATAGTTTTGCCCAAAACTGCGCCATGCGCCGATACATGGTATCTTTTTTGACGACGTAGAGGGTCTCCATAATACTGATGAGGAACGCAAGTCCAATGGTCAAAGGGACAAAGAAAAAGTGATAGACGGTTGTGATGCCAAATTGCCATCGGTCAAGCCAGATCGTTTCCACCTTCACACCACCAGTGTTGAAATTTAATTCAATACAAACTTATTGTGTGCGGTTGTCCTGTATTTATACTCCTCCGTTCATATGGGGTGGACTTTTTGCAGGAAGTTCTTTTGCGATACGAAGGCTGGGCTACGTATTGGCATTTACGAATCATGCGTGAAATGGAATTGACCGATGCAGAAGCATTAGACTTTGCACACACACATTCAGGCGTCGTCTTACCCTCGCGCACTAGTCTCAACCCGTATTTACTGGGTGTAAAATTGTGGGAAGCGATTGAAAAACACTACGATCACCCAAGCGCAGAAGAGCAAAAGCGATTTGGCTTACAACCTGGTCAGGGGCGTGCGAAGATTTTTGAGGTACGTGAAACGGAAAGTGATGCTTCTTTTATTCGCAACTATTTGACAAGAGATTTAGTCGAAGAGTTGGACTTATATCTCTATCAAAAAGTTGGGAATGAGTGGCGGATCGTCGAAAAAGATTGGGAAAAGGTGCGTGATAAACTCTGTGCATCACGCGTGAATGGTGGATATCCAGTGATTTTGGTGCAAGATGGGGATTACCAATTGACAGGGGAACTCTATTTGCGACATGCCTATGAAGGGGTTGAACTGGATGTGAAGTATACGGAAAAGACGCTCCCTTATGTATATCGATTGTGGGGCAGGTCGATCCATTTAGAGACGGTTGTGGAAGGGAGATCAGTTCTTTTTACCTATGATGGGAAAAAGATGACGAGGAAATTTCTATAAATTTTAGTGCTGTAAGTTCGAGCGCCAAAGGGGACAAAAGCTTTGGCGCTCTTTTACTTAAGATTGGGTTTTGGGGTGATTCGGATTACGATAGGAGAATGTATCACACAATGTCCCACGAGTTGTTCCCACAACGTCATTCCCTTGCGATTTAATTAAAATGGATGCAGCCGTGCAATGCAGGGATTGGTTGTATACACACTGGTCGACAAGACATTTTACTCCACTCAACATCACTGAATCACCTCCCCTAGCGATAGATTCTACAAGTGACGGGTTCATTATACGAAGTGGGCCTAGTTCTTTTTAGGTAGCCGCAATTGCCAACGGCCAGATGTACAGGTGATGGTGCGATCGCGCCAGCGAACCGCTTTTTCAAGGTGTACAGCTCGTTCGAAATGATGGTAATAAAAAGAAGATATTGTGCTATGATCGCGATCTACGCGTGTTTCTCGCTGTACTTGACGTTTTAAATGGATCACTTGCCCCTGCAGGGTCGCAGTAATGTCCTCCGGATTTTTCACCCCTGGCAAATTTACAATAATGTCATAATGATCTTTCGTCTCTGTTACAACGACTTGTTGTTCAAATTCAGCAAAGAATGCATCGAGACGTTTGGGGTCGAGCCACGCTAACCATTTTTTAATACTCGGATCGAAGGGGAATTGGAGAAAATCTTGCCATGGACTAGGCTGGCCATCACTGTCACGTAATTTCCGCATAAAATCGCCCTCCTCCTTTATGTCTTATGGCATTTTTAGCACGAAGTGTGGGCACATGCGGATACGAACATTTAGGAAATTTTGTTGGGATATGTTCGTGTTTTCTATTGACTGAATCGTATAGTTCCGTATCATAATAAGTAGCATCATGCACTGATTGAAAAGTAGATGAGGGAGGTTCTCATGGAGTCAACAGAGGTAAACTATTATGGGGATGAGGTTTTACATGTTGAGCCCCACGGCATTGATCCGATCTCCACAGAAGAGCGGCACGGGAAGCCGCGCAACCTATTTACCTTATGGTTTAGCGCCAATTTGGAATTTGCGACATTAACTCTTGGCGCACTGTCTGTCGGATTGTTTGGTCTCAATTTGGCACAAGCAGCCCTTTCAATCATTGTGGGGACAGCGCTCGGAGCAGCGGCGATTGGATTTCTCACAATGTTTGGCTATAAATGGGGAATTCCGCAGTTGATTCAATCTCGCGGAGCATTTGGCTTCTATGGGAATTTTGTACCTGCCTTTTTTAATTTTATTTCGGGGATTGGCTGGTATGCAGTAAATACAGTTCTTGGTGTATATGCTCTACAATGGTTATTGCCCGTTGGATTTGTTGGCGATTTGCTGATTATGATTGTGATCCAGGCAGTGGTCAGTATTTATGGACATAATTTAATTCATTTTGTCGAGCGTATTTCTGCAGTTTTTTTAGCTGTGATTTTTTTAATCGTAAGTGTTTATGCACTTGGCCATATTCATTTTGGTATTGCTGTAAATATGAAAGCCCCTCTCTATAGTGGACTCTTTGGATCATTTGTTCTTGCGATGGGCACTTCTTTATCTTATATGATGGGCTGGTTGACATTTAGTTCAGACTATAGTCGCTATCTCCCTCAGAGTACATCATTTAAAAAAGCGTTTCATTCGGCATTCTGGGGGAATGTCATACCAGCAGTTTGGCTTGAATTGTTGGGGGCTGGATTGGCGACGGTAAAGAACATCACGACCCCGACAGATCTCGTGACGGGTTTGATGCCGCACGTTCTTGTCGTATTTGCGATGTTAGCGATCATCTTAGGCACTGTTACGGCAAATGTATTGAACATCTACTCCGGATCACTCTCGTTGTTGGCCATTGATGTGAAATGGGTGCGCACGCTGGCTCCGAAACGTTGGGTCGCGGCGATGCTGTTAGGGATTTTAGGAGGCGTGCTGTCGTATCTTGCAGGCGCGGAAGGATACTATAATAGTTATAATAATTTCTTGTTGTTGTTGGGCTACTGGGTCAGTCCTTGGCTGGCGATTGTTTTAGTGGATTATGTTCTGTATCGGCGTCACAGTCAACGGATTGCCGACTTCTATGAGGGAAGTGGACGTATTAAAGCGGGGTTATGGGCATTTGTCTTAGCGATTGCAGCGTCAAGTTTCTTCTTTAATCAGACGCTTTTTACGGGTTTGATTGCCGCAAAACTCCCACAGTTAGGTGATATCTCATATTATGTAGGGTTTGTAGTGGCGGCTGTGCTGTATATCTTGTTCACGAAGTTAGGGCAAAAGACGCAAGTGAAGCAAGCAGCAAGGGTAGCTTAGTTTTTTCATTCTAGAATTCGATTTTACAGTGAAAAGGTCGAGTGGCATTCAATCATCTTGATGCCGCTCGACCTTTCTTCTATTTATGAGTTTACTTTGGCAACCTCATGTTCAATAGCTGCCAGTAAGCGGGTGAAAGCTTCTTTGAATTGTACAAGTCCTTTTTGTTTTAAATCTTGTCCAATTGCTTCGAGATCGATGCCAAGGCTTGCACATTGATTCAAAATCGCTGCATCCTCTGTTTGATGTTGATCGACAGTGCGTGAAGCGACTCCGTGATCTAGGAATGCCTCAAGTGTTGCAGGTGGCATCGTATTCACCGTATTAGGTCCAATCAGCTCATTGACATAAAGCACGTCAGAAAGTTGTTTGTTTTTTGTCCCAGTCGACGCAAAAAGAGGGCGTTGTACACGAGCGCCGAGAGCTTGTAACTTAGCAAATCGCTCGCTCGTAAAGATTCGAGTAAATTCGCGGTAAATCATTCGGCTGTTTGCTACAGCTACTTTTCCAATGAGGGTAGAAACATCGATGCGTGGCGCGAGCGTCTCGATTGCACTATCTATACGGCTGACAAAAATACTTGCAACCGATGCGACGGTCGAAAGGGGTAGGCCATTTACTGCGCGGCGTTCAAGTCCGCGTAAATAGGCCTCTGCGACTTGTTGATAGTCTGTCATCGTAAACATCAATGTGACATTTACGGAGATCCCTTCACTGATCAGCTGTTCGATAGCGATGAGACCTTCAGCGGTTGCCGGCACTTTAATCATTAAATTAGGCTTCTTAATCATGTGCCATAAACGTCGCGCTTCGATGAGAGTCTGTTCATGGTCGTCGCACAAATCAGGGGGCACTTCGAGGCTCACATATCCGTCTGCACCTTCAGTCGCTTTAAATACAGGCGACAAAATATCTGCCGCTTGCGCAATATCAGATGTTGTCAATGCTTCATAGATTGCTTCAGTTGAAGCACCCGACTTGGCGAGTTGTTGGATTGCTTCTTTATAGAGATCACTTTTTGCAATGGCATTTTCAAAAATGGCGGGGTTGGAGGTGACGCCGCGCAGGCCAGACGCGACTTGTCTCTCCAGATCACCGTTGTTCAACATGTCTTTTCGAATATAGTCAAGCCAAGGACTTTGACCTAGTGCGATCAGTTCTTGCAAGCGGTGATTCATGCTTGATGACTCCTTTCGATGCTACGCAGGGTTGCGCTGATCACAGCGTCTTCTGTAAAGCCAAAGTGTTTCATGAGTTCTGGCGCTGGGGCAGACGCGCCAAAGTGATCAATGCCGACCATTTCTCCAGCATTTCCAAGATAGCGATCCCACCCAAAAGGATGTGCCATTTCTACACCCACACGAGCGGTGATGTGTGGAGGGAGGATCTCGTCACGATATGCTTGATCCTGCATGTCAAAGAGTGCAAAAGACGGGATACTCACAAGGCGAATGGAGAGTCCCTGCGCTTCTAAGCGCTGTTTTGCTCGATAGGCAAGACTGACTTCAGAGCCTGAGGCAAGTAGGATTGCGTCAATCCGTTCAGTAGCTTCTTTACTCAGGATATAAGCACCTCGAGCGACACCTGTTTGCGCCAATTGATCTGTTCCGGGAAGAACTGGTAGTTTTTGGCGAGTTAAGGCGAGCGCTACTGGATGTTCATTTTGACCTATGCTATAGCGCCATGCAGCGACAGTTTCATTGGCGTCTGCGGGGCGAATGAGCACGACGTTTGGGATGATGCGCAAAGACGCTAAATGTTCAATCGGTTGATGGGTTGGACCATCTTCGCCTACTCCAATGCTGTCATGGGTAAAGACGTAGGTCACTGGCAATTTCATGAGCCCGGCAAGACGAATTGCAGGTCGCAGATAGTCTGAAAAGACAAGAAAGGTAGCCCCGTAGACGCGGACGCCGCCATGTGCTGCCATCCCGTTTAAAATAGCTCCCATGGCGTGTTCACGCACTCCAAACCACAAATTTCTACCCGCGTAATTGTGGCGAGAAAAGGTGGCTTCTGTCTTTATGGTTGTTTCATTGGAAGAAGCGAGGTCTGCAGAACCACCTAACAGGTTTGGGATCTGCTTTGCCAGTGCATTGATCGTTTGACCGGAGGCTTGGCGTGTGGCAAATTCGCCGGACTGCGGCGTGAAAGTTGGGAGTTCAGCATCCCAGTTGTCTGTCAGTTGGCCGTACAAAACTTTTTCGACTTCTTCACCAAGCTCAGGATAAGTTGCTTTATAGCGGTTGAATTGCTCATTCCAGGCACGCTCTATGCGTTCACCTTGTTCAATCCATGGAGCGAGGTGCTGACGAACTTCTTTAGGCACCGTATATGCTTCTTCATAATGCCAACCATATGCAGCTTTTGCCAAACGCGCTTCTTCGCTGCCAAGTGGCATACCGTGCGCTTTTGCAGTTCCTTGGCGCCCTGGACTTCCGTATCCGATGGTCGTGCGCACCTCAATGAGTGTGGGGCGACCAGTTTGTTCTTGAGCGGTCTGCAGAGCCTGTGCAATTGCGTTTAGGTCATTGCCATCCTCGACGCGCAGCACGTTCCAGTTGGCGGCTGTGAACCTTTGTACGATGTCTTCAGTAAATGCGTTTTCGGTCGGTCCATCCAGTGAAATATCATTTGAATCATACAATACGATCAGTTTGTCAAGGGCAAGGTGTCCAGCAAGTGAAGCAGCTTCGTAAGAAATTCCCTCCATAAGATCGCCGTCGCCCACTAATGCATAGGTGCGATGGTCGAATAAAGGGAATTCCGGGCGATTGTATTTTGTGGCGAGAAACCGTTCGACCATGGCCATACCCACGGCATTAGCGATCCCTTGGCCAAGCGGGCCTGTCGTGGTTTCAACGCCTGGTGTATGCCCGCGTTCGGGATGTCCAGGTGTTTTACTTCCCCATTGGCGAAACTGCTTTAAATCATCGAGCGTTAGATCATAACCAAATAGATGGAGTAAGCTATAGAGAAGTGTCGAACCATGCCCAGCAGATAAAATAAATCGATCTCGGTTTGCAAAGGATGGGTTCTTTGGATTATGCCGGAGGAAGCGGCTCCACAACGTATAAGCCATCGGGGCAGCGCCCATGGGAAGTCCTGGGTGCCCGGAATTTGCTTGTTCAACACTGTCGATACACAGTGTGCGTAGGGTAGACACAGTTAATTCATCAATGGATGTCATCGCTAAGTGATTTGACATAAATTTTTGTCGTCCTCCTCCAAGGCGATACTTCGCCACATTGCTTCCATTATGCCAGAAATAAAGGGCGGGACAAAGTCGATCGCGTGATTTTGACACAGGAATTATGTGAAACTGAACAATAGAAGGGAAGTTTGTGCACTTTGTTGTAAACGAGACATGGATTATACTCGTATTGACGAAAGAGTAAGACTGTGAGGGGGCATTTGATGAATCCTTACGATAAAGCGCATGAACTCGTTCGCGCACTGCGCGAATCAGAGGAGTTTCGTGCAATGAAAAAAGCTGTGGAGCAAGTAGGGAGTGACGAGCAGGCGAAGCGTATGATTTTAGATTTCCACATGAAACAGTTGGAATTTGAACGCAAGCGCTTGCTCGGTGAAGAAACTTCGCAACAGGATCAAGCGGATTTACAAAAATTATACGACGTCCTGCAGTTGCATACTGCAGTGCGCGATTATCTGCGAGCGGAGTATCAGTTTGGCGTCATCGTGCAAGATATACAAAAAATCATTGCAGATGCATTACAAGAAGTGACGCTTGATCCGCAATGAGGGCATCTGCGGACAAGAGGAGGCGCTGATAGGGTGAAGGTGACATACTTAGGCCATGCCAGCTTTATGCTTGAGACTGCAACGCATCATGTGCTGATTGATCCTTTTCTCACAGGAAATCCGAAGGCATCGATTCGAGCAGATGAAGTACAAGCTGATGCCATTTTATTGACACATGCACACTCCGATCACGTGGGCGACACGATTGCGATCGCAAAGCGCACGGGTGCACTTGTTGTAGCGGTCTATGAATTGGCACAGTGGCTTGCGGCTCAAGGAGTGAGCACTCATCCCATGCATCTAGGTGGAGCGCACGATTTTCCGTTTGGACGCGTGAAGTTTACCCTTGCATTTCATGGGGCCGGGATTGAGACTCCTGCAGGGTTGGTGTATGGAGGAAATCCAGCAGGCATTTTATTTACGGCGCAAGGAAAGACGTTTTACCATTCCGGGGATACTGCGCTTTTTGGAGATATGAAGCTCATCGGGGAATTGAATCGCATCGATGTGGCAGCACTGCCGATCGGTGATAATTTTACAATGGGTCCAGAGGATGCAGTACTCGCGGCGGAATGGGTTAAAGCGAAGATGGTGATTCCGATGCACTATGATACTTTCCCGTTGATCAGCCAAGATGCAACTGCTTTTGTGCGTCAGTTAGCACATAAAGGAATAAAGGGTCAGGTCTTAGCACCAGGCCAATCTCTGTCTTTTTAAATCGTTTAAAACTGCAAAACAACGGGCAGAGGGGGCTTGCATCTCTCTGCCCATCGTGTTGTAATCGCTGCGAAGTAAAGAAGTGAAAAAGTAAGACGATTCGCAACGTCGGTTAATGCGTGGTAGGTTGTTTGGACACCATATTGACCATAATTCGTGCCAATGCCCGTTGATCTTCTTTCGGACTGGCATCCCACATTTGCTTTAGAAGGCGTTGCTGTGGATTTTTGGGATCGATCTTGTCGGCAAGATAGTTTCCCAGTCTGAAAGCGGCGTCATCAATACGTTCCTCAGAGATCCCTAAACTTTCCGCATGTTTTACATGATCCCCAAGGAATTCACGCCAGGTGCTAAAATCATCTAGGACGGCACCGGAGTTGACCGCTTGCTCAACAGAATTTTTGATACTGCTTTCCGTAGGTTGATTCATCCAAGTTACCCTCCTCAAACTTCATGCTCAGGTTCTGTGCTAGTGTTTGCGGCGCTGGTGGTCTTTATGCGCACCTGTTGTGTGCGTCACAGCAAGAGCACTTTTGAGGTCTCAAGTGAGGAAGTTTACGCATAAGTATCTTCCAAGAACATGTTTGTTGAGAAAATGGGGGATTGTGATGTTTCGTCCAACGAAAAAAGCAAAAACAGGGGTATCGAGTTTATATGTAGTTGGGGTCATTGGCATGCTATATTTAATGATTCCGAAATTGCCGCGCTTTGTTTGGGGAAAGTCAGGAATGTTTTCTGCTTTATGGATTATTTTTGCGCTGCTTATCGTAGGGGCTAACTTGTGGTTTGTTGTAGGAGCGGACAAAGAGCGCAAAGTTCAGCGTCAGAGGATAAGCAAAGGGCATAAACTGCTGAATATGCGAGTGAAGAGATCAGAACCGTCAAAAGAGCAGCGAACGTTGAGAGGTTAAAATTCATGATTCTTTCAACGTGCCCAAAGGACTTTGTTCTATGGCGATGTTGTTTGTCAACCGTCCACAGAGTACAATGAAATGACAAGATTTAGATTCTGTGAGGGGGACGGTCACGTTGCGCATTTATCCTGATCTAAAAGAAGACGATCCGATCTTGCAGCTCTTCCATAAGGGGGTAAAAGGCCAGTGGTCCTCCAGTGAATTTGATTGGGAAATCCCGTTTCATCTGGATGAGTCGGAAGCAAATGCATTTGCACGTGTCTTGACCCCCGTATACCTCGGTGAGCAAACTGCGATGCTCGGTGCCTCGACGATTCTGCCCCATTTTGTGCAAGCACATGAAACGAGTGCTCAACTCTATATCACGACATTTATGCTGGATGAAGCTCGGCATTTTGAAATGTTGACGAAGGTATATCGTTTATTAGGGCGTAAGCCACTGGAATTGCGCGATTTGCGGGAAATGTTCCGATACCATTATCGTTTACTTAAATCAAAAAATCGACTCGATTGGCTTTTTGGCATCTTAATTAGTGATTTATTTGCGAAAAATTTTTATGGCGCGTTTCGCAAAACGTTTCCTGATACGCTATTTGGAAAATTATCTACGCGGATTATCTTGGATGAAGCGCGCCATCAAGCATTTGCTGAACACTATATCGGCGCTTTACGCGATGAAATGCCTCATGAAGTGCGAGACCGTCTGCTCGAAATGCGTGATGATTTACTTTTTATTATGCATGCTATGCTTAAGAAGTTACAGGATGACGCGAGTATTGTGGGAATTGACGGGTATGGGATTTTGCAAGAATTGACACATGATATAGAGAAAAAAGTACATATTATGGGGTTGGATAAAGAAGAACGCGAACTCTCACTTCGTGCAGAAGAAGAAGAGGAGCATCGCTTATTAAGGGAGATCGAGGCGAAAAATACCAGCTCTTAAGTAAAAATTGCGCTATATTGGATTCGGGGCGCTGCGATTTTATTCTACAAAGTGGAAATTTCTATTAGATATCACAGGAGTCGGGGTGGTGAGATGGGATGGAGGACGATCTTCAGTTTGATCTAAACGCCGCTTCATGGCGTCATAATCATGAAGATGAACTCGCATATATTGAAGCACTTGCGACTCGCTTAGAAAGATCGCTTCCGGATTTGGTTGTGGTGACACGCGATCGAAAATGGTTTAGCAAAGTGCATCATGTCGTAAAAATTGAACTTTCGCTGGGGTCGGATACGTTTTTATTGGCTCGCGAAGGCGCTCGTTTTCTTGCTCGCAAAGCGAAGGTCGTGCGCGGAATTGCACTTTCTAGCGAAGTGATGTCGTTAAAGGAGTGGCTCGATGAACTCTCACGGGCACTAAGCCGCTTTGCAAATGAACACGAGGAGACGCGGCAAACACTGGAGGATTTTTTGCTCTAACACAGGGGAATTGGCATTGCAAAGATTCGCTGGAGGTGATGGGTAGATGTTCCGTTGGCCATTTGGCTTACGTAAAGATCGGGAAAAAGGGGCGCAATCAGAGGTTGCTCAGGTTTCACTTGCGCCTAAGTTGGATCTAGAACGATTACGACAGCAAGGCCTAGAACGCGCAGCTCGTTCTTTGGATGCACTCGAGCGCGGACAGTTGCCACCAAATGTCATCGAACGGTTAACGAGTCAAGGCAAAGGCCAACTCCCCTGGACAAGTGACTTGAGTGTCAACGAGTGGCTGTCATTGAAACGCTATAAGTTACAACCTGTAGGTCAAGTGATGGGGAGTTCATATTATCAAATTGGTTATGTGCAGATTCCCGTGAATGCGGGTTTTAGCGGATATTCCTCTGCTTCACGGGAATTACAGGCGCCTACACTCGCCCTGTATGAAGGTCGAGAGCGCGCAATTGCGCGTTTGTTGCAAGAAGCAGCGATGCTTGGGGCAAATGCTGTAGTTGGCTTTCGAATGGATGAAAAAGGATATGAACCCAAAGACGGATTGATCGAGTTTGTTTGTTATGGGACTGCGGTGCGTGTAGACGGGTTGCCAAAGTCGGATGTACCCGTGATCTGTTCTGTATCGGGCCAGGATTTTGTTCGTCTACTTGCTGCAGGGCAGTTGCCAGTAGGATTAGCTTTAGGGGCAACAGTCTATTATTTGCAGACGGATTGGTATGATTTGCAACAAGAACACAGTTGGTATAATCAAGAGATGCAAGGGTTTACACAAGGGGTATATCAAGCGCGCCATCTTGCGGCGAGGAAAATGCGAGAAGATATGGCGCGCCTCGGGGCAACAGGGGTTGTAGGCGCCGATTTTACGCTTCGTGTGGAAGAAGTTGCGCGCGGAATCGCAACGGAGGAAGGTGAGGAGATTGTGGATCACATTCTTGAAGTTGTGATGTTGGGGACGGCTGTTTTGCAAGTTGATGCCTCGTTCGCGAAGCGGATTGCGATCACCCCCGTATTTGATCTGAATTCATAAATGATGCTTGTGAGAGCAGGAGGTCGAACGATGGCAGATCAACAGCTAAATGATTTACCGAAACATGCATTGGAGCGCCTTGCCGGATTGCGTGATGCAAATCATCCAGGTGGTGTTTTTACAAGTGACTTGACAGTCAATGAATTTTTGCTTGTGCGAGAAGCCGGCTTTGAGCCGATTGGGATGGTAGTGGGGAGTTCTATTTACCATATTGGGTTTCAACAAGCGAATTACCGCAATAATGAAGAGCTTCAGGTGCTCAGTCAGGCGATGTACCATGCGCGCGAGTTGGCGATGTCGCGTATGGAAGAAGAAGCACAGGCGCTTGGTGCGGATGGTGTTGTTGGAGTCAGGTTGGAAGTAGGGCGCTATGAGTGGGGGGAAGATCTCGCCGAATTCATCGCGATCGGAACAGCAGTCGCCGCACGCACAAAAGGGAATTATCGGATGGCAAATGGGAAGCCCTTTACAAGTGACTTGTCGGGACAGGATTTTTGGGCGCTATTGCGCGCGGGGTATCGTCCACTCTCGCTTGTGATGGGAAGTTGTGTATATCATGTAGCCCATCAAGGATTCCGTCAGTTCTTGCGAACAGTTGGGCAAAATTGTGAGATGACCAATTACACACAGGCGTTATACGATGCGCGAGAACTTGCAATGGAGCGGATGCAGATGGAAGCGCATAGTGCAAAGGCAGAAGGAATTGTAGGTGTTCATTTGCATGAGAAGAGTCACGGCTGGGGAAGTCATGTTATTGAATTTTTTGCTGTAGGAACTGCGGTTGTCCCCACGTCAAGTGATCACAGCATTCCCACGCCGCAAATTGTACTTTCATTAAATGATTGATGAAGTGATAGGGTAAGATGGGCATCTGGTTCTGACTACAGGACTTGGAGGCGTGTGGGATGGGATTATTTAAGCGGGTGGCAAAAATTGTGCAGGCAAGTGTGGAGGAGCGAAATCTGCAGCAGAGTGATCCACGTGACCAGTTGCAAGCAGTGTTTCAAGATATGCTCGTTCAAGTAGGGGAAGTCAAGCGATTGATCGGGGAGGTTGCCGCCTATCAAGTACGCTTAGAACATGAATTGAAGCGTTTAGAAGAGAGCATGGCCGATTATGAAACACAGGCGAAAGAGGCGCTTGAACAAGGAGATGAACCACGCGCGCGTGAACATTTGCGAAAGCGCCAGAGTGTAAAAAACAAATTTGCGGCAACCAGCCAACAAGAACAAATGATCAGGCGCAAACTTGAGCAATTGCGCGATGCTAAAAATGAGCTAAGTGAGCAGGTACAAGCGTTTCGCGAGGCGCGCGATGAAGCGCAGATGCGACTCGCTGCGGCAAATGGCGCACTTGCTATTCAAACGGCTCTGACACTTGCAAATGATGCAAAATCCCACGCGTTGGAACAGATTCAAGATGAAGCGCGAGTAGCGGAAGCGCGAATCGAAGTAACAGAATCGATCGATCAGGAATTTGATCGATTGTTGCGAGAGACACAAAGGAAACCGTAGAGATCTGACAAGCAGGCTGAATGGAGGCCTGCTGTTATTTTTTATAATGAAAAACTGGGTTAGCGTATAGATAAAAATATGATAGGATGTTTTGCATAACTATGCAGTTCCATGCAAGAGAGATAGGAGTGGAATCATGGCAGTAATTGTGCAAAAGTATGGTGGGACCTCTGTGGGTTCTCCAGAACGTATTGGCGCAGTCGCTGATCGCGTGGCGGCGACCGTGCGCAAAGGAGATCGCGTAGCAGTTGTTGTGTCAGCGATGGGGCATTCGACAGATGAGCTTGTGACGCTCGCAAATAAAGTCGCGCGTGTTCCGAATCGCCGCGAAATGGACGCTTTACTAGCCACGGGCGAACAAGTTTCCATTGCGCTTGTCGCGATGGCATTACAGGAGCGAGGGGTGCAAGCGCAATCGATGACAGGTTGGCAAGCAGGGATCTACACGGAACCTGTGCATGGCGCCGCGCGCATCGAGGCGATCGACACGACGCGTTTGTTGGCGCTGTTAGAAGCAGATATCGTTCCTGTTATTGCAGGGTTTCAAGGTATTCACGAGGGTGAGATTACGACGCTTGGGCGCGGAGGGTCTGATACGACGGCGGTGGCCGTTGCCGCTGCGTTGCAAGCACAACAGTGCGAGATTTATACAGATGTAGAAGGTGTCTATACGGCAGATCCGAGAATAGTACCCAAGGCACGAAAACTGTCTATGATTTCTTATGAAGAAATG
Source organism: Sulfoacidibacillus thermotolerans (assembly GCF_003144315.1). GTDB lineage: Bacteria > Bacillota > Bacilli > Alicyclobacillales > SLC66 > Sulfoacidibacillus > Sulfoacidibacillus thermotolerans. The sequence continues at coordinate 55,014 of NZ_MPDK01000006.1, read as the reverse complement.
TTAGAACTTGCAACACTTGGCTCGCAAGTACTTCATCCGCGTGCCGTCGAGACAGCGAAACAACATGGTGTACAACTGGTCGTACGATCGAGCTTTACTCAAACAGAGGGAACGGTGATTCGGGATATGGAAACAATGGAAGGAATGCGGATCGTTACAGGTGTAGCTACGGAAAAAGAAGTAGCTCGTATCGCAGTGCTCGGAATTCCGACGATGAAACAACATTTAAGCGAAATGTTTACTGCGCTCGCAAAAGAACAAGTGAATGTGGACGTGATCGTGCAGAGTGTCGTAAAGACGGGGGAAGTGGATGTTTCTTTTACAGTCTCCGAAGCCGATGTAGAACGCGCAATTCAAATCTGTGAACAGTTACAGCCGTTGTTAGGATATCGCGAAGTTTTACAGGAACTTGGATTGTCTAAAGTTTCAATTGTTGGTGCAGGCATGATCACAAATCCGGGTGTCGCCGCACAAATGTTTGCTGCACTAGAGGCTGCCCAAGCAGATGTGAAAATGGTGAGCACTTCAGAAATTAAGGTTTCTTGTATCATTCCAAAGAGTCATCTTCATGCAGCGGTCAATCAGGTACATCAGGCGTTTGAACTTTAGTAGTTGAAACATGAGGATTGCGATATGATAGGAGTGTAATCATTTCGAATATGGCCCCATGCATTGTAGCAGCTGATAACAGTCTGGGAGGTTGAAACGAGCATGGACCTGACAGAATTGAGTTCACTGATCTACGCAAAGAAACTTTCAAGTGTTGAAGTGACACAACGTTATTTAGAACGCATTGCGTCCTATGATCCGGTCTTAAATGCATATATTACAATATGTGCAGATGACGTGCTGGAAGCGGCAAAAACAGCGGATCAGCAATTGGCGTCTGGGCAAGCAAAAGGGGTTTTGCAGGGCATACCCATCGCGCTCAAAGATTTATTTTTCACACGGGAAGCCCCCACGACAGCCGGTTCAAAAGTATTGCAGGATTCCTTTCCACAAGAGGATGCCGTGGTGTGGAAGCGGTTAAAGGATGCAGGTGCTTTGCTGCTTGGGAAAACAAACTTACATGAGTTTGCTTATGGGACTACGACGGAGAATCCGCATTATGGGGCTGTTCATAATCCTTGGGATCTGATGCGCATTGCAGGAGGATCGAGTGGAGGCAGCGCGGCGGCGGTGGCTGCAGATTTAGCGCCAGCCGCCCTTGGTACAGATACTGGGGGATCAATTCGTATCCCAGCAGCTTGTTCGGGTGTTGTGGGGGTAAAACCAACTTATGGATTGGTCAGCAAACGCGGTGTGCTCCCGCTCGCTTATTCTCTTGATCACGTTGGTCCAATGACGCGGTCTATTCGCGATGCAGCGTTACTTTTACAATTGATCGCAGGGTACGATGTGGAGGATCCCTCGACCGTGCAACGGGAAAAAGAGCAATACGATCGTCTTTTGGGAACTTCTTTACGCGGATTGCGGATTGGTTACGACGAATCTTTTTTCTTTGCGCAGACTGACGAGCAAGTGAAACAACGTGTACGTGCAGTGCTAAAGTTATGCGAGGAAGCGGGAGCAATGCTCGAAATGGTTGATGTTCCGATGATTTATGAAGTGGCAACCTATCAGGCGATTGTTATCTCGTCAGAAGCGCTACTCGTTCATGAAAAGTGGTTGGCAGAGTCAGCCGTATTGTATGGGGAAGATGTGCGGCAGCGATTAGCGACTGGTCAACAATATACGGCTGTCGATTATGCGCGGGCAATGGAATTTCGCGATCGTTTTCGACGAGCAATGACACAGCTGTTCTTGCAGATCGATGTATTGATCACACCTACGATTCCTTTTACAGCCACGCCGATTGGTGATTATGAAGTGCTCGTAGGAGAGGAACCGCAAGCGATTCGTCCAAACTTGACGCGTTTTACTAATCCGTTTAATCTGTCAGGATTACCTGCCTTATCTCTACCGTGTGGGCATTCAGAACAAGGTTTGCCAATAGGCGTTCAACTTGTTGGTGCGCCATTTTCAGAAGCACGCTTATTTCAAGTCGGGTCTTACTTGGAGCAAGCATTTCCGTTGCACGTCCCACCGCTTTTTTCTTGACAGCTCAGCTTAAGGGAAACTCGGGCTCTTTGTAGGGAGGTTTTTTTTTTGAATGAGCCATTGTGGATGGCCTGGATGCAAAATGAGAGATTAGATCCGGATTTGCGCAATCAATTAGAGATTTTGATTGCATCGGAACGACAGGATGAATTGCTAGATAGCTTTGCAAAGAATTTGCAGTTTGGTACAGGCGGCATGCGCGAAAAAATGGGACCAGGCACAAATCGCATGAATAGATACACGGTGCGCAGGGCGTCTTATGGGGTCGCCCAGTGGATAAAAAAAACGCATCCAGAACAAAAGTGGAGTGCGGCGATTGGCTATGATGGTCGACGTAATTCAAAACACTTTGCAAAAGAGGCTGCTCGGGTATTTGCTGCATGCGGGGTTCACGCTCATATCTTTCAAACTGCACGTCCGACACCATTTCTTTCCTATGCGGTTCGTGAACTCGACTGTGGGGGTGGTGTCATGGTGACTGCAAGCCATAATCCCCCTGTGTATAATGGATATAAAGTTTACAACAGCAAGGGTGGGCAGATATTAGAGGCGGATGCGCAGCAAATTGTCGCTGAGATGGAGCATATCTCAGACTTGTTTGCGATCCCTGTTATGACTTTGCAAGAAGTCGAGGAATCTCCTTTTATTCACGACATCTCGCCAGAGCTTGAAGCCCGTTATTATCTCGAATTATCGCCTCTTTTTGAGGTTGAACCCAAAGAGAGTAAAGCAGCGCTTAAAATTGTTTATACTCCCTTACACGGTACGGGTGCGGAGCCTGTTGCGACAGCGTTAGCCCTCGCTGGATTCTCGCAAGTCATTCCTGTGCAGTCGCAGATGTCCTTAGATGCAGCGTTTACTCATGTGCAAAGTCCAAACCCAGAAGAGCAAGTCGCGTTTACGGAAGCCCTTACAGTAGCGCAAGCGGTGGACGCGGACATCATTCTCGCGACAGATCCAGATTGTGATCGAGTAGGAATGATGGTGCGTGGGGATGAGGGATCTTATACTTTGCTAACTGGGAATGAAGTTGGAGCATTGTTGTTGCATGACTTGTTTTCTGTTCACCCTGCACAGGTGGATCAAGGGATAAAACAAACTGCCATTACGACAATTGTTACTTCTACCTTTGGGGAAGTGGTGGCTGCCTCTTATGGCGTGGCGACTGAGCGGGTTTTAACAGGGTTTAAATATATTGGTGATAAAATTTCGCAGTATGAGAAGACAAACGAGCACACCTTTGTCTTTGGGTATGAAGAGAGTGTCGGGTATCTCTTATTGCCGTTTGTTCGTGATAAAGACGGGGTGCAGGGTGCTGTCGCGATTGCGAATATGGCTGCTGCGTGCAAACGTATAGAAGGCAGTGTGCTTTTGCGACTGAAGAATCTGTACCAGCAATTTGGGTTCTTTAAAGACCATCTTGCTGGGTATCAGTTTTCGGGACTTGATGGACAAATGCGCATGCAGGCTTTGATGAGTGAGTTTCGGGAGCAGGGGTTGCAAGTAGAGGGATTTCAATTAGAATTTCTGGAAGACTACCTTTCCCTGGTCTGTACAGAAGTAGCGACAAAACAAGCGACTTCATTGGATTTGCCTACGTCAGATGTTGTTAAGTTTCGATTTGTCTCGGGAGATTGGGTGGCCATACGACCGTCTGGTACGGAGCCGAAGCTAAAAGTGTACATCGGTGTTCGTGCAGAGTCTGAAAAAGAGGCAGAGGATAAGCGCCAACGCTTGTTATATGCAGTAGAAGAACGCGTAAGTCGATATTTACAATGAAATCTGTGCACACGCCCGTATGCGCACACATGTATGTGGTGTATAATGTGTGTTAGACGGAACAGGGAGACCGATTCTCTTCTTTAAAAAAGCTCGCTGCTGCGTAAATTTTCGCATAGGGGTGTTGCACAAATGGAATTTACGACTTATGAAATTGCGTATCGCCTAAATGTTTCAGAAGAGTCCGTGCGTCGGTGGATTCGCACCGGGCAACTTAAAGCAGACGATTCGAGTGGAAAATACCTGGTTAAGGAAGAAGATCTACAGGCGTTTTTAAGCCGCCGTGGCTCACGAACTGGCAAAGCGGTTAGTTGGCTTGCGAGCATCGGGGGAGCGGGTGTGCGTGCGGCAGCGCCGGGAGTTGCGTATGCAGCGTCCAATCTAGCGACGACAGCTGCACTTTCCGGATTGAAACTGTATAAAGTGTTATCTGGGATTGAAACGGTTGGTGCGGATGAATTGTCTGTCATGATCGATGAGATTGATAAGAGCATTAGCAGCTTACAAGAAAATCTACAGATTATTCTAGAGCAAAAAGAGAAGATCGAATCTGGGATCAGTGAATTAAAAGAGATTCGCGAAAAATTGCTTCGCCCATAGACGGAGGGGATTCGTTTGAGATTTCGCTCGATCTCCTTGTCGATGAATCAAGAAGACTTGCAAGATGCGCTAAATGAGCAGTTGGAGGACGGTTATGCGTTGGCGCACGTGCATGTCTTCACACACAGCATCTATGCGACCTTACAAACGAGTTGGCTCGATTTTGATGTTACCCTGCAAAAAGTGGATTTGTCGGAGTGGCTTGCACGAAACCAAGAGGCTCTCGCTGATGCGCTTGTGCGCATGGGCGGGAGCGTGGTTGCCTTTGATGTGGCCGTATCAAAATGGGTCCGTGTACCGCGTCCTTTGCTGACTCGTGCACTGCAGCATGTTACAGCTCCGTTTGGGTCTGCGGTTCAGGTAGTAGGGACGGTCGTCTTGATTGATCTCGTGCAAGTTTTGCAGCCGCTTTTTGCGCTGTCTGTTGCCACCTTGACGCTAGAAGATGGTTGTGTAACGTTAATTGGCGAAGATGTCCGCGTGCCGCTTCACTAAGCAAAATGGGAGCATTTCAATGCTTGTAGTGCGGTGAAGGGGGACGGATCGTGCATCAAATGGTGCTTGTGTTCCTTGCGCTGATCTTCGGCGGTTTTATCGCTGGATTGTTTGATTCAGTGGTGGGGGGTGGGGGTGTCATTACTTTACCTACCTTGCTGTGGACAGGGATGCCGCCGTACTTTGCGCTTGGGACAAATAAATTGGCTGGGACGTTTGCCTCATCTACGAGCTCATTTACGTATTTGCGCTCGCAGAATCTGTACTTTCCGTTATTGCGTTGGATGATTCCATTTACTTTTATTGGAGCTCTTATCGGTGCAAACACGGTGTTACAAGTCAATGAGACCTATCTAAAATTGATCATTTTTATAGCTATTGTTTTGATCACGACAATTACACTTTGGAAAAGGCATTTAGGTGCTTCGAATACATTTCGCGGATTGACTGGAAAAAGAATTGTTCTTGCAATTGTCGTAGCCTTTGGGCTGGGTTTTTATGACGGATTTGTCGGGCCAGGAACGGGTTCGTTTTTGCTGTTTGCGTTTCTTTCGCTCTTTCGCTTTGATTTTCTATCAGCAGCAGGTAATGGGCGTGTCCTTAATTTTACAAGTAATGTGGCGGCACTCTTGCTGTTTGCTACGCGAGGCAAAGTCATGTACATGTTTGGGCTGCCCATGGGTTTCGCGATGATGTTGGGTGCACGGGTTGGTTCCCGCATGGCGATCAAACGAGGAGCGCGCTTGATCCGACCTCTGTTTATTGCGGCGGCAGTGGTTTTATCGATCAAGATGGCAGTCTCTATATTTTAGATAAATCTTCGAGAACAAAGGGATTTTCGCAAGAAGGGGAGAGCTATGGGAACGGGGAAACAATCACTACGTGATTTTATAAAAGACCATCTCGTGATTGGCGATGGAGCCATGGCCACTCAACTCTATCGCTTGGGTGTTCCTGTAGGTGTGTGCTATGAGGAACTCAGTGTGCTAAAACCTGAAGTGGTTGCAACGGTTCACCGTTCCTATGTTGAAGCAGGGGCGCAGTTGATTGAGACCAATACGTTTGGCGCCCATCGAGCAGGTCTTGAGCGCTATGGCTTGGAAGGACAACTCAAAGAGATTAACCGCGCTGCTGTCCGTTTAGCGCGTGCTGCAGCAAAAGACGACGCCTTTGTTGTGGGTACGATCGGATCGGTTACGGGCGCGAGGCGAACACTAGCTCCGCCAATTGATTTGCAACGAGCATATGCAGAACAAGCGAGTGCACTGTTAGAAGAAGACCCTGATGCGATTTTGCTAGAGACTTTTTTAGATTTTCGCGAGTTGCAAACAGCATTGCGCGTGGTTCGCAATTTGACAGATAAGCCCATCATGGCGCAGCTTGCTTTACTCGATTTGCACGTCACGCGCGATGGAGTGGCGGTGGAAGAAGCGTTTCGCAGGTTATATGCACAAGGGGCAGATGTAATTGGTTTGAATTGCCGTTTTGGACCGGCCGATATGCAGCGTGTTTTACAAGCGATTACGGTGCCAGAACACGCGGCACTCTCTGTATACCCTAATGCAGGGTTGCTCAGTATGACAGATGGAGAATATGCCTATCCTTCAGAACCGGAATATTTTGCAGCAGCAGCGGTACAGTTTCGCGCTCTTGGGGTGCGCATCATTGGGGGGTGCTGTGGTACTACACCGGATCATGTGCGGGCTATGGCGCAGGCTGTCGGGCAATTGTCCCCGCTTGCTCCTGCTGCAAAGAAGGTCTTGACTGAAAAGCGAATTCAGCAAGTTGAGCCCATAGTCACAGCAGAAGTAACGCGTTCACAGCCAGTGCAAACCATTTTTCGTAACGATGGCGCCCATGTCGGGATAGAACCCGTTTCAGAAAAGGTGCGCAGGGAGTATACAGTTATTGTAGAACTTGATCCGCCTAAAGACCTTTTTGCTGAAAAATTTTTAGTGGGGGCGCAAGCATTGCGGGATGCTGGTGCAGATGCAGTGACACTGGCAGACAATTCCCTTGCCATGACGCGCATGAGCAATATGGCGCTCGGGGCGCTTATGAAACAACGTGGGGTTGAACCATTGTTGCATATTTCTTGTCGTGATCGCAATTTGATTGGTCAGCAGTCGCACTTAATGGGATTGCATGCGCTTGGGATTTCGCAGATCCTCGTCGTGACAGGAGATCCTTCTCGGTTTGGCGATTTGCCGGGTGCAACGTCAGTCTTTGATGTTTCGTCATTTGATATGATTCGTATGGTGAAACAATTAAATCAGGGAATTGCGTTTTCGGGGAAAACACTCGAAGAAACTGCCACGTTTGTTGTGGGAGCCGCATTTAATCCACATGTACGGCACTTTGATAAAGCGATCAAACGGCTTGAACGCAAGGTGGAGGCGGGAGCCGATTTTATTATGACACAGCCGATTTTTGATCCTGACTTTTTTGCGGTGTTATACGATGCGACAAAGCATCTTGCGGTGCCAATCTTTGTAGGTGTCATGCCACTTTTAAGCCAACGCAATGCGGAGTTCCTGCACAATGAAGTCCCAGGAATCTCGTTGTCGCAAGAAGCAAGGCGGCGCATGTCTTTATTTCAGGGTGCGAGGGCGCGCGAAGAAGGTGTCGCAATTGCGCGCGAACTCATTGATGCAGCTATGGAACACTTTCATGGCATTTATCTCATTACTCCGTTGTTGCGCTATGAAATGACAGCAGATTTAACGCGTTATGTAAAAGAAAAAGCAAAAATGATGCACAATGATCACTAGTGAATCCCTGTACCACTGCGTCATAGAGGTACAAAGACAGAAGGTGCCTTTTTATGAAAAGGGCACTTTTTTTCTGTCTGTTGTATAATAGACACAGCGACCTGAGGGCGAGGAACAGTATGTCGACAAAACACGATCAAATATTGAAACACATTGAAGATTTGCCGATCGGCCACAAGATTTCGGTGCGGCAGATTGCTAAACAACTACAAGTAAGTGAAGGAACAGCCTACCGCGCGATTAAAGAAGCGGAAGGTCAAGGACTCGTTACAACGATTGAACGAGTGGGCACGGTGCGCATTGAAAAGAAGCAGCGGCGCGATATTGATCGCCTGACGTTTGCTGAAGTCGTGAACATCATTGATGGCTCTGTCCTTGGCGGACGAAGTGGATTGCACAAGACATTGCAAAAGTTCGTGATTGCGGCAATGGAAATTCAAGACATGGTCAAATACGTAGATCCTGGGTTACTGGTGATCGTGGGCAACCGTGAAGCGGTGCATATGGCTGCTTTAGAGCATGGGGCTGCCGTGCTGATTACGGGAGGATTTACGACGAATGCCGCGGTGATTCACCTCGCGGATCGTTTAGATTTACCGATTATTTCCTCAGCGTATGATACATTTTCTGTAGCATCTTTAATCAATCGGGCGATCTATGACCGGTTGATTAAAAAAGAAGTGTTACTGGTCGAAGATTTGCTCAGTCAGGAGCCGCCAGCTATTTTAACTGCAGATCGAACGATTGGTGACTATCGAGAGCTCGTTAAGCAGACAGGGCATTCCCGTTTCCCAGTATTGCAAGAAGACGGGAAACTTGTTGGGGTCATTGCGGCACGGGACGGGTATGGGCAAGATTCAGATACGGTAATTGAAAAAGTGATGACGAAACAACCCATCTCAGTGACGCCAAAAACATCAGTTGCTGCAGCCGCGCACATGATGGTCTGGGAGGGTCTCGAACTGCTCCCGGTCATTGAGTATAAGCGACTTGTGGGTGTCATTAGTCGTCAAGATGTGATCAAGGCACTTCAGTACAATCAAAAGCAGCCGCAAATTGGCGATACGATCGAAGACATCGTGCTTGGACGCTTCGTGGCTAATGTAGAGGATAAGGCAGTTTTGCTCTCTGGTGAAGTGACTCCGCAAATGTCCACGCCACACGGCTCATTGTCAATTGGCGCCTTTACAACCATTATTGGCGAAGCTGCGATGCAAGCTTTACGCAAAATCAAAGATGCGAATATGCTCATTGAGAATAGTACGCTCTATTTTCTTAAACCGGTGCAAATTGATCAGAGAATTGATGCGCGCGCGCGCGTCATTGATTCGGGGCGCAAAATGGGCAAGGTGGACGTGGAATTATATCGGGGCAATGAACTGGTAGGGAAAGCGCTTGTCACAATTCAGGTATTGGAGCGCTAAAGATGGGAGTGGCAAGGTTGGACGTGCCTGTGACAACATCTTCGGTGCTCGTTGTGGAAGATGAAAGGCGCATTGCGCGGTTGATTGAGTTAGAACTTGTGCATGAGGGCTTTCATGTAGAGATTGCATCTGATGGTGTGCAAGGGCTACGCCTCGCATTAGAAAAAGATTTCGGCGTAATTTTACTTGATGTGATGCTTCCTGGGATGAGCGGTCTTGAGGTTTGTAGAATGTTGCGCAAGCATAAGCAAACCCCGATTATCATTCTCACAGCTAGAGATAGTACAGATGATAAGGTTGCAGGACTTGATGCAGGGGCAGATGATTACGTTACGAAGCCTTTTGTGACGGAGGAGTTGCTGGCTCGTGTGCGCGCAGCCTTACGCCGCGGTACTGCTCGGGAGGAGTTAGCAGCGGCGGACCTGAAACTCTATCCAGAGGAACGACGGGCGATTCGCGCGGGGAAAACCCTCGAACTTACGACGCGCGAATTTGATCTATTGCAATTTTTATTGCGCAATGTCGATAAAGTGCTATCCCGCGATGTCATTTTGCGGCGCGTTTGGGGATATGATTTTGAAGGAGAGACCAACGTGGTCGACGTTTATATTCGATATTTGCGAATGAAAGTCGATGAGCCTTTTGCCGTCCCTCTCATTCATACGATACGAGGCGTTGGATATGTGTTGCGAAGGCCATGAAACTGACGATTACCGCTCGGTTCGTGGCCTTATCTACGCTTGTCGTCGCGATTATCTTCTTTCTATTTAACGCATTTGTTTACCTTGAATTTATGAATGTCACGATCGAAAATGAAAAGCAAATCGTGGTGGCGCGGTTGTCTGATTTGGTGCGGCGTCTAGACGAAGGTACGGTTGAAGAGGCGATCATGCGCGTCAAACAGATTGTCCCGGATCCGCGGCAGATGGTTCGGGTACTGGGCCCGCATGGACAAGTGATGACTGCGTCGTCTACGTATTTCCGAGCACAGTGGATTCCTACGCAATTTGATGCGAGTCAGACGTTGGGGCCTGGGGTGACGCTTTATGATTACGAAAACCATCGCATCTTGGTGGCGAGCGTTTATTTGCATCTGAAAAATGGCGATGTGACGTTGCAATGGTTGGAGAATGTGGCTTCGCTTGATCACAGCATCGCGTTTGTCTTTTATCTGTTATTGACAGGGTCCATTGGTGGACTGGCCTTAGCTGCTGTAAGTAGCTATTTTTTGGCGCGTTACTCCTTGTTGCCGATTCGCGAGATGATCGCCACAGCGCGTGCAATTACACCCGGGGATTTAAGCAGTCGCATCGAAGTACCGCGTCGCAAAGACGAACTCACAGAACTTGCCGATACGTACAATGCGATGTTGGATCGCATTTTTTTAGGCTTCTTGCGTGAGCGTCAATTTGTCGCGGATGCCTCTCATGAATTGCGCACCCCTTTGTCTGTACTCGAGGGGTATGTGCAGTTGTTGCGTCGCTGGGGCTGGGAGGATGAGGAAATACGTCAAGAAGCTGTGACTGCGATTGAGGAAGAAGTGAGTCATCTACGCAACATGACCAATCAATTACTTACACTAGCGGCGATTGATCAAGAATCACTTGCTGATAGTGGAGTGATTGCTGTGGCGAATGTTGCAAAACGCGTTGTGCGTAAATGGCAACGGATTCATTCAAGCCATCGTTGGGAGTTTGAGAATGCGATGCCAGAAGAGACGTTGGTGCAGATGAATGAAGTCCGTTTAGAACAGGTTCTTCGTGCACTGCTCGATAATGCTTGTAAGTATACGCCAGACGAAAAAGGCATTGCTGTGGCCGTTTGGCGGATGGAGGATCAGGTGTATGTGCGGATACGAGATGAAGGAGAAGGAATCTTGCCAGAGGATTTACCTCATGTCACAGAGCGGTTTTATCGTGCAGACAAAGCGCGCAGTCGACAAGAGGGAAGTGTGGGACTTGGCCTTGCGATCTGTCGGGAAATTGTAGAACATTATCGCGGACGGTTTACAGTGCGTAGTGTCACACAGGGACAAGGCACAGAAGTAGAAATGATGTTCCCTGCCTATGTTTTGAAGAAGGAGTGAACATGGTGGACGAGATCGTACATCTGCGCGTTTGCTCTGAGTACAGCTTACTATACAGTTCTGCCCGCATCACAGAAGTTGTACAGCGAGTCAAGCAGCATGGGATGTCGGCGCTTGGTGTGGCAGACCGGCGGGGTATGTATGGAGCGCTTACCTGTTACCAAGCAATTCATGAGGCGGGTCTGCTGCCGATCATTGGACAAACCATTCAAGTAGGAAAGGAACGCCTCGTGCGAGCAGAGCAGTCGCTTTTTGAACTCGTGTTGATCGCGACTTCTATGGAAGGGTATCGTTCACTCACGAAATTGTCTTCCTTAGCCACACTACAGGAAGAAGATGGGTTGCAATATAACACATGGGATGAACTCGCTGCGCATAGTACTGGACTTTTGTGTCTAACTGGCGGGATAAAAGGTCCATTACAGGAGGCCGTACAGCGACAAGATATAACACGTGGGCAAAAAATACTTCAGGGACTTATGCGGATCTTTGGCACAGAACGTGTTTATGTTGAATTACAAGGTCAGGGATTATTAGAGGAAGTAAAGGAACATCGTTTTCTTGCTGAGCTGGCAAAGACTGCACAACTTCCTCTTGTAGCAACAAGTGAAGTTCGGTATGTACAAAAAACGGACTTACAAGTGCTCGATGTGCTGACAGGGATTCGTGAAGGGATAAGCAGCGAGGCGGCGATGCGACTGCGTGCAAAAGGAGCGACGTATGATCTGCGTTCGCCGGCAGAAATGCGCGAACTCTTCGCTGAATTTCCGGATGCTTTGCGTGCCACGGTCGATATTGCCAGGCAGGCACAGTTTGAACTTCCGCTTCAACAATGGTCCATGCCGCGCTTCCCTTTGCCTGAGGGGCGATCAGAGGAAGAAGAACTAGCTTTTCAGGCAAAACAAGGGTTAATCGCGCGCCAACTGGCAGATCAACCAGTCTATCAAGAACGTCTAGAAAATGAGTTGCGCGTGATTACGCGGATGGGGTTTTCGGGCTACTTTTTAATTGTTTGGGATTTTATGAAATTTGCACATGAGCAAGGGATCTCTACAGGCCCTGGCCGAGGGTCAGCAGCGGGTAGTCTTGTTTCTTTTGTTCTGCAGATTACAGATGTTGATCCGATTGCAAATCACCTTTTATTTGAACGGTTTTTAAATCCAGAACGCGTGTCATGGCCTGATATTGATATCGATTTTGAGGCTGAGCGCCGACACGAAGTAATCGCCTATGTCGCACAGAAGTACGGCAAAGAGTGTGTGGGGCACATTGGAACACTCGGGACATTCGCTGCGCGAGCAGCGGTTCGTGATGTTGGGAGAGTACTTGGTACTGCGCAAGTGGAGATTGATCGACTGGCGCGCGCGATTCCAGCGACTCCTGGCATAACGTTACAAGCTGCGATAGCCGCAGAGCCAGAACTAAAGAGGTTATTGACGAAATTCCCGCATTTGCAACGTGTCGTAGATCTCGCTTTGCGTATAGAGGGATTGCCGCGTCATGCTTCTTTGCATGCGGCAGGGATTGTCATTAGCAAAGAACCCTTAGCAAAGCTCGTTCCACTGATGCGAGGTAGTGAAGAAGTAGTTGCAACACAGTATGGGATGGATGACATTGCAGCGATTGGTCTGCTTAAAATGGATTTTCTGGGTCTGCGGACACTGACGATTTGTGATCGTGCACGAGAATATATCCAAGCGATTCGTCAAATTGAGGTGCGATTTGACAAGTTGCCGATGGATCAGAACACAATCGCATTGCTCGCAGCGGGAGATACGGATGGCTGTTTTCAACTAGAATCTGCTGGGGTCAAACAGGTTTTGCGAGAGTTAGCCCCTACGACATTGGAAGATCTGATTGCGGTTATCTCGCTGTATCGACCTGGTCCAATGGAACAGATTGGAACGTTCATCAAAGTGCGCAGAGGGGAACTTCCTGTCGTCTATGAAGTCCCTGAATTAGAGCCGATTTTGCGATCAACATATGGGATTCTCGTTTATCAAGAGCAAATCATGCAGATTGCAGCGACACTTGCTGGATTTTCTTTAGGGGAAGCAGATGTCCTACGGAGAGCCGTGAGCAAGAAACAGCGCGATGTACTGGATCAGGCGCGAGCGTCATTTGTCGCAGGTTGTTTGGCAAATGGTTATTCTGAGTCATTAGGTAATCAGGTCTATGATCTGATCGTCCGTTTCGCAGATTATGGCTTTAATCGTTCACATGCGGCTGCTTATACTATGCTCGCACATCGAACGGCTTATTTAAAGGCAAATTACCGACCGGAATACATGGCTGCCTTAATGACTGACGCTGTGTCGCGCCCTGACAAGTTGGAGCAATATGCGCGGGCGTGCGCACGGGCGGGAATTGCTGTCTTAGGTCCCGATCTCAATCGCAGTCAAGCAGCCTGTGTACCAGAGCGAAGAGCTAATGGGGAAGTGGCGATTCGATTAGGTCTCGCTGCGGTTAAACATGTTGGGGTGGCGGCTGTTGAGCAAATCGTACATGCGCGGGAACAAGGTGGGGCATTTTCTTCCTTGCAGGATCTTTATGAACGTGTCGATGCGCGCGCGTTGACGCGCAGGGTGATTGAAAGTTTGATTCAGAGCGGAGCTTTCGATTCATTTGGAATCTCCCGTCGGAAATTGCTACTTGAACTCGACCGATTGGTAGGTTCTGTCAAAGCAAAGATGCAAGGTGGACAGTTGACGATGCGCACGCTATTTGATGAACCAACCCAGTCTTCAGTAGAAATGATACAAGGGGAAGCATTGCCAGATGATCCGAAACAGTGTGCGCTGTGGGAGCAAGAATTGATTGGATTTATCGTTTCCTATGATCCTTTTCAAGCGGTTCGCGAGGCACAGCAGCGCCTGCATCTGCCGTCGATCCAACAAATTATAGAGGAAAAAGGCGTTCGCACAGAAGTTCAGATGATAGGAAAAGTTGCAGTGATGCGTCAAGTTGCAACAAAAAAAGGGGATCCGATGGGCTTTCTTACACTAGAGGATCACACAGCCCGGGTTGAACTTGTCATATTTCCTGTATTATTTCAGGATTGGATGCGGTTTCAACAAGGCGAGGATCTTTTGCAAGTGGCAGCTAGACGTGATCCGAATCGGGAGAATGTGTTTATTGCAGTTAAATTTCAGGAAATCCCACCTTCTTCAGTTGCTGCTAGAAAACCGCAGTTATTTATCCGAATCAGTGCCGATTTAGAACGCGATCGGCAACGTCTGATTGCTTTGCGTCAGACGTTGCTCAAGCACCCGGGAAACGTGCCAGTTACACTGATCTATGCATCTGGAAAGCAGCGAACGCTAGATGTGGTAAAAGTAGCTTTAACTGCTGAATTACTTGACGCAGTAACGACGTTCGTAGGTCGCGAGGGGATAAGCGTTTATGGCGCATCGGGTGAAGCGTAACAGTGTCTGCAATTTGTATCTACGGGTCTAAATCTCTCGTGATATAATGACAAAATACACGCAAATGTGAAAACGCTGTTTTGGAACGGCAAAGGGGAAAGGATGAAGCGTATGGATTTGTACGAGGAAGCGTTACAGTTACATCGTGAACATCGGGGAAAGGTCGCACTGCAAGCAAAAGTGGCCGTTGCGAACGCAAAAGATTTGAGTTTAGCTTATTCCCCAGGTGTGGCCGAGCCGTGCAAAGAAATCCATCGTGATGAGGACTTAGTCTATGAGTACACCGCAAAAAGCAACACGGTTGCGGTGATCTCAAATGGCACGGCCGTTCTAGGACTTGGAAATATTGGGCCAAAAGCGGGATTGCCTGTGATGGAAGGTAAGGCCATCTTATTTAAGAGTTTTGCTGGTGTTGATGCGTGGCCATTATGTATTGCGGCAAATGAAGTCGATCGCATCGTCGATTTTGTACGTATGGTGGCGCCTTCGTTTGGCGGAATCAATTTGGAAGACATTGCGGCTCCTGCCTGTTTTGAAATTGAGGAGCGATTAAAGAAGGAATTGTCTATTCCTGTATTTCATGATGATCAACATGGGACGGCGATTGTCACACTGGCCGCCTTGATCAACGCGGTGAAAGTCGTTGGCAAAACGCTGTCTGAGGTGCGTGTCGTAGTTAGCGGGGCAGGTGCAGCAGGGATTGCCACTGTCAAGTTATTGCTTTCTTGCGGCGTGCGCGATGTTGTGATGTGCGATACAAAAGGGGCGATTTACGAAGGACGCGACCACATGAACCCTCTGAAAGATTGGATTGCAAAAAATACAAATCGCGAGCATCGCACAGGTACTCTTGCACAAGTTATGCAGGGCGCAGATGTGTTTGTAGGTGTCTCCGTAGGCAATACGGTGACTCAGGCAATGGTGCAAGAGATGGCGAGTGACCCGATTATCCTCGCAATGGCGAATCCTGATCCGGAAATTCTGCCGCAGGATGCAAAAGCGGCTGGTGCCATGGTGATTGGCACAGGGCGTTCTGATTATCCCAATCAAGTAAATAATGTGTTGGCGTTTCCGGGGATTTTTCGCGGCGCACTCGATACACGCGCTACGACCATCAATGAGGCGATGAAAGTTGCGGCGGCATATGCCATTGCAAATTTAATTGCAGATGACGAATTACAACCTGATTACGTCATACCCAGACCGTTTGACACGCGAGTAGCGCCAGCGGTTGCGCAAGCGGTGGCCGAGGCGGCACTCGTTAGCGGAGTTGCGCGAGTGCGCGTAAATCCGCGCGACGTGGCAGAGCGGACGAGACAAATGGCGAGTGTGCGCGATTAGTGTCTTGGTTGCGCCTATTCAATTCTTAGTGTTAAGATGGATACATTGAATGGGGCCCACTAGGAGGTTATTTGTACGATATGTGGACGGTTATCTACATAGCACCTAGTTTGCGGCTAGCGGAAAAGATTTGCGAGCAATTGGCGGCGCAAGGATTCTTAGTCAAGTATAGACAGTCAGACGCCTCGAAACAGCAATATGAGATTTTGGTGCCCGAGTCGGAACTCGAAGATGTGCGCGAATCATGGAACGTGATCTTGCATTCTTCCCTGTCGAATTGAAGTTTTAGAAACTTTGGGGTGACGGAGTGTTAAAGGACTTATTTCCAAAGAAAAAGCGGTACGCAACAGTTGCGCCGAATCCAAGCGCGCGGGACAAGGTTCCGGAAGGTTTAATGGAGAAGTGTAAGCAGTGTGGGCAAATTTTATTTGCAAAAGAACTAGATAAGCAAGTGAAGACTTGCCCGCATTGTGGTTATCATTTTACGTTAACCGCACAAGAGCGCATCCAGGTCACTCTAGATGAAGGGTCATTTGAGGAATTTGATGCAAATCTTGTATCGGGTGATCCACTCCACTTTCCAGACTACTCAGCGCGCGTGGAACGCAGTCGTCAGGCTACAGGTTTGGCGGATGCTGTTGTTACGGGGGCAGGTACAATTGGCGGATTTCCTGTCGTTGTGGGCGTGATGGATTCGCGTTTTATTATGGGAAGTATGGGGTCCGTAGTGGGTGAAAAGCTTACGCGCGCAATCGAACAAGCAATTGAACGCTCTGTTCCAGTCATTATTTTTTCAGTTTCTGGTGGAGCGCGCATGCAAGAAGGCATCTTTTCCCTTATGCAGATGGCGAAGATCTCTACTGCGTTAGCGCGCTTGGCACAGTCGCGGTTGCTTTATATCTCAGTGCTCACGCATCCGACGACAGGGGGAGTGACTGCGAGTTTTGCGATGCAAGGAGACGTGAATATCTCTGAACCTGGTGCGACAATTGGCTTTGCAGGGCGTCGGATTATTGAGCAAACAATACGGCAGAAATTACCGGATGAATTTCAGACTGCTGAATTTGTGCTTGAGCATGGGATGATCGACCAAGTGGTTCATCGTAAAGACTTGCGAGCATTGCTCGCGACGCTTCTCTCACTGCACGCGAAAGGAGGAGAATGGAGTGGCCGTTGAATTGCCTTTTGAGAAGCCGCTTGTCGAATTGCGACTGAAAATAGAAGAGTTAAAGCGCTTTACAGAAGAAAAGGGAATTGATATGAGTGAAGAGGTAGCAACGCTAGAAGCAAAGGTAAAAGCGCTTGCTGAGGCGATTTATCGCGATTTGACTCCCTGGCAAAAGGTGCAAATTGCAAGGCATCCAGAACGCCCCACAACGCTTGATTACATTCGTGGCCTATGTGACGATTTTATCGAGCTGCATGGGGATCGCTCTTTTCGCGATGATGCTGCAATCGTGGGTGGGATCGGCCGCATGGAGGGAATCCCGCTCACTTTGATCGGTACGCAAAAAGGGCGAGACACCAAGGAGAATATTTTTCGCAATTTTGGCATGGCTCATCCAGAGGGCTACCGTAAGGCCTTGCGTCTGATGAAGCAGGCTGAAAAGTTTGGGCGTCCGATTGTTACGTTTATTGATACAGCGGGTGCATATCCGGGAGCAGCGGCGGAAGAACGCGGGCAAGGCGAAGCGATAGCGCGCAACTTAATTGAAATGGCGGCGTTGACGGTCCCTATTGTGTGTGTTGTGACAGGAGAGGGTGGCAGCGGTGGGGCACTCGGGCTCGGTGTGGGTGACCGTTTGTTGATGCTCGAACACGCTTACTATTCTGTGATCGCTCCCGAATCGGCGGCGGCGTTGCTGTGGAAAGATGCTTCACAAGGACAGCGTGCGGCGGATGCGATGAGTATCACGGCTCAGGACCTGTATCGCTTTGGGATTGTTGACGAGATACTCGAAGAGCCGTTTGGCGGTGCGCAACGCGATCCTGCTCAGATGATCGTCACAGTGAAAGAGGCTGTTTTGCGCGCCTTGATTGAACTTAAGGCAGTTTCTCGATATGAATTACCAGCTCTAAGGTATGAAAAATATCGCAAGATAGGCGTTTTTACAGAGAGTGAAGCTCCACTCTTGGCTGAAGGACAAGAGCGTGCGAATGCAAGTTCAAACATCGTGACGCGTTAATGCAGAGGAGTCTTGTGTTTTCTTTGCAATTTAACGATAGGATGCCCGCTATATAAGGATATAGCAGTCCTATACATGCGGCGGGACATAAAATGTCCATAAGGGTCACTAATATGCAATGCTTGTCATGGAATGGAGGGTTAATCGATGAAAAAAGAGATGACGACAGCGGAAAATGAAGTTGCAAGGGGTGCAGTTAGACATATTGCGGTGTTGACAAGTGGTGGGGACGCTCCTGGTATGAATGCGGCTATACGCGCAGTCGTGCGAAAAAGCGTTTATCATGGACTTAAAGTTTCCGGGATTCGACACGGATATGCAGGATTGATTGCAGGAGAAATTGAAGAATTAGATGTAGGTTCTGTTGCTGATATCATTCAACGTGGCGGGACCAAGTTGTATACGGCTCGCTGTCCCGAGTTTCAAACTTCTGAAGGACAGGAAAAAGCGGTTGAGATGTTGCGCCAGCACCACATTGATGGACTAGTCGTGATCGGTGGAGACGGTTCATTTCGCGGGGCCCGAGCGCTTTCTCATCGCGGAGTGCGCACAATTGGGGTGCCTGGAACCATTGATAATGATTTGCCATGCACCGATTATACAATTGGATTTGATACTGCGATCAACACGGCGATTGATGCGATTGACAAGATCCGCGATACAGCGACTTCCCACGAGCGTACATTTGTCATCGAAGTGATGGGGCGAAATGCGGGAGATATTGCGATGATTGCTGGGCTTGCCGGAGGGGCCGAATCGATCTTGATTCCTGAAGCTCCCTTTAACATGGAGCAAGTTTTAGAAAAACTGGAACGCGGGATGGAGCGTGGAAAGCGTCATAGCATTATTCTTGTCGCAGAGGGTGTAGGTAAGGGGATGAAGATTGGCGAACAGATCGCTCAGCGTACTGGGTGGGAAGTTCGTGTAATTGTACTTGGCCACTTACAACGCGGAGGATCGCCGACTGCATTTGATCGTGCCTTGGCTTCCCGAATGGGAGCAATGGCTGTGGATTTATTAATTCGTGGCGAAACCAGCAAGATGGTTGGAATTAGAGGGACGAAATTGATTGCGACCGATATCGACGAGGCGCTCGATACGGCGCACGAGATTGATCTTTCAATTTATGAATTGGCGGGTGTACTATCCATATAATTTTTTGTATTTGGGGGAATGGGTATATGAGGAAAACGAAAATTGTTTGTACAATGGGTCCTGCAACGAGTGACTTGTCGGTCATGCGGCAGATTGTGCGTGCGGGCATGGACGTGGCAAGACTTAATTTTTCACATGGGACGCATGAGGATCATCGGAAGATGATTGAAACGATTCGCGAGGCCGCTCGTCTAGAACATAAAATTGTTGGAATTATGCTCGACATTAAAGGACCCAAAATTCGTACTGGCTTAATTGAGAATGATGCAGTGGAACTTCATGATGGCGATTCACTTATCTTGACAACAGAAAACATAGTAGGGACGAAGGAACGGATTTCGATTAGCTATGAGGGACTCCCAGAAGATGTGAGTGTGGGGTCTGTGATTCGTATTGATGATGGATTAATCGGATTGCGCGTCGTAAAGATAGAAAATCGGGAAATTCATTGTGTGGTAACAAATGGTGGGGTGTTAAAAAATCGCAAGGGAATCAATGCCCCAGGTGTGCGGTTGCGCTTGCCTGGCGTGACAGAAAAGGATATGGAAGACATCCTCTTTGGCATTGAACAGGGTGTGGATATTATTGCAGCTTCTTTCGTTCGAAAAGCCGCTGATGTGCTTGAAATTCGCAAGTTGCTCGAGGATCATCAAGCAAAGTGTGATATTATCTCAAAAATCGAAGCACAAGAAGGATTAGATTTGATCGATGAAATCATTGCGGTGTCTGATGGGCTGATGGTTGCTCGCGGTGATCTTGGGGTAGAGATACCAACAGAAGAGGTTCCGATTGTACAAAAGTTGTTGATTGAGCGCTGCAATAAAGCGGGGAAAGTCGTGATTACAGCGACGCAAATGTTGGATTCGATGCAACGCAATCCTCGACCAACACGTGCCGAGGCAACGGATGTAGCGAATGCCATTTTTGACGGTACGGATGCAATTATGCTTAGTGGCGAAACTGCCGCAGGCAAATATCCAGTTGAAGCGGTTACGACGATGGCGCAAATTGCCGTGCGTGCTGAACAGGCGATCAAAACAAGAGAAGTCATGGGGCGCCATCGTGATGCGGTGGAACGCACACAAACGGATGCGATTAGCAATGCTGTGCGCAGTATTGCAGAAGAACTAGAAGCGCGCGCCGTTGTCACTTCGACAGAGAGCGGCTTTACAGCGCGGATGGTTTCAAAACATCGGCCGCAAAGCGCAATTATCGCGGTAACGCCGCACGCGGCTGTCGCAAGGCGACTCACTTTGTGTTGGGGTGTATACCCAGTTTTAGTCAAGCCAACGCGCTCGACAGATGAAATGCTCGCAGTTGCCGTGGACGGGGCATTAGCTAGCGGAATTGTGAGCAGTGGTGATCTTATCGTAATCACGGCTGGCGTTCCAGTTGGAGAAGCGGGGACAACGAATCTGTTGAAGATTCATACGATTGGTGATGTTTTGGCGCGCGGAGTTGGTGTAGGTACGAAGAGTGTCGTAGGCCGCGCAGTGGTTGCCAAAAAGGCGGAGGAGATTTTGCAGCGAGTCAAAGAAGGGGATGTTTTGGTCACTGTGATGACAGATCGCGATATGATGCCTGCGTTTGAACGGGCTTCAGCAGTCATTACAGAGGAAGGGGGACTGACTTCCCACGCAGCAGTTGTCGGTTTATCCCTTGGTATACCCGTTATTGTTGGAGCTGCTGGTGTCACACAAGTGGTGTCAGACGGGGAAATTATCACTGTGGATACGGCGCGTGGGTTTATCTATCGCGGGAAGACACAGGTTTTATAACTTTATGTTTTCTCAAGAGATTCTGCTCATTAGACTGTAGCGCATGATACAATTGGTCTTGGGGGGACGAACTCATGAATCAGATGACTTCTCGCTCAGAGATCCGCGTGCGCTATCAAGAGACTGATCAAATGCGCGTCGCTTGGCATGGGAATTATATCGAGTGGTTTGAAGTGGCGCGTACAGATTGGTTACGCACAGCGGATTTATCCTATCGTGAACTGGAAGAGCAGGGAATCATGTTGCCTGTGCTGCGTGTGGGATGCGAATATGTTCAGTCCGCCCATTATGATGAGCTTTTGTATGTGGATGCAGCGCTCAAAGAATATAATGGGCTGCGCTTAACATTTCGCTATACGGTTTGGTTGTCTGGAGAAGGGAAGCTATTAGCAAAGGGAGAGACGGAGCACGTCTTTACAGATCGCAATTTAAAACCGATTCGTTTAGCTCGATCTGCACCGTATCTTCATCGGTTGTTGTTGGGATAAAGCGCTTGGGAGGAGGGGGCATATGTCTTCCTCGGCGCGGCCGATTGTTGCGTACATATGGCTCTGTATTGGAATTGTCGCCATTTCATTTGCTGCGATTTTCATTAAGATGACGACCGCGCCGGCAGCGATCACGGCGTTTTATCGGATGGTTATGACCGCCGTACTGCTCAGTCCTTTTGCTTTTAGGGGGTTACGTGACGCGGTTATGCGTTTAACGTACCGTGAAAGATGGCTTTTTGTTTTGAGTGGTGTGGCATTAACCATCCATTTTATTTTTTGGATCCAGTCACTCTTTTATACATCAGTTGCTAGTTCAACGCTTGTGTTAGCGCTGCAGCCAATTTTTGTTCTTCTCCTCGATCGCATTTTTTTTGGCGTGCGTGTAAAGGTTCGAACATGGCTGTATGCGTGGATTGCGATTTTTGGCACCGCGGTGATTGGGTGGCATGATCTCTATGGGGGAAAAACTGCACTTTTAGGCGATTTGCTCGCGGTTTTTGGCACGGTGGCTGTTTCGATCTACTTCATTGCTGGGCAAAGTTTGCGACGTAAAGTGTCTTCTGTACACTACAGTTTTCTCGTTTATCTGGTCTCTGGTGTGTTATTAGCCGGATACAGTGTGTGGAAAGGCTATTCTTTTGTGGATTATTCTCGTGCGGATTGGGAAGTATTTGTATTGTTGACGCTTATTCCTACAGTTTTTGGACATACGTTGTTTAATACACTCCTAAAATATCTTCCCGCCTCCACGATTGCGATGGGGATTGTAGGGGAGCCAATTGGTGCTACGGTACTATCCTATTTTCTTTTGCACGCGTCGATTCCATTGCTGTGGTATGTCGGCGCTGTTTTTGTTGTGGGGGGCGTGGTACTCTTTTTACGATCTATGCACTCTACGAATGTACCACCAAGTGAAACATAGGTTCGTAGTACGGGAAAAATCGTTGCCTGGCAGTAGTCAGTGTGGTATGATGATCACTGGATTTGTCGAGGAACAACGGTATAGCTGCAACGTGCTTATATCTTTTACATAGAAAGGGGTTGTTCGGGATGTCCTTGTTTAAAAAACTGGATATGCCAACTCGCGGTGAGAAAATTGAAATGCAAGATACGGGATTGCATGTCCCTGATCACCCAATTATCCCATTTATCGAAGGTGATGGAACAGGTCCGGATATTTGGCGCGCCTCTGTTCGCGTATTTGATGCGGCGGTAGAAAAGTTATATGGTGGGAAACGAAAACTAGAGTGGTTTGAAGTGTATGCGGGGGAAAAAGCGTTTCACAAATTTGGTGAATGGTTGCCTGATGATACGCTTGTCGCATTGCGTGAATATCTCGTGAGCATCAAGGGACCCTTAACTACACCCATTGGTGGAGGGATTCGCAGTTTAAATGTGGCGTTGCGCCAAGAGCTAGATCTTTATGTCTGTCTGCGACCCGTTCGTTACTTTCATGGAGTTCCGTCTCCGGTGAAGCATCCCGAACTGGTCGATATGGTGATTTTCCGTGAGAATGCGGAAGACATTTATGCGGGAATTGAGTGGGCTGAAGGCACACCAGAAGTCAAGAAAGTCATTGACTTCTTGCAAAATGAGATGGGCGTGAAGAAGATCCGTTTTCCAGAAACATCAGGAATAGGCATCAAACCTGTTTCCAAGGAAGGTACCGAACGGCTTGTGCGTGCGGCAATTCAATATGCGATTTCACATAAGCGCAAGAGTGTTACCTTGGTCCACAAAGGAAATATTATGAAATTTACAGAAGGAGCCTTTAAAAATTGGGGCTATGCGCTGGCAGAGAGAGAATTTCCAGAGCAGACATTTACTTGGGCAGAGTACGATCGGATCAAAGAGCAATCTGGGGCAGCTGAGGCAGATAAAGCGCAAAAAGCGGCAGAAGAGGCTGGCAAGATTATTGTAAAAGATACGATCGCAGATATTTTCTTACAACAAGTGTTGACACGACCTGCAGAATTTGATGTGGTTGCGACAATGAATCTAAACGGCGACTACTTCTCAGATGCGTTGGCGGCACAAGTGGGTGGGATTGGCATTGCTCCTGGGGCAAATATTAACTATGTGACGGGACATGCGGTATTTGAAGCGACTCACGGAACGGCACCTAAGTATGCAAATCTCGACAAAGTGAATCCAGGTTCTGTAATTCTGTCTGGGGTCATGATGTTAGAACATCTTGGTTGGCAAGAGGCAGCAGACGCGATCGTCAATGCACTGCAAAAAACGATTGAACAAAAGATCGTCACTTATGATTTTGCGCGCTTAATGGAAGGTGCGACAGAAGTGAAAACTTCGCAATTTGCAGACGCTGTCATTAAAAACCTCTAGAGGTTAAATTATTTGAAAAAGCATGAGATCTCTTGCGTGAGTCTAGCGCTGAGTGCTCATGCTTTTTCTTTATGGGTAGATCGTGTCCGGACATGGTGGAGAAAAATCCATGTACTGCGCGCAAGATGCTCGGCAGGGCGCGTGACCATATTGATTGTAATTGCCTGCTCAACATATCCTGTCCACAGGCTCAGTTGGCCTTGTTCCAAATCTTTTGCCGCGGCTGATCGTAGGACTAGGCCATAACCAAGACCTGCTGCCACATAGCGTTTTACAAGTTCCATGGACTCTAAACAGCCGATCTCTATATGACGTTCGATGAGCCCAGTGGATAGAGGAGAAGTATGGCGATTTGTGGTTGCAGCGAATTTGTTAGGGAGTTCATCCGCAGTTTTTCGCATCTCGTGAAAGGCTGGACATAATCCTGCGATATCTTTTGGAATCCAGAGCTTCGTTTGTGGGGTGATTGCAGGAGATCGGATTCCAATGAACTGGTCTGTTGTAAATTTTGTAACCCGTAAGGAGAAATGTTCCATTGGCATCCGCATCGTAAATCCAAGATCAAAATGGCCATTTCGCACAAATTTCTCAATTTCCTCTTCTGCACAAACTTGCAGGTCAATCACGATTTTTGGATAAGATTGGGCAAACTCCTGGATAACCTGTGGAAGCAGATAAGTCCCAACTCCAAGAGATGTCCCAACGACCACGCGTCCTCTGCGCCCTTCATTAAATTCATCCATGACCCGCGTCAATTGTTCCTCAAGCGATAAGATTTCTTCTGTATATTCTAAAAAAGCTCGTCCAGCATCTGTGAGCGTCATTTGTCGCCCAAGTAATGCAAATAATGGGACACCAACTTCTTCTTCTAGTCGATGGAGCTGCATAGAAACAGCAGGTTGACTGATGTGTAGCCGCTGTGCCACCTGCGTCAAATTCCCGGTCAATGCAACCTCGCGAAAGAGTGCCAGGTGTCTAGTATTCATGCGGACCGACCCTCCACTGATAACAAAAATGTTATGCATACATATAAAAATTGATATTGGAATTATAGATGTGAATTATGGCACGATGCAACTGTATCAAATAAGAAAGGGGTCGGGAAATGCAAGTTCTCTTTGCTGGATTGCTTGGTGGGTATACGATCTTGTTGTTGCTATTGAGTCACCGATCACGTCGCCGTTCGAATGAGGCGGGTCAATTTTTGGACGGGGGACGTCAGTTTAGTCTATGGACGGTTTTTTATCTAATGACAGCGATGTGGGGAGCCTCGATGTTTTCTGTAGAAATTGATACGGCCTATACAAGCGGTGTCTCTGCAGTGTGGTTTGGCATTTCCACTGTCGTATCCACGGTGTTTATTGCGATGTTTTTGCTTAGTCCGTTTCGCAAGATCGGTTATCTTACGAATTCTAATCTCATTGGGCGTCGCTATGGGGCAAAAGCTCGAAATTTTTCAGCGCTTGTGATCGGGTTGACGTTTCCCATCTTTGCAATGAAAAATGTGTTAGCTGCTGCTGCTTATTTGCATGTGGTTTTGGGCTGGAGTCTGCCTGTTTTGCTAATCGTGACGACGCTGATCGTGATTTTGTATGTGTCTCTTGGAGGATTATGGTCACTTGCTTACGTACAGCTTTTGAATCTAGGCGTTTTTACGCTCGGGTTGGCCGTAGCAGCATATTATGTGTTGCGGAAATCCCCTGTTTTCCCTGTGCCAGTGACATCGCCAGTTCCTACTGCAACAGGATTTTATAGTTTGTCAGGAGTAGGGATTTCAACAATTCTCGTGTGGTTTGGCATGAGTCTTTTAAATTCTGTGAGTGCGCAGGCGGAATTTCAGACGATTGCCGCAGCGAAAACCGATCGTGCCGGCAAGTGGGGTGTGTATCTTTCTGCTGTGGTGCTTGTCGCTTTCGCAGTGGTGCCTACATTACTTGGAATGGCAGCTCGAGAACATATGGTGGGTACATGGACTGGACTCGTCGCTTTTCCGCGCTATTTAGAAATGGTCGCACCCCCTGCTGCCGTCTTGCTAGTCGGACTCGGGTTTTGGTCAGCCGCGTTGATTTGGTGTGCACCCCTGATGTTTTCTGGCGCTGCTAGTTTTGGGTTGGATCTCTTTTGCAAGCCAGATCAGGCGCGGGGCGCACATGCGATTCGCCGTTTTACACGCTTCTCGATGTGTATCCAAGGGGCCATGATTGTGCTTTACGCTTTATTGCGCCCTGATCATTTGGCATGGTGGGCAGTTTTTGGCTTGACACTGCGCAACGCGGCAATTGTTGGCCCTACTTTGACTTTTTTGCTGTGGCCTTTGGTGAAAGAGCGTACGATCTATGTTTCGATGGGCGTCGGTGTTCTTAGCGGTTTTTTGTGGAATGCGTTGACAGCATTTTCGGCTAGTCGCTTTCCTTTTGGAATTAACCCGATGTGGGTTGGGACAGGGTGCTCATTGCTCGTGATTGTCGCAGGCACACTGATTGAGAACCGTGCACTACTTATCCTCACACAGGCACCGCGTAAACGTCAAAGAGGCATTCAGATGGCCGTACTTGGTGCGTTGCTATTCGGAATGGCACTGTGGCTCAATGAGCACGGGGGGCATTCGCTTTTGGGTGTTTTACTTTTCACCGCGGTTTTCATCGAATTCTTTGCAGCAATTGCACTTATTGACACGCGTACTTCGCAATCACACTCCGAACAAAGAATCGTCGAGAATGTAGGAATTCTATGAAAAAACCGTAGCAAAGCCGAAAAAACGAGTGTAGAATTGCTTTCATGAAACAAGTGTCATGGAGGCGGTAGGGTGTCGACGCGCGAAGAGTGGCTGCAAAAAGATAGGGAATATATGTGGCATCATATGATGCCCTATACGCCAAGTCAAAACCCGATGTTAGTCAGCGGGGGCGAAGGAGCTTGGATCATCGATGAAGAGGGGAATCGCTATCTCGATGCGATGTCTGGGTTGTGGTGTGTAAATCTTGGATATTCAGAATCTGAATTGGCGGATGCCGCAGCTTCGCAATTGCGGCAGATGCCGTATTATCCACTGAGCCATGCGCATAAACCAGCAATTGCACTAGGGGAAAAGTTAAATCAATGGCTTCATGGGAATTATCGCATTTTTTATTCCAATAGCGGATCAGAAGCCAATGAAACTGCGTTTAAGATCGCTCGGCAATACCATGCGCAAAATGGTGAACCGATGCGCTGGAAAGTCATCTCCCGCTATCGCGCATACCACGGGAACTCAATGGGCGCTTTGGCTGCGACAGGGCAATTCCAGCGTAAATATAAGTACGAACCACTCGCGCCAGGATTTTTACACGTGCCACCGCCAGATTGCTATCGCTGCCCCTTTGGGCAGGAGCGTGCATCTTGTCATCTTGAGTGTGCGGCGATGTATGAGCAGGTGATCAACTGGGAAACACCTGAGACAGTGGCGGCTGTGATCATGGAGCCGGTCATTACGGGCGGAGGGATGATTGTACCCCCGTTAGAATATGTACAACAGGTACGCGAGATTTGCGATCGGTATGGTGTGCTGCTGATTATGGACGAGGTAATCTGCGGGTTTGGCAGATCTGGGCAACCGTTTGGCTATCAGAAATTCGGGGTGCAACCAGACATCGTTACGATGGCTAAAGGGATAACGAGCGGATATTTACCGCTTTCTGCCACGGCAGTGCGTGCAGACTTATTTGAAGTCTTTCGAGATGATCGTGAATATGTGCACTTTCGTCACGTCAATACATTTGGCGGGAATCCGGCAGCTTGCGCCGTAGCTGTAAGGACACTCGAGTTGATGGAGGAGCGTGACCTGATTGTTCGCTCTGCACAACTTGGTGAGAAGTTACAAGAAAAACTGATAGCTGCCTTACGGGAGCATCCGAATGTCGGAGATTTGCGCTTTTTTGGCTTTTTAGCTGGAATTGAGCTGGTGGAAGACAAAAAGACAAAAGCGCCAGCCTCTTCAGAGTTTGTGAGCAAAGTTGTAGCGGCCTGTAAACGACAAGGTGTACTGGTTGGGAAAAATGGGGATACGGTGGCAGGTTATAACAATGTAGTGATGTTGTGCCCGCCGTTTGTGATTCAGGAAGAAGAATTACATCTTATCGTCGATGCCGTGGTGCAAGCGTTGACGGAAGTGGGTTCCTGAGATTTTAAGAAGGTGTGAGAGAAAGAGAAGGGGCCGTTTGCGGCTTCTTTTTTTTCGGGAAACGCAATGTGCTAAAATGGCGTAAGAAATGTCGAACGGGATTCGATGAGTCGAAATGGAGTGGGGAATTTTGGCTGTACTGGACGAACAGGCGCCCAAACACAAGCTTTTACTAATTGATGGAAATAGTGTTTTGTATCGTGCATTTTATGGGGTTCCGCTCTTATCGACCTCATCTGGTCAATATACAAATGCGATTTATGGGTTTTCAATGATGTTATTAAAATTGCTCCAAGATGAACAACCCAGTCATGTTGCTGTTGCGTTTGACAAGGGAAAAGAGACTTTTCGTCACGCTTTCTTTGAAGAGTATAAAGGGAAGCGTCAGAGTACGCCTCCTGAATTAATTGGGCAATTTCCGATGGCGCGCGAACTGCTGCGCTCTTTTGGAATTGTAACTCTCGAAAAGGAACAATATGAAGCGGATGATATTATTGGAACACTAGCGACAAAGGCAAGCATGGCAGGTTTTGAAGTATTTGCTGTCTCAGGGGATAAAGATTTATTTCAACTCGTCTCCGAACAAGTTACTGCTGGCATGACGCGTAAAGGCACGACGGACATCGTGAGGTATGATCCTGCTGCGGTGCGAGATCGTTACCATTTATCGCCGCAGCAAATGATCGATCTAAAAGGACTTATGGGCGATTCCTCAGACAACATCCCAGGAGTTCCTGGAGTGGGGGAAAAGACGGCGATTAAATTGCTTGCGCAATTTGGTACGTTAGAAGAAGTATTTGAGCATATTGGCGATGTAACTGGCGCAAAACTGCAAGAGCGCTTACGGGAACACCGTGAGTTAGCACTATTGTCGAAACGACTCGCGACGATTGATCGCGCGGTGCCTCTTGATGTGACGCTCGATGAGCTGTTGTATGAGGGATATGATGTGGCAAGCGTGCGAGAAGCATTTCGTATGTACGAATTTCGCTCTCTGCTCAGTCGAGTAGAGGGTGTGGATCAAGGGGCTGCGAATGAACAGCAAATGGTGCAGGAAGCACAAAATACATCCTCCCCTACCGTTTTTGCACAAATAGAGAAGGAGCAGATCGTGGAACTCTCCCATCTACAAGATCTTCTGCCACAGCTTGGGGAGCGTTGTGCATTGTTATTTGATTTACAAGGAGATTATCAGACGGGTGAATGGAGAGGTATGGCCGTTGCGGGTGCGCATGCCGCATTTTATGTACCGCTGTCTGAACAGAATTTGCAGAACGAGCAGATTCGCGCACAATTGATGACATTTTTAAGGCATGAACGGGTGACAAAAATTGTGTACGATGCGAAAGCGATCATGGTGCACGGTGTCTCTTTAGGGCTTGCAAGTGATGTGACGAATGTGGTTGGCCCTTTGTTTGACACACTTTTAGCGACCTATTTGATTCATACATCAGAGGGAGAGCCAAGTTTACTTGATGTGATCGAAAAAGCGACTGAGAGTTCGGCGGCAGATGCTGATCGTTTGGTTCCTTCGTGGGTTCGTCAAGCGATTGAAAAAGGTGGGGAAAATCGATCGCGTGCGCTTATTTACTGTGCCGCTCAGCTGTTCAATCGCTTTTCTGCCTTACAAGCGGATCTTGTGCAGTATCAACTGCAGTCACTGTATGAAGATCTAGAATTGCCGCTCGCAGCTGTCTTGGCGGAACTTGAGTTATACGGAGTGAAGGTGGACACGGAGCGATTGCGTCAGATCGGCAAGGAATTAGCTGAGGGAATCGATCAATTGACAAAACAAATCTATTTGCTTGCGGGGACCGAATTTAATATAAATTCACCTAAACAATTAGGTGAAATTCTATTCGATAAAATGGGCTTGCCACCTGTGAAAAAGACAAAAACAGGGTACTCTACCAGCGCCGACGTGTTAGAAAAATTGGCGCCACACAGTGAGATTGTGACACACATTCTACAGTATCGGCAGTTGACAAAGCTGCAATCGACTTATGTCGAAGGGCTCTTGCGTGTCGTGCGGCAGCCGCAATCGCGTGTTCACACTTCATTTCACCAAGCGATGACCGCGACGGGAAGACTATCAAGCGCAGATCCCAATCTGCAAAACATCCCAATTCGCATGGAAGAGGGCAGAAAACTACGACTCGCGTTTGTACCTACTTATCGTGAGTGGGTGATCGTCTCAGCGGATTATTCGCAAGTAGAGTTGCGCATTCTCGCACATTTGTCGCAAGATCAAGCCTTGATTGATGCGTTCTTAGCAGATATGGATATTCATACGCGCACCGCGAGCGATGTATTTGAAGTGCCGTTAGATCAGGTGACTTCTCTTATGCGCAGGCAGGCAAAAGCCGTGAACTTTGGCATCGTCTACGGAATCAGCGATTATGGGTTGTCGCAAAATCTGAACATCTCACGCGCACAGGCTGGGGAGTTTATTGCGCAATACTTTGCAAAGTTCCCAGGGGTAAAGCGTTATATGGAAGAATCGATACAAAAGGCACGTGAACTTGGCTACACGGAGACATTGCTTGGGAGAAGACGTTATTTGCCGCAGATTCACAGTCGGAATTTCAATGAGCGCAGTTTTGCGGAGCGTACAGCAATGAATACGCCGATTCAAGGAACAGCGGCGGATGTGATCAAACTTGCGATGGTTAAGTTGGCCCAGGAGCTAAAAGTGAGAGGGTTTCAAGGAAAGATGCTGCTGCAGGTACATGATGAGTTGATTTTGGAATGTCCTATGGAAGAACTCACTTTGCTCTCTGAACTTGTGCGAGAACAGATGGAACATGCCGTTGTAATGTCTGTCCCGCTGAAGGTAGATGTTCATTATGGATCAACATGGTATGATGCAAAATAATTGAAGGTGAACGTTTATATGCCGGAATTACCCGAAGTGGAGACTGTGCGGCGGGGATTGCAAAGCTTAGTTGCGGGACGAAAGATTATGCGAGCAGAAGTGCGTTTGCCCCGCATTGTGCGAACGCCAAGTGTTGATGAGTTTACACAGGAGCTTTTGGGAGTGACGATCCATGAGGTGCGGCGGCGTGGGAAGTATCTCTTGTTCGATTTGGGCGCGCAGACGTTGATCACTCATCTGCGCATGGAAGGGCGCTACGGTCTCTATAGAGCAGAGGAAGCGCAGCTTCCTCATACGCATGTCATTTTCCATCTGGATCAAGGGCAAGAACTGCGTTACCAGGACGTACGTCAATTTGGAACGATGGATTTGATTCCGTCTTTTGCATTGGAGAAATTTTCTCCGCTTTTGCAGTTAGGTCCTGAGCCGTTTGACAAACGATTGACAGCGAAATATCTACAGGCGATCTTTCAACATCGTAAAACTTCTGTCAAAGCGGTATTACTAGATCAGCGCGTCATTGCAGGTCTTGGGAATATTTATGTCGATGAGATTCTCTTTCGCGCGCGCATTCACCCTGCGGAGTATGCACAAGATCTTTCTCTTCATGCAGCTAGACGGATTGTCGTGGCGATGCGCGAGATTTTGAGGCAAGCGATTGCGCATGGTGGGAGTTCGGTGCGATCCTATGTGAACGGCTTTGGAGAAGAGGGACAGTATCAGCTTGCCCTTCATGTATATGGTCGGACTGCACAACCATGTACAGTCTGTGGAGCACCGATTGTAAAGTTGCGTGTGGCTGGAAGAGGGACACATGTGTGTACGAAGTGTCAGCGCCCCCCATACAGTTGTACAAAGAGTAAAATGCGATTGTAGAGGCCCTACAATTGATTGGAGGGGGTCTGCAAGAATGGAAGGGGGGACATTGTGGTGATTGTAGGTCTTACAGGTGGAATTGCCACAGGAAAAAGTTCAATCTCTGCTGCACTTGTAGAGCTAGGGGCGTACCTCATTGACGCGGATGTCATCGCGCGCGAAGTCGTGGCACCGGGAACAGAGGGGTTACGGCAAATTGTGAACACTTTTGGAGCTATGTATGTACAGCGTGACGGAAGCTTACATCGAGATCGACTTGGTCAATTGGTCTTTCAAGATGAGGAAGCTCGTAACAAATTAAATGAGATTGTTCATCCTTTGGTGCGCGCGGAGATGTGGCGACGCGCGCGCGATTATGTAGGAAAAGATGCATCTCGAATCGCGATTCTTGACGTACCCTTGTTAATCGAAGGGGGAACACATCGGCAAGTCGATGTGACCGTACTTGTCTATGCATCGGCAGTAGAGCAGTTGAAAAGGTTGATGAAACGCAATGGGTTAGATGAGGTAAATGCGAGCCGCCGCATTGCAGCACAAATTTCGATAGAAGAAAAGCGTGCGTACGCCGATATCCTAGTGAACAATCAAGGAGAAGAGCGGGAGGTGCCGAGACTCGCCCACACGCTCTATCAACATTTAAAATATTTAGCAAAAAAAGGTGCGCAAGTAGATGGGAAATTTGACCGCAGCGTTGTTCAGCCATTTGTTATACAATGAATGAGTTGAACTAGAAGCATGTGATGTACTGTGGAAAGGAGACGACGAACTCGTGATAGGGCGCAATTTAATTCTAGCGATTCGCATGCGAACGCTTGTGGCGGCAGCTCTACTCGTAGGCGTCGTGAGTATCACTTTTATCCCCTCCTTCTGGAACCTTGTTTATCCCATCTATTATTATCCGGTCATTCAACGAGAGGCGCAGGTTGCACAAGTTGACCCTTTCCTTATTGCAGCGCTCGTTCGCGTAGAGAGTCATTTTCGAGAAGATGATATCTCTCACGCGGGTGCGATTGGACTGATGCAATTGATGCCAGATACAGCTTCATGGGCAGCACAAAAAATAGGCATGAAGAAATATACTCGTGCAGATTTAGCGCTTCCATCCATCAATATTCGTCTGGGATCGTGGTATATGGCTTACTTGCTGCGCATGTTTCACGGGAACTTACCGGAGGCGCTTGCCGCCTATAATGCAGGCCCCAATCGGGTTCGTCGCTGGTTGCGCAAAGGTGTTTGGTCGGGAGAAGAAATGACGATTAACGACATACCCGTTCGCGAAACCAGACATTTTGTTGCGCGTGTACTCTACACATATGAAACGTTTAGTCGTTTTTATCGCAAGTAAATGCAATGCAATCAAACAGATAGGGATTACTTTTAGATTTTTTCATGAAGTCAAAAGCCGTCGTTTTTGAGTACAGATGTCGTGGATAAACCGAACACGATGCTTGACTTAGCGGTTAAAATCGGATATATTATGAAAGTCGATGTAAACCAGCATGTCGGGATGGCGGAATTGGCAGACGCGCACGTTTGAGGGGCGTGTGGGGTAACCCGTGCGGGTTCAAGTCCCGCTCTCGACACCAGAAGAGTCTAATATTCGGCAGTGTCGCAGGGTTTTTGAGCCTTTGAGCTCAAGAACCCTGTTTCCATTTTGGGGGGATATTTTGGTCAGGATTTTGCAGGAGCGTGTGGGCACACACGTCCGCAACAGTGCGGGCAAATGGGCCGGAGTCCCCCACACGTCTCGGAAAAGGAGACGTGTGGGTAATGGCGAAACGGAGAAAAAATACGGTTGATTTTGTGGAAGAGGTGGCTGTACCGGAAGAGCGGATCA
This sequence comes from Sulfoacidibacillus thermotolerans, assembly GCF_003144315.1. Lineage (GTDB taxonomy): Bacteria > Bacillota > Bacilli > Alicyclobacillales > SLC66 > Sulfoacidibacillus > Sulfoacidibacillus thermotolerans. The sequence continues at coordinate 21,290 of NZ_MPDK01000006.1, read as the reverse complement.
TTTCGTTGGCAGATGCCTTGTTCGTGACCATCGACAACGAGCCCATTGCCATTGGCACGATTCAAAAGCTCATCAAGCAATATGGGGAACAAGCGCGGATTGTAAATGTTCGCGTGTCACCTCATACTTTCAGACATACGATGGATAAATATTACATCTTGGCGGGTGGAGACATCTTTTCACTTCAGCGGATTCTTGGTCATAGCAGTATGGAGACGGTTCGCATATATGTAGAGATGTTCTCGCACGATGTGAACTTGCAACACAGCAAGTTTAGCTTCGTGGAGCATCGGCTGAGTTGACTCATGAACAGATGGTCGGCAAAATGTTTCCGATCCTCTGTGTTCTCTGATTCGAGTATCTGGACGATTTAGTACCTCATAATGTCCAAAATGCTAATGCTGTAGGATGTTCAAAGATTCCCAGTCGTTAACACAACCCAACCCACAAGCTAACCAAGGACACTGGTACAGATATGGGCTTTATTCTGGAGTTGCAATTTCCTATCAATAGAGTTGGCAACGGGTTATTCATATTATTATATATTAAAAAATTATATTTAATTACTATTATTAAGTTAACTGAGGTTAACCAGAGAATATATGGGGATAACTGGAGGTGCGTATTGCTCTAACTATCGTGCTCCGAAATCCTTGGTCCAGGTACCTCTGCGTTGAAACTAAGGTCCAACCCCGATCCATTTTCGTTAGGAGGCGGGGTTGGGCCTAAATTCCAATAGCGTTGTGATATTATGCTCCAGTTGTAGTAGTTGACAATCATATCATGAGTTTAATGCCCACTGCAGTTAACAAAATGCCTACGAGCAAAGTCACCCACTTCTGGATTTTCTGACTCCACATTGGTTCAAAGATGAACATGACCAAGCTTATTCCCACGAAATATATCCAGGACCAGGCAAGATTCGATAGTGGGATTGCTTTAGCAAACCAGAGTTCTCCGACGAGAAAACCAACGGTCGAAAAAATATTACCCAGTGATGCCACTAAATAGGCTTGGGGCATCGACAACTTAAACCATTTAACAAAAATAGGAATTTGCAACGGTTTCCCACCGGCACTAATCAGCCCTGTGAGGATACTAAATATGAATGTAACGATGCTGACTCCTGCATGTATCTTTCCATCCGGGACCATCTTAGGTTTGATCATCAAGAGACGCAGCCCAACGAAAACGGCATAGATGCCGAGAATGAGGAGTAAGCCGCGACTGGACGTATGCAATCCGAGCCATCGTCCAACGATCCCACCGACGAAGGAGAGAATCACAACGCTCCATCTCACTGCGCCAGGTAACTTGGATAGCTGTGCTCTCGCTCCGCGAAAGAACAGTAACGAGGCCAAGAGCATGACGAGTGCGTTGATCACGACAGCTTGTTGAATGCCGAATCCCATCCAAAGCACCAACAGCAATACCAAGAAAATACGATCGATGGTAATTTTAAGGTAGGTCGTTACCAATCCCACGATTAAGGAGATTAAGATGACTAATAACCCATGTGTCATAATGCTGAACCCCCAGAAGACTGCTATTTTTTATTTTTACTAACTCGTTTGACCGTCTTCGACGAGAAGTTTCATGGCGTCTACGGAAGCGGAAATTACGGTTGTTGCGTTCACAAATCGTGCTACAAGTAAGGCTTCCATGATTTCATCTTTCTGTATCCCTTGTCGTAAAGCACTCTTCACATAGGTTTTAATACAGTTCTCTTGTCCGACTGCTGCCGCTGCCGTGATGCTCATCAAGAGCTTGTATTTATTTGGAACCGCTGTCTTGCTAAATAACCACTGCTTATTACTGGCATGCTCAAACACGGCACTCTCGTCCAACTGACTAAGCAGTTCCATCGTCACTGGGCGTGATCCGCCCTCTTTTTCCATCGCGGAAAGCAATTCTTCAATCTTCATTTTCATTTCCTCCTAAAAATTCGTTGTCCTCATAGTGAACTAATGGAATCCGATCCAATTTGGTTTCGTCAAGGGAATAGACTATATATTTCTCTTCCCGCAGTCCTTTTATCAACTTCCTCGCTCTAGGATCCTCAAGTGGTGATTGATCGTCTTGGTTGGAATCGATCATTTGGGATACGTGTCTCCTCCTTTCGTGGTCCATTATACAACTATATTTCTAGTTTTATAGTCATAAAATGAACCATTTTCTCGATAGTACGTTTGGACTATTGACGATCAGCATATACATTTGATTTTTTCTATAAAAACCCATTTAAATACATAAAAAATGATATCTGGTGTATTTAGACGATGAAATAAGTGTGCCGTATGATTTTCTCGTGATTGCATTGGGTGGAAAGAAGGATTTTGAGTCGGTACCGGGTTTCATAGAATACGGCTATTCCTGTTTGTACGGATATTCTCGCCCTGCGTCTGTTCAAGGCCATAGAGAAATTCGAGCAAGCGAACATTTTGATTGGATCTGGACCAATCCCCTCCGGGACACGTGTCAAAGATAAAGAGGTCCCTCATCCTTATGAAGTCGTTGTTCGATCCATACATGGAGAAGTTCAAATGGAAGATGCCCTCATAATTCGCAAAACTCTTGCTCAATGTGTACCTCGGACGATTTCAGAAATAGTCCCGACAAGAAAGAAATTTTTTTCCGAAGGGTCTTGCAAACCAAATTCGAGTCGCATAGTATATAAGTATATTTTTATATTACGTTTAAAGGATGGCGTTCGGAGTGAATGAACTTACAAAGGAACTGATTCAGGTGGCGGCAGCGGTGGCTGTGGGATGTACTTCCTGTATGGAGTATCACGTACCCAAAGCGAGGGAGCTTGGAGCGAGTGACGCAGATTTGCAAGAGGTCCTTGCTCTGGTTCGCCCGGTCAAACTCATCGCGACCATGAAGGTGGACGAATTTGCGGAGGACATGTTTCGTTCTCGGGAAACGGAATTGAACGTGGTTTCGGAAGGCTCGTCTTGCGGATGTGGCTCGGGAAGCTGTTGCTCCTAATAAGGATGTTTGAAAGAGGAGGAATTGGGGATGAAAATCGACTTTTTTGATCCGGAAATGTGCTGCTCGACGGGTGTGTGCGGGACCTCTCCAGACCCGGAATTGATTCGTGTAGGGGAAATGGTAGAGAAGCTTAAGACAGAAGGACATACCGTGGCCCGTCACATGCTGAGCCGGGATTCGACGGCGTTCACTTCGAACAAGCACGTATATGAAATCATGTTGAAGCAAGGCATGAAAGTATTGCCGATTGTAACCGTGGATGGGGAGATTCGAACTAAGGGTCGTTATCCGCAGATGGACGAATTGTTTGCAGCAAAGGAGTCCGAATCATGACTAAGTATCTTTTCTTTTCTGGGAAAGGAGGAGTTGGCAAGACTTCCCTCTCTTCGGCAGCAGCCGTCATGTTAGCTAAACGTGGTGCGAGAACCTTGCTGGTCACCACGGATCCGGCTTCGAACTTAGGAGACGTGTTTGGGCAAGAAGTCGGACTGGACGCACGAGCCGTCCAAGGTGTTGCTAATCTGTTCATTCAGGAGATAAACCCAGACCAAGCCCTGCAATCCTACAAAGACCGGGCATTGGCTCCGCTGCGGGAATTGTTCCCAGAAGAATTCGTAGAGGCCGCAGAAGAAAAGATGAATGGGCCTTGCACTGAGGAAATCGCAACCTTTGATCAGTTCATCGCGTGTATGCATCAGCCTGATTATGAATGGGTGGTGTTCGATACAGCACCGACGGGCCACACGTTACGATTACTGGAATTGCCGAGCAGTTGGAGTTTGCACATCGAAGAAAGTGCACAAGGAAGCGGCCAAACCTGCATCGGCAGTGTGGATGCACTTGCTGCTTCTAAAGAACAATATGATAATGCGGTGCGGGCGCTGCAAGATCCGCAAAGAACCACGTTTGTGTTTGTCACACAACCCGCACGACTGCCAATGGATGAGATGCTGCGCTCAGCGAATGAACTACAGAAACTGGAGATTTCAAATCAAGTCGCGATTGTGAACGGGGTCATTCCGGAAGACGAGCGCACTCATCCCTATTCTAGTCGCAGGTGGCAGAAGCAAAAGCCGTATATTCAAGACCTGAAATCTCGCTTTGAGGGCCCAATTGGGTACATGCCTCTGTATGCAGATGAGGTCAAAGGGATTGCGATGCTGGAGCAAGTCGGGAGGGATTTACAAAATGCCATTCAACTATGATAAGCTGCCTGCCGACCTACTGCTTCCTCGGGGCGGTAAGCGCCGGAGAATTTTCCTGGCGGGAAAAGGGGGCGTCGGTAAAACGACGCTTGCGTCTACAACTGCGTTGTTTGCAGCGGAACAAGGGTTCAAGACACTACTTGTTACCACAGATCCAGCAGCTCATATTGGGAATGTATTCGGTGAAACGGTTACCTCAGTCCCACGTCAAATTTCCGGCTCGAATCTATGGCTGGTGCGAATTGACCCAAAGGTGGCGTTTGATGCCTATCGGAATCAAGTATTGGGCTCTCTGGAAGATCAGTTTCAAGACACTGAGACCGTTGAACGTGTCAGTGAAGAATTGAACTCCCCGTGCACGGAAGAAGTGGCCGTTTTTCAGGAGTTCCTTGACTACGTACTCTCCAACGAGTTTGATGTGACCGTGTTTGATACCGCCCCGACGGGCCACACCGTCCGCCTTTTGCAGTTGTCTTGGGATTACGAAGAAGAGCTAGAGCATAAGGATGCCTTTACGGCGGAAACCGCAGCCCTGAACGATGCGCAATTGGCTCGGATGAATGCAGCAATCCGTACGTTACAGGATAAAGAAGAAACGGCGATGTTGTTCGTTACGTTGCCGGAATCGACACCCATTGCGGAAATGGAGCGTGCGATTGCGGACTTGGAACGAACTCACATTTATACGCAAGGCATTGTAGTGAATCAGGTGCTTCCGCAAGAAGCTGCAACGAGTCGACTATTTGGTAAGCGTCTGGAATTACAAATGGGACATATTAACCGACTGACAGAACGCAACACGAACCGAACCATTGCTGTTGCGACCTTGCAAGACGATGAAATCATCGGAGCCGATCTGTTGAAACGATTCGCGAATGAAATGATTGTAACATCGAAGGAGACGATACGATGAGTGGGAAAATTGCGATTGTGATTAACTCTGGATGGGACCAAAAGGATAAGGTAACGTCCGGAATGCATGTAGCCAAACGGATTTTTGACGCGAGGGAAGAAAATCAGATTGATGCCGTGGAGGTCTTCTTGTTTACGGGGGCCGTAAAGTTACTCGAATCCGTTCCACCAGAAGTAGACAAGACTTTGACCGAACTAAGGGAAGCGGGTCTTATGGTTGGCGCTTGCTCGAATCAAGTGAACAACTGGAAACTGACGGATCCCGCCACCAAGTACAGCATTAACCTGGAATTTGCTCGTGATGCCTTCTCCCGTTACGCTCGGGAAGGATATACCGTCTTAACGTTCTAAGGCGAATAAGGCCCGACTGAAGTGGTCGGGCCTTTTGTCCAACAAAGATCTTGGAGAGTGTGGATGGAATGACGCAAATGGATGATGAATTATGGTATTGGAGTGTAGACGCGCAGACCGCACCCTATCTCCCGGTTTTTCAAGTGCGAGATACGGAATCGAGCCATGGCCGATACGCTAAAGGAATCAAGCAAATTCACGGCATCGACCTCGTTCGGTTTCACGGCCACGCCTGTGATGGTCTCTTTCGCGGAATGTATGCCATGTCACTCGCTTTACAATTTCTTTTTCCTGACGGAGTGGTGGACCGAACAGACTTGCGATTTCTGTCTCGAAATAGCCCCTGTCTCGGGGATGTAGGGGCCTATCTCACGGGAGGACGGGTGCGTTTTGGAACGCAAGATGTGCGCAATCGACCGGGAGTATGGTACATCGTCCAACGGGTTTCCACAGGAAAGACCGTTGAAGTTGTGGAAGAAGAGGGATTTTTTCCGCACGAGATTATGGACATGGAGGCACGACTTTCCCACATTTCGCAACAGGAAAAAAGTGAAGCCGTGACGACTCTCAAACAAATGCAAGAGGACTGGCTACGAAACAGCTTGTTTCCGTCGCATCCAGAGGAACACTATATGGTTCAAGAGATTGATTTTGTATGGGAAGACGTGCCTTATTCACACAAAGGCACACGGACAGATGTTCTATATAAAGATGTTCCGTAAACAGAGGTGAACAACCACTGACTAGCACATTTGAAAAATTAGCAGAAGTCTACAAGGCCCTTGCAGATAAGTCCAGGCTACACATGCTCGCGCTGTTGGCGCTTGAAGAGCTATGTGTATGTGAATTAGTCGCCATTTTTGACATGTCTCAACCGGCGATCTCACAACACCTGCGCAAACTGAAACAAGCAGGACTGGTCAAAGAACGCAAAACGGCACAATGGGTCTACTACTCCTTGGACAACTCGAAGTTCTCGTTACTGCAGAACATTGTAGACACTTTGCCCGATGTAGAGAATGAGATTGAGCTCTTAAAATCGAAAGGATTACGGGTGCAGTGCGGTTTAACCCCTCAATTTTAGAGTCTTGCCCCCTTAATCTCACTCAATCGCAAGATTGCTTGGTCAGACTTTAACAACGAATGGATTACCTTCATGATTTGCGATTGCACGAATGAACTGCTCAGGTGCAAGATCATACAGACTGCCGTGAATTCGGCGCTGGGTGTAAAGAGAAATATATTCTGTCACGACTGCGTACGCTGCTTGATAGTTCTCAAACTCTGCAGCAGACAGTCTGTCGCTTTCTAACTGTGAATGGAACGATTCAATGTGTGCATTCTTGTTTGGTGTCTTCGGTGGAATGCGCTCATGTGTCACACCTAGCCGCTCATAGCCCTCCTCAAAGGCATGGCTAATACATTGCGGTCCGTTATCCGTTCGGATGACAGGTCGGCTATCGTTCTCAAACAGCTGCCTCTTCCACAAAGCACGTTGCAATATCTGTGCCGCATGCTGCCCCTCACAGGAAGGTCCGATGTGATAGTCTACGATGGCACGGTCATACACATCGATCATGCTCATCAGGAAGAAGAATCGATGTTCACCAGTGATGTAAACGTACTTGATGTCCATTTCCCAGAGTTGGTTTGATCCCGAGATCTCCCGATTGTTCGCCAATCGCCTCGGATGCTGAATTCTTTTTCTACGCTGCGGCTTTAGAATATACAGCTCTGCACAAAGTCGGTACACCTTCTTCTTGTTCACGACGAGATGATGGTGCCGTCTCAGATATATAGACAGTTTTCTGTAGCCATAGCTCGATTCCTCTTTGCTTATCGCTTCCAACAGCCATTCTTTTATCTATTCATCACTGAGCGGGGTTCGCTTTTTTACGAAAATGGATTCATTGAGGCGATTAATGGGCAGGCAGGAATAAAGCTTCGAGAGTCTCGAGCTTCACTGGAAGTATCTAATAGCAGGCTAGATGGTTGGTTGCGAGATCATGTAGCCCTTGGCTGCAAGCTTGCGAATCATGTCGGCTTCCCGACCTTGTTCACTATCTTTTCGAAACCTCTCGAGATAGTCTGCACCCAACTCTTCATACGGTTGTCTGCGGTGAAGCACATGATACACAATACGGAGCATTGTATGCGCAAGTGCGACAAGTGCCTTTTTGATGCCCATTCTGCGGACCCACAACCAGTACCGTGATGACAAGCGGGTTTGTCTACTTCTGGCTGCAGCCCATGCACATTCGACCAGTACGGTCCTTAGGGCCTTATTCCCACTTCGAGAACTAACTTTCTTTTTCTTGCCCGCGCTCTCGTGGTTGCCAGGACTGAGACCTGCCCACGCAGCAAGTTGACTATCACTGCCAAACTGCTCAATGTCTGTTCCGATTTCAGCTAAAATAATCGCCGCAGCATTCATGTTGATGCCTGGAATGGTTGTAAGCAGTTCCACAGCCTCTTGTCGATCCGCTAAATGCCTCTCAATCTCTTGCTCAACTTCCAGAATCATCTGTTCGATGAACTGTATGTGCTCATACGACAGTCGAATCATGTCTCGATGATGTCGGTGGAGGCGTCCTTCCAGGGCGAGCAGAAGTTCAGTCGACTTGCGTCGCAACGCACCACGCATTTCTGCTTGCAGGAATTCTTCAGTAATCACTTCACCGTTGATGATTTGTTCGAGGAGACGCCGACCAGATACGCCAAAAAAGGTCGGACATGTAGGAGGTGAGTTGATATTTGCATCCTGCAAAAGTCGATAAATGCGGTTTTTCTCTGCAGTTGCTTCTTGGACAAGCTTCTTTCGATAACGTGTCAGGTCTCTCAGTTCTCGGGTCTCTTGATGTGGAACAAAACTTGCATCGACCAGTCCGCTTCGGAGCAATTTTGCTAGCCACTCCGCATCTTTCATGTCGGTTTTACGGCCAGGGAGATTCTTCATATGGTGTGCATTCGCGAGGAGTAACTCGAGGTCAAAGCCTTTCAACACATTCCACACAGGTTTCCAATATTACCCCTGTGCTTTCCATAGCGACATGCGTACATCCCAATTCAACAAGCCAGTCCCCCAAGGCCAGCAAATCCTTCATCATCGTTCCAAACGTCCGGGTCTCTGACTTTGGGGTGCGATCCAGCGGGTCAACCAATACACAGGCCACAACCGTCTCTTGGTGAACGTCAAGTCCGGCACACCGTTCCAAAATCGCCTCCATCATCGTCTTTCATGCCTCCGTTCACAGAATGATGAACCCGAAGACAACCCGACATATAAAAATTTTTTACACGGACTCGCAGTCCAATATCTTGTGCTTCGAGGATTGTCCTTTCAGTTTTTTTATCGGGGTCGAACCACCACAAAGCAGTTACGAACTGATCGGGTTCAGTCTCATTATGACGGAACCGGAACATGGAGGGTACAGTCCATTCATTTTCATCATAGCTTGTGTCCAAATCCGGTCATGACGGTTTTTTTAACATGTCACGCAGGATTGCAATCTCTAGATCTTTGTCGCCTAAGATTTTCTTGAGCTTATCGTTCTCTGTCTCAAGCTCCTTAAACTCAGCATAAGAGGCAATATAACTGGCAACTTTCTTTGCCTCAGGAGATGTGGTTTGCCAGTCATGGTGTTTGGATCTTTCCATCCAGTTATAGACCATCTTCGGGGTAAGACTGTGGCGGCGTGCAACTTGGGCGGCATTGCCCACTTCATGTACTTCCCGAAGCACCTGTTGTTTGAATTCCAAGGTGTATTGTTTTCTCTGCATAAACAAATCCCCTTTACTAATAATTTAAGATTAATAGATATGGGATAAAGACTCAAATACAATTTTGGGGCTTAAGAGCTGAGATGGCATGATGGTCTGGAGGTACTCGTAAGATCGTGGGTAATTCAGATGGTGTAAATAATCCTCCGACCCCTTGATACCAATCTTCAATAGGACTGAGGGATCGCTGCAATAAGCCAGCTCCTCGTAAATGGTGACGAGCGATCTGATCACGTAGAAATAGGCGCCATGATATGGGTAGCTTAACTAATTGGTTAAGCCATCGCGTATGTCCGTAGACTTCATAACCAGCAAATAATTCGTCAAGCCCTTCCCCACTATAGACAACTTTTATGTTTTTAGAATGTGCGAAACGAGAGGCAAACCACAATGGGATTGAGGTTGGATCTGCTATTGGTTCGTCCAGATCGGCAATAATTTGGGGGAGTGCTTCTAATGCCTCATCTGCACTGACAACTTGCACAGCATGTTCGATATGAAAGTGGTCTGCAACTTGTTTGGCATGAGTTAGTTCTGAATATTCTACTTGTGGGGTCTCATCGCTTGGCGCTTCAAAGGCAATGGTTATTGCTTGATCTGTTTTTACATAGCGATTCCGTAGTGCAAGTAGACCAGTTGAATCAAGTCCGCCGCTTAACAGTACTGCACTATCAACTTCTGTAGATAATTGCCTTTTAACGGAAGCATCCATTAATTTTTGCAGCTCATAAGCAGGATTTCTATCATTCTTTAAATGAATTGAGTGAGGGTGAGGTGACCAGTAACGATGAATATGGATCGTTCCTCGGGTAACTTCAGCAAAATGTCCCGGAAGCAGTCGTTGAATACCGGTAAATATCGTTTTTTCCCCGGGGATATAGCGAAATGTATGGTAATCTGAAAACGCGGTTGGGTGAATGTTTGTATCTATTTCCGATATCCAACTCAAAGCCCGCAATTCAGACGCAAAGGCAAAGTGAGTCCCTAAATCGGAGTAATATAATGGTTTTACTCCAACTCGATCATGGGCCAAAAACAATTTATTTTTATGTCTATTCCAAATTGCAAATGCGAAAATACCTTCAATCTGTGATACGCATTGCTCTCCCATATCTTCATAGAGATGAAGAATGACTTCAACATCTGACTGTGTTTTAAAGATATGTCCCTTTTCAAGTAAATGATTGCGTAAGTAGTTTGCATTGTAGATTTCTCCATTGCAAACGATGGCCAGTGAATTGTCTTCATTGTATATTGGCTGCGCTCCAGAAGATATATCGACGATGGATAAGCGAACCATTCCCATTTGAATGCCTGCTTGAATCAGAGTTCCTCGATCATCAGGCCCTCGATGCTGCATTGTATCAAGCATATGCGTCAACAGTGCATCATTAGTAGATAAAGAATTTGATTTTGATACGAGAATTGCAATCCCGCACATCGTCATTTAGCCTCCTAAGTAACGTGCAGCAAATGATAGTTAGTATAAAAGAGTTAACTGAGATCAGAGTGCGGATAGAATGAAGAGTGCATGAAAATTAGATTAGAAAAAATTAATGTGTAAAAATGGAGATCAATCTTTTGGTGAGAGCGTTCACAGGAGAATATGACGACTTTCTAATGCTCATCCAAAGTCCTTCTCAGAATGGAAGGCTATATTGAACGCATACAACCAAAGGAGGTTTTCGTATGAAAAAGTATTTATTTGGAACAACAGCTGCATTGGTTTTAACTGGAGGTATCGCAATGCTTGGGTCTTCGGCTGTATTTGCAGCAACAAAGCCAACGGTTTCTTCAGCGCCTTCTATGCATGATGTAGGCCCGAACGTTCAATATCAATTTGGCAGTGAGCTTAAGTACGGGAGAGGAGATCATGAATCTACTGCATCAGAGCTTCCGGAAACAGAAAATAATCAATTAACAAAGGAACGTTCCGCGACAACGGGCGATCTTGGACCGAATCTGCAAGTGCAATCGGGGAGTCAGAATACGAGTGGAACTGACAACAACACACTAGATTCTGGGCAACAAGAATAATCTGTATACACAATCCTCTTGGCTAAGATGGGTTGTTATCAGTGTAATGCGTATCGTATGATACGGTTGTCAGGAGATGGGTTCGATGGAACCCTACAAGCTATTGTTAATTGAAGACGATGAGGATATTGCTGGTTTCTTGCAACTTGAATTAGAACATGAAGGGTACATTGTCACCGTGAATGGAGATGGGCGTACCGAGAACAGGCGACTATGCAGGAATGGGATATCGTTTTACTTGATGTGATGCTTCCTGGGATCAATGGGTTTGAATTATGCAGAAGGTTGCGCGCAGAGAGCCAGGTTCCCATTTTGATCATTACTGTCCGCGGCTCAATTCCAGACCGCATCGCAGGGTTATTATGGGGCGGACGATTATGTAGTCAAGCCTTTTGCAATTGAAGAGTTATTGGCGCGTATTCGTCGATTGATTCGGCGTGCTGCCTATGGAGAAGTTAAAGAGGCAACATTGACAGTAGGAGACCTGGAGTTGTCTTTAACAACAAGGGAAGTAATGCGGGGACAACAACCAATTAATTTGACAGCGAAAGAATTTGCGTTACTACAATACTTGCTAGAAAATAAAAACCATGTGCTATCGCGCGATCTGATTGTTCGACACGTCTGGGGATATGATTTTGTTGGAGATACGAATATAGTTGATGTCTATATTCGCTATCTCCGCTCAAAAATTGACCATGGTGACTCACCTTCCTTCATTCAAACAGTTCGTGGTATGGGATATATCGTAAAAGACGTATGAGACAACGGACATTCAAGGCAAAAATCTCATTTCTGTCCATTCTTTCTTTGTCGGCAATTTTGTTATTGTTCACGATCTTTGTGTACTTTTTTTGTCCAATTGGCTGATTGCTCGTGAACGATTATCCATTCTGACCCAAGCAAAACAAATTGCAGCAGCCTATTCAAATAATATACAGGAAGGCAAAGGTGAGCAAAACTTTCGGTGGCTACAAGCATATTTGGCAAAGGATCAAGGTGTAGAATTGATCAATCGTCAAGGGATTAGAATCACCTCACTTACTATTCCGCAATCAATAAATTTTGGTTTGCAGGTAGGTCCTTTACGCGAAGGGGCGAGCATCATTTCCATTCAGGGCCACAGCTATATTCGCACGGTTTATCCGAGCGTCAGTGAAGGGAAGAGGCTACTAGGTTGGGTCATTCTGTACTCTTCAGTTGATACGGTTTTCGCCTATATTAATACACTCATTCAAATTTTACTTCTCAGTTCCTTTGGTGCAATTGCGCTAGCAGGTATTAGTGGATATGCGGTGGCATGGACAGCTCTTGGGCCGCTCGATCGTATTATTCAATCGATTCGTAAAGTGGATCCGAATCGACTTTCTTATCGCTTACCTGAATTGCACAACACGAAGGAGATTGCCGAGCTCACTGAATCTTTTAATAAGATGCTGGAGCGAATCGAATTTACGATGGAAAGGCAAAATCAGTTCATTGAAGATGCATCGCATGAATTACGCTCTCCTCTTACTGTGATTGAGGGGTATGTAAACCTGCTTGATCGTTGGGGAAAGAGTGATCAAGCAGTCATGGAGCGCGCTTTATTAGCGATAAAGAAAGAATCCTCCCGGTTGCGACATCTGACAAACGATTTGCTTCAATTGGCTAGTTTACAGACTCTTACGGTTCCAGCGCCTATTATTGAGATTGGCGAAGTTATACAAGATGTAATTTCTAATATCGAAGTGGCATATCAACATCCTATTATTTCAGTTGGGTGTGAACAGAAAGCGTCCATTGCCATGCATGCGGAACATTTACAGCAATTGCTTATGATTTTTCTTGACAATGCGGTTAAACATACAACAAAGGAAGATAGGATTTTTATTAAACTGAGGGTAACTACAACTTCAGTCATTATTACTGTACAAGATGAAGGAAATGGCATTCCAAAAGAAAACTTACCCCACATTTTTGAGCGGTTTTATCGCGTAGATTCCTCGCGTGATCGTAAAAAGGGGGCAGGTTTAGGTTTGGCTATCGCGAAGGAGATGGTGGATTTATATAAGGGATCGCTAACAGTTTCAAGCACCGTAGATAAAGGTACAGAGATCAGTGTACAATTTAAGCGTTACTAACCGATTGATGTTATGACTTGTTAAATGAATATGAATTGATCATTTTCGTAAAGCGCTTGAAGTTTCAGTGAGAGATATTGATGCATAGGTCAAAAGGAAGCAATCGAACCATCAGTGCGGGGTTCCGTGGCTCCAAACAGCACACCATGCTCATCGCGTAAAATCATCTCACCGCGTCCAAATGAGGTGGAGGAGGTCGCGATCCGTACATCGTGTCCACGCGCTTGTAACCCTTGTATAACGGTTTCGGGAACGGACCGCTCTACCTCGATGGTCTTGCTTTTGATCCACTGCCAACGCGGTGCGTCTAATGCAGCTTGTGGATTCATCTGAAACTGCAGTAAATTCATGATGACTTGCAGGTGGCCCTGTGGTTGCATGTAGCCGCCCATAATGCCAAAAGGTCCTATGGCGCGTCCATTTTGTGTGAGGAACCCGGGAATAATCGTATGAAACGTACGCTTTCCTGGTTGTAAGAAATTTACGTGTTGTGAGTCTAAAGAAAATAAGTGCCCTCGATTCTGCATGCTAATTCCGGTACCTGGAATGACGATTCCTGATCCAAATCCCATATAGTTACTCTGAATGAGGGAGACCATCATCCCTTCTTCATCTGCCGTGGCGAGATATACAGTTCCTCCTTTTACAGGGGACCCAGCAACAGGTTCACGTGCATATTCCGCGATTTCTTTCCGGCGTAGGTGCGCATATGTTAAGGACAATAGTTCTGAAATGTCTGCCGACATGTGTCGCGGATCAGTAATATAGGCAAATCCATCAGCAAAAGCTAGCTTCATCGCTTCAATCTGATGATGATATGTAGTTATCGACTCTTTTGTAGGAAACTCGTCGGTTCGTAGGAGGTTCAGCGCGAGTAAGGCGATCAGGCCTTGACCATTTGGAGGGAGTTCCCACACCTCATATCCGCGATATGACACATGGATGGGTTCGACCCACTCTGGTTGATACGTTGCAAGATCGTCACCAGTTAGATATCCATGATGTTTGTGAAAAAAATCTTCGATGCGTTCCGCCAAATCTCCTTCGTAAAAAGCTCGAGCGTTCGTCTCTGCGATTGCTTGTAATGTTCGAGCGTGATTGGGGGATTTCCAGACTTCACCAGCTTGTGGTGCTCTTCCTAAAGGGGCAAACGTACGAAACCATTCCGCAAATTCTGCACCTTGCAAATGAGTCTTATAGGTTGAAAATGCATGACTCCACATCTGCGCAAGAACGGGCGAAAGAGGAAATCCGTGTTCTGCATAAAAAATCGCATCTGCCATGACATCTGAAAGCGGTAATTTCCCGAAACGTTGAGAAAGTGTTGCTAAGCCAAGTGGTGTCCCAGGTACAGTGACAGGGAATACACCAAATCGCGGCATTTCAAGGTGACCAGCTTGCCTCACTTTTTCTGCAGTCAATCCTGCAGGAGCTGGACCACTCGCATTTAATCCATACAGTTTACCTGCTGAGTGGACGATTGCGAACAAGTCACTTCCAATGCCGTTTGCTGTGGGTTCGACTACTGTGAGGCAGGCCGCTGCGGCGATGGCAGCGTCAACTGCATTGCCGCCACGTCGAAGCACCGCTAGACCTGCTTGTGCAGCTAGTGGTTGACCAGTTGCCACCATCCCTCGTTTTGCAACCACCACAGAACGTTTTGAGGAATACGGATACTCGTGTATGTTGAAATTCATAAAATCCTCCTTAATTATAGTGGATTTGGAGAAATATATCCTTGGTCCACCTGTAACATGGATCCGAAACTCGGTGTGGGAGGTTGGGCACTTAATCCTAAACAGCCGAGTGAAGCTTCTGTAACAATTCCATTGGCAATTGCAAGGGTGGCTTGCACGAACAATGGCATCATTACATTAGGAAAAATGTACTTTACCATTAAACGTATTGGACGACAACCGATCATGCGTGCTGATTCAATATATTCTTTGTTTTTTTCTGTTAACACTTGTCCTCGTACAGTGCAGACAAATATCGGAATATAGCCAATTCCAATCGCAACTGCTGGGAAGGGGACTGGCCCCTGCCCGTTCATTCGCTCGGTTCGTATTCATCCCATACAAGTTTAGTTACAGTTGTTGAATCACCTTTTGCAATTTCCTCTGAACTGGCCTCCTCTTCAAGTCCTTCTACTCCATCGAGCCCAGGGGCGAGGCGGTCTAGTTCTTGATTTTTCGGTTTTTGGTGATCTTTTTTCTCCATGTGCTATCTCCTTATTCAGCATATCATGCAAAAGTTGGTTTACAGTTCTCTATCTTTTGCATTCATTCGTTCCATTTTAGGCAAATAACACATGCAATATAACTTTTTTATGCGGTAGAAAATTTCATAAAGGATTTGATAATAAGCGGAATCTCCACGTGTACTTTTTCTTGAAAAGATAAGGCATCTATCCATACCTTCTTCTCGTTCACTGCATGTATTAAAAATGTACGACGAAGAGAGAGGAGGTCATAGAGATGTACGGAGTCTTTGGGGGTTACACACGTTGGGCTGTTGTGTTCTTGATCATTTTCGTCTTATTCTTCTTACTTGTTCCTGGGTATGGTTATGGCTCTGCACCAGCAGCTTCTGCTTCTGCAGTCGCATATTAAATTTCCTGTAACCAACCTGTGGCACAAAGGCGTCACCGTTGCGGCGGAACGCTTTTGTGCTGTTTGGTTATGAAGAATTTGTGGGTTTGCGAATGGGGATTGTCAGCGCTGACACGACAAGCCTTCCTTTGGTAGAATGGGAAAGGGATGAAAATTATCAAGGGAGCGCCTTTTTACAGAGTAATTCACAGTTAGTGAAGGGAAGTGGATCCTATTGAGGCGATAGTTGAAATGAAGGACGTTACAAAACAGTTTGGTCAAAAAACGGCAGTGCGCGACGTGACAATGAAGATTGCAAAGGGAAGTGCCGTTGCATTACTAGGACCAAATGGGGCTGGGAAAACGACCAGTATTGCAATGATGCTAGGTCTTATTCGTCCGACGCGTGGAGTAGTGACATTGTTTGGGGGTGATCCTCTTGCTTCCGAACAACATGCACACATTGGCGTCATGCTCCAAGGTGTGAGTGTGCCTGATCGGTTGACGGTTGTCGAGACGATTCAGCTTTTTCGCGGATTTTATAAGAAGCCTTTAGCAATCGATCGCTTGCTTACTGCTGCTGGACTTGAAGAGGATGCCCGCGTTATGGCTAACCGGCTTTCGGGTGGTAAAATGCGCCGCTTACAGTTCGCCTTAGCGCTTGCAGGAAATCCAGAGGTGCTGTTTTTGGACGAGCCTACTGTGGGGATGGATGTTACGGCAAGGCGCCACTTTTGGGATGAGTTGCGCCGATTTATCGCGTCGGGGAAAACGTTACTGCTCACAACACACGATTTACAAGAAGCGGATTTGGTCGCTGACCGAGTGATCGTCATGAATAAGGGGAGAATCATCGCTGATGCAGCTCCAGAAAGTATTAAGATGCAGTTTGCTGGACGACAGATTTCATTCGTTGCTGGTGTGCATCTCGATCTTCAAAAACTCACTAAACTTCCTGATGTGATTGAAATCAAGACGGCAGGCAGACAGGTCACAATTCGTACAAATAATTCAGATGGGCTTTTGCGCACATTGATTATGGAACAATGGGAAATAAGCGATATTCAAGTGACGGGTGGAGGACTTGAGGAGGCATTTATGCGCTTAACTACAGAAACGGAAGGTACCTTCGTATGAATGCAATGTGGTCACTATGGAAAGCTGAGTTGCTACGCACCGTGCGAGACCGCAGGTTTTTCACGTTGACACTCGGGATGCCTATTATCTTTTATTTTGTCTTTATGAATCAAGTGGGAACTCACGCGCGCATTTCAGGTACATTTTGGAATGCGTATTTTATGGTCTCAATGGCGGCATTTGGCGTTGTTGGATCGTCTGTCAATACCCTTGCAGTGCGACTTGCTACGGAACGTAAGAGTGGATGGGTACGCTTTTTACGAACAACTCCTTTATCGAGTGCAGGCTACACGCTAGCGAAAATTCTCACTCAATTGTCTTTATCCTTCTTCATTATTTTTGTAGTATTTTTTGTCGCGCAATTTTCAGCGCATGTTACGATGCCACCTATGCGTTGGTTCGAGATCTTTTTATGGCTGTGGATCGGCTCGATCCCATTTGCAGCGCTAGGTGTGTTCATTGGCATGGCTGGGAATGCAGCGCAAGTACTAGGGACGCTTGTCTATCTCGTGCTCTCGATGCTTGGAGGACTTTGGACTCCCATTCAAGCATTACCTCGTGCACTGCAGGAGGTAGCCCAATGGATGCCGACCTATCGCTTTGCACAACCAGCGTGGGAGTTATTGGCGGAGCGTCCCATTAGTTGGGTGAGTGTCGCGATTTTACTTGGTTATGCAGGGATCTTTAGTGGACTCGCGGCATGGATTGAACGCAAAGGGGACGCTCATCAGCAAGAGTAATTGGGAGAGGGAGCGATCGAATGAGTGAGCGATTTATTCTGGCCATAGACCAAGGGACAACGAGTTCACGGGCGATTTTGTTTGATCAAGCTGGGACTATTCGTGGGGTGGCACAAAAAGAGTTCCCGCAATATTTCCCACAAGATGGTTGGGTTTTGCATGATGCGATGGAAATATGGGAGTCAGTGCAAAATGTTATTGCACAAGTAATTGTAAATCAAGGGATTCGTGTTGAGCAAATTGCGGCAATCGGTATTACCAATCAACGTGAAACGACGGTTGTTTGGGATCGTGTGACGGGAGAGCCTGTCTATTTCGCAATTGTATGGCAATCGCGCCAAACGGCTGATCTTTGTGAAGAACTCAAAGCAGCTGGTTATTCTGATGTTGTGCGAGCGAAGACAGGTTTACTGATCGACGCATACTTCTCGGGTACAAAAGTCAAGTGGATTTTGGATCATGTAGAGGGAACAAGAGCAAAGGCTGAGCAAGGACAACTTTTGTTTGGCACGATTGATACATGGCTTTTGTGGAAGTTGTCGGGCGAACAAGTGCATATCACAGATTATACGAATGCCTCTCGTACCCTCATGTTTAACATTTATGATCTACAGTGGGATGATGATTTGCTCGAACTATTGACGGTCCCAAGGTCGATGTTGCCAACGGTCCACTCTTCATCGGAGATTTATGCATATACAGACCCAACTCTATTTTTCGGTGCAGCGATACCAATCTCAGGGATCGCTGGAGATCAGCAGGCAGCACTCTTTGGGCAAGCGTGTTTTGAGCCAGGGATGGTGAAAAATACGTATGGAACGGGATGTTTTATGCTCATGAATACTGGGGAGCAACCTGTGCGTTCAACTCATGGTTTACTGACAACGATCGCCTGGGGAATTTCTGGGAAGATTGAGTATGCCTTAGAAGGGAGTATATTTGTTGCGGGATCAGCCATTCAGTGGTTGCGCGATGGATTAAAGATGTTGACTACTGCTGCAGAGAGTGAGGCGTATGCGCAACGTGTGGATTCAACAGAAGGAGTGTACGTTGTGCCAGCTTTTGTTGGCCTAGGAACGCCGTATTGGGATAGTGAAGCACGAGGTGCGGTTTTTGGACTCACGAGAGGGACGCAAAAAGAACATTTTGTACGGGCGACTGTGGAATCAATCGCGTATCAAACGAAGGATGTTCTCGCTGTAATGGAAGCGGATTCGGGGATTTCTCTAAAAAAATTGCGCGTTGATGGCGGAGCGGCGGCAAATCAATTTTTGATGCAATTTCAAAGTGATCTTCTTGGAGTACCTGTAGAACGTCCATTGGTGCTTGAGACCACCGCATTAGGCGCAGCGTATCTTGCTGGGTTAGCTGTGGGATTTTGGACTGACAGGATGCAAATTTCCGATAATTGGATGTTGGATCAAACGTTTCTAAATACAATGGACAATGAAGTTCGAAGTCGCCTATACTTAGGATGGCAAAAGGCTGTTTTTGCCACGCGAGCATTTAAATAAGCGATGGGTATCATTTTATGCGTGTTGCGAGATAGAAAGTGCAAGCAACCACAAGTCTTCCTCGTTTGGGAATGGGCTTGTGGTTTTTATGTGAAGGAGTGAATTAAATGGCGGTACAGTTCTCTATGAGGCAGCGAAATTCATGGATTGAGCAGTTGCAAAAAGAGAAGTTGGATCTCCTGATTGTTGGGGGAGGTGTAACGGGAGCGGGGATTTTACTTGATGCCAAAGCGCGGGGAATGACAGCGGCACTTGTTGAAATGCAGGACTTTGCAGCAGGGACGTCGAGTCGTTCAACAAAACTCGTTCATGGGGGATTGCGATATTTGAAACAGGGGGCGGTCGCCTTGGTCGCGGAAGTTGGCCGGGAAAGAGCGATTGTATATGAAAATGCGCCTCATGTAACTACTCCTCTTTGGATGCTTCTACCTATTTACCGTGATGGAAGTTTTGGAAGACTTACCAGTTCACTTGGCCTTTCCCTTTATGACCGACTAGCAGGTGTCAAGTCGAGCGAACGTCGTAAGATGCTGTCTATATCTGAAGTGATGGAACTCGAACCTTTATTGCGTCAAGAAGGTCTAAGAGGAGCAGGATACTATGTGGAGTATCGAACAGATGATGCGCGGCTTACCTTGGAGATTGTAAAGGCAGCGGTAGAACGTGGAGCTTATGCGCTAAATTATACTCAAGCAGATGCGTGGATTTATGAAAACAATCAGATTGCTGGGGCAAAAGTTAACGATTTGCTTACGGGTACAACTTTTTCCCTGCGAGCGCAGTATGTAATTAATGCGACAGGACCATGGGTCGATCGATTGCGCGACTGGGATCATTCTAAATTTGGCAAAACCCTTCATCTGACAAAAGGAGTTCATCTTGTCGTTGATGGCCAACGTTTTCCCCTGAAAAAACCAGTATATTTTGACGTTCCTGATGGTCGCATGATTTTTGCGATTCCCCGGGACGGAAAAACGTACATTGGAACGACAGATACGGACTATGAAGGAGATTTGTTGGCACCGAGAGTGACCCAAGAAGATCGTGCGTATCTGCTTTCTTGTGTCAATTCCGTGTTTCCATCTGTTGCGCTTACCGCAAAAGATGTCGAAAGTTTATGGGCAGGAATCCGACCTTTGATTCAAGAAGAGGGGAAGAAGGCTTCGGAGATTTCTCGAAAAGATGAGATCTTTGTTTCACAAAGTGGGTTGATTACAATTGCGGGTGGAAAATTGACTGGATATCGCAAAATGGCGGAGAAAGTGGTCACGAGGATTGTAGAAAAGGCGCTTATTGATAAAACCGTGCAGTTTAAGGCTTGCAATACAGATAAAATCTCTCTTTCAGGAGGAGATTTTGGCGGGTCCGAACATTTCGCTGACTTTATTCAAGGGAATGTTCAAAGAGGTGTACAACTAGGGGTATCAGCTAGTGAAGCTGAGAAACTGGTCCATCGCTATGGGACAAACATTGAGAAAATATATGAACTTCTGCAAGAGCGGGGCGAAGAGGCACAACAATTTCAACTTCCAGCAGAAGTATTTGGCGCGCTTTTATACGGACTGCTCTATGAGATGGTGGTCACACCCTCTGATTTCTTTATTCGGCGCACAGGGGCGATGTATTTTAATATCCAATGGGTCAAACAGTGGCAAGATCCAGTTATGAAGTATATGGCCCATTTTTTTGAATGGTCGGAGGAGCAGGTGGCACATTTTCGCAATCAGCTACAGCAGCATATTCGTGAAGCCACAGAAGTGGTGTAGCAAAGGAAAATGCGCAGTTTCTTGCATGTGAAAGGGCGGATTTGACAATCGTCGCATCCGCCCGTTTCGATTGTACGCCCGGCATGGGCGGAATCTTTAGGGTGTAAGTCCCGAACGGGGGTTGGCGACAAACCTACCGT
>NZ_MPDK01000059.1 GCF_003144315.1 Sulfoacidibacillus thermotolerans | reverse complement strand
GTTCCCCACTCGCACGTTATGCGGACCTCACGCTCGCTGTGCCAGTGACGACAGCCTCGCTGTTTGACTCTTATGCCGCACCAATTACTGCGCTAAATCTCCTTGTTCGCGAAGTGGCCAAGCAAACGGCGGAACAAAGTCAAACCCGACTTGCTCATTTGGAACAACACGATCAAACAAAAAAGGTGTATTTCACCACAGATTAGGGAGAGATTTCCATGGCCATCGCACTACAAAAATGTCATATGGAACGCTTCAAAGCGCGCTTTGAACGGATGTCAGAAATAGGTTCGACAGGAGATGGGGGGGTCAATCGCCCATTTGGCAGCATCGCTGACCTCGAATTGCGCAAGTATCTGATACAACTCGCTCGCGAGGAAGTTGGACTTGAGGTTTCAACTGATCCTATTGCAAACATTTGGGGCATCCACAAGGGGAGACAGAATCTTCCGGCAATTGCACTCGGTTCCCATCACGATTCGGTTCCTCATGGGGGACGATTCGATGGACCACTTGGCATTCTTGTCGCATTAGAAGTGATTCAGACGCTCATCGAATCTGACTATCCCAATCGGCATCCACTCGCTTTTGTGTCTTTTACAGCCGAAGAACCGAATCCTTTTAACCTGTCCACACTAGGAAGTCGAACTGTTGCCGGAAAACTTAGTAAAGAGCAACTGTTGCAGACCACAGATGATCAAAATCGGCCTTTATCTATGGCTATAACAGCTGCAGGTGGCAACCTTTTACGCGTCTCAGAAGCACAAAAATCAGCACAAGATCTCTTTGCTTTTCTTGAGTTACACATCGAACAGGGGCGCCGCCTTGAACAAGCAAAGATCCCCCTTGGTGTCGTGACGGGAATTTGCGGAATTTATCGCGAGCAAATCACGATCGTCGGAGAGGCTAACCACGCGGGTACCACCATGATGCAAGATCGTCACGACGCGCTCTTAGCAGGTGCACAAGTCGCACTCGCACTTGAAGAACTTGTGGCATCCGCTGCTTCAGACGATCTTGTAGGTACAGTCGGCCACTTTGTCATTTCACCAAATGCGGCAAATATAATCCCTGGCAGCTGTGAACTACACGTCGAGATTCGGGGTGCCACCACAGCAAATATCCATGCTACAGCACATACCTTTGGAAAAAAAGTCGCCGCGATTGCAAAGGAGCGCGGCGTTGCGATCACGCGGCGCGTCATCCTTGACCAAGCCCCGCAACTGCTGTCCGAAGATCTGATCGAACTGTTTTTACGCACAGCAAATCATCAATCTATCCCCAGTAAACCGCTTTTTAGCATGGCGGGACATGATGCTACACACATTGCAAGTTTCACGCGCGCAGGAATGCTGTTTGTTCCAAGTATCGGGGGGAAGAGTCACTGCAACGAAGAATTTACTAGATTCGAAGATATAGAAACCGCCTTGCAAGTGCTGCTTGAAGCGGTGGTGCAATTAGATCAGCTCTAAATCGCAGTATAGCTCCTCTAGATCAATTGAAAGGACAGAGACCATGATTACCATTTATAAAGCAGAATACACTTTCATCGACGATCGCTTTCACAAAGATCAGGCGCTTGCTGTGCAGGGAGATCATATCCTCGACATCGGATCTTTTGCTGTTTTATGTTCTCGCTATCCAGAGGCCATCATCGAAGATTGGTCAGGGTATGCGCTCTTTCCAGGCACCATCAACGCCCATAATCACTCTTTTCAAAGCCTATTGCGCGGGATCGCAACGGATGAACCTTTTCTCGTGTGGCGTGATCAAGCACTCTATAAATACACTCCAGCGCTAGATGCGCAGACGCTGTATGCTGGCGCCTTACTCGCATTCGGTGAAATGCTAAAATATGGAGTAACGACGGTCGCAGACTTTTTCTATGTGCATGGCAATGGAATCGAGAATGACGAGGCGATTCTGAAAGCTGCCGATGACCTAGGAATCCGCTTTGTCATGGCGCGTACCATGTACGACTGGGACGGTGCGCCGTTTTCCTACCGTGAAACCGTGGCTGACGCTGTCACACGCACTCGAACACTTGCCAAGCGCTATGCCGCCCATCCCCGTTTAACCATACACCCTGCACCACATAGTCCGCATGCTGCTTCACCAGAAATGATTCAGGCTGGCCACCACTTAGCAAAAGAATTAGATGTCCCCTTTCACATTCACGTTGCAGAAGAAATGTTCGAAGTCAATGACATTTTACGTGACTATGGAGCACGCCCTATCCATTATCTCGATCAACTGGGCGTCGTAGACGAATCTTTACTCGCCATTCACCTTGTGTGGCTTGAACAATCAGAAATTGATCTACTTGGCGCACGCAAAGCGTCCCTTGCATACTGCCCATCAAGCAACATGTTTTTAGCCGACGGAGTGACCAAGATTCCCGAGTTATTACAAGCTGGCGTGCGCATTGCGCTAGGAACTGACGGAGGTTGCAGCAACAATCGCATCAGCGTCTTTGAAGAGATGCGCATGACAGCACTTTTACAAAAAGTGCATCGCCTCGACGCCACAGCCCTTGGCGCCCTCGATACACTCACTATGGGTACACGTAACGGCGCAGAAATTTTGCGCTTGCAGACAGGGAAGATCGCACCAGCATACGCTGCAGATTTTGTAGCACTCGATCTGACTGACCTGTCTTTGCAACCTTTCTCCCCCGAACTCTTACCCGCACACATCGTCTATAGCATGCAGCCGACAGCAATCAGACGCGTCGTCATCGCTGGCAAGGAGGTGATGCGAGATGGAGCCATCCTCACCGTACCTGAAAAACGCATCAGAAACTTAGTAGCAGATGCGCAGGAGCGCTTTGCCCAGATTGAAAATACAACCTCTGCAAACCAATCATAAATTCTAAGGAGGGGTTTTGATGAACGTTGATCGAGTAGGAGGGGGCGGCTAGCCCCCGACCTCTCACACCACCGTACATGCGGG
Organism: Sulfoacidibacillus thermotolerans; assembly: GCF_003144315.1. Taxonomy (GTDB): domain Bacteria; phylum Bacillota; class Bacilli; order Alicyclobacillales; family SLC66; genus Sulfoacidibacillus; species Sulfoacidibacillus thermotolerans. Next base: position 14 of record NZ_MPDK01000059.1, on the reverse strand, counting down.
TCCGCATACGGCGG
>NZ_MPDK01000058.1 GCF_003144315.1 Sulfoacidibacillus thermotolerans | reverse complement strand
GGATAACGCCGCTCTGAAAACTGCTACCAACTGGGCTCGTGTATTCCCTGAGCGTAAACAGATTAAGATTGCTCGCCTGATCACTCGCGAACACGCTTAATGCTTTAGCCATGTAATTAAAGGGGCCTATATGGTCCCTTTTTTGTTAGGAGGAAACATGCGTTATCAACGTCATTCAAGACATCGTCGTTATGTACGTCATGAACGTCACGGTTCAGATGCAACACCTAAAGCAAAGATTAAGACTGTAGGTAAAGTTCAGTATTCAGCTGACGGTAAAAGTGGTTGGCAGGATACAATCCCTGCTGGTCTCATGAAAGTAAATACACCATTAACTTTCTACATTCGTGCTAAAACAGTAGATCCGGAGGACGATGGTTCCTATATCTATAAGTTCAAAATTGCTCCTGGAACTGGCGATGCGCTGTCCCTTCAAAACACGGACGTCAACAAAGCAAAAATTTCTGGAACAGCTCCGGAAGGTATGCTGAGTAAAACGTTCAGTGTCAACTGTACCATTGAAGACAGTTATGGGACAGAAGTTACGGGAACTGCATTAACGCAAGCCTGGTCCGCAGCTCCCGCAGCATAAACGTTAAATTGCTAGATGTTTTAAAGGGTGTTACACTTCGCTTGTAACACCTTTTATTTTGAGGAATGAATGATGAAAGACAAAATCATTGAAGGGCTTCGTAAACTCAACGTTGAGAATGACAATCATTGGACTGCCGATGGCCTGCCTAAAATTGAAGCATTGAAGTTTACAGTTGGCCCGTCCGTCACGCGAGAAGATGTCAATTCTGTTGCGCCTGGGTTCACTCGTTCAAATCCTGTAATTGAGGACGTCGAACATGAAGAAAAGCATGACACTTCCTCATTGCAGGAAACCGAACAGACGGAAATTGTTGCAGATACCGACAATGCACAATATGAGTCCTTATCTAAGGCTGAAGCAGATAAGGAAACTGTTAACGGTAAATCGATTGTCACTACGCGAGTAGCTTTAGAAGTCAACGTGAGCGATGCAGTTAAAGCAATGCTCAAAGATATTCCAGATATTGACTTTGACACTGTTTCTGTGGAAGAGCTTAAAGAATATGAAAAAGTTCTTTCGGAACAAGTCAACGCAGACAACCAGATGTTATCTGCAATGAACGAACTTGTTGAATTACGTGCTAAACTGTACGCAAAAGTCAACACTGAAATTGAACGTCGCAAACCTAAGACCGAGCTGGCTCACACTTTAGCATCTTTCCGTGATCAAATGGCACAAGTTGCTCATGTGGTCAATCAGCCTCGTATGGTTGTTCGTAACGGTATCCGCACTCGCTAAGGTGACATATGGCATTTCGAACAGACAAAAAGTTCTTGTTTCATATGATGCAACGTAACAGACGTCGTCGAGATGCCACGTTGAACCCTGTAAGCGGTGTCCTGGGGTGGGTGACGCCCCCCCCGTCGACAGGTGTGGTAGATACCGATTACGTTACAACGTGGCAGAATGGACAGACACCTTACGTTGTACAGGTCTTTAAAGATAAAGAATTGGTCTCACAGAATCAGTCTGATTTGCAGACCTTCACAATTAACGAATCGTCTGCTGCAAGGTATGACATTAAAATTATAAGTGCAGACGGACAGATTCTTAATGCTACGATAGATATTGCTTGAGGCGCATATGACTGTAACTATCATTGTTGAAGATGGGTCTTGTGTACCTAATGCAAATAGCTATATTGATGTCGAATATGCTACGCAATATTTAGAAGACCGTGGATTTACTGTCCCAGCGGAAGATAAGTTGAAACCTATGCTTATCAACGCAATGGATTTTATGGAAAGCCTTAATCGCTATAAGGGTAAGCGCACCAACCAGGATCAGGAACTACAGTTCCCGCGCAGCGGCTTATACAGCGACGGTGTAGAGATTCCAGGTAATACCATACCTGTAGCAATTAAGCGAGCACAGGCCCAACTGGTCGCGGATACGGTGCAGAGCGGTAAGCCGTTATTAAGTAACAGTACCAATTATGCACTGAAAAAGCGTATTCTTGGACCGTTGACGCTTGAATACGCAGTTGGTCAGAGTGCTGTATTAGAAAGTGCAACACCACATCCGCGTTTCTGGGCTTTGATTAATGACTACCTGCGAAGCTCTAGCTCACAAGGAGTAATGCGATGACAATTGCTTCAGAATTTATTGCAATGGCACATGAGATGTTGAACGACCAAGAAATTGGTTTTGATGGGACACTCATTGTTAAAGTAAAAGAAGAGGGAAGTGAATCAAAGCCTTGGGCTCCGACTTTTAAAGAACAAGAAATACCACTGCGTTTGTTCTATGACGAGCAGTCAAAGACTAGCGTAAACGGTAGTATAGTTCTTCAAGGTGAAAAGGTCTTTATCACTTACGAACCAGACGGTATTAGTCTTGAAGATTGCATTGGTTTTAAATTTATTGACCACAAAGGGCGCTCGTTCGTCGTTAATGCTGTTGAGCCTATCGGTGCGGGTGGAACTACAATCATTAGTTACGTTAAAGTTGGTTCCTAATGGCTAAGAAGAGCTTCCGTGATCAGTTTACCAGTGCTCAATTGAGGGCCATGCAAAAAGCCGCAGGTGAGGTAAAACAAAGACTTTATGGCTTCGTTAGTGCTGTTGTTGATGACACTCCTGTTAAGGACGGTGGATTACGAGGAAGTTGGCAGATACAGAAATCACCCGACCTTATTCAGGATAATCTGCCGGAAGACCCGTCTGGAGCTGCTACGAAACAAAGATTGTTTACTAAAATAAGATATCTCCCAATCCATCAAGATTGGGATATTTATTTTGGTAACGGTAAGCCTTATGCTCAGAAGATTGAATATGAAGGTTACAGTAAGAAGGCGCCTAACGGGATGTTGCGTAAGAACATCGCAAGAGGTGGACAAGCATTCAGTGGGTTTAAACTTGGGAGCTTTGATAAATGATCCCGTATCCGTTTCATTGGGTCGAAGATACCCTGAAATCACACTTAGTAAATAACTATGCTGAAATGTCACAGGCTATGGCGTGGAAGAACTTGACATTTGATGCCAGCGGCTTTAAAGTGTGGTTAAAGATCATCAATACCCCATCCAGTGAAGACCCTGTAACGTTAGGCCCTTATGGCGATAATGAAATGCGTGGGTTTTTACAGATTGGTGTATATTCACAGTTGAATATTGGTATTGAAGAATCTAACGCTGTTCTTGGGCATGTGAGTAAAATCTTTAGTGTACCAAGACAGCTCCAGGCACCGGACGGCTGCATGTTAAGACTGACAAGAAAGACGTTTTCCCAGGGCGGGCAGACGTCAATTGCAGACTTC
>NZ_MPDK01000057.1 GCF_003144315.1 Sulfoacidibacillus thermotolerans | reverse complement strand
ACGGTAGGTTTGTCGCCAACCCCCGTTCGGGACTTACACCCTAAAGATTCCGCCCATGCCGGGCGTACAATGACGCAAGGCACTGTTGTGCAAATTTACACAACAATGCCTTTATGAACATGTGATCCTAAAAATCTACAGAATCTTTCCTATCCCAAACTGCTCACAATCCACTATGTATCCGTTTCATTGTACCATGGAAGTTAACCTCTGATCGCTTAGATAAATAAAACCATTCGAATCCGAGAGCGATCTGGTTTTATTCGCGAGCACCAGGAATCTATAGTAAAGTAGTGTCATGAGGAATTTAACAAGGGGGCCTGCACGTTATGAATTTTGATGAAATCGTCGAACGCATCCATACTGGTTCGCTTAAATGGGATGGATTAGAGGCTTTATTTGGTGAGAAGAATCTATTGCCACTCTGGGTTGCTGATATGGATTTTCGTGCACCAGAAGAAGTAATAAGTGCTTTACATACACGAGTTGAACACGGTGTATTTGGCTACCAAGCGCCGCAAGAAGAACTCGATCAAGCAATCATCGATTGGTGGAACACGCGGCATCACTTTGCCATCGAACGCGATTGGCTGGTTCACTGCCCAGGAGTAGTGCCAAGTCTCAGCCTGTCTGTGCAGACTTTTACAGATCCAAATGATTCGATCGTGATTCAACCTCCTGTATATCCTCCCTTTTTCAAAGTAATTAAAGAGAATGGACGACTCGCAGTCAACAATCCGTTACAACTCATAGAAGGACAATACAAAATGGATTTTGACCATCTCGCTCAACAATTTGAAAAAGGAGCAAAAATGCTCATCTTATGCAATCCGCACAATCCAGTTGGACGTGTATTCAATCGCGAAGAATTAGACACGCTTGGGAAACTTTGTGAACACTATGGAGTGACTGTCCTCTCAGATGAAATTCACGGGGATCTCGTTTATCCACCCCACGTACATACCCCCTTCGCTTCAGTTCGAGAAGAGTTTCTTTCTTTTTCGATCACTTTTGCAGCACCCAGTAAGACATTTAATATTGCGGGATTACACGCATCCTATGCGATTATTCCAAACCCGACTTTACGTAAAACTTTCATAAAAGCGTTAGACCGTCTTGGCCTGCGTATGCAAAATGTTCTTTCATCAGCGGCAATGCAAGCAGCTTATCGCTTTGGGGCTCCATGGCTGAATGAATTGCTTGTCTATTTGCAAGATAATCTAATATTTTTGCAACATGAACTACAGAGTCGTCTTCCAGAGATCACAATGCAAATTCCCCAAGGAACCTATTTAGCATGGCTTGATTGCCGTAAACTCGGATTATCGACAGATGAATTAAGTACATTTATGGTACGTCAAGCTGGCCTCGCCTTAAATTCAGGTGCAGCGTTTGGCATTGAAGGAGAAGGTTTTATGCGTCTAAATATCGCCTGTCCACGCTCGACACTTCAACGAGCGATTGATCAACTTGAACATGCTGTAAAGCAAATACGCACTAACTAAGGAGAATTTTTAAGAGCGTGTTCACATTGCAAAATTTTTGTTCGATGGAACACGCTCACGCCTCATAAAGTGAATTTCTGCATAAAGAAAAGCATACCTAAGCGATCGTTTATTTCGAGCCTGTATTGATTACAACTTGTGCTGTTGTACCAACTTGCAAAGCAGGATCTTTTTTTATTGCTGTCCCGATTGCAGTTACCTCCATAATATCCCCATGGTGAGTAATCTCTAGCTTTACCCCCACAATGCCATCTGCGCCAATTCGTGCAGCTTCCTTGCGCATACGCGTAAGCGCCAATTCACGCGCATCATACATCAATTGTGTATACTCCTTTAATTCGCCGCGCACAAGCCCACGAAAAGCAGTTGCGAGTCCGCCTGTCACCCCCATCGAAAATACACTATTGCCAAGCACCAACCCGACAGGTAAATACCCCTTATCTACCACCAGCCAAAATTCTTGGCCCGACAAATCCGATGTAAAGGGTCCTTGACCACTAAAACTTTCAATTTCTTGCTCAACGTCATTCATGCCTGTTATTCTTACATTATTGGAAAAAGCCATACATTCACCTCCTGATCTGTGGTATATTTTAGATGGTAACCCAGATAGCTAAAAAAAGATAGCGCCGTCTAGGCGCTATCTTCAAACATTACGATAAATAAAACAGCAGAGTCACTGGGTAAAGCGATTACGGATTAACAAGCGCTTGAGGAACAAAGCCATGTGTAACTTCTGACATTACAGTCAAGTCCACATTTCCTCCACTTACGATGACCCCTATATTCTTGCCGATGCGCGGTACACGTTCTGCGAGTAACGCAGCAAGCGCAGTCGCTCCAGCACCTTCCACAAGCATCTTAGACCGTTCTAAAAGCAAGCACATCGTTCGCTCAATCTCTTCTTCACTGACTGTGACAAATGTGTCAACCGCTTTTCGTATAATTTCAAAAGGAAGCTGCCCCATCATTTTTACATTCAAGCCATCAGCTCGTGAAGACGGATTGGCGATCACCTGTTTGTAGCCTGATGCCCACGACAAAAAACCAGAATTCGATCGTTCTGGCTGAACCCCGATAATTCTTATTTTTGGATTCTTATGCTTCGCCGCCACTGCAATTCCGCTAATCAAGCCACCCCCGCCCACTGGTACAACCAGAGTGTCAAGATCGGGATTTTGCTCCAGCATCTCAAGCGCAATCGTTCCTTGTCCCGCAATGACATATGGATCATCAAAAGCATGCAAAAAAGGCGCCTTGCGCTGGTTTGCATAAGTGATTGCCGCTGCAAACGCCTCGTCGTAGTTTCTCCCCGTTTTTACTACCGTTGCTCCATATCCCGTAGTCGCCTGCACCTTTGCATCAGGAGCTCCTTCAGGCATAAAAACCGTACAAGCCGCCCCAAACATACGAGCCGCTTGAGCAACACCCTGAGCATGATTACCAGCCGATGCAGTCACGACTTCGCCAACATCCCCGTGTTTAGCCATTTGAGCAACTTTGTTAAACGCACCTCGAATTTTAAAAGCACCCGTTCGCTGAAGGTTTTCAAGCTTTAAAAAGACAGAGCTCCCTATCATCTCACTAAATGTTCGAGAGTGCGTCAGCGGAGTCTCATGAACCACTCCACACAACGTTTGCTTTGCCTCGAAGATTAACTGCGATAAATCTCCGAAATCCCCACGTCAACCACCTCATTTAGTAATAACACCGTTTAATTTGAATTTACGCAATAAACATAACAAATTTTATCGTTAGATTCAAGTGACTGCCTTTCTACTTTAAGACGAGAAAAATACTGTCCTTATACCTTTTTCCTATCAAACGTTGTTATAGTGAGCGACTCTATAGGAAAACACCCAGCAAAAGGCACACGCAAAGTAACAGAGCGTGTGCCTTTTGCGTAGTGTATCGATGTTGTCTGGCAACGACCTACTCTCCCAGGACCCTGCGGTCCAA
>NZ_MPDK01000056.1 GCF_003144315.1 Sulfoacidibacillus thermotolerans | reverse complement strand
ACATAAAACAAAAGCGACACGATCATCTTTCAGCTGTGGTCGTAAGATAGACCAGGCTTTAACTATATTCTCGTTCATATAAACCCCTTTAACGTTAACGGAATAACTATAACAGGATACGCAAGTTGATTAACATAGCCGGCCGCAACAATTAGTGACCACATTAAGGCAGCGTGAACCAGCCTAAGTTCTGCGCACCGAGCAACCATGCGTACACAATCAGTGAACCTAAAATAAGCACACTAAAGAAGTTCGCTTTCTTACGTTTGATGTTTGCAGCTTGTGGATTGCATACACACCATACGAAGAAATATTTAACAACTAAATATGCAAGCGAAACAATGACAGCGTAACGCATAAACGGTACATACCAGATCACAAGACCCAAAATAATTGCAAGAATCCAGTTAATACCTAGCCATATTGCACTACTGAAAGCCAGAACGAACATAATAGATCTCCTCTCGAGTATTTACATACGGAATTAACTTTATACGAACAATATAGGGCAGGTGAGGTGAGGATATAAAGTGTCTAGTGACGAGATAATCTACAAACGATGAATCCTTGGCAGAGATCTAAGAGCCGCCCCGCGGCGTTACTATAACGTCCCATGATCGTCAGTGAGGTGATCGTTACGTGATGTGACTGTCACTTGTTCTATTGTTATGTTGTTTATTGTTGCACTCGTTATTATTTTTTATTTGATTAGTATGCTATCTACTACATGACTATATTATACCGTCCAGTATAATTACATCTGTTACTATCCACCTGCCCACTATGTGCTGTCTATGTATGTGCGGCCTGGTATGTTCGGCGCGTGCTGTTACCTGGTATTTTCGACACGCTCGCGCTACCTGGTATTTCCGGCACACCGTCTACCGTATAGTCCCGGATGTTATTATTATGAAACACAACTAAAAAAGTTCTAAAATAGTGCAGATAATAGTTGCATCCGATACCCCGTTGTCATATTATAAATGCGTAGGGTAAAGGGGGTTTTCAAGCGGGACACGGGTTCCGCGCCCGCCTCACCCGAAGGGAGATTGCATTATGTCCATTATCTACTTACCGCGTTCTATGTCCCAGTCCATGATCACCAAACGTATTATCGGCAAGCGCCTGTATCAGCTGGGCCTTACTGCGGAAAAAGTCGACGGGGATTGGGGTTTCGACGAGTATTTAGTAATGCTCCCGGGCAACGAAAAGTATTCCAGCACCCCGTTATATATTCGCATCAACGAGGACGGTACTGTCAGCTCTTATAGCGTAATGTATGGTAGACCAGTATGTCAAGCGAATAGCCTTTGGTCTGTGTTCTGCTTTATTACAATGATAGCGAAGGTCATTCAACATTACTAGCGTGCTAATGGTTGCCCATTGTTACAGTGGGCTCCCACTAGCAATCCGCTAGAACAACATGGAGATATTTACAATGGCAACTATCACCCGCGTAGCAAAAGATGCTCGCTTCTTCGCCACTATGTCTAACGCTCGCCGCGCCTTAAAAAAGGTTCTGGACGTAGACACAGCGACAGCTAACAGCTTTATTCACCAGGAACCGCACGAAGACGGTGGCCGCTACTGGTACAGCGAAAGCGCCGTTAATAAGGCAGCTAACGATCTGGTTGAAGCTGATAAAGCAACTGTCGTGGAAGTGACCACACAACAAGCTCCGGTCGCTCCCGTCAAAGGTAAAACGCGCAGCGAAACGCGCAACGGGGTCCGCCGCCCGATTAAAGGTAAATGTGCAGACGTTTGGAACGCTCTGGATAATATGTTGCCTAATGGTGTGCCAACTATTGGTAACGTCCGTGACCTTGCGAAAGCTAATGGTTGGAATATTAATAATGCAACGATTGAATTCTACGCATGGCGTAAATTCCACGGGCTCAATAATAAAGGGGGCAACTAATTATGTTCTACTTATTAGCGTTCTTGGTATTCGGTGCTCCAATAGTTGCAGGACTGTACTATACGGAGGGCAAATAATATGGAAACTATCGTTCTATATTGTTGGGTTGACCTGGACGAACACGAATATTGCGTGAATATTAACAACGGACCAGTCCCGGACGTGACATTCGCATCCTATGACGAAATGGATGCTTATGTAAAAGGTTTCACCGAGTGCGCTCGCATTGCAAATATTAACGTGACTGTAATTTTACCGGAGTGATTATCATGCGTAAACCTAACCAGAATTCTTTCGTTGAAATGGCTCGAGTTGTGTTGAACCGTCAGTCCTTCTACCTGTACCACCGTCACGAATTTGACCTGTGGACCGAAGAAGAAACATGCTGTCAGTATGAAATTCATACTCACAAAGGTGTGATATTCACTTCCAGTAACTATCCGGAAGTTAAAGAATACTGGGACAAGCTGATCGCTGAAGCGTATGCTGAATTTCAGAAGCAAACTATTCACCCGATGGGCCTTCGCGCTGAGTAAATATTAACATTAACATAATTTAAGGAGTAATTATCATGGCACAAGCAATTATCACTAAATTCCTGGCTCCAACTATGTCCCGTGGCGATCGTGTAAAAGCAACATGCTGGAATAGTTCCGTGACTATTGCCTGGAGTTACCAGTTGGACACATACGGAAACCACCGCGCCGCAGTGGAAGAACTGGTCAAAAAGTTAAACGCTAAAATGGACGCCGAGTTTAAGATCGTAGCTGGTGGAGAGCTCCCGGATCAAAGCGGTTACTCCTTCATTATTACTGCATGAGGGATAATTATGGAACGCAACTATTTCCAGCTTATTTATCGCGGTCGTTGCTATCACATCCGTAACAAGTTTCGCAACCTGACCCGAGATGAACTTGAGTACGCTATTAATCTGGTAAGTGATGGTCACTTCGCTACACTATCACAAGCGTTAGAATATGTGTCCGCTGAGTGACATATACATTGCCCATAGTAACAGTGGGCAATAATATGCAATCCGCATAGTTAACTGAGGAAATTATTATGCAAGCTATCCATGTAAAAACACTGTCCGCTACCGAAACGAAATGTCGTCGCTATAAAGCTGTCGGCCTTGATATGTGTGTTGTTACCCCCATTGACTACCGCCTCAACAGCGAAGCGAATGCAGCTTATGCAGCGCAAGAGCTGGTGGACAGGTACAACTCTCGCGCCAAGTGGAAGGTTCGCATTCTTGGTATCGGTACGCTTCCAGATAATACCTGGGCGGTACTATTAGATAATAAATAACTTCTAACTGCATTATACAATCCGCGCCCTGTTGAAGTCCAACGGGGCGTTTTCGTTTTTGTACCCGCACCACCTCCCGCGCAGCCCTGCTGACCACATATTCCTCACCAATAACTCCACCATTCGCGCTCTAAGAACCTGGACCCCCCCCTCCTCTGTACATTACCATAGACTCCAATTTAATCGCCTTATACGCCCTTACAGCGATCCACCCCCTGCATCCCTGTACGCCATTTTGGGGCATTTTCGCCCCCCCCCCCC
>NZ_MPDK01000055.1 GCF_003144315.1 Sulfoacidibacillus thermotolerans | reverse complement strand
AATTGACTGGCATAAAAAAACCCCCTTTCGTTTTTCAACAAAAGGGGGCGGGGTAAGAATTTTTGTGGCTTTAGCTAACAGGAGGGGCGTCAATCCTCATCTTCCCCGTGTTCTTCGATATATTCTTCTTTGCTGATGGTTCGTACATGTTCAGGACAAATCCGAAGTTCTCCCGTCACATAATTTAAGTGTATTTCGTGTACTTTCTCAATTTCTTCGCTCGTCAAAACCACTTTATGATCCGTAGCGATTTTGAGATAAGCTGGCTCAAATTCCTTCGTTTCGGTGTTATAAGCCAAGTGAGCTTCTGATGATATTTCGAAATAAGAGGTTACTTTCATGCTTCATCACTCTCAAATCTGGTTCCGTTGAAAGCGCTGCGCGTGGACACAAACACCAATTCCACAAATTCCACGGAATAAATCTGTTCCATACTAACTCATTCCTCCTTAGTTTTTGTTGATTTAATAATACTACATTAGTATCTGTCTAGTCAATACCGCTAGTATTTTTTCCAGCCATGCCGATAGGCTCTTAGCTTATTCTTCGCCATTTTGCGCACAAGTGCTGCGGGCACATCCAACTGATACGTGCGTGCACTATCCAACACACGCAAGATGACATCAGCAAGTTCTTCTGCTACATCGCCGTTTTCGTTTCGATCTGCCGCCAACGCTTCTGACACTTCGCTGTGAACGAGAGCAATGGCTACAGGAAACGGCAATTCTTCTTCGTGCCAACCTTTCGCGCAAGCCGTTTTACAACCTAATCAGCAACCACAAAAACATTTATCTGCAACAAGTGCTTTTTCGATTCTCAGACGCGCTTGGACATAAGCCATTCTAGTGATGCCTAAAAGCTCTGGAATTTTTCGATCCGCTATGCCTTCCATGATCATGTGAGCAACATCCAGCGCATTTGTGTCTCCGTTTTCTTTAAGTTCATTTAGCGCATTGCGAACTCGTTCTGCATCAGCAGCCAAAACAATCATTCGACCCATCAACCTTTCTGCGAGTTCGACTTGACGATCTTCGTCATTTCGAAAACGATCCATCGACCTGCGAATATGACTTTTTATCCCCTGCTCGTCTCGTTCCCCAAGCGCTTCATAAAAAGCGGTCACTCCTACCGCAAACAAATCCTCCTTATAGGTTTCCACGAACCAATAATCATATTTTCGTAAAATCCTAATTTTCCCGTGAATAACAGGTATAAACCTTTCAAGCGCTTGCGATTTTTCGAGTGAATGTTTTCTTATGACCATCCGCGACATTCCAACCACTCCAGTTCGTATTCGTTACCTCAAAAGTAACTAAAACGAAAAGAAGTTACTCAACACAAGAACGCTCTTATACGAGCGTTTTGCAGAATGGATTGATCGGCGATTTATCTAATCAATACCACTAGTATTTTTTTCCGCCATGCCGATAGGCTCTTAGCTTATTCTTCGCCATTTTGCGCACAAGTGCTGCGGGCACATCCAACTGATACGTGCGTGCGCTATCCAACACACGCAAGATGACATCGGCAAGTTCTTCTGCTACATCGCCGTTTTCGTTTCGATCTGCCGCCAGCGCTTCTGACACTTCGCTGTGAATGAGAGCGATGGCTACAGGAAACGGCAACTGTTCTTCGTGCCAACCTTTTTCACAAGCCGTTTCATAGACCTCATCGGCAATCATATTAAGCGTCAAAAACATCATCTGTTGATGCGCATCAAACGGGATTTCTTTTTCTGTGATTTGTTCGATTGGATTTGAAGGTGTTTTGCTTACTTCGCGCAAATAATCGGTTGGCGATTCCTTCATCAAGGCGCGCAGCTCTTCTTTTTTCTTCTCATGATTTGCAACTTCTTGAGTGACGGCTTCCTCGACAACCTGTGCGCGTTCGTCGGGATTCGCTTTATGTTGAATTGTTTCGGATTGATTTTCGCTTTCTACGTAGGCGCGGATTGCTTCTGCTTCGTCTTTTTCCTTGCTCAATCCCCAGTGATACAACGCGCCGCCAAGACCTTGGGGAGTCACGTCGAACATTTCTTGGATTTCTTTCTTTGATTTCCCTTGCGCACGAGCGCTTAAATACGCATTTTTCGTGAGTGCCATTTTTGCGTGCTCCTTTTCTTTGCGGATTGTTTCAAGTGGCTTCTCAGGAACTACAAAAGTCGGTGCTTTTCCTGTTTTCGTTCCAACGGGTGGTAGACCGTATTTTTGATTGAACACCTCTAATTCTTCCGGCGTCAGCGTATACGTGACAACTTCGGACGGCGGACTTGATACGTTGCCGAAGCGAAGGTCTTGATCCTTGTACCTGCGTGAAAGTATGCTCACAAAAAAACCCCCTTCAATGAGAGGGGGCAGGGTAAGAATTTTTGCTGTTCTAAGGGGGGAAGTGTTTAATATCCAACATAAGTGGCTTTGCAAAAAACATGAGGAACCGCCCACGGCGTTTTGTACCGCCCGGCGATGTAGCGAATGGCCGCAACTGCATTGTCGAGCGGATTCCAAATGTTTTGCATGGCGGGGAGCGCGTGCGCCGCAAACGTAGTCGGCAACACTTGGAACAAACCACAAGCGGACTCGTCCCCCACCTCCCGATACGCAATGGCGTGCGGATGATCGTTGCTTTCGTGCTTTGCAATCCAGCACAATGGAGCGAGCCACGAAATCGGCTCGTGCGTGATTTCTAGCGCCTGCGCGATGACCGCACGCACACGAAACGGCGAAGCTCCATGCACTGCAAAGTGATGCGGACGACTTTTTCCCGCGAGAATTAAATTCGTTTCTTTGGGCAAAGCAAACATTGCCCGATGCGCCACCTGCACGATTGCATGATTGGGAACTTGAGATGGCAGTAAAAAAGGCATAAACATGGGATGGAGAGTGGATGTTGCAAAAAACGCAAGCGCAATACGAAATTCTTTAGAACCAAACGCTTTATTCGCAAAGCGCGATGTCTGAATATGCAAACGAACTCCGGTATTTTCCCATGTTTACCACAATAAATTTTTCTCCTACATACACTACGCGCGCTCGAACTCTAGGCAATTCGCGTTCACCGTTCTTCTTGTCGAAACTTAACACCGGAACCAATACGATGTCTCCAACCGAAATCGTTGGCTGAATTGGTGCTGGTTCACTCGACAACTTTCTTTCTCGTCTTAGTTTCTCAACAAACGAAGCAATGCCAGCGGCAAAAATCTGTTCTTCTTCCAAAGCGGCAGGTTTGAACATCTCCAAATCCCCTTATCTCCATTTCATTTTATCAACACATGGGGGCAGCGGAAGTATTTTTAGGTGTTGCTGGATTGCTTGTTCGAAAAAGCCCACCGAACTGCCACTGCCCCATCTGAATGGCCAATCGGAAACAGCGTCAAGAAACTCAAGACAGACACCACAAGAAACCAGCCCCAAAACACGGGATCAAGTTTTGCGATTCCCGAAAGCAAAACAAACATACCCACAACCCCTTGAGCAAGTACACCTGCCAGCGCAACCACGACCCCATGAAAGCGACTTGAAATCCCTTCGCTTTCCACAAATCCATTCAGCGGTACAAGCCGTAATTGAAAGACGCCTACACGGAAAAGAGGAGGGCCGATTCCCACTTGAATGCGTTT
>NZ_MPDK01000054.1 GCF_003144315.1 Sulfoacidibacillus thermotolerans | reverse complement strand
GTCTTTGTAGGATTGCAGGGCTTGGTCTGGGTTTATCTCCTGAATGAACAGATTAGCAACACCTTGGACGGGACGGGCCTCAAGGCCAACTTCTTGCCCGAACACGTCTCCTAGGTTCGAAGCCGGATCCGTAGTGACAAGCAACGTTCTTACACCCCTCTTAGCCAACATCACGGCTGTGGCCGAGGACAGAGAAGTCTTGCCAACTCCTCCTTTGCCGGAAAAGAAAACGTACTTGATCATGACCTACGACTCCTTCGCGAGCAACAATTCGTCCATCTGTGGATAGCGACCCATGGTGCGAATTTCTCCATCGACCGTTACGATGGGTAACACCTTCATGCCTTGCTTCAACATGGTTTCATACACTTGCTTGTTCGAGGTAAACGCCGCCGAGTCGCGGCTGAGCATATGGCGTGCTACCGTATGTCCATCGGCCTTCAAATTCTCCACCAATTCTCCGATGCGAATCAATTCGGGATCCGGTGAGGTACCGCACACACCAGTCGAGCAACACATTTCGGGATCAAAAAAGTCTATCTTCATTCTTAATTCCTCCTCTTTCGAATATTAGTATTAGCAACAACCGCCGGAAGAAGCTTCGGTCACGACATCTAGCTCCGTTTTCTTTGAAGTAAATATCTCCTCCGAAAATTCATCCATCTTCATGGTTGCGGTGAGCTTTACTGGACGAACCAGGGCAAGCACTTCCTGCAAGTCGGCATCCGTCGCACCAAGTCCTCTGGCCTTCGGTACGTGGTACTCCAAGCAGGACGTACACCCCACAGCCACGGCAGCAGCTGCTTGAATCAGTTCTTTTGTGAGTTCATTCACCCTGAACCACCATCCTTTAAACGTTATATAAAAATATAGTTATATAATAAACGTCATGAATACCCTTTGCAAGCCGGACTAAAAATAATTCTTTATCCGGCTTGTCTGAGTTATTTCCGAAAGCGTCCGAGATATACATTGAGAAGACGTTGAGCCAATTGCGGAGGCATCTTGCCTTTAAATTTCGCCATGTACGTATCAAAGGACGATTTCATGAGATGGGACATGGTGCTGTGATAGGCGATGTCCGTCGTGCCGCCCCATAACACATTGGACCGAATCAACGTCGCCTTCCGGTGCCCCATGTTCATGATGCAAAAAACCTCTGGCTCATAATCGTACCGTTCCCCGCTCCTTGTAATACGCTGACGAAGCAAGCTCGCGACCAAATTTCCTTGCTCTACGGCTAGGTGCCCGAGTTTGGGGACGGTCCGGGAAGCCACATCGCCAATCGCAAAAATATTCTCGTAGTCCAAGTGTTGAAAGTTTTCATCCGTGGGTACAAATCCAGCTTCATCACCGAGACCCGATTCGGTAATCAGGTCTGGCCCGCGGTACGTGGGAATCAAGACCGTGAGAGCCGACGACAACGTAGACCCGTCCTTGAATCCTACCTGGTCCTTCTCAATTTTTTCGATCACTTTATTCGTAACGACCTCGACTTCATGTTCCCGGGCCAATCCTTCAAACGCCTCGTGAACTTTGTCCCCTACGTCTTCAAAAAAGACCTCTGCCGGGCTAAAACAGATAATTCGGGCTTTGTCCCGCGTGCCGCGTTTGCGAAGCTCACTGTCAATCATAAATGCGACTTCGCCGACCGGACCTTCGCAAGCCGTTTCCAAGTGAGGGACATCTTTGACACGTGTCCCAGAAAGCATGGGAGCAGATCCAATCAAAATGTTCCCTTGTTCAAACTGTTCAATGGCTTCATGCAGGCGAGGCGCGAGAATGTCCGTGCAAACCGAGTAACCGTGTTCCTGAAAACCCGGTACGGCCTCAAAATCTTTCTTCCCGCCAAGCGCAATCACGAGAAAATCATAAGGAACACTGACCTCGTCGTCTAAGTACACTAACTGTTTCTTTGGGTCAATGCGATGAACACGACTACGAATAAAGCGACCATAGGCTTCCACCACCGGTCGTAGAGGGAAGGTGATGTCGGAAATCTCTTTTTCTCCAAGTGCCACTTCCGGGAGAGAGGGTTTAACTAAAAACGTTTCCCGCTCATCAATCACGGTCACTTCCGCTTCCCCGGAACCAAGCCACGACGATACGTGGTGAAAGACGGTAAGACCTCCAAATCCCGCACCAACAATGACAATTTTCTTCACAAAACTCCTCCTCAAGAAAAATTTAAGTAAGTATTTGCATTTCAATGTGGAATCATACCAAGGACGGTTGCCTGTTTCCAATAGTCCAAACGTACCATCGAAAAGATGGTTCATTTTACAACTACAAAACTATAAATATAGTTGTATAATCACGAAGGAAGGAGGCGATGGGTATCCAGAATGGCCGGTTTCAACCATGGCAATTGTCCGTCGGTGAAGAAATTGAACAAGTTGTGCGCGTCGCAGAGCGGAAGTACCCAATCCTGACGCAGGATTCGGAATTGGAACAGTGGGCTTTTTTCCATAAGGCTCTTGGCGATGAAACGCGTCTTCGAATCGTGGCTATGCTCCTCGTTCAGGATGTTTGTCTATGTGAAATCGTGGAGGGACTCCAGATTCCGACCTCGACCATCAACCACCATTTAAAGATTTTGGAACGAGGCGGGGTGATTGAGGGACGAAGAGAAGGGAAGTTTACCGTCTATGCCATTGACCAAAAGAAGCGGAATTTAATTCCTTTGCATCACGGGGAAGACAACTAGCGTATAGGAGGAAGACAAAATGACGATTGAAGAATTGCTGTCCGCAATGGAAAAAGAAGCAGGTGCACGCCCGGTTACAATGGAGTTGCTCAGCCAATTGGACGAGAGTACAGTTTTCGAACACGCGAGCAACAAGCAATGGTTGTTTAGCAAAACCGCGGTACCGAACAAGTATAAGCTGCTAATGAGTATCACGGCGGCCGCAGCGTTAGGGCAAGAAAACTGCATTAAAACTTACGTAAAAAGCGCTTTACGGCAAGGGATTCAGAAAGACGAAATCATGGAAGCCTTGCTGGTAGCCAGATTTGTGAAGGCCACCACAGTGATTTCTGCCTCCGTAGATGCCATGAAACTGCTCGTAGAGGAAAGTAGCACGGACCTAGAATAAGACACAGATTTGGAGGCTCATTAGATGACGAATTGGTGGCTTGTCGGCCTAATTGTCTTCGTGGTTGGTTTTGTAACGACCTATCTCAAAATTACGATCGATCGTATTTTCTTGGTCTTGTTGCTGGTCCTTTGGATGGGTTTTGGAATCCAACAGGCCATCGTTATCAACGCACTGGTGATGGTACTGGCTTCCCTGTTATTTTTCCGTAACGCGAGGTCACAACTGTCGCAACTCCCTGGGGCGGTAAAGTGGAGTGTTGTAATTCTCGCCTTCGCAGGCGGTATCCTTGGACGCTGAATTGGACTACAAACCTCAAATCGCGGCCTACTGCTGATTCTTGGTATCTATGCCGTACTGGTCGGCCTTCGTCTCTTGATTATTAAGCCTAAAATGGTTCCGGAGGGGAAGATTCGAACCGGGGTCAGTGTAGTCACGTTTCTATTTAGTATCCTTACCGGACTGATTAGTGCTGGCGGGAAACCGATTCAAATTCCTGTTCTTGTAAAGAGGTTCAAATTATCGATGCCCCAAGCCTACTTGGTAGCCTCTTTAGGGATCATGTCCGCGGCAATTGGGCTGCTTGTTGGTGAACTCTGGTTTGCAAAGGTCATTCCATTTTCGAGCATCGGGTGGTCGTGGATCTATTTTGTTGGAATCACTCTCGTCATGTTCATCTTTGAACCCTTTTGGAACATGAAAGGTCAGAAGTGGGTGACACTACTCGTGGTGTTAGGCTGAAATAGTGGACACAACGAATCGAGAATGTAAGAATGAGGAGATTCGGGGTGAGCTACATGACA
>NZ_MPDK01000053.1 GCF_003144315.1 Sulfoacidibacillus thermotolerans | reverse complement strand
GCAAACTGAAACAAGCAGGACTGGTCAAAGAACGCAAAACGGCACAATGGGTCTACTACTCCTTGGACAACACGAAGTTTTCTTTACTGCAGAATATTGTAGGTACCTTGCCAAATGTAGAGCACGAGATTGAACTCTTAAAATCCCAAGGACTACGGGTGCAGTGTACTTTGTAGGAGCAGAGTAGGGGCGAGGCGGCGGTATGGTTTATTTGTCAGTTGGAATTTTCTTAATAACTTTGATTCTGGTCATTTGGCAGCCGAAGGGATTGTCGATTGGGTGGAGCGCCCTTGGTGGTGCGATACTCGCCCTTCTCCTTCGGGTTGTCACCTTGAAAGACGTGGTGGAGGTAACGCGAATTGTCTGGGACGCGACGCTCGCGTTTGTCGCCATCATCATCATTTCCACGATCTTGGATAAAGTTGGTTTCTTTGAATGGGCGGCTCTGAAAATGGCCCATGCGGCCAAAGGAGATGGGCGTAAAGTCTTTTTCTACGTCACCGTCCTTGGTGCCATGGTGGCAGCTTTCTTCGCCAACGATGGAGCGGCCCTGATTTTAACCCCAATTGTGCTCGAAAAGGTTCGCGTGTTGCGGTTTGACATGAAGAAAATGATCCCGTTTATTATGGCCAGCGGATTCATTGCGGATACGACGTCTCTACCACTTGTGGTCAGTAACCTTGTCAATATCGTTTCGGCGGATTTCTTCCATATTGGATTTCTGAACTACGCCGTTCACATGGTGGTACCAGACCTATTCGCGTTCCTTGCGAGCGTGCTGATGCTGTACGTGTTCTTTGGCAAAGACATTCCTAAGTCCTATGACCCTACCCACCTAAGTCACCCAAGCGAGGCCATTGCACACAAGGGAATGTTCCGGGCATCGTGGGTCATTCTCGCAGTATTACTGGCGGGATACATTGTTACGCAATTGTTGCACATCCCTGTATCACTGGTGGCAGGCGTGATTGCGATTGTCTTTCTTCTCTTGGGATCTCGGACAAGGGTCATTCAGCCTTGGCAAGTCATTCGCGAAGCGCCCTGGGCCATCGTGGTCTTCTCGATTGGCATGTATGTCGTGGTGTACGGGCTGCGTAATGTGGGCCTCACCACGATTTTGGGTCAGCTTATCCAATCATCGACGACAGGTGGATTGTATGCGGGAACCCTTGCGATGGGCTTCATTGCTGCCCTATTGTCCAGCGTCATGAATAACATGCCCACGGTCATGATTGATGCGCTGGCGATTCACTCGACGCAAGCTACCGGAATCACGCAGCAGGCTCTGGTGTATGCAAATATAATTGGCAGCGATTTGGGGCCGAAAATTACGCCGATTGGGTCCTTGGCAACGTTGTTATGGTTGCATGTACTAGGTAAGAAAGGAATTCACATCACGTGGGGTCAGTATTTCAAGACCGGGATTGTGTTGACCGTGCCGGTGTTGTTTGTAACCTTGTCCGGGCTATACCTGTGGATGAGGATGATTGGTTGAGTCGGATTCATGAAGAGTTGCGGAGGGATGTCGAGTGGAGGAACCAACTAAAATTTACTTTATCTGTATTTTCAACCGAGCTCGTAGCCAAATGGCCGAAGCCTTTGCGAAGAAATATGGTGGGGACCGAGTGGTTGTATCGAGTGCCGGTGTAGACGGAGCGAAGGAAATTCATCCGATGACCGTTGAGGTAATGAAGGAAGTTGGAATCGATATCTCTCAGAACAAGTCAAAAACAATCAACATGAAAACCTTCGTCAGTTCGGACGTTATCGTGAAACTTTGTGAAGAAGCCAATGAGCGGTGTCCGATTGTCCCATTTGGCATTAAATGAGCAATGGGATATCGTCGACCCTATGGCAAAAGAGGACTCAGAATCGGATATGGAATCTTTTCGCAAGGCGAGAGACGAGATTGAAGACCTTGTAAAAGGACTTTTGCACCGGCTAGGTATTCACGAAAACATTTGATTGCATCTAAGTTTGCTCGAAGGAGAGATGGATATGAAAAAACCAGTTGTTTACTTTATTTGCACAGGAAACTCGTGTCGTTCGCAAATGGCTGAGGGTTGGGCACGTCACTTTGGTGGAGATAAGGTGACGGTTCTTAGTGGTGGAATTGAAGCGCATGGTCTGAATCCCAGAGCAATGCAGGTCATGGAGGAAGCTGGCGTAGATATGTCTAATCACTCGTCCGACTTGATTGATAACGACGTGTTGAATAAGTCCGACTATGCGATCACCCTTTGTGGAGATGCCTATGACAAGTGTCCGGTGACCCCACCTCATGTCAAGCGCATGCACTGGGGCTATGAAGACCCGGCGCGGGCAACAGGCACAGAGGAAGAGATCATGGACAAGTTTCGGGAAGTTCGAGATGCCATTCGTGATCGTGTACGTGAATTCATTGTCGAGCTCACCAAGGAACCACAGGCTTAAGACTGTGACTTATCTTAGGCTAAGATAGGGGAGGCAAAAATGAACGGATTGTATAAATACGGTAATTTTTCTGAAGGAGAACAGACGTATGATTTAGTGATTATTGGCGGTGGACCGGCAGGCTTGTCAGCCGGGGTCTATGCAGCCCAAGCAAATTTAAAGACGCTGATTCTGGAAAAGGGATTGCCCGGTGGACAAATGCAAAACACGCTGGAAGTCGAGAACTATACAGGTTTTCAAATGATATTGGGGCCAGAGTTGTCCGAGTCGATGCGCGCGCATGCCGATCATCTGGGTGTGGAGTTTAAGATGGCCGATGTCCAGAGTATTGATATGCATGGAAATCCGAAGATCCTCCATACCTCGGAAGGTGAGATTCAAGCGAAGGCCGTGCTGATAGCCACGGGTGCCACGCCGAAGAAACTGGGTATTCCTGGTGAAGATCGTTTGAGTGGACGCGGAGTTAGTTGGTGTGCTGTATGTGACGGTGCGTTCTTTAAGAACAAGAAAATTGCCGTTGTAGGTGGAGGCGATAGCGCCATTGAGGAAGGCACTTTCTTAACCAAATTCGGCGAATCTGTCCTGGTGATTCACCGCCGTGACAAACTACGGGCGCAGCCAATTTTACAACAACGGGCTTTTTCTTCGGAAAAAATGAACTTCATCTGGAACCACAAAGTTGTTGAGATCTTGGGCGATAATCGAGTCAGTGGAATCCGGATTCAGCATGTTGATACCGGAGAGGAACAAGAAATTGAAATGCATGGGGTTTTCATTTATGTCGGATTTACACCCATGACGTCCTTCATCTCAAATCAGGAAATTCTTGACCGAGACGGCTATGTCATCACGGATGAAGATATGCGGACGTCGATTCCGGGCATTTTCGCCGCGGGAGATGTGCGCCCGAAAGGACTGCGCCAAATCATCACGGCCGCTTCCGATGGCGCGATAGCAGCCATGACCGCATATCACTACATCGAATCCCTGGCTGACGCAAAATCCGCTAACGTGATGCAGAGTCAAAACTAACTGGCTCCTTGGCTTGTGTGAGTACAGGTTTAAGACTGAGCATACTTCGAAAAAAGTTAGAAGGGGTGATAAACAACAGGTGTCAACGGAGAAGGATATCGAGAGATTCTTGGCATGATGATTGGGGATAGTGAGTCCACTGCGAGTTGGTCTGAATTCTTTTCATGGCTGAAAAGTCGTGACTTACGCGGTGTCGACATCGTGGTTTCGGACAGCCATAGCGGTCTTGTAAAGGCGCTACATTCACAGTTCCAGGGGAGTACGTGGCAACGCTTCCAAACGCACACCAGTGGACGGAACGTATTACGGGAATGCGCCATACGGCACACAAACTGCACCGTTGGAACCGTGCACGGCAGAGTACAATCATGGGGATTTGTTTCAACCCAAACCCGGATATGGAGACGTAGACGGTGTTCCGGATTGGAGTCCAAAACTCGTTGTCACGGCGATCCAAAATCCTTTTCCGTTTTTTAGCCCAGTGATTTCTGTATTTCTCCCTTCATGGAGCGATGTGTGGGCGAATCCGACCGGGGATGAAGGTGTCACTCGGAGCATTACTTCGACTACGACGTG
>NZ_MPDK01000052.1 GCF_003144315.1 Sulfoacidibacillus thermotolerans | reverse complement strand
ATCGCAACGGCGAGCTGCAGAAACTCACCACCCGCCTAGCAAGTCAATACGGTGTGATCGTCATGGAGGATTTAAACGTAAAGGGCATGATGGAAAATCATCGTTTGGCAAGAGCGGTGGGAGACATGGGCTTTCACGAGTTTCGACGGCAGTTAGTGTATAAGACTGCTATGCGTGGAGGGCAACTCATCGTTGTGGATCGGTGGTTTGCCTCCAGTAAAATTTGCTCAACGTGTGGGACGAAACAAGAAAGCATGCCGCTATCCGTACGAGAATGGACATGCTTAAAATGCAACACGCATCATGACCGCGACTTGAACGCGGCGAAGAATCTCATGAAATGGGCCGTGAGTTCCACGGTGACAGCCTGTGGAGAGGATGTAAGACCTGCTATCACAGAGGCAGCCTCAACGAAGCAGGAATTCAACGTCAAAAGCTACCTATACGTAGATTTGAGTAAGTTTGGAAGAACGGTCTTATTCGACGTAGATTCATCTAATCGTATCTGCAATCCTGATATCCGACATTGGACGTGCTGGACTGCTCTGTTTCCAGATTGTCATTGGATGAATTTATCATGCGCTGATAATAATCCCAAAAACGTTCGATCATTTCTTTATTCGCAAAATATACTCGGCCTTGTTGCCCGTAGCTACGCCAGTTGATAAATCCAAACGACTTCGCAATATCAATAGAGTGTAAATATGTTGTGTATAGAGAAGGAATGCCATAAGAGATGCCTAGTTGTTCACGTAAAATATCCTGAACACTCGCAACAAACGTTCCGTTTGGGGAGTGCTCAATGTTTTTGATAATAATGTTGCTGAGTTCAGCAACAAGCTGCGGGTTCGATTTTTTTTGAAGTGGAGGCATTTGATTCACCCCGTTTATAACTTTACCGTTTACTTTTTGAACTTGATGATTCGTTAAGTTCAAAAAGTAAACGGCTTTGTATTTTGTTCATGGATCGATTCATCCCATAAATCAAGAAATTGATTTTTGCATGTGTGAAGAATTCATTGCTGAGGGTTCCCCCAACTGTTCATTCAACTCTTCAAGTGCACGTTGTTTTGGTTCAGGTAAGAGCATTGTTAATCCGACACCAAGGATAGCTATGATTGAGAGTATTCCCATTAGATGGGACAACCCGATGGATTTCAATAACGGTGGGAATAAGAATGCAGCAACGAATGCGCCCAGTTTACCACCTGATGCGGATAATCCATGACCAATTCCTCGAATATCTGTAGGATATAACTCGGCAGGATACAAGAATGTTGTTGTGTTAGGACCAAATTCAACAAAAAAGAATCCAATTGCATAGACCAGAAGGAACAGCATAGGTACTTTTGTGATGGAGGGGGCTAAGGAAATGAGCCCATACATTAAGGCCATTATCGAAAATCCAATCCACTGAATTTTCTTGCGGCCAATCCGATCCATAAAGGCTGCTGCTACGTAATAACCCGGAAGAGCGGCAATTAAGAAGATAAGTGTTGAAACAAGTGTCGTCTGAATCAGAGAAGAATGCGGCAATAAGTTTTTCATTAAAAGTTGAGAAGAAACGCCATTGCCATAAAACACGATGTCAATTAAAAACCAACTACCTGCTGTTCCAATCAAGCGTTTGAGATAGGTTCTTTGCCAAATAGAGTGACGCTTCGTCGTGACGGCATTGGAAAGTGCATCCACACTTTCACCGGTCACTAACTTGATCGTTTGTGCAGTTTGTGCTTGATCTCCTTGTACATGAAAAGAGTAGCGCGGACTTTCTGCAATTTTACGCCGCAGATAAATGACAGAGGCAGCTGGAATTGCACCGATTCCCAACATAAGTCTCCAAATGATGGCGTGTGATAATCCAGTTGATAGAAGGGCGGCTGCAATGGCGGGACCAATGACTAAGCCAATTCCCTGCATGGCAAAGACTAAGGTAACGAGTCGTCCGCGATCTTTCCGATTCGCATATTCTGCAGTAATGACCGAGCTAGTTGGATAATCTCCTCCAACACCTAATCCGACAATAAACCTAAAAATTAAAAGCTGGGTAAAGTTCATGGAAAATGCAGATAAAACCGCCCCTACCACAAGTAATAGAACTTCAATTCCATACATTTTCTTGCGTCCTAATTTATCCATTAATCGGCCAAAGATGATGGCTCCAAGTACAGCGGCCAGCAATGCGGTACTGTTTAATAGGGAGAGTTGCACGGTATTTAGATGCCAAATGGGAGTTAAGATGGCGGTGACGGTTCCAATAATAAATAAGTCATATGCATCGGTAAAAAAACCCATGCCAGCCGTTATCACTGTCTTCCAGTGATATTTCGTGACAGCTATCTCATCAAGAGAGTGCAGTGCACTCTGATTACCCAAATGGATCTCCTCCTCGAATATTTTCATGTATAGCATAGAGGCGCAATGTAAACATTTCGTGAAATGTAGGTATGCATGATATGAAGTTAAAGTAAATCTTACGTAAATCAATGTTCTATCGTACGATTTTGTAATCCTCTCTTGCTATATTTTTAACTCAACTTTCGCAGCACGAAAACAGCCGCTAAACCTTGATAGGACTGAAGAAAAGAGTGCTACACAATCCATCTTGACAATGACAAAATCATAGGTAGATATGAAAAGGCACCCCTTGTTTTGGTAAACTTAGTTTGCCAACAAAAACCTACCAAAAGGGGTGCCGTATTGATGATAACGGATAAGTTCACTACAAAACAACTCCCACTCTCCTTTCAAATCGCGTTTGCAGGGGTACATATTGGAAAGCACTTTCGACAGGCAGGGATTTCTAAGGCTCTCGGATTCTCTTGTCTCTCTCTGTTTCAGACCCTTCTTCTGCTCGTCTTCCAGCATAAAAACTGGTACGTCTATCGCTTCCTCAACTGCCCGCGATTCTCGTGACGTAAATTCTTGTTGTCCCTGTCCGTTAGTATCATTCAAAAGGCAAAGCCACTCACTTCGAATCAGCGCGTTCGTGTATTCATTGTGGATGATTCTGTCTACGAACGAGGGCGCAGCCGTGCCGTCGAATTGCTGGCCCGAGTTCACGACCATACCGTCAACCGATTTGTCAAAGGATTTCGGATGCTGACACTGAGTTGGTCCGATGGAGCGACCTTTGTGACCATTGACTTCGCACTGCTCAGTTCAACCAAGAAAGAGAACCGATATACTGAAGCGATCGATAAGCGAACGGTGGGTTACAAGCGACGCAAAGAGGCGGTAAAACAAACACCGGAGGCTGTGATCGGACTCCTTCGAAACGCGCTATTGGCAGGCGTTCAGGCCAGTCACGTGCTCACGGATAGCGTTTACCCATCTTCCCCTCCTGCGCGAACTCCATCAAGAGGGGCTCTTTGTCATCGGCATGGTGAAGGCGATGAAACAGCGGTATCGATGGGGCGATGAATCGCTCACCTTGAAAGAACTGTACCAAGTAGCCAAGCCTGACTTTGGACGCAAACAGATCCTTGCTTCTTTGTTGGTCGAACTGGAACCTGGGCTGTCATGTAAAATTGTCTTTGTGAAACATCGTCACAAGAAGAGGGAATGGCTCGCGATTTTGAGTACCGACGTGGCGCTTTCGGAGGAAGAAATCGTTCGAATGTACGGGATGCGCTGGGACATTGAAACGTTTTTCAAAGCGTGCAAATCCATGCTCAAATTAGGCAAGGAATTTCAGGGGCGCTCGTACGACATGATGATCGCACACACCACCATCGTGTTTACCCGCTACGTCATGCTGACTTGGGAATCGCGACAGAACATGGATCCGCGTACCATAGGCGGTATTTTCTACTTGGTGTGTGACGAAGTGAAGGATCGTGACTGGCTGACTGCACTGAGCGAACTGTGGGCAATCGTGGAGCCAATTTTGCTGGGTGTCGTTTTGAACATGAAACAGGTGCAGCGTCAACTCCAAGATTGGATCGCCACTCTACCCAGCTATATCAAGGGCCACCTGTCACTTGTGACCTGCGAAAGTTGAATATATAATAAAACGCATGAAGGTGATTGACAATCGTCTTCATGCGTTAAGCTTTGTCGCCTCTCACTTACA
>NZ_MPDK01000051.1 GCF_003144315.1 Sulfoacidibacillus thermotolerans | reverse complement strand
TTGCACAACGAAATCACAACCATCCGTAAGTACCTCGGTGACGCTACCGGCCCTCAGCCCGACAGCAAGACAACCGCCCAGATCGCCCGTGTGCTCACCGAGCTGTATTCAGAAAGCGTCACAGAATACAGACAAGTGGCAGAAGAGGCTGAAAAGTATCGTATTGCCGGAGAGCAGTGCGAACTACAGTATGATGCAATGCGAAATCCGCGTAAAGAAAAGTGATAAACTGCAAAGTCCTTGCCGGGTTGCGTAACTAAACATTCAATCTTAGTTGTACATAATTGATTGTGTACACCTGATAATTCAACTATGCTCTATTCGGTTTAACTGAATGGAGCTTTTTTATGACTGTGCAACCACGAGGCATCCGGAATAACAATCCGGGAAATATTCGTTGGGGTGATAACTGGAAAGGTCTTGTTCCAGAAAACAAACGAACTGATCGTTCTTTCTGTCAATTTATCGATGTAAAATACGGTATTCGCGCCATTGCGCGTATTCTACTAAACTACCGCAACCGGGAAGGAATGAAACGTGTCGGAAATAAAGGGATTGACACTGTTCGGGAGATTATTTCGCGCTGGGCTCCGCCGAATGAAAATAACACTGAAGCTTATATTCAATCTGTATCTAAGGCTTGTGGTGTTGGTGCAGAACAGCCGATTTCAGTGACCGATGATAAAATCATGCTGGCAATCGTGAAAGCGATTATCAAACATGAGAACGGTGTGCAACCTTATTCTGATGAAGTTTTGCTCGCGGGTATCCATATGGCATAGTAAGAGGTTATAAGTGTCGCCGAATTGGGATTGGAATATAGTTTTTATTCTCACTGCCATTGCGATGGTAGGGGGTTCTCTTGGCTACGCTGCAAGAACCCATGATGCTAAAGAAAGGTTCAGACTCAGTGTCTTCATTCAAGAGGGTGCTTTTTCTGCATTCTTTGGTTTCTTGATAGGTGTAATTAACGTGGAACATGGTGTCTCACTGGGGCTCAGTGGGGCGTTCATAGGTGTGTTATCTTGGTCGGGTTCAAGAACCATGCTAAAGTTCCTGCGGAGAAAGACGGAAGCATGTGACCGAGAAAAGGAAAGAGGTTGATTATGCGTCACTTCATCAACGATCTTCTTATATTGTGTAAGAAACCGCGATTGCTTTTCATCTATATGATGATTGGACTTGCACAAATTGGAGTCAGTGCTATCGCCATTGATCAGATGCACAAGAAACACAGGGCAAACCTGCAACCTTCAACACCACCTGTTTATGTGGTCAATAAGGTTGAACAAATCAAACAAGACATCCGGGAGATAACGTACATTCCTAAAGCGGAAATGTAGATTGGTTTATAAGTAAAGCCCGCTCCTTGAATTTATATCGAGCGGGCTTTTTATTGACATTTGCTATAACCCTTGCAATTAATTAATCCACCGCTTATATTCGTGTCAAGAATCGACAGGAGTAACGTTATGGTAAAGCCTATTCTACCTTGGACACGTAGCATTGAATACGAAGCCGATCTCACTAAAGAAGAGATGGCTATACGTGACTCTGTCGTTGAAGAATATCTGTTCGATTATGATTGGGTTAATGCGTGTAAACGTGTAGGCATGAGCTCCGCAATGGCGTTTGATTATGCTAAACGTTTTCAGGATGATAGCTATTGCCAAAGACGAATTAAAGAACTTCAACAGCAGAAAGCAAGAAGTGCTGAACGTGACCGTAAATACGAAATAGAACAAGAGCGCCAGCGCATCATTGAAGGTCTTAGATTTGAATCCACTTATCGTGGCCCTGGATCTTCTCAAGCTGCCCGTGTTGCTGCATATAAACAACTATGTAGCATCTTTGGATTTGAAGCTCCTAAGCAACAGAAGATGGATGTTGGTGTATCTACTGGTGTTATGCTGGTTCCTATGGTTGGTTCTATGGATGATTGGGAAAAAGTTGCTGGGGAGTCTCAGACTAAGCTGCAAGAGGATACTTTAAATGGACTCAATGATTCAGACACCGTCCACTAAGGTAGTATGGAAACCACATCCAGGATCTCAAGTGTTGGCACTGAGTTGTCCAGCAGATGAGATTTTATATCATGGTACTCGTGGTCCTGGAAAGACCGATGCTCAGTTGATGCGTTTTCGTCGTTATGTTGGCATGGGGTATGGTAAACACTGGCGCGGTATCATTTTTGACCGAGAATACAAAAACTTAGATGACTTAGTTGCAAAGTCACAGCGTTGGTTTCCTGAATTTAATGATGGTTGTAAATTCTTATCTTCCAAGTCAGATTATAAATGGGTATGGCCTAGCGGCGAAGAACTAATGTTCCGTGTTGCTAAAAAGCCTAAGGATTACTGGCTGTACCACGGTCAGGAATTTCCATTTATTGGATGGAACGAATTAACTAAATATCCTGATAGTGGGCTTTATGAAGCAATGAAGTCCTGTAACCGTACATCCTTTGTTGCAGAAGAAAACCCAATAATTATTGACGGTGATGTGTATCAGAAAACTGGGCGTCTTGTGCTTGTTCAACCTGATCATGAACACGCAATGCAGTTCATACTACCACCTTTGCCGTTGCAGATCTTTTCTACGACTAACCCATTTGGAGTTGGACATAACTGGGTCAAGAAATATTTTATTAACTCTTGCCCTCTTGGGTCCATGAAGAAGGAAGTAACAAACGTCTTCAACCCGCGTACACAGAAACGGGAAGACGTAGTTCGAACTCGCTGCCATATATTTGGTTCGTATCGAGAGAACCGCAACTTAACACCTGAGTATGTTGCACAGCTTGTGAACATTGACGATCCTAACCTCCGTATGGCATGGCTTGGTGGTAGCTGGGATATTACGTCAGGTGGAATGTTCGACGACCTGTGGCGCCAGAATATACATGTGGTCAAACCATTTCCAATACCTGACTCCTGGAGAATTGATAGATCATTTGACTGGGGCTCAAGTAAACCGTTTTCTGTTGGTTGGTGGGCAAGAAGTGATGGTAGCGATATCGTGTATCCAAATGGTCGTCGTGTACGAACAGTACGAGGTGACTTATTTAGGATCATGGAGTGGTATGGTACTAACGGAAAACCGAACGAAGGTTTAAGATTATTGGATTCTGAAATTGCTCGTGGTATCATCGTCAGGGAAATTGAAGCTGGTTTATACGGTCGCGTAGTTCCAGGCCCTGCTGATAACAGCATTTGGGACGTTAAAGACGGTAACAGTACCGCAGCAACAATGTCTAAGCCAATAACTATCAATGGTCGGTCTTATCCTGGTGTACAGTGGATCCGAAGTGATAAATCCCCTGGATCACGTAAAGCAGGTTGGAAGCGAATGCGGGAATATTTAGCTGCTTCAATTCCGGATCCTAAGGTTGCCGCTTTGCGTGAAAGACCTTCTATGTTTATTTTTGACAACTGTCATCATTTTATAGATCTTGTTCCAACTCTTGCTAGAGACGAAGATGATCTTGATGATGTCGATACTGATTCTGAGGACCACATTGCGGACGAAGCTCGTTATCGCGTAGCCAATGAAGCACGTGGCGGTAGTATCGGTAAGACTGTTGGGACATAAGGAGTTTAACAGATGGCCATTTCTTCGGTTCATCCTAAATATTTACAGTTTAGTGCATTATGGTTGAAGATGCGGGACTGTTTCCTTGGAGCTGACCACGTTAAGGCTCAAGGTACTTTGTATCTTCCACCGACACCTGCTATGCGTTATGACGGTATGAAACCAGGCGAAGATGGCTATATCCGTTACAACGATTATAAAGAACGTGCGGTATTCCCGGAGTATGTAGCTGATGCGGTAGTTAATCACAGTGGTATGCTTCATAGTAAGTCAGCTATTATTCAGTTACCTGCTGCAATGGAACCTCTTCGTCAGGCTGCTACCAGCAAGCGCGAAGGTTTAGATCAGTTGCTACGCCGCATAAACGAGCTACAGCTACGCGATGGCCGTCTTGGCCTTCTTTTGGAGCCTGTTCTCTTATAACCATCT
>NZ_MPDK01000050.1 GCF_003144315.1 Sulfoacidibacillus thermotolerans | reverse complement strand
AGAGGGAGAATAGACCACATGGTTACCAGGGGTTCGGATCCAAGCGCAAGAGCAAACTCACCGCGAAAACCTGCACTTTGAAATATAACCCACATGACCATAAGAACAACTACAGAAGAAAGAGTAGTAACTCGGAGAAAATTCTCGTTCCATAGAAGCACGCTCCACAAAAGTACTAAAATAATTGCAGTCATACCAAGTACCATCGTAAGTAGTACCGGGTGATAAATTCCAAATTGAGTAATGTAAATAAAAATAGAGTACAGCGAACGAGGAGTATGGACTGGATGTGTATCCAACATCCTCTTATATCCTAAAGCTGTCCAAAAACCACTTTCAGAAATCCACTGAAAAATAAGAAATGACAACCAATAGATCGCATTCCCATAAATAAGTCCTCGATAAAACAACTTGCTTCGCCAGATCGAAAGCTGTAAAAGCAGAAAAGCAGCGGTCACTGCAAGCAATAACCCAGCCCCAGGTGACCCTGCTAAAAAAGTAACAAAAGGAGCAAAAAATCGCCCCATGTTCTCTGCAAAAATCCATATCATTAGACCGTAGAGTAAAATGAAAACGCTTATCATGCGAACAGCTATCAGATAGCGAAAAGACCACAGCAACCCAGCGAACATGAATTCAATGACAACAATCCAAATATTCATCCACATGCCATGATGTAGATATAGATCGAGAAAAGCATGAAACAAATGCACGGACAAGTCAACTTCTCAGTTCATGCCACTCTTTAGAATGGACAGATGAAATTTGCGATTTCTCTGCTAATGTTTTCGACATTTTTTCCATTGCATACACCATTATCACTTTAAAGACGATCAAAAAAACAATTGCGCCAAGTAACTCAAACAGGCTTAGATAATAAGGATGGAGAAAATCGGACGAGTCTACGAACACTTGTCCACCCCCCTTGCACACATTGTCCCCTGTTTGCTTAAAACAATACAACTCCTTGCATTTGAGCAAGCACCAAATCTACTTCTGACAAGGGAGAGATAAAAATAAGCAGTTCATCGCTGGGCTGTAAAACTGTATTGCCGTGCGGTACGACGACTTCTCCACCACGTTTTACAGAGACAATGACAGCTTCTTGGGGTAACTTCAGCATAGAGAGAGGCTGTCCAACAATCGGGTATTCTGATTTTAAGACAATCCGCACAAATTGGCCTGCATCGCCTGTGAATTTTTGTAACTGATGAACTTTCGCATTTGATTCAGTTGAATACAAGGTATAGGAACTATACGCACGAACCACATCTCTTTGTGTTAGTGTTCCAACAACTTCCTCAGTCATCTCATCAACTACTGGAAGCAGCGTGACATCATGCAATGAAAATAAGCGCATTGCCTCTTCTAAAGTTACGTTTTTCGTAATCGTAGGGGATACTGTAAAGTCGAGATCTCCAAGCGGTGTTCGCAGTGGCAACTTTTCTGCAAATGGACGCATCGTTTCTAGCGTCATAATCCCAATCAAATGTCTATCCTGATCTAAAACCATCGCTACATGGTCGCGCGACATCGTCAACCGATTATACGCATCTTCCAAGGTATCCTCAGGTGAAAAATGCAATCCGACTGGTTCCATAGCTTGTTGTACAGAGATTCGTTCCGTAGGACGCACTTCATTCCCGCGCAAGATATGGATACCCCGTCGCGATAGTTTTACCGTGTACATCGAGTCACGTGTAAGTAAACCATGAACTACAAATGCCGTCACACACGCTGCCATGACAACAGGAGTCAACTGGTAATCCCCAGTCACTTCAAGTAAAATGGTAATCGCTACAAAAGGTGCTTGCGCTGCAGCAGCGAAAATCGCTCCCATGCCAGCAATCGCATAAATTTCAGGATGAGGAATAAGTCCCGGGACAATTAATTGCAGGAGATCTCCATACAAGGCGCCTAGCATTGCGCCCAGAAATAAGGAGGGGGCAAATACGCCACCAGAACCTCCCGATCCCACAGTCGTGAGAGTCGCCACATATTTTAAGATAAACAGAAGGAGAATGGTGCCAATCGCCAACTGACCCCCTAGAGCTAAGTGAATCGATGGGTATCCGACGCCGAGCACCTGTGGAGCCAACAAACCAAGCACCCCAACTAACGCACCACCTGCAATATTCTTAATCCAAAAGGGGACATCCCAGCGTTCTAGTAAATCTTCAGAAAAAGTCAGTCCTTTTGAATAGGCAATCCCTAACACGCCAGCAAGTAAACCGAGAAGAATCATAAAGACGAGAGCAATTGGGTGAATGACTGGATAAGGAATCGTCTGCAAGACGGGATGGTTCCCCATGATCGCATCAAAAATTGTAGAGCCAGTAACAGCAGAAAGGAAAACAGGCATGACTGCCCCCATCGCGTAACTCCCAAGAATCACCTCTAAACCAAAGAAGCCCCCAGCAATCGGCGCATTAAAAGTCGCTGCAATTCCAGCTGCTGCACCGCATGCTAACAACAATGAAATATATTTATCCGATAAACGCAGCTTCTGACCGAGGATCGAACCAAATGCTCCACCAATGAGCGCAATCGGCCCCTCTCGCCCCACTGACCCACCCGCGCCTAGTGTGATGGCCGGAGCTAAAATTCCGAAAAACGCCACTCGCGGCCGGATCTTCCCACCGCGTAAAGCCAATGACTCCAACAACTGTGGAACACCATGGCCTTTTACTTCACGAGCAAAAAAATGGGTAATAAACCCTACAAACAGCAACCCCACCGCGGGAATAAGTGCACGCAGTGGAGAATGAGCCACCGGTATGAGTGTAAACCATGTAGCAAAAAGATGGATCATCGCACGAAATAAAATTGCACCAAGCCCCCCGATTACGCCGATCACCAAAGAGAGGACGCCAATGATAATTGGTTCTCGATAGGGATGCGTCAGCCATTGTTGTAAGAGTGGCTGACGCAGCCTTGGTGTTGGAAGAACAGAAGACATAGCCATACTCCTTACCGATTAGATTGACCAAAAAATTTCTTTGCCACGAGAAATGAGGTCTGTCTATCAGTATAGCATACGGTATAATGTTGACTATATCCGTCGTGATTCGGACTGAACAACTCCCTAACCCAGAAGGTGATCACTTGTTAGCGTCATTTCTTATCTTTTTTCGCGAATCTCTAGAGGCATCGATGATTTGTTCAATCATGCTCGCCTATTTAAAACAAATTGGCAGGCATGATCGTTTTAAAGACGTGTGGATAGGGATTGGCGTAGCCATTGCTACAGCCTTTGTTGGAGGCTGGATCGTATTTACCACACTGCGCAATTACGATGGATCTAACTTACAAAATGAAATCGAAGGGGCTACCTACTTCATCGCAGCGGCCGTCCTCACCTACATGACCTTTTGGATGAAAAAACAGAGCCGCAACCTAAAAGCGCATTTACATGCTAAGATGCAAGTTGCACTTACTAGCGGCTCCATCTTCGCCATCGCTTTCATTGCTTTCTTAACTGTAGGTCGTGAAGGGTTGGAAACCGTCGTATTTATGATTGCCATCGCATTTCACGCCAATCCTCTACTCCTTGCAATGGGGGCTGGACTTGGGATCGCAGCGGGTCTCTCTCTGAGTTATTTCATTTACATCTTAGGTCGACGTATTCAATTAAAATCCTTTTTTGCGATCATGGGAGCGCTGCTTATGTTGTTTGCTGCAGGTCTACTTGCTGACGGTGTCGAAGCATTTCAACAACTTGGCTGGCTCCCAATTGGACAACAAAAACTCTGGAGTACTGCCACAGTTCTCAGCGAAAACAGCACATTAGGGGATATCCTCCACTCCTTTTTTGGATACTCCGAAAGCCCCACCAGTCTCCAAATTGCACTCTATATTCTGTACGTCAGTGTCGCCTTGTGGTTTTTCCTCAAAACAGCTCAAAGAAAGCACCTACTTAAATAGAAAACGGGAAGGTACCACCGTTCCCATTTTCTATTTGGAATCTAACTGCTCCTTCATCGATCTGTATTCTTCAGCTGAAATTTCCCCGCGGGCAAAACGTTCCGCAAGAATTTTTTGCGCATCGTCTGCATGTGAAGAACGATGGTTCCCAGAAAAGAAACGAACTGCATACATGACAAGATAAACAATCGCAATCAGCGCTGCAATTTGAAAAATGAGCCCAATCAGACCAAATCCTCCCCAACCACCCATCATTCCATATCCCATCATGATTTACTCATCCTCTCTTGCGATTTTCTTAACCATACGATACCAAGAATTTATCAAAGAAGTTTGTTGAAATGATGTTGAAATGAAGGAGAAGTTCAGTTTTCTCTGCATTCATCCTACACAATTTTACCGAATGCGCCGTAAAGCCCCGTGCTTTAGCACTGGGGATATAAGGCGCTCGCCGCTAGGCGAATCTTTTGTCTTTTCAATCTCATTAGATAGATTGTTGTGATATACTACTTATATGGAATACAAATCCAATCACAACGTCGTCTACTCTTGCAAATACCATGTCGTATGGTGTCCAAAGTATCGTCGCCGCGTACTCACCAGCGAAGTGGAAGAGCGGTTAAAAGCAATCCTGCGTGAAGTGGCAGA
>NZ_MPDK01000005.1 GCF_003144315.1 Sulfoacidibacillus thermotolerans | reverse complement strand
GAGCAGCAGGAGAAATGGAGGCAGAAGGTCGAGGCGGAGGCATCATGAAGAGCTTCCACCTTGCGCTTGGGATGGCCAGGGTTAGGCGAAAAGCGCAGCGTCCCTTGCAGGATGCGGTACGCTGGCTGATCCAGACGGAACCTTAATGAACACGTTGCGCTTGGGTCCCGTCTGGCCGGACAAACCAAACCGCATCCATGCAAGGGCGGAGCCACACGAATCGCAAGATGAACGGAAGAGCTTCAAGTCGTCGGAAGGCGATGAAAAGGCAAGGCACCCCGTCGACAAAGGGAAAACGAAATTACACCACATTTAGGACTTGATCCAAAAACCCCTTGCCCTGACTATCCTCAGCAATCTGCAAAACGCTCATACAACAGTTGCGAATTTTTCTCTCGCAATATAACGAATGGTACGAATCAAGACGGCATGGTCAGAATGGAAATCTTTTTCGTTTAACGTGCGATCATCCAAATAATCATAGCTTGAGCTTTTTCCTGTATATTCCTCAAACTCACCTTCTAGCAAATTTGTAATCACCTTTACCGATGAACGAGCACGACTTATAGCTGTATAATACATTTCTTGACTAGCAAAATATTTGTTTCGCTCTTTTTTCTGTGTACGAGCCAACAACACCATTCCATTCTCATACTCCTTGCCTTGACTTGATTGTATCGTGATTGCATATGCATGTTGGATTGTATCCGTGTATCGAAGTAGCTCAGAATGCCGAAAAAGGCGAATTCCTTTTCCATTTGACAACTCTACAGCAATCATTGCCTCATCATAATACTCATTGACAAACGGCGCATATTGAACGCGCCCCCCCATAAATACTTTCATTGTACCTTCTTCACCATTCAAAGAATTGAACCTTTCGTCATCATTGTGTTTGCGATTTCGCTTAATTACAACTTGATCACCCTCTGCAAAAATATAACCGCCAACACGAATTCTATTGATTCCACGCTTGCCTGTGCGATCTAACTCTTCCAAAACCCATTGATTTACCAGACGGCGGATTTTGTGTACATTGACAAGTACTTTTGTGCCAGATAACACAGCTTGTACAATCTCATCCTTGCGATCCTCAAAATCTTTGACAAAGTCTTCTCCGTGATTTTTAAACCCCTTGCGAACACGAAAATTCTTAGTCAGAAAAAACAATTCCACACCCGGTAAGTTTTCCAAAGCACCAAATTTATGACCAAATGCGCCAATCTGATTTGTATCCCCAAAGTTTAAAATCCGGACATCTTCGGGCAAACTCATATAAAGAAGTGCCTTTTTATCAGGAGTCAAACGTTCGTATTCGTCGATAATCACCAATTCAATCTCTGAAGCAACGTTATGAAAATTATGAGCATAGACTGTTTTTCTAGCACGGCGGCGCATCCCCAAAAAAGCATCTACCGTTTGAACGGATTGACTATACCGCGCATCCAACTCACTACGTAGTTTTTGGGCAACAGACGCTGTATATGAAAGAACTGCAACCTTTTTAGGGTCAAAAGGCGTATAGTTAAGAAAGTTAACTAGCGTGAAAGTCTTTCCAGAACCAGCATCTGCCTTCACCACAATTTCTGAATGGAAAAGCGCATCGTTCATGATTTTCAATTGCTCATTAGTTATCTTGGGTACATGATCATATCGTCCTGAAAGATATTCAACTCCCGCAACCTCTTTGCCCTCTTTAAACCCCTCTTCAGAGAAATATGCATACCACGTCCAATCTAAGCCAGCGCGATAGGCGGCATAACGTTTAATGAACTCTACATATTGCGTTTCTCGCAAAGCAAAAAAAAGTTGTTCTTTTGTAAGATGCGTATACGCAGTTTCACACATGTCTTTAAAGAAAGCATCCTCATATTCCTCCAAAACCTGTTTCCAAATTTCTTTGGCTTTCTCATTTTGGGAAAGCCAAAGAGTATAACTCTCTGTAATCGAATCCACTTCTTCTCTAAATTGCATCTTTATTTCTATTTCACTAGCACCGCGGTCAATCATGCGGGAGAGAACGGGCGTCTCACTCTCTACATCTATCCCACGAACATTGCCAATCCTATCTATGATATTTCGACGTTTGGTGAACCCCGCAAAAACAAATCCACTCTGTTTTTTAATTCTGTGGAAGGCGTGCACTTTGATCTCGTTATCCGAAACGAAATACACAGACTTCCCCCTAACAACCCCTTTTTCGGTATGACGATGACCAAAAATGCCGATCGAAGCGAGACGCTGAATATCCTCTATGTCGGTTTTCGCCTGATATTGCCCCAACTTCACCATATAATCAGAGAGTGCGTTTGCATCAGAACGGTTCACGCTTTTCACATCATACACTTGCATCGTTTCACCAGAAAACCTAGATTTCTCAATAAAATAAGAGAACACAGGGTAATTAACGAGCGCATGCACGTGCAAATGACCGCCTTTTCCCACTTCCCACGTGCCAATATAAGCGAATTTCGTGATCTTCTCGTTGACATGATTTTTTGTCTCGTTCTCAATTTCTAAAGCACGCACCCCTTCTTTGTTCTCGTTGTGAGCTAAAATCAGATCATTCATCACATAACGAGAAATCGCTGAACTAGAAGAAGGAAATTTATACTCGTCATAATCACTCAGACGTGAAAAATAATCAGCAACCTTAAAACGAACGTTTTCCAGCGCTTCCCCCAACTTTTTATAGCCTTTTAAGTACGCATACCGCTCTCGTAATTGGTTTACAATCACATCAGGAGCCGTCTCGTTTTGATAACTCTCATCTAAAAAAGCATCTACCTCTGCATAGGCAGCTTGTACATCCAAAATCAGACGACGCTTATGAATTGCAAACGCAATCGCTGAACGTGCTACACGTCGAAAGTTCGTGATATACTCATATCTGATGACTTGATCGATCCACCGTAACCACTTTAGATAATATTGCTCATCCGTCTTTTTCGCATTCTTATCACGAAACCTTTTTCTTCCAAGGTAATATGAAAATTTCAGATTCTTCATCTGTTCCACAACAGCTTGAAAATGTTCCTTTAGCTCATCATACGCTCGTTCTGCTTCTTCTGGAGATTTTAAGTCTGACGAATGGGTAAGTGTCACAAACTCATACAAATGATACATATTCGCATACATCGTAATGTTTTTTGCAATTTCTGCACGTTCTTCGCCACCATGAACCGGACAAAAGATACTATGGCAATGGCTATCTACAATCGCACCATATTTTTTCTGTACATTCAAAAACGCCAGCGCACGAGGACGACAAGCATATTCATACGCATACTCATCAATTTTACCCATGCGATTCATTTCTTTGATTCTATCATCCTCATGAACGCCTTGCACCTCGTACATATTTGTACACCTCCTTCACTCTATAGGTGTTTTGAGTGTAATAAAAATCAATGCAAGAATACTTTTACTTTTATGGTTTTTGCTTTCTCAATAGTTACACGGTCAACACAACCTGATTTTTGCGTTTTGCATTAAAATGTTTACGGGTTGTTTAATTTTAATCTAGGCCGACGTGTTCCACTCTGGCTTTTAACAAGTTAGCGCCCCCGACGTGGACAGAATCCCCTGCGGTGAGATGTGGGCGCACTTCGAGGCCCCGGCATTCGGCCACCCCGAGTGCACCCACATCTCATTCTGCCACGTCGACCCCACGGAGCATCTTCCAGCTATTCCTAAAAAATTGCACACAAGAAGTATTTGTGTTTAGACAAGCATGTAAAACAACTGATTATTTACTTTTTTTTCGTATACTGCTAGATTATAAAAGGGCACGTAGGATTGGTTTATAATACATTTTGATTGGAGTTGATAAGAAAATGAGTTGGTGGAGTGCTACAGTAAAGGCATTTAATCAAACCAATCGTGATTCTGTAAGTGTTGCTAGCGGTATTGCTGCTGCCGTTACTGGTGGTGGAAAAATAGCAAGTTCAATTAATACAGCTAATAAAGCAGGAGTTTTTGATGCGGCAGTTATTGATGGGGGTACTGCTGCAGTTGGAGAAGTAGGAGCAGGTGTTGTCGCCTATGCTGCTCCTGCAGCGGCGGCAGCAGCAGTTGGAGCAGCAACTTTAGCATATGCGGGTGATTTTATCGACCATTTCGGACAAAATATGGGATGGTGGGGTAATTAGTTTTACACTAACTTACGTGCCCTAGAGGGGGGAGCAAATTGCTTCGGTTAATCGTTGTATCATCAGTATCCACGATTGTTGGATACATTGCAATTAAAATAGGTACTTGGTTATTAGTCAAATTTTTTGGAACTGACAAAACCGACGCATCAAAATCATTGTGGTACGGAATTTCAATCGGTTGGATCGTATTTGAAACACATTTGTTGGGAATTTGGTGAAACAAAGATGGAAATCTATATTCCAAATCTTAAAACTGAAATAGAATCTGTCAGGGTCATTTTTGATGAATTTTCTAATAAGTTAGTTTGTGAGGGTATTCCAACTGATCGGTTAAATATTTACCAAGTTGCACCACCAGAAATTTTTCATTACTATTCCATTGAACTGAATGGGAAATTTAGAGTTTGTGATGCTTGGACGGATGAATCATTTCTGCTTAAGAATGGTGAATATGGGACTGTGTCTGTTCAAAAAGATATCAGTAATCAAATTTTTATCAAGTCCGTTTTATGTACAAAAGTTAATGCTCAAGGAATTGCTGAGGAATTAACAAATATTTTCACTGATGAAAATCCTATGGTCATACTCTCTTTCGAACTTATTTCCCCATCCTCGAACGAGATGTCAGCTGTTGTAACTGTTGAATGGTGTAGCGCTAAGCAAACCCAATGGATTACCTCACGCCCTTATAGATTTAAAGGAAAAAAAGTATCCTTTAATGCATTAAGAATATCCAGGGAAATTCCTGAAGGTTCATGGTCCTGTCATGTCTACGTTAATGATGAATTTGCAAGTATGCATTCTTTCGTAATAGTGCGAGGACAATTAAAGCCAAACGCCGCTTTTTTCGATTCATACGGATAAGAGAAAAAACCTTTCTGATACAATCTAGCTAGGAGGAATACAAAATAGCCACCTTCACTTACCGAGGTGTGGACAACCAAGGAAAAGAAATTTGGTATATTCGCATATTTGTGGATGGCCGACAGAAAGGTTTCACTTTTCACGGCACAAGACGTAAAGCCGAATTGGAAGCCGCCAAGCTTGAGAATGCAAAATCCCACGGCGAAACAATCACAGCCAGCAAAACAAAAGTCGAGGACTATTTGAGAGATTGGCTCGCAACTTATCAGAAGCCGGAAGTCACGAAAAACACTTATTATGAGGATGAGTTGCGCTTGACCAATCATGTTATTCCATTCATTGGTCAAAAACGCATGAATACCCTAAACGCAATGGACTGTCAAAAGGTGATCAATCGTTTGGCCATCGAGCAACGTAAAACCAGAACCGCCGTTATGGTCTATAATCTCATGAAAAAAGCTTTTCGTAAGGCAGTGGATCTAGGCTATTTAATCAAAAATCCAATGGATGCTGTCACTAAGCTAAAAGATCGAGCAGAGCAACGCCCATTTCTAACCATTGAACAAGCAGTCGTATTTCTTGACCACGCTCAACACGATTCCTATTATCCCATTCTTGCATTTCTTTTACTTACAGGAACTAGACCAGAGGAAGTGTTTGGACTTAAATGGGAGGATGTTGACTTAAATCACGGAACTGTTTCCATTGTACGATCTGTCAAACACTTACCTGGTGGTGGATGGGAATTTGCCGACCTAAAAACCACAACGAGCCGCCGCAACCTTGATCTACCCAATGATCTACTCACCATCCTTCGTAATCTCAAACAAGAACAATCACGGGCACGTTCGATGCTTGGCGCCGAATGGATCAACAACGATTTAGTATTCACCAATCAAATTGGCAATCCAATCGACGTTTCAAGAGTGAGGAAACACCTGACCAATGTTCTGCAAGCTGCCGAACTGCCCAAAATTCGCTTGTACGATCTTCGCCACACTCACGGCTCAATGCTCATGGCAGAAGGCGCAACGATCAAGGAAATATCAGATCGACTAGGCCACGCGAACACCAGCATGACCGTCAATCGCTATTTGCACACCACACCATCACGTACAAAAGCAAGTGTAAATCGGTTATCACAGGCAATGGCCGATGAACGAAAAAAGATGAGCAAAACGCATAACGAACAGAGTGTTAATTAACGGTATATATGGTAGCAGAATCTACGATTTTGGATCACATACTCGTTCACTAGATCAAAACTAGATCATCGGCAAACAAAAATGGTAGGCTGTATCCAGCTTACCATTCGTTTTCCTTGATATATCAGGCTTTTTTGTGGTCGGAGTTACAGGATTTGAACCTGTGACCTCCTGCTCCCAAGGCAGGCGCGCTACCAAACTGCGCTAAACTCCGTCGAGATAGTAAAATGAGTTGCATGGTGCGGGTGAAGGGACTCGAACCCCCACGGTTACCCGCCAGATCCTAAGTCTGGTGCGTCTGCCAATTCCGCCACACCCGCAAACGTATCTGGTGAGCCATGCTGGACTCGAACCAGCGACACCCTGATTAAAAGTCAGGTGCTCTACCGACTGAGCTAATGGCTCAATTGTAAAGATAGTGGCTGGGGAGGTAGGGATCGAACCTACGAATGACGGAGTCAAAGTCCGTTGCCTTACCACTTGGCTACTCCCCAACTGGGGTGAGCGATGGGATTCGAACCCACGAGTGCCGGAGCCACAATCCGGTGCGTTGACCGCTTCGCCACGCCCACCATATCTCAACCACTGGCAGGGGCGGCAGGATTCGAACCCACGACATGCGGTTTTGGAGACCGCCGTTCTACCAGCTGAACTACGCCCCTATGTAGTAGTTCGAAACCCAGTGAAATAATGCTTTATCAATATACACTGATGACAAATACAAAGTCAAGGGTTTTTTTGTTCCTCCGCATATAAATTTCTTCTTGACCTTTTGGCAAATCTGTCAGATTGACGACGCCACCTGTAATTTACTATAATCTAATGGATTATATATGCATCTACTTTTATAAGCTTAGGGGGCAACTTCTTTGTCCGCCGATTTCATTGCATTTAGTCTGTCCTTTGGACTTGTCTACTTCCTAGTCCCCCTGATGCGCCACCTTGCCTTGCATACAGGCTTTGTCGATATGCCGACCGAACGCAAAGTGCACAAAGCCCCATTGCCGATGCTTGGCGGAGCCGCCATGATCATCGGATTTATCACAGTGACAATCGCAGTTCACCATTTTCTTTTTGCTCTGCGATTGGATAAGCCCTTTCTCGGAATGATCACAGGGGCAACGGTGATGTTTGCTATTGGCATGGTAGATGATTACGCAAAAACACGCAAACGAGATTTCCCTGCCTGGCCAAAATTTTTCATTCAAATACTTGCAGCATTTCTTCTCATCTACTGTGGAGGCGTCATTCGGGGCGTCCAAGATCCTTTTCACCCCGCATATTACTTTACATTTCCACATTGGCTCGCAGATTTTCTCACTGTTTTTTGGATTACAGGCATTGTCAATGTATTTAACTTCCTAGACGGCTTAGATGGCCTTGCAGGCGGGATTGCAATCTTCGCAAGCGCCACGCTATTAATTGCTTCGCTCGTTAAAGGAGATGTCTCATCTGCCCTTTCAGCAGCATCGCTCATTGGCGTCACACTCGCATTTTTGCGTTTTAATTTCTATCCCGCTCGCATTATCATGGGAGATGCAGGATCCACGTTCGTAGGCTATGTACTTGCTGCAATCGCGGTTACGGGCGCTTTTAAATCAGCCACCGCGATTTCTATTTTGGTCCCCATTTTTGCTTTAGGCGTACCTATTTTTGACGCAATTTATGTCGTCATTCGCCGCATGTTAGAACATCGTCCTGTGTATAAAGCCGATCGCAGTCATGGTCATTATCGACTAATGGCAGCTGGATTTTCTCAACTACAGACAGTCAGTTTGATTTATCTCGTATCCCTCGCTTTTTCTGTGATCTCAATTGCCTTATTATTGCTTACTCGATAAAACCCGTGACAAATAAAGACAACAAGGCATTAGTTAAATAAACAACTAACGCCCTGTTGTCTTATGTAGTAAATTTTCTGGTGGAGGGGGTAGGATTCGAACCTACGAAGCTTTCGCAACGGATTTACAGTCCGCCCCAGTTGGCCACTTTGGTACCCCTCCAGATGGAGCCAGCGACAGGAATCGAACCTGCGACCTACTGATTACAAGTCAGTTGCTCTACCTGCTGAGCTACGCTGGCCTATCAGCCACAACAATTGATAATATAGCACGTGTTAGAGTTCGTGTCAAGAGTTTTATCCCTGGCGATCAAATTTCATATAGATAAAACGTGCGTCGTCCATCTCACCGCCTGACAGGCGGGAGACGTCTGACGCAAGTACGTTACACCATGAAATCCTTTTGAACTTACTGCCATTATGCCTGAGTTTCTCCTTCATAGCGCACATTGCGACTAGGAGTAAACGTAGAAACCGCATGTTTGTAGATTAACTGCTGCTTACCTTCCGACTCAATCACCACGGTAAAGTTGTCAAACGCTTTGACTACTCCGCGAATCTGAAAACCATTGACCAGATAGACTACAACAGGAATGCTCTCTTTGCGAATCTGGTTTAAGAAGTTATCCTGAATATTCGCCAATTTATTTGTCGTCACAAAATTGCCCCCCAAGTACACGATGTACCCTGACTCACGCACTGCAAATAAGTTTAAGGTGTGCTTCTTTACGCATCACCGCTTTCAATCATCG
Source organism: Sulfoacidibacillus thermotolerans (assembly GCF_003144315.1). Lineage (GTDB taxonomy): Bacteria > Bacillota > Bacilli > Alicyclobacillales > SLC66 > Sulfoacidibacillus > Sulfoacidibacillus thermotolerans. The sequence continues at coordinate 134,995 of NZ_MPDK01000005.1, read as the reverse complement.
ATAAGCGGCCATGTGGTGTTGGATCTGATCAAGTAGATCAGAAATCGATTGTATCATATCACCTTCTGCAAAAGTATACCACTGAATGCGGGGATCTGCTCGAAACCATGACAGTTGCCGCTTAGCATATCGTCGACTGGCCTGTTTAATCTTGGCTACGGCATCTTCGAAATTCATCTGCCCATGAATATATTCGACCAATTCCTTGTAACCAATTGCTTGCATCGAAGTGTGCTGCGCTGTACAACCATAAGCTAAAAGGCCTTCCACTTCCTGCACCAAACCCTTTTCAATCATCTCGTCGACTCGTTTGTCAATGCGTGCATAGAGTTCTGTACGTTCCATGGTCAAGCCAATAAAAAGCGGTATAAATGGCGATTCTCTACGATCATAATTTTTTGCAAGGGGTTTTCCAGTCAACGTGACAATTTCTAATGCTCGAATTAAACGTTTGTGATCATTCGGATGAATCTTCGCAGCGGCATCAGGATCCAGTTGTTGCAATTGCCCATGCAATATCTCAGCACCTTGCTCTTCAGCGATTTTCCCCAACCTATCGCGCAACACTTCATCTCTAGCAGCTTTTGTAAAATCCAAATGATCGACGAGTGCACGAACGTATAAACCTGTTCCTCCAACTAACAGAGGCAGTTTTTCTCGTGTATAAATCTCCTTCAAGAGAGGGCGCGCCATCGTTGTATAATCATATGCTGTAAAGACTTCTGTCGGCTCTACCACATCGATCATATAATGAGTAATCCCGCGACGTTCACCAAATGGCAACTTGGCTGTGCCGATATCCATTTTACGATAGACCTGCATCGAATCGGCCGAGACAATTTCACCCCGGAGACGCTCTGCGATTTCTAAGCTTAACCACGTTTTCCCAACCGCAGTCGGACCAACCAAACATACAATGGGAATGCTTCGTTCTCGCACCCTTTCCCTCCCCCTTACATAAACCATGCCTATTTACAGTGTGCGCCTAAATTCACGTTCTAATTGACTGCGTGTAATGCGAATCGCGGTCGGACGTCCATGCGGACATGTAAATGGATTGTCTAATTTTTGCATTGCCTCGAGAAGTGCATCCATTTCCATCTGACTCATCGTGGAATTCGCTTTAATGGCTGCCTTACAAGCGCGCATGATCACCTTATCTTCAATCTCATTTTGAAATGCGGTAACTTTGCGTTCCTCTAACAAGTCATAAATCGCATCGTGAGCTAACTTTGCGATGTCAAGCCCTTCCCAAATAGATGGCACATGTGTTACGCGGATTACCCCTTCCCCAAACGGTTCAAAGCGCAATCCAAAATCCGCAGCTTGCACCTCATACTGCATGAGTAACTCAATTTTTGCCGCATGCAATTCGATCGTCAGTGGAACCAATAATGGAAGTGGGTAATTTTCGCGACGCCGTATTTTCCCTAAAAACGCCTCGTACAGCACGCGCTCATGGGCAGCGTGCTGGTCGATCAAATAAATGTCCTCTCCGTCTTCTGCGACAATCACGAGCTTTAAAACTTGTGCCACTGCACGCAACTGGCGATGTAAAGGGAATTTCTCCTCCTCTTTTACGCTGTCAGCAACTTGTCGATCCACATGCGGGATGATTTTTGGCTTAGCTGAGTGAACTCCAAATAAATCAAGTGCGACTTGCATCGCTTTTTTGTCACTTACTTGCTCATGGACCACTTGCTGTGACCACGACGTGGCTGGCTTTGCAGCAAGTAAACTACGCCCTGTACTAGCAGAGCTTGTCTCAGCCACAATGGAGCCTTCCTTTGTGTGAGTCATGACGCTCGCTGTGTCTTGTTGAAGGCTTTGTACGATTGGCGAGGCCACTCCCTTTTCTAAAGTCTGTTTCACAGCTTCTGTCAGCAGCGCACAAACATCTCGTTCTTCACTAAAGCGCACCTCTGTTTTACTTGGATGCACATTCACATCAATCAATGTTGGATTCATAGATAGAGAGATTGCCACAACAGGAAATCGTCCTTTGGGAACGAGTGTAGAATATCCTGCAAGCACCGCATTCCCAAGGGCAACACTGCGTATTGGACGTCCATTGACTGCAAACCACATGTCACTGCGCGATTTCCGTGCAAATTCAGGAGCGACGATCAATCCTGCCAGTGCATAGTCAGGAGAAGTCAGAGAGAGCCATAGTGCCGCCTTTGCCAAATTTCGTCCTTGAATAGCTGTAAAAGCGGAAAAGGCAGATCCATCGCCAAGCGTATGTAATGCCTCACGCTCATCGATTTGAACGCGAAATGAAAGATCTGGACGCGCCATCGCCGCTCGTGCAACAACATCGACAATATGCGCATTTTCAGTCTGTAAAGAACGCACAAACTTTAAGCGAGCAGGCGTATTATAAAATAAATCCTGCACGGTGACGCGCGTTCCTTTGGGGCACCCTACAGGAGTTTGCTCAACTAGCTGACCCGCCTCAAAACGCACCTGCACGCCTTCCTCTGCGTCTGCAATGCGCGTGCGCAACGTAACCTTGCTGATCGCTGCAATAGAAGGTAGCGCCTCCCCGCGAAAGCCTAGCGATCGCAGTTTACTTAGATCGCCTAGATTTCGCAATTTACTTGTCGCATGACGCAGAAAAGCCAGTTTTACATCCTCTGGCGCAATCCCTGACCCATCATCCTGAACTTCTAATAGCGTCAAGCCGCCATCCTTCGCGATTACCTGGATTTTTTTAGCGCCCGCATCAATTGCATTTTCAATCAACTCTTTTACAGCAGCTGCAGGACGCTCCACTACTTCCCCTGCCGCAATCTGATTCGCCACCAGATCCTCAAGTACGTGGATTCTTCCCATGCTCGTTTCCCTTCTTTAAGATTCGTTCCTGCAATTCAAATAAATAATGAAGCGCCTGACGCGGTGACCATTCTTCTAACGGCAAGTCAGCCACTTCCTCTATCCACTCTCGCCAAGACATATCGACTGTCTGATCAACAAAACTGATTGCCACTTGTTCAAGGGATGCGTTCGCCTCTTTATGTGAGAGTTCAAGCACCCCCAAAATCTGCTTTGCACGCACTGTCACTTGCGTTGGTAAACCTGCTTTTTGTGCGACTTGAATCCCATATGAGCGATCTGCTGGACGATTTACGACACGATGCAAAAAAACGATTTGATCCCCGTGTTCTTTCACTGCAACCGACAAATTAAATACGCGCGGCAAGCGTGCAGGCAACTCTGTGAGCTCATGGTAATGCGTTGAAAATAAAGAGCGTGCTCGCGTATGATCGTGCACATATTCGACAATCGCTTCTGCGATACTCATCCCGTCATAAGTCGCTGTTCCTCGCCCGATTTCATCAAAAACAAGCAAGCTGCGGTCTGTTGCACCGCGCAAAATTTCTGCCGTTTCTGTCATCTCCACCATAAATGTGCTAAGACCTGCAGATACGTCATCTGATGCGCCAATACGCGTAAATAATTTGTCCACAATGCCAATGTGAGCTGCGTTAGCCGGAACAAAACTACCGATTTGAGCCATTAAAACAATCAAAGCGACTTGACGCATATAGGTGCTTTTTCCACCCATATTCGGTCCTGTAATTAACGCAATCTGATGTTGATCACAACTTAATTGCGTATCATTTTCGATAAAGCCATCCCTCGTATGTCGTTCAACGACTGGATGACGTCCCCCAATTATCCGCAATTCACTGGAATCATCTACGATTGGACGCACATAATGGTTTTCCTTCGCCGCTGTAGCAAGACCAACAATCGCATCAAGATCTGCAACTGCATCAGCCGTTTGTTGCAATAGATGCAACATTTTCTGCGCCCTATCAATGAGTTCAGCAATACGCACAGCTTCCTGTTGTCTTAACTTTTCACCCGCCTCAGCGATCGCGAGTTCACGCTCACGCAGTTCCTTTGTCACATAGCGTTCGCCATTTGCAAGAGTTTGTTTACGCTCATAGTCTTGTGGCACTAAGTGAAGATTGGCTGACGTAATCTCAATATAGTAGCCAAAAACGCGATTATAGCCGATTTTCAACGACTTAATCCCTGTTCGGATGCGCTCACTCTGTTCTAGCGCCATGATATAAGATCTTCCTTGTGTTACGATATCACGTAAATGATCAATTTCCGGATCAGCGCCTGGTCGAATGATCTGACCTTCTTGATTCCCAGTTTTCACTTCCTCAGATAATAGTGTTTCAATTTGTTCTATCAATCCAGCGCACTCATACATGCGCTTACTGATTGTCGCAAACGAAGCGCGCAATGACTCCCTCTGCAATTGCTCACGAAGCAGTTGTACCACTCGCAAGGATTCTGCCAGTTGCCACAAATCTCTTGGCGTTGCTTGTCCAAAAGACAAACGAGATATGATTCGAATCAGATCGTGCATCTGTTTTAAAAAAGCTCGTACATCTGCATGGGCAACTGCATCGGCAAGCAGCGCCACGATACGCTCTTGTCGCTCTACAATCAACTGAATATCCTGCAACGGATGTTCCAGCATTTCACGAAGTCGCCGCCGCCCCATCGCGTTCGATGTATAATCAATCGCCTCAAGCAGTGTAGCTCCCTTACGACCTTCCGTGACGGGTCGAATCACTTCTAAGTGACGCACTGTGCTTGCCGAAAGCTCCATAAAACGATGGTCACTCATCGACTCTGGTGCTTTCATGTGGCAAAGCGTACGTTTACTCGTATATTCCAAGTACCTAAGTAATATCTGCGCTCCAGTCTCATCTGCAACAGCCGGCCCCTCTTCTTCATATCGAGGTAATTGCGAGTAAACAATGCCCGCTCGCTGTGCATATTCACGCAACGGTTGCACGAAATTCGGGTACCTATGCGGATCTCCTATGACTTCTGCAACTTGCATTCGATCAAACCAGTTGCAAAGTGATTCAAAGTCACCCGTTCTAGTCCATATATTTCCGGTTAAGGCATCAGCGATTGCTCCCGTCCAGTCCTCTTCATGCACGACCCCAAAAGTTGCAATGAGCGGTCGATAATTTTCTTGACGGAGATAATCATGAGCTGTACCAGGTGTAATTAAGCGAATAATTTCACGCCGTACTAACCCCTTCGCTTCTTTAGGATCTTCCACTTGCTCACAGATCGCAACTTTATAGCCTAGAGTTACCAAGCGACTAATGTAAGTGTCTGCAGCATGGTAGGGAACGCCACACATCGGCATACGCTGTTCACCGGTTCCCCTACCTGTAAGTGTAAGGTCGAGGAGTTCACTCACACAAATGGCATCTTCAAGAAATAATTCGTAAAAATCCCCTAAACGAAAGAAAAGCAGCGCATCTTCACACGTCTGCTTAATCGTTAGGTACTGCTCCATCATAGGCGTTCGCTTCGCCAAAAGTTTCACTCCCTCTACAAAACACCAATCAGCCAAGACTTCAGCTCATGCCATTAAGCTGTTTCTACGTCACTTGTCACGAGCGTACCGCGCAGAGTCCAAGTCTGTGCAGCGTCTATACGCGTAAATACCGTTTGATGGATCGCTTCTTTAGGCGCATCAAGTAGCACAATTTTGTTAGTCCGAGTGCGTCCGGAGAGAACATTTGGATTCGTTTTACTTACTCCCTCAATCAGTACTTCGAGTGTTTTTCCAATCAATTGCTCATTGTGTAATCGCGAAATTTTATTTTGCAACTCCATTAAACGATTTAACCGCTCTTTTTTCACTTCCAACGGCACAGGATCTTCAAGGCGAGCAGCAGGCGTTCCTGTACGCGGAGAATAGATAAATGTATACGCCGAGTCATAAGATACTTCTTCGATAAGTTGTAACGTTTGTAAAAAATCCTCTTCCGTTTCCGTAGGGAAGCCGACAATAATATCTGTTGTCAGTGCAACGTTAGGAATGGCAGCACGAATTTTTTTGACTAATTGCAGATAATATTCTCGTGTATACCCGCGATTCATTTTGCGTAATACGGCGTTACTACCAGATTGGACAGGGAGATGGATATGTTCGCACACTGTCTCAGTCTCTGCAATGGCAGCAATCACGCGATCTGTAAAATTCCACGGATTCGACGTCGTAAAGCGCACGCGTTCAATCCCTTCCACACGTCCAATCGCGCGCAGTAAATCCGCAAAATCGGCGTTGCCCAGATCGATTCCATAATCATTTACATTTTGTCCAAGAACCGTAATTTCCTTAAATCCTGATGCAACAAGCCCTTTTACTTCATCTACGATGCTTGTTAGCGTGCGACTGCGCTCTCTTCCGCGCGTGTAAGGAACGATGCAATAGGTGCAAAATTTGTTGCAACCATACTGGATATTCACCCACGCCCGCACGCCCTCTTTGCGTACTTTTGGAAGATCATCAAGCATAAATTGTGCCTTGTCCCAAACTTCCATCACAGTCTCTTGACTTGCATACGCCTGTTCAACTAATTCTGGGAGACGGTGAAGATTATGCGTCCCAAATACCAGATCAATCCATGGATACGTCTCGCGAATCTTCGCTTGGACTGCCTTTTCTTGTGGCATGCAACCGCATACCCCAATCAACAATTCTGGATTGCGATACTTAAGCGGTCGAATCCGACCCACTTCACCAAATACCTTGTTTTCCGCATTTTCACGAACAGCACATGTATTAAATAAAATTAAATCTGCCAATTCTTCATCCTCAGTCGAATCATACCCTAGAATTTCTAAAAGTCCGGCCATGACCTCAGTATCATGTTCGTTCATCTGACAGCCATACGTGCGGATCATATAGCGTTTTCCCTTGTAAGCACCCACCAAATCAGGACGAACGGCGTCTGTTAGCGCACGCAAATCTGTCTTTTCAATCACTGGGCGCTTCACTTGTACAGCCAGCATCCCTATATCGTCAATGTGATGGCTCACGTTCACACTTCCTTATCATCCGAATCCACATATTTTCTATTGTACACAAAGCGATTGAAGGCAGCAATTTATACACAATAAAGGAGAGAGCCATGCCCCCTCCTGATCTAGCGATATAGAAAATAAACACGTACGACATCTGCTCGATTTACGCATACTTACCCGCATGTGCCGTATGGAACGTGTGTTTTATGAACCCACTCTCGCAGGTGGGCGACTTGCATTCCGATGTTTGACGTCCCTTCAAAGAGGGCATGTCAGCACGAAATGGAGATCTGTCTCCCTTTAAAACACATACGGTTCAAAACAAAGGTCCCGAGTACGTGCACTGCAGGTGATGATTATCATAACAAGAGTCGACGCAAGACGCAACTGGTAAATAAAGTAACTATTTGCTAAATGTATGCAAACAGTGTACCAATCGCTCTTTCGCTCTGCGTTCGATGGCGCGCTCATCAAACTTCATTGGTTTTGCATTTGCCTCAAACAACACAGGTATTCCATCAGCAGTCAACCCCATGTCAATCGACAATTCTAGCCAAGTCCCGCGCGCTGCGGCAATTGCTTGTGCAGCAGTAATTGCCACAGCCCGCGCACGCTGTTCAACTGCATGCGCGCGATCCCCGTAAAGGGTTCGCAAAACGCGAGAAGGGTTCGCGATCACACCACCATTTGGCACATGAGTCGTAATCCCTTGGTCTGGGCCCACGCGAATCCCTAATCCTGTAATAGAAAAGTCCTCATTCTGCGCTCTGTGCAAAAGCATACGCAAGTCAAAACGCCTCCCATGATACAGCAATACTGGTGCTGCTTGCTGTTGGAGATAGCGTTTAGAAAAATGATGTTGCTGTATCCAAGAAGCAAACTGCGCTTGGGTCAGATGACCATGTGCCACTCGCTGCCCTTTTTTTTGTTCTACCACTTCATAGCGAGTTTTGTTCATTGCAACATAGTATATGCCAACGCCCGCTTTCCCTGAAAGAGGTTTTAGATAAAAGGCAGGAAAACGTTCTGCAAACTGTAAGATATCCACATCACGTTGTACCACTTGACTAAACGGAACGTAAGAAGATAGTTCAGGCTCTGCTGCCCACAACTGTGCAATTTGATCTTTGCGCAAAAAATGTGGATTGACGATTACATGACCTTCTTCCTGGAGTTCCCTTACTGCTTTTGTCACATACAACTGGTTTTCCAAATCACGCGTAGGGATGCGATTATATAAAACCTTTGGCAATATCGCAGACCCTGTTCGCGTAAAATTGCCCTTCCCCGCATCTCTATATACCATCACCCCGGTTGGACATAAATTATAAATTTTACATGTGAATCCCTGATTTTGGGCTGCCTTAACAATACGCCGAAAATGTGCGACGTTTCCCCCAAGCCGCTTAGGATCGCGACTTGCAGTCAGAATGCCAAATGGTTCATATTCTTTACTCGCTCCCATCACAACACACCTACTGAAACGTTTTGCATAGCGAGCCACTCCGCATATTGCAAGATCGCTTGTCGTGACCAAAGTCCAGCACTGCGCAATGCTGGATGAGAGAAAATTGATCGCCCCGGCTTTGCGTTAGCTTCAAAAAGTACAACCCGTCCATCGAGCGCAATCCCAATATCGAGGCCAAGTTCACCCAATCTTGGATCTAATGCATTTGATAATTTCTGGCTGACACGCTGTGCAAGATGTTCAATCTCTTCGCGTACGTGATTCGCTTGCCTGCCATACCAACTGCGTAGTACCACATCAGCATCTTCGACCCTGCCACCACTGTGAACATGTGTTGTGATCCCTTCTGGATGTGCTATTTTTGCTCCGATTCCAGCCACCTTCCAGTGACCTTTCGCCACTCGATGAATATGCACGCGAAAATCCGTTGGACATCCATCGTACCTAGCTAACGAAATGGCTTCCTGCACAATGAACGGCGTATTGCCCATGCGTGTAAAACAGGCATGTAAACACTCCTCCGGACGAACAAAAGAAAGCTTATGCACCCCTCCCGGATCGCGTACCTCTAGTTGAAAGGAACCATTGACTTTGCGCGTTCGGCAAATCCCTTCACCAAAGCTCCCGCCAATTGGCTTGACGAAGAGACCCCCATATTCCTCCAGCCAAGAAAGTGCGCGTGCTGTATCCCAATCACTCATGGTAGCAGGTAATATTTTTCTTATTTCTTCATCTTTGCGCAAAACGCGATCCACCTCGCGCTTATTGAAAAATCGCTGATTAAAAAGTGGAATTCCACGTTGTTGCAACCACTGCTTGGCCCGTCTTACCTCAAGCGATGCCTCTGCTTTGCGGGTGGGAATACGGTTGTAGACCACATGCAACGAAGATTCTTCATTAGATGACAAAAACAATTGACTAGGCGTGAGTGGATACGCTTTGATTCCTTGCACTTGTGCGGTGCGTAGTAGAGCCCGAATGTATGGAGAACGAACGTTTTGCTGCCCTGTTAAAACTGCCAGTGTAAATAATGGGCTTCTGGTCATGCCCTTACTCCCCCTCTCGCCTGTACAGAGGACTGGATCTTCTTTTTCCCAGACGCTTTGATTGGAATCGGCAACTGCCAAGCTTTGCGAATATCAACGGACTCATCCCAAACCTCGTCACTTTGAATCATTGCAAAAATTAAGTCGATCGCTTCACGATACGGCAAATAGCTAGAAGTCTGCTTTATATTTGCATACACTTCTTTAGCAATCGGCAATAAAAAATCGCGATCATTGCGATAAAATGCGCGTAAACGACTGGCATCATGCAGTTCAATATAGGGCAACTCTGCGTGATGATGCGCGATCACATAAGCTAATGCGAGTGCCCCAAGCGCAATATTGGGATCCACCAAAAAACTGGCAGGCGTACGATACTCAAACCCACCATATGATTTATGGCGAATATCCCCTAAAAATCCGTATTTAGGTCTTCTTCTTGTTGCAGTCATTGGATCTTCAATCAACATCAGAGGCATCCCTACGTAAGCATCAAGCAAATTGACAATGCGCGCCGTATATGGAACTCCACTAAAATGGAGATGGCCGCCTATTGGAAAATGTTCAAAGGGTGCACTCCCCGCCACCCATTCGGGGTGCGCTGCAGGAGCGAATTTTTGTGCTTCACGCAAAGCCAATTCAATATTTTTACACAACACTTCGGGAGTTTCTGCAGGTTGCGGACGAATTTCTGCGAGTGGGCGAAGTGCCCGATTACCAGCTAGCGTTCGATCATCGCATCCCACTTTACCCCGCATTGGAAAATAGCGAGAAGCGGGAATTAACTTGCCTTGACGCGAGCGCAACATAAATTCTAAATCTGTCCCTAGCAAAATCTTTTCTTCCACGCCCTGTGAAATTTGCTCATCGACAGCAATAAAATCTTCAATCGCTGTAGCAAACAGACGCAATAACCGTCCTTTACATACTGGGGTTGCTGAAATATCAAGGACAATTGGACGTCCTTTTTGCCCAATGCCAATACTTACAAGGCCAAATTCTAAGCCCACCGCATGCATCGCACGTACAGCAAGCAAGCTAACTTTGCGCGTCTCTTCATCCGCCTCTAGTCCTACTTCTGAAAAGTGGTCTTGAATCTGATTGATGCGCTTGCTCAGCCAAACCATTCTTCCTTCTGTCCGAAAGCAAGTCAATGCGCGCAAATTAAAAACAGGCACACGATAATGCCGAATCAGTTGATTCCGCGTTTCCGCTTCCTCATCACGATTGGTAAATCGCGGACAATGTACCCCAGCTCTACGCAACGTCTTTAACAATGCGCGCCGCGAGTCAGCGACAAGTAAGGACTCTCGACGGTTAATCGTCCATCTGCCCCGATCAGGATCTTCTGTGTTCCCAAAACGGATGACTACATCTTCTGGCCCTACGTATCGCAGTTCCTCTGTCGCTACTAATCTTGGCACTTCTGCGGCCAAACGCTCTGCTGACATTTGACCGCTGTGGAGCAAATAGTATGTCACAATGCACGGCGCCTCCCTTCACCTCTGTCTGGCACTCGCAAGCCAAAGCGCGAAGCGAATCGGTCGCAGGAATGACAAATCGACAAGCTGTTCAGAACCTGAGAGAGTCATCGCTGTTTTCCAAGGTTTTGAATTCACTTCAATTACATAAATCTGCCCCGTTTGACTCACGCCAAGATCGATGCCCATCTCACCCAGCATTCGACCAGATTGTGCCTCAATACATGCAGGAATTAACTTCTCTAATTGCAAAATTTCTCGTTTCAGTTTTGTTACATTCAATCCCGATTCTTCCTCAAGCGCTGAAAGTGGGAGTGCTTGCCCCCCTGTTGTCAAATTGGAAGTGAAATCCCCTTTTGCTGCTACTCGAAGGTACACCTTTGTTCGCTTCCATTGTCCTTTGTGATTCTTTTGCATCAATAAGCGAATATCAAACGGTCGCCCATCCCATCGAGCAAGTGGAATCCCTTCTTGCACAATGTGTAATGCCCGCCGAAAGCGCGGTTTAAAGTGTTGATACAATGATTTTGCGTCACACTTCACACCCGCATGAAGTAAGCCTTGCTTCGTGCGCAACACAGCTTCATAGCACTCACCGCTCTGTTCAATATGCACAATTCCAATTCCCAAACTGCCGTGAATCGGCTTTACAAACACAGTCTCATGCGCGTGTAAAAACATACGCAACGTATCTTGGCTTGTCATGAGTGCAGTGTGTGGCAAATGCGGACGCAACCGCGCATAAGCTCCTAACCAGGTGTGCACTTCCCATTTGTCAAAATATCCATCATTAAAAATGACAGAAGTCTGCTTTAAATATTCACGCGCTGCAGTGCAGGATTTTGAGCGATCATAGCGTCGCGATGCGATCTGATCATAGATGACAAGTGGAATCCCTAAATCCAAAAACTCAACGCGACGCTCACCTGCAATTGTCCGTTTGCTAAGCACATAACCGCGCAATCGCTGACGTTCCACATCGAGATCAACTGGATCAAACACGCACGCAAAAGCATTTTCCCGAGCCGCTGCCTCTAAATAACGCAATAACAGCGGCCCTTGTTTTCCTTGAAAAATCCCATTGACAGCGTGCGGCCTCGCCATAATGCCAATGAGCGGAACGCGTTCCTCGCGCGCTACTCCACACAGCGATGCGGGCGATTGTGATATCACCTCGGGTCAGCCCCTTTCACGCTGCGCAAAAATCCGGTGCTAAACACAGCATATTCAAGAATCCGCTGAAGTGATAAACGCCTGATTTGTGGATCAATACGCCGAAACATTTGACGACCAGGACATGGATTCACTTCCAAAACAAAAACTCTCCCATTGCGGTCAAATGCGATATCTACCCCAAGTTCCGCCAATTCTTTATGTTGTGTGGACACCGCAGAAAAAGCTGACAAAGCAGCCTGTTTACCTCGTTCTACAGCCTGCTGAAAGAAAGGGAGTAAACGCGGGGGAATGCGATCTTGCAACTCACTCAAGCGAAAGGGCACCGCACCAGTATGAAGATTTGTCGTAATCGCTTCGCTTTGCGCGACGCGTGCCACAATGCCTGTACAGATTGGATTCCCGCCATTTTCTATTGAAGCTTGTATTAAATAGCGCATATCAAACGGTTCGTCGTAGATCGTGCGCATCATATCCACGGTGCGCTGTGCGATAAAAGGAGAAGTAACTGCCAAGCGGCCAAAACGACTCTGAAGATCATAATCTGTCGCTAAAATTTCTCCTTGTGCATTGTGGACTAAGCGTCCTTGCGCACGCTGTACCACATATCCAGAAGCTAGTGAAGCAATACGCACAATCTGCTGACCCTGTGTACCGCGAACAGGTTTTAAATAGACATCTCCTAACTGGCGGACGGCATTGACAAGATCATGCGGTGTTTGCACAAGCAAAGTCGGTAACAGAAACGGAAACATACTTGGAAATTGCGACAAAAGCACATGTAAGATCCACTTTTCACTCTGATCGCGCGGCAATGTTCCAACTACAGAAGTCTGACCAAGTAATTTTTCATCTACATCCATAAGATTCTGTAAACGCAAAGGACGATAGACAGTGCGACGCCAAACAAAATCTGGCCATGGACAAACTTCCATGCGCCATTTGCGCTGCTTAGAATGATAGCGATAGCCAAAAGACTGTCTCTGTTCATACTGCAGATGTCCTGGAGTTAAGACAAATAGATCAATCCCCTGCTTCTTTGCAAGTAGCGCCATCTCTTTGAACAATTGAGTTTGCGCTCCAAAGGCACTACTTTTGCCTGGAAGTGCATAGACCGCAATACTAGGCCCGAATCGCAGTGTACCCTCTTCCCATTTCGCGTGAATGCGATACGGAGGTAAACGCAAGAAACGCTCTGCCTTTTTCGCAAAAGCAGGGCGCAACAAGGCGTCCGCATCCACAGTGACGGAACGCAAACCAAATGCGATCGCTTGTAAATTCGATCGTTTCGCTAATTCCCCTGGCCTTATATTCAAACGCCTTGACCGTGCTTTTGCGTTACTCCTGTTTTTTCTCGAGAATCGTTCCATCAGACCGCACCTCACACAAAAAGGGGCGCACTGCGCCCCGCAAGTTGATAAACCATGGATGTGCGGGTGATCTACAAACGAGAGTCATCCTCTAGTGAACTTTCATCTTCGAAACTTTCCTTTTTATCGGTAGGCTCACACGTCAACACCCAGATTTTCGTACGGCCAACCACCTCAACAGCTAATTCGAGTTCCACGCGTACAGCAATTTCTGCACCGCCATCCACGATGGTTGCATCTAGGCAATTCGGTTGCTGAACCATTTTTACAGTTACGGCCAGATCGTCATGAAAGCAGTGGGGATCTAGATCTTGCAGGGCGATGTGTTCAACGTAAGGCACTGTATCCTTGGCAACCGCCGTTTCACTGTTGCCGTTGTATGAATACCATACGTTAATATCAAATCGTCCATGGACTTCAATCGTATCTCCTGCCAATGTGGCTTCGCAGGAATGATTCATCACCCAGCAACCGCCAATCGTCGTGGGTCGATTCGCAGGACGAATGGTATACGTGGACTGAGCATATTTGCTCCCTTTGCCACATACGGCGCTAGTGATGATCTCGCGACATCCGGTATCTTTTGCGAGCATCACGCTGTGACCTCCTCTGGATTAGTGCATCGTTTCAGTTGGGCGAGAACAAAACCGTGAGAAAAGTCCAGCCCGATTTCTGTACTTTCATCAGTATGCCAATCGCGCTCTTTTGGTGAGAGTACAACCGCTTCTCCTTCTCGCCCACGCCCACAGTCATCACATCGTATGCGAAAAGGGATGCTTCGGACACGAAAAAGGGCGCCCATTTTGAGCGCCCACCTGTAAAAACAAATCCAATAAAACAAGACCTCTGATTGGTGATCAAAACTTTGGCAAGACCTGTTCAAACACTCGCAACCAGTTGCCCCCTGCAATTTTGGAAAACACATTTTCTCCATAGCGGAGTTCTATCTTTTCCAAAAGCCCTGTATAGTCACTACCGTTGCGAAGATCTACAAGTGTTGATTCAATTCCATCAAAATCCGATCCTAGAGCCACTGCATCCTCCCCTGCCACAGTTAACAGGTGATCGATATGCTTTATTAAATCCTCGATTGTCAAGACGTCACTTGCCCCAATAAAAGCAGGGACAAATGTAGCCCCGATCACTCCGCCAGAAGCTGCGATCGCACGAATCTGATCATCTGTCAGATTGCGACGATGTGCGAACACCGACATCGCATTACTGTGAGAAGCTACTACAGGACCATCGTACAAATCAAGCACATCCCATACGCCACGCGCTGCTAGATGAGAAACATCGACAATCATTCCAAGCGAACGCATCGTCTTGACGACTTCTCTCCCAAACTGTGTTAGGCCGGCACCTCGTCCTTCCCCAACACCATCTGCCACACAGTTTGCCCCATTCCAAGTGAGCCCCATCAGTCGAATCCCCGATTGAAACAACGCGTGTAACACGCTTATCCGTCCATTCAACGCATCAGCACCTTCGAGTGAGAGAATTGCTGCCTTGCGCCCGCTCTGCAATACACGATGCAGTTCAGCTACTGTATAGACTGCTTGAACCGCATCGGCACGTTCAACTTCTCGATGAAAACGATCCAGTGAATCGAAAACAGCGAATAATTGCTCTGAAGCTGTGATCTCAGGTTCAATAAAAGTGACAAACACCTGGACATCCACACCACTTTGCCGCAAGTGCTTATAATTTTGATGTAACGCGTTATCATCATAAAAAGACAACTTCTCTTTCCCCATCCGGTAGAGAATATCGGCGTGACCATCTACAATAAATTTTCCCCGATACATAAAATCCCCCCACTGATTTACAACCTTTGCGATCTTTAGAACTTCCGTATCTTTAACCAGATGCTAAGGAGTCAATTTCTATTCGGCAATGTAGATTCTCTCCATCGAACGCGCACTCCCCTGATCGTCTAGCACAGCCAATACTGCAGAAAACTGGCGCGGGCCGTCAGCCACTTCAAAACGTGCTGGCATTTGGTCAAGAAATCGACGAATGACTACCTCACGTTTCATACCAAGAATACCATCACGTGGTCCAGTCATCCCTACATCTGTCAGATACCCTGTTCCTTTAGGCAAAATTCGTTCATCTGCAGTCTGAACATGCGTATGTGTACCTACAACCACAGAAGCCCGACCATCCACATAAAATCCGAGCGCCAACTTTTCTGATGTCGCTTCTCCGTGAAAATCGATAAAAATGTGCTTAATTGCAGGATCTAACTGCGAAAAAATTTGATCTATCGCACGAAATGGACAATCTGCGAGTCCCATGAAGGTACGGCCGATTAGACTAATAATCGCCACTGACCGTCCAGCCACGCGACATACCGTATACCCTCGCCCAGGTACACCGGGCGGCAAGTTCGCCGGACGCACGATGCGCTCATCCGCTTGAATCACTCCGAGTGCTTCACGCTGGTCCCAGACATGATTGCCAAGTGTTAAAATTTCGACACCGCAGTCATATAAATATTCAACACTAGAAGCCGTAATTCCCCGTCCATTCACCGCTGAATTTTCAGCATTCGCAATCACAAGATCTGGATGGAATTCTGAAATCAGCTGAGGTAGTCTATCTTTTACAAAAAGCAAACCTGGTTTTCCAGTCACATCGCCAATAAAGAGAATTTTCACGACACCACGCTCCCGCTTGCGCCCCGTACGATTTAGTGTTTTATCCACGTTCCTACACAAGTTAGCGGACAAGAAAAATAAAGCAGCCTTAGAGGCCGCCCTATTTTGCGTATTCTACTGCCCTTGTCTCGCGAATGACGGTAACCTTAATCTGACCAGGATAGTCGAGTTCACTCTCAATGCGTTTCGAGATTTCTTTCGCCACCCGGATCGACTCAGCGTCATCAACCTGCTCGGGTTTAACAATAATCCGAATCTCTCTACCTGCCTGAATCGCATAAGACTTGTCCACGCCACTAAACGAGCATGCAATTTCTTCAAGCCTTTCTAATCGCTTTAAATATACGTCTAATGACTCTCTTCTCGCTCCCGGTCGCGCAGCAGACAATGCATCTGCTGCGCCCACCAATACTGAGATCGGAGAGGTATATTCAACATCTCCATGATGTGCCGCAATGGAATTGATCACAACAGGATGTTCTCTATACTTTTTAGCCAATTCGACACCAATCTCCACATGTGAGCCTTCTACTTCATGCGTAATCGCTTTTCCGACATCATGCAATAATCCACCGCGCTTGGCCAAGTTCACATCTAGGCCTAATTCAGCCGCCATCAACCCAGCTAAGTGGGCAACCTCAATTGAATGTTTCAGCACATTCTGCCCATAACTTGTGCGATATTTCAATCGGCCAAGTACCTTTACTAAGTCTGGGTGCATACCATGAATCCCAGTCTCAAAAGTAGCTTGCTCGCCTTCTTCGCGGATTCTTTCATCCACTTCACGACGAGCTTTTTCCACCATTTCTTCAATGCGAGCGGGATGGATGCGACCATCAGCAACCAACTTCTCAAGCGCAATTCGAGCAATTTCTCGGCGAATTGGATCAAACCCAGACAATATAACAGCTTCCGGTGTATCGTCAATGATCAAATCAACGCCAGTCAACGTCTCTAAGGTACGAATATTTCTACCTTCGCGACCGATGATGCGACCCTTCATTTCATCGCTTGGCAAAGCAACAACAGATACAGTTGTTTCTGCCACATGGTCTGCAGCACAACGCTGAATTGCCGTTGCAATAATCTCTTTCGCTTTGCGATCCGCTTCTTCTTTAGCTTGTTGCTCAATCTCTTTCATAAGCTGTGCTGCATCATGCTTACATTCAGAACGCACCTGAGCTAAAATCAACTGTCTTGCTTCACTAACCGTTAGTCCCGAAATCATCTGTAATTCTTCAGATTGCCGTCTTACCGATTCTTCAAGCTGGAACTTTAATTCCTCAACCGCTTTTTCCTCAGTAGCTAACGTCTCTAATCGTTTTTCGAGTGACTCTGCCTTGCGATCTAACGCTTCTTCTTTTTGCAATAAACGACGTTCTAAACGTTGAACTTCCATCCGCCGTTCGCGAAGCTCTCGCTCCGCGTCGTTTCGAATGCGATGGCCCTCTTCTTTGGCCTCTAAAACAGCTTCCTTAATCTTACTTTCTGCGGTCTTCTTCGCAGACTCTACAATTTGTTCCGCTTGCGCTCGCGCGCCTGCTAAGGACATCTCCACAGATTTGCTACGAGCTCGTATCCAGAACAGCATCCCTCCGCCCACCACTGCAGCTGTAACAAGAATCGCAACGATGAACATACTGGAGGATATCATTTTTTCATCTGCCTCCCACCCGTATCCGAGAGGGACGCTGAGTAACATTCAGTTTTAGTCAAATACTGAATGCAACATTTTCAACCGTTATTCATCACTTTTCAAAAACAGCAGGTATACGCATATTAAAGTATACGGCACATGCCAATCCCTGTCAACCAAAAACGCGTCCCGCTAGTCTAGGAGATGGTCAAACACTTTATGTATCGTCGCGGAAGAGTATCCCTTTCTACCTAAAAATGCTCCTAATAACGCCTTTTTTTTGCGTTCTCGATCCCCCAGAGGTACTGCCTCTTTCTCTAACTTGCGTTCAATGTGATCAAGTTTTCTCCTCGCTACTTGCAAAGCACCTTTAAACTCATCATAGTCATGTGTTTGCAAAACTTTTGCAATCTGCTCCTTAGCAATCCCCCGCCTTCGCATTTTTGCAGTTAGCGCGCGTTTACTCGGGGAACTAGACACATTTTGTGCAGTAGAGACCGCTATGCGGATGAATTCACCATCGTCGATTGCACGATACTGTTTCAACCAATCGAGCGTTTCTAAAGCAATCGACTCATCATATTGACACTTCTTCGTTAGATAGCGAAAAACCTCAGATTCGGTTCGCGCCTTTCGCTTTAGGTAACTCACTGCATCTTCAATTGCAAGTTGCAACGCGTCTGCATGAGAAAGCGCTACTCTTACAACTTCATCGTATACACTTCCAATCTGTACACCTACACGCTCTGCACTCGTCACTAAATATGGACCGACAACAGTCCCATCTTCTAATTTCAAAAATGTGCGCCATGGGCTGTCGGGATCTTTTATCATCTTCCGAACATGCAGTTCCACCATTTTGATCATCCCGACCCTACAGTCTATTCTTCAAACTCAAACTCTTCATCATCAACCTGATCATTGCCAAAAGCAACTGGAGCTGTTAATCCAGACGTAATTGTCAAATCGCGGATTTTTGCTTCGATTCGCGCCGCAACATCTGCGTGATCCTTTAGATATTGTTTTGCATTCTCTTTGCCTTGACCCAATCGCTCTTCTCCATAGGAATACCAAGCGCCGCTCTTTTGAATAATGTCTAATTCTGTGCCAAGATCGACGATACTTCCTACGCGAGAAATTCCTTCACCAAACATAATATCTACTTCAACTTGTTTAAATGGCGGTGCCACTTTATTTTTCACAACTTTAATCTTCGTGCGACTTCCTACCAGATCATTTCCCTGCTTAAGCGATTCACCACGTCTCACTTCAAGGCGTATTGTCGAGTAAAACTTTAGTGCTCTCCCACCTGTCGTCGTCTCTGGATTTCCAAACATCACACCGACTTTTTCGCGGATTTGATTGATGAAAATCGCGATCGTCTTTGACTTGTTAATCGCTCCACTCAACTTCCGAAGTGCTTGTGACATCAAGCGAGCTTGCAATCCTACATGCGAATCGCCCATCTCCCCTTCAATCTCTGCCTTTGGGACAAGCGCAGCCACAGAGTCAATCACGATAATATCTACAGCGCCACTGCGAACTAAAGCTTCAGCGATCTCCAGCGCTTGCTCTCCTGTATCTGGCTGTGAAATGAGCATCTCATCGATATTAACCCCAAGTTTTTGCGCGTATAAGGGATCAAGTGCATGTTCTGCATCAATAAACGCAGCTTGTCCTCCAAGGCGCTGAACTTCCGCAATCGCATGTAAAGCAACTGTCGTTTTTCCAGATGATTCAGGACCGTAAATTTCAATAATCCGCCCTCGCGGAAAACCTCCGACTCCTAAGGCAATATCAAGCGCCAAAGATCCAGAAGATACAGTTTCGATGTTCATCGTTGACGAAGCTTCTCCAAGGCGCATAATAGATCCCTTGCCGAATTGTTTCTCAATCTGTTTTAGCGCCAGATCTAACGCTGTCTTGCGATCTGCCACCCGCTCCACATCCCTTTCTTCATGCATCCTACATACCATCATCTTATCACTGATCAAAATCATATTTCCCGTCAATCGTATTGTACTCGCAAGACACAAAAAACACAAACGTTTGTTCGTATATATCCAAAAGAAAACTCACTCTACACCAGAAAGGTCGTTACGCAACTCACAGCGCAACGACCCTCTGAACCTCGTAGTAACTTCCTGGTCTACACTCCTAGCCGAACACAATCACCATCTTCGACTCTGATCAGACCTAAACTTTACGCCTTACTATAATGCCGCATGGAACTTCCCATGGAGCGCGGACGAGCTGGTTCTAAATTAATCCTCATCCCATTTACTCGCGCTTGACGAAGCGCTTCAAACACAAAGGGGGCAGACTCTTCTTCCACTTCAACAAATGTAAACTTGTCAAAAATATCGATTTTACCCACGGTATTGCTTGGAATCCCTGCCTCCTCGGAAATCATGCGCACTAAATCGCCAGGGGACATTCGGGCACTGCGTCCAATGTTCACGAAAAAGCGCACCATACCAGGAGCTGCCCCTGTATCACCAAAATCATATTGTTCACTCTCATCCGCTTCCAATTCACCTGCAGATGCGAGTTTAAGTGCAGCTGCTGCGAGGTCGATCGGGTCTAGTTCATCAACCAACTTACCAAGAACCGCACGGTAATGAGCGAGTCCACCTTCTTGTACAGCTTGATACAAACGATCACGCCAAATCTCTGCTTGACGCTCTGCAACATCTGCAAGTGAAGGAACTTCACGCACTTGGATTGTCGCTTTTGTATCTCTTTGAATCGTCTTTAATAACTTATACTCGCGTGGTGTAACGAGGGTAATGGCTAATCCGCGACGACCTGCACGCCCCGTACGGCCAATGCGATGTACGTACGCTTCAGTGTCCTGCGGAATGTCATAGTTAAATACATGCGTGACATTCCCGACGTCAATTCCGCGCGCTGCGACATCTGTCGCGACGAGCAGTTCAATATCACCTGTGCGAAAGCGTTTCATGACGCGATCGCGCTGTGCTTGACTCAAATCGCCATGCAAACCATCTGCCAAGTACCCACGAGCAATCAACGCTTCTGTTAACTCATCAACGCCGCGTTTTGTACGGCAAAAAATAATGCCAAGCGTCACATCTTCACTGTCAATAATTCGACACATACTGTCAAGTTTGGTGCGCTCTAGCACTTTGTAATAAACTTGATCAATCAGCGGAACGGTCATTTCGCCGCGTGTCATTTGCACGTGTTCTGGATTTTTCATATAGCGATTAGAAAGACGTTTTACTTCAGGAGGAATTGTCGCAGAAAACAAAAGTGTTTGCCGATCCTCTGGAATCGCCTGAAGAATTGCCTCAATATCTTCAATAAATCCCATATCTAACATTTCATCAGCTTCATCCAAAACGACGGTCTTTACCCGATCGAGCTTCAAAGTCCCACGCCGCAGATGGTCTAAGACGCGCCCTGGTGTTCCAATCACGATATTGACCCCTTGCTCTAGCGCGCGGATCTGATGTCCAATAGACTGTCCACCATAAATCGGTAACGTGCGTACGCGTTTAAACTTTGCGATCTTACGCATTTCTCCAGCCACTTGAATCGCAAGTTCGCGGGTCGGAAGCAATACAATCGCCTGCACATAGCGACTATTCGTCGCCGCCTCGACAAGCGGAATCCCAAAAGCAGCTGTTTTCCCCGTTCCCGTTTGAGCTTGTCCGATTACGTCTTTCCCCTCTAAAATCAAAGGAATGCATGTACTTTGAATAGGTGATGGTTCTTCATATCCCATCTCATCAATCGCTTCTTGCAATTTTTTACTCAAATTAAATTCTAAAAACGACGTCATTCAATCACCCTCATCATCTTGTTAACTCTTGTAAAAGTTGATATAGCGCCAATTTAGCTGATCGAATTCTCACTTGCATTCGATCGCCAGGAAAAACCTTCCTTGCCACGCGAATTCCTTCTTGACCAGCGACTGCAACGTAGACTAAACCAACTGGCTTATCTACAGTTCCACCCCCAGGCCCTGCAATTCCCGTGACGCTCACACCATAATCTGTATGGAGCACTGTGCGAACTCCTTCAGCCATCGCGCGAGCAACTTCTTCGCTTACAGCGCCATAGGTTCGCAACAGTTCTTCGGATACCCCTAATTCGCGAGCCTTCACCCGATCCGAATACGAAATCAAAGACCCCTCAAAGACTTCAGAACTTCCAGGCAAGTCCACAAGCATAGAGCTAAGCAGCCCACCTGTACAACTTTCCGCAAACGCAACCCGTTTTTGACGATTTCGCAAAGCTTCAAATACTACGCTCGCCAGGCTCACTCCGTCAAACCCGTATACATAGTCACCCAAACGCTGCATAAGCTCTTTTTCAACAGGCGCTATCAGCGCTTTTGCTTCATCCTCTGTCGTTGCTCGAGCTGTTAACCGCAAAACCATCTCACCTTCTGAAGCAAGTGGTGCAATGGTAGGATTCGTTTGCGTTTTTAACAGATCCAACAACATAGATTCGACATCTGATTCCCCAATCCCATACAGGTGCAAAACACGACTAAAAATCACAGCGGAGCCAACCAAATTCAGCAACCTTGGCAACACAGTTTCCTCAAACATCGGCCGCATCTCAAGTGGAGGACCAGGCAATAAAAAGAGATGCCGCCCCTCATGACGGACGTATTGTCCAGGAGCTGTTCCGCGCGGATTAGGTAAAAACTCCGCATCTCCAATACGTAAAGCCTGACGGCGATTGACATCTGCAGGCTCTTTGCCGATGCGGTGAAAATAAGGGAGCACATGTTGTTCATACGCCTGGGCTGAAAATTGCAGAGCAACTCCACAGGCATCAGCAACCGCATCGCGCGTAACATCGTCTCCTGTAGGTCCTAACCCACCCGTTATCAGGATGACTTGCGAACGCGTGAGCGCCAATTTCACGAGCTCCGTTAGGCGATCCATATTATCCCCTACAACTGAGTGGAAATAAACCGATACCCCAAGTTTAGCCAATTCTTCAGACAAATAGCGCGCATGCGTATTTTCAATTTGCCCCAATAAAATTTCTGTTCCGACTGCAATCAATTCTGCTGTAAGCACTTATGCGACACCCCTATCCGCCAAATAAGCGGCCTGGCATTATGACTGAGCGCCAAGGACATGCCGATTTTTAAGAAAATAATCCACTCCACTCACAATTGTCATAATTGCTGCTGCATACAAGGTGATCAAATCAAAGGGAATTCCCAAATAAGAGAAAGGAAAGTCCCCGATCATAACCTCCACAAGAGCGATCATCTGCAAAATGGTCTTCCACTTTCCAAGTCCACTTGCCGCTATGACTTCTCCTTCTGTTGAAGCCACCGCACGTAATCCTGTGACCGCAAATTCGCGTGCAATGATGAGAATCGCAATCCATGCTGGAATTTTTTGCAAAGCAACCAGACAAATAAGCGCCGTAGATACAAGAAGTTTGTCCGCGAGCGGATCCATAAACTTCCCAAAATTAGTGATTAACTTTCGTTTGCGAGCGATATATCCGTCCAAACTGTCCGTACTGGCAGCAATTATAAACACGAACGCAGCTATCAGTTCGCCGCCAGAGATCACACGACCACCTGCGTGCACCTCAAACAGCGGAATGCGCACCAGCAAAAACAGCATGACAACCGGCACCATGATCATTCTGGCTACAGTGATGCGGTTAGCCAGATTCACTTAGACGGCCTCCCCCACAAGATCAAATTCAAATGCATGTGAAATGCGCACTGGAACAATCGAACCGATCTGTAAATCAACACCTGTCACATAGACCAGACCGTCAATTTCTTTCGCGTCAAACGGGGTTCTTCCCACGTATACAGAGCGATCCGCTTGATCGTAGCCTTCAATCAGTACGGGAACGACTTCCCCAACGTAGCGACCCATGCGCTCTGCAGCCACACGCCGGGCAGTTTCCATGAGTTCACTTGCACGCCGCTCCTTCTCTGCGTCGTCCACTTGATTTGTAAACGTTGCTGCCAAAGAAGACTCTTCTGCCGAGTAAGTAAAAACACCTACATGGTCAAAACCAACCTCTTCGACAAACGCCTTCAAGTTTTGGAAATCTTCCTCTGTTTCACCTGGAAAGCCAACAATAAAGGACGAACGCAAAACGACGCCAGGTATGCGTTCTCTGATTTTCTTCACCAATTCGCGAATATGCCGCTGCCGTCCAGGACGCTGCATTGACCGCAAAATATGGTCTTCCGAATGCTGCAAAGGCATGTCTACATACTTCACAACTTTTGGCAAAATCCGAAAAGCCTCAATCAGTTCATCCGTAAAATACCCTGGATACGCGTAATGCAGACGAATCCATTGCAAATCTTCAATCCCATGTAATGCGTGCAACAACTCCGGCAATTGTCGCTTCCCATACAAATCCAATCCATACTGTGTCGAATCCTGAGCGATCAAATTCACTTCACGCACACCTTGAGCAACCAACTGCTTAGCCTCAGCGACGATGCTTTCAATTGGACGCGAGCGAAATGCACCACGCATCTGCGGGATCACACAAAACGTGCACTTATGGTCGCACCCTTCCGCAATCTTAATATATGCAGAAGGTCCTTTTGCAGTCTTGCGCGGCGTGAACTCATCATAAATGTATACGGGATTCCCCGTCCACTTTGGACGTTCGCCACTTTTAACCCGCTCAATCAGGTCGACAATGCGAGGAAACTCCCCCGTGCCTACAAGTCCATCAATCTCAGGAATCTCCTCTAACAATTCCGCAGCGTAGCGTTGCGCCATGCATCCAGCAACCAGCAATTTTTTGCCGGGATGCTTGTCTGCTGCGATTCGCAAAATGGTGTCAATCGATTCTTGCTTCGCAGCATCGATAAACGCACATGTATTCACGATGACAACATCCGCCAAATCCGGATCATCCGTCATGGTATATCCCTTTTGCTCCATCAATCCGACCATAACTTCTGAGTCTACCGCGTTTTTTTCGCAGCCTAGAGTTACAATCGAAACGCGCTGATTTGCCATCGTCATCTTCCTCCACAGTACAGCAAGGCAAAAAAATGCAGCGGAATTCGCCGCTACTTTCCATGTACTCATTTCACTCTTGTAAATTATAGAGTGTTCCGGATGAAGTGTCAAAACTTATTGTGCACAGTACACGTTAACGATAGTTGACAAATTGCAAATCAACCGGAAAATCTTGTTCTTTTAAACTTTGAATTACAAGTTGCAAGTCATCACGACTCTTGCCCGTGACGCGTACCTGATCCCCTTGCAACGTAGCTTGTACCTTTAATTTAGAATCCTTAATCACCTTTATAATCTTTTTTGCTAGTTCCTGTTCAAGCCCCTGCTTAATGCGAATGTTTTGGCGCACCGTCCCTTTCGCAGCAGGTTCAATCACACCATAATCAAGACTTTTTAACGAAACACCGCGTTTGATTAACTTGGTCTGCAAAATGTCGATGACACTCGCCAACTTATATTCATCATCACTCACAACGACAATCTCCTCGTCGTGCAAAGAAATGTCACTTTTGCTCCCTTTGAAATCAAACCGCGTCTCCAGCTCTTTTTGCACTTGATGTATCGCATTTGCCACCTCTTGCAAATCTGTTTTAGAGACAATATCAAACGAAGCTTCCTTTGCCACCTCAAACCCCTCCTACTTCTTTACAAAAGAATATGTATAGCCTCCTTGAGCCGACTTTGCAAGTGGAACAGGGAGACCATTGATCGTCATCGAAATTTTGCGGCTCGCCCCAGCATCAATTTGAATCGAATGCTGAGCTGTCCAAGACACCGTTTGTCCAGGCGTCAGAATCTCGCTTGTCACAAGCATTTGCCCATCTCCCACCACTTGGATCCAACAGCGGCCAGAAACAGCGGTCACTGATAATTTTAATGGTTCTCCTGTCACTACTTGAAATGTCGCACGAATAGGCGTACTTTGCGTCTCTGTCAATACAACCGCATTCGCTGCCGGAACACGAGTTGATCCATGATGGGTCCCTGCATTCGCCTTTGTACCAACTCCAGAGTGTGACTTTGAACTACTGAACAACGTCATTGACTTTCGGGCGGGTGGTTGATGCACTGCCGCAGTGACAACGATGATGAGCGTCAGTGCAACAAACAAGAGCGCGAGTGCACCTAGGGATGCCTGCCACGTCCACCTTCTGGATAGAAATAACGGACGTTGCTTGGTAGACCATTTTTTTACATCCGCCGTTTGTTTCCCGATAGTTCTTGACCCAATCGGCTCTGCGTCAGTATAGCGATCTATAGCTGGCGTACGCTCATTTGCCTGCGCCTCGCCGTTCTCAACTCGATGCGCGAGATACTGTGCCGTCAATTTAGCGCCATCTAGCCCTAAATAATCAGCGTAACTACGAATAAATCCGCGAGCATATACGATTCCAGGCATGATGCTAAGATCGCCCTCTTCGATCGCCAAGAGATAGCGACTGCGAATTTTCGTCGCTTCAACCACATCACTCAGTGTAAGTCCACGCGCTTCACGCGTTTGACGCAAATAATTGCCGAGTTCACGCAAGGCTTCCTGCGAACCCGAAAAGTCGTCGCGCTTCATTCCAGATCCGTTCTCTTGCAACGGAAAACCCCCTTAGAATCAATCCGATTGGACGCTCATTCCATAAACGGATTTTCTAATGCGTGGTACGTAATCTCTTCATCCATGGCATTGCGCAGTTCGATCACGCGATCAAACAATCCCCAAGTAAATTCCGTTCGCTGCACAAACAAATCAGGGTGCTCTATGATTTTTGGCGCAGGTAAGCGCAAAATCCTTCGCACCAAACGCATATGATCCTCATTGCCTCTCATTGTCGACACAATCCCATCGATGATATACACGTGATCATCTGTGCTCAACTCATCTTCAGTCAAATCCGTGCGTAAGGTTTGTTTCAACAATGTCGAAGAAATAAATGTCCATCGCTTCCCTGCATACACACTTGCCGCCACCATTGACTCAGTTTTCCCAACGCGCGGCATCCCGCGAATTCCCATCACTTGATTCCCGGATCGTTTCAAATGTTCTCCTACAAAATCGACAAGCAATCCTAAATCATCACGTGTAAAACGATATGTTTTATAGGGCGCATCATCGGCTTCCCGCTCAATCAATCGGCCGTGTTTGAGCGCCAAGCGATCAATCAGGCGCGGCTTGCGCAGCGCTGTCACAGTAATGTTGTCTACTTGAGTAAGCATCGTCTTTAGAGTTTCTATTCGCGCTGGGTCGTCTGATTGCAATAAAAATCCTCGCCTTCGATCTTGTACGCCGCTCAGTGTCACGATATTGATCGAAAGCATGCCAAGGACAGACGCAATATCGCCAAGCAACCCAAATCGATCTTTTTGAATGTGATACTCAAAGTACCACTCCCCTACTTCTGCCAATGAAGCCACCTATCCTTTGGGCTTGCCCGTTGATTTTGCACTACTAGAGGGATCTTTGGGAACACTTCCCACAGAGTTTGTCAAATGGCTGACCTGCGTGCCAGCACTCGCGAAAGAGGAAGTTGCAGTTGTGCTCCCACTTGAATTTGACTGCGGCAGAGTAACACTCGTTCCTTGTGCCCCCGTCTTTACAGTCGTTGGTCCTTGAAGCGCAGATGATGGCATAAGGACGGGCGGAACAGGCAAATGCCATGCTAGCGCAGTTTGGACAGGAAGGGATGTATTTGCATACTGACTAGGAGTAATCTTTCCTGTTGTACAAAGCGTCTGATATACCTGTACACCAGAGCTCCCCTGCCAACCCGGGTACCCAGATAACGCCACAAACTCACCTGTAGACGTCTGCAAAACGGACGGCAGAGCAGAATTTGCTTCAAGCGTATGCAAAGCTAGCGAAAGCGCAGCCGCATCAAAGGCATTCACATCCAATTGGCCAATCTGCGTTTGGTAGCTCAGACCACGCGCGCCAAGGTTAACGTCAATCACAGGAAGGGAGAGCGCCTGCACTGCAGATTTTACTGCGGAAGTTAGTCCACCGATTACAATGAGATCGCGCACAGGATTGCTCGCTAACATGGCTAACTGTTGTTGTGTTGAGCCAGCAAATAACTCCGGAATTGCACTGGAATAAGCACAATGCATCCCTGACGAGATCGCTGCAACAACGTCACTACTACGTATGTCAGAAGGCAAACTCCCCAGTAAAATGCCCACTGGCTTTCCATACCCATGTATGCCGCCAGCAAGATAACCCGCAATCGAAGCTAAGCGTTGGACATTGGGAATGATCCAAGTGACATTGGCTGGCGGTATTTGTGAACCGGAATAGCCGATCCACACAAAATGAACATTTTTTTGTGTCTGTGCCAACGCCTGTTCAGCCGATGTAGGATTTAGGAAAATCACTGCGCGCGCATGAGCGACCTGAAGATCCTGCTCTAACTGTGCCACATGCTCTGGTGCAGTTATGCTTACTGCCGTGATCCCGCCTATTGCTCCTTCAAGTGCACTGGCTACTGCAAAAGAGGACAAAACAGCCGATGTCCCCACCACGACAACGCTCGTACGTTTTGCATTTGGAGTGAGCGTTTGCACGTTCACAAATCCACACCCCGTTACACTCATTGCGATCATACTTATCATCACAGCCCAAACTGCACGTCGAACGTTTCGCAAAATACAGTAATCCCCCAAGATATAACAAGTTTCACATCATGTACATTTGCATTAGCTCATGCTGTTTTCATTATTGTACCATGGAGAAGTAGACCTGCAAAACCTCAATCACGCATTCACTTGCGAGACTCGCACGAAAACCTCATAATAGATTACGAGGTGTAAACGATGAACTCTAATCATGAACATTATTCTGTAGCACGCGCCTTTTATCAGCTTGACTTTTATTTAGAGGCGATCAATGCCCCCTTTTCTATTAAAGATTTGTACCGTCGAGCTTATGCGGAAAAACGCAAAGATCATTTCGACGATCAGTGGCTTGATCATTTGGCAGACGACGAGCATATCCGCGAAAGTTTAGAGGACTCATTCACAGCACACACCATTGTAGAAACACTGTTGAAAACAGGCCACGAAGCTGTTCTTAGACAACTGATCAAACACCTGCGCAAAGAGCGCATCCATTTTGCCGAAGTGTATATTTCTGGCGCTGGAAAAAAGAAATCTTAGCCATTCCTTTGCTTTGATCTGAGGGTTCACCCTTGTGCAAATTCGAAGGATTGCGACCTTAACTACGATACTCTGCAAAAGCTTGATTCGTTAGCGCG
Source organism: Sulfoacidibacillus thermotolerans (assembly GCF_003144315.1). Taxonomy (GTDB): domain Bacteria; phylum Bacillota; class Bacilli; order Alicyclobacillales; family SLC66; genus Sulfoacidibacillus; species Sulfoacidibacillus thermotolerans. Next base: position 106,052 of record NZ_MPDK01000005.1, on the reverse strand, counting down.
TGCGTATAACGATCAACGGATGCCAGTTCACGAGTAAGTTGCACTCCTTGATCAGGGGCAAAGGTCTTTAGCGCCAAGGTTTTTGCCGCTTGATCGCCAAGCCCAACCGCCATGATATAATGCCCATCTTCTTCAATATAAAGGGCTGCGAAATCCACTCGAATTCCCGGTAGACGATACGCAGCCAGCAGATATCTCGTAGCATCATCAGACGCAGTGAGGTAAGTATGCGGCAAACCACGCAGTGAGGAAGTTGCGACGATCGAAACTCCCCCATCTGCCATCTTCTGAACAAACAATTCTTGTAATCCAGGAACGGCAGTTTTTAAGCTGGTTGCAATCTGTTCTGTTTTTGCATTTGAGACCGTTTGCAGTGAAAGATCCTCTGTAAACCCCGAATCCTGCAAGTGCTGCGTCTGCACCCTGTCAGTCTGCTTGATAAATCCCCCCGTCTGTTCAAAGTAAACGATCATCCACGCCACTGCACAGAGGATAACGAAAAGCGCCAAGCGTTTGGTATAAGACTGACGGCGCATTTCTCGTAAACTTTTTAATCCTATGTTTTTTTGTGACCCCACTTTCACTTCCATCGCTCCTTTGCCGCACATCATACCCTATCAGTTCATCATACGCGGCAAACAGGAGAACATGTCCACTTACCCGCTCGACGAATGCCTTGTTAGCCATTGTTCCCGACTCATCAAGACCTCGCGTGGCTTGCTGTTCTCAAACGGCCCAACAATGCCCATTGCTTCGAGTGAATCGACCAAACGCGCAGCCCGCGCGTACCCCACTTTTAATTTTCGCTGTAGAAAAGATACGGAAGCCTGTTCTGATTCAACAACAATGCGAACCGCCTCTTCAAATAGTGGGTCCAAGTCATCAGCAGCTTCTGTTTTATCTTCAGTTAACGCACTAAAGTCATCCAGGTACTGCGCCTCTTGCTGTCGTCGAACAAATTCTACCAACCGCTCCACTTCAGGTTCGGATAAAAAGGCACCTTGCAGACGCACAGGTTTAGACGCACCCACAGGCATATACAGCATGTCTCCCCGCCCTAACAGCTTCTCAGCCCCTGTACTATCTAAGATCGTACGTGAATCGACACCTGAAGATACGGAAAATGCAATACGCGATGGGATATTTGCTTTAATTAATCCCGTGATCACATCCACAGAAGGCCTCTGTGTCGCCACGACCAAATGGATGCCCGAAGCCCTTGCCATTTGTGCTAAGCGACAAATGGCATCTTCCACGTCCCCTGGCGCAACCATCATCAAATCAGCCAACTCATCGATGATCACCACAATCAACGGCAAACGCGGTTTTCCCTGTTTCTCGGCAAATTGATTATACCGTTCAAGATCCCGCACCTTTGCTTGACTAAACAACTCATAGCGGTGTTCCATCTCTGCGATCACCTTACGCAAAGCGGCGGCCGCTCTACGCGCTTCTGTCACCACGGGAGCAAATAAATGCGGAATCCCGTTGTATATACCCAATTCAACCATTTTTGGATCAATCATGATAAATTTTACTTCATCGGGTTTTGCGCGAAATAAAATACTTGCAATGATCCCATTAATACAGACACTTTTCCCTGATCCTGTGGCGCCTGCCACGAGAACATGAGGCATTTTTGCTAGATCCCCAACTACCGTGCGACCGCTGATATCCTTTCCTAAGGCAAATGAAAGCAAACTTTGCGCCTTCATAAACTCTTCGGATTCTATCACTTCACGAAAACTGACGACAGCGATTTCTTTGTTTGGCACCTCGATCCCTACTGCCGATTTTCCCGGAATAGGAGCTTCAATTCGAATGTCACGCGCAGCAAGGGCCAATGCTAAATCATTGGTCAAATTCAAGATGCGCGAAACTTTAATTCCTGCAGCAGGTTGAATCTCATATCTGGTCACTGTAGGTCCACGACTATATCCAAGAACCGTGACATGAACACCAAAACTTTCAAATGTCTCTGCTAATTTTTTTGCATTGTTTTGTAGATCACGCTGCGAAGATTGGCTTTCCCCGCGCTTAGTAAGCGTGCGATCAAGAAGTCGTACATCTGGCAACAGATAGGGACGACTCTCAGAGGATAAGTGATCCTGCGTTCCTCCATTTTCCTGAGACACATCAGATGTAAAATGACTTTCTTGCTCAACCCCAGCCACCTGCTGCACAAAAGGATCGGGTTTTAGCGAATTTACTTTACTCCTTGGCAATTGTACCGTCATCCGACTATGCGCTTCATCAAGTGTTACATGCGGTTCTGTCACCTCATGCTCGTCAGAGATCGTTGGCATTTCATGAATTTCAAGTTCTCCAACTTCCGCCATAAAATCTTCATATCCCGGTTCCTGTTGATAAGGCACCCCAAAATCGGGAAATGGAAATGACGTCTTAGTTTCTGCTAGATGCCCACTCTTGTCTTGAATAAACTCTGGCTCCTGATTTATCTCTTCATGCGATTGCAATGCGTCTTTGCTTGTCATGCGCTGCCTTGCATTTTTCCGTGTAGAAGAAGCTTGACCCGTTGAGAAACTTTCTTTCTGCACTTCGCGCTCCGTCTGAACACGCTTTTGCGTCCGCTTTGAACCACCTTGTAAAACATTTGCCATAAGTTTCATAAACACGCCGAATCCACGCTCAAACCGCGTCTCAAAAAATCGCGAACCTTTTTCAATCGTACCGATGATCGACTTGCGCGTCATTAACACAACTGCAATGATCGAAGCCACCACGAGTACGAGCAATGTACCTGTCACAGCAAATAAATATTGCAGTCCAGCGAATAACGCATATCCAACCATACCGCCCCCAGCATTAGCAGGCGGTAATACCGTTGAACGGTCGACGACAAGCACGCGCAAGGACTGCGAAAGCGAGGTTATTCCAACCTGTGTGAGATGCAGCAAATCCGGATGGTCAGTCCCATATTCAATCACACCTTGCGAGTAGAGATCGAGTTCACTCCACACTAAAATGACAAGAAGCCAAATCGCTATGCCAACTTGAAATGGCGTAAATCGAAAGCGATTGCGGCGAACCATCACGATACTTGCGACCCACATGATATATAAAGGAATAAGAAAATGCCAATTCCCGGCTAACATGACACAGAGATCGTCGAGTCCCTGACCGACCGCACCCAGATCTCCAAGCGTCACAATGCCGACTACAAACGCTAGTAACCCTAGCACTTCATATTTCAAGACACGTTTTGCGTGATCTAACTTCGCCATCAACAAAAGCCTCCAAAATAATTCCACAATCAAACCTGCTACCTATCAGTCATTAATTCTGTTTTACTTCTAGGATATCCTGCTTCTTTCACATAAAAACGGACCTCACACGGGCTCCGTCTATGAGGTCCATACGAAATTAGAAATTTTCAATCCAACAATTCTTAATTCGTTTATTTTTGTCCAAATAATTCCGTTAAGTCTACAATTTGTCCTGGAGCCCAATCTGCCCGCAAATAATCAGCTGGGCGCGGTGAGATGAGGCGGTGAATACGCATTTGTCCGTACCCCAACCATTCGACGACGAGCGTAGCACCACCAAACTCAATCGTTTGTAACTTCGGCTGACGTGTAGGATCATCATATCCGTCAAGCACCGTTTCAATTGGAATTACGGACCATAGGATCATTGCAGTACACCCCGCGGTCTCGTCTCTCGATCACGCGCAATCAGTTCATACATTTTTCGCATGGCTTGGCCTAATCCACCAATTTCATCAATGAGCCCATAATCAACCGCATCGCGACCTACTACAGTTGTTCCAATATCGCGAGCCAATTCTCCAGTTGTCAACATCAATTGTTTTAACGTTTCTTCGCTAATACGAGAGTGTGCAGTGATAAATCGTGTAACGCGCTCCTGCATCTTTTCTAGATATTCAAAACTCTGCGGCACTCCAATTACTAATCCATTTAAGCGGATAGGATGAATCGTCATCGTGGCACTCTCCGCAATAAATGAGTAATTACTCGCTACGGCAATTGGCACTCCAATCGAATGCCCGCCCCCAAGGACTAGTGTAACCGTTGGTTTTGACAAGGAGGCGATCATTTCTGCAATCGCAAGTCCCGCCTCAACATCTCCACCCACTGTGTTCAAAATGATCAAAACGCCTTCAATTCGTTCACTTTGTTCAGCGGCAACCAGTTGTGGAATAATGTGTTCATACTTTGTCGTCTTGTTTTGCGGGGGCAAAACGAGATGTCCTTCGATTTGACCGACGATTGTTAAACAATAGACATTGGATTCATCAGTTATCGGACTCGTCTGCCCCAGTTTTTCAATATTTTCAGCGACGCTCGGTTGTTCTTGTCCCATCGGCACAGACTCCGGCATCCCTGGATTCGGGTTTGTCTGCGCAACTGCTTGTCCGCTAATAAAAGGTTCTTTGCCATGACTCATGTGCGTCACTCCTCATCAGTCTCGCTGCTAGTATGTCGCACTGCATGGCATCTATGCGGTTAAAGGCATTTACGCTTCCATAATAATCGGCAACACCATGGGTCGACGCCTCGTTTGTTCATATAAATAACGCGACAAGGCATCTCTTACCCCCGTCTTCAACCCATTCCAGTCATTGATATTGTCTGTAGCAAGTTTTTGCAGTGTTGAAGATACAATCCGATTCGCTTCATCAAGTAGTTCTTCGGACTCGCGCACATAGACAAATCCACGCGAAATGATGTCTGGACCTGACAAAATTGTACCTGTCTGTTTTGACAACGTGACCACGACGACTAAAATTCCATCTTGCGACAAAAGTTTGCGATCACGCAACACGATGTTTCCAACGTCACCCACACCAAGACCGTCAATCATTACCGCTCCTGCTTGCACTTTGCCACCTAAGCGCGCAACGCCCCCTTGAAATTCAAGCGTATCGCCGTTGTCCATGATAAAGATATTGTTCGGTTCAACCCCTGTCGCACGTGCGAGTTCTGCATGGCGATTTTGCATACGAAACTCACCATGCACAGGAACGAAGTACTTTGGACGAATAAAATTTAACATTAATTTTAACTCTTCCTGACTTCCGTGACCCGACACATGAACACCTGATACGGATTGATAAATCACATGTGCGCCAATACGGAACAACTGATCAATGGTCCGCGAAATGGACTTTTCATTACCCGGGATCGGTGAAGACGCAATAATCACCGTGTCACCTGGATAAATCTCTACTTTGCGATGAGCTGCACGCGCCATCCGAGTTAGGGCAGACATCGGTTCCCCTTGTGAGCCGGTCGTCAATAATGCTACTTCGCGCGCCTCATAGCGAGAAATGTCATCTGGCTCAATCAATGTTGTTGGCTGGACTTGCAAATAACCTAGATCGCGGGCAATCGCAATATTATTCACCATACTGCGTCCGATTACGGCCACTTTACGCGAAGATCGCTCTGCCGCATAGATCACTTGTTGTAAACGATGAATGTTCGAAGCAAATGTCGAGAGAATAACACGACCTTGTGCATTTCTAAACACTTCATCAATCGTCGCGCCTACAGTCCGCTCGGACATCGTAAAGCCAGGTCGCTCAGCGTTTGTACTATCTGATAAAAGTGCAAGCACACCGCGCTCGCCAAGTGCAGTCATTTTCGCATAATCAGCATGTCGACCATCCACAGGCGTTTGATCAAATTTAAAGTCACCCGTTTGTACGACGAGACCCTCTGGTGTGTCAATCGCAAAACCAACTGAGTCCGGGATACTGTGATTGACATAAAAACAAGAAACCTTAAAATGGCCTAATTTAATTTCACTTTGGTTGGTAATGGGAATGAGTTTTGTCTGTTCTAGAATGCCATGTTCACGCAGTTTCGCTTCCACGAGACCAAGGGTAAGCCGTGTTCCATAGACGGGTACTTGAAGCGTTTTTAAGACGTAAGGCAACCCTCCAATATGATCTTCATGCGCATGAGTGAGAAAAAGTCCCCGGAATTTATGCTTATTTTCAACTAAAAAGGTGATGTCAGGAATGACGATATCGACTCCTAGCATCTCTTCTTCTGGAAATTTTAACCCTGCATCCACGACAATCATATCGTTGCCGTAAACGTAGGCTGTCATATTCTTGCCGATTTCCCCTAATCCGCCAAGCGGAATAATCGACAATTTGTTTGTAAAGTTCTTACTCAACGGTACACCTCCACCAAATTCTTTCACCATCAACAAAAGCAGGGCATTTCTAACCGCACTCGTCTGGTAGTCCGATTATACATGACCTGCCAGTATGATCTCAAGAATGCCCTGCATCATTTTTACAGCCCACTAATGAACAATCGTCAAATCCAGCAATGTCCCTAAGGTTCGCCGCAATTCCCGCAATTCTTCAGGAGTCGCTGCCACAAGTGGAAGGCGAACAGACCCTACACGAACATTTAGCATCTCAAGTGCTGCCTTTACGAGTACTGGATTAGACGTTTTAAACAGACCTTCAAAAAGTGGCATAAGACGATGATGCAACCGTCGCGCCTCATTTAGATCACCGTCAAAAAAAGCGTGCAACATCGCACTCATCGGATCTCCAACTACATGTGATGCCACACTGACAACCCCGTGTCCGCCGAGTGCTAAAATGGGGAGCGTAAATTTGTCATCGCCACTATACACATAAAAATCCTCTGGGGTCTCTCCAATAATTCGAGAAATTTGCGTAAAGTCCCCAGACGATTCTTTTACTGCGACAATATTATCAATCTCTGCAAGACGAATAATGGTCTCAGGTGTAATATTTACAGATGTGCGGCCAGGAATGTTGTATACGATGATCGGTTTATCCGTCACCTGCGCCACACTTTTAAAGTGTTGATAAAGCCCTTCTTGAGAGGGCTTATTGTAATATGGGGCAACCAGCAAGAAAGCATCGACATGTAATTGATCAACTTCTTTTGTAAATGCGATTGCTTCAGCAGTATTGTTTCCCCCTGTCCCTGCAATGACAGGAATACGGCCATTGACATGACGAACCGTTTCCTCAAAAAGAGTCAGTTTCTCACGATGCGTTAGGGTTGCCGACTCACCGGTCGTCCCACTTACAACGAGCCCTGTCGTACCTGTGGCAATCAGATGATCGATCAATTTGGGGAGACGATCTAAAGCGAGTTCCAGCGAATCATCAAATGGTGTTACCATCGCTGTCACCAACTGACCAAACATCAGAACCCCTCCTCTGTGGTTTGATTTATAGATTGAACTTATCGTGAATAGCTCGCAGCGCCTTGACCATGTCGTTTTCATGAACAAGACACCAAATCGTCGTGTTCGAATCCGCGGATTGTAAAATTTCGATTTTTTCTTCCGTCAGAGCTTCCACAATCCGTGCCATGACGCCTGGCACTCCATGAATACCCGCTCCAACTGCAGCTACTTTGGCGACATTCGGGATTGTCTGCACCTCTAGATCAAGTGCATGGAGTGCAGCAACCGCCTGTTTTACATGAGTATTTGGAACTGTATAGACTACTTCTTCAGGTGTAACATTAAAAAAGTCTACAGAAATTCCATTCTCAGCCATAGAGCGGAAAACAAGATTTTGGAATCCTGTTTGTGCAGCGTGAGACCGCACTTTAATTTGTGTTAAATTTTTACTATGCGTCACACCTGTCAAAATTTTATCATTGGCAGGGCGTGCTTCAAGAAAATGCACGCCACTTGTCACAAGTGTTCCTGGATCATTGGATTCCGTGCTGCGCACGCGAATTGGGATATTCTTTTGCATAGCAAGTTCCACAGCCCGCGGATGAATGACTTTAGCACCTTGAGAAGCAAAATTTGCAATTTCTGTGTAAGTTAAATGCGTTAAACGGCGAGCATCTTGAACAATGTTGGGATCTGCGGTCATAATGCCATCCACATCCGTGAAAATATCGACAAATTCTGCATCTAATGCTACCCCTAGCGCTGTTGCCGATGTATCACTACCTCCGCGTCCAAGTGTCGTCGTCTCTCCCTCGCGTGTCATTCCTTGAAATCCCGTGACAACGACAATGCGATTTTGTTCTAATTCTTTCATAATGCGTTCCGGATCGATCTTTGCAATACGCGCATTACCAAAGTCCGAGGTCGTCGCGATGCCTGCCTGCCCACCTGTTAACACAGTGACTTCGTGGCCGCGTCCCCGCAACATCGCACCAAAAATGACTGCTGAAATCGTCTCGCCACATGACATCAGAAGATCTTGATCACGCGCCGAAACAATGTCCTCACTCGCAATTAAATTCAGCAGAGTATCTGTCGCGTAAGGTTCGCCAATACGCCCCATCGCAGATACGACAACGACGACAGAATACCCTTCTTGCATGGCAGCTTCAATATGCATGATTGCTTTTTCACGCATAGGCCGGCTGGAGACAGATGTTCCTCCAAATTTTTGAACAATCACTTTCATTACAAAACACCTTCCTGCCGAACCCAAATCTCAGCGATTTGAACTGCATTGAGCGCAGCGCCTTTCAGAATATTGTCAGCAACAACCCAGAGAGAAAGGCCATTTTCGACAAACAGATCTTTGCGCACACGTCCAACAAACACAGGAAATTCTCCTGCCGCCTGCAGCGGTTGTGGATAGATCTGATTCGCCGGATCATCTTGTAAAATCAGTCCAGGTGAATTTGCCAACAAATTCTTCACATCTTCCAATACAAAAGGTTTTTCTGTCTCTACGTAAACAGCTTCTGAATGACCATATACCACAGGTACTCGAACCGCCGTTGGCGTCACTTGAATCCTTGAATCTGCCAGAATCTTATGCGTCTCATTGACCATTTTCATTTCTTCTTTGGTGTAGCCATTGGCTTCAAACACGTCTATCTGCGGCAATACATTAAAAGCAAGTGGATAGTGCTTTTCCAACTTTGACACTGGCAGCACACTTGCTGTAGGACTTTCCCCAGTCAAAATGGCCGCTGCCGTCTGCTTTAACTCTTCGATCGCCCGTTGCCCAGCCCCAGACGCAGCTTGATAAGTCGAAACGACAATGCGACGGATGCCATATACTTGATAAATAGGGTAGAGGGCGACCATCATTTGAATCGTGGAGCAATTTGGATTGGCGATAATTCCATGATGATTGAAAATTTCATGCGCATTGACTTCCGGAACCACTAAGGGAACTTCTGGTGCCATTCGATACGCACTCGTATTGTCAATCACCAACGCCCCACGTTTTACAGCCTCAGGTGCTAAACGCAAAGAAACATCCCCACCTGCGCTAAATAAGGCAATATCAACTCCTTCAAACGCTTCTGGCGTCGCTTCTAAAACAGGAATTGATTCTCCGCGCACATCAATCACAGTTCCTGCAGAGCGCGCAGACGCAAGCAATTTTAAAGAGGCAAACGGAAACTCGCGCCGCAAAAGCGTATCGATCATCGCCTGACCAACTGCTCCAGTGGCGCCAACCACCGCAACGTGCACATCTCGCTTCACTACATCTCATCCCTTTCACACCCGTTGCGTCGCAAGCATCCGTCTGTATAAAGATGCTATTTACTGAGCATACTGATAGCGTTCAATCAGCATAGGTTGATACTGCTTCTTTTCAAGGGCCGCAGCAACCGTAGGCATGATCAAATCCATCTTTGCAACCAACGAATTCATTTTTTTAAATGGATCATCTTGACCAAATGGAACAAAGTACATATTTTTTGATGCCAACAATCGAGCCAAATTTACTGCATTTAACCCAAGTCCATCGTTTGTTGAGATCGCGATCACAATCGGACGATCGTTGCGCATCGTAGCTTTAGCAGCCATTAGCACAGGAGAATCTGTCTGCGCATTGGCTAAACGGCTGAGTGTACTCCCTGTACAGGGCGCAATCACGAGTGCATCAAGTAATTTTGTAGGTCCTAGCGGCTCTGCATCAGGCAAAGTAGCGATAGGTTTTTCACCCGTAACTTGTTCAATGCGCGCTGCCCACTCGCCAGCCTCACCAAAACGTGTAGCCACTGCAAGTACTGTATTTGAAAAAATGGGGATCACACGTGCTCCCGCTTGTACAAACCGCTCAATCTCCGGAAAAACTTCTGCATACGTACAATGCGAACCTGTCACAGCAAACCCTATTGTCTTTCCGCTAATGTCCATCGCTTACATACCTCCAGGAGCGTTCAAGGGAGTTTGTATCATCTGCACAATCGTTTGTGCGATAATCCGCCCTGCCGTTTTTGGCGCGACAATTCCTGGTAGGCTAGGTGCCAATACTGCATTTATCCCGCGCTTCTCTGCATAGCGAAAATCTGTTCCTCCTGGTATCGAGGCGATATCAATAATCACACAAGAACGAGGAACGTGGGCTAAGACGTCCGCAGTCAGAATTGGTGCGGGAATCGTGTTAAAGATGACATCGGCATCCGCGATCGCATCAACAAGTTGAGAAAGACCATAAGGTCGCAGTCCCATCTCATAAATCCGCGCTAGCTCTGCTGGTTTACGAGCAAATACTCTCACGTTTGCCCCAATTCCAGACAGCATACGCGCAAGTGTCAAACCACAACGACCAAGGCCCAAAACAGCACAAGTAGACCCGTGAAGTGTAATCTCTGTTCGCTCCATCGCCATCGCGATGGCTCCCTCTGCCGTTGGAATCGAGTTTAAAATTGCAACCTCATCGAGTTCCATGAGGCGAATCAAATTGAGGCCATGTTTATGCGCCAACGTCTGTAACGCAGGCCGTGCAATCCCAGAAAACACCGGCGCTTTCTTTGAAATAGCCGCAAAATGTTCGTCCGACAACCGCAGCGGTGCGTCTGAAAACGCAGCGTCCACTCGTCCTTCGTCGTCCATCCCCGCAATCGGCAGTACAATCACGTCAAAGTCTGCAAGTGCTGCGGGGGATAGCTCCACTTTATGCATATCAGGAAACGAAAGCGACAAACGATCAAAACCGAACAGATACGTCGACGCATCCAAATCGCTCATATAGCGAACGACTTCAATGATGCGCGCGTCACCTCCGATAAACGCCATCTTGATCCCCGTCAACATCATTCCGGGTACCCCTTTCACCTCATTTTACGCCTAGCCAAGAAAAATACAAGGCACGGGATAAATAGACAGAAGCCTACCGCGCATAAAACATCGTATGCGCAGGGGCTCAGCGAGGTGAAAAGGAACTACGTGCATCCGTGGATCCAAATCCGCCAATGCGCGCTTCAGATTCTCTATCCGACGATGAATCCTCATCGACCAGTAAAAATTTAGTAAAAACGCCTTGTGCAATTCGCTCTCCCCGATGGAGTTCAACTTCCTGTTCTCCGATGTTTACCAGAGGTACAAAGATGTGACCTGCATTTGCTGCATTGGCATAGTAATCGGCATCAATTACACCAACGCCATTTGCTAGCATCAGTTGGTACTTTAACGCTAGACTACTCCGTGCATAGACGAGTAAACACTCATCTGGCTGCAGGCGAACTCGCACACCCGTAGGTACAAGCACTACTTGTCGAGGTGAGAGGATCACATCAGAAATCGTAAATAGATCGTATCCTGCTGCGTGTGCTGTCTGCCTTTTTGGCAATTGCAATCCCGTAGAGTCAATAGACGGAACCCATTCAAATCTTCTCATTGCGCGATCTCCTTTACTGCGAAAGAGCAACAGGATACTCTTTAGGTCCTAGCGCTACAATAGAATAGGGACCCGAAAGTACATTTTTGCTGATTTGATTCAACATATCTACGGATATCGTGTCAAGATCCGCAATCACTTGCTCAACCTCGACCTGCCGCCTTAACAACAGTTCGTTTTTTCCTAATCGATTCATCCGATTCAATGTGCTTTCCAAACTCAATAATAAAGAACCTTTTAATTGATTTTTGGCTTTTTCTAGCTCGTTTTTCTGTACCCCATTTCTGATAAAGTGATTCAATTGTTTTAATACTAAGTCGAGCACACTTTGCGCTTTTGTCGGTGAAGCACCAAAATAGATCGTAAGTAAACCCGTATCGCGAAATGCGCTATGGTAAGAAAACACATTATATGCCATCCCGCGTTCTTCTCTAATTTCTTGAAAAAGACGCGAACTAGAACTCGCGCCAAGAATATTATTTAACAAGAGCAGAGCGTCACTTTCCTTTGCATCATAAGCAACTCCCGGCATCGCGAGACAGACATGCGTCTGCTCAACATCTTTTGGACGAAACAGATTTCCTGGACAAAATTGCGCATCGCCGTCGACTAGTGTCTGTAGAGAAGTGGATAATGGATGAAATAGTCTCTCGACAGTTTCTAACATGGCTTGTGCATCGATGTGACCAGAGATCGCGATGACCATATTTTCTGGAGCATAGCGCATCTTGATATATTCCAATAAATCTTGTTGTCCAAAAGAACGCAAGGTACTTTCGTTGCCAAGAATGTTCATGCTTAATGGATGTGCCTGAAACGACTGCTCAACAATCAAATCATGAACGATTTCCTCAGGATCATCCTCATACATTTTAATTTCTTCTACAACAACCTCTTTTTCACGCTCTATCTCATTGCTGTCAAATACAGAATCAAACAACATCTCGGCAAGTGTTTCAATCGCTAATGTCGCATGCTCATCTAATACTTTTGCATGATAACAAGTATATTCTTTCGTGGTATACGCATTGACTTCCCCTCCGATCTGGTCGAAGACTTCCGCCAATTGGCGAGCAGAATGCTTATGGGTCCCTTTAAAAAACATGTGTTCCAAAAAATGCGAGATACCAGACCACTGGACAGGTTCATCACGTGATCCTGTCCCCACCCAAATTCCCATACTCACTGAGCGTACAAAGGGAATTTCCTCTATCACCACACGCAGGCCATTTCTCAATGTGTGTCGAAAAATCAAGGGAAGCCTCCTCACTAAGTAAGCGCCAACCATTTATTCGCAACCATAACTATAGCAGATTACATTTTCTAAACTCAAATTCTCTTTTGGCGTTCTCATTTTAGAGTTTCCCTGATTTACTCAAGGCAACCTGCGCCTCTGCCAATGTTTTTGGAACAGGACGGACAGAACTTAACAATTCGGATACTGTAACTAACTGATAACCATCCTGTTTTAAGGAGCGAATCATCTCTGGCAAAGCTTGCACAGTAGGCTCTGTTGGATGCATGAGAACGAGAGCACCAGGTGTACGTCTTTTCACAATACGTGAGACAATCACAGTGGGACTTGGCTTTCTCCAATCAATCGTATCTAGGGTCCATAAAATTGTCTTCATTTTCATTCCTGCAGCCACCTGCACAACTAAATTATTAAAGTCCCCTGCAGGGGGGGCAAATAACGTGATGTGTTGCCCAGTTGCATGAAAAATTGCCTCATTCGTTTTCGTCAATTGATTGATCATCTGCTCGCGCGACAAACGACTCATCATGGGGTGATTGTAAGCATGACTTCCAATTTCCATTCCTGCAAGAACGATCGATTTTGCCACTTCAGGATTTTTTTTCGCCCACGATCCATCCAAGAAAAAAGTTGCCCGAACTCCATTTTGTCGAAGAATAGAAAGAATCTGTGGGATATATTCAGTTCCCCAAGCCACATTAATCATGAGAGCCATTTGTCGTTTTTGTGGATTTCCACGATAAATAGGTTCTGCAACATAGTCATTTAGGGAGATAGAAGGGGGGATTTGCTGAAAAATGAGTGGTATTTGCGCGGAATTTTGTTTTGCTGCGGCGAGCGTCGCGGGAATATCTAATCGCACGCCGTTTAGTCCTGGTATTAACTTCCATACAGAATCCACACGCGGATTGATCGGTTCTGCATTGTAATATTGTGCGATTTTTGCTAATACTTCTCGCAGTTCATATTGCTGCCCGGTCCCACCCTCGACGCTTTGTGCGACCGCTTTTGACAATGCAGGCAAAACCCCCTCCACTGAACTTTTACTCGGTTGAAATTGCGCCGCCACCAGTGCACAGACAATGCACACCGCAATGATCGCCGTATCACGCGAAAAGATCATCACATGTTTCTTCTGATTCCTCGCCATCGTCTTTCCTCCTGTCCAGTTCAAAAAAGGTCTGGCATCCAATGTGCAATGCCCATTCCTTCATGGACAGGATATGCCTTTGTCCACCTAAATAATACAAAAAGCAGCCAATGAGGCTGCCTGAAGGATCACATTACAACAAACATTAAACGGGATTTCCAGGAGCTTTACGCTCGTCTGACCCACGCCCACGCGTGGAACCTGACGAATTCCCCCTGCGTTCACCTGGACGATTGTGATCGCCTGCGCGGATATTCGAACGTTTTTCTCCCTCTGGGCGCGGTGGCAAATCGACAAGTACAACGCCCTCATCGCGTAATACTTCTCGATGAGAGAGATTGATTCGACCTTGTCCATCAATTTCTGTCACTTTCACCTTGAGTGAATCGCCAACTTTTACGACGTCCTCTGACTTTTTGACGCGATCAGCAGCCAATTGAGAGACGTGAACAAGCCCTTCTTTACCTGGCAAAATTTCAACAAACGCACCATAACTTTCTACACGTGTCACTTTTCCTATATACGTCTGCCCTACTTCAACATCGCGCACAATGCCCTCGATGATACTTTTTGCACGTTCTCCTGCATCAACATCTGTCGCCGAAATAAAAATTCGACCATCTTGTTCAATGTCGATTTTGACACCCGTATCTTCAATAATCTTATTGATTACTCGTCCACCTGGTCCAATCACTTCGCGGATTTTATCAGGATTGATACGCATTGTGAGAATGCGTGGAGCAAATTTAGACAATTCACTGCGTGGTTGATGAATCACCGATAGCATTTTATCGAGAATAAACATCCGGCCCGCATGCGCTTTTTCAAGCGCCGTCTGCAATATACTGCGATCGATGCCACCGATTTTTATATCCATCTGTAGCGCGGTAACCCCATCGGCAGTCCCGGCTACCTTAAAATCCATATCGCCAAGATGGTCTTCCATTCCTTGTATATCTGTCAAAACAGCAACGTTATTGCCTTCTTTGACAAGTCCCATTGCAACACCGGCAACGGGTGCCTTAATTGGAACTCCCGCATCCATCAATGCCAAAACGGAAGCGCAAATCGAAGCTTGAGAAGAAGAACCATTGGATTCAAGAACTTCAGACACGAGTCGGATTGTATAGGGAAACACATCTTCAGATGGGATAATCGGTTCAATTGCTCGTTCACCAAGTGCCCCATGTCCAATGTCACGCCGACTTGGCGGACGCAGTGGACGCGCTTCACCTGTTGAAAACGGTGGGAAGTTATAGTGATGCATAAATCGTTTACTTTCTTCCATCCCAAGCCCATCAAGAATCTGCACGTCACCTAACGCACCAAGCGTACAAACAGACAACGCCTGTGTTTGTCCACGCGTAAACAGGCCAGATCCATGCGTTCGCGGCAAAACACCCGCTTCTACCGATATCGGACGAATTTCATCTAGAGCTCGTCCATCTGGACGCAGTCCGTCAACCACGATCGCTTGTCGTACAATCTCTTTGACAATATCGTGTAAAACTTCCGCAATTGCAGCTGTTTGGTCAGGAAACTGTTCCGCAAGCGCTTCTTGCGTTTCCTTTACAACAGCGTCAATCGCTTCTTGTCGACTGTGCTTCTCAGCCGTATAAGTTGCTTCGCGCAATTTTTCAGTCGCATATGCGCGCACCGTGGTTGCAATCGCTTCATCCACTTTGTGCAAAGTCACTGCCATCTTGGGCTTTGCTGCTTCTCTTGCAAACGCGTCAATTCCTTCTATGACACGTTGAATCTCTTCATGGCCAAACATGATCGCTTCGAGCATTTGTTCTTCAGGAATTTCCTTTGCGCCCGCCTCAACCATCATAATCGCATCGCGCGTTCCGGCCACAACTAAATGCAAGTCACTTTTTTCCGCCTGCGCCGCCGTTGGATTAATGATAAACTGACCATCCACGCGCCCTACCACAACCCCTGCAATCGGACCGTTAAACGGAACGTCAGACACTGTTAAAGCCGCCGATACCCCGATCATCCCTGCAATCTCAGGAGCACAATCTTGATCGACAGAAAGTACCATGACAACAACTTGTACATCATTGCGAAAGCCATCCGCAAAAAGCGGACGAATCGGACGATCGATTAAACGACTCGCTAGAATCGCTTTTTCGCTCGGACGGCCCTCTCTTTTTATAAAGCCACCAGGGATTTTCCCCACTGCGTAAAGTCGCTCTTCATAATTCACAGTGAGTGGAAAAAAATCCAGTGACGATGGTTCCTTCGATGCTGTCACCGTGGCAAGAACAACCGTTTCACCATATTGTACAAGGACAGCGCCATTGGCTTGTTTAGCTAGTCGTCCCGTTTCAAAGGTCAATGGTCTCCCACCGAGCGAGATCGTATGTCGATAGATCATCAGATAACCCCCTCTCAAATCACTCATCCTGCCTATGTATCTTCAGCGCGCCCCTGCGACAGTCGACCGCAAGAAGCAAAGGAGAAGCGGGATGGTCCCGCTCCTCCAGAGCTTCTAGTGACGAAGTCCAAGCCGCGTAATGAGCGCGCGATAACGATTAATGTCGTTTTCACGCAAATATCTCAACAAATGAGCACGCTTGTAAACCATCTTAAAGAGTCCGCGACGAGAATGATGATCTTTCTTGTGCGTACGGAAGTGTTCATTCAAGTAATTGATGCGCTCAGTGAGAAGTGCTACTTGCACTTCTGGAGACCCAGTATCCCCCTCGTGAACTGCAAAAGCTTGAATAATTTCTGTTTTGCGTTCTTGCGTTAAAGCCATCGATTTCCCTCCACAATTTGTCCATGCGATCACTCGCAGCACAGTATGCGACGGAGCACCGCGATACCGAGCTGCAGTTAATAGCGCAAAGAGCACGCTAACCCGCACTTTTTGGATTTCGTACCTAAAGATCCTACGATCAGTATGGCACAATCGTTATAAGTATACACAGCGTAAGATGAAGAGTAAAGAATTAACTGATGCATTATTGTATGGGAGTTACCCACACGATCGCCGTGTGTACATCGCGTGCCAGTTGCTCTTGCAACTCCATAAGACTCGAAAAGCGGCGTTCCTCTCGCACGTAATGCAAAAAGTCCACATCTAACTGAATCCCATAAAGGTCTCCTGCAAAATCAGGAATGTGTACCTCGACACTCAACACTCCGTCTTCATAAATAGTAGGCCGAGTACCAATATTCATAACTGCACGCCTTTTTTCCCCTAAAATCCAGACATCCACAATATATACTCCTGATTTTGGAAGAACATAGTTTTCGCTTAACGATAAATTCGCTGTTGGAAACCCGATCTCACGTCCACGCTGATCCCCTTTACTCACTTGTCCGCGCACACGGTACGGGCGACCCAACAAACGCGTAGCGCGCGCAATGTCCCCTTCTTCCAATTTTTTGCGAATTACAGAACTGCTCACAGGAATCCCGTCACAATCAATCGGTTGAACAACATCTACCAATATATTGTATGTTCTACCGATTTCTATCAAGTCCTCCGGTGTATAACGCCCATTTTTGCCAAAACGAAAATCATAACCGACCACAAGATGACAAGCACCAAGTGGCAATAAGTAGTGCTCCATAAATTCTTTAGCGCTCTGTTGCTGAAAACGCGTGTCAAACTGTGCGACAAACGTAGTCGCTATTCCAAGCGTCGCAGCAATGCGCGCCCGTTCTTTAAGGGGAGTAAGCAGTCGCTCATAAGCAGTATCCCCCGTAAGCGCAAAGCGCGGATGAGGATCAAACGTAAAAAGTGATGCCGTTGCATGCAGTTTCTTCGCCACTTCGACTGCGCGCGAAATGACCGCCTGATGAGCGATGTGGATCCCATCGAATTTGCCAATGGCAAAAGTTCGTTGCGTCGCTTTCTCCGGGATCGGTGAGCCATCGAGTTGAATGAGAGTTGGCTTAGTCATTCATTCACCGCCTGCCAAAGAACTTTTTTCGGAATTAACGTGCACACATCGGCCTGTATAGTCGCAATCTCATACACCGCAACAAGCTCTCCCGTTTCAAGATGTACACGCACCAAAGTCGCAGGTGAAAGATCAAGTTTGCGAAAAGCACTTTGGGTGATTTTCGAAACAGAAGAAACGAAACTTTGACCGTTTACAACAACATGCAGTGCATCTGATGACAGGGAGATGACTGGCATGTGCAAAATCGCTTGCTCAGGAGGCAAAACGAGTTCCCACATGCGCTCGCGAATCGCCTCCAAGGTTTGCGCTTGTCCTATATGAAAAGGACCCGTTTGCGTGCGCATTAAATGCCCCATGTGAGCTGGCAAATCAAGCGCGGCGCCAAGATCCTGACATAGCGTGCGAATATAAGTCCCTTTACTGCAACGCACAGTAAAAGTAACCTGTACCGTCTGCGCAACTTGTGTGACGTGTTCTACGACTAACTCATAAATTGTGATTGGCCTAGGTGCCAATTTTACTTCAAGCCCTTTACGGGCAAGCTCATACGCCCGCTTTCCACTAATCTTCAAAGCGGAATATGCAGGTGGAGTTTGCCACTGCATTCCAATAAACTGTTGGAATACAGTATCGATTTGTTGCCTTGTTACTGCTGTTGCGTCAACTGCAGCCACTATCTTTCCACTCGCATCTTGCGTGTCTGTACTAATACCAAGCACCAAAACAGCTTGATAACTTTTTTCATCCGCCAACACATACTCCGTCAAACGCGTCGCCCGGCCTAGAAAAATCGGCAAAACTCCCACAGCATCTGGATCGAGTGTGCCAGCATGTCCTGCCTTTTTAACACCTAGCGCGCGTTTGACTTGAGTAACTGTTTGCTGCGAAGTCATTTGTGGGGGTTTATTTACTACCACAATGCCACTATGCATTGGCTTCGCGCACCTTGTGCAAGGTTTCGTGTACCGCCGCTTCCACTTCTTTCATCACGATTTGCACGGCAGATTGTAGAGGGCCAGGAACTTCACATCCTGCTGCGCGCACATGTCCACCCCCACCAAATACCAGAGCAATCTGGGCTACATCAACAAACTCCCGCGATCGCAAACTGACCTTCACCATACCGTCTGGGCGCTCACGAAAGAGCAATCCAACTTCTACACCAACGAGTGTACGTGGATATGGCAAAAGTACTTCGACATCCCCATCGCGCGCTCCAGAAGCCTTTAGCATAGACTGATCCACTGCCACATAGGCAATTAGGCCGCTCTCATGAACAGTCAATGTCGATAAACCAAGGCGTACCAGCTCAATCTGCTCGCGAGTCATTGCTTCAAGCACGCGGTCAGCAACTAAAAACGGTTCGATATCGTACGACAGCAAATCTGCAGCTGCGAGATGAATTTCAGGAGTAGTGTTGTTATAGTGGAACCCTCCTGTATCAAATACAATACCCGTATAAAGAACAAGCGCGAGCGAGCGATTCATCGGCAGTTGATTCGCTCGAATAAAACGGTAAAGCACAAGACATGTAGCTGATGCTTCAGCTTGCACCAGATTTAATGTACCAAAATGATTATTCGTCCCATGATGATCGATATTGATCAACTGTCCATTTGGCGCAATTAAACGTACTGCTTCACCAAGCCGCCGCAAATCAGCACAATCGACCGCAACTGCATACTGAAAGAATTCTGTCACTGCACTCGTACGCAAAAATCGTTCAACACCTGGCAAAAACTGATACCGCTCAGGGATCTCATCATCATTCACAAGAACGCAGGGCCTGCCAAAAGTGTCACACAGGTGAGCAACAGCCAAGGCCGCACCGATCGCATCACCATCTGGACTGACATGGCAAATGATCAACAAAGGATCACTAGGAACTCGCAAAGCTTCATATATCGCTTGAAAGCTCACGTTATTGATCCTCATCGTCCCCTTTCCGTTCCACTTTTAACGTGTCGTCTGGAGGGAGGATCTCATGCAGGACATGTTCAATCCTAGCACTGTAGTCAATCGATTGATCTAATCGAAACTGTAATTCCGGGACCACGCGCAACCGCATGCGTGCACCAAGCTCTGAGCGAATAAAGCCCTTGGCTCGTTCCAATCCGCGCATCGACTCTTGTTTTTGCTCCTCCGTTCCCATGACCGAAACGTAAATTTTGGCATACGCAAGATCGTTTGTTACATCCACATCGGTAACTGTGACAAAGCCGATGCGCGGATCTTTTAGGTGATGCTGGAGAATATCACTCATTTCTCTTTGCAACTGCAGAGCAATTCGCTGTACGCGAAGTTTCATAAGTCACCTACTCCGCTTTGATGGCTTCCATCTTGTACGCTTCAACGATGTCGCCCTCTTTTAGATCATTAAAGTGTTCAAGAGTAAGACCGCATTCATAACCACTGGCCACTTCTTTGGCATCATCTTTAAACCGCTTCAGCGAATCCAACTTCCCTTCAAATACGACAACTCCACTGCGGATCAAGCGCACTTCCGCATCGCGCACAAGTTTGCCATCTAGGACAAATGCGCCAGCAATCGTGCCAACCTTGGAGATCTTAAACAGCTGGCGAATTTCAGCGCGCCCGAGTATGACTTCTTTATACTCTGGATCTAACATTCCTTTTGATGCTGCTTCAATTTCTTCGATCAGATGATAAATCACGCGATGCAAACGCACATCAACTTTCTCTGATTCTGCCATTTTAGCAGCATTTGGCTCCGGGCGAACGTTAAATCCGATAACAATGGCATTGGAAGCAGAGGCTAAGAGAATATCTGATTCAGTAATGGCACCAACCCCCGTATGAATCACGCGGATCCGCACTCCACTCACATCAATCTTTTGCAGAGCCCCGAGAACAGCTTCTGCTGATCCATGAACATCTGCCTTAAGAATGACGTTTAGATCTTTTACTTCGCCTTCTTGGATTTGCTTATACAAATCATCCAGCGTAACCCGCGACGTAGCGCCAAGCTCTTCGGCGCGTTGGCGCATTGATCGCCGCTCTGCAACAAGCCGTCCTTGACGCTCATCATCATAAACGACAAACGGATCGCCAGCGCTTGGCACAGCCGAAAGGCCGATGATCTCAACTGGAGTGGCTGGAAGCGCCTCTTTTACTCGGCGGCCGCGATCATTTACCATCGCTCGTACTTTTCCATAGGTATTGCCCGCAACGACGACATCCCCTACGCGCAACACACCATTTTGAACTAAGACGGTCGCGACCGGTCCTCTGCCGCGATCGAGTTCCGCTTCAATAACGGTTCCTCGCGCACGCATGGTCAAACTCGCCTTCAGATCTGCAACTTCTGCTACGAGCAGAATCATCTCCAGTAATTCTTCAATTCCTTGCTTCTTTAGCGCTGACAAAGGAACAAAGATCGTATCCCCGCCCCATTCTTCTGCGACAAGTCCATACTCTGTCAATTCCTGCTTGATCCGATCCGGATTTGCATCAGGTTTATCGATTTTATTAATCGCGACGATGATGGGGACGTTCGCCGCCTTTGCATGGTTGATCGCCTCAATTGTTTGGGGCATTACTCCGTCATCTGCCGCAACGACAAGAACGGTGATATCTGTTACTTGGGCGCCGCGAGCCCGCATCGTCGTAAACGCTGCATGGCCTGGCGTGTCCAGAAAAGTGATTTTCTTTTGATTGATTTCCACCTGGTATGCGCCTATATGCTGGGTAATCCCGCCGGCTTCAGAAGCCGTGACATTCGTTTGTCGAATCGCATCAAGTAATGTGGTTTTCCCGTGATCAACATGCCCCATGATGGTAACAACGGGCGGACGCTGTTCTAATGAAGCTTCGTCCATTTCCTCAACCAACATTTCCTCTGCTTCCAAATCGCGCGGCGCTTGCACAGTGACTTCTGTATTTAACTCGGCACCCACTAAAACCATCGTATCCGGATCAATCTCCTGATTAATCGTCACAGGCATCCCTAGGAACAACAGCTTTTTGATGACTTCGGAAGCTTCGCGTCGAATCAAGTGAGCAAATTCAGCCACCGTCATCGGTGCATCTACCGTCACTTGACGCGGAACTTCAGGAGCTTTTACCGCTTGATTGGCTCGCGTATCGCGACGACCCCTTGGCGGTTGAATCTTGTGGTTATTCTCACGCTTTTCAGCCATGCTTGGACGCCCACCATTGCGATCACCCGCCCGACGCCGCTGCCCACCTGCTTGATTACTGCGATTCAGATCGTTCGGACTGCTTTCAAATCGGGCCGACGTACCAGACGCTGGCGTGCCACCAAACGACCCAGATGCCCCTTGCCGCCGATGATCAGGACGAGAGCTCGCTCCACCGGAAAATCCCGACTTGTGATCATTGGGTCGCGCAGACGCACCAGCGTATGCCGGCCGCGAAGAAGCTCCTTGATTGCGCGCATCGCCTTGCGATCCACTATACGGTGTGCGTTGATTGCGCGCGTTTTGACCTGTTTGTCCTTGTGAACGACCTGCACCTTGTTGTGACGGACGATTCCCATTTTGATGAGGCGGTCGATTGCTTGACCCCGGCTGACGCCGATCTGCGGTACTACTTGAAGCATCGTTCGAAACACGCAAACGACGCTCGCCGCTATCTACACGCTGCGCATCTGGAGTGTTTGAACGCGTCCCACCGCCATTGCGATAGTTCGAAGTATTACTGCCCGATCGCTCACCTGTTCCTTGCGAACGCGCCCGATCCCGGTCACTACGGTAATTTCCTTGATTATTATACGGTCGATTGCGATCTCCAGAAGAACGAAGCGGTTGAACCTGACCAATGCGCGCACCAGTAATTTGCGAACCTGCCTCTTCTTCGACTTCCACGCTCGCTACAGGTTGCCCATCAGGCCTGTCGAAAGATGGAAGAGCCGTTTCTTGGCTAAACGCTCCACTCTCCACCTTTACGTTCGCGCGACCATTTGTCACATCGCCTCGTTCATCTGTCGCCGCGCGCTCCGTTTGCAGGCGCGAACTGCCTTTCGTTTCAACAGACTCTTCATTTGGACTTGCAACCGCCGTGCTGACAGAGCCCACAATGCGCTCTGGACGAGATGCTTCTCGTCGCTCTTGCATCGCAATTGTCCGAGCTGCCGCGCGCGCTTTCACATCAGAAAAAAAGCCTTCTACAGCGGCCACCATCTCAGGCTCCATCACACTCATGTGATTATTCACCGGAATATTCAACCGACTTAAAATTGTAATGATTTCTTTGCTCGACATATTGAGTTGCTTTGCATATTCATACACCCGCAATTTTGTCAAATATCTACACCTCCAACAATCTGCTCTACTACTTCTTTAATTCGTTTGGAGAATTTTTCATCCGTGATCGCCACCACCGTTCTCTCCTCTTTGCCAATCGCTCGCCCCAATACATCTCGCGTGAGAACTGTGGCAAAAGGGATTCCATAAAACGTGCACTTATCTCTGATTTTCTTTGCGCCATTTGCTCCGGCATCTTGCGCAATCAGAACATATCGCGCAGTGGCAGCTCGAATATGTGAAAGGCAAACATCGTCTCCTGAGACAAGTGCCCGCGCCCGCGCTGCGAGACCAAGTAACCCAAGCAGATCAGTTGTCTTGCTCACGCGTTTCCACCACACCGAACAGATGTTCATATACTTCATCATTCAACTGTGCCTTTAATGCTCGTTCTAAAGCTTTTCGCTTGCGCGCAATGTCAAAACATGCGCGCGAAGGACAGATATAAGCGCCGCGGCCCGCCAATTTTCCAGTGAGATCCACCTGAACCATCCCCTCAGGTGTTAAAACGATTCGTACCATACTACGCTTAGGCTTCTGTTCTTGACATCCCACACACTGCCGAAGTGGAACTTTTCGCACCGCGATGCACCCTCCTACTCGCGCAAAAATGCATCCCGTTCAAGATCGGAGAACACAGATGAAGAGCGTCCAACTTGACTTTCGCTCTTAATATCAATTTTCCATCCCGTCAGTTTAGCTGCCAAACGCGCATTTTGCCCTTCTTTTCCAATAGCGAGTGACAATTGATGGTCAGGAACGATGACTCGTGCCACTTTTTCACTCTCATGAACCTCTACATCGACAACTTTGGCTGGAGAAAGAGCACTTGCAACATAAATAGCGGGGTCATTACTCCACTCGATCACATCAATTTTCTCTCCGCGCAATTCTGTAACAATCGACTGAATGCGCATCCCTTTCGGGCCAACACACGCTCCGATCGGATCGACATCTGCATTATGCGAGTACACAGCAACTTTTGAGCGCGATCCAGCTTCTCGAGCCACCGACTTTACTTCGACAACTCCCTCGTAAATTTCCGGCACTTCGAGTTCAAGCAACCTGCGCAAAAGTCCCGGATGAATGCGCGAAAGTAAAATTTGCGGACCTTTTGTCGTCTTTTCCACACGCAAGATATACGCGCGCACGCGATCGCCAAGCTCTAACTTTTCACTTGGAATTTGTTCCGAAACAGCAAGTAAAGCTTCCGTACGTTCTAAATCGACATAAGAATAGCGGCCATCTTGCCGCGTAATCACGCCAGACACGATATCTTCTTCCATGTCTGCATATGCGTTGTAAATAATGCCGCGTTCCGCTTCGCGAATGCGCTGAGTGACCACCTGCTTTGCAGTTTGCGCCGCGATTCGGCCAAACTCGCGCGGCGTCACTTCAACCTCGACAATATCCCCCAAACGGTATGAAGCACTAATGTCCATTGCCGCGTCAAGCGACATTTCAAGACGCGGATCGCGCGGCGTCTCAACCACTGTTTTACGAGCGTAGACATGGATGCTTCCAGACAATCGATCGATCTCTACACGCACATTTTGCGCAGAATTAAAATTGCGCTTATAAGCAGAAATCAGCGCGGCCTCAATCGCTTCGATCAAGATCCCGCTGCTGATTCCACGCTCTTTCTCTAATTCGTCGAGCGCCTCAATAAAATCTGCGTTCACGTTAGGCTAACCCCCTTAACACCCATCAAAAACTCTACTTACCAGACAAGAGCTAGCCGAGCTGCCGCTATTTTCTCTTTTGGCACCGCAAACACTGCGCCATCTTCCTCGACGCGCAGAACTTCATCAGAAAAAGACAGAAGTGTCCCTTCGATATTCTTCTTTCCGTCAAGCGGTTCATAAAAAGAGAGAAATACGCGTTTCCCTACAGCTCGTTCAAAATCACGCTCTGTTTTAAGTGGTCGCTCCGCACCAGCAGAAGAAACTTCAAGAAAATACGCATTCGGGATTGGATCGACTTCATCCAAGGCAGTTGACAGTGTTTCACTGACGTGCGCACAATCGTCTAAATCAACCGCCCCACCTGGGCGATCGAGAAACACTCGCAAAATCCAGTTAGCGCCTTCCTTTTTATACTCCACTTCAACAAGTTCAAGTCCAGCTTCCCGCAAAACCGGCGCGACCATCTCAGCGACGAGATCTGTCACCTTTTGCTTGGCTGCCATAAACACCCTCCTGACCCCCTTACTCTTAAGGGGTCGCACAAATCATACAAACGAAAGAGTGGGGAACCCCCACTCTTGCTCCGCAGGAAAGTATAACACTTTCTGTCATCCCGATTATACCATGAGCAGCCAGACGGTTCAACCCCTCTTGCCTTTTGCTCTCTTCGTTAAAAAAGTGTCAGTTGGTTTGATTCAGGGAGTCCCTCTAAACAGCCAAAGTGCTGGAGCAACTCGATGACATTCTTTGATATACGCGCGCGGTCAATCAAGTCTTCAACCGATAAAAAAGGACCCATTTCACGCGCGGCGACAATGTTTCTTGCTGCAGCTTCGCCAATTCCTGAAGCAGCTGTAAATGGAGGCAAAAGCCCATTGTCTCGCACCAAAAAGCGCGTCGCATCCGATTGATATAAATCTATAGGATGAAATTTAAACCCGCGCCTCGTCATCTCTAAAGCCACTTCAAGTACAGTCTGTAAGGATTTTTCCTTAGGCGTCGCATGTACCCCTTTTTCCTCAACTTCTTCAAGCCTCTGCCAGATGGCATCTGCCCCCCGCGCCATAATTTCGAGTTCAAAGTCTTCAGCCCGCACCGTAAAATAGGCCGCATAAAAACTAAGTGGCTCATACACTTTAAAATACGCAATGCGCACTGCATTAAGTACATAGGCTGCCGCATGTGCTTTAGGAAACATGTATTTAATTTTACGGCATGAATCCATATACCAGTCTGGTACTTCAAATGATCTCATGTATTCTGCATCTTCTTCTGTTAACCCTTTGCCCTTGCGTACGGATTCCATAATTTTAAATGCGCGCGAAGGATCCAAGCCACGGTAAATCAAGTACACCATGATATCATCACGACAACAAATTACCTGATTTAAAGGTGCCGTTCGCTGACGAATCAGTTCTTGCGCGTTATTTAGCCACACATCTGTACCGTGCGACAACCCTGAAATTCTGACTAAATCAGCAAATGTACTGGGTTTTGTATCTTCAAGCATTTGTCGCACAAACTTAGTCCCGAATTCAGGGATTCCATACGTTCCCGTTTGTGATCGAATTGCTTGCGGGGAGACACCTAAAGACTCCGTCCCACAAAACAATGCATAGACTTTCGGATCATCCACGGGCACTTGGCGCACATCAATTCCTGTCATATCTTGCAACATGCGAAGTACTGTCGGATCGTCATGACCCAAAATGTCCAGTTTCAGCAAATTGTCGTGAATCGCATGAAAATCAAAATGTGTCGTGCGCATCTCTGCGGTGCGATCATCAGCAGGATACTGAATCGGACAAAAATCGTAAATTTCGTGATCGTTTGGCACAATAATCAAGCCGCCTGGATGCTGACCTGTCGTTCGCTTAATCCCCGTACACCCCGCCACGAGCCGCTGCATTTCCGCTGTGCGCAACACTTTGCCACGATCTTCTGCCCATTTCTTAACATATCCGAAAGCCGTTTTTTCAGCAATTGTAGAGATTGTACCTGCACGATAGACATACTCTGCACCAAATAGTTCTTCCGTATATTTATGCGCACGCGCTTGATACTCGCCGGAGAAATTGAGATCAATATCTGGAACTTTATCTCCTTTAAACCCTAGAAAAGTCTCAAACGGAATATCTTGACCATCCTTTTTCATCGGTTGCTGACAAGTTGCACACAACTTGTCTGGCAAATCAAATCCCGATCCGATCGAACCATCAAGAATAAACTCACTCGTTTGGCAAGTTTCACATAAGTAATGGGGCGGTAACGGATTCACTTCGGTGATATCAAGCATCGTCGCAACAAGTGAAGATCCCACTGACCCACGCGATCCCACAATGTAGCCATCTTCTAAACTCTTCGTTACTAACTTATGGGCAATCAAGTAGTTTACTGCAAAGCCATGTGTAATAATACTGTGCAATTCTTTTTGCAAGCGCTCATCCACCACTTGAGGCAACGGATCCCCATACAAACGATGAGCCTTAGCTAGGGCAAGTGAGCGAACTTGTTCATCTGCCCCCTCCATGTTAGGCGGATACACTTGATTCGGCAGAGGAAAAACGGTTTCAATTTGCTCCGCGATTTTACGGCTATTTGACACGACGATTTCTTTTGCACGAGCGCCTAAGTGTGAAAAAGCATCTAGCATTTGCTGCGTTGTGCGAAAAGTCAACGGCGGCTGCTTTACCCCCGGTTTTACATCTTTGCGACCGGGAGCGCTATGCATGATAATTTCGCGATAAATTGCATCTTGATCGCGCAAAAAATGCACGTCCCCGGTAGCTACCACTGGTTTTTGCAGCTCATCTGCAAGGGCTAACAGGCGTTTATGATACTGTGCGACAACCTCGTAACTTCCTACTTCACCAGATTCAATCAACGCACCATAATGATCAAGTGGCTGCAATTCAATAAAATCATAGAATTCCAGAAGTGCACGCAGTTCTTGATCTGTTTTCCCGCGCAAGAGAGCCTGAAACACTTCGCCATACTTACAACCCGATCCAATCAGCAAACCCTTTCGGTATTGTTTGAGCAATTGTCGTGGCGTCCGAGGTTCCCGGTAAAAATAGTCGACATGAGCAGCAGAGATGAGGCGATATAAATTGCGCAACCCTTGTTGCGTCTGCACTAAAACTGTTGCATGATAGGCGCGACTGCGCGCAAAATCTCCACCTTTTGCACCTAGAGCTGAAAGGTCACTTAAGTTTCGTACCGATGAAATGTGCTGCGCTTCTTCAAGCAACTTATAAAATACCTTACCCGTCGCTTCAGCATCGGCAAGTGCACGGTGATGTTGCGTGAGTGTAACATGGTACTTCTGTGTAAGTGTCTTTAAACGGTGATTGCGATCTGTCGGCAAAAGTGTGCGCGCAAGTGCCAACGTGTCAATTGTCGACTGAGAAAAAGGCGGCAACCCGAGTTTAGCAGCCTGCACACTTAAAAAAGACAAATCAAATTCAGCGTTGTGAGCAACCAAAATGGCACCTTCACAAAACGCTTGAAACTTTGGCAAAACGATATCCACAGTAGGTTTCCCTGCTACCATCTCATTTGTGATGTTCGTAATTTCCGTGATTTTCTCTGGAATCGGGTTCGCCGGGGCAATTAACTCCGCAAACGTGTCAATCACTTCTCCGCGCCTCATCTTCACGCCGGCAATTTCAATAAGTTCATGCTCCGCGGCTGACAAACCCGTTGTCTCTGTATCAAACACCACATAGATCGTATCTTCCGAGAGAGGGGTATCCTGCATTTGATAAACAATCGTTTGTCCAATATCAATCAGATTGATTTCAACCCCATATAAAACCTTGATCTCATGTTTTTTAGCTGCCGCGTACGCCTCTGGATATGCCTGTACAACTCCATGATCGGTAATCGCAATCGCAGAATGGCCATACGCTTTTGCCGCCGCTACGAGATCTCCAGCTGAAACCACCCCATCTAAGGCACTCATCTGCGTATGCGCATGCAATTCGACTCGCTTTTCTTCAGCTTCGTCACGCTCTCTGGCCGGCTCATACTCGATCAAATCATTAACCTGTAAGACGAGTTCTTTTGAATACGTGTCATATTGCACGGAACCACGCACACGCACGTACATCCCATCTTTTACAGATGGCAGAGGAAGCTCTTTTTTTCCACCGCGAGAAAACATTTTACAAGTAATTGAATCTTTTTCATCCGTCAAATAAAATTGGCACAATCGTCGTCCATTCGCTAAATCGCGCCATTCAACAGCAAACAAACGTCCCTCTACAACGACTCTGCGCATCTCATCTTGAATCAGCGCAATGGAAATAGCCGGTTCTAAAATCGCTTGTCCATATTCGATACATTGCGCTGTTTGCCCACTCGATTCTTTGTCTACTGTAACTTGCTGGCGCAAAACATCCCAATCTTGCTGTTCGATCTCTTGACGAAATTGCACAACACGTTGCTCTTCATCTGTATCAGTACAAAGTTCAACTGTAAACGACTGAACTCTCAGCAGAACGCACAGCAAATCTGCCAATTTCTGATCAACCTGACGCGCACGCAATAACTTAATCGAACCTGCCACGCGCAATTGAATTTTCCTATCTCCAGATAAGCGCCATTCGACCTGTTGCAGTTCACCCCGCAGCGCAGGCTCACGCTCCATCAGCATCCACACTGCTAGAGCGAGACTGACACCATAATCAATGGATTCGGTTGCTATAGACTTACTTTGCACCTCTTCCCATGGAGCCAATTGGACCGCGCCAGCATCAAGATCAGCATATTCCATCAAAACGGTTGCTTCTGGTACTCGCCCTTGCAAAAACGCCCACGCGCTAACCAGTTCAAAAACGGACAGCGCACAGTTTGGTTCGAGAACCACATGCACCCGGCGATCAGTTCCCTTAATATTTACATTCCGTACGAAAGGAACGATCGCATCGAGTGATCGCTGATCGACTCGCACACGATCTGCCACTTCCTTCACAAGTAAAGGAAAGAATCCGTGATCTTCTTTAGGAGTTTCTGCTCTCTCCACAACTGCATCTGATGATTCCTGTGTCACCCTACCCAACGTCCTCTACCCAATTTACAATATTATCCACTAGAACAACTGTGCCACATCTAAATACGTGCGCACCACTGTTAATGCAATAATTAAGACAAAGCCGATCGCATGTACAATATATTCTTTGCGTGGATCAATCGGCCTGCCACGCACAAACTCAACAAGTAAGAACAGCAAGCGACTTCCATCGAGCGGTGGAATCGGAAGTAAATTGAGAATCGCTAAATTCAAACTCAACAGCGCAGTCAAATTCATTAAGTTTAAAATCCCGAGTTGCGCTTGTTGTCCAATAATCGCCACAATCTTTACTGGTCCTGCTGAATCTTTTACAAATGCATTACGATGCGTAAACAGCGTCCCAAAACTGTTGTAAATCAATTGCGTATATACAGCCGTTTGCTGTGCCCCACCAATAATCGCTGGACCCACACCGTGCGTGACTGCAGGTGAGATTCCAATAAAGCCAATTCCGCTCTTGCGTTCACGAGGCACGACATAAAGAGTCTGCTCTTTTGCTCCTCGCAAAACCGTGAAGGCAAGGCGATCTTTCGCATGCTGTTCAATCTCCAAAACCAACTGCGGCCAACTCGTCACTGATTGACCATTGACTCTCTCAATGATGTCACCAGAAACCATCCCCGCTTTTGCCGCTGGCGAATTAGGCATTACAGAAGCAACTTGTGGCGGTGATGTCACAATACCAATTGACCCCAAAACCACTGCAAATAGAACCATCGCTAACAACACATTCATCAGAGGTCCTGCCAGGATAATGAGCATGCGGGCAAGCAAAGGTTTTTGCGCCATTTGTCGATCGGGCGGAGCAAGTGCAATGCGATCCTTTCCAGTGATCAAAAACGCACGTCGCGCGATTGGAAATTCACGATAACCATCCGCCACTTCAAGCGCGAGCTTATATGCCTTCATCGTGTCGATAAAAGCCAGCGTTCCAGTCATTCCATCCTCAATATCCGCTGGATCACCTATCTCGACAGCTTCTCCTGAGTCATTGAGTTTGATCGCAAGCGTTTCGCCAAGTTTAAAAAACTGATCTTGCGGCATATCGCCAGCCAATTGAACATATCCACCAAGTGGCAATAAGCGAATGGAGTACTCCGTTTCACCCTTACCAAAACGAAAGATAGGCGGCCCAAATCCGATCGCAAACTTCGGAACAAGCACGCCTGCTTTCTTTGCAACGATAAAATGACCAAACTCATGAATCGTCACGAGAACTAAAAACACGATGACGACCCCGAGAACGGACTTTAATCCGCCCGCCAAGACGCCTGCGATCACTCTTAAAGCCCCCTTTTCGCGATCAAACTTTGCGCGGTTTCACGCGCCCAGCGGTCTGCCGCAAAAATCTCATCGAGCCCCATTCCCACTTCTGCTTGATGTGCCTCGACAACGCGTCGCACGATCTCAACGATTTCAAGAAAATGAATGTGTCCTGCCAAAAATGCATACACAGCCGTTTCATTTGCTGCATTCATTACCGCCGGATAAGTCTTTTGTGCGATGCCACATTCATAAGCAAGTGAAATAGCCGGAAATTTCTCGATATCGGGGAGTTCAAAGGTCAATTGCGATACCTCCGACCAGTTCAGACGCTTCCAATTTGCTGCAAGTCGCCCTTGATCACCAAGCAATGCATACTGAATCGGGATGCGCATATCAGGTGAACCTAATTGAGCAAGCACAGCTCCATCACGAAATTGCACCATTGAGTGAATGATGCTTTGCGGATGTATCAAAATTTCAATATCAGAGTATGGCACATCAAACAGAAAATGCGCCTCAATGACTTCTAACCCTTTATTCATTAACGTGGCTGAATCAATAGAGATTTTTGCACCCATCGTCCAAGTCGGATGTGCTAGTGCATCTTGTACCGTCACACGCAGTAAATCTGCTTTACTCGCCGTTCGAAACGGTCCACCTGAAGCAGTCAAAAGCAACTTCTCCACATCAGTAGGACTATGTGCATCTTGCAAGCACTGAGTAATCGCTGAATGCTCAGAATCAACGGGAAGAATTTTCACCTTTGCAACTCGCGCGGCATCCAAAACGAGGTCTCCAGCGGCCACTAATGTCTCTTTATTTGCAAGCGCTACATCAATGCCAGCTTGAAGTGCCGCAAGTGTCGAACGAATCCCCGCTGCGCCGACAAGCGCGTTTAGCAACATGGATGATTCCGTCAAGGAAGCCGCATCCTGTAATGCCTCTTCGCCAAAACCCACTTCCACAAACGGACACTGCGCGCGCACGACACGCGCTTGCTCTACCGTATGAACAGCAACAAAGCGCGGTCGAAACTCCTGAACGAGAGGAATCAGCTGCTCGATTCGAGTATGTGCTGACATGGCGACAACCTGCAACTCCTCCGGATGTGCGCGCGCAACATCAAGCGCTTGCTGACCTATAGAACCAGTAGCTCCAAGAATCGTCACCTTGCGCGTCATCGCCTCACCTCTCTTCAAACATGTGGAAACAACCAGATAATCAAATGATACGCGATGGGCGCAGCCAAGAGCAAGCTGTCAAAGCGATCCAAGATCCCCCCATGCCCAGGCAAAATCCACCCAGAGTCTTTCACAGCATAATGGCGCTTTAAAGCGGATTCAACTAAATCGCCCAATTGCCCCGCGATCGAAGTCGCCGCACCAAGTAATGCAAGCAGTCCAAGCATTGCCATCCTATGTATATCGTACCCCAATAAGAACCCCCCAGCAATCGGGGTCATGACTGTAGCAAATAAAAACCCGCCAAATGCACCAGATACCGTTTTTTTCGGACTTACTTCCGGCAAGAGTTTGCGTCCACCAAATGCACGACCGATAAAAAAAGCTCCGGTATCTGTTGACCAAATCGCAATAAATACAAGTAAAACCCAACCAAACCCATGGTTCAATGCACGCAGATCAAGCATCATGCGAAAAGCATAGCTCGAATAGAGAGCCGCTGCAAACAGCATACTCGCACCAGCAAAAGAAAATTGCTCCCGACGCAAAATTGTGGTAATCAACAATGCGTAAAATAGCACGTACCAAAATTGTTCAAACGGTCCCCATATGACCATGAGCACCGTAAATGCGACAGCGATCAAATTCTCTGCGCTTGTCACGCGAACCTTCATCATTGCGCCGATCTCAAGCGTACTCACCGCAGCGATCGCCGCAAACAATATGGCAAGCCACACTCCACCAAGGAGTGTAGCAGATACCACTAAAGCGACACCTAACGCCGCGGTCACCACGCGTTGGCGCAGCATCCTGTCACCTCATTTCAATCCACCAAACCGCCGTTCCCGAGCAACAAACGCTTGGATTGCCGAATAAAAGTGCTGGCGCGTAAATTCCGGCCACATTACATCGACAAATACAAACTCCGCATACGCAATTTGCCACAACAGGAAGTTGCTTATACGCTGATCACCCGCTGTTCGAATCAGCAGATCCGGATCAGGCAGACCCGCAGTCGCCAAAGCATCAGAAACCATTTGCTCATCAATATCTGAAACCGAAATTTCAAGCTCTTCAATGCGAGTGGCAATCTGTTGAACGGCTCTGACGATTTCCCATCTACTACCATAATTCAAAGCGAATTGAACAGTCAACCCTGAATTCGCTTTAGTTTGTTCTAACGCGCGAGCAATGGTTTGTTGTGTTGCTAAAGGCAATTGAGATGGATCACCAAGAATTCGAATGTGGACATTGCGCTCCACCAATTCCTGAATGTCTAACTTGAAAAACTCATCAACCAACTGCCATAAATAATCGATCTCCTGACGCGGTCTCTTCCAATTTTCGGTAGAAAAAGAGTACAGCGTGAGCACTTTAATACCCCAGTCATCCGCAGCGCGTATCACCTCGCGCATAGCGAGCATTCCAGCGTGGTGCCCAGCCGCGCGCGGCAATGCCCGCCTGCGCGCCCAACGTCCATTACCGTCCATAATCACAGCCACATGCACTGGAATTTCTTCAGGACGGCACGGCATATCAGACTCTAGCTTCGATGCCTTTTGCCTGCGGAACACGCCCTTCCACACTGGAAACATGCCGTTTTCCCCCAGAACCCCCAGCAGTCGATTAGACTTCTAGCAACTCTTTTTCCTTCTGTTGCAACAACCGATCGACTTCGGCAACTGATTTATCGGTCACCTCTTGAATCTGTTCTTGCAACCGACGACTTTCATCTTCCGACAAAGCCGACTGCTTTTCTGCTTTTTTCACTTCTTCATTGATATCCCGGCGTACATTGCGCACTGCAACGCGAGACTCTTCTGCCATTTTTTTGATAACTTTCGTCAGTTCAAGTCGCCGTTCTTCCGTTAGTTGCGGAATTGCAAGCCGAATCACGACCCCATCATTTGATGGCGTTAAACCAAGATCTGACTTTTGAATCGCGCGCTCAATTTCTCCAATCGTGTTTTTATCCCACGGTTGAATCACAATCAATCGCGGTTCAGGAACTGTAATAGTAGCCATTTGATGAATCGGCATTGGCGAACCATAATAATCCACTGTGATCTTATCTAGAAGTGAAGGTGTCGCACGCCCGGCGCGAACAGAGGAAAAATCCCGACGCAAGGCTGCCAAACATTTGTCCATGCGCTCTTTTGCGGACTTTATATATTCTTCGTTCACTCGATATCCCTCCGAACGATCGTGCCAATCGGTTCACCTAGTACTGCACGGCGAATATTTCCAGGCTTCGTGATAGAAAATACCAAAATAGGAATGTCATTATCCATGCAAAGCGAAGTTGCTGTGGCATCCATCACACCTAGCCCCTGGCTTAATACGGTCATGAAATTTAACGAATCATATTTTGTCGCCGTAGGCACTTTTTGCGGGTCAGCATTATAAACACCATCCACGCCGTTTTTCGCCATCAGAATGACATCTGCCTCAATCTCTGCTGCGCGCAATGCCGCTGCAGTATCTGTTGTAAAGAAGGGATTTCCTGTTCCGCCCGCAAAAATCACAACTCGACCCTTCTCCAAATGGCGCATTGCTCTCCGTCGAATATAAGGCTCTGCAACTTGTCGCATTTCAATTGAAGTCTGTACGCGCGTCACGACGTCCAATCGTTCTAAAGCATCTTGCAGCGCGAGAGCATTCAAAACCGTCGCAATCATTCCCATATAATCTGCGTGCGCGCGCTCCATTCCACCCTCGCCACTTGCCGAGGCCCCACGCCAAATGTTGCCACCACCAACAACTACAGCAACCTGTACACCAAGTTGCGTAATCTCACGAATTTGGTCAGCTACAGAATGCAGCACCTCAGGCGAAATGCCAAATCCCCCGGCACCCGCAAGCGCTTCGCCGCTTAACTTCAGAACGACTCGCCGATACTTCTTTTGACTCATACAGACCTCCCTAACTCTAACCCTTTACCCGCCAATGAGACGATGCGAAAAGGGAACACTTTCGTGCCCCCTAAAATCACTTTTTCACCTGTGCCATGACTTCTGCCACAAAGTCGTCCGCTTTACGCTCCAACCCTTCCCCCATCTCATAGCGAGCAAAACGGCGGATCGAAATGTTTTCCCCAATCTTTCCGATCTTTGAGGCAACCAATGTGCCTACGGTCATAGATGGATCTTTTACGAATGGCTGATCAAGCAAGCATTGCTCACGCAAAAACTTATCTACTTTTCCAGCGACAATTTTATCAACAATATGTTCAGGTTTGCCTTCATTTAAGGTTTGCTGACGGAAAATTTCCGTCTCCCGCGCAACCACATCTTCTGGAATATCTTCACGGCGCAAATATTCCGGGCGCGAAGCTGCAATGTGCATTGCAATATCTCGGCACAACGCACGAAACTCTTCTGTCTTAGCCACAAAATCGGTCTCGCAGTTTACTTCAACTAAAACCCCAATGCGGCCCCCCGCATGAATATACGCTTCGACGACACCTTCCGCTGCTATACGACCTGCTTTTTTCGCAGCAGAAGCCAATCCTTGCTCACGCAAAAACTCAATTGCCTTTTCCATATCTCCATCTGTTTGTGCGAGCGCTTTTTTACAATCCAGCATGCCCGCTCCTGTTTTCTCACGCAATTGTTTCACTTGTTCTGCCGTTACTGCCACTGTGTACACCCCTTGAATACTTGCTAAAATTCGTTTAAAGCCACTTAGCTGTTTTACCAGCCACAAACTTACGAAGCAGACTCTTCGCCGCCTTGTTTACCTTCAAGAACAGCATCCGCCATTTTACCCGCAAGTAATTTTACTGCCCGAATTGCATCATCGTTCCCCGGAATCACATAGTCAATTTCATCTGGATCACAGTTTGTATCTACAATGCCAACGATCGGAATGCCTAATTTACGCGCTTCAGCAACTGCAATGCGCTCCTTGCGAGGATCGATGATAAAAAGCGCCCCCGGCATTTTCTTCATATCTTTAATTCCGCCCAAAAATTTCTCCAAACGATCTTTCTCTTTACGCAGCAAAATCACTTCTTTTTTCGGCAACACATCAAACGTTCCATCCATCTCCATCGCTTCAAGTGCACGCAAACGTTCGATCCGCTTTTGAATCGTACTAAAGTTTGTCAACGTACCGCCGAGCCAACGCTGATTAACATAATAACCGCCACAGCGCAACGCCTCATCATGCACAGACTCTTGCGCCTGTTTCTTTGTGCCGACAAAAAGAATATCTTTGCCTTCAGCAGCTACACTGCGGACAAAATTATAAGCTTCTTCTACTTTTTTCACTGTTTTTTGCAAATCAATAATGTAAATCCCGTTCCGCTCTGTGAAGATATAGCGATCCATCTTTGGATTCCAACGACGCGTTTGGTGTCCAAAATGCACACCCGCTTCAAGTAATTGCTTCATCGAAATGACTGCCATCTGAATTCTCCCTTCAAGTTGTCCCTCCGCTTACTTCATCGATCGGATCCCCTGTTCTACAGACTTAATCCATCTCAATAAGCGTGTGAATTTTCACCTGCAAGAGTATACCATTAAAGCAGGCCATACAGCAAGTATTGATTGAAGAACACAACACTCTGCTTACGAACTCGTCAGTGCGACAAGGATTTGTGCAATCGCTTCATTTTTATACAGTACGTAGTGACCAGCATGTATATAAGGTTCATGTTCCGCTAATTGGATGAACAGTTTCGGCGTTGTAAGGACACCTTTGTTTTGTAGCAAAGTAGCAATCTGATCGATTGTCATTCCGGAAAGTATATTGACATCGACGGCAACGCCATGCGTTACACTTTTGTTCACTGCCGTCTGAACTTTATGCTGCGCCTGCATCTCTAAAACTTGCAGCTTATTTTGCGTGGTCTGTAAGTCTCTTTGCAATTGGGTCGCATGTGCCGAAACTTGTTGAAGGCGTACCTGCAACTGCTGTACGAGTCCTGAATCGACAGCCTCAGGCGCTGGACGTGGAGAGATCTGTATAAATCCTGCGGCCAACAGCAATCCTACCCCTATTCCTGTGGCAAAAAGAGCACGTGTGTTCATGAATGCATCCGCCTACTTTGCAATAAACCTTTAACAAGATCAACTTCCCCATAACCAACATTTAACTCCATCATGATCGCGTGTGCATCATCTCCTCGCAGCAAACGCTCTGCCACTTCTTTGTACTTTGGCTGTAAAAACTCGGGCAGTTCATCCTTAGGAGGATTTGAAACAATGGCTGTTTCGTCTGTTTTTGGCTCAATCATTTCTGCAACCTGGGTTTGCAATTTTGTGAGTTCATTTTTTAACGTATAAATTTCGCGTTCTTTTTGTACTTCATATCCGTCAAGTTTATGGCGAAGTGCTGCGATCATTTCAACCATTCGATCGTTTTCCGCTTCCATTTGTGAGGCGAATTCTTCCACAGCTGCTACAACTGCCATTTGCGTGTCTGGCCCTGTTTTCCTGTGTGCCAGCCAAGCATATAAAAATGCGCCTAGCGCCAATAAAATCAGAACGATCACAGTCATTGCCACACCTTCTTCCTACCCCTTTTGTTCCTGCTCTCGCTTGCTAGCATATAACCTATAAAAGATTAGACATAGCGTTGCCAACCTTCAGCTGTGCACTCAAGTTTACATCCACTCATAAAATCGTTATTATGCCATTCCATGTGATCATGCAGCAGTTGGACACCGGGATACATCATTGCAGTCACTTCGATCGTCACCCGTGTCTTTTGAGCAAGCATCGCCTCTAATCTTTGCACTTCTTCTTGTAACGTGGTTCGCTCCTCGTAGGCCGCGGAACGTGTAGCAAGTAAGCGGTCTCTAATCTGACGTTGTTCCAACGGCAATTGACCTGCGCGCTCTTCGATCAGATGAAGTTTTGTTAATGCTTCCTCCGCTTTACCTAGAGTCTCTTCGAGCTTTGCCAACTGCGTGCGATGAATTGTCAATTGTTTTTTCTCTTCGCTAAGCAGAACAAACTCAATGCGAGTTGCTGTTCCTAAATGTGAGCCAATGATGCGTGCAAAGACGGAGTGATCAACACGTGTAACACCTCCGACAAGTAACCCGCGTTTCCCCGTTACACGCAGAGTTTCGGCACGCAAGAAACTGTGCATCACACTGTCTGAAACAACCATTGGGCCTTCGGCCTCGATCACAGCATTTTGTACAAACAGCGCCTTAATCGCTCCTTTCGCATTGATTCGCGTCTTGGCAGATCCCTGTACACCGCCTCGAATAATAATGTCGCCTCCAGCTAAAAGATTTGCACGCTCAACAATGCCAAAAACCTCGATATTTCCCGTCGCCTTTACAGTAAATCCTTCTCTCACACTGCCATGAACAACGACACTCCCCACGAAATCAATATTTCCAGTAGAAAAGTCAACATCTTCTCTTACGTGGTGTACTGGCACAACCGCGACGCGTTGATCTCGACCATAGACAATTTGCCCATCGATCGCACTGACAAGGCTTGCTCCGTCTGGGGCAATTACAGTTCCTTGGCCAGCAGGCAAAGTTTTTGTTTTGGGAGGATTGCTTGGTACTTCATTCCCATATACATCAATGCCTTTTTCACCCCATTTTCCCGGAATCTTACGCACCAATACTTGCCCTTGATGGGCATTTTGCAAAATGCCCAGTTCTCGATAATCCACGCGGTCATTTTCTAGCAGTTGCGGCGTTGGAAGTGGGTTCGTATCAAAACAGAATTCGAGCCTCTCATCTTGTGAAGGTTCAGGCGGCTTCCCTTTTGCGATCGGAACATCTGACATCGCCTGTAACCATCCATCTAAAATTGCACTCAGTTCCTGATCCGCAAAAACGCCATATTGAAAGCCTTGGTGCTCGATTAGCGCTTTGAATTCTTCCAGCGTAAAGCTCTTTTCTTGTGCAAGCGGCGGTTCGCGAAAACTCACAACAGCCGTAAGCCCTTTGTCCCGAACAGCAAAACTGACCCATTCAGCAAGCTTTGGCGATTCATTCGCCATGACAGTTCCCCCTAAGGATCAAATATAATGCTCCCCATGTTGCACCGTCCGAACCCACAGTTGTCCAGTGTCGCATTGAATTTGTATTGTTCTTCCAAAATTCCCGCCAACATCGGCAGCAATCACAGGAATGCGCAGTGTGTCAAGTTGCGCGTAAATTGCCTCCACATTGCGTGGCCCAATTCGCACGAGATCCATCCCTTTGGAAAAAGCAAACATCTGCGCACCACCTGCTAACTTTGCGCGTAATCGAGTTCGATCTGCCCCCTCTTGCACAACCATCGAAAGCAAAAGGGGAATCGCTGTATCAGCGTATTTAAAAACATCTTCTGTCCCACTAGGTGCACTTGGCAACATCACATGAGCTAACCCCGCAACTTGCGCGGCCGCATCAAACAGCGTGACGCCGACGCAAGAACCAAGACCAAGTGTACGCAGCGCATCGCTGCCGCGCGCTACTTTTGCATCCGCCATTCCTACGTGGTGAATCATACGATGCCCCCAATCCCAAGCGCTCGCAGCAATACATCTTGTGCACTTGGAGTGGGGAATAAGAAAAAGTGAGC
This sequence comes from Sulfoacidibacillus thermotolerans, assembly GCF_003144315.1. Classification (GTDB taxonomy): domain Bacteria; phylum Bacillota; class Bacilli; order Alicyclobacillales; family SLC66; genus Sulfoacidibacillus; species Sulfoacidibacillus thermotolerans. The sequence continues at coordinate 66,090 of NZ_MPDK01000005.1, read as the reverse complement.
ATCTTCTTGCTCGTCACGATGATGAACGGCCGTATGAATGACTAATGCATAGCGTCCCTCTGTGCGCTCATCTTGAAAAGCAATCGAGAGAATTGCCTGTGCCATATCCACAGCAACTAGGGGAACTGAAGGTAACATGCGAAGGTGTGTAAAATCCATCAAAGCAGATAAATAGTTAGCTGCCAAGATATTCCCCACCTCACCAAGCGCAGACCAGCCAATCTCACTAATTCCATCACCTTGTCCTTCTCCATCCCATATGCTAGAGATTAATTGTTTTGCACTTGCCATAGATTGCACAAAAAACATCGTTCCTTCTACGTCACCCATGACTTGAAGAAAAACACAAGCGACTAACGATTCTGGTCCCCCTAGAACAGAGCTAATTTCATCTTGCGGAATCAGTTCAACTTGTGGAACGCGCATCGCAATTGGTGTATGTAAGAGTTCGGACAACGCCGTAGCTGCATGGCCCGCACCAATATTCCCTAACTCACGCAAAATATCTGCCGCTTGCGTTTCTAATTGATAAGTCCCTGCCATCAAAAGCCCCCCTTTACAAGAAACGATTTTCTACATGTTTCTGCATAGCCAATACAAACTCCTTTCAAATGTAAAAAGTTTAACCTCCACGCTTGAGAAACCGGCGTATAAAAGCTTGTACACCACGCTCGTGCGACACTGGAGCACTCTTTGAAGACAGTGAACCTTTTGTCACATTCTTCGCTACTTGTGCTACACAGCGTGCAGCCATAGATCTAGGCTCGAGTAAGATAAATGGAATCTGTTTGGAAACTGCTCGGCGTACTGCTGCATCTTCTAAGACATACCCTAATACTTGTAAATCCACATGCAAAAATTGCTGTACAACGCGGTGCAACTTGCGCGAAGCATCCATACCCTCTGTTACACTATGGGCACGATTAATCAGTAATGAGACAGGTGGGAGTGGAATCACCTTGGCAACCATCTTTACTAGCGCGTACGCATCTGCCAGCGCTGTCGGTTCAGGTGTGGTAACAATCATTAGCTCATCGCATAGTCCCATTAATTCAGCCGTAAAGCTCCCAAACCCTGCTCCAAAATCAATGTATATCTGATCAAATTGCGTCTCAATTGCCAGCAATTCTTGCGTGAGACGAGCGCCATAAGTCGACCGCAAGTTACTGTCAATGACGTATTCTGATCCCCCCGAAATAAATGCTAACTCATATGGGCCGCGCGTCAAGGCTTGTTGCAAAGGAATCCGCCCTTCAAGTACGTCAAGAAAACTGTGCAAAGGGCGCATTCCAAGTAAGATATCGAGATTCGCAAAGCCAAAATCACCATCAAGCAACGCAATCCGCATCCCTGCCTGAGCAAGTGTCAGGCCGAGATTGAGGGTGATATTTGACTTTCCGACACCGCCTTTACCACTTGCAACGGCAACAAGGCGCATCTGACTATGCGCTTTACTCAATGCTCCCTTGCTCTCACGCAAAAGCTCGCGCAAAGGCTCAGCTTGATCGGGCAAGCGACTCACCTCCGCAAAAATAAGCTTGAAGTGTAGATTCATCCGCCACGATGAGATCGTGAGGCACCTGTTGTCCTATTGAAAAATAAGAAAGTGGGCGATGCAATTCATTGACCATGGTTAAAATGAGCGAAGGAAGAATCGTTTCGTCGAGTTTGGTGAAAAGCAGCGCATCATACCCAACTTCCTTGAGTCGCAGGGCAACTTGCCGCGCTTCAGCTTCTCTAGCGGCCGCACTCAATACGAGATAGGTTAAATCAAGAGGAATTTGACTCAGTAACTTTCCTAGGTTTTCTGCCTGCGCTGTATCAAGAAACCCCCGCCCCGTCGTATCGATGAGGACTAAATCTAAATCCGACCACGTATCCACTTGCTCTTGCAATTCTTGCCCTGTCCGCGCAACTGCAAAAGGGATATTTAGAATTTCAGCATACGTTCGCAACTGTTCCACTGCGGCAACACGAAATGTATCGAGCGTCAGAAGCCCTACCTGGCGATTGTCACGCAGTCTCGAGACTGCAGCGAGTTTCGCCACGGTTGTGGTTTTCCCAACTCCAGTCGGCCCAATGAAAGCGACCAAGCGATCCTTAGGATCAAGTGCGCGAATACTGCCTGCTTCCTCGATTACTTCTGAAACCAATCTGCGTAAAGCTGCCGTAGTTGCAGTCGCAGGATTTGTTCCTACAGATTCTGCATGCAAACGCAAAAAGCGCTGGAGCAGGGTCTGCGATAAACTAGTTCCTGTTAATTGTTGCATAGTCATTGCTAGTTCGCGCGATCGCACACCATCGATCTCACCTATCAGCAGAGTGCCGAGCAGTGCTCGAATATCTTGTAATTCCGCTTGTACAGATGCTGCTTGAAGAAGTGTCGCAGGTTCTTGCAATTGCTGTTCCTGTGATTGTAAACGCTTTGCTTCAATATGAGGTGCTGGGGTTTCGCTTACAGACACAACGGGAGATGAGGATGCAAGAGGGGGAGAAACCACTTTTTCCATTTGCCCGGAATTCTTACTCCCTGCCTCATCAATCCCCGCCACGATTTCCACTACCCGTTGTCCAAACAAACCTGCGAGGCCACGAGCCTTGATTTTTTTTTGCGATAAAATCACAGCGTCACGACCAAGTTCCGAACGGATTTGTTGGAGGGCTTCATTTACTGTTTTAGCCACATAGCGTTTGATAAACATCTATAGATTCACCACCCCTCCATTTTCAACTGGAGTATCTGGATCTAATTCGGCATATGACAAAACGGATAGATCAGGAAGCGATCGTTGCAAAAGCCGTCGCAAATGTGCGCGTATTTGTGGCGACACGAGCAATATTGCAGTTTTCCCAAGTGCAGCCAAGCGTCCCGTATGGTCGCTCACGGCCTTTAATAACTGTTGCGTCAATCGCGGATCAAGTGCCAAATGCGTACCGTGTTCCGTGTGGTGCAGATGTTCTTCAAGGCGCCGTTCAGTAGGTTGACTTAGCGTAATCGCAGTGATGGCCGAAAAAGCACCTGCGCGCACTTGCGCTGTAATCTGGCGACTTAATCTTTGTCGAACAAACTCTGTGAGCACATCCGGGTCTTTTGTGTAACGCGCTTGATCAGCTAACACTTCCAAAATCGTCGGCAAGTCGCGAATGGAAACTTGTTCATCGAGCAGATTACCAAGTACTTTTTGCACATCTCCGACTGTCAATAGTTGTGGAACCAATTCTTCAACTAAGACGGGCTGACGCTCCTTTACAGTGTCAAGCAGCGTCTTTACCTCTTGACGCCCGAGCAATTCGCGCGCATTTCGTTTGATAATTTCCGTAAGATGCGTAGCAATCACAGAAGGCGCATCGACTACCGTATACCCAGCAATCAGTGCTTTCTCCCGCATCGATTCACTGATCCATTCAGCCGGCAGCGAAAACGCCGGTTCTTTTGTTGGAATCCCAACAACTGCAGGATCAGTCACCCCCCCACTCATAGCAAGATAGTGACCGATCATGAGTTCATAACGTGCCACTTCTGTCCCACGAATGCGTACTACATATTCACTCGGTCGCAATTGAATATCGTCACGAAAGCGGATCATCGGCACCACAATACCCAAGTCAAGCGCAATTTGACGGCGAATTAAAGCAACCCGCTCCAGCAAGTCGCCTCCTTGCTTTGAATCTGCTAAGGGAACAATTGCATAGCCAAACTCAAATTCAATCGGTTCTACTTGAATCAATTGATACATGCTCTCTGGGCTCTTCACCGTCTTTGCACGCTCAATCTCAGCTTTTTGTTTCGTTTCTTTGAGTTGTGCAGCGCGAACGCGTGTCATTCGATAGGCTGAATAAGCGAGAACGGCAGCGATCGGACCTGTGATCAAAATTCCAATGGGAGAAAATGCTCCTAACATAAAAAGCACTACTGCCACAATGTAGAGGGTTTTGGGAGATGAAAACACTTGAACCATGATATCGCCGCCAAAATCATCACTACTTGATGAGCGCGTGACGATCAAACCCGTTGCAGTGGACAATAACAGCGCTGGAATCTGACTGACTAACCCATCGCCAACAGAAAGCACAGTATAAGTCGAGATCGCTGTCTGAAAAGGGAGTCCTTGCTGCGCCATGCCAATAATAAATCCACCGACGATATTGACTGCAACAATAATCATGGAAGCAATCGCATCGCCTTTCACAAATTTGCTTGCCCCGTCCATGGCACCGTAAAAATCCGCTTCTTGTTCAATCGCTTTTCTACGTGCTCGCGCCTGCGCTTCTGTAATTAGCCCAGAGTTCATGTCTGCATCAATGCTGATTTGCTTACCAGGCATCGCATCGAGGGTAAAACGTGCAGCCACCTCCGCAACCCGCTCTGCGCCTTTTGTAATGACGATAAACTGGATAATAATCAAAATAACAAATACGATGACACCTACGACCGCATTGCTACTGATCACAAAACTGCCAAACGTTTCGATCACCTGACCCGCGTACCCTTGCGTAAGGATCAGCCGCGTTGAAGAGATATTCAAAGCAAGCCGAAACAAAGTCGTGATCAATAACAACGAGGGGAAAATAGAAAACTGCAGCGGCTCCTTCGTCGTCATCGCCACCATCAGAATCGTCAGTGAGATCGCTAAGTTTAAGATGAGCAAAAAGCTAAGTAGAACTGGCGATATCGGAATCACTAACATCGCAATAATACCAATGACAACGACAATGGGAAGCAACGTCAATTTTTTCACTCGCTGCGTCCCTCCCTTTCACAACAAAATGAGCTAAAAACTTGACTCACGCAGTTAGACGTTACGCTTTTGCAGGCGATAAACATAAGCAAGAACTTCTGCGACGGCTGCAAATAACTCAGGCGGCACAAACTCGTCAATCTCTGTCAACTGATAAAGCGATCGTGCTAATGGTCGGTTCTCAACGATAGGCACATCATGTTGGATCGCAATTTCGCGAATTTTATGCGCCAACTGGTCGCTGCCTTTCGCAATGACCTGTGGAGCATGCATGGTTTTCGCGTCATATCGCAGTGCAACCGCATAATGCGTGGGATTGGTAATGATTACATCGGCTGTTGGAACTTTATGTAACATCCGTCGACGAGCGATTGCGCGACCGCGTTCACGAATCTTACGTTTAATTGCTGGATTCCCCTCTGCTTGTTTCATCTCATCTTTGACTTCCTGTTTCGTCATCTTGATATTGCGATTAAATTGAAAGCGCTGAAACAAAAAGTCAGCAAACGACAAGACAAGAAAAGCAACTGCAACATACAAAAAGATCATCAATGCACTGTTTATAAATAATGCAAACAATTGAGCAGGATCAGCTCCAACCAACATCAAGACCTGAGGCGCACTCGCCATGATGGCAAGATAGACTGCAATCGCGATAATTCCCAATTTGATCATCGATTTAATTAACTCTTCAATCGAACGCACTGAGAAAAACCGCGCAACTCCTTTTAAAAAATCGATTCGTGTAAAATCTGGAACAAGTAAACTCGGCACAAACATAGGGCCAACTTGCGCAAAAGCTGTCAATAACCCCACTCCAAGTCCAGTTAGAACAATCGGTATTAATGCTGAAAAAACATGTATGAAGGCAAATTGCACATCCCCACGATCAAGTGTTACATGCGCTGCTTGCAAGGTGCCTTGACCTAATAACAAGATCATCGCTTGCCAGAGTGCTGACAAAAGCCCTCCACCAAACAACCAAAGGCTGCCCACTAACGCTAAAAATCCGACAGCAGCCGTCAAATCGGGACTTCTTGCAACTTGTCCTTTTCGCTTAGCCTCCGTCTTGCGCCGTGCTGTGGGTTGCTCCGTTTTTTCAGCAAAAAGCTGTAAATTCCATTGCATCAGGCGCTGCCACTCCCCAAAGCCAGTAAAAGTTGATTCAACTGTTGATCCATTGTATAAATCAATTCACGCATCAAAGCGACAAATGCTGGCATGAGAACACCTACAAGTCCTAACCCTAAAAACAGCGTAATGGGAAGCCCAACAAAAAATACATTCATTTGCGGAACCGCACGTGACGCCACAGCAAAAGCAATATTTGTCAAGAAAATAGCTAACATAACCGGAGCAGCAATCTCTACGGCAATCAGGAACAAAGTGATCGTCGCATGTAAAAAAACATCCGCTACCGGCCCCCCAAAGTGGGCAGAACCGATCGGAACATAGCGATAACTTTGTAAGATAGCCAATATGACACTGTAATCGCCGTGAACTCCGAGAAAAAATAGGGCAAATAAAATGTAGAGCAGATTCGCAAGGGGTGTCGATGGGGTCGAAAATCCAGGATTCACTAGATTTACCATCGAAAATCCGATTTGCAAATCGAGCAACGCACCCGCAAACTGAATCGCATAAAAAATAAAGTTTGCAATCAAGCCAAGAGCAATCCCGACAAGCGCCTCTTGCAAAAGCAAGAGGACAAAAGTCGTCGCATTGACAAGAACTCCATGTGCAAGCAGCGTTGTTTTAGGCAAACTTTCCACTATGATGACAGACAAGTAAAACGACAATCCGATTTTCACTAAAGTCGGAATCTGCAGATTCCCAAAAATCGGAGATGCAAATACAACACCAGTTGCACGTACGAAGATCAACAGGAAAATGAGTATAGAAGTTATCCCAATCATCATTTATTGTATATAGCGCTGTAAATTTCCTAAAACATCTGATGTAAAGTGGGTTAATGTTCCTAACATCCACGGTCCTGCCAAAAATAGAATGACAATAATCGCAGCAATTTTAGGAACAAAGGTCAAAGTTTGTTCCTGAATCTGCGTAGTCGCTTGGAAAATACTTATGATTAAGCCCACAAGCATTCCTACGATCAAAATGGGACCTGTCAATTCCAATACAATAAAGATCACCTGTTGACCTAACCCAATCACAAAGTTGCCGTTCAGACGATCCCCTCCTAATCAATGAAATCCAGCAAGCAAAGATTTAACTACTAAATACCACCCATTCACCATTACAAATAATAGCAACTTAAAAGGCAGTGAAATGAGGACAGGGGGCAACATCATCATTCCCATCGACATCAACGTCGTCGCGACAACCAAATCAATGATAAGGAAAGGAATATAGATCATTACACCAATTTGAAATGCCGTCTTTAGTTCACTAATCGCAAAGGCAGGTACAAGCGTAGTCAACGGCAGGCTAGCTAGTGATTTAGGCGGTGCTTCATGTTCGTATTGCAAAAATAGATCCACATCTTGAATCCTCGTTTGCTTGGCCATAAAGACTTTAAATGGATACTCCGCACGCGAAATAGCCGCTGTTTGACTGATACGTCCCGCCAAATAGGGTTGAACTGCATCTTTGTTCACGGTTTGAAACGTCGGCCCCATCACAAATAAGGTAAGAAACAACGCGAGGCCAATAATGACCTGATTTGGCGGTGTGGTTTGCAATGCGAGGGCACTGCGTACAAATGACAGCACCACAACGATACGGGTAAAGGCAGTCATCATAATGAGGATCGCTGGCGCGAGGCTCAACACCGTCAATAAAACGAGAATTTGTACCACACTGACAACCCCAGAAGGGCTCGTTGTCGGTGAAACGGACACTGAGAGTCCTGGAACCCCAATATTCGTCGCGGCAAAAGCAAGATGAGGTACAAACAGAGCGAGCAATAGAGCGACAATCACAGAACGTCCACGCAATCTCATAACTGTTTCTCCTGATGGGTAACTTCCGAAGCTTGGATCCTCTCATCTGGTATTGACTTTTCTTCCTCTGCCCCCAGCGCTTCCTGTCGTTTACTTTTCAGCAGTTCAAACCGATCGCGCAAAAAAACGGAGAAATCAGGTTTTACCTCATCCTGATCAACAGATCGAACCTTTCGCCACTTCGCATCCAACCACGAAAATGCGGGATAAAACATTGAGTTTGCTGTCTCACGCCGCCCCTTATCTGCAGCTAAGAGTTTCTCAGCCAACGCGGTGTCGTCAAATCGCGCAACTAACTCTACATGTGTCCCCACACCTACTAAAAGAACGGTCTTGTCATCTACCACCACTGTATGCAAAGACTTGTTTTGCCCGAGAGATTGCGCAGAGATAATGCGCACATAACGATTCCCAGAGAGATCAAGCGTCTTTTTCCCTAGCAGCCGTATTGAGACGATCGCCAAAAAAATGATGAATAGAAGACTGAGTAAAAATTCAAACGCACTCGCAAAACCGTTCATTACAACCCCAACGTTTTTCGGACAGCTTCAAGAACTCGATCCGCTTGAAAGGGTTTAACGATAAAGTCTTTAGCTCCCGCTTGAATCGCCTCAATAACCATCCCTTGTTGTCCCATTGCAGAACACATAATGATCCGAGCCGCAGGGTCTAACGCGCGAATCTCTTTGAGTGCCTGAATCCCATCTTTCTCTGGCATGGTGATATCCATAGTTACAAGATCCGGACGAAGTTCCTTATATTTATCAACTGCTTGTTGTCCGTCGCCCGCTTCCCCCACAACCTGATATCCGTTTTTTGTCAATATTTCTCTAATCATCATCCGCATAAAGGCGGCATCATCTACAATAAGTACATTTTTAGACATATCGAATCCCCTTCCCTTCCCAGTAAAAAATCAGTTGATTAGTTATTGTAGTCTTTTGATTCGCTCTGCTGGACTTAAAATATCAGTCACTCGCACTCCGAATTTTTCATCAATGACAACCACCTCGCCACGTGCAATCAACTTGTTATTCACCAAGATATCGACGGGTTCGCCAGCTAAAGCTTCAAGTTCAATGATCGAACCCGGAGCAAGATCTAAAATATCTCGGATTAATTTTTTTGTACGACCTAACTCGACCGTCAACCCCAGAGGAATATCTAATAATAAATCAAGATTTCTTCCGGCATGCGTTGCAGGCGCCTCATCAAACGCGCTAAAAACAGCCCGTTCTACAACTGGTTGCTCGCGTTGCGAAGTAATCTTTGGCTCTGGATCAACCGCTGCACTAGATGATTTTGTTCCTCCCCTCAGCTGCTGCGATGTGGCTTGCCCACTGCCAGCGTAAGCTTGTGTTGCCGCTGCTGTTGCGACTTCTGCCGCGGCAGTTGCTACAGGAGCAGACGTTGGAGCTTGCGCCGCCTGCTCCGTTGTCCCCATGAGCATTTGTACTAATAACTTTGCAAATGACAATGGCAACATCTGCATGATATTTGAATCGATTAAGTTACCGACTTGCAGGTGAAAAGAAACTTCGACAAGCAACTCTTCTGCAAATCCAGTAAATAAATGATCCGTTTCCTGCTTTAAATCGACAACTTCTACCACCGGGGGGGAAATATTCACGGTGCGATGAAACATTGTAGACATCGAAGTCGAAGCTGAACCCATCATTTGATTCATCGCTTCAGCCACTGCACTAATGTGCAATTCATTCAGTTCTTCTGAGGGAGCTGTCCCATCACCGCCTAACATGAGATCTGCGATAATCTTTGCATCATCGACAAGAATCATGAGGATATTGCTGCCAGATAGGCCTTCTGTATATTCCACGCGCGCCGCTACGTGCGGGACAGGAAAGTCTTGGTTTAATTGATTCGGTTTTAATAATCTGACCTGCGGGGTCGTAATATTAACCTTTTGGCGCAGTAAAGTTGATAATGCCGTTGCTGCTGTTCCAAAGGATATATTGCCTATCTCTCCGAGTGCATCGCGATCAAATAAAGATAAAAGATCCTCATCCGAAGGCTCCGGAGTTACTGCATCACTCGCTTGACTGCCATTTCCTGCAAGCAGTGCATCGATTTCTTCTTGCGAGAGAAAATCACTCGCCATTTTCCGCACCTTCTTCCACAACTTGCGTAATCTTCAAAGCGTAATGCCCTCTTACTTTTCCAGGGAACCCACGATATTTAACCTCATCTCCCACACGAATCGCGAGCGGTTCTGAGATTGCTTGATCCAGTGTAAGCACATCCCCGATTTGTAAATTCAATAAATCATTGACTTGAATCTCAGTACGCCCCAATTCAGCCGTCATCACCACGGCGACCCGATCCATGTGCTTTGCGAGCAGTTCCACTTTCCCTCGATTTGCTTCACTGTCCGCGTGACTTGTCCCAGAAAAAGCGAAGCGGGCGCTCAATCGTGGCATCACAGATTCTAGGACAACATGAGGCATACAAACATTGATCATTCCATGGACAGAACCCATTGTTACGGATAGAGACACCACGAGTACGATATCATTAGGATTGACAATCTGTATAAATTGTGGATTAATCTCTAGACTATCGTAACTAAGTTTTAAATCAGCAATTCCCGACCAGGCGGTGGTCAAAGTTGACAAGGACCGCGAAAACAACCGCTCAAGAACCATCGTGTCAATCTCTGTAAGTTTATGTCCCTCGATTGTTGAACGCCCAGTTCCACCAAACAAGCGATCAAGCGTCGCGAAAGACAAATCCGTCCCCATCTCAAGAAGAAACTTTCCGCCAAGCGGTTGTACGTCGACTACGTGAATCACTGTCACAGAAGGAATGGACCGCACAAATTCTTCAAACGGCACTTGATCGACAGAGGTTACCGTAATTTGTACCACTGTTCGCGTTTGCGCAGAGAGATAATTCGCTAACAGTCGCGAATAGTGTTCGTAAATGCGCGAGATCGTTCGCAAATGTTCCTTAGAAAAGCGCATCGCCCGCTTAAAATCATACGTGCGAACGCGCATTTGCGCATCGTCGCGCTTGATCTCCTCCGCTGACAATTCGCCGGAAGTGAGCGCGGATAACAAGGCGTCAATTTCACCTTGGGATAATACCTCCGGCATCCCCATGCCTCCTTATTGCACGATTAAAGAATCAATATAAACCTCAGTAACTTTTCCTGACGTTAAAAATGAATTAATTCGTTTTAAAACAAGTAATTTTACTAGATGGCGGCCGCCCGGTTGCATGATTTGTTGACCACTGAGGCCATGCAACACAGCGATCACAGCATCCTCAACCTGTGCTGCGCGATCTGATAACTCCGCAGCCACAGCAGCACTTGGTGCTTGTAGGGTCACTTGCATCTCGATGATGCCATTATCCTGCAAATTTGTCGTGATTTTAGGGACACTATACTGCCAAGCTGCAAGTTGTGCGGCACTTGGAGGTCCACTATCCATCGGTTTAATCACAAACTCATAAGCCGCAGCTCCTCCGACCACGATCACCCCAATCGCTAGAATTCCAATTAGAACCACACGCTTGCGATTCATTCCAGATGACCACCCCCCACTTGTGACGCAATATTACCCACTAATCCAATCGATCTGTAATAACGTGTGATCTGATCGATCACTTCATCTGCATGTTCGCGAACTATGTACTTACGACCCGAAACCAATGTGATCACCGTATCTGGTGTAGCTTCGATGACCTCGATCATGATCGCATTTAAGTGGAATGAAATGCCGTTCATACGCGTCAAATGAATCACTTACCCTCACCACCAAACTGCGAGTTCTCGCAGCGTTTGCCGCGGTGAAAGGCCCGAGGTTGAGCAAAACAACCGCTTTGCAACCCGCGAAGGATTCTCGCATACTATGATTCGACACCGCTGCGCAAATTCCTGTCGAAATTGCGCAGCATCGTCACTTTAGAACATCGAGACCCGCTCACACAGTACAACGGTACTTTTGACCTTAGCGAGTAACAGATTGGATAGAGGAGATTGGATACGCTGTACCGTTTATCATGACAGTCGGTGCACTTCCCGACGTTTGCACAGCGGTTACAGTACCGGAAGTCTGCGATCCATTGCTAGTCATAACCGTTACGGTCGCACCGAGCAACTGTAAAGCACCCGTCAAAGACTGTGAAGTTTGTAAAGCTTGCAAATCTGCGATCAGATTTTGCTCTCCCTGCGCCACATTTGTCATTTGCTCGAGCGACGAAAACTGTGCCAATTGAGCAATAAATTGTGTGTTACTCTGCGGCGATAATGGATCTTGATACTTCATTTGTGTCACAAGCAATTGCAAAAAGGCATTCTTCCCTAATTGATCCGTACTTGTGGTACTCGTCGTCGAAGTCGATGTTGTGCCTGACGTTGAAGTAGAATAGGAAACAGGTGAAATCCCTGTCTGCGTCGTCGTTGTACTCAGAATAAACCCTCCTCCTACGCCTCCGCATAAAAACCATCGTAAAGCAACGCTTGATCAACTCGCTCAAAATGCACTGCTGTTCTTGCATTAAAAGCACGTTCATTGCTACCAAGTGAGTTCGTTTTGTACGACGGTGCCGTTTGTTGTGAAGACGTTTGATTTTGCTGCCCTAAATCTGTGCGAACGTCGATTGCAACTGATTGAAACCCTTGCAACTGCAACTGGTTTAAGAGTGTGGACATCTGATCATGTATCAAAGACTGCGCTTCTCCATTTGAGGTTGTGAAACTTACTTGTAGAACGCCATTTTTTGAAGCAGTGATGCTCAAATGTAACTTCCCTAAATGTGCGGGTACAAGTGTCATCACAACTGTCGAACGGCCCAATAAATTGCGCTGCGCAATTTGTCGAGAAATCCACTGTGTCGTTGCATATACAATCTGCTGTGCAAAAACCGGCTCTTGCCCCAATCCAGCAGCGCTATTTGTGGTAGATGGTGGCGCCAACTGCCCCACTTGATAGGCGCCATCTTGCTGGACAGCACGAGCGATTGAAGTGCCACCGTTCTTTTGTTCGCGACCAGATGAGGAAGAGTGCCTCCCCATCACATCGTGATTCTTCGCGATCGAAGAAGCCATTCTCGCCTGAACAAATCGAGGTGTTTCGCCGCTTGGTTTTTGTTTGTCGCCCCATGCACCGCGTTTAATGACTTCGATGTGTTTGTGAGAAACGGGCGCGTCAAGGCGCATTTTTTTCTCAATTGTCGTTCCTTGCACCAAGCGTAAAGAGACTGGAGCACGCGAAATAGGGTAAGCCATTTGTTGAGTTTGAGGCAAAACACTTTTTAAAACCCGATCCGTGTTTCTAGAACCGTTCAAACGTGAGCGCGAAGGCATTTCCAAGGAAAGTTGAGTCAAATGTCTCTCACTTGTGACAATCCTCGAATAAGAAATCGGTGTTTTCACCTGCTGGCGGGCAAGATGTGACTGAGCAACTGGCACCCTGCTTTCTTGCCTCACCCCACCTGTCACATTTTTTTGCCTACTAACTCCTTGAGCATTAGATTCGCCTGATAAATAGCGATCAGACAAAAAACCATTTTGCATCTTATGCTCATGCACACGTAGATCTCGCGAGCCTGTGACAATTGGGGAAGTGGGAAGATGTTGTTTGCTCTCATGAACAACAATTGGCGCTCCAAGGGTCAATGTATTAGCATCCTTGACTTTGGAATCCTTGTTTTGTTTCTTCCCCTTTACACCTACCGACACAACGGGTGGTTTGCGAACCTCCCGAGTTGCTACACGAATTGCTACATGAGTTTGCATGAGCGCACGAAAATCTTGTTGCACTTTACTCGCTGATTCCACTTTTTGTCGATCATGCTGTTTAGACGATCCACTCTTTGTTTTTCCCATCTGCATACTTGTCAAGCTAGAAAGCAGATCGATTCCACCGTTCAAAAGTCTTAGTCACCTCCTTCCCCCAACGCAGCCTCTCACATAGCAACACGCAATCTCTAGGCGCCTAGCATCACCTCACTTCCAAAACCACATTTGAAGATCGCTTTATGCCCCTGCTTGAAGTAATTGCGCTGCTTGTTTCGCAGGCATATCCGCAAGGATTGACGCCGCATCTGCCGAACTCATATCTTTTAAGATCGCGACCTGTTCACTTTGCGAAAGTTGAAGTAAGATAACCGCTGCTTGTTGTGATGACATGTTGGTATAAATCGCAGCTTGCTTTGCAGCAATTGCAGCAGCACTTTGCTTTTGTGCAAGTTTTGCTTGTAACGCTTGAATCGCAGTTTTTTCTGACTGTATTTGGCGAGTTGACAATGCTACCTGCTGAGAAAGAGCCGCAACTTTACGATTTAGAGTTTCGATCGTCAACTGTTTTTGTGCTACTTCGATACGCAAAGCGGCAGTTTGCGCTGATGACGTGGAACCCGCCCCATGATTTAGCAATTGGTGAGTACCTGCAATCCGGGTAATGCGCGATTCTAGTGTTCCGATTACGTTATAGCCGAGAATTTGCAAGGCCACAGCCGCAAAAAGCGCAGTCGCTATGATCGGAAGTAAAACATAATAAAAGATCCATGACAGTGGACGAAAGCGCCGTTCTCCCTCCGCCTTATTGACGGAAACCTTTCCTTTACTCTTCATGATCGACCCCTACACGCTTTTGATTCAGTGCTAACTCATCATTGACGGCCATCCTCGTTCGCTCTTTTTGACGCTGTTCCATTGCTTGCACTCGTTCCTCAAAGCGATTCCACTTTTCAGATTGCTGATAGGCTGACTTCGTCTTTTCCACGGCTATTTTTAACTCTCCTTCGAGTGTCACAACCGCTTGTTCCTGTTGCATGATTCGCCCCTCTAAAAGGGCCTCATAACGATGCCATTGCAAAACGTCAGCCCCATCGGCAGCCGTTTCCTGCCAAGTTGCAAAAATCTCATCAAATGCCTCTCTCGCTCCAATCAATTGTTCACGTTGCACTTCTGCCTGCAGACGGATATGCTGTTGCTCTTGTTCTTTTGCTTTTAATAGCTGTGCATACAAACGTCCCATCCGCTGAATTCTATTCGAGTTTTTCACTCTGCAACCACCCCTCTTGCAATCGCCTGAAGCACTTGCAGGGTCGATGCAAAATCGGTGCTTTCATCGCGGCTCTGTCGCAAAAATGTCAATAACTGCGGTTCGACAGTAATCGCCAAGTCCGCCAAGCGATCAGTCCCTTTTTGATAAGCCCCAATACGGATGAGATCCTCCACCTCGCGTTTTGCAGCAAGTAGTGCACGTACTTGAACCGCAGATTGAAGATGTTCATCCGACACTAAATCACTCATCAAACGACTGACACTTTGCAGTGGATCTAAGGCAGGAAAATGTCCCCTATTTGCAAGTTCCCGCGTCAAAACAAAGTGACCATCCAAAATTCCTCGCACCGCATCAGCAATCGGGTCTTGCAAATCATCACCGTCTACCAGAACCGTATAAATTGCTGTGATGGCCCCACGTTTGGCTCGTCCTGCACGCTCTAGTAACTTTGGCAACAGGTTAAACACCGAAGGCGTATAACCGCGCGCTGTTGGCGGTTCACCGACGGCCAACCCAAGTTCACGTTGTGCCATTGCAAAACGCGTCACTGAATCCATCATCAGTGCCACTTGAAGCCCTTGATCACGGAAATACTCAGCGATAGCGGTCGCCGTAAATGCACCTTTGACGCGGACAAGCGCTGGTTGATCGGACGTAGCGACAACAACCACAGAACGCTTACGCCCTTCTTCTCCAAGATCGCGCTCAATAAATTCACGCACCTCACGACCTCTTTCACCGATAAGAGCGATCACGTTCACATCTGCCTCACTATTTTTCGCGATCATTCCTAGCAGTGTGCTTTTTCCAACTCCACTGCCCGCAAACAGCCCGATGCGTTGCCCCTGTCCTACAGTTAGCAGGCCATCAATCACACGCACACCTGTACATAGCGGAGTATTAATGCGCGGACGCGACAGTGGAGAAGGAGGATCTCGGTGAAGCGGCCTCCATTCCCTGTCTGGTAGGGGTTCCAAGTCGTCAATCGGGTTGCCTAAGCCATCGACAACACGCCCTAACAGTTCTGGCCCCACGCGAATTTTTAACGACTCCCCCGTCGCCCTAACCTCACTTCCAGGACCTAGCCCTTCTACTGAACCAAGCGGCATGAGCAAAACATCATCTCGACGAAATCCAACCACTTCACACAACGATTCTTTTCCCGTCCCAGACTTAACAATACAAACATCCCCTATGCGGGCTACTGGGCCTCTTGATTCAATCGTTAAACCGATCACCTTTTCAATTCGGCCGTGAATCCGATGCAGTTTTACATCCGCAAGACATCGTCGATAAAATGCCAATCGCTTATCCATCTGATTCGCCACTCTTCTCCCAGTCGCGCACGCACTGTGTTAAAACGCGCTCGACTTCTGCAAAGCGCGTTGATATGCGACTATCTACTGTGCCATGCTCCGAGACGATTACGACGTCCCCTTTGCTCAGTCCACCATCTGGCACGATCAATAGTTCTGCTTGGTGACTTAAGATTCGCTCATAGGCACCACGCTGTTCGAGTGTCTGTTCCAAATCGCTTGGCGCGACTCGCACTTCAATTCGTTTTGCTTTGTCAACTTCAAGCAATAAATCACTGAGTAAGCGCGACACCAGTTTTCCGTCAACTTCCAAGTGTAACTCAACTATTTTTTGCGCAATCTCAATCGCCAACGCTACAATCATCGCCTCAGAACTGCGCACTCTCTCCCTGCGTTCTTGTTCTGCAAATTCCAAAGTCCGTCTCGCTTGTGCAAGAAGATCTTCCCAAGCTTCTCTGGCCGCTATTTCCCCCGCCTGATAACCAGCTGCTTCCCCTGTCTTTTTTGCCTGTGCAAGAAGTACCTGCGCCTCTTGTTGCGCCTGATCAAGCAATTGTTGCGCCGCAACGCGATTTTGTTCCAACGCATCCTTTGCTTTTGCTTTTAATTCTTCAAGCTTGTCCTCATACTCGTGGATTTGCGTTTCGAGAGAGGCAATCTGCCTTTCCTTTGCGGCCACTTGATCAAAACCCAGCACATCTGGTCCTTTCGCAGCATCTTCCAAATTTGATCCCTGCACGACCGATCGATCAGCTTGTGCTTCGATCTTACGAGAAGGAAAATTTTGAGATCGTGGACGCAGAATTTTAGACAAGGATGTCATCCCCTCCACCGCGACTAATCACTATTTCACCCATATCTTCGAGCTGACGAATTTGGGCGACAATCCGCTGCTGTGCATCCTCTACATCGCGCAACCGCACTGGTCCTGCAAACTCCATATCTTGTTTGAACGTTTCCACCATGCGCTTGGACATGTTGCGATAGATGGCTTCTTGCACGTCTTCACTCGCAGTGCGTAAGGCAAGTTGCAAATCACTTTGTTCGACATCGCGTATGACACGCTGAATCGCACGATTGTCAAGAAATACAATATCTTCAAATACGAACATGCGCTTTTTAATTTCTTCAGCAAGTTCCGGATCGCTCTCTTCGAGTTGTTCTAAGATACTTTTCTCTGTCGCGCGATCCACTCCGTTAATAATTTGTACAATCGCATCAAGACCCCCTACATTCATCGAATCAGGAGAAGCGGTCTGAGCGAGTTTATTTTCAAGCACGCGTTCCACAGTGGAAACGACTTCTGGACTCATCGCATCCATCGTCGCGATGCGCCGGGCAACTTCGGTTCGCAAAGCGGTCGGCAATGCTCCGAGAATAGTAGATGCTTGCGCGGCATCTAGATAGGAAAGAACAAGCGCAATCGTCTGAGGATGTTCATTTTGGATAAACCCAAGAACTTGGCTAGGATTCGCTTTTCTCGCAAACTCAAACGGTCTCACTTGCAAGGATGCAGTTAAGCGGTCAATAATCGCGACGGCGCGTTCCGCACCGAGCGCTTTTTGTAAGATCTCGCGGGCATACTCAATCCCGCCTTGAGTTATGTAATCTTGAGCCACCGCCAACTCATGAAATTCCTTTAAAATACTAGAGCGTTCTTCACTTTCCACGCGACGCAAAGCAGCAATCTCTAAAGTCAACTCTTCAATTTCATCCTCGCGCAGATGATGATAGATCGTAGATGCTACTTCTGGCCCTAGTGAAATAAGCAAGATTGCCGCTTTTTGACGGTTTGTGAAGTGATCAGTTCTCGCCATCGCCCCACACCCCTATTCGTCAGACAACCATGTACGCAAAAGCGAAGCAAATGCGTCTGGTTTTTTCACTGCTAGTTCTTGCAACATTTTTGTCAATGTCACGTCTTCAGGTTCTGGAGGTGGACTCGCCAATGAAGCGACCGATAGAGAATCTAATGCATCCTCTGTCAACCGCTTGCGGTTGCGCGAACGCAGCACCATAAAGACAGCAGTCCCCATTCCACCAAGCAATAACGTTGCCAAGCCACCAAGCGCAAGTGGGGAATTGTACCAACTCGGCGCGACAGGTAGATTCCCTTGACCAGGAGCAAAAGGAACGCCAAGCACGGTGACACTCGGTGAGACCTTCCCCGTCGCTTGTTGTCCCATCGCAGTTAACACATAAGACTGAATGCTTTGCGACAAGGTCTTCGTCAAGGGAATTGCATTCGAGTTAATCAACACACTGACTGTGTACCCCTGAATTTGCATCGGATCAAACGAGGTCGAGGTATTCGTATAACTGTTATCATAATTCGTAGTCGAGGAACGGTCTGTCGAAGAAGATCCTGTACCCGCACCCGGAGATCCATACGTAGGAATGTTTGGATTCTGAGTCGCTTGACCAGCGATCCCCCCCACTCCACTCGCCCCCCCCGTACTTGAGGAAGACTGTGCTTGGTTTGATAAAATCGGTCCTTGTTTTACAATATGTTGCTGTTGCTGTACGCGATTAAATGTGACATTGGCATGTACGACAACCTCCACATTGCCTGGACCTACAAGCTTCGTCAAACTCGCTTTTAATTCACTCGCCATCGATTGTTCCAGCGCCGTGCGCATACTGATTTCATTTGCCAGTTGACTGGTCAAACCCGCCGTGCCAAGTGCACTCGGAACAGAGGATGACAGATCGTTTCCATACTGATCGATTACAGTAACTTGATTCGCACTTAATCCTTGCACAGCATGTGCGACAAGTTGCTGAATGCCAAACACTTGACTTGGGGTAAGCGCAGCTCCTGCACCGACTGTAATCACGACTGAAGCTTTTGCGCCCATGTCAGCGCTTGGATCAAGAAATGTCTGCTGCTGTGGAAATACAACATTTACTTGCGCATTTTCCACCCCATTAATGAGCTCCAGCGACTGTGCAATGCGTTGTTCTAGAACATCCAGAGTCTGCAAATTCAACTCCTGCGAGGTCATCCCAAATAAATTCCCTTGATCAAAAATGGACGAATACTGAATCATCCCGCTTGCCGGTAATCCATCCATCGCCATGTCAATCCGAACCTTATCCGCATCTGCAGCAGGAACTAGAATACTGTTGCCTTGTAACTGATACGGAATCTTCATTTGATCGAGTTTTTGCGTGATTTCTCCTGCAGATTTAGCCCCAAGATTAGAAAAGACCACCTGATAGTTTGGGTTTAGAAAAATAAACGAAAGAATAAGGATTGTTAGAAGAAAAAATATAGCGATCAACAAAAGATTTCGACGTTGCCGCGACTCTAACCCCTGATAGTAGTTTTTTAGGCGGCCCACCAGGTTCGTCAGGAATTCATTCATTTGTTTATATCCACCTTAGTGCCAGCCTCAAATTTGCATATTCATCATTTGGTTGTACGCAGAAATCGCCCGATTACGCACCTGCACTGCAAGATCTACGGCCAACTCCGCTTTCGTCGCAGTCGTCATCACCGTCGCAATATTTGGCGCGGTGCCACTCGCCAAATTAATCCCTTGCTGTTCTGCTTGCGCTACCGATTGATCGAGTGTTTGCAAAGCGTGTCCAAGCATAGACGAAAACCCACCAGAAGCTGCCGACGCAGAAGTCCCCGACGAATTTGCTGTAAGTCCTCCTACCGCGCTCACCGCCTGAATCATTTAAGCCCCTACTTTCCGAGTGAAATTGACTGTGTATCCATCGTCTTTGCGGCATTAAAAGCCGTTACATTTGCTTCGTACGCTCGTGATGCTGAAATCATATCCACCATCTGAGTTGCAATATTAACATTCGGCATTTGTACATATCCATTGACAGCATCC
This sequence comes from Sulfoacidibacillus thermotolerans, assembly GCF_003144315.1. Taxonomy (GTDB): domain Bacteria; phylum Bacillota; class Bacilli; order Alicyclobacillales; family SLC66; genus Sulfoacidibacillus; species Sulfoacidibacillus thermotolerans. The sequence continues at coordinate 46,190 of NZ_MPDK01000005.1, read as the reverse complement.
GGGCTGCTCGGGTCATAGACCAGTTTAAACGGCGAGGGATCCTGAACCACAGCTGCAACTTGCACACCTTGCCCGACCGCACCAGATGCGCGAGTCAGCGCAGACGAGAAACCTCCGGCATTTGGAATTGGACTAAACACAACCTCTTCAGCCCGATAAGGCCCTCCTTGCGGAGTGCGCGTCGTGTTCGCATTCGCAATATTGTTTGCAATCACATCCAGCCATGTCCTATTCGCAGTAAGCCCAGAGCTACTTATGGACATCCCATCAAATAACCCCATCTTGATCAACTCCCTAAAATTGCTGTTCGCAACATTGTAAATTGATCGTTCATATCCTGAACCAGCGCACCATAGCCAATTTGATTTTCAGCCAAGGCGCTCATTTCTGCATCGACATTGACGTTGTTTCCATTAGGGCCAACCGCTGTCGAAGTATCTGTTGAAATAACTGGAGCAACTGCCCCCAACGAAGCGGGCGTAAAGTAATTGCCACCTAAATCACGAGGGTTATTTGCCTCTAGAGGCAGCTTCGCGCTTCCACTACCCGAGAATCCAGAAGCCGCCAACTGACTCTGCAGTAAGCTGTCAAAATGCACTTGTTCCCGCTTATATCCCGGCGTATTGACATTCGCGATGTTGTTTGCATAAACCTGTTGACGTACTAAACTGGCATTTAAAGCGGATTGCATTGCATTCATATATAGCGAATCCAGCATCGTCACTTTGCATACACCTCCGTAGAACAAAATTCCCACATCTTATATTCAACACAGTTCATCAAAATCCTGCATCGTCCTCGACGAAATCCGACAAAAATTGACTCTGTAGTTTTTTCTAGTGAATGATCACAAAATCAAAACAAAACGCGCCCTCACAGTAAGAGTGAGTGGCGCGTCAACATCGCCTCAATGTTTAAATTCTTCATCTAATTCCTCTTTAAATTCACGAAGACTCGCTTGGCGATGGGAATTCGTGAATTCCAGTTGCTCTCGCTGTTGCTCTGAAAGAGCTTGCGTTTGCAGGATTTCTTCTGCTTGCTCCATGTTTTGTTCTGTGTTTGCAATGATTTCTTTTAGTTTGCCCACTCGATCATTTTGACCATTTGGATGCGCCATGAAATCCCTCCTCAATCAATCATAAACATATGTAGCGTGCGCCTGACCCCCCATCCATATACAAGTGACATAAAAAAGCCGCCCTCTCCTAACACCCGAGAAGGCGACTGATTTATGTGCAATTCCTTGTTTATGAAAAGCTCACTTTAGCCAGAGAACACGGAACCGCACTTATGATCCCCATAAACGATGATCAGTTTACCGATTGCGAACTTTATCCAATTGCGGCAACAGTTTATCATTGAGAATGCGAATATACGTACCCTTCATCCCAAGCGATCGCGATTCGATTACGCCAGCGCTCTCTAATTTGCGCAGTGCATTGACAATGACTGAACGTGTGATGCCTACGCGATCCGCAACTTTACTTGCGACGAGCAACCCTTCTCGCCCATCTAGTTCCTCAAAAATGTGTTCGATCGCCTCGAGTTCACTAAAAGAAAGCGAATCAACTGCCATCTGCACGACTGCGCGCGCCCGTGTTTCCTCTTCCATCTCATGAGCCCGCGAACGCAAAATTTCCATCCCAACTACAGTAGCTCCGTATTCACCAAGCAACAAGTCTTCATCCGTGAATTCAGAGTTAAAGCGAGCCAAGATCAAAGTTCCAAGGCGCTCACCTCCACCAATAATCGGGACGATGGTTACAAACTTGCGCGGGAACATTTGTGTGATCGCTTCCGGAAACACACAAAACGGGTTTTCGTCATCGATATTCGCCGCAGTTACGTCATGCCGCAACAAATCGGTATTATAATCCCGAGGGAATACGCGTTGCGAAAGGACCTCTTCATTCGTTACAGACTTCTCAAATTCGTGAACAATCGCATACCCCAAAATTTTACCCGAACGAGAGACAACAAACACGTTAGCTGCAATAACCTCACGCATCACTTCAGCCATTTCTACAAAATCCACAAACTGTCCCGCACGTTGCAACAACCGATTAATTCTTCTTGTTTTTGCTAATAAATCCATTTCATATTCCTCCGTTCATAGAATGTATTGACTTAAATCGCGATTTTGAGCAATTCGGCCCAGTTTTTCTCGTACGTATTCAGGTGTGATCACTACTTCAGTTTCGCCAATGTCTGGTGCAGCAAACAACAGATCACCGAGGACGCGTTCGACCAACGTATGTAGCCGACGAGCTCCAATATTCTCTGTATTCGCATTCACTTCTGTAGCAAACTCGGCAAGAGTGCGTACTGCATCAGGTGTAAAGCGAACCTCTATGCCTTCAGTCTCAAGCAATGCGGTGTATTGTGTCAATAACGCATGCTCGGGCTCTGTCAAAATTCGCTCAAAATCATCTGCAGTGAGACTGTCTAATTCAACGCGGATCGGAAACCTTCCTTGTAATTCCGGAATTAAATCCGACGGCTTTGCCATGTGAAAAGCACCCGCTGCAATAAACAACATATAATCTGTCTTCACAGGACCGTGCTTCGTGATAACCGTCGATCCTTCAACAATCGGAAGAATGTCGCGTTGCACACCTTCACGAGATACAAATCCACCAGAACCGCCTGATTGAACTGCAATTTTGTCAAACTCATCAATAAAGATGATCCCGCTCTCTTCGGCGCGACGGATTGCCTCTCTCACGACATCATCCATATCAATCAATTTTTGCGCTTCCTCTTGAGCTAACAATTTTCGCGCTTCCGAAACCTTCAATTTGCGATGCTTTTTTCGTCGTTGCGCAAAACTCTCTAGCATATCTTGCAAATTCCCCAAGTTTTCAGCAACCATTCCAGGAATCATCTCAAGCGCAGGAGCAGGAGGACCATCCATCTCAATCTCAACGACTCGCGACTCCAATCGACCAGCCAATAAATCTGGACGCAACTGCTCCCTTTGGCGGACAACCTCATCTGGCACACGCGCGTTTTTATCAGGATTCCCATAATAGAGCACATCTAGTGGATTGCGAAAACGATTTATATTCGGGTTAGGAACGAGTGCTTCTAATAGACGCTCATTGACTAAATCGTCAACACGGACAGAAGCTTCTTGTAAACGTTCAATTTTCACCATGCGAACTGATGTTTCCACTAGATCGCGAACCATTGAATCTACATCCCGTCCGACATAGCCGACTTCTGTATACTTGGTCGCTTCCACTTTAATAAATGGAGCGCCCGTCAATTTTGCAATTCGCCTGGCAATTTCAGTTTTCCCAACCCCCGTCGGGCCAATCATCAAAATGTTTTTAGGCGTCACTTCATTGCGCAATTCTTCAGAGAGACGAGAACGTCGATACCGATTGCGCAATGCGACCGCAACAGAGCGCTTTGCTTCTTTTTGACCGACGACATATTTGTCAAGTTCCGCAACGATTTGAGTCGGAGTTAAATTTTGCATTCGCATTTCCCCCGGTCCCTAGATCTCTTCTAAGACGATTTGATCATTTGTAAAGACACAAATCTCTCCAGCAATCTCAAGTGCCGCACGCGCCACTTGGCTTGGCGTCAATGAAGCATGACGAATGAGAGCACGCCCTGCTGCCAAAGCATATCCGCCACCGGAACCAATTGCACAAATGCCATCGTCTGGTTCAATTACTTCACCGGTGCCAGAGATCAGTAACAGATGCTCTTTGGATAAAGCGATCAACATTGCCTCAAGTTTACTTAGCATGCGGTCCGTTCGCCACATTTTAGCTAATTCCACCGCTGCACGCGGGACATTCCCGTGATACTCTTCTAATTTTTTCTCAAAATGCTCCGAAAGTGCAAACGCATCCGCGACACTCCCGGCAAACCCTACAATCACCTGATCGCGATACAATCTACGCACTTTTTTTGCTGTCTTCTTCATGATCATGGCATTTCCGAAGGTCACTTGCCCATCTCCCGCCATTGCCCCGCCAGTTGCCGTTTTAATGGCAAAGATCGTTGTAGCGTGGAAATCTGCCATTGCTATCCCCTCCTCCACTTATGCGCGCGGGTGAGATAATTCATATACTCGCATTAAGTGTTCCTTTGCGGTATGAGTGTATATTTGCGTTGAAGAGAGGCTTTGATGACCGAGCAACTCTTGCACGACGCGCAAATCAGCTCCGCCCTCAAGTAAATGTGTAGCAAATGTATGACGAAAAGTGTGCGGTGTGACATTTTTACTTAATGCAACTTGTTGAACATACCGATCTACAATTCTCCTTACTGAGCGATCGCTCAGTCGCGTTCCACGGTGGTTTAAGAAAAGCGCACGCTCCTCTTTGCGAAGTAATTTCGGCCTTGACAGTTGCAAATAGTTGCGCATTGCATTTTTTGCATCTGTCCCAAAAAGGACGATGCGCTCTCGATTGCCCTTACCAATGACAGACACTAAGCCACTTTCAACACGTAAGTCCGAAACATCTAATGCGACACATTCTGCGACACGCACACCTGAAGCGTATAGAAATTCGAGAATAGCCCGATCACGTATTCCTAATGGCTGAGATAGATCTGGTGCATTTAGCAGTTCAAGCATTTCATCAACATACAAAAACGATGGCAATCGTTTTTCCAGTCGTGGTGAGCGAACTGATTCCACCGCTGCGATCTTTGCACCTTCAACCGTCCTTAAGAACCGATAGAAGGATCGCAGTGCACTCATCTGACGCGCGATGGATCGCTTGCTAAGTTTACGATCAACAAGCTGTGCCAAATACTTTCGAATAATCGTCGCCGTCACGTTAAATGGCAAATCTCCAACCCATATAGCAAATGCAAACACATCGTGGACATAGGCAGAAACAGTATGGCCAGAGAGATTGCGCTCAACTTCGAGATACTGAGCAAACGCATGCAACGCCCGTTGCCAATCTACTTGTAATTGCGCTTGCGCGTTGGACATTCGATCGAGTTTCGCCCCTTTGTTCGCCAGACGCATCTTAAAAGTCAGCATTCGTATCGTACCACGTAAACAGTTCATATCGCAAGCTAAACAGCTAAGATCTGCATAAGATTCTGAATTGTATCCAGCGCCTTCGTCACAATCTTTTCATTTTTTTCCTTTTTGCTTCGAAACTTCTCATCCGGTAGAGGTAATAACCCAAATGTTGCATTCATAGGTTGAAAATTGGATGCCTCTGCATGCGTAATATAATGTGCAAGGCTACCGATCACTGTCGTTTGGGGAAATACAAACGGTTGCTCCCCTTTTGCTAAACGCGCAGCATTGATCCCAGCAACCAATCCAGAAGCAGCAGACTCTACATATCCCTCTACTCCTGTCATCTGACCAGCAAAAAATAGCGTCTCTCGCTTTCTTGTCTGGTACGTGGAGTGTAGAATTTCAGGAGAATTAATAAATGTATTACGATGTATAACGCCATAACGCGCAAATTGTGCATTCTCTAACCCAGGGATCATGCGAAAAACACGTGCTTGTTCTCCCCACTTAAGATGTGTTTGAAATCCAACCATATTATAAAGCGTCGCTGCCGCATTGTCCTGACGTAATTGAACAACGGCAAACGGCTGTCGTCCCGTACGCGGATCAATCAGACCAACTGGTTTTAGGGGTCCAAAGAGCATTGTTTGTCGTCCGCGTTTGGCCATCACCTCAATAGGCATGCAACCTTCAAAGTAAACTTCTTTTTCGAAATTTTTCAGTTCTGTTACTTCAGCCACAATTAACGCTTCATAAAAATGATCAAATTGCTCTTCTGTCATCGGACAATTGAGGTAAGCCGGATCGCCTTTCTCGTATCGTGAAGCCCTAAAAACGATCCTTTCATCAATGCTGTCACGTTCTATGATAGGAGCTGCAGCATCATAAAAATAGAGTGAGTCGCGCCCAGTAAACGATAAGATTGATTCGCTTAGCCGTTCTGCTGTCAGTGGCCCCGTCGCCACAACGACAAGGCCTTCAGGCAACTCTGTGATTTCCTCTCGCTTTACAGTAATATGCGGATGATGAATGAGCGTGTCTGTAATAAAGCGTGAAAAAGCTTCGCGATCAACCGCCAGAGCACCACCAGCAGGAACAGCATGTAAATCAGCGGCACGCATAATCAACGAATCAAGTCGCCGCATTTCTTCTTTTAATAATCCCACCGCATTTGTTAATGCTGCCGCGCGCAAGCTGTTTGAACATACCAATTCAGCAAAATCTGCACCGCGGTGAGCAGGCGTAGACTTCACCCCACGCATTTCATAAAGTGTTACATCGACCCCGCGGCGAGCGATTTGCCAAGCCGCTTCAGAGCCAGCAAGTCCGGCACCAATAACAATAACGCGATCCCACATCTGCACCTCATCCACCTCTTTACAGTACAAACACACGAATGCATCTATGCATCGTTTGTCGCTTCCTCGTAATGGCAATTCGGATTGGAACACGCTACCACATCTTGGTTCGATTTCCCCTTACGCTTTCGCACTAAAGGTTCTCCGCAAAATTTACACAACTCCCCTGTCGGTTGATCCCAGAGCACGTAATTGCATTCAGGATATCCACTACAACCATAGAAAACTTTGCGTTTTTTCCCTCTTCGCTCAACCAACGGCTTCCCACAACGCGGACAATTTACACCAACCTCTTTTACAATCGGCTTAGCATTGCGACACTCAGGAAATCCAGGGCACGCGAGAAATTTTCCGAATCGACCATGTTTATATACCATCTGACGACCACATTTTTCACAGTACTCATCAGCATACTCTTCTTCAAGTTGCACATGCTCCATACTTTTTTCCGCAACTTCAAGATAGCCTTCTAAGCCACTGTAAAATTGCTCGAGCATTTGAACAAAATCACTTTCTCCTTCTTCCACCTGATCAAGCTGTTTTTCCAATTGCGCTGTAAAATCAACATCCACGATGGTCGGAAAAAATTCCTTGAGCAAGTCGACTACAATTTCGCCCAACTCTGTAGGTACAAATCGTTTTTCTTCAAGTAACACATAGCCCCTTTTTTGAATGGTATCTACCGTAGGAGCATATGTACTCGGTCGACCAATACCAAGTTCCTCCATCGCCTTGATCAGTCGAGCTTCTGAATACCGGGGAGGTGGTTGGGTGAAATGTTGTTCCGGTTTTAATGTGGGACGCGGAACAAGAACTTGATCCACCGTCAGATCCGGCAAATAGCCTTGCTCATCTTGCTGATCATCTGTTGATTCGGTATAAACTTTCATAAATCCCGGGAATTTGATTTTGGAACCTGTCGCTCGAAAAATAGCATCTCCCGCAGCCAAATCTACACTGAGAGTATCTAGGATGGCTGATGTCATTTGACTAGCAACAAACCGATCATAAATCAATCGGTAAAGACGTAATTGATCGCGCGATAGCACATCTTTTAGATCATCTGGATGCCGTTTGACTGACGTCGGACGAATCGCTTCGTGCGCATCTTGAGCATTTTTCTTTACACTGTATTCCCGTGGTTTTTCTGGTACATATACATCGCCGTAAACGTTTTTGATATACTCTCGCACCTCAGCAATGGCTGTTTCAGAAATGCGTGTAGAATCTGTGCGCATGTATGTGATCAAACCTACAGCCCCTTCTGCAGGCAATTCCACCCCTTCATACAATTGCTGAGCTACAGCCATCGTTTTTTGCGAGCGAAAAGATAATTTACGAGCGGCTTCTTGCTGTAGACTGCTCGTAATAAAAGGAGCAGCAGGATTGCGTTTGCGCTCTGATGCTTTTACACTTTTTACAACAAATTAAGATTCGCAAAGGCGTGAAAGAAGTTCTGCAACCTCTTGCTCGGAATGCAATTCCACCTTATTTTTTCCATACCCATGAAACTGTGCTTTAAAATTTTCTCCATTACTTTGACAAAATGCCGTCACTGTCCAATATTCTTCAGGAACAAAGGCGCGAATCTCACGCTCCCTATCGACAACCAGTCGAACAGCAACAGATTGTACCCGCCCAGCAGAAAGCCCACGCTTCACTTTCTTCCATAGGAGTGGACTAATCCTATACCCCACAAGACGATCGAGGATGCGTCGTGCCTGTTGCGCATGTACTAAATCCATATTCACTTTACGCGGGTGTTTAAACGCTTCTTTTACTGCTTGTTTAGTAATTTCATTGAAAACGACACGGCATGGCTGATTCGGATCAATTTCAAGACTTTGCGCAAGATGCCATGCGATCGCTTCGCCTTCTCGATCAGGGTCGGCGGCAAGATAGACCGCCTTTACTTTTTTGCTTGACTCGCGCAATTGTTTTAATACATCGCCTTTTCCGCGGATCGTAATATATTTCGGTTCAAAGTGATGTGAAACATCAACACCAAGTTGGCTTTTGGGCAAATCGCGCACATGCCCCATTGACGCCTTAACCACGTATCGAGCCCCAAGATATTTCCCAATGGTTTTAGCCTTTGCTGGCGACTCGACGATGACGAGATAGTCTGCCATCGTTCTCCTCCTCGCCTCCCTAAGTTCACCACATCTTATCACTCTCCTCTAAGAGTATGCAAATCCTTTGAAAAAGAGGTTGACAATCATCCTCTCTGTAAATTCCTGATCTACTATTCGTGTGAATTCCCCACTAAAACATACTGCCCATCATCCGTTCGCTGAATGGCATTTGACACTTCCATTTGAGCAATTGAAGTTTGAATTAACTTCATTGAAAAACCGCTCTTCCTAAGTGAATTTATAAGTTCCTCGATTCTCATGGGTGCTGCCTGCAACTCATGGACAATATGACGTGCTAAAACGACTTCTTCCTTTGTATCACTCTCTTTAGCTTCCCACTCATGTGCAATACGTTCCATATTCTTTTCAGGCGTGACAAACTCAGTCATCATCGCTGCAGGATGTATAAGTGGTATGGCACCACAGGCAATCAATGCATTGGTCCCAGCAGATGCCGAGCTAAAAATTGATCCTGGAACGGCATAGACCTCGCGATTCTGCTCAAGCGCAAAATCCGCTGTAATAAGTGCCCCACTGCGCACTCCCGCCTCAACGATAACAACAGCCTGAGACAGACCGCTAATGATCCGATTGCGCATGGGAAAACGATGACGCTCCGGACCAGTCCAAGGTAGAAATTCACTTACCACCGCACCACCGTTAGCCAAAATCCGATCTGCCAACAACTGGTTCTGCCTAGGATAAATATAGTCAATCCCAGAACCTAGTACAGCAAACGTCACTCCACCCGCTTCGAGCGCACCTTCATGCGCCGCTTGATCAATTCCTTGGGCCAAACCAGAAACAACACCATATTCTCCATAAGCCAACAAACGTGCTATTGCAAAAGCGACATTCTTCCCATATGTCGTGCATTTTCTTGTGCCAACTACCGCAACACTCTTTGTCAGTTCGCGAAACTGACCCTTATAAAATAAAATGGGTGGAGGTGTGGTTATATGGCGCAATAAACCAGGGTACTCGGGGTCATCTATTAAAACAAACTGATACCCCATCATGATCCTTTCAGCATTTTTGTAATGCCTTTTCAGTACTAATGCAGCATGTAATTCCTCCGATTGACTAGTAGATAACCCACACGCTGACCAATCCTGGTTCGTCATTGTGAGTGCCTCTTCAAATGTTGAAACTTTCGAGTGTATCTTCCATGCTTTACGTGGTCCAATCCCCTTTACTCCAAGCAAAGAAAGCCAATACAACAGCTGATTCACCCGCATTGGGTAACACCCCTCACAGAAGCCCCCAGTGTCAACATTGTCCCATGTTTACTTCCTAAAACACCACTCCTATTGCTAAAAAGAATGCTGAATTGTAAACTTTGTACTAAAAAATGCCGACTTCAAATGAAGTCGGCACAAGCATCGATAAACGATGAAAGCGATTTGATTCACATTAAGAACGACATTTTTCCAACAGATTGCGTTCTTCTAACATTTTTACAAGTGTAGAGCCCATTTCAGAGGGGGTATTTGCCACTCGAATTCCAGCAGCCTCCATTGCAGCCACTTTCTCTTCCGCAGTCCCTTTCCCACCAGAAATAATTGCACCTGCATGCCCCATACGCTTGCCGGGAGGAGCGCTACGACCAGCAATAAATCCTGCTACAGGTTTTTTCATGTGTTCTTTTACGTATTTTGCTGCTTCCTCTTCGGCCGTTCCACCAATTTCACCAATCATGATGACAGCTTCCGTATCCGGGTCTTCATTGAACATTTTCAAAATGTCTACGAAATTTGTCCCATTCACAGGATCGCCACCGATACCAACTGCAGTCGATTGTCCCACGCCTTGAACGGTCAATTGATACACAGCTTCGTACGTAAGAGTTCCGCTGCGACTAACTACGCCCACATGTCCACGTTTGTGAATATAACCAGGCATAATTCCTATTTTACACTCTTCTGGCGTGATGACTCCTGGGCAATTCGGGCCAATCAATCGCGTCCCTTTTCCCTCTAAGTAACGCTTCACCGTAACCATATCAAGAATAGGGATACCTTCTGTGATACAAATGACGAGTTCTAACCCAGCGTCTGCGGCTTCTAAGATCGCGTCTGCGGCAAATGCAGGGGGAACATAAATGACGGAGGCATTCGCTCCAGTCTCTTTTACAGCCGCTTCTACAGTATCAAAAACGGGAACCCCTTCGACGAGTGTTCCACCTTTTCCAGGGGTCACTCCGCCAACCATTTTTGTTCCATATTCAATTGCCTGTTTCGTATGAAACAAACCGGTAGCACCTGTAATTCCTTGGGTAATGACACGCGTGTCTTTATTCACTAAAATACTCATGAGATACTCCTCCTACTTCACGAGTTCAACAATTTTTTGTGCTGCCTCCGCCAAGGAATCCGCACCAACAATGTCAAGCCCTGATTTATTTAAAATTTCTTTCCCGAGTTGCACATTTGTTCCTTCCAAACGCACGACCAGTGGACGATCTATTCCCACTTGCCGAGCTGCTGCAACGACAGCATTTGCAATGACATCACACTTCATAATCCCGCCAAAAATATTGACCAAGATTCCTTTAACTCCAGAATCAGAAAGGATGATTTTAAACGCTTCTGTCACCTTCTGCTCAGAAGCACCGCCACCTACATCAAGGAAATTTGCTGGTTCCCCACCAAAATACTTAATGGTATCCATCGTTGCCATAGCAAGTCCCGCACCATTCACCATGCATCCAATATTTCCCTGAAGACCAATGTAACTGAGATCAAATTTCGAAGCCTCGACTTCGCGTGGATCTTCTTCTTCAAAATCGCGAAATTCCACAATATCTTTGTGACGAAAAAGCGCATTATCGTCGAAATTTAGCTTCGCATCTAACGCCAACACATTCCCATCGCCTGTAACGACAAGCGGATTAATTTCCGCAATGGAACAATCGTTATCCACAAACGCACGATAAAGTGCCACCATAAACGCTGCAGCTTTGTTTATGAGTTCGCTTGGAATATGTATGGCATATGCGAGTTTGCGGGCTTGATAGGGACGAAGTCCAACTGCAGGATCAATTACTTCCCGAAAAATCTTTTCTGGACTTTTAGCCGCAACTTCCTCAATTTCCATACCGCCTTCTTCTGAAGCCATCATAACTACACGCCCAGTTTGACGGTCTACCACAACCCCTACATAATACTCTTTTTTAATATCTGTAAGGGATTCAATTAAAAGTCGACGAACCACTTTCCCTTCTGGTCCCGTTTGATGAGTGACTAATGTTTTGCCCAATAATTCTTTTGCATAGGTGCGGACTTCATCCAATGATTTTGCAAGCTTTACGCCTCCAGCCTTCCCGCGACCCCCTGCATGAATTTGCGCTTTAACGACAGCCCGTCCACCAAATCGCTCAGCGACTTTGACCGCTTCATCAGGAGTAAATGCTACTTCCCCTTCTGGAACTGCTACGCCATATTTGCGCAAAACCATTTTGGCTTGATATTCATGAATATTCACGATGCTTCCTCCCAACCTGTTTCGGATTCCTTTAGTGATCACACCCGAAGGAATCCAGGTCCATTTGCACAACTTAAAAGATAGACTACTAAGTGGCGGAATTCAACTCGATTTTCACTGAATAAGACTTTGTTTTAATCTGCGGAACCAGATCTTACTCATACGTTGATGACATCGGTACAGAGGCAATCCCTTTTAATCCTCGTCTGTAAAAGACAGTCATCCCCAAAATAATCAGTCCTGTTATTGCAAATGAAAATCCATACATTTTAAATGTTAGCAACTCACCCCCAAACCATACAGACACAATATTTCCAATCCCCCTCATGAATCCTCTATAAGATTGCATGATCGTTCTTTCCATATCTGTTACCACCCCCAATGCTAAACTATCAATTGCAGGGGCGTACATCATGTTTACCAAGGAACGTAAAGCCAATAAGATAACAAACACGATCAAGTCAATATGAATAGACAAAGCAAAATTGACGAGAAAAGCAAAAAATAAAAGTGGTCCTAACGCTCGATGTACAGAAAAACGATCAAGTACCCAAGGAGTCATAAATGAACCGAGAAACAATGCGAACTCGTTAATTGCCATCACAATTCCAATCATAGTGACAGATAAGCCGAATTGGCCGGCTAAGATCAAATTTAAATAAGGCATGACCAACCCATACGACAGGCCCGACAGGAACGCAAATACACTGTAAAACACAACAGGTCGTGATGGCCTAAGGAATCCTCCGTGTATATCGCGGGAGATTCCCGCTTCTCCTACAGCTTTTAGTTTGCGCCGAGCAAGCGGAGCAATACAAAAAATTAATCCACTGAGTAACAAAGTTGATTCATACGGTGTGCGCATTTGTGGCAACCAGTGAGGAAGCCACCCTCCTGCAATACTTCCCACCCCGATCATCAGCATAAAGTTGGCGAAAATTAAGGAAATCGCAAAATCCCGCTCTTTTTCAGATACATAAGCTGCCACAACCGCGAATTCAGTTGCACCAATCATCGCTTGCCCAATTGAGAAGAGTAGTTGAGCTGCACATATTAATGCAAAACTTGAAAATACAGGAAGTAATAACGCTCCAAACGCAAGAAGTGTCGTACCTAAGACCAACATGCGCGTGCGTCCAAAACGATCGGCTAAACCACCCATCAATACCGAAAGAACAGTTGTTGCAATGGGATTTATCGAAGTGATCCAAGTAATTGCGGTTGCATGATAACCCAACGCGGTTAAATGCAAATTGAATAAGACACCAATGACTCCAATGGAAAAACCATAGATTCCATCCGTCCAAAGAAATCGCAACATATCTGGCGGCAGGCTTTTTACTCTCTTCCAATAGTTTGCAATATACAAATGTATTCCTCTCCTGATCGATTCAATAAGATGATTTTTCTCCATTTCTAATCTATTCCAATTAAAAATCTAATTTTTTTGTTTTTTCGCATCTATCACATTGTAATTCATGCAAAGCCTGTTATAATACAAAAAAGGGGAGGGGAAGTTGTATGGATTTCTGTTGCGGCACTACGATGACATTACGATTAGCACCACTTACTACAGATGGGGGCGCGCAGATCACCGATGTTCCCTTCCTGTATTGCCAGACTTGCGGACACACGGTTGTCGCTCCCGAAGTTGAGTTCGACGTGACAATGTACACACACTATTGCGACACCGACGGAGTAAAACAAGCGAGTATCTACGACGTGATCAGCAAGGAAAAACTACAAGCGATCATCGCAGAGTATCCACTGTTTGAAGGCCCTGCACATCCTATCGTCACGAAAGAACAAATTGACCATATGCTTGACGTATGGAATTTTGCAAAACAAATTAATGATCTTGAATGGATTGAAGAGATCAAAGCAGCTTTAATCAAATTGCATAAAGTTCACTCACAGAGTCAATTGTTACAACCACAATCCTAAAGTTAATGGCAACATACAAATTAATCTCGTAAAATGACCACACAACACGAAAAAACTTGATTGGCTGGGATGGAAAAGGGTTAGAATGTTTGACGCAAAAAATCGGCGTAAACGTTTCCCCCTTTTCCCTGGCTGTGATCGAGATGAGTGTGAATGTGGTCTTGTGTTATACAACAGACAAAAGGATGCACATCGACCAGAATCGCAAGCTCAGTCTTGTCTCCAAATTCCTAGCTGCGCTTTATATTCTGCGAAATTCGAGGTGTTTCTTTTGTATGCTGTTACGTATGGTATTGCTCTTTATGGTATTGAAGGATTAGTCATTGGCATAGAAACGGATGTGCAAACTGGCCTACCTAGCTTTGAGATGGTTGGACTTCCTGCATCCTCAATTCGCGAAGCAAAAGAACGTGTGCGTGCCGCCCTAGTTAATAGTGGCTTTACTTGGCCACGCAGCCGGATTACAGTAAGCTTAACTCCGGCTGATTGGAAAAAGGAGGGAAGTGGGTTAGACCTTCCGATTGCAATTGCCATCTTGATTGCATCAGAACAACTGGCGCCGATCCCACATACAACGGTATTGCTTGGCGAACTTGCTTTAGACGGCAGCGTGCGGACTTTTAAAGGATTATACGCATCAGTCAAATGTGCATCTGATCTTGGGGCTGAACGAATCATTTTCCCAATTACAGAGGGGATAGAATTCGATCCTCCTTGCGATTCGATTTTAACCGTTCAAATCGCCAGTTTACTTGAGACTGTACAAATACTAAAGGGACATGCCATCCACAGAGACGACTTAAACACTCCCCGAAGTAGTGTATTAATTGGTGCAAAAACTCCTCGTCATGAAATAATAAGCCAATTAGATGACCAATTTCCGGATTTTCATGACATCGTAGGACAAGAACATGCCAAACGAGCAATGTTAATCAGTGCAATTGGAGGGCACCATCTTTTACTCTATGGCCCACCAGGATCCGGAAAAAGTATGCTTGCAGAACGTTTTGCCTCTATTTTACCAAACCTCACGCGAATTGAGTACGCTGAACTCAGACACATATACAGTATTGCAGGCTTCTCACTTCCAGAACAACCAAAACGTCCATTTCGCTCTCCACATCATACCATCACCGCACAAGGACTCTTAGGAGGAGGTTCCCAACCTCGCCCCGGTGAAATTTCTTTAGCGCATCACGGCATACTTTTCTTAGATGAGCTTCCCGAGTTTTCAAGAAAAGCACTTGAAGGATTGCGTCAGCCTTTGGAAGCTAAAAAAATTACAGTAAGTCGTTCTTCGTATACAATGACTTTCCCTTGTAATTTCTATTTTATAGCAGCCATGAATCCCTGTCCGTGTGGCTATCATGGATATTCTTCTAAAATACACCATTGCCGTTGTAGTATCCGTGACATCGATCGATATCGAGCAAAAATTTCCGGGCCCGTTCTTGACCGCATCGATATGACTTTATGGGTTACGCCCACACCGCAAACAGCGTGGAGTAATTTTACAGGAACAAATGAATTATCGTCTGAAGTCATGCGTGTGATGGTACAAGAAGCCATTGAGTTTAAAAACGAAAGAGAAAGCAGTTCGCATTTTACAAATTCTTCTTTTCCTCAAGAAACGGTATGGTCTATGTTTGCTTTTGATAAGGCGAGTCAAGACCTACTCCTTTCAGCAGCAAATCGTTTACATTTGTCAAACCGCAGCCTCCGAAAAATTACTGAGGTTGCTCGCTCCATTGCTGACCTTGAACATAGTATCATCGTACGCGTCGAACATGTTGCTGAAGCGCTACAATATCGATCCTATACCTGATCACATCATACTCTATTCACTGATGAAAAAGGCACAGTTTTTCCCATGAAGCAAGTGTAGAGAGAAAAGCGTACATTGGCTATACTTTATTTGAGCAATGGTCATACACTTTCCGCATGAGGAGCTGTGCCATGAAAATCGGATTAGCACTAGCTGGTGGAGGTGCGTCTGGCGGCGCTCACATTGGCGTGCTGCGCGCATTAGAAGAGGCACAGATCCCCATCGATTTGATCGGCGGAACAAGCAGTGGTGCCATGGTCGCGGGACTTTACGCAGCTGGAGTCACTACAAGCGATATGTTGCGCCTGCTTCCTTCTCTTACGCGGCGGCACATCGACATAGATTTTACACTATTGCCTCGCATCTTTACGAGAAAATACCCTGGTGGATTGCTCCGCGGCGACCGCTTATATCAATTTATCCGATCTGCTGTACAAGAACAGTCTATGAGCAATGTGCGCATTCCCCTCGCAATTGCAGCGACAAACCTGCAAACGGGACGCGAAGTGATCTTCTCATCTCATCCGTGTATTGCACCAAATGTCCGAGGAATTGCAGATGAGTTTCATTTTCCGCTTTGGGAAACAATTACTGATATCTCACTTGCAAAAGCAATCCGTGCAAGTATTAGCATTCCATTTGTCTTTCAGCCCATCGAATTTAATGAAATGATTCTTGCAGATGGTGGGCTGGTAGATAATTGCCCTGTTTTGCCTGTGCGTACAATGGGAGCAGATCTTGTAATTGCAGTAGATACGATCACGCCATTTTTACGATTACGCGGAAAATTACTTCTTAAAGCGCGAACTTTAGCACAGCAAGTAATCAATATTGGGCTTGGTAGACATGCTGCACTAAGTGCACTACAAGCCGATTTATTTCTAGCACCCCCAGTCGGCCCTATTGGTGCTCTCGATTTTCCGCGCCTAGCCTCTGTCGCAGAATTAGGCTATGAATATACAAAAAAGCGCATTCCATACATTCTTCATGCGCTTTCCTTGCGAACGTGAATCGTCTGAACTCTGTTCATGTTTACCTGTAAAACCATCATTTTATGAAGAGGAGGTGAACCTACACGCACAGATTTAACGTTTTTTCGCTGGCTCACGCTTTGAGTTCTTCTTCTTTACACCTCCAAATAGTGGAGCAGGTTTTGCGCTCGCTTTTTTCATCTGTTGTTTAACAAGCTGTAGTTGGCGCGGATTTAAATTCATACCCATGCGCTTGGCCATTTGTGCAATGTCCTTATCTTCCCATTCCATATTCGCCATACTGCGGCGAAGATACCAAGCGGCTAAGAAAAACCCAGCAACAAGCCCGACAATTAATCCGATTACCAAAAACCACCATTGCATTGGCTATCTCTCCTTTTGTGCGAACATTAAAACGCAGATATATAATGTTCAATCTGTGCCTCTTTGGCATTCTCCTTAAACGATACGACAACCACATCAAAACGAACTTGATTAAAACTAGATACTTGTTGCAAATAAGCTTCGGCCAGCCGACGCAATTTTTGTTGCTTTTGACCATTGATTGATTCAGCCGCCGTGCTCAGATTTCTTTCCTTACAATACCCTACTCGCGACCGCACCTCAACAATAACAAGGGTATCCCCATCTTTCATAATCGCATCGATCTCTCCAAACATAGAGCGCCAGTTTTGCACAAGTAAGTGATAACCCTTTTCAAGGAGGTTGGAAATTGCTAAATTTTCAGCTTGCCTTCCCGTCTCCTTACGTCGGTCACCGCACTTACTACTAGATGCAGACCGCTCTACTGCCGCTTTAACTGGAGCAAAAGTTAATCGATGGATTGGACTTGGGCCAAATTGTGCAAGTGCCTGTAAATGTTCAGGGGTACCATAGCCCATGTGTCTTTCAAATCCGTAATCCGGAAATATTTTCGAATAATTCTCCATGATCCGATCACGCGTTACTTTCGCTACAATAGAAGCAGCTGCAATCGATTGACTTAAGTGATCCCCACGAATCAACTTTCGCTGCAAATATTGTACATTCGGGATGGTTGCACCATCGACCATAACCATGTCAATTTGTGGCATGGTTGTCGCCACTTGACGCAGTGCCGTGCGCATTGCCTCATAAGTCGCCTGCAACACATTGTACTGGTCAATGTATGTATGGTCAATAACTCCAACGCCATGAGCAAGGGCGCGTTCCACGATAACCTGATAAAGTTCCTCACGCTCAGCTGGCTTTAGCTTTTTCGAATCATAAATCCATTCCTGGTTCAACGTATCCGGTAAAATGACTGCCGCGGCAACCACCGGCCCTGCTAATGGTCCTCTTCCCGCCTCGTCGATCCCACATAGAAAAGGGCCGAATTCTCTGCGTGCCATTTGATCGTACAAATAAGCTTGTGTACATAAATTTTCCATTTGCAACGCCCGTTTTACCTTCATCGCGAAAACCCCCACACCCAGTTCACACAGCCCGCAAAGACGTACGATCATAAACGATCAAACGAGATTTTCCCAACTAAACCGGATTGTACATCACGCAAAAGCAATTCTGCAGCAAGCAGCGTATCGGGCACTCCGCCTTGCGCAAGTGCTCCCCGACTCAGTGCAACTTGAGTCAATAAAATCTCTGGATCCTGTTCATCTAATGTAATATTGTAGCGCTTAGACAATTCATCCGGATAATTTGTAGCTAACCACAAAAGTAGATCCTTCGCCAATTCGTCTACCTTCAGTAAAGATGATTTAATTGCCCCAGACCATGCAAGTCGTTTCGCGACATCAGGATCTTCGAATTTTGGCCATAAAATTCCTGGCGTATCAAGCAACTCAAACTCTTTTCCTGTTCGAATCCATTGCTGTTGACGAGTGATTCCTGGCTGGTCTCCCGTTTTCACCACTTTTTTTCCGACAAGACGATTAATGAGAGAAGATTTCCCGACATTCGGTATACCGAGGACCATCGCGCGAATTGTCTTTCTACGGATCCCTTTCTTTTCTAATTTTTTAAAGGTGGGAACAGTGACCTCCCGCGCAGCACGTAATATCCCTGATACTCCGTCTCCCTTTAAAATATTAACCGCGACGGCTCGAGACGCTTCTCCCTGATTCCAAAACGCTAAAAAGCGCTGGGTCACTTCGTCATCCGCTAAATCAGCTTTTGCGAGCACACGCACAGTAGGCTTCGCACGGGTAAGCTCTTCCATCATGGGGTTACGACTAGAATTCGGCAGTCTCGCATCGACAACTTCGAGTACCACGTCGACCAATTTTAATTGTTCGAGAACTTCTTTGCGCGCTTTTGCCATGTGACCTGGGAACCATTGAATACTCACTTTGTAACCTCCACATACAAAAGCGAGGACTTGGTTTTTCCAAGTCCCCGGTTTGTTCAGTTGCCTACAGCAACTCTTTAATACGAGCTGCCTTACCACGCAAATTGCGCAGATAATACAATTTTGCACGGCGAACTTTCCCGCGACGGACAACTTCTAACTTGTCAATCTTTGGAGTATGGAAAGGAAATGTTCGCTCTACACCTACCCCATACGAAATCTTACGTACAGTGAACGTCTCACTGATCCCTGTACCGCGACGTTTGATAACGACGCCTTCAAATACCTGAATCCGTTCCCGCGAACCTTCTCGTACTTTCACATGAACGCGAATCGTGTCACCAGGACGAAACTTTGGAAGATCACTGCGCAATTGTTCAGAAGCGATCTCACGAATTAATGGATGCATAAAACCCCTCCTCCCGACAGGTGTTCATGCTCGATTGCAGCAGCGGACCACCCTGATACCAGTCGCCATTGTACCACATTGATTTCTGAAATGCCAACTTAGCAAACGTTTATGCCCCAACAGAATCCTCCGAGCGAATTTGCACCCTATGGTCTTTCAATTTGGGACAATAAATCAGTTGGAATTTTAAACTTTAATTTAGGATTATTAAACCCAAAAAATAATTCTTTTGCATCAAACGCTGTCGTCCCAAGACCTGGAACACCAACGGTTGATTGCACTTCAATCTGGCGTAATTTACCATCCGTCGTATCGACCCAAACTGTATATAGCGCTTCGCGCGGAACTGTACGTTGGTTCATATTCGATGTTGCTCCCATTCCACCAAGCAGTGTCCCACTCGCAACAGTCTTAAATTGATATACGTCACACAACCACGAAACGACCGTTTGTTGCGGTAATTGATAAACCACTTTAGGCGGACTTACACTTAATAAGCTGGAAAGAGACTGCCACGGCGTGAGAGCAGTGAGTGGTTGCATGGGCGACCACCGATTTCCATCTTTTTCATAGGCAAATGACCCATCTTGATAAATCAGGTAGTTTGCTCCACCAATCGTCTCATCCATCGACACCTCACTTGGCAACTTTACCGACCCATAAAATTGCACAGTTTGAACGAAACGTCCTGTATGCGCCTGCATGGAAGCTTTCAATTCATAGGATTTTACATCCGCCATACTCGAAAGGGCTGTAGAAACCTGATTCAAGCCATCTGGAGTCACTGACCGCTGCACCGTTTCCTGATTATAAAGCGCAGGGTCAGAGACGAGGTTGCACCCCGTTAACAGCATCGCAGATGCAAGTACGGATAACCACATCATCCGCTTCTTTTTCATCGCAGAACCCTCCTTCGCAATTGCAGGCGACGGGCGAGACCTACGGCAATAGCTAACACATAACCAGCTTCTATGAGCCATAACCAAGGCACTCTTTGTAAACCTAGCAAGACGATTTCTTGATGTGCGAAAACAGAAGTCAACAATTCAGGCCGTGTAGCAGAAGTGACATGTACCGTTTGTAAATCGACATAGTTAGGATAGTACACGCGAAAGACACGCTGCAATTGCCCATTATGATAGATGTAACCACCTAAATAGCGGGTAGGAGAAGTGTTGATCAAACTCGGAGCATTTGCAATCAACAAATCCCCCCCTTTGCGTGGAAAGACGGTCTCAAAGCGAAATGAATCGCGCCCACTCACCCATAATCGTTGCCACTCTCCAGCACTGGTCAACTGAAAAATTTGCGCTGGCACTGTGTTAACTAATAATGCATCGCGATGTTTGCCAGTGAGATCCGCAAAGACCACGTCAGTCGTCAAAGGATGAAGATAGGAGCCTTTTAAGGTCGCAATCACATGCGGCCTTTCTGGCGGCAGAGAAAGCACTTGTATCACGTTGTTGCCTTCAACAACTACTTGCGGATTTGCATCGACGTTTTGCGGCAATAGGTGATAAACACCTAAAATTGCGACGCCACGCGTGCGAACGTGCACAGGTAACCCTTGGTAGGTCCCTGTTAAATATCCTCCTTGCAAGGAAAGCCCATCGGTCACGTCGATTTGATGACCGGTTACCTGTTTCCAGTTTTGAGCTTCCGTACTCGCTGTTTTCAAGCTCAAATCAGCCATGGATTGTGCAACAGTTCCGGGACTTAACAACATTGATAAAAGGGTTCCTGGATCAGCTGAAAGGGAGACATACATACGCGTTCGATCTTGCAAATTGAGAAAATGCGACGTTGTAAATGGAAAGTCCATCAACCCTAACGACCAAAATGGCAACTGGCTCAATTCGCGTTGCGTCGCATAATGTGTGATGAAGCGCAAACGACCAGGGCGAATCGCAACAACGTCATACGAGTGCTGTAACTCCTGAATTGCAGATTCAATCGTAGTTCCCGCTTGAGGATTCTGGTTCATCAAATGAACTAAGTCTTGCGCTTCGTCCTTAATTGGACGATGCCCGCGCAAAGTAACAATTTCCTGCATCCCTGGACGGACTGGATCTGAGACAGCAGCTACAGGTAAACTCGGAACCTGCGGATCAGGGCTCGCCAAATGCCCGATATACCGCACATTAAAAAAAGCTAGGTTGCGCAGATCATGCAGCGGAATAAAAATCTGAACAATTGTAAGCGCGACAATAATAAAAAACAGGCGCAGTGTTCTCACACCAACGAGAACTCGACCAAGAGTCAACGCAAGTCCAACAAAGACAATAAAATCAATAATCCGCCAAATCAATGATTCACCAGCAAAACTTGCGATTCCTATACTGGCCATCAAGCAAAACAAAGTGAGCCTTACCACGAGCCTGCGATCACGCAGCGGGAACGCATACATAAAAAGCAAACTCGCCGCAATCACCAATAAAATGCCAAAGTAAGAGTATTGCAAAGTCCAAGCCGTAAAAACCAACTGATAAAAAACCATCACCCAAAGCGCATAAAGGATCAGAAACGGAACAGAAAGCCAACGTCGCCACGTCGATTCAGTCACGATTCATCTCCCCTTCCGCCCCATAGATTAGCACTAGCGTGCCAACCATCCAAAACAAGAAGTTCATAGAGGGTACCTCAAAAATATTTTCAACCGCATTATGGGACACCAACACCACGAGCGAACTAAACACCCCAATAAACAAATATTTCATCCTCGTATCCGCCGTCCGTTTAAGAACCCGCCAAACATCTCGTAAATAAACGAATAGGAGGCCAAAAAAAGCGAGAATGCCGATCAGGCCAGTTTCAGCCAAGGTCTTCGCATAGTAATTATCAACATAGATAATCCCGAAATATTTGGAAGCAACAGCGCCTCCATAGCGGCCAAGTCCAGCGCCAAATAGCGGGTTTTTTAACATTTGATCGTAAGCATGCCCCCAGCGCGCGATGCGTCCACTTTGCTCTGTTTTAACCCAATACACAGGCGACAGAAATTGATCCATACGCGCATGAATAGGTGGCACAAAAAAGATCGCAAGCACCGTCAAGACGATTGCGATAATGGTCAAACGCTTGTCAAGCAACCATGTGAAGACCAGCGCGCCAACAAAAAAGGCAACCCATGCACCCCGTGTAAAGGTAAAGACAAGCGTCATCATACTTACGATTGCGGCTGCTCCGTAAAACAAACGCGGACCGCGCTTTTTTTCGTATAGAGCTAATCCCATAGCATTTGGCGCAATAAACGCCATATAGGAACCAAAGATATTTGGGCTACCAAAAAGTGAGTAAACGCGCGTACGAACATGCTCACCTAAATTTATCCAAGCACTTGGGATCGGTGCCCGCATAATATACTCATAAACTCCGTGAATCGCCATCAAGAATCCAATGAGCACCATGAATTTCAAAAGTGGCACAATATCTTCCTTCTCAACGACATACGGAAGAACTAATGCGAATAACATATAAAGAAAGTCAACTCGCCAACCAGCAAAAGCGACTGTCAAATAGCCTACATCCATCAGCATATATGCGAGTCCCAGCACAGCGATAAAGATAATATAGCGCTGTGTCGGATAAAACTTTCTTTGCACGCCCGCCATGCGCGCGCGAATCGCGTAAAAAGCGAGCAAAATAAAGACCAATTTGTCCCATGCGGCACCGATGATGCCCCAAGGATAAATATGCAAGAAATAGTCAGCTACCGGAAAGGCCGCTAAGAGGTAAAGCGGCCATTTCAGCCGCAGCGGCAAAACACTTTCCCCCAAATGGTTTCACCCCAGATCATTTCAAATGCGTGCTACATCTGAAATCAGTCACTTTCACGTATAGAGGACAAGCGCCTTTTTCAAATGAAGTCACCTTTATTTCACCTTAAAATAGAACAGGCGATCCGAAAACGACAAATGTTGTAAAAAAAATTGCCTGTGCGTTTTCGGACACGCCATATTATATCACATGCTCAATGAATAACCTGAACATACTTTGCACTGACCCAACCTTCGATTCCATTGCCATCCATGATCTCATCCCAGCCGTCAGACGAAGACTGGATTAAAACAACATAAACACCGTTCGTTAATTTATCGATTGTATCAGCTGTCGTTGTCGGATTATCTACAGAGTTGACCGCCAAGAAACTTCCATAATCAATCCCGACTACCTCCATAACATTTTGCAAACTAACACCATTCCAATTCACAAATCCCACCTGTCCATTTGGCAATTGCACTTGATCCCACCCTGGCGAATCGCCTAACACAGGAAAATCAGTTCCGCTAGGAATTGTACCTAGTACGGTTGGTTGCGCCGTCGTAGCATCATCTGGTGCAGAATAAACAGTCAGGTCAGAAGTGGCTTGTCCCATCGCACCTTTAGGATAAGGAAAAACTTTTCGCGTTGCCTGTTCTCCTAAAAGCGACTGATCCCCAATACTTGAACTATAAGGTTGAATCTCTGACATGATCCGCGCAATACTATTTGCCCAATACGGATCTGTCGCATAATCGACATTCATTCCGTCTAAATTAGGACCATTAAAAAATGCGCCGTTTGCATTCAGATAAGAATTGCGCACAAACCACGCCTGAAAATTGATGTCATATTCAATAGAACGAAATGTTGCTGCTGCATCTGGATTGTTTGTATACGCCATGTAACCAAACAAATTATCCCGATTCATGGCAAAATAAGAAGTTCCCCAAGCAGATTCAATGATCGCATGCGCAACTAAATATTGTGCATTTACTCCGTATGTATTTTGCGCTTCAATAAAATACTGTCCGGTATTTTGCAAAACACTATTGGGAGCTGCGTTTTGCGCGATAAAATTATTAATTTGTGCAGCAGTAAGTGTCGACTGTGTCTCTAAATTCATCGTTTGATAAGGATTTTCCCATTGTCCGACATACACATCGCCAGTGGGAAGAACTTCATACCAATGATCGTAATCATTGGATACGTACGTCTGACCTGGTGTCATAAAGGAAGGCGCCGGTGCCAGAGGGATGCTTATAGATCCCCAGTTATCCACAACCATTCCATTTTGTACGGTAAATGTATCACCATAAGGAGATTTTACATCTGTAGGATAATTCGAATAGACAATTTGATTATTCGCGCTGTCGATGACCTGCACATCTTGCAGAGTTTGTGCATAAGCAATTGCATCAGCCTCATTGTTAAATGAGCGCACTAATTGGAGATATTGATAAACTCCGTACGTTGCAGCTGACGTCCAAACGATATGATTGGTACTCAATTGTACTACAACGGAACCCGGTAATGTTTTAGCCAGTGCGATTGCAGACGCTTCATCCACGAAAGATTGGATCGTTTTATTGCCCACTTCAACGGCATACGCAGGAACATTTGTGTAAATCACAGTTTGCGTCGCAATCTCTTCTACCGTGACATTATTTAATCCTTTGGCAAAAGCAAGCGCATCGCTTTTCTTGCTAAACTGCTTGAGCAAGACGCCATTTTGATAGACATTAAAGCGCGGTATATTGTCCCAAACATCCTGTCCATTTGCGATGTCAATGACTTCACTTTGCGGATTTTGCGTCGCATACGCTTTCGCATTTGCAAAACTGGAAAATGACTCTGCAAACTGTTGATCGATCAATACGCGATAAGCTGCCTTCCACAGCGTTTGCTGTGTATCGATACTAACCACTGCAGCAGACTGCATGCCCCGTGCAGCTGTCATAGCTGCCTCAAGCGTTTGATACGAAGTGGTGGCTCCCTGCCCAATCACTTCGTAGTTGTTCCCATCACTCCAAACCACTGCACGACTTATGCGATTGAATACAACCTGTCCGGGAATATTTTTTGCGGCAGCAATAGCCGCCTGAATCGAAGAGTATGTAGAGGATTTTAGAAACGATCCTGCAGAAAATACAGATTGTTGCGGTACCACAGCATAAGGACGGCGAATATTCGAATATACTACAGATCCGAATTTCCCATCCACGACGACTGCATCCGTAACCCCTGAGGCAAAAGCTTTTGCTTGGTTAAGTGTTGTAAAAGTCTGCTGTTTACGAGTTCCCCCAGACGAATAGGTCACAATGTAAGCGACATCGCTTATAGAGGGATTTCCATCTCTACTTTGCGCAAAATCTCCATGTGATGAAATGTGCCAAATCGGAACATTCTGCGCAGATATCACATTCGCCTTGGCGCTTACTGGCACACCAATTGCCATGACACCTGTAAGAAACAAGGCTAAGATCGTCGAGTGCTGTCGAACCATGCGTGTTTTCCCCTCCAGCACCTATTATGTCGATGCCGGAGGAAGTCTGTCAATGATAGAATCATAGTTTTCTTGTTTACGAATTTTGCGCAACGATGAAAGTGACATTTGATTGCTCAAGCTGCATCGTAAACGGCATTGGATTTTGCTTAATCACCTCACCAGATACTGCCCCTGGATCATTTTGAATGACATAGGAATAGGGAAAGTGATCAGCCAAAAGCTGTTGCTGCGCTTCTTGCAAAGTGCGTGTCAAAAGATTAGGCACAAGTTTATATCCACTTGGAATCGCGACTTGTAAAGTCACTTGACGTACAGGGGATGCGACGCTTTGCAGCGCTGGCTGCGAACCAACTACCGTATCTGCAATCTCGCCACTCATTAGCTTTACAGCCTCGACCCGAACCACGTGAATTCCGTGTGAAGTAAGCAAAGAAATAGCAGCGCTTGGTGATAATCCAAGCACTTTTATCTCCTTCTTTGGCATCTGTCCTGAGGTTTCTATTGATGGGCGAGGAGTATTGGCTCCAAACATCCCATTGCGCATTGCCCGCACCCCACCATAAATGATCGCAAGTGCAGCGATTACGCTTAAAATTACGATAAGCACAGTACGCATGCGCAAATTACGCGACAACACGCCATTGTCCTCATGTTCTTCCTCTCTCTCCACACTCTTTTGGGGCAACTGCGAACGGTTATTTGCGTAAACATCCCATTTCCCCGCAGCGAATCCCTCTTTAGCAACGTGATGAGCGCGAGTGGGAGCTTGAAACTCAAGAGTTTCCATCTTATGAAATTTCTCTTCGTCGATTTGACTTGGACGTGCAAATTCCTCGCCAGCTTGCTCTTGATTCGACTGTAACGCCATTTTTCGTCGCTGCTCTGCAATGAGCATCGCCTCAAGAATCATTCGAAGATCCGCAAACGTAGTACAGGATGCAACTTCACCACGCAATCGTTGTAACCCAACACGTAATACGGGTGAACGCTCAAGAATTCGACCAGGATCATTTGACAAATTTATACGTTTTTGCAAGCGATCGGCGATATACTGACTAAGTGCATTCACGTGCATTTCAACTGCCCCAGATCTCTCTTCTGAGGGGATTGACAAAAGTCCGAGTACATGCGGATATTCGCCATCCCAAATGATTTGCTGATCTGAAAAAGCAAATGCAATTCCTGCCTGAACAAGACATTCAACTGCCTCTGTGATTTTTACACATGCGGACAAAAGCTCATAGCGCGAGAGATCAGGGAATCCAAGTAAGTCATTTTTTCTACTCTCAAATACACAGTAAAATCCATCATCAGTCGGTAGTGCGTCAAATAACTCCGCTACATAAGCATGCGAGATGCTCACGCGCCTTGCAAGCCACGTATCTACTGCATAACGATCAAAAGCACGTCCAGATTGTGTGGCAACTAACACCGGGCGGCCTAATCGCACGTCAAATCCGCGCGCAATACTCCACCCAGCACAAGTTGCAATGACAGTCTGCACTTCATAACGATCGGACAACTTCATGATGCGTTGCAGCCCCCTCACCGACGAAACACATACGCCCACTCATTCTAGTGGGCGTATGAAATAGCAGCGGCGGATCGCTCTTTGCGCCGTTTCAAACGGGTTTCCCGACGCTCGGCTGCCGTATTATAATGCCACCACTCTTCATCCGTCTCAGGCAAAACAGGCGGAACTACAACAGGTTTTCCCTGATCGTCAAGAGCGACAAAAGTCAGATATGAAGTAGCTGTTAGTCTCTGCTCCCCTGTAAGTAAGTTCTCGGATTGAATGCGGCAAAAAATTTCCATAGAAGTTTGGTGAGTCCAAGTCACAAACGCCTCGAGTTGAATTGCCTCACCAACTTTAATAGGAGCAAGAAAATCCAGACTGTCGCTCGATGCAGTCACAACTGCGCGTCGACAGTGACGCATTGCCGTGATACTCGCGATCTTATCGATATATGCCATTACACGCCCGCCAAAAATCGTGCCATGCACATTTGTATCAGGTGGCAATACAAGATCCGTCATAAAAGTGCGTGACTCACTCACTCGTTTTGCTTCCATCATTAACCCCTCAGCAACATCTGCAATACAGAAATGTTTGCCCATTGAGGTGAAGTAAACGTATAATAGCCCACGATCACCACAAGAATAGCCATGAAGACCCACATTGCTTTTTGCATATTTTAATCCCCCAATCTCTTAACTATTTACCCGGGAGCGAACCAATTCAATCCCCACCGTTTCAAATATCCCTGAAATTGGCGCAGCTGGTTTTTCTAGGTGTACAGTGACTGTATGTACAATCGGATACGATCGCAAAAGATGGTTCGCAATCTCTTCTGCAACTGCCTCCACTAGTTTGCGCGGGCGCCCTTCCACTATTGCTTTTACTCTATTATACACGTCTCCATAGTCGACTGTAAGCGTAAGATCATCCATCCTCCCAGCAGCTCGCAAATCACAACCTAGTGACAATGAGATGATAAATTTTTGCCCCAAGCGGCGCTCTTCTGGATATACCCCATGATATCCATAAAACTCCATATTGCGTATGAAGATGGAGTCGCCCATTCCATCGCCTTCTTCCCCGCAACCTAACATTGTTCTCGCATAAGAGCCGAATGCAACGCTGCATGTTTACCTGCTACATAACCTGTAGAGAACGCCACAGTGATATTATAACCACCTGTATGTGCGTGTACGTCCATCACTTCTCCGGCAAAAAATAACCCACGCTGTTTGCGCGATTCCATCGTGCGCGGATCAATTTCTTTAATCGCTATCCCCCCTCCTGTCACCGTTGCACGTGAAAGTCCGAGCGTATCTGCGACATGTAATTCAATCTCCTTAAGACATCGAACAAACTGTTCAATGTCCCGCTTGCTCACCTGCGCAGCAAGTCGATCACCAGGGAGATTACACGATTCCAAAATAAAATTCGACAAACTAACTGCAGTAACCTCCTTAACTACAGTACGAAACACACGTTTTGGCATCATTTCACACAGAGCAAAGATTTTTTCCTTCAGTTCCATTGCTGTATTTGTTGGATCTGCGTCAATCGTCAATAAGAGTGGTTCCTTCCCATCCTTCATCCAACTTCTCACCGCATATTGGCTTACACGTAACGCTGCCGGCCCCGATAATCCAAAATGAGTAAATAAGACATCTCCTTCCTCTGTCGTCAGAAGTCTTTTTTTCCTGTCATATAACCGCAAGACGGCTTGACGTAAAGACACGCCTTGAAGCGTCTTATTTTGAATCACAGGGTCATGCATAACTAAAGCGACCGATGTTGGATAAGGCTCTACAATCGTATGCGAAAAGGTACGAGCAAAGTGATAACCATCACCAGTTGACCCCGTTTCAGGGACAGAGCATCCACCGACTGCTATTACAACAGAATCTCCAGTAAAGGTGCCACCGCCTTGCATAAAAATTTCGAAATCGCAGGTTTGGCTACGATATGAAATAGCTTGTACGGATGCTTCAAATACAATTCGCACCCCTTGTGTATGCAGTTCTTGCAATAATGCATCAAGAACAGTCGAAGCGCGATTTGTCACTGGAAACATCCGCCCGCGGTCCTCTTCTTTGAGTTCGACACCTAAATCACGGAAAAATTGAATAATATCTTGGTTCGACCATTGATGCAACACACTATGCAAAAATTTCCCGTTTCCAGGTATATTCTCTATGATGTGATCAATTCCACGAGCATTCGTAACGTTGCAGCGACCTCCACCAGAAATCAGTAACTTGCGGCCTAATCGATTGCCCTTTTCCAGCAATGTCACTTGGGCGCCTAAGCGTGCCGCACTGATCGCTGCCATAAGTCCTGCTGGCCCTCCACCAATCACAAGTACTGAAGGATTTGTGTGATTCCCCACTCATTCCATCTCCGATTGTTCATTTACGTGTAATCATGGCTTTCGCCCCAAAACATAGTATAGTAGGATATACATTATAACGTCTCGGAGGGATCGAGTTGCAAGTTAAAGCGAAACGACTGACCGCAATTTCATCTGCAGTTTTTTTTGAAATGACACAACTCAAGTCCGAAATAGCAAAGCGCGGAGTTCGTATCATCGATCTAGGAATTGGATCCCCAGATATGCCGCCAGCTTCCCACGTGCAAACCGCGTTTCAAAATGCTCTAAAAGACCCGAGGGTTTTCGGATATGCGACAACCGAAGGAACAGAAGAATTTCGATCTGCAGCTGCCAACTTCTTGGAATCCCGCTATGGGGCTAAAGTTGACCCTGATACAGAAGTACTCACTGTCATGGGAGCTCAAGATGCATTGTCACATATTTCTGTTGCCGTTGTCGATCCTGGAGATGTCATTCTAATTCCAGATCCTTGTTACCCTATTTATGAAGTAACGGCTCTACTTGTCGGAGCAATACCTTATCGCATGCCCTTGCGCAAAGAAAATAACTTCCTACCCGATTTTTCAGCAATTCCAAGTGATATTTTGCACAAAGCCAAGCTCATGATTTTAAATTACCCAAGCAATCCTGTAACAGCAGTTGCGACTCATTCTTTTTTTGCGGAAGTTGTAGAATTCGCAAAACAGCATGAGATCCTTGTCCTTCACGATGCGGCATATATTGAATTGACATTTGATGGCCGGACATCCCCTTCATTTTTGGCGACACCTGGAGCAAAAGAAGTTGGCATTGAACTTCACTCGCTCTCAAAAACATTCAATTTTGCAGGACCAAGACTGGCATTTGCCGCTGGCAATCGGGAAATTTTGTCTGCCTTGCGCATCGTCAAATCAAACATCGATTACGGTGTCTTTCGAGCTACACAACTCGCTGGAACAGTTGCATTAAAAGAACACCCTGAAACGCATATAACCCATGTCCGTAAATTATACCAAGCGCGACGTGATGCCTTTTTACAACCATTACAAGAAGCAGGATGGGAGATCGAGCCTTCTTTAGCGACAATGTTTATCTGGCTAAAAACACCCAATCACATGAAATCCCGAGAATTTTCGCGGCAACTTCTTGAGAAAACAGGAGTCGCTTGCGTTCCAGGTGTTGGATTTGGACCTGAAGGAGAATACTACGTGCGTTTTGCCCTTGTTCAGTCTGAACAAATCCTTCAAGAAGCTGCAAAACTTATAGCAGCTGCGTTCTAAAATCACATAGAGGAGGATGAATCCGCCTCTATGTGACTCTTCCTGTTTGCTTTTCTATATAGATGCGCAATCGGTTTAACCAATCTGCAGCTTGTGCACGTGTAATTGGCTCATCTGGCTTAAAGAGTCCATCCTGATACGCTGTCACGATTCCACGTGCAAGTAGATCATTGACTGCTCCATAGAACCAATCATTTGGATGGATGTCTGCTGGCGAGTCTTTCACGTAGCTTTCCCTCCCAAGGCGAATTTGTCCGATGGCCTGCAGTTGTTTTGAGTTTGCCGATTGCATATCCCAAAAACTTATCCCTATTCCCCCTTGCTCTCTAACCGCCAGCGCAAACTGCCCAATCTGCTCACTCGTTACGGCTCCATAAGCCTGGCCCACAGGAACAATGGGGGTTCCAAAGTTGCGCAGTTCAGAATAACTCTGTTGTACCGCAAGAGCAGGTGCCAAACCAAAATCTCCCCAATAAATTTGCGGCAAGCATACATCACAATAATGACTAAACGTTGTATAAGGAAATTGCGGGTGATCACTCGGAAAAGCAAATGTCGTATACCCAATAATGAACTCTGGAAACTGCGTGCGTAGTCCTGAGCACAGTTGTTCTGCAGCAGTCATCCGATCGTTAAAACTTTGCTCTGCATCGAGTACATACCAATCCGCTCCGAGGTCAATCACCGTTTGTGCCGCCTTCAGTTCACCTAAAACATCCGTCCCATATACGTATCCCCAAGCGGCAACATGAAAACCTGCTTGCTTTAATGGGCCAATGACTTTGGCAAATTGCGGCCAGATTGTAGAGCCGTCATGAGCTTTCACTAAAAATCCATCGATCCCCAGTTGTTGACCTGTATGAATGAGTAGCGAGAGATTCCCCGCGAAGGTTTGATCAACTTCCCAAATCCACATATGTTTCCCCGAGTACACCTGCACCTTCAACTCTTTCCCCCCTCGCAAACCGCAACACAGTTCATCTTATACTATGTAGATAAGGTACATTGAAAATGTGATATCGTTGACGGCGTTCGCCGGAGCAAAAGCAAGATCGTGTGTTTACCTACCCCAATTACCACGCTGGATCACCAAAAGGAGGAAATAGAAACTTCCACTCACGAGCGCCGTAATCAAAATACCCAGACTACTAGTAGCAAATACTCCATTTGCAAACGGCCCTTGAAAGAATGTAGAAGTCGTAAACAAACTTCCTATGATCAGACCCGCCAGCCAAGAAATAAATGCGTAGCGATGCAACGTACGAAAAAAAGACGGGTTCTGTTTTTTAAGGGTCCCATCAATGCGCAATACATCGGGATCCTCTCTGCGAACAAGCCATTGATCTGTAATAAATACAGCTTCCCAGGCCGCCAAAGAAATCCCCGTAAACGTAAGAAATGAAGTAAATGGACCTAGAAAGTTTTGCTTAAAAAACAAAATATAGATCGTAACACCAAGCATTACCGCTGCATCAATCCATATCGTTTTATACCGTTTAAAAGGTACACCTATCGCTAATAACGTCAGTCCAGAAGAATAGAGACTTAAATCTGCTTCCGCGATCAATCCTCCGACCGCCGCTAGCAAATAGGGAATAACCATCCATTGAGGCAACAGCGACCCAATTGCAGCAATCGGATTGCTACTCATGACAAGCTGTGGATCTCGTGCACAGAGTATAATGCCAATTGTCATGAGAATAAACAAAGGAATACTGCCACCTAATGTGACTGCCAAAACCAATGTACGAGAGCGAACATGCGAAGCTTGATAGCGACTGTAATCTGCTGCAACAAGCCCCCAGCTAATGCTCGTCCCTGCCGCAATGGTTGCCACTGCGGGAAGAAACCCTTGCAGCCAATTCCCTGTCGGCATCTCCAGCAATGATTTCCACGGAATTCCATGCTGCAACAAAAAGAGCATCACGATTAAAATTAAAGATCCAAAAACAAAGGTCGCAACCTTTTGCACAAGGAGTAAAGTAGCCTGTCCAAGTAATCCAAGCACAATGACACAAGCCGAAAATAAAGTGACAGCAAAGAGATCCAAATAGGTCGGATTCGCTCGCACAAAAATATCCTGTAATAAAGCTGCAAGCGAAAGAGTTCCTGTGACGACTGTAACCGCTTCCCATCCAAGCAAGTTTACCCAACCGACAGTCGCCGGAAACAGATTTCCTCTAGCACCAAAAACACTTTGTGATAAAATGAACATGGGTGCATGTCTCTGCTTCCCAGCAACACTAAGAATGCCCACAATCAAAAAAGAGGCTGCGCCTATAAAAGCTGCAAGGAGTGATTGCAAGAAACTCAAATGATACCCGATAATCACCCCGCCATATAGAATTCCTAAAATGCCGATGTTCGCGGCAAACCATACCCAAAACAAATCCATTGGTCGATCCTGCCGCGCATGATAAGGAATTGGGTCAATCCCATATTGTTCAATCTTCCATCGTTCATTCCCCTGTATTTGCATTCTTCGTCGATCTCCTCATTCTTCCTTTGCATCAAGCGCGATAAACGTCCCAATTCGCGTAACTGGAGCCGTAATCTGTCGCATAACATCGATTGCTCCCCATTCATCACAAGCAAACACCACACAAGTACTTGGTCCTGCAGATGATGTGAATGAGATGGGCGAATCTTCTAGTTGAAATGAAAGTCCAGAAGTAGAAGCTAGTTGATTTGCCTCGTATAGAATTCCCTTTGATCCGACTGGCAGAATATCTGAAACTTGTGGATGTGAACGCAACGTTTGTAAATCTCGGATCGATAAAATTTCCTGATCATCCACCTGAATTTCGTGAGTGGGTGCACTTTTGGGCAGCCCCGCGACAAGCGCTATTTGCCCTGCACGAATTGTGCCGCCATAAAATTTCTCATCAGATACGATTCCTACCACCGTGACTCCAACACCCGTCTGTATTGTGGGAACATTATCCTCCGTGCTTCCATTAAACTGCAGACGTTCTTCCATTCCAACTTCCTGTGCAAGCATTTTCATTCCGTGTAAAATAGCGTCACTATATTCATCAGATGTTTGACATTGCGTATTCACCACAAGAAATGGAGTCGCTCCAATCGCCAAAATTTCCATCAATGGGACACGCAGAGCGAAATATCCCACAACTTCTGGTAAGACGCGCACAGCATCTGCCGCTTTCATCCCAATGCCACCGACGGAATCAGTTGCAATCACTAGCTGATGCTGCGAATGAATACGTACACAAGTTAGATCTCGAAAGGCTTGAATCAATGAGCGAGATGTATTTCCCTCAATAAACCATTTCATCCAATCATATTCTGGCATGGTAGGGGCCATTCCGCCTTTCTCACTTTGAATCAATCTACGTTCCTATAGTTTCGCTGTGCATCTTCTAAGGGGCGAAAAAGTGACCAATTTTCCATCAGCAGATCGACCAATTCCGGGTCAAATTGCACTTCTTTACGCGCTAAAAAATAACTTTGAATCTCATGGTCTGCCCACGGCAGTTTATAAGGACGCTGTGAGCGCAGTGCGTCTAACACGTCTGCAACCGCCACAATGCGAGCAGACAGCGGAATTTCTTCCCCGCGTAAACCATCTGGATAGCCTGTCCCATTCCACCACTCATGGTGTGCACGAGCGATCTCTTTGGCAAGTTGAAAAACATTTTCGTTAAGTTGCTCATCGGGTGCTAAAATTCCCTCTAACTCGATTTCTCGTAGCATCTCCTCTCCATAAACGACATGCTGTTTTACTAATGCAAACTCGGTTGTATTTAGTTTGCCAGGTTTATAAAGTAAGGAAGAGGGGATATGTGCCTTCCCAACGTCATGCAACATAGCGGCAATCCCCATCGATTTAAGCCACTGCTCAGAAGCAAACATCGGATGTTTTCTCAACCATACATGTGATAGAGTCAATGTATAATGTTCCACTTGATGTATATGATCTACAATATTTGGATCTGAACTCTCTGCGACATACGCTAACTGCATTAAAATTCGGCGCCGCCAATTTTCTAATTGATCATTTGATAGGTACATACCACGCATGAGATGATCAAGAGCCCAGAAAATCCCTACATAGAACACGCGCTCTTGAATTGTAAATTTTGTGATACCTAGATTTACTGAATAGAGTTCACCACTCGGACGGCGATTTGTCATTACACCGGAAAATGATCCTTGTTCTTTTAATCGGTGATACATCGTCTGATATACGTATCGCGGTGTCATCGTTGACCGCAATAAACTTGCCTTTTGCCCAATTACCTGTTTTGATCGATAGCCAGTTAGTCTGGTAAACTCTTTATTAACTGCTAAGAAGATATGCTTCTCATCAGTAATTGACACCGCTTCTCCTAATCGCAAAAAAGGATGCAAAACTTCTGGAATAAAAGGATGTTCTTGTTCTGCATTCAACTGTTTATCCCCCCACCCAAAAACACTGCGACATGATCCATCTGTATCGCCCCACAATTGTACAATACACGCTGCCCACATCCTAGAAGTTCACAACGATTTAGAATAAGATATAGTGAACTATCTTTAACAAAGATCATGTTACAAAGAGTCAATTGAGTCAGAAGCGACACTTATCTCCCCCTATGCACTCGTCATCTCAATAAGCTCCCGAAGCATAGCAACTATTTATTTCCATGAATTTTTTTAACCTATTTTTTGTCCCACTTGCATATCGTTCTCCATATCTCCTGTGTGAGAAGGAGGATTGCATATGGTACCTCGTTGGCAAACCTACTCTGCCTATAAAAGTCCTAACGATCCCTGCCCTGTCTTAGAAACACGCCGATTTATTATCCCAGTCAATCAGTTTTTCACGGTTCAACCCCGTCGTCTCAAGCAGTTCGCTTACCGCGAAGCCTTGCGCCATGGAGTACTTTGGCCCGATCTTTATAGTCCATATACTGGAGGGACAGATTCATGACTAACCCATTGCCACCACAGTTTTACAATCAGTTACAAGAATTGCAATCTCTTGACTTTGTACTTAGCGAACTCACTCTCTATCTCGATACCCATCCCACAGATACACAAGCAATTGCCCAATTCGAACAATTTTTACAACGCAAAGAATCGATCGAACGACAATTTGAACAAATTTTCGGTCCCCTTACATCATACAGCCAGCAAATGACACAAACAGCCTGGCAGTGGATAGAAAGTCCTTGGCCATGGCAAATGTAATGCATCCTATACGAGGTGAGTGCTGTGTGGATTTATGAAAAAAAACTCCAATACCCCGTCAAAGTGAGCAAATGTGATCCTCAGATGGCCAAGTATCTAATCGAACAGTACGGCGGAGCAGATGGAGAACTAGCTGCAGCCCTGCGTTATCTGAATCAACGTTATACGATTCCCGATAAAATCATCGCATTACTTACAGACATTGGTACTGAAGAACTTGCACATCTTGAAATGATTGCTACGATGATTTACAAACTAACCAAAGACGCTACTCCAGAACAACTTCGAGTTGCTGGGTTAGGAGAACATTATGCGAATCACGGCGTTTCTTTATTTTATGAAAATGCCGCAGGAAATCCATTTACAGCGACTTATATTCAAAGCAAAGGAGATCCAATCACCGATTTATACGAAGACATTGCCGCTGAAGAAAAAGCACGTGCAACCTATCAATGGCTCATCAATCTCACTGACGATGTGGACCTGAAAGATAGTCTCTCGTTTTTACGTCAACGAGAAATCATCCATGCGATACGTTTTCGTGAGGCTGTAGAGATTCTAAAAGACTACCAAGAAGAAAAAAAAATATTCTAACTCCCCATCTAGTCAAAACAAGATAATGACAATCTCTATACCCTTGTTCAAAAAAGACGACCGTCATTATCTTGGCACACTTTTCTTAAGGAAAAAAGAAAGCGTGAAAGTTGAAGAAACTGTACTCACACTTGACGGTTCCAACAACTCACTTGATGTACTTCTGTCCCTTTCAAGCTAGGTTTTGCTTGCAAACACTCCCCACTGACAAGTTCACATCGTGCAGCAAAGGGACACCCCTTGTCTCCCGCATGTAACCTACCATAAAGAGTGATCTCATCTTTTGCAGGAATCTCTGCAAAATGAGGAGCACTCTCTGAACCATCTACACGATGTGCGGTAGGTTGCCTTTTTTTCCACGGATTTGGAATTGCCTGTAACAGTAATTGCGTGTATGGATGTTGCGCATGACTTATTACTTCTTCAATGTTGCCTCGTTCAACGACATGACCTTTATACAGGACAACCACTTCGTCGGCCATCGCTCGAGCACTATATAGATCGTGTGTAATATAAAGCACGGACATGCCTGTACGTTTGCGCAGTTGATCGATAAGTTCCAAAATATCTGCACGTATAGAAACATCTAACATAGATACAGGTTCATCCGCCACAATCAATTCCGGATTTGGAGCAATTGCGCGCGCGATGACAAGTCTTTGCCGCTGCCCTCCAGACAATTGATGCGGCTTTTTATGCGCAAACTGATCAGTTGGAGTTAAACGCACCGTATTCATAATTTCTAATGCTTGAAGTCGCGCTTGCTTTACATTCAAATGCAAGTGATTCATAAGCGGACGCACAATTGTTTGTAATACCGTGTTATGAGGATTCAATGATGAAAAAGGGTCTTGAAAGACCATCTGTACATAACGCCGATACACTCGCAATTGACTTGAACGCAAGCGGTCAACCTGCCATTCACCAAGTGTCACACTTCCCTCAGTGGGTTTCTCAATCCCTGTCACAATACGAGCCAAAGTCGTTTTCCCACTCCCGCTTTCTCCAACTAATGCAACAATGCGACCAGGAGCCACTGTGAAAGTTACGCGATGCAGAGCTACTGTTGTTCTTGCGCGATTTTTGAAAACTTTGGTTACCTCTTTTAAGGTTAACATTGCGGTTTTATGCGACGAGAACGTTTGCTCATCAAGCTTCATTTTCCAATTCCTCCTTGCATTTTGGTATATAAGTGACACGCGACCGCTCCTCTCTCTAATTCCAATCGCTGTGGTTCAAGTTCCCTGCAAGCACTCATCGCTTTTGAACAACGGGGCACAAAAGAACAACCTTGTAGAGGTTTTGAAAGATCAGGAGGAGATCCAGGAATTCCTTTAAATCGCAACTCCTTTGCTTGTGGATCCCCATAACAGCTTAATAGTGCTTCTGTGTATGGGTGCTTAGCCCCTTCGAGTAAAACTTCCACAGGCTCCTCTTCCACAATCTTACCCGCATACATCACCATCACACGTTCTGCCGCTTCTAACACAAGTCCCAAATCATGACTAATAAATAACACAGAGAATTTCATATGTCGTTGTAGTTCCTGCAGCATCTCGACAATTGCTTTTTGCACGATAACGTCAAGTGCTGTTGTCGGTTCATCTAAAATCACCAATTCAGGATTTAAAACCAAAGACAAAGCGATCGCCACTCGCTGTTTCATCCCTCCTGACAACTCATGTGGATAAGCTTCCAGCAACGCTGGATCTAATTGCACATGGCGCAGCAACTCAGCAATGCGCTGATCCCTATCTTCCGCTCGTCCCTGTCCATGCGCCTTCATGACATCCGTAAATTGCTGCTTGATTTTAAGTACAGGATTAAATGCATTCATCCCTCCTTGTAAAACAATCGCGATTTTATCCCATCGCAACTTGCGCAATTCACGAGAGGACATCTTTATCAGATCTTCACCATTTAGCAATACACTTCCTGAGATCTCTAATTGTTGCGAATTTAAGAGTCTTGCGATCGCAAAGCCAAGCGTTGATTTGCCACATCCAGATTCCCCAACTAAACCCATGAAGGTACCGTCGGGGATCGAAAAATTCACCCCACGCACAGCAGACACGGATCGTCCATGTTGTGATCTATACTTCACCCATAAATCCTTAACTTCTAACATTGTGCTATCACTCCTCCTGTAAACGCGGATTGGCCACTGCATCAATGCCAAAATTTATAAAAGTAAGAGATGCTGCCAATCCCGCAATACAGAGACCCGGTGCTAAAATCCACGCCCATTGCCCACTTAGCATCGCATCACTACTTTGTGCCCAATAAATCATGGTACCCCAACTTGTAATGCTTGGATTCCCTAAACCTAGGAACTCAAGACCTGCTTCTGCCAATACAGCGCCAATCACTGCACCAAAAAAATTGGCAATAATATAAGACAACATGTTAGGGACAATTTCCCGAAAAATAATCCATAGAGACTTTTCACCGGCAAACTTTGCAGCAATCACGTAATCTTGTTGGACCATCGTAAACATTTGTGCTCGCAGAGTCCTTCCCCCAAAGGCCCAACCAGTAATTGACATAACGAGTATAATCTCACCAATTCCATGCGATGGAATATAGGCAGCAATTAAAATCATCAATGGCAAGCCAGGTAAGACTAAGACGATATTCATCAATAAGGACAATAAATCATCTACCCACCCACGAAAATATCCAGCAACGAAACCAATGAACATGGCAATGACAATCACGAGCGCCCCAGCGACAAAACCAACAAATAGAGAAACCCGCGCCCCATATAAAAGTTGAGTAAGCACATCTTGACCACTTTGTGTCGTGCCCAACCAATGTGCTAAAGTTGGAGGTTGCGAAGTGGCAAAGTCTGTATCTGAGAGAGAATACGGTGCTACAAGCGGACCAAATACAGCCATTGCAAAGAAAAAAAACAGCATGGTGATACCAATACGAGCTTTGCGATTTGACCATAAAAGAACGAAAAAATTGGGTGGTTTACGCAGTGTATCCTCGCGATCCGACTGTAATCGAATTGGGGTCACCGATGGTTTTAATGGATTCCACAACATCTTACCGAGCACCTCCCTTACGTACTCGTGGATCTAAAACTCCATAGATCACGTCAGCCATAAAATTTGCGAGTAATACACTTAGCGTAATAAAGAAGAATAAGGCTTGTAATAATGGATAATCTTGATTGTTCAGTGCAGTGGCTAAGAGATACCCCATTCCTGGATAAGCAAATACCGTTTCCATCAAAAGTGAACCGCCAACAACCATCCCTAATGACATAGCGAAATTCGTAACAATAGGTAATAACGCATTGCGTGCAGCATAACGAATTGCCACTGTCGTCTCTGATAACCCTTCAGCTCTTGCAAGCAGAATGTAATCTTCACCCAAAGTATTAATCATGTTATTGCGCATCCCAAGTAATGATCCGCCAATACTAGTGATAAAAATTGTTAATGCAGGCAAAACACTGTGATAAATAGCACTTCCCGCGAAATTCCAATTCAATGTGGGCGACAATGAGCCAGAATATCCACCAGAAATAGGGAACCAATTGAGGATATAGCCAAACACATAAATAAACATGAGGGCAACCCAAAAATACGGAAGTGCAGACGTAAAAGAAAACAACACGGTCGCACTCGAATCAAATTTTTTTCCACGATGCCAAGCTGCATAAATACCAAGGAGTGTACCAACGATAAACTGCAAGATTGTCACCAAGCCAACAAGTATAAGAGTCCATGGTAAAGCATTTGCTATAACAGCCATAACAGACAATGGATAGAATGAATAAGAAACACCAAAATTCCCGTGTAAAATATTACTTAAATATTGCCAGTATTGACTCCACAGCGATCCAGTGGGGAGCCCCAACATCAGAGCTAGCGCGTGTTCTTCTGTTGGTGTAATCGGCCCACGCTGTGCATATTTTGCCATCATAGCCTGTGCTGGATTACCCGGCATCAGTCGCGGCAAAATAAAGTTAAGTGTGATCGCAATCCATAGTGTAAGAAGTAAAAAGCCCGTTTTGCGCACAAAATACTTCATCAGCTACCGAACTCCTTTATCAAGGGTGGATGCCCTCCACCGACCCAAGAAAAGCCAATGAAGGGCATACAAGAAAAAATTTTCCTCATCATACATCCTAGGAGCGCGGTTGTAAGTGAGTCATGATCATGAGCGGCGCTTGCCCATAGGGAGCTGGTGGAGCATACGGATTGCTTGCACTTGGCCATCCGATGAATTTTTTACTGCTAAATTCACTCCACGTTGCTCCATAAAACAGATCAATCACCGGTAATTGTTTGTACATAATCGACTCAATCTGATAAGCATCTTGCAACTGCGTCTGTTGGCTTGTCGCTTGTCGCCAATTATTTAACAATTGATCCGTTTTTGCATCATGCCAGCGCTCTTGGTTTGCGTTTGCATTTTGCCCTACCGGCGCTGTATACTTGCTGTCAAGCAGTGAATCATAAGAAGTAAAAGGCGTTGGCGTACCACCATATGCCATCAGTGCCGCATCATACTGCCCCATTGCCTGGCTTTGACTGTAAGCCCCGTATTGTGGAGTTGAAACATTCACTTGAATCCCTAGCTGTTTCAAATCTTCCTGTATGATTTGCGCCGCTTGAATCCAGTCTGTCCATCCACTAGGAACTTCGAGGCTAAATGAAACCGGTTTCCCACTCGGATCTAACAAATCTCCTTGTGTGTTTGTGTGATATCCTGCCTGCGTGAGAATTTGTTTTGCCATCTGCACGTTGTACCCGTAGGCTCCTTGATTAGGAAGAGCGGGGTTTAGCCATTGTTGTTGACCTGGTAAAACGAGTCCCACTTGGCTTGCTGCAGAAACGTATCCATCTTCTGCTTGTTGCGCAATTTTCTGTTTGTCAATCGCATAAGCTAACGCCTCACGGAAATGAACATCACGAAAAGGCGCCTTCCCTAAATTGAGTTCTAGAGCAATAATCCCACCGGGCGGAAACCAATATTGATTGTACTGTGGGTCTTTACTGACATAGGTCTGTTGAACATTCGGCAAAAACAAAGTAGCCCAGTCCCATTGACCAGAAGAGAGTTTTAAAGCAGCCGTCTGATTGTTACCCAGTACAGGGAAAACAATCTTCTCAACATGTACATTGCTCGCTTGCCAATAGTAAGGATTTTTCTTGAGTGTATATTGGTAAGGAGTAAAACTTGCTACTTCGTAAGGACCTGTACCGACCGGATTCATGTTCATCCCTTTTGTTGGATGCACAATCGCAGCCCAGATATGTTGAGGAATAATGATTGAAGTGGAAATTTCGTAAAATGCAGGTACATCTGGTTGTTTAAAAATAAACGTCACTTTATTCCCATTCGCCGTTACACTCTGAAGAACTTGCCACAAACCTTGCCAATCTAGAGAGGGATGTAATTTCATGTAATTAAAAGTAAAGGCTACATCTTTTGCGCTAAAGGGTTGCCCATCATTCCACTTAACACCACTGCGTATTGTGAAAACTAATTTTTCATTCCCTTCCCATTTGTACGCAGTCGCTAACCATGGAACCACTTGCCCATTGATTGTATTAATAAAAAATAACGGTTCATAGATATAGCTCGTGCCAATTCGATTCCCCGGCCCAAAGGGATTGAAATTGTCTGTAAATGTGGGCGACCCATTATCTACCCCGATAACGAGTTGCGAAGCATTTACACGTGAGGAAGGAGTGCTCGTTGCACTATTTGTATTTGAAGCACAAGCAGTGAGGGAAGTGACTGATATCCCCATAGCCAAAACCATCGCCGCATATTTTACAATCTTTTTCATCATTCCGCCCCCATTCTGATCAACTGCTCTGTTTATCTAGCAATCTTTGGTGTAAGACGCAATCTTGCTACTCCTGGCATCGGCAAATCAACTTTATGTTCAAAAACACATAGGTCGCTGACAAACTCATCAAAAATGATGACTTCAGAAAGCTTATCCATCGACTGAAGAATCTCCCACTGTTTATCGTCTGGCCATTCTTGTTCACCCGACCACGCGCGCAATAGATTCGAATGCAATGCGTCAATACGTGCTAGCGACACCTGATAGGTTGCCTGAGGCAGATTTGTAATCCGCAATTCAATCGTTCGATCCAGTAGGGGATGGCCATTTTGTTGATCTTGATTTAATGTGCCATTCCAGATCAATACATCCACCTCCCCAGATTCTTTCCGTGTCGCCCACGCATCGACAAGAGAACCAGCACCATCTCCATTCAGTTCTATCTGAAGTGCTTCAAGTCCAAGCTCCTCAACGAATTTCAAAGCCCAAAAACGCGGTTTGCGCAGGTTACCCACTGTCAATAAACCAAATCCACCATGAAACAACTTTTTGCCACGTCCAAGCTCCTCAAAATAATCACTGATCACCCAATATGCGAGTGCATCAAGACTTGCCTGAGAACGTTTTATTCCGTGTAAAATAAAGGGCGCTCCAAACACCGAGTCATTAATGGGGGCGAAGTGCGTAGGTGTAACTCCCCACTCAGTCCACCAAATTTTTGTGTTAGGAAATCCCTCCGAGTGCAGCAATGAACGAAAATCTACAGGCAAATTACCATAGAGATGTGTCGCCAAAAAATCGAGTGGAAGATTTTCTGCACTGACAAACTTTATGAACTCCAACACCCATCCTGCAGCAGCAGTCGCTGGTCCCCCCACCAATAGATGTGCATCTACTTCTTTAATCGCTCGAACCGTTTCCTTGTACATAGTAAAATAATCTTCACTTGCATCTACCCAAAATGCGGATAAATTAGGTTCATTCCATACTTCAAAACCCCACTGACCGACTTCATCTACCCCGTAACGATCTAAAAGGTGACGAACAAATTCTTTTACAAGATCAGCCCATTGCGCCCACGAACGAGGCTTTGAGATACAAGCCTGATAGTGGAAAACAGTTGGCTCCTGATCGAGAGCAAGCTCTTTTGGCATAAACGACAATTCCACAATAGGCTTTAGACCGATCGCCAAAATTTGATCGTAAATAAAATCAACTTTTTGAAAATTGTATTGTGGCACTTGCCCAGAGACACTGCGAAACAGTTCGAGTTCATCAAGGAAAATCCCGTGAGCTCTTACATGGGTTGCACCAAGCTCACTGTGCGCAATTGCGAGCGACGCAAGAAATTCAGATCCGATCTCTCTACCGCCCATCACCTCCTTTGAGAAAATTTGCGAAAGATGTTCACTGCCGATCATGTGCCAGACAGGCCGAATTGGAGAATCTATTTGATCTGCTTTCACATCCAAGCGAATTTCCGAATCCCCAGATATACGTGCACCAGCCTGTACAGGCATGGACATGGGTCCCGCCTCGTGATCCGGAACACGAACAGACGCCACTGCATACCAATAGATCTTTCCTAGTTCCCCAGTCGTATCAACATAGACGGGGCCGGGCACCGTTTTAACACTATCCCCGCCTTTGTGATCAACAACTTCGTAAGGCCCCTCCTTAGCATCCGCACGGAAAATTAAATATCCTGACGCTCCAGGCACATCACTCCATCGAAGCGTCACTTGACCCAAACCAGATTGCACAAAAACTTCAGCAGGAGCGGGAAGATCCCCCGATAAACTCTCAGAATGATCCTTTCTGCCTGCATTCTCAGAATTCTGGAGATCTACTCGATCCCACTGAGCTACAAATTTTTTCACTAATTATCCCCCACTCCACAGAATGGCCTGGCATATCAATCTACTTTTTGTTATGATTATAAAAGTAGATTGTATCGTAAACGTTTACAGGATAACGCGCAATCAACCAGATGTCAATCATCCAATCGGCCTATTGACTTTAAGAAAAATTGCAATCTTTAAAGTGAGGCGATTTCTGTGACAGTCACGATTAAAAACGTCGCAAAACTTGCAGGTGTATCGATCGCAACTGTATCACGCGTACAAAACGGTGTCGGGCAAGTATCTCCCGAAACGAAAGCGAAAGTGCTAGCGGCCATCCGTCAGCTTAACTACGTCCCCAACAGAATTGGTCAAGCCTTACAAAAACAACGTCATGGCGCATTAGGAATTGTATTCCCCGACTTTTCCGGTCCATATTATGGCGGAGTTCTTCTTGGACTTGAAAATCAAGCGGTCACAGCTGGATATAGTGTTCTTGTGCTCGCTACC
The DNA here is from genome assembly GCF_003144315.1 of Sulfoacidibacillus thermotolerans. Lineage (GTDB taxonomy): Bacteria > Bacillota > Bacilli > Alicyclobacillales > SLC66 > Sulfoacidibacillus > Sulfoacidibacillus thermotolerans. Next base: position 1,331 of record NZ_MPDK01000005.1, on the reverse strand, counting down.
CATAGACGCCAAGAAAGTGCACGATTGATCACCGAATTATCAAGCCGTGTAGACGGTATGGTGATTATGGATCGAACAGTAAGCGACTCCACTATTTCCGCTATTGCAGATTCAGGAATTCCAATCGTCCTTTTAGCCCGTTCTGCCATTGGAGACTTACCAAGTGTTCGTTCTGAAAATCAGATCCCAGCAATTGAACTTATGACCCACTTGACAAAGGATCATGGCTATCGCAGTTTTGCCTTTTTAGGTGATCCGCAAATCGCCTATGACGTCACTGAAAGATGGCGTGCTGTAAATAAAGTTGCTCATGAACAGAATCTAGCTAGACCTAAATTAATCCGCTGCGGGTATCGTCAGCAAGACGGTTATCAAGCAGCACAAAAACTATTAACACAAGGCACACTCCCTCAATGTTTACTCTGTGCAAACGATGAAGTAGCATTTGGCGTGTATCAAGCATTGCGTGAAAACAATATACGCATACCCGATGAAATTGCTGTAACAGGGTGGGATGACATTCCAACAAGTGAATTAATCTCACCCCCATTGACATCTGTACAACAACCCACACAACAACTAGGAGATTTAGCAGCGCAAAAACTTATTCAAATCATAGAAACCGAAAACACAAGACTGGAAAATGATGTATTGTCATCCCGTCTCGTTTTGAGAAATAGTTGTGGCTGTAATCACTAGACCAGATTTGCTGAAACGCAAACAAGCATAGCCGCATGGTAAATGCGGCTATGCTAGGAGGAGAAAATGTTCTACCCATTTAGTATATCCTTTGCATTATAAAATATAAAAAGTTTCTCAGAGAGAAACCTTTAGGTCTATATCTATGTAAATGGAGGCGCCACCCGGATTCGAACCGGGGAATGAAGGTTTTGCAGACCTTGGCCTTACCACTTGGCTATGGCGCCAATACATGGTGGCTCGGGACGGAATCGAACCGCCGACACGAGGATTTTCAGTCCTCTGCTCTACCGACTGAGCTACCGAGCCGAAAAAACATATCAACCATAAAAAATACTGCCGATATGTAAATATACACTACTCATGATCTTCCGACCTCAAACAATGTTGGTTGCGGGGGCAGGACTTGAACCTGCGACCTTCGGGTTATGAGCCCGACGAGCTGCCAACTGCTCCACCCCGCGATAATATACTGGAGCTCCCAACCAGAATCGAACTGGTGACCTCATCCTTACCATGGATGCGCTCTGCCGACTGAGCTATGGGAGCATCAACCCTGTATGGCTGGGGAGGTAGGGATCGAACCTACGAATGACGGAGTCAAAGTCCGTTGCCTTACCACTTGGCTACTC
>NZ_MPDK01000049.1 GCF_003144315.1 Sulfoacidibacillus thermotolerans | reverse complement strand
ATAAAGATCATTCTATCCTGCGTGCTTCCCTAAAGGGAGCAACATACTGTGGTGCACCGGGTCGTCGTAGTCAGTCTATTGAGCGGGCTCATGGCACCAGTTTGGAACGACCTGCCTTCGCCAGCCACCAAGGTGTCATTCAACACGAGCCCATTTTCATCCTTCTGCTGGTGCCGCTCAGGCGGCATGGTGGTCTATTGTAACTTTTTAATATCCAGGATAAAAATCCCATCCGTGAGAGTTAGTTACCCAGTAATTTTCTGCAATGCTCACCAACTGGCTGTTACTGTCGTACCAATAGCTCCCTGCGTCTACGAAAACCGGAGAGCTATTGAAATCCTCAGTTTCTGTCCGCGTATTGTTGCTTGTATCAACCCAAGAAGACAATTCGTGCTTATACCATTCCCGATCCGTCGTCGTATAGGTATCGACCCAACTGGAACCGTTCCAAAAGTAAACGTCCCTATACCCATATTTAAACGAGTGAAAATATTGCGCCATCACTGGGTCATTAGTGTTCAAAGTGGAACCGTAATACGTTACTACATCCCAAACAACAGAGGATACCGGATTCTTGAGTACCAATCCTATAGCATCATCAACAATTGATATAAAAATATTTTCTGCATCACTGTAGTTCGCTGCGGTTTGTGATTGATCCGCATAAAGGGTCGGATCTCCTTGGTATGTTTCAATTACCTCGCTAGCTCCATAAGGGATAGGTACAGAATCTGGTTGTATAACCCCAGATGTTGTCCCTGCACTTGTGGCATTCGTGGAATTAAGAGTACTTTGATGTTGGGATTCCCACAACTGTGTGAGCGACTTTTGAATAGTAGAGGATTGTGCAGCCTGTCCATGCAATGTAGATATAATCTGGATATTTGGTAGCGTTGATTGAACATCAAGCTTAGCTAACGCTTGCTTCATGTTGTTTTGCTCTACTGCCAGTATAGCCGATGTATTGCCCACTTGAGCTTTAGTTAGTGGCTGCACAATATTCACGCTGTTAGACGAATTATTCGTAGTAGCTGCTAGGGCGGTAGAAACATTGCTTGCTATAAAACCTGTACTTAAGAGTAGTGCTGTTGAAAACAATACTGATCTGCGTTTCATAAAATTACCCTCTATTACACTAAATTATTTTGAAGTAATCATATGGAAGTTTGTTTTAATAGTCAATACCATCCGATAATTTCCTAACATATCTAATTTACGCGTCTTTCATATATGAACCACGATGATAGACGTAACAAAGGAAAAATTAAAGCAACAACTGCTATGTACCAAATACGTGAAACCGCACTAAGTATCCATAGGGCAATTGTTGCTATGGCTAAGATAATGGTTGTAGAAATGCTATTAATGGGCGTTGCAGAAAGAATAAGACCACCAAAATCCTTAAGTTCCTTTGCAAAACAATCCGTATGGTATGCACTGATCATGAAAAATTTAAAGCTCGTAACTAAATCAGAACGGGATTTAATTTCATCAGAGCATCGTTCGCAATAAATCTGTTTCATATCATTTACCCTCCTATTGACCTCTATCGGTTTTCTCTAAATGCTATTTTTCCCTTTTAATGTTTACCTTATCATTACCATCCCCATTCTTACAGGGGGTTCGCCAATATTTTATTGTTTTTTCCCATTTCAGGCCTTGAGTCAGGGTTTTCATTTTCTTAGAAACACCCTGTTTCAAGGCGTGTTTCGTAAAACCACGATCTTTCATTTGCTCCTGTTTTCGTCGATTATCGCGCTTACTTACTTTACGTAAGGTCTCGTAACCGGCTTTATGTAAACTATTTTCGCAAAGACAAGGAAAAAGAGAATTAATAAATACTCATGTACTCACTAATTCCTCTATTACGTTCTGACTTATCGGATGAAATCAGTTTTTTTATTAGTTCAGTTCGACGTTCCTTAGAAATCATTATTTTGGGATTTATTATGGGAGTGCTGTTCCAATGGTCTTGATTCCATAAACGATACTCCAACTGATTATTAGTGACCTTTATTTTTGTTGGTTTAAATCTGGTGTTAGGCTGTAGTAGTGGACACAACGAATCGAGAATGTGAAAATAAGTAAATCTTTGATTCGAGGTGTTCATGTTGAAACGACAGTACGACAACGATTTTAAACTCAATACTGTTAAACTGGTTATAGAGGAGGGGAAGGTTGCCTCCCAGGTAGCACGTGATCTTGGAAACACTTCAAAGACGCTTTACGGTTGGATTGCTCAGTATAAAGATGACCCTAAACATCCATTTGTGGGTAGCGGGCATCTCAAGCCGGAAGCCCAAGCGGCAAGAGATTTGGAGCGTGAGAACCGGGAGTTGCGGGAGGAGAATGAAATCTTAAAAAAGGCGTTACGCATCTTCAGCTAAGACCGGAAGTAAGGTATCAATTCATCTATGATAACCGCTTCGACTTTTCGGTTCAGAGGATGTGCAAAGTACTGCAGGTTTATCGAAGCGGCTACTATGCATGGTTAAAACGTCCTGAGAGTGAGCGTAAACGTCATCGACGCATGGTCACGCGACGAATCCATGAAATCTACCTGTCCTCTCGGCGTTTGTACGGGAGTCCAAAGATCACTCAGGTGCTCCGTGGCGAAGGGCTACAGATTGGTCAGAAAACAGTGGCTGGTATCATGCGAGAAAACGGGCTCAAGAGCCGTACAGTACGCAAATACAAGGCAACCACCAACTCAAAACACAACCACCCTGTGCATGACAATGTGCTCAACCAGACGTTTCAGGCAGAGCGTCCGAATCAGGTGTGGATGTCGGATATCACGTATGGTACGCCCAGCTAACATCAGTCACCTCATGGTGCTTAAGTTACTTGAGCATGTTTGTGTTTGTCAATCGAAAAGTTGACGTGCCAGATGACCGAGTAATTATAAAAATTCTTGATGCAACACAATCCAGGGATCATCTTGCTAACTACTTTGATTCGCTGAAAAGTAAGAAAGAGGTTTTCACTAACGAACAGGTGGATGAACTTTATCATTTTGCTTTGCACAAGGTCATCACAGCCTGACATTGTAGCAACGCATAAAATCTATGCAAAACATGCAAAAAACGCTTGGAGGAAATGATCACTCCGGCCATATCTCCTCAATTGATCATTTAAGCGCCTTTGCAATTCTCTTGGCTACAGGGAGCGTGAGGGTTCGTTTCCCATTGACAATGTCACTCAATGTTTGATAGGTTACCCCCGCTCGATCAGCTAACCAGGTTTGTTTGATGCCTTTTTCTTGAAGATCTCACGTAATCGATTGAAATCTGCCATATTCAGTATCCTTTTTCCTTATAGAGGTTGTTCAAAAAGGGGTCAGAACTCCCCGGCGCATTGCAGCGTCAGCACCAAGAATGCTCCCTCACGTACCCAAAACGTATGCTCAGTCCACATTCTTGGCTCGCTTCCTTGCACTGCGCGGGTCTTACCTGACCCCTTTTTGAACAGGCACTTTAAATAGGGAGATGAATTGAAAATGACCTATATTGGTGGAAGTGGTCCTCAAGTCGGTGTTTATGCCAATTTTAACACCACGAGTGATGTTGAAGCGGCAGTTACAACCTATGGGTGGCCTGGAATTGCTGCCACGGCAGGAGAAGGACAATCAACTTCTCCGTATACCTATGCGCTGCAGGCTGCTGGACAGGATACGACTGTGGACCAAATGATCGAAAACGCTTATGCCAAAGTGAATTTTTGGTGGCTCAGCGTGTGGACAGTATCTGGACCATCGGCATCCGCGACAAACGCGGAGTGGAAGTCTGCAATGGAGACTGCTGCCTCAGATGTGGCCGCTCCAACGATCCTGAAAGCATCTGAGACATACGGATTCGTTCCGGCCTATGTCGTTCTCGACCTTGAAGGCACTTACCAACCGAACAGCGCAGGGCAAGCTCATGCTGCAATTGAGGGATGGATCACTGGACTAGGTTCCGAATTAACGGGTGCATTATATATCAATCAGTCCGATTTTACCACATGGGACGCTAACTCTTTCGGGGTTCCATTATTTGTCGCGGTGGATGTAGCGGATTACACGGGACCGGTTACTGGGAGCAATATCGTTGGGTATATGGCTTTTGACGGAACATGTTCAGATGCTGGTTCGCAAGTTAGTATCATTGATCAATGGGGTGCTAACATGAATACGATTCAGTTTGCTGAATCGGTATATACATGCAACTCCTAGCCTCCAAAAGAGTCGGAGTTCCTTTCCGACTCTTTTGAGTTACTTAGTGAATTGAAAAAAGAAGGCAACGGGCGTCGTTCCCAGGCTGTAGTGTGTTCCAGATTGCGCCAAAAAACAGGTTACGTGTACCGTATCGTGGACTTCCTGAAACTCTACGCTGGTTACCCAGGGGTTGTGTGGACCAGGAATTGTCATTAATCTATTCGGCTTAATCGTGGGTTCATACTGTTCTCCTGGTACCGTTGGTGTGGACAGGTGTAGAATATTGGCACTTAGAAGTGTAAACGAAAATCGGTAACCGTGGTCCCAAAAATGCACATCCCGAAAGTCATCGAGGCTAAAGAATTGATTCATAGGCCGCGCTTTGTTAAAGTCCGTGATAAATCCAATTTGAGGTGGACTATTCCAAATGCTCACGACAGTAAAATCAGGCTCAGTCCACTTTTTAGTTTTAATTACGGCCTGCGTTTTCTGCGAGACAGTTGTATTAGTTAAATGGACACGGGAAACAGTAGTCCCACACCCCGTCATTGCCAAGCATGTCAAAGCAAGCGCAGCCACACCGATTCCCCGTGTTCGATTTTGCACACAAACCACCCTTTGTCTTCGAATATCGCGGTGTCTTGATCATTAGATCAAAACCGCACGGTAGAAATTCGACACATTATTGAGTGTCTTATCCCTTTGGTTATGCAATCATAAACCTCTCTTTCCTTTGACGACGCCATGCACAGAATAGTTACAACTGCAATAATGATCGCTGTCAGAGACGTCGCACCAGACCAACGCTATGAATATGAACGAGCAAAGGAGGAATCTAGCATAAAGACCTATACCC
>NZ_MPDK01000048.1 GCF_003144315.1 Sulfoacidibacillus thermotolerans | reverse complement strand
ACTAAAGCGTTCCCCGGTCAGCTCTGGATAAAATTTATCACACCTACCGTTGGATTCACATCAAGTAATTGACCTGATCATAAGTTCTACGAATCAGAAAATGGTGGTAAAACATGGAGCTCTATCCCGCTTTTTTCACCCAAAATTCCTTATTTCAAAAACATCTCCTCAGTTGATTTTCCATTTCCACCTCATTTTTTTAATGATCAAGTAGGCATTCTCCCAGTTAACGTCTTGTGTTCCTCAAAGCAAAGTAGACTGTATTTTTTTCTCACAAAAAACGCAGGCCACAGTTGGAATTTTATCGGACGTACCCCTAAATTACCTATATCAACCAAAAATATTGCTTTTTTAAGTCCCACACAATGGTTTATCCAAAACGACTTGACACTTTATACTACCCACGATGCAGGATCTATTTGGGTAAAAAACAGACTCTCTCAATCTGGAGTATCAACATATGGATTGAGTATCTATCAAAAGAAAGTTGTTTTTTGGGAGCAATCCACTTCTTCGTTTTGGCATCTATGTTTAAAACCAATCCCCTCTCAAAGCAATTAATTTCTCGTAGAGGGGATTGGCGAATCGCTCGGAGGATTAACTAAAGCATCAACAAATCCTTTTAATACTTCTAAATTTCTACCTTGATCACTCAAACTTCCACTAGTCAGCCATTGATTGGTCGTTCCATCAGGTTCAATGTCCGCAAATACGGATACTCTCCCACAGCATCCTTGATTATTCCACGACATTTCTGCAGCATATCCTTGCTCTTGTCCCCACTCATAATCCGTTTTTCCGTTTGGAGATCCATTCGGTCCATGCAACATCCAAAATCCATAAGTATAGTCTGCACGAGCTGCCAAATCGGGATTCCACCCATTTGGACAAGAGGGTTCTGCAACCGCCATTTCTCGCGAGAACCGCGATTCACGACGTTTTGCATGCACTGCCGCATGGCGAATGACACTCACACACCAAGCGACACATGCGCCTTCTTTTTGATTGGCTATATCCATCAGAAACTCGCCTCCTGCATTCACGAGTTTCTTTTAACGTATCAAACACCAGTTCTTTTTACACAAAAGTATTAAATCTAAAGATTAGCACCCAAAAATAACATACGGCACATTTGATAAAGGACAACAAGTAAACGTTTTTATAGGCGCTGCGAATCGCTCCCAGTCACATTCGAAAGTAAGACCTTGTCCCCTGAACGACATTGATTCAACGCTGAAGAAAGAGTGAGACTATGGAAAAATACAGTATACGGATGCGTTCTTCAAAAATAGAACTGATCAAAGGTGGACCAGCTCCTGGAGGACGGGTAATGCGCGGAGCCGTACTGCTCGATTCTGCACAATGTGTACGGCTAGAGCCAGATACTGAGCGCGGCGTACGCGTCTCAAGAGTAGATTGGGATCCCGCCACACTGGATGACTGGCGCCATCAAGTCAACCCTTTGGGACTCGCTCGCCAAAGAGTGTGGGAAGCGCTCGCACTCGCGAGCAAGGTAGCTGCCCAACCTGAGATCATCGCTGAATTGTGTTGGTCCGATGACCCGAGTTATGTAACCGGCTATGTGGCAAGTCCCCTGATCGGTTATGCGCGAATCACGCATCTCAAGCCCTTAGGCAGTCCAATGGGGGGTCGCGTTTTTTTTATTCGAACAGGCGCAAATAGCGAAGAACTAATTTATCGCCTCGAACAACAAGTCACATTGGTAAATCGCTTGCCTGACTCCAACAAGGGCGTTTAGAAATGTGAGGAAAACGACACAACAGCTACTTAGAGAGCTCGCTGCTAAGTAGCTGTTGGCAAGGGATCTTATTCAACTACCTGCGCGTCGTTTCATTCGCAATGCGAAGAGGCAACGTCCAAGCAGAAAAATCAGTCCCCGTCGAATCGGGTGTAGCCACATGAGTTTGCGTAAACGATGTCGTCTGAGTAAAAAATTCATTGGTAATCTGGTTGTTTACGGGTTGATCACCAGAAGCCCACGTCGGATCCGCGATCACCCACTGCGATCCGTTCCACGATTGAATCCATTCATGCGCATCACTTGGATTGGTATCCGAAGGGTTTGGCTTCGTCCATGTACTGTTTGCATAACCGCCAACCGTTTGTGTCGGAATCCCCACTAAGCGAAGCATCGACGCTGCCAATTGCGCATAGTTTTCACAGACGCCCGACTGTGTATGATAGGTGGTAAGTGCATCTTGCCAAACATACTTACCCGGCTGCAACTCGGCGTTATTATAGACAATGAGTTCACTTGCATAATTATTAATCGCCTCAATTGCCGCCGTTAGTGATGGCGAATTTTCAATCAACGCATCTGCCACACGCAGATAAGGTGGATGTAAGTTGTTGTCCATCGTCGCTGAGGAGAGCAGCGCCTCCGCGGTCAACGCTGGCGCTGTACCAGAAGTCGTAACAGAGTACTGGGCGTTTAAATCCGCACTTGGAATCGTCCCTTGTGTCGCCGTCAACGTCTGTAGAAAATGAGGGACGAGCACTACGCTGACTGCACCCGTAAAAGGCGATTCGACAAACCCTGAAAAAGATCCATCCGCCGCAACAGGTAAACGATAGCTCCACTCATTGCCTGAGGTCAGCAGCAACACAGTAATCGAACCTGTCAACCCTTGCGCCTGACCCGCCACAGGAATCCACATGCCCTGTGCAGGATACGGCGTATAGGTGATCGCGCCTGCTTGCACGGGAGCGGTCGAAGGCAGGCCGCTTGGCAAGGGCAAGACGCCCATCGAAGCGGTCGGCTGCGCAAACGGAATACTTTTCAACTCTTGCAACCCCACAGTAATCACGAGCGGCACACTATATCGGCCTTGATCCACTGCTTGAATCGTATAGATCCCCGGCCTTTTTGCTACAAATGTTGCAGAGGCAACTTGTTTCTCGTCTCCCTGATCGACCAAAGTTCCTGTACTGCGCACAATCGTCGCATAGGGACTGTTCACAATCCACGTCGTTTGGCGATTGACCACATCGCGTCGATGATTAAATGCCACAAGCGTGAGCGACTGACCAGGTTGTAAGGCAGTCAGCGGCGCACCTGATGAAGCTGACGTGGCAAGTGGGTCTTGCGTATCAGCAAAGAGGTAAAACGAAGAATCCGCGCGCGCAAAATCCTGCTGATCAGAAGTCGCCGCATTAGGTAGAGGCAAATCAGGGACCGCTTGCCCATCACCACTCTGCAATCCCGTATAGACTTGTGTCTTTTGAGGCGGCGTTTGCACACGCGGAACCGTATAGGTTACGATCCGCTGCCAAGACGCCATACCGACAAGCCGTCCATCGGCAATGCCATAAACCCGCATGCGATACGTTTCTCCTGTGCGCAAACGGTGATTGAGCAACTGAATGCCACTGGCGGTCAGAACCACTTGATTGGCTACTTGCGTAAAATCATGATTCGCCAAAAGACCGATCCAAATCGGATGCATTGCTGCGCGTGTCGGCTCCGCAATCAGATACACGACCGTCAGTTTAGAAGAATTCCCCATCAAAAAACGAAGCGACGCATACGTCGCAACATCCGTACGTGCCGCGACATGTACAGATTGCTCAGAAGTAGCTGCAAATGCAGAATCTGCCATTGACATACTCAACAGCACAGAGAGTGCAACCGTTGCACCTGAGTACATACGACCTCGTTTCTTAGATTCCAAAGTCCGGTAGCGATGAACATTCACTTCGCAGCCACCTTCTCTTTTTGTTTGATGATTCCCTCGTAAGCAACAAGGAAGCTACGAATAAAGAGAAAGTATCAGTTTCCACTTGAGACGTCAACCAGTGAAATTGTAGAATGCACGACTCGCACGCAAGTTCATATTTCCTTGCGTGCGAGTCGTCAGGGGAGCGTATAGAGCAGAAATCTTTTTCTGATCAGTTTGTAGTCGGTGTTGTTGTCACCGTGGCTGTTCCCGGTGATGGGGTCGTAGAGGTGCTGCTCGTCGTCGGTGTACTACTTGTCCCACTACTCGTCGAAGAAGAGCTGCTATCACTAGATGAGCTTTGATCTGTACTCGTGCTGCTGTCACTAGAGACACTCGCTTGATCTGCTTCATTTAGTTTTTCTGTCCAGTGATGTAAAGTTTTAATATAGTGTTTTGCCTGTTCAATAAATTGATGTAATCTAGCATCTACAAAGTGCCCCCATGCCTTACTAGGCATATGTAGATTCGCATCTAGTTTTGCGAACGCGGTAATCATCCGATCCTCTTGCTCATATTGCATAGCTGCACGCTGTGTAGCATGCTCACTGGCTTGGATTAATGCTGCAAGATCATGGCCATCTTGCTCAGACTTCTTCAATGCTTTTGCATCCTGTTGAATTTGATCTAACGCATCCATAACCTGCGATGGCGACGCACCTTGCTGCAGTGAAGTGATCAAAGATTGCAATTCTGCTACAAGCGCAGCTTCTGCTGGCGACGTAGGAGATGCTGACGGAGCAGGCTGAGTAGGTGCAGTTGTCGTACCTGTTGTATCCGTAGAGGTACTCGTCGTAGAGGTACTCGTCGCAGTGGTGCTAGACGTTCCCGTTGTGCTGCTACTTGGCGTTCCAGACGTATCCGTAGTTGCTGCAGGCGTCGAAGTGGTACTTGTTGAACCGGTCGTAGCGGTATCTGTGCTTTGTGCCGTACTTGTTGTCGTGAGTGCAGCTTTTGCCTGTGTTAACGCATCCTCATATTGCTGCTTTGCTTGCGCAACGCGAGCCTCATATTCTGCAACGACTTTGAGCACATCTGCAGACGTCATTTGATCTTGTTGATCCTTCCCGTCTTTGTTGTCCTTTTGATCTTTATGGTCTTTGTGGTCTTGCCCATCCTTGTGATCCTGATAATCTCCTCCAGAAATCGGAAGATTGAACGAGGAGGAAAACGACGAGTCGCCACCATCTCCCTGATCTCCGTGGCTATCTGCAAATGCTGCAATCGGACTCATCATCAATCCCGTCATGGTCAAAGTGACCAATGCGGCAGCTGTTTTCTTGATCTTTTTCATCAGATGACCCTCCTTTTTTCCCGAACACATGAAAAAACAAGCCTCGTTCGGCAGTTCAGCCACCATAGCCTTGCGCCTTAGGTCTGGAACTTTGCGGCCCCGGCTTTCGCCGAGTGTGCCATTATCGTGAATCTTGTTCTTATATCTTCCTTATATCATAGTCTTATAGATTTGTCTAATCTAAAATGAAAGAGCCGGCTCACACAAAGCTCCCAATCGCGTACAACATGATCGCCACGCCAAACCCGGCAGCCATCCATACTGAATTGATTGCTTGTTGAGCCAGCAAAAAGAGCACACCATTTACCGCGGCAAAGAGTATTGCAAGCAGCCCAAGCCATCCGATAAGGATAGCCCCCACCGCATTTGCGCGATGTGCAACACCTAGATAAAAGACTGACAGTCCAAGCAAAAGAATTCCAAGCGTCGAATGAAGAATCAAAAACAGCTTGCCACTCGTTATCGACCAAGCAAGTGCTGCAATAATAAGCGAGATACTCAATGTCAACCGTTCTTCCAAACTTACCCAAATCTACGCATAGGTAGCTTTGACGTTGAATTCCTGCTTCGTTGAGGCTGCCTCTGTGATAGCAGGTCTTACATCCTCTCCACAGGCTG
>NZ_MPDK01000047.1 GCF_003144315.1 Sulfoacidibacillus thermotolerans | reverse complement strand
CTTGTCGCCCACAACGCGCCGTTTGATCGCTCGTTCTTGCCGGAAACAAGAAAACCGTGGTTGGATACGAGACGGCTCGCACAGCATCTTTGGCCGGACGCACCCAATTTCAAGAATCAAACCCTGCGCTACTGGAAGCGGCTAAAAATCGAGGCTACAGCACATAGTGCGGATGGGGATACGTTGGTCACGGCCTACCTTTTGATTCTTCTTATTCGGGATTATCTCGTGCGTGGCTATTCGGACGGTCCGCAAGCACTGATCGAGTTTTCCGAACGACCGATCTATGTACAGAAGATGCCGTTTGGGAAACATCGCGGCACGCCCCTTGAGGAAGTTCCCGACGATTATTTGCGGTGGATGATAAAAAATGTCGATACCATGGATTCGGATTTGCGATACAGCATCAAGAGTCGGCTAGAACGGCTTGTCATTTCGCCGTAGAGACACTTTGCGGCGGCATATAGATATTTGGTGGTCAATCACAAGAAAAGAGAAAAACAAACGCTTTCATTGGTGGTGATCATTTGTCGGATGCACGCGCAAAACGCATTGTGCTTTGGATATTTGGGCTGTTGAGTGTCGGAATCGCATTTTCTTCTATACGACTATAAAGGACGGTGTTTTTTGTGGAATTCACAATCTCGCGTAAGACACTGGTACAATTGCTTCGCACAGCAGGATCGGCTGCGGCCAAGCTCACAACCCAACCGATCTTGAGAGAGATTTTGCTTGAGGTGACGCCAGACGCTGTGTACGCAACAGGGTATAACGGCCAATTCGGAATCATTGCTCGTCAGGCAGTGGAAGCGGATGTCGTACAAGTAAAAAAGACAGGCAGGGCAACGGTTGACCCTGTGGTGGTGGGTGTCGCGCAAAACTTTGAGGGAGAAGAAATATCTCTCCAATTGCGTAATTACGATAAGGCGCGTGTCCTTTATATTACTGATGGGAAGGCAGAATTCGAGCTACCTTCCTCGGATGATCGACTCTATCCTCCTGTTTTATCCTTTCATGATGAGTTAGAAGGGGAGACAATCTCTGGTCAAACGCTGTCTCAACTTTTACAAAAAATCGCACCTAGTGCAGCAGATGAGAGTACACGAATTGCCTTGTCGGGAATCCATTTCCGCGTAAGGGAAGGGGAATTGATTTTGGAAGCCTCGAATTCTCATATGATTTCGCAGGGATTCGTTTCCCACGAAAGCAAACGCCAAGGCGATCAAGATGTGATCGTTCCCAAAACATCGCTTTTGACCCTGATGAAAAACTTGCCGTCGGAAGAGAATGTGGAATTTGCGGTGGACGAAAATCTTTTTTGGGTAAAAACGAATCGCCTGCTGTTTTTTACGACACTCATTGACGCCACATTTCCTGACACATCAAAGGTGTGGGAACGGGCGATGGGCAACCCAACGACCGTTAGTGCGGATAAACAGGCGTTTCGTGGCGCTGTTTCTCGGGCCATGATTCTCGCCAAAGAAGAAGCGAACAAACCCATCACCCTCGAAGTGGAAAAGGTGCTGCGAATTCGCACAAAAGTAGAAAACAGCAACGCAAAAGAAGACGTGAATGTCGCGCAAATAAACGGGAAAGCCAAAACGCTCTCTTTTAACGCGGGTTATTTGTCTCAACTCACGAGTGTTGTTGATCGAGACCAATTGGTGCTTGTTTTTGGGGACGCGGCGGTTTATTTTGAAGACAACAACTCACGGCATTTGATTTTAGCGGTACGTGTTTAGTTTGGTTGAGCGAGAGGCGGTCGATGCGATGGAAGATTTGGCTGTGCAATACGTGCAAACACGTCAACAGCTCTTGTTGCTTCGCGCGCAAAATCAGTCGCAAGAACGAATTCTTTGGGCAGAAATTCGCGCCTTGGTGATCCATTTGCCACCTTGGGCGCAAGCGTATTTTGAAGATGCGTCAAAACTTGCGAGCGAGAAGGATTGGACTCACATCGTAGAGCGTATGGTGTACGCGCTCAAAGATGAACAGGAATATCACGCTGCCACGGAAATTGAACAAAGGTTGCGTAAAGTCAGCGAATTGCGCGACGTCCGATCCAAATTAGAATCGATGGTGCGTGACCGGACGTTAGATTTGTATGAGATGCAGAGGTATGCAGAGCTACCGGATGATGTGATGCGAGAAGCGAAACAGATTTTAAATAAGCATAAGACGAGTTTTGTGGATTATAAAGATGCCCTGCGCAGCCAAACGTCTGATCCAATTGAAACCTTTTTTGATGATAAGCCTGAAGATCAAGAGGATGCGGGATTTTACGTGGGGTTCTCTCAACTTTCGAAAAGACAAAAAGAAGCCTACTACCTGCATAAGGTTGAGAACCTTTCTTATGCGAAAATCGCAGAACTTTTGGGCGTAAAAAAAGGGAGCATTGAGCGATATATAGAGATGGCCCGTAAGAAACTGGAGCGGCCATCAGCGCAACTCGAAATGGAAAACCTTTCTTACGAAAAGATTGTGCAAGATTTGGGCGAAAAGAGAAATGTACCGCGAGCAATAGATACTACGAGTGAGAAGGAATACTCTTCGGTGCAACTTGAGTTTGATTTTGAATGATTACTGGTTCATATTTATATTTTCTCGGCTCCTTTATCTTTGGGAGCCGTATGTTATTTTTGAGTGTTAATATTTAGATTGAATACTTTTTGTTGTAAAAAGAACTGGTGTCTGATACGATAAAAGAAACTTGTGAAATAAACTAGTGCATATCATGGCTCGAAAACTTGAAATTGTGTTAATTCTATGGTGTAAATTCTAATTAGCATCACAATGTAGTGTTTTGTTTAGACGGAGGCGAGTGGAATGATCAAAGTATATCGGTATGAGATCGTAAAACCGCTTGATTTAGATTGGAAAGAGTTTGGAACTATTTTACGACAGTTACAACAGGAAACTCGTTTTGCCTTAAACAAAGCGACTCAACTGGCTTGGGAATGGATGGGCTTTAGTAGTGATTATAAGGATAATCATGGGGAATATCCAAAAAGTAAAGACATTCTCGGATACACGAATGTTCACGGATACGCTTACCATACGATCAAAACCAAAGCATATCGCTTAAACAGTGGTAATTTATCTCAAACCATCAAACGTGCGACGGATCGTTTTAAAGCATATCAAAAGGAAATCTTACGTGGCGATATGTCCATTCCGTCCTATAAACGAGATATTCCACTCGATCTGATTAAAGAGAATATCAGCGTAAATCGTATGAATCACGGGGATTATATCGCTTCGTTATCTCTGTTAAGCAATCCAGCCAAGCAAGAAATGAATGTAAAGAGGAAAATTTCGGTCATAATCATTGTCCGTGGCGCAGGGAAAACAATCATGGACAGAATCCTAAGTGGTGAATACCAAGTCTCTGCTTCACAAATAATTCACGATGATCGAAAAAACAAATGGTATTTAAACATAAGTTATGATTTTGAACCCCAAACCCGAGTGTTGGATCTAAATAAAATAATGGGGATTGATTTAGGCGTTGCTGTTGCCGTTTACATGGCATTTCAACATACCCCTGCTCGATACAAATTGGAGGGAGGTGAGATTGAAAATTTTCGTAGACAGGTAGAATCTCGACGGATTAGTATGTTACGTCAAGGTAAATATGCCGGTGGTGCCCGTGGAGGGCATGGGCGAGATAAAAGAATAAAACCGATTGAACAGCTTCGAGATAAAATTGCTAATTTTAGAGATACCACAAACCATCGTTATAGTAGATATATAGTGGATATGGCAATTAAAGAAGGTTGTGGAACGATTCAGATGGAGGATTTAACGAATATACGCGATATTGGATCTCGATTTTTACAAAATTGGACCTATTATGATTTGCAGCAAAAAATTATTTATAAAGCCGAAGAGGCAGGAATTAAAGTCATAAAGATCGATCCCCAATATACCAGTCAACGTTGTAGTGAATGTGGTAATATAGATTCCGGGAATCGAATTGGACAAGCTATCTTTAAATGCAGAGCTTGCGGATACGAAGCCAATGCAGACTACAATGCTGCACGAAACATAGCAATACCGAACATTGACAAAATTATAGCTGAGAGTATCAAATAAAAATCTTTCCCAAATACTTCTATTCGTCGGTTCAGCGACGATAAGCCGAGAAGTGCCAATAAAACTGTTAAGTGGTTTGGTAACGCTCGGTAAGGTAGCCAAAAGGCTGAAACTCCGTGCACAAAGACCGCACGGACGCTTCACATATAGCTCATAAACAAATGTCGTCGACCTCTAATAGCGTAAAAACCTCCGGGGATCGACGACAGCAAAATGCAATATAGTCGGGCTTTTCAAAAAAACGCCGGTATAAACCGACGAAGCGCGAACGCTGATTTTTTGCGGAAGAAACGGGTTTGCGAGCTAGCTTGTGGAGTGTGAACCGAGATGCTGTAGTTGATGATTATCTTCAAGATGCTAGGCGTTTGCGAGCTAGCTTGTGGAGTGTGAACCAGGGTCGGAACGAATCGGGTACGGTAGCGGGCTATCCGTTTGCGAGCTAGCTTGTGGAGTGTGAACTCCGCCTGCCTGTCTTACTACCTCCACAGGGTTGCCGTGTTTGCGAGCTAGCTTGTGGAGTGTGAACTATACTTATACTAGGATACCCTAAAATCGAGCAGAAGTTTGCGAGCTAGCTTGTGGAGTGTGAACCTTCGATAAACCGTATATTGGACTTTTTTGGAGTTTCGTTTGCGAGCTAGCTTGTGGAGTGTGAACTGATGATTGTGAAGGAGATTTTGAAGATCGAACCAGTTTGCGAGCTAGCTTGTGGAGTGTGAACACCAATCGCTCAATCTCGTCATCACAATTAGCAAAAAGTTTGCGAGCTAGCTTGTGGAGTGTGAACTACAGTAGAAGCAACACAATTCCAACCCAATTCCATAGTTTGCGAGCTAGCTTGTGGAGTGTGAACCAGGTACGAATATGTAGAACGAAAAGGTGGAATGGATGTTTGCGAGCTAGCTTGTGGAGTGTGAACAATTCGTTAATCGTCTATCTCAAAAACTAGTAAATAAGTTTGCGAGCTAGCTTGTGGAGTGTGAACTGTCAACGTCCCCAATATACATTTCTGGCCTTTTTCTAGTTTGCGAGCTAGCTTGTGGAGTGTGAACATAAGCTAAGGTATAAATCGCAAACGGAATGGACAGGGTTTGCGAGCTAGCTTGTGGAGTGTGAACTCTTCCACTGGCTATTCTTCTATTTCTTCTGCTGAGGTTTGCGAGCTAGCTTGTGGAGTGTGAACTGTATCAATATCTTTCCCAAAAAGCTACGGTCGATCGTTTGCGAGCTAGCTTGTGGAGTGTGAACCCTCTTCCTCTCTCTGCTGCCGCACTTTAGCCTGCGGTTTGCGAGCTAGCTTGTGGAGTGTGAACTCTTCCACTGGCTATTCATCTATCTCTTCTGTTGAGGTTTGCGAGCTAGCTTGTGGAGTGTGAACTGTATCAATATCTTTCCCAAAAAGCTACGGTCGATCGTTTGCGAGCTAGCTTGTGGAGTGTGAACTGGAAATGGTAGTGATGGGGCGTTCGCGCCTGCGCCGAGTTTGCGAGCTAGCTTGTGGAGTGTGAACTTACCCTATGCACATCTGGTATTAAGTCAATAGATCACCATGCCGCCTGAGCGGCACCAGTAGAAGGATGAAAATGGGCTTGTGTCGAAATGACACCTTAGCGGCTGGCGAAGGTAGGTCGTTCCAAACTGGTGCCATGAGCCCGCTCAATAGACTGACTACGACGACCCAGTGCACCATAGTATGTTGCTCCCTTTAGGGAAGCACGCAGGATAGAATGATCTTTATGGTCGTTGCACCAGCCCTTCAAT
>NZ_MPDK01000046.1 GCF_003144315.1 Sulfoacidibacillus thermotolerans | reverse complement strand
ATTCAGGCGATGTTAGAAGTTTATCACAATCGAGAAACGCGAGAACGCGTTATCGTCAATATGAAACAAACGGTATGGGTGCTTAATCAAATTCTCGAAGCACTAAAAAATAGTCAAAAACGCTTGGAGGTGCTCAGATAGTGGCTAGATCAAGCACCAAATATCCAAAAGAATTGCTAAAATTGCTCGTTAATGCAGTTAACGAAAATCCGGGGATAACCAAAAAAGAGTTGTCTCCAGCCGTTCGCCCTTACCATGACGTTTGGTACAATCCAGAAAAAGCAAAGGAATCTGATTTTGGGCGCTATTTTAACGGTGCGCTGCGTATGGCGGGAGCGCACAACGGACAACGTGAAATTCGCGTTTTTGCAAAAAGAGATGCAGAAGGCCGCACTGTAAATGCGCACGCGATCACTTCTGCCACGAACGATGATGAAATTTTGTACGCACAAGTAGAAGCGATAGAAAAGCAAATTTTCTCCCTCGAAGAAAAGAAAAGAGAAATATTGGCGAAAATAGCATTCAAGAAGAAATACAACAAAACGCTCGCTACGGTAGTTGATGGTGAAATTGTCGAGCGTTTGAGCGGTGAGTAATTATAAAATACAGCACTCCATGAGCACATTGTTTTGATCTGGTGTGATTCGTAAGACTTATATCAGCGCAATAATGACTCACGAAAATATCTAGTCTGTTGTACACTATTGGTAGAAACAATAGAAAACGGGGTGTTTTTGTGAGAAAACTAACGAGTCTAGTAGTAGCATCGCTTGTAATGAGTGCAACTGTACCCGCATTCGCACAAACACAGTCATACACGTATACATCAGCAAGTATTGAGATTAACGGACATGCAACGTTCCATCCAGACAAGTTTGTAGCGAACGGAACGACCTATATGCCCATTTGGTACGTCATGCAAACCCTGAATCAAGTGGGCTACAAAAGTGCTTGGAACGGGCATGTATGGGCAGTCACGTCCCCACAAAGTACAAGCTTCCACCTCAATGCACAAACAGGACATACTTCTATCGAGGTCAATGGACAGATCGCAGAAGTAGATGTTCCGACCATTGCGGCAAAAGATCCGTTAAGCGGCGTATTTACTACCTTTATGCCGATCTGGTATGTCCAGCAGTTGCTCAACAACGTAGGAATCACAACCGATACGTGGAACGGCACAACGTGGACGATAGGAACAGCGAGTGGAGCAAGCACAAAGACGTCTACAACCACGAGTACGCCGCCTACAACAAGTACGACAGGAAGCACGACGGTGACGCAGGAAGTCATGGCCACCGACATGTGGCAGACGTTTGCAGGAGTGAACTGGGACATCAATAGTCACCCTAGCATCGCTGCGGTGGGGATTACGCCAAGCGCAACGACTCCGGTGACGGCGGGCGATGTGGCGACCTATCTGGCCGATTGGGCGAGCAAGGCGAAGGGGGTTTACGCATCGTGGGAACCTGGTAAGGTGTTCGCGACTGGTCAAGGTCCATGGATGCCCTACAATCTGCAATACGAAGCGTCCAGTGATCCATACACCTGGGCGAATATCAATGGACTATTTCAGGGTACGGACGTGTCCAGTGCGTCCAGCATTATCAGTCAAACGGACGTGGACACGATCCTGAGCAACTTGCAATGGTGGCTTACGGGGGATAAGGTGGTCAACGGGGTTAGCTATCTGCACGTGCCATTCTACAGTAACTATGGGGCGTGGTTAACAGAAACAGGTGGGAAAGGCGTTGGTAACGGAATCTCTGAGAATAACTATCAGTCCTACTTGGCCGATGAAACCCGCTACTATGACCAAATCACGGCGAAGGTGGTTGGAACCACGATAGACCTGACGTTGCCGAACACGGCGAACAGCGCGAGTAACATGGCGTGGGACGTGGTAGATGGGGTCTGGGAATACGGCGGTTGGCAGAGCAAGGACAACCGTGGCGGTAAGACGATTCAAGTGCCGAATGGGGGACCAGGGCTATCCATTGATACCGCTACGTTAAACCCTGATATGTATTTAGAAGGTTTTCAAATTGCGCTTAAAAACGTAAATGGAGCGCCTATGTTCACTCAACCGTATGACGTCGGGATGTTACAATATCCTAGCAACTAAATTATTCATTCAACAAGAAAAACTGTCCCTGATTGAACCGTTGTACTAGGGAGTCGAGATGGCTGTCTCGGCTCTTTTTGTGTTTAGTTTGTACAGCGAAAATATACGTCAACGGCTTTTAGAGATCATGCTACAATAAGTACAAGCACCACCTTGGGGAACCCCTTGCCCATTTTGGGAGGGGGTGAGGCCGTGAGTGTATCAATCGCGATTTCGCTAATGATCCAATTTGGGTTGTTTGTCGTGTCGTTATTGTCGCTCGTTGTGGCTGTGGTCCTACTCGTGAAACACAAGTAGTAGCCGCCCCCATAGGTTTTGCACGCCATGGGGCGACTACTTGCGCGCATTTTTAAAGCGGGCAGGGAAAAACTCAAGGCGTTGGTGCCCAGGAGTCGAGGTTGCCCCCTCGGCTCTCTTTTCATTTTTAGTGTATCACAGCCAAAATATACGTCAACGTGTTTCCCAAGCGAGAAACGACTGACCTAAAAATCATCACAAAAATGGAACAGCACGCAATGGGCGTGATGGGACAATGGACGAAATAGGTTCGTTTTTCTTGGGAGGGAAGTCTCGGAACAGTCGTACGGAAGTACGTCTCGAACGAAACCATTGTTCTTGGAAAAGAAGTATCTGAAGAACATTATTTGAATATCGACATTTCGAAGGAAGACTTTGAATTAGCACCTGGCGAGTCAGTTTTAATACACACAAATGAATTTATTAAAGTGCCCAATACTCTAAGTGCCTGTATTTATGAACGATATAGTGTAAAGTCATTAGGTCTCATGATTAGCCCAGCACACTATATGAATCCCGGGTACAAGGGGAACATAGGTTTATTAGCAGTAAATCATTCTACAGTACCAATAAAATTGATTCCCGGAATTAAGATTTGTCAACTTGCATTGTTTGAGTTAACGTCTGAACCACTGAGGCCGTACGAAAAGCAAGGCGGGAAATACATGGATGCAAAGTCCGCAAGTATTTCAAAGTTGCACCTCGATGCGGAAATTCAAGAGTTTTTGAAATCGAAAGGGGTACAGAAGGCATCCGACGACATGGCAAAGGAACTCGGGGAGTACCTGATGGGTCATATCCGTGCTTCTGCTAAAAGGTTGGCTGATATTCTAAGGGCTGAAGAGGAATCTCAGAAAAATGGGTAATGTTCGGGATATCGTAAGACGCCATGTCGAGCTTGAAACATTAAAGGATCTTCTGGGAGTTCGTTTTGAGGATACATCGGATGAAGAGAAAAATCGTCTTTTGGACAAACTTCGGTCCCGTGGTGAAATAGATCGGGAAATTGAGTCGATTTTGAATGCCTTTCTTGTAGATATCGATGCGCCAAGAAGGAAAAAGAGAAAGCAATTAAAATTTATATATTCTGGATTGGGTTTACTCCTAACTACTTTTATTGGTTATGCAGTCAACGTTACAAGTTGGGTATTTGTCGCTATCCTGTCAATTGTTCTTCTTGCAATTAACGGCGTGTTTGTTTTCTATGCAGACCTAGATTGAAATTAAGGTTCCTGAACCTGTAAGGACGATTTTCGCAGTCAAAAGTTTGGCGTTGGCAAAATAGAAAAAACACTTACCCCGCCCCCTTCGCATGAAAGGGGGCTTTTTGATAAAAAACTTCATTGACATTAAAATAAATATATCGTAAAATAAAATCAATAAACAACGCGTCGGATTTCCCAATTCTTCTATGTTATCATGGAACTATCGACCAAAAAAAGGAGGTTATTTTGATGAAAAAAATCTTGCTTGCCACCGTTACACTCGCTACGCTCTTAGGAAGCGCCGCACCGAGTTTTGCGGCGACCGCGCCGATCTTTCACGAGGACGGCTATACGCTCACCAAAACAACGATTTCTGTCAGTGGGAAAACGACCTATACTCCTTATACACTCGTTGCGAAAGACCCGAATAGTGGTGTAATGACAACGTTTGTTCCAATCTGGTACGTAATGCAGGTATTGAGTCAAAACGGGCTTGCCGCCACGTGGGATGGCGCAGGGAAAGGGATGCTTACGATTTGGGATGGCGGGTTTGGCAAAGGATTTGGAATCTTCAATAGCAAAGGCAGTGCTTCGGTGATGTTAAACGGCAAACAAGCCGAAACAGGGGTTCCGCGTTTGACCGTCAAAGACCCGGAAAGTGGCGTGTATACTACGTATTTCCCGATTTATTACATCAACCAATTGCTGACTGCCCTAAAGTATAACGTAACGTGGAACGGCAGTACACACCGTTGGGCGATGACCCCGCCTCAATTGTATACACCGGGAACAGGGACAAATACGAATCCTTCGACACCACCGACAACAAGCACAGGGACAGGGACGACAAGCACATCAGGAGGTTCTTCTGCTTCTCCGATTGCAGGCGTACCAGCACCCATTCAAGGGACTTGGGAGCAGGCGACACGCCCTCAAACGATTGGTGATCCAAACGAAATTGCACTGGGTTACGGAGGCAACGTCACGTATTCGTTTACGCCAAACGGCTTGTCGCCAACAGCAGCCAATCTTCAACTTGCGGATCAGCAGGCACAAGATGTAGTCACCGAATCGAATGTGCAAAGTCTATCAAATCCGCAGTATTGGGGTTTATTAAGCACTTACGGCATGCTTTCGACGAGTACACAGTGGTACAACGATCCGTCGAACGCTTTTTATGACAAGCAATTTCCTGTGGCCGATATGAAAGACGGGTTTGTCATCCAAAAAGACCCTTATGTCGTTGTGATGACAGATACAGGACTTCTGACTGCGTCTGGAACGCCCGAATATCTCATTGGGCAATATTTGGGGTATGGCTCAAATAGCAGCCAAGGCCAAGTGACGGTTTGGAAAGAAGAATGGGTGAATTCCAAAACGGGTGTAGTAATGAGTATACCGAATTATGCAGGGATTATGCTTCCTGCGCTTGACAAAGGAGCGAACCGCCCTCATCTTGGGCTAGGAACCTACTTTGGAACAAACGTGAACGGGGTATATAATCCGTGGAATGTCGGGACCGGACTCGATGTTGTGCCGATCCTGAGCTGGAAGCCGAATATTGGCTAAAAATTATCCAAGGAGCCTTTTTTGAGGCTCCTTGGATTTTAGAGGAGAGGAACAATGGAAAGAGAACGGATTGACCCAATGGTTGACTACGCATTCAAGCAATTGTTTGGACAAGCTAGAAATGAGGATTTGTTGATCTCCTTTCTCAATGCGTTGCTTGCAAACAGTCTAGCTGCACCAATTGTCTCTGTGCAATTTGGCAACACAGAGCAGTCTCCTGAATATCAAGAAGATAAGCTCTCTCGCCTTGATGTGTACGTGGAAACAGACCAAAAGGAACGAATCGACATCGAGGTGCAAGTGGCCTATGATCGCGGTATGGCAAAACGCACCTTGTATTATTGGGCGGAATTGTATCGCGGGCAAGTGTTAGCGGGCGCTTCCTATCATCAACTTCATCGCACAATTACCATCAATCTCATTGATTTTTTACAATTCCCCTCGACGAACAGGTATCATACGATTTATCATGTAGTGGAGGATCAAACGCATGAGCGATTGTCAGATGTGTTAGAAATCCATTTTGTAGAGATGCCAAAGTTGCGCAAGAACATGAGTGATTTGGAGAAAGCGGTACGCGATCCATTGGAAAAGTGGTTGCTCTTCTTGGAATCCGGTAAAAATGAAAGGATACACCACGTGTTGGAGGTGGCAGCGATGAATGATGTCGAGTTGAAAAAAGCGTTAGATGAACTCGAAGAAATCGGACGCAAACCAGAGAATTGGGCGCTTTATATCTCACGCAAAAAGGCGATATTCGATGAGCAAAATCGAATTTATTCGATCAAAGAACAAATCGAAGAAGCTCGTGAGCAAGGGCTTGAACAAGGGCTTGAACAAGGGCTTGAACAAGG
>NZ_MPDK01000045.1 GCF_003144315.1 Sulfoacidibacillus thermotolerans | reverse complement strand
GTTCGGCTCACATAGGTCTCTGCGTATTGATATCACTCGCCTTGTATGGATGCGGGACGGCTTCGGTTAAATGCCAACAAAGGTCTGGTGTAACAGCCTAGAACAAGAGTTTTTCATTATGTCGGGGTGGTCAACTTTTCAGTTAGCAACATGGTCAACTTTTCGATTGACAAACACAAGTGTTTCCGAACGGTCAGCCGGGGATGCCTACAGTGCCCTACAAGCCACAGAGAGTACTGCTCGAAAAGAATATGACATATCTCCCACAGCCCAACCCGCTTAGAGATTATGGATGTGCCTTTGTACAAACTGAAGGAAATTGGATTACTTGGATGTATTTAAATAATGGTTTGGGCCAAGATTATGATGAGCGTTTGTACGCATACAACGTCGCAACGAAAAAGACGAGCTTGATATGGAAACCACTTGATACTCATACGCAATTGTTTGATGTTCAGTTGAATCATGGAATTCTCTATTATGGGCTAGATCAACAAGAGAGCACCAAAATCACACGGCGTGTTATTACCTACAATCTGGATTCGCACCTGAAAAAAAACGGTATTGTCCACTTCGTCTACAGTCAATAAGGTTGCTTCAAGCAACAACTGTTTTTGTCAAGCATAAATTGAGCCACAGCGATCACGGTAAAAGTGAGCCACTTAGTGCGTGAGAGGTTCCTGTTCTGGGCGATTCTGGTCTTTGTTTTTATGGTTTTTCTCTATGTTCCTTGTCTTTCCTCTTCCCCTCCCCGAGGGGAGGATAGAACTGGTGTTCTGTTTAATTATGCCTCTTTCTGTTCCTCATGTTGTCGCTGCAAACTCTGGCGAAAACGATACGAATCTCCATTCATTAACAAAATGTGCGCCCGATGCGTCATTCGATCAAGCAACGCCGCCGTCATCTTCTCATCGCCAAACACATTGACCCATTCCCCAAAGTCCAGGTTCGTCGTTACGATCGTACTGCGCCGTTCATGGCGGGCAGAGAAAAACTGAAAGAGCAGCTCTCCGCCTGTCTTGCTGAAGGGTACATAGCCCAGTTCGTCGCAGATGACCACGTCATACTTTAACCATTGCCTTTCCAGCGCAAGGAGTCGATGTTCTTCTTTAGCCAGTAGCAGTTCCTCCACAAGCCCGCTGGCCGTGATGAATTTGACCTTGTAGCCGCGTTGGACCATTTCGATCCCTAAAGCGGTTCCAAGGTGCGACTTCCCCGTGCCGCTATTGCCAATGATTAGGACATTTTCTTTCTTCTCTACGAATTCCCCTTGAACCAAAGACAGCACTTTGTTTTTATTCAGCGAAGGAATGTGATGAAATTCAAAGGTGTCGAGCGTCTTGCGAATCGGAAATGCGGCTTGTCGCAATCGCAACTGCCGCTGGTTCTCATCTCGCGCTGCGGTTTCTTGCTCCAGCAGTGCCAGCAAATATGCCTCATAGGTCAGTCCGTGTTCCGTCGCCTCCCGCGCCAGGGAAGCGTAGTGTTTAGCGACTATCGGCAATCGCAACTGTTTGAGATAATGCGCAAGTAACAGTTCCGTCGTCATTGCAGTTCCCCTCCACCGGACAATCGGTTATACATTTGTAGATTCGATCGCTGTACCCGATACGCATTCAGATCCACCGGCACCTGATCTGCCGCCAGTGGTGCATGGGGCCGCGGTTCCGTCAATTGTGCCAGGATCTCCTGTAGCCCTTCGAAGTGGTATGTACTCGTACGTTCTGCCTCTTCCAGCGCTTGACGCAACCGTTCCATCCCCACCTCTCGATGCAGCAGCAGGAAGCGAACAAACAGGCGATCCCCCTCTGCGTCCTGCCGCTCACGCATTTTGGCGTGTACGCGGCGGAACACCTCAGGCACTTTGTCGTCATGCATGACTCGTGCGTCCCGAACGGCTCGCGGCTTTTTGAGCAATACCTCCAGGTAATGATCCAGTTCCAGCACCATCTGCTGCCGAGACAGACTGCGTTCATGTGAAGCGATCACTTCATTTTGAGCCACAATGATCACTTGATCGACAAAGCCTTTCACCCACACGGCTTGTCCCGCATAACGACTGGGGACTGAATACTGGTCCGTGTCAAACGTCACCGTCGAGGTCTTGCTGACGGTTCCTGGTTGAATCCGACACGCTTCGTAGGGCTGCATCGGCAACGGGTGCAAAACGACTCGTTCCCGCTCATAGACTTGAGCCGCAGTTTCCTTCGAGTGCGGCACATGCTTCGTTTCAACCACCCGTTCACACCAAGGAAGCAAGATTCGGGAATTCAGTTCCTCTAAGCTTCCCACATCCGGCACTGGAGCCAGGGTGCTGCGCCGCACGTATCCAACGAGCCCTTCCACGATCCCTTTTTCGTTCCCACGTCGTGCGTTTGCAAATTCCGCCTCAAACACATAGTGGGCCTGAAGAGCGATGAAAGTTTCCTGTTCTTGGCGATTGCGTCCGGTCAGTATCTTCTTGACAGCGCTTTTCAGGTTGTCAAAGAGGCCGATCGCCGGTACGCCACCAAAGTACTCGAAGGCGCGGACAAAGCCGTCCAGAAACGACTCCTGCTGTTCGTTGCGATAGGCCCAGACAAACCGTTTCCGACTGGCAGACAACTCCATACAAAAGAGAAATACGCGTGTCGTTTCGCCATGGATCTTGACATCGGCCTCTCCCCAGTCGAACTGGAACTGTTGGCCGAGAGCAAACGTGAGGGGAATAAAGACTTCTTTTTGAACTGCCCGACGAGCAGCCACCACCTTGCGAATGTTTGATTCAGAGCCAATAAATCCGTACTCATCGCGAAGCCTGCGATAAATGCGAGAGGCGGTATGGCGCTGTTTCTTCCAGATCTGCAGGTCATCTTGCAGCCACTGATCGATGAGAGGAATGACCCGAAGTGTCTCTTCTGAATATCTCGGACGTCCGTATACTTTGCGACGATGAGCGGCCGTGGGTGGCGTGTTCGTGCGAAGATACTTGCTGACGGTGTTACGTGAAATCCCGAGTCTGCGGGCGATTTCACGCTGCGAAAGGTTTTCTCGTTGTGCGAGGAGTTTGATATGATGAAATCGAGCCACTTGGATCATCCTTTTGATCTCTCACTTTCTGCTATTGGTTGGCACTTATAGCATACTAGTGATGAGATAGAATTGGAAAACAGGTGGCTCACTTTTTGCTCGATCGACCAAGCTAAAAGTGGCTCAAAACTAGCTTAGCGAATACAACAACTCATGAGATAAGACCTCCTCCCTTCGTGAATGTTTGTTGTTAAGATCATAGTGCCGGTCTCATAACGCTTGCTAACGAGTTGGAAAATAGATTGGCCCTCTGTTTGTCCATCGACATGTAGCCGAGCTCATCGATTACAAGCAGATGATACCAGCTGAGTGAAATCAGTTTCTCTGAAGTTGAACGGTTTATAATTGAAGCGTACAACAGATCCGCCAACTCAGCCGCCGTGTAGAAAGCAACACGCATCCTAACCATGCATGCTTTTAGACCCAACTTAAAACACGCTCTTTCAGTAGCGAAGTCATCTTACTCTTCTGTTTTCATGCTGACAGTGTCTATGTAAAAATCCGCAGCGTTTTTCTACGTTTTTTACTTGCGGAAAACACCAACTCTGGGAATATGACCGAGCGATCGTTGACTATCACATCAGACTTTCTTACGAGGGGCAGCATGCGGCACAGATATTGCAACGTGCTTTGTGGAAGAGACAATTGTTTGAGAACTATCAAGCAGCGTACGCAGTCGTAACAGAATATATTTCGTTTTACAACCAGCACCGAATTCATGGCAGTCTGTATCATCTGACACCTGAGCAGTTCATTCGTGCAATCGCAAATCATGAAGGTAATCCATTATTTGTAAAACCCTAATCAAGTAATCTTGCGATTGAGTGAGATTAAGGGAGCAAGACTCTAAAGTTGAGGGGTTAAACCGCACCCCATTCTTCTGGTAGCTGTGTAGCAAATATAGTTTAGTCAAGTGGTTCAAAGTTACTAACATTGTACATTCGATGATCTACATCCAGAACTATAATCCTTCCATACATAGCTAATATTTTGAAAGGATTGTCATTCAGATCTTCGACCCGTTTTCTAAAAAATAACAAGACTATGAGTTCCAACGCTCTCGTGTAATACTGTAAAGGTTATGGTCTTCCCACACACCATTGATTTTTAAATAGAACTCCGAAAACCCATCATACCTAAATCCCGCTTTTTCAAGAACTCTAATTGAGCCTACATTTCGGGGCATGACCGCCGCTTGGACCCTATGTAATTCCGCAGGTCCGAAAGCAAAACCAATTGCCAAACGTACAGCCTCTGTGGTAAACCCCTGACCATTGTAGTGTTCATCTAGGAAATACCCCATTGTGCAACTCTCCCAAGCTCCCCGAACCACATTACTTAGATTAACTCGTCCAATAAGTCGATCTTGTTGGGTCAAAAAAATACCAAATGCGTATCCAGAATCAGTTTCCCAATTGTGTTGCACTTTCTCCAAAATTTCTTGTTGTCCTTCTAACGTAAAATGTGAGTCTGAAGTAACTGATTCAAAGGTCTTAAAGAAATAACGATTTCGTACTCGCAAATCCAGTAGTGCCTCAAGATCATCCATCTCCAACCTACGAATATAAACCCGTTCCGAATCTAGCCTCATGATTTCACCTCGTTTATATGTCATCCACTCGCCGGTTGAACGTTACACACGCAGTTCTGTGAGTTCCTGCTCGGATGTCCACCGCTTCACAAATGGTTCAATTGGACTTCCGTCAAGATACTGAACACAAAAGGAAAGACAAGTTAGCTGATATTGATAAAAAATCATCTATTTGTTGGGGTATCCTATACCCGGTTGCAGAGTGAATACGATTGCGATTATAACGACCTTCCATGATGCCATCTTGTTCAGGGTAGATTCGAATGATCACTTGCTTCAATAGCCGATTTTCTTGTTTCAGGTGTCCCTCGAGCCGTTTTTGGGTGCAGAAATAATAGCTGCTGCGACCAGTGCCTAACACCTGACATACTTTCTTTTTATGTATTTGTCAGACTGGAATACGGCAACATCCACAAGTTCACGAACACTTATTTTTTGCAAAGAGGGTCTAACTTTTTTAAGATATCATTTTCTTCTTCGAGTTCTTTGATTCGAGCCTTGAATTTCTTAATATCGGCTACAGAGATCTGTTCATTTTCCACCTTTCTTTGATCCTAACACCACCTTAGTTCCAGACACAACTTACTTTGCTTGCCGTTCCCTCTACACCGAAGGATTCTTCCGTGCTGCTTGCCCTGATTCTTCACACGTTCCATAGCCTTCGCGGTACACACGCGGCTTGGCATCCTCTTGACCCTTGCAGGATTCAAATTAACGATGCGGCTAGATTCACTTCATGTTGCGGCCTGTAATATTGTTTCACCCTTAGTCTCTCGCAACCGCCACCAGGTGCCTGCTTGCAACGAGCAGTCTAGTCCCTACCTCGGCCGGACTCTCACCGGTTAGTTGTGCCTAGCTTTGCTAGGCGCACTGTGCGCTATTTGACGCTTACGTAATTCTCATGGTGTGAGCTTGCGCGGGGCGACATGGCACGTCATTCCTTATGGTGACTTTTACAAGTATTAATATTTATAGGTAAATCAGTTTTTCTGCATGAGCAGTGTACAGCACCCCTCTTGATAAGGGGACCAAGACGTCACGTTTTCCCAAATGACTTTCCTTGGGTACGTCTCAGACGGAAAGAATCCAGTTCGCAATGTCCTGTATCACTTGTTCATCTACATGTTGTGCCACACGATATTCCTTTTTTACTTTGCGTATCTCTCCATAAACAGCAGGCATAAACAGATGATTCAGATTCGGGTAGAGCTTGAATGTGACATTTGGTTTATCACAGAGCAGTTTTTGATAACCACCAAAGTCCTTTTCGATAGATAGATGGAAATCTTTATCTCCCTGCAAAATCAGAAGGGGCTTGTCTAATGCCTTTAGATAATCGGTGGACGGATGTTCCCCCATTTCTTTGAAGTAGTATGCTCTCGTATATTTGCCTAACAGCTTTGTCGATTTCGCCTCTTCGTCGCTGAGGTTATAAATCTTGCCAAACTTAGCGGACAATACAGCGATCTGTTTCTTTGCGATCACTTTCAAAAACCTGTTTAAAGAGTTCAGCACCTCGTAGTTTTGATCCATCAGTATTTCTTCAAGTTTGCGCGGGGAACCAGCCATAATAATGATTCCCGCAAAATGTCCTCCTTCCGCATCAATTCGAGGAGCCAGCATCCCGCCTAAACTGTGGCCGATGACAAACACCCTGTTCGGATCGACCCTCGTATCATTGCGTAGAAATTCAGCCGCGAGGATGGCATCTTCAATGGTTTCCTCTCTTACGGATATACCAACGTCGTCTTTCATTTGTTTGCCGTATACGAAAGTTCTCTTGTCGTAGCGTAAGACTGCAATCCCTTTTTCCGACAGACCTTCTGCGAGGTCTCGAAAAGGGTGATTGTTTCCAATATTCTCATCCATACTGCTCGGACCAGAGCCGTGAACCAATACAACCGCTGGACATAACAACCCATTCGCTTCATCGGGAATAGATAACATGCCATTGAGCGGATGATTGGTTTTGGCGCCTATCACAATCTTTTCTTCAGCCATTATCCATACCGTTCCTCCAAACTGACTCAAATCTACTCATAGGTAGGTTTGACGTTGAATTCCTGCTTCGTTGAGGCTGCCTCTGTGATAGCAGGTCTTACATCCTCTCCACAGGCTG
>NZ_MPDK01000044.1 GCF_003144315.1 Sulfoacidibacillus thermotolerans | reverse complement strand
ATTAGTAAAGGATTCCCGTCAACTTTTACGCCACAGCAAGCGGTCGCAGAAACAAAAAAACAAGTGTCACAAACCCATATCAGCATTAGTACAGGATTCCCGTCTACTTTTACGCAACAGCAAGCGGTCGCAGAAACACAAGAACTGGTGTCACAAACCCATATCAGTTGGCCGATTGTGTATGATTTCACGAATCCGTTTGGCACAGTAATAAGCGGACTCCCTGATACGTATGTTTGGAAAAATGGGCACGTGTGGGAGATCCCTGGGGCATTGCCACACGCCGCGCAGTGGCAAAAGGCGTTGTAAATGGAGTCCAAGGATAGAGCAAAGGAAAAGCTGGCTGCCATAAAAGATGCAACGGCGATGGCTGCAAAAATGTCATCTGGCGATGTAATGGGTGCGGCACGTTCACTCCTTCGTAACAAAGAAGCAATTCGCACGATACAATCAGGGGTGAAATGGCAAGTGCTAGTGGGGACGGGGATTCTTTTGGTTCCCATCCTCCTTGTGGTTTTCTTTGTTGCCGCGCTTTCTGCGGGTTCAACGATTCAAAATCCAATTGAGATATTTTCACCTCAACAGCAACAAGAGTATAAAAAACAATCTTCTCATTGGATGCAAACCATTCATTTATCTAATGGACAGATCGGGCTGACGGCAGAAGAAAAACAACAAATCCAGCAGCTTCACTTAGGATTACCCTATGGACTACTTGAAGCGTTTCACGAACTTGGAGCAAGAACGGATTCATCAAACCCTTATCGGACAATGGCTTACATTATTGCGAAATTGCAACCACGTGCAGCGTCGTTTGTCCCCGTTTCATTGCGTGTCGTTCATATCTTACACACAAAAAACGGCATAAAAGAATTTGTGACGTACCGAACCAAGATGGTGTTGAATACGATCACGCGATACAACGGTGTTTGGAAGACGCAGTGGGAAATAATTGGTGGAAGCGGAACGCAACACGTTGTGCTCTTAGGGGCGACGTTGATTCATAAGAATTATGCGCCACTGTACGAAGCGGAAAAGGCGTTTGATGTGTTGCCACGCATCAGTGATCAACAGCTGCTTTTTCGGCAAGCACTTTTGCTTGATCAAAATTTTTGTGACCCCGCCGCTTTATCTATTTTAGACGGCATGATCGGAGGGGGATTACCGCCTAGTAAAGGCGTTCCTTTGCCCCCGCAACAATTGATCGCGATTTTTCGAGAAGCCATTCGTATTCGCATGCAATATAACGCTACGCATGGAATCGCTGGAGGGGCCAATGAAACGTGGCTTCCCTATCTCGTGACCATCGCCTATCACGAAAGTGGATATAATCCCGATGCCTACAATCCGAAATATATCTCCGACGGTGGAAGTCCATCCGGGTTGATGCAAGTGCTTCCAAGTACGTTTCGGGAGTACGAAATTTCGCCTTATGACGACATTTGGAACCCTCTGGACAACGCGATTGCAGCCCTTGGGCGCATTCAAGGAGCTTGGACTGTGCCGTGGGACATTCCGGGCGTGGTTTCTGGCAAGTACAAAGGATACTAAGCGAAACAAAAGAAGGTGCGCAGTTTGTCGAATCCTACAATTTTAGGAAGTATCCTTTTGGTTGCGATGCTTCTCTTTTTGTTTGTTTTTCGTGTGGCCAAAACAATGATTCGGTTAGCAATTTTTCTTCTTGTTGTGGTGGGCATTTTGGGTATCGCGATTGATCCAACGCTGCTTCGATACTAAAATTTCTTACTCTGCCCCCTTTTGACGAAAGGGGGATTTTTTATGTCAAAAATGCCACCACCACCGCTTCGGCGGAACCCAAATTTGCAAGATGACGCTTCTCGCTCTTCGCAAAAAGAAGATGCACGTGGCACGTGGAGCGAAAGGCTCAAATCCTTTCAATTCGGCGAGATTCAAACGAAACCAGACTGGATGAAAGAAGAAAACCCGCTTGATCGGATGAAGAATTTTCGATTCGGAGAAACAAAAACGAAACCCTTTTGGTGCAAAAACGAACCTTCTCGCAAAGAGCAATCCTTTGCATGGACGCAAATCATTCCTTTCATGAACGAGGAGTACAAAGAGGCGGATCGACTTCCATCCAAACTCGTTCAAGGAACGGAAGTCGTCGCGTTTCGTTTTCAAAAGAATGAGAATGGGAAAATTGTGATTTATGTTGGGTGTGAAGAAACGAAAAGAAATCAACTAAAGAAAAACCTGCATGAGGAAATCATGCACATTGACTTGCAAGAAGTTTCTGAACCCACCTCGTACCCAACGAAAAGTCTACATCGCTATGGCATTGTAGGTGGCATGTTGAACCTTGATGGAAGTTTAGAAGCCGTTTTGTCCGCTTTGGAATCTGGAAGTTATCTTGAAGTGAAATTTGAACAACGGCCCGCTTACGAATTTATGCAAAGTCTTACAGGAAAAGGGGAAGCTCGTGACGGCGGAGATTTCTTTCAAACAGCCAAAAAAATTGCTCATGCCCTTAACCCTTTTGATGCAGAAACGATCACGGCAGCGGGGGGGACTCCTTTTTCGGGAAAACGTTCTTCTTCTTCTTCTTCAAAAGAAAAAACATCCCTCTCTCCAGAAGAAAAAGATCGTCTAGCACGTATTCAGAAAAGGAAAAACGAAAACACCACGTATTATCGCGTGAAAATACACATGGGTGTGAAGGACGAAAACGCTCATGTGTATGAAAAAATCGCAGTCAATCTGAACCGACAGTTCGAAAAAGAACATCGCTTCGTTCTTGATCAAGGAAAAGGGAAAGAATCGGATTGGTTGTGGAGTGAAGAAGAACTCTCAAGGCTGATTCGGCTGCCGAACATGAAAAAAGAGAAGATGCAAAAACTGATTGTCGGGATGAAACCGGGAGAACAAACGCTTGACGATGATCAATTAACCAAAGGAATTGCCGTAGGCCGATTGATTCATCCGGTTAAACCGCCGCGTCTTGTAAAAATCCCAAAGCAGCAATTTTTGCGTCACTTTTTCATGGGCGGGAAAAATGGTTCAGGAAAATCATCTACGGCAATCCAGATGATTCAATCGATGCTAGATGATTGGGTGGAATCTCCAGATCAAGCGCCGGGGTTTACTTATGTTGACCCTGCTGGGTCTACTTTGACCATCGTCTTGAATCGATTGTTGCACATGGAACAGCAAGGGAATCACATTCCATGGGAGAAAGTACATTACATTGATCTCACGCCGGAATCGGAATTTCCCGTTGGGTTGAATCTTCTCTATCATACACCCGGCGAGGACTACGCAGCTGTTGCAGGTGGAGTTCTCGATGTCATTAAGAGTGCGTATGGTGGCGATGCCGTGTTCACCGAACGTCTGATCGAAAACGGCGTGATGACGCTGCTCTATGACCGACGGGTTGAGCATACCATCCTAGGGCTTACCAGCGTCCTTCAATACCCTGCGATGCGGGAGAACATTGACATTCTGGACCCGCTTGTACAGGAGTTTTGGGATATGACTGGCGAGGATTTGAAACCAAAATCGCTCGATCCGTTGCTTAACCGTTTGCGACCACTGCTACAAAAACCAGCGATGCGCCGCATATTCGGGCAAACGCGATGGATGCTCAACATCCGGGAATGGATGGATGAAGGGCACATCATTCTCATTAACACGCTGAACCTAGAACCAAAGAATGTCGGGCTTGTTGGCGGCCAAGTTTTGATGCGCTATCATATCACGGCCAAATCGCGCCCTGCGGACATCTCTAAACCACATATTCTCATGATCGATGAGGCTCACTTAGTTCAAATCCCAATCCTTGAAAAGGTCATCGCGGAAGACCGGAAATTCGGGCTTAGCCTTGGCTTAATCACACAGTTCCCTGAACAATTCAATGGGATTTTACTGAAATCCATCACAGAAAATATGGGAACATTTCTCACGTGCACGCTAGGGCCAAGTTCCGCCAACGCTATGGTTGAAATGATGAATTATTCTTTCGAACCCACCACTCTGCAAGGATTGCCGACCGGCCGTGTTGCCGCATATACGTCGATTAACGGGGAGCCGTTTTCGTTGATGGTAAAGTCTGATCCGCCTGTCATTTACCTTCGAAACGGCGAGGTTGCGGTTTATGAAGATGTTGCGCAAATGACCGAGGCACAGAATTGGGCGCTTGCTAAAGCGAAGGAACTTTCCGCTAGGGACGGGGCGCATCGAGGCAAAGTGGATCAGGAAATCGATGAATATTTTGCATACTTGCGTTCTTTCCGTCCTACCGATGAAGAGGAGAAAGAAACCCCGACAAAAAAACCAACCAAAGCGAAAGCAAAAGGGTATCAACCTACAGAAGACGAACTCCCACTGCTTGAAATTCTTGTAGAAATGGCGCGGGAAGTTGGTACGTGGGAAGGGAAAACGAGCGAACTCCTTGAGCAACTCGCTGATGATGCAGCAGAAGAAGATTTTCTTGATATAGGGATTGTTGCGTTTGGGAAGTTGCTGGGTCGTGCAAAGGATTGGCTGGCTGAAAAAGGGGTTCAAATTGAAAAAGAGCGTGTTAGAGACGGAACAGTTTGGCGAATTGAGGTTCGTTGATTCCCAAAAATCACTTCCAATTTGCTGTGGCAGGTTGTTGCAGGTGTGTTGCAGATTTGTAGCAGGGTGCTTTCCCTTGCAGCAGTAAGGATGTTGCAGGTTGTGGCAGATGTTTTGCCCTGCCCCTAGATTTAGATTTTTGACGGATAAAAAAGGGGATTTTTATGGTTTGCTAGGCGTAAAACTGGAAAAAACAAAACAAAATTTGTATTGTTTTTTCCAGTTCCAAAAAGCAAAAGTTCATCATAGCTCATTCTGGCACACGGTTTGATTGTGGTGTTTTGGTTCCAAAAGCACAAAAGTTCACCGTGGCTCATTCTGGCACGCAGTTTGATTGTGGTGTTTTGGTTCCAAAAGCACAAAAGTTCACCGTAGCTCATTCTGGCATGCAGTTTGATTGCGGTGTTTTTGCCCCAAAGCACAAAAGTTCACCGTAGCTCATTCTGGCATGCAGTTTGATTGCGGTGTTTTTGCCCCAAAAGCACAAAAGTTCACCGTAGCTCATTCTGGCATACGGTTTGATTGTGGTGTTTTGGTTCCAAAAGCACAAAAGTTCACCGCGACTCATTCTGGCACGCAGTATGATTGCGGTGTTTTTGCCCCAAAAGCACAAAAGTTCACCGTGGCTCATTCTGGCACGCAGTTTGATTGTGGCGTTTTGGTTCCAAAAGCACAAAAGTTCATCGTAGCTCATTCTGGCACACGGTTTGATTGTGGTGTTTTGGTTCCGTGATTTGCCGAAACGCAAAAGCGAGAAAAAATACTTACCCTCCCCCTCTTGGTTGAGGAGTGTAGTTTTAACCGACACCCTTTGCGATTTCGCACTCAAATCAAATCTTGAAAGGAAGTAGAAGCTGATGACCAAAGATGCTTTGCTCGCAGCGGTAAAGGAAAAAACTGGCGCACCCAAAACGGAATTAGAAACTTTGTGGGCGGCGTTCCAAGAAACAATCGCCGAAGAATTGAGAGCTGGCGGTGAATTCACGATTGCGGGCGTCGGGAAACTAAAAGCCATAACACGCGCTGCGCGAACGGGCCGCAACCCGCAAACTGGCGAAGCAATCGAGATTCCAGCGAAACGCAGTATAAAGTTGGTTGTTAGTTCGAAATTTTAAACACAAGAAAGAAGAGGTTCTCGTCAACAGAGAGCCTCTTTCTTGTATACTTTTCTAAAGCACGCAGAGAGAAGGTAATAGAATGCGCTTTGCAAAAAAACTTTGGCTGTTGATTGGTTTATCTGCAATATCAGTTACAACAAGCGGAGTTCCATCACACAGCGCGTTTGCAGCGACCTCGAAAGTTTCAAAACCATCTTGGATCATTGCACAATCAGCTGTTATGAAATTACATACTACCTCACACTGGTCTCTCGTGCAGCAAATGCTAGATCAACCGAGTACCATTTTGATTACTGGGCGAAAGCCGGAACCAAAATGGCTTGCAAATTGGCGTGTGCGACGTTACTTAGATGCAACCAGCCTTTTGCTTGTTCAGGAAGATGTACAGTATGCAAAAAGCCACAAGAATATCACAGGCATCGTGCTTGATTTAGAACATTGGTCGTTTACCCCAATTTCTGAACAAATAAATTTTGTACAAACACTTCGCGAAACAGAGAACTTCGCGCGTCAGCAACATCTAAATGTTTTATTTACACCCGCAACTGATCTTGCTCGCGCGTTGTATCCGCATGGGAGAATTGATTCGCAATATATCACGCTACGCATTCCAGCTAACAGTGCGCATATTGTGAATCAATTTGAGATTCAAGCGCAAGGGGTGGAGAGCACACCTGCGGCCTATTTGAATTTCATACAGGAATCTGTACAACAGATTCGCTCTGTTCATTCATCGATCCCTGTGTTTGCGGGGTTGAGCAGCGCTCCTTCAGGACAAAATGTTTCTGCAAACACACTTCTTTTGGATGAACAAATAACGATGAAGTGGGTTCAAGGATATTGGTTAAATATCCCTGAACGCGGTGCGGCGTGCTCTCGCTGCAAAGAGAGCCGGCCAGAGGTGATTGCGGACTTCTTAACTTTGCTTTCGCGTAAAGAAACACCGCACTCGCAAAGCGCAAAGCGATCCATTCCGCACGATCCCGTGAAACCTTTTCTCATTTATTATGGGTGGATTCCAGAAAACCAGCATCGTCTTTTGAAATTTTCGCGTACTATTCAAGGGTATTCGGCTGTCGTTTTAGGAAGTGGAGACGAGTGGTCACAAAACAATGAAATCCATTCGATTCAAAAGTTGGAGTCTTGGCTACCGCAAATACGTTGGTATGGATATATTTCAATTGGTGTTACAAATGGTGAACCTCATCACACAGATGAACAAATAGAACGCGAAATCGTTTTATGGAAAAAACTTCATGTCTCTGGAATTTTATTGGATTGTGCAGGGCCTTCATACGGAGTAGATGCAGCGCGAAGAACGTTTGCACTTAACGAAGTTCATCGTGCAAAGTTACATGCACTTGTGAACGTCTATACGCCATCCGTGTTGCTTTCCCTTCATCCAATGAAAGGAGATGCGTGGCTAGCAGAAAATTGGGTCATCTCGAATGGGCGCAGTGGAATCAATCCTGAACAAGAGTGGTGGGCAATACCTAAAATTAAGCAACATGGATGGGGAATATGGATGACTGCTACTGGAACTCATGCGCCACAAAACAGAAACACAGTGAGACAATGGGTTTATGATACAACAAAAAAAGTGAAGGGAACCATGATTGCGATTGCTGGAGAGAATTATTCGAGTCAAAGTAATTGGGTTGTACCTGCTTCTTGGATTTGATTCTAAGATGTCCGAATTTGAGTTGAATCAAAGAAATTCGGAAAAATTCTTACCCTGCCCTTTGCTCATAAGAAGGCATACTTTAACCTGCACATTTCATGTGCAGATACATTGCATCCTTATACGGTTCACTTTATACGTTTCGCCTCCTATCTCCCTCCTGAGCGCAATAGATATTTTCTATTGCGCTCCTTTTTTTAAGGAGATGATTTTATTGAAACCAAAACGTGTTATGCGAATTTGCGTTCCTGTTTACGAAGACGATATGCTGATTCTCAATCAATTGCCACCTGCATCAAAAAATCAGTGGGCGCGGCAGTTGATTTTACGACAACTGCAAATCGACTCTAAGCTAATGGATCAACTGCGCGAACGGCAAGGGGAAAGCGACATGACAGCAAATGAAGTGCGGACGTTAATCCAAGAAGAGATTGCACCGCTTCTTGATCGAATGGACTCGGCGATTCTTGAAACGGTGGATGAAGTGGTTGAATCTAAATTTGTAGAATTGAAAAAGTCATTGAAACAGATCGTAGAAGAAGCGATGAGGGGAACGGAGAAAAAGCCGGAAAAGATCGTGGCAAGCGAAACAGAGAGGCAAGGTGACGACGAAGGAGATTTGCCTGCATGGAAGAAGGCGTTTTTGAAGGCGGCGAAGGAATA
>NZ_MPDK01000043.1 GCF_003144315.1 Sulfoacidibacillus thermotolerans | reverse complement strand
AACCGCCGTATGCGGACCCGCATGTACGGTGGTGTGAGAGGTCGGGGGCTAGCCGCCCCCTCCTACTCGATTGATTAAGGAATTTTTTTGCATTGATCGTGGCATGTCGCTTCAAGACTGCAGCAAAGTGAACAGATGGGGCCTGAGTGTAATGGGCAGTTGCTCATGTCTTGAATCTCGTATGGGAATCCGCAACTCATGCAGGTTATGTTTTCTTCCTGTACGTCGATCGACGTTATCCGATTTGTAGTGATGCCATGAAGTGTAGGACGTACTGGGAGTTGTGGGAGAGATAACGTATTCTCGCGAGCAATGTAATATCTTCCTTTTGTCGCGAGTGCAATGGTCGGGACCAGTATAAAGGGGAGTGCTAATGAGAGCAGAGTGGAAAATGCTTGTAAAGTAGCTCCGAAAGCGTCAAAATAAGCGGCGATTGAGATGGCTGAAGAAATAATCATGGAACCAAATCCCACGGGGTTAAATCGATACAAATGAGCCCGTTTAAACTCAATATAGGATGGCCCTATTTTTAATAATCCCTTATTAATTACTAGATCTGCGACGACCGCTCCGACCCAAGCAACGGCAACATTTGAGTAAAAACCGAGGATCATGTTTAAGAACCCAAATACGCCAAATTCCATAAGGCCAAGAGCAATACCAACATTTAAAAACAACCATACGACTCGCCCCGGATGAAAGTGCAGTACGCGTGAAAAAAAGTTAGACCAAGAAAGAGATCCGGAATAGGCATTTGTCACGTTGATTTTTATTTGTGACAATAGTACGAAAATAGTTGCAATTGTCAAGGCTGCTGATGCAGGAAAGAGTGCGCCAAAGGCGTGCGTAAACATTTGAATCGGTTCATCGGCTTTCACATTCCCCACGAGTGGGAAAATCCATGAAGCTAAAAATGATCCACCAAGTTGCTTGAAAGCGCCGATAATGACCCATCCAGGTCCCGCAAGGAGCACAGCCCACCACCATTTTGCGCGGTTTTTTGCTGTTTTGTCAGGCATAAAACGCAGGTAGTCAGCTTGTTCTCCGATTTGCGCGATGAGTGAAAGTGTAACGCCCATAGCGGATCCAAACATGAGGGGACTGAATGCAGTCGCCATACCTGTCGCACCACCAAAATGGATCCAGCGTGAAAAAGCCTCTGGATCTTTCGTGAGTACGATCGTAAAAGGAGCGATCATAAGGATGAGCCAGATTGGTTGAGTCCATACTTGAAAACGATTGAGGAGAGTCATTCCATACATAGCAAGTGGAATGACGATAAGTACAGCAAGAAGATAGCTTACCGCAATGGGAAGCGAAAAATAGAGTGTGATTGCTTGTGCCATCACAGACCCTTCTAAAGAAAAGAAAATAAATGTAAACGATGCATAAATAATCGACGTCAGTGTTGAGCCTAGATATCCAAAGCCTGCTCCGCGTGTCAGTAAGTCCATATCAATGTTATATTTCGCCGAATAGTAGGCAATGGGGATACCAGTCAAAAAAATGATGGCAGCGACAGTGATGATGGCATAAAGCGAATTTAAAAAACCAAATGATAGACCAACGGATCCGCCAATTGCGAAATCAGCCATATAAGCGATTCCACCTAGTGCAGTACTGGCGACAGCAAATTCACTCCATTTTCGAAAGGAACGAGGAGCATAGCGCAAAGCGTAGTCTTCCATCACGGGGTTATTCACTAAGCCGCTAAAGGTACGTTTTTTGCGAGTAATAACGCGTTCATCTATTCGCGCTTCGGCATTTTGAATTTCCATTGGTCACAAACCCGCTTTCGTAAGATAGAAAATACGTTATGTTAGATAACATAACGCTAAAATCAAGTAGTGCCCTAAATCATAAAAAATTCCGTTAATTTTGTCAACTATCATTCCATGAAATTGTGTAGACGCGTGCATTATTTACGTGAACATGACATTGTAAGTTATTTTTCGCAGAAAATTTTCTTGTCTAAAATGGACGATCCATCCTTTCCATCGGTCATCTTGTCGTCATAAATCCATCATGAAGTGATCATGTCGATGGGGTACCTTGTTCTTACAAAAACAAGGAGGGATACGCATGACCCTAAACGATCGTGCATTATCCATATGGTTTCGTCGTCCCCATTCGGCTCGACAATCGACTATGAAGAAGCTGTCAGGATCCATTCTGGCCGCTATAGGAAGTACGGGAATAGGTGTGGGTATTCTTGCGGTTTGGTTGGGTCACTTTGTGATTGTTGAAGGAGGGGCTTCGCCAGTTTCGCCCCCATTTTCTATAATGCATACAGAACGCGCGCAGTATCGAGTAAAAAACATTTTACTAGCCGATGCAGCGGCGCGATCTGCAGTACCTGGGGGGTGGATTACAGATCGCACCATGAGCACGTGGGGGAAGCAGGCTGCCTGGAAGATTACCATCGATAAAGAGGGGAGGCAGTATGAAGTCTGGGTGGCGCGTAATACACTAAAAGTGCTTGCTGTTGTAAATGAATTCTTCAATCGTTCGGTAACGTGAGGAGACTACTTGTTCTTTGCTTCTTGTATGTGGTCGGCTAAGGAAAGCGTGACAGTAAAAGTCGTTCCTTGGCCGACTTGGCTTGTCACCCCAATTTGCCCGCGATGACTCTCCACAATTCCTGCTGCGATTGCAAGTCCTATGCCGCTGCCGATCTGTTGGTGCCGTGCCTGCTCACTTCTATAAAATCGATCAAATACATAAGGCAGATCATTTGCTGGAATTCCTATTCCTGTATCGGCGATCATGATGTCGACTGAATCTGTTTTTTGTTCGAGTGAAACCTGTACTTTTCCATTTTCCAGATTATACTTGATCGCATTTTCAACGAGTATAATCATAAGTTGCCGTAGTTGCGCTGCGTCTCCGAAAATTGTGAGAGAGGATTGTGGTTTGATGTAAGAAAGAGAGATATTTTTTTGTTTAGCTAAAGGTTGTAGATCTTGAATACAGGTTGTTACTAATTCGTCTACGTTAATACGTTTAGGATTGCGAATAAGTTGAGTTGAATCAGAGCGAGCTAGCATAGAAAGGTCAGTAACCACGTGAGTTAAGTAGTCAAGTTCAGAAATACACTGTGTGAGTGTCTCGTTTAGTTCGGGATGTGTTGCCTCCATCTTTGCTAGTTCTAAGTTTCCTCGCAAAATGGTAAGTGGTGTACGTAATTCGTGAGACGCATCATTGACAAAATGTCGCTGTCTTTGTAAGGCTGAGCGAATGGGTTGCAGTGTGCGTTGAGCTAGAACATAGGTGATTAGGAGAAT
Source organism: Sulfoacidibacillus thermotolerans (assembly GCF_003144315.1). Lineage (GTDB taxonomy): Bacteria > Bacillota > Bacilli > Alicyclobacillales > SLC66 > Sulfoacidibacillus > Sulfoacidibacillus thermotolerans. The sequence goes on along the minus strand of NZ_MPDK01000043.1, from coordinate 4,756 downwards.
CACGAAGATACTAGCGATGCCAAGTTCAATGTCTACCCACATCAAAACTTGCAGCGTGTTTGTCATCGCAGTGATGGAATATGCACTCATGATTGTTCCCACGCGGCGACCATTAATAAATAATGGATGAATTCCAAGAAGTATACGTGATTTGTTAAAAGAAGTACGAATCCATTGTGTGTAGGTTAGATCATTAGATTTTTGTGAAATTTCTTTTAAAAATAGCGGCCGCAATGAACCTGGAACTCCTATTAAAGAATAATCTGCTTGGACAACATGACCAGACGTAGTGAATACCCAAGTTGCAACATCTTCAGGACTTGAATCGATGTTTATGGTAGGAGTTTCACCAGAAGAGGTGTCTTGTAATTTATGGATTGCTTCAGGGGTTTTTTGCTCCCATTCATGCTCGATTTCTTGATAAGCAGTATCTAGTAGATTGCTGCGCAAAGCATAATAAATCCCTCCGAGCAAAAGCATTGCAAATGCGAGTAAGGCGAGAAAGAACCATGCGATCAATTGATGTTGGGTTCGCGCTAACAATTGTTTTTCTGATGGCGCTGTCATTTTACTCATCGTTCTAATTTATACCCCACTCCGCGGATCGTCTTAATCAGAGGTTTTTCCTTTCCGTTGCCAAGTTTGGTGCGCAAGCGTGCGATCATAGCATCTACCACATTGGCGGATGGTTCAAAATCTGCACCCCACAATCGATCAAGAATGAGTTCGCGGCTAAGGACTTGATTGGGATTGCGCATTAGCAATTCTAATAGAGAAAATTCTTTGCGAGTTAATTCGATCGGAACCCCTTGTTTTTTTACTTCAAATGTCTGTGGATATAATTCAAGGGAATGTACACGCAAGACCTGTTGCTCAACATACTGCGCTGGACGACGAAAGAGAGCCTGTATACGTGCAGACAATTCTTCAAAGGAGAAAGGTTTTGTTACGTAATCATCGGCTCCTGAAGTGAGACCCGTTACTTTATCGTCAATGCTGTCACGTGCTGTTAGCATGAGAATCGCAGAGTGGATACCTGATTTACGCAGTTCTTGGCAAACAGTAAGACCATCCATACTGGGTAATTTCACATCTAGTATGATTACATCATATGCGCTGTTGAGTGCCAAGTAATAGCCATCCTCTCCATCGTGAGCAAGATCAATCGTGTGTCCTAGTTGTGTTAATCCTCTTTGTAATAGGCTGGCGATTCGCTTGTCATCTTCAACAACGAGTAGTTTCAAATGTCGTCACCTTCCTTGTTTGATCGTTAGCCATTATGCTGAATAATTTATTATAACGAATCTATGGCGTCTCGTGTAAATGAGTAAGCCCGTGTTTTTTTAGTTTTCTTACCACAGTAGGCTGACTCAGCTGTAAATGTTGCGCGATGGCGTAGGTCGTTTTCCAACGTTGCAAAGCATCATGCAAAATCTCAAATTCAAGACGTTCTAATTGTTTTTGTAATCCGAGTTCTTCTTTCGCTTGTTCCGGGTGTAAAGCAGTCTCATGAAGTGTTTTTGGATTAGGGAAATATGGGGTTGAGCCTAAAGAGGAATTGCTAGCGTAGTGGGAGAATTCATCCGGTAGATGTTCAGGATAAATCACAGAATCACGTGTACTGATAAAAATCCTCTCTAAGACATTCTCAAGTTCGCGTACATTTCCGGGCCACGGATAGGTACGCAACAAGTCAAGTGTACTTGAATGAATTTGCTTTGTCGGTTGACGATAACATCTGGCGAGTTTCGCAATGATTGTCAGGCATAGAGCTTCAAGTTCTCCTATTCGAGCGCGCAAAGGAGGGATTTCTACAGGAACGACATATATTCGATAGAATAGGTCAGCCCTAAACAAGTTTTCAGCAACCATCCGTTTTAAATCGCGGTTCGTTGCGCAGATGATGCGAATGTCACTGTGTAACGCTTTAATTCCTCCCACGCGCGTAAATTGGCGAGTTTGTAAAAAATCAAGTAGTTTTGCTTGATACGTCAAGGGGATCTCTGCGATTTCATTTAAAAAGAGTGTCCCTCCGTCTGCTAGTTCGACTTTGCCCTTTTTTCCTTCGCGTATTGAACCAGTAAAGGCACCGTGTTCGTATCCGAATAATTCACTTTCAAATAAAGATTCTGGTAAAGTAGCGCAATTAATTTCAATAAATGGCCCTTGTGCTCGAGCGCTTTCTTTATGGATATAGTTTGCGAACAAATTTTTTCCGACACCAGTTTCACCCAATAACAGGATGTTGGCATGACTTGTAGCTGCTTGTTGGATTTGTGTGATGAACTGGCGCATCACGGGGGTTGAAGCAACGATGGGAGTCAATGAGGTATCGTCGTGCACTGAACTTTTTACTTGACGGGAGGGAGAATAGGGGATCTCTCGACTGGGAGCAGAAGATAAAATCCAAGGCAGTTGCTTTAAATCCAATGCACTTGAAATCACTTGTTTAACATTTCCTTGTTCATCAAACACTGGAGTGCCCGTCACGACTAGATGCTCCCCGTGGCGAGTTGTTTGTAGGATCGTGTGTTTTTGCTTATCTCGTAACACGAGTGCGGTGACAGAAGGATAAAAGATATGTGCCTGTTCTAATTGGAAAACTGATTGTCCGATAATGTCTTCATGGTCGAGTCCATAAAATTTGCGAGCTTGACTCGTGAGGAAAAGCACTTTTCCTTCTCCGTCAGTAACAAAAAGTTCGTCAGTAGATGAATTGATCAAAGTTTCGAGTTCAGCAACTGTATTTTTTAATTGGATATTTTCTGCCTGTAGTGTCGTGTCAATCGGAAGCACAAATTCGATTAGAAGATATCGTAACTCGGATTTTTCAAAATAATGTAATCGATGGATGTAGCTCATAGGGAGATCTGTGCAAATATCTGGCCACTTACAAGCTTGTGGATTTACAGGGAGTATGTCTTTGGCTGCATGATTCATAAAAAGGAGTATACCTTCTGGACTAAATACTAAGATAGGAGTAAGTAAGCTTTCGAGAATTCCAAATGTCTGATGCAAGCTTAGTGCCTCCAATCAATTTGAATTATAATTCAAAAATGCGATTCAATTTTGTATTGTTACACCATATAATATCAAGTTTTTATAGAAAAGTCTTTACTTTTCGGGAAGAATGCGATTTTCAAGTTGGCATGAATATTGCTTTCCTGCGCAATGAGGGCAAAATGGGTCCTCGAGTTGATGGAGAGGGGGAGAATTCATGTCAGAAGAAATAGTTATTACAAATCGATCACTTGCACAAGTGAGACAAAAGTATGTTCCAAGTGGTGTTTCCGTGCAAAATTCTATTGTGATTACTCGCGCACAAGGCGCACGGATGTGGGACGATGAGGATCGAGAGTACGTAGATTTTGCGGGAGGGATTGGCTGCTTAAATGTTGGGAGTGCTCACCCAGAAGTGGTAGAAGCGATTAAACGGCAAGCGGACCAACTTCTTCATACTTGTTTTCATGTGACGATGAATGCACCGTACTTGCAACTTGTAGAAAAATTATGCGACTTGACACCGATTGCTGGAGATAAAAAAGCGATGCTGGCGAATAGTGGAGCAGAAGCGGTAGAAAATGCAATTAAAATTGCTCGTTCCTATACAAAACGTTCAGCTGTAATTGCATTTGAGTATGCATTTCATGGAAGAACGCAAATGACGTTGTCACTCACAAGTAAGGTTCATCCTTATAAGGCGGGATTCGGTCCCTTTTCATCAGAGGTTTATCGATTGCCTTACGCAAATTGCTATCGCTGTCCATTTGGGCAGGAATTCGGTCAATGTAGGTATGAGTGTATTGACGCCGTCAAAAAAGCGTTTACCACTCATGTCGCTGTTGAGGATGTAGCTGCTGTTATTATTGAACCGGTGCAAGGTGAGGGTGGATTCATTGTGCCACCACCTGACTATCTTCCACTTTTGCGTCAAATTTGCAAAGAGAATGGAATTTTATTCATTGTGGATGAGGTACAGACAGGGTTTGGGCGTACGGGAAAACTTTTTTCGACACAACACTACGAGAATCTAGATCCAGATTTGATCACGATGGCAAAATCTCTGGGTGCAGGATTGCCCATTTCGGCCGTGGTCGGTAAAAGGGAAATAATGGATTCCACTGAAGTGGGTGGCCTTGGAGGAACGTATGGGGGAAATCCATTGTCAGCTGCTGCTGCACTCAAAGTGATTGAGATCATGGAACGCGATCAGTTGGCGCAACGCGCACAAGTGTTAGGAGAAATGACAATTGAGTATTTGCGCCGCTTACAAAGAAAATTCCCTATGATTGGCGATGTTCGTGGGCAGGGTGCCATGATTGCGATGGAATTTATTACGGATGCAAAATCAAAAGTTCCCTTTCCAGAGGCTGTGGCTATGATCAGTCAAAAGTGTTTAGCAAAAGGATTAATTACTGTAAAAGCTGGTGTGTTTAATCATGTCATTCGCTTTTTGTATCCTCTGGTCATCACAACGGAAGAGTTGCAATTAGGGTTACAGAGGATGGAGGAAGCGATCTGTGAAACGGCACTTGAATTACAGCAAGTGATGATAGAGGAGGGTGTATAATGGAAGTTCAGGAATCTTCAGTTCTAAGATTACCGAATGCGCCGTAAAGTCCCGTGCTTTAGCACTGGGGATATAAGGCGCTCGCCGCTAGGCGAATCTTTTGTCTTTTCAATCACATTAGATAGATTGTTGTGATATACTATTCTTATGGAATACAAATCCAATCACAACGTCGTCTACTCTTGC
>NZ_MPDK01000042.1 GCF_003144315.1 Sulfoacidibacillus thermotolerans | reverse complement strand
ACTGCAAAAGATCGAGATTTATCGTAAACTGAGGTTGAGCCATTTGGATTCTCCTTCTGTGAGTGAGTACTAGACACACCCATTCTACCAGAGGAAGCCGAATGGCTCATCTTATTTGATAGAGCCAGTACGCAGTCTCGAGCCTACGCACTTTTACACATAATAACGGACACTACTGTGAAAAAAGGACTTCACTCCGACTTCGAGAAGATGTAAGTGACGTAACCAAAATCCTTTGAGGAGGGGAAAGTTCACTGTTATCTTTTACAACAAACGCTATTTTCCTTTTTCTAAGTGTGTGGGCGTGGGAGAAAAACATAGATAGAAATCACGATAGGAACTGAGCGCAAAAGCGCTGATGAGTCGGTGGAAACATCGGCTGACATTGTTCTTGGCTTACTTGGTTTATCATCATTTTATTGATGTTGGTGCGCATTTGATTCACCGCTGAATTGTCAATCAGGAAGCACAACTCCGGCTTCAACTATTGAGCAGAGGTGCATACCCATGCAGGCAGCAAGCTCCCAGCTTATTGTACAATTGGGCGAGTACAATAACACTTTATAAAGGTTCTCTATTCTACACTTTATAAAGGTTCTCTATTCTACACTTTATAAAGGTTCTCTATTCTACCGATTGTTTTTTGACAATCTCCCTTACCTTATCAGCGATCACATCATGATTGACACGATTTCCGGATTTGATAGTTTCTTTGTGAACTTTTTGAGCAAATTTCAATTTTTCTTGTTGGCAAAACACCATACGGTATGCGCCTAAAACTTGCATTCTGTTGAACAGCTTGACTGCATCAATAGTGACCGGAACCAACTTGTTCTCCACGGCTTTAAGCTGATTTGCGAAATAAGAACGGTCTTGGAGTACCAAAATATACTTGCTATTTATCGGGAAAGTGACAAAAGAACCTTCGGACTGAAATCCACCAACCATTGAGATGTCGTGTTTTGCATTCCCGCTTTGAACAGGTGCATCAGAGGTGTACAACAGGAATTCCGTCTTATTTACACCTACCGTCCATATAAGGTCTTTGAATAATGTTACGATCCTAGCATACGTTTCGAACAAAACTAAATTATGAATAGATGGATGGTCAGATTTATCGAGGTAAAGATTATCATCAATTACATTATTATTTAATTATAACAAAATCTTAACTATCTCATTGTAAACCTCAAGAATGATGTCCCGCATGCTTCTGGTTCTTAGGACTTGAACCGCCAACCAAGAACTTAGATAATTCCGTTCTACTTCGGTTAAAATAGGATCACTACGAGAAAAGGAGACTCCTTTTTCATAGAGATCACACTTTGTTATAAAATCATTAATGAATTTTCCGAAATCAGCTTCTAATGTACCAAAAAATTTCTCCACAATTTGCTCATCTATACCTTTTATATCGTAGAAATATCTTTCGCTTGCGATGTTCTTAATTGAAGTAGGGTTATCCAATATTTCTCCAGAATCCTTATTAAAACAATATAAAGACTCTCGACCTGGAATTGCGAAATTCCTCAGATAGGTTTGTGGCACATAGTGTTGATTTTTAACCAAGTTCACTGGGATGTCCTCCTCTTTAGTTTTGGAACGAGACAATCGAGGTGAACGCGATGACTTAAGAAAGATAGGTTCTTGTCTTTACTCTACATGAAATATCGACAGATTTCCACAGAAATGCAATTACAGTTGTATTTGCTAACGGTACTTTGAGCCACTTTGATCAACTGAGTGAGAGCCACTTCGCATAGAAGTGGATGATGGGCGTACTTGACATGAAGCCTCCAGGGGGATGACTTGTCGCGAAAGCGCGATCTCCAAGGGATTCCGCGAGGCAAACGAGCCTATCATGGCCCACACTCCATGTAAAGTGCACCAGTTTGCTGGAAATATGGTGGCTCTCGTTGAAACGATCGAAGTGGCTCAACTGGAGTGTAGCGAAAACACCTGCGTTTGATTCAACTAAAGTCGGTCTTGACATGGGGCTAACCCCATGTTCTACACTGGCCTAGAGGTGAAGGAGATGAGAATTGGAGAATTCGTTCGAACACTGAATACAACTCATGAAACGGTGCGGCACTATGAGCAAGTAGGTCTCTTATGTCCCGCCAGAGATGGCAACCAGAAGCATTATTTCGATGACCATATACAGGTATTTGAAATAATTCAAGAGTTGAAGAATATAGGATTTTCTCTGGAGGATATCCTTCTCTTGTTTGAACTCAGAGCATCTGTCGGATGTGGTTCCGAGGTTCTAATACATGAAGTGAAAAGAAAATTTGCCAACCAGATTGCCAATTTGGACAATCAAATTCACGACCTGACAATCAGGCGGGACAACTTGCGTGAAATGTTAGACGAACTCTCTAAGGTAGTGCCCAAATGATCGGGGTCGTGATCTTGTCTTTGTACGGATTGGTTACGGTAATTGGCGGTTTTGCTGCCTTACGTAGCAGGGGAGCCGTCAACATTTCGCGTCTTCAAGCGGCTGTTTTTACACTAATCGGTATGGCCGTTATTGTTGTCGCTGTGCTCTCTTTTACCAAATCAGTCGGTTTGGTGTGGTTAGTGCTTGTATGTGTTGCTTCTCAATTGTCTCGTGTGTGGAACGGGTTGGCAATGGGGCGTGTACATGCTCTACACATTTTATTTTTTAGTGGTATTCTGACATTGGGAATAGTGTTAACGTAAACGTGAGTGAAGTTCATTACAACCAAAGAACAAGGAGCTCGTCTGAGAAAATGAAAGTGATGTAGAAATGGGAGCAACTGTACGGAGTGCGGTGGTAAATGTCTAATTAGCGAGGAATTCGTCCTACGTGGTTGTCCGTATTCGAGGACGATTTTGACTTGGTGTTAGGATGGAAGAGTAGATAAAACAAATTGAGAATGTAAGAATAAGGTGATTCGGGGTGAGCTACACGACACAGAAGTACGACAAGGAATTCAAACTTCATGCAGTTCAATAGGCTATGGAGAGTATGAAGCCAGCAAGCCAGGTCGCGCTTGAACTGGATGTATCTTTAAAGACGTTGTATGGCTGGATATTGAAGTTCAAGGAGGATCTAGCTACTCCGTTCGTTGGTAGCGGGAATCTTAAGCCGGCCGCAAAGGCTTTGCGGGATCTTGAGCGGGAGATTCGCGAACTACGAGAGGAGAACGCCATCTTAAAAAAAGCGGCGCGCATCTTCATGAACGACCGTAAGTAAGGTACCACTTCATCGATGGATACCGGTCCATATTTCCGGACGCGTGGGCACCCTCACATTGCGAGTGACACGGCTGAGAAATGGTCGTTTCTCCACCGAATTGTTTGCGCGTTATCAGCGCAGTGAGCAGGCGCTGTTGTTGGCCATGGTGGAGATGGTGATCCAAGGCGTATCGACCCGCAAAATCACTGCGATTACAGAAGAACTCTGCGGCGCGGAGTTCTCAAAATCCACCGTATCCGAACTGTGTAAAAACCTTGATCCCATTGTCGAAGCATGGAATGGACGAAATCTGAGGGAGCATCAATATCCCTTCCTTTTGGTGGATGCCATTGTATTAAAAATTCGGGAGGAGGGGTCTGTCCGTCCCCGAGCGGCCATGATCGCAACGGGCGTTAACGAAGAAGGCTATCGTGAAATCCTTGGCATCACGTTAGGAGACAGCGAATCAGAAGCTAGCTGGTCGGAATTTTTCAGCTGGCTCAAACAGCGTGATCTGAGAGGCGTGGATGTGGTCGTTTCTGACAGTCATAGCGGACTTATTAAGGCGTTACACGCGCAGTTTCAGAGAGCAACGTGGCAACGATGCCAGACGCATTTCATGCGAAATTTCATGGATGCGACACAGAAGCACCTGCAAGCGGAGTTATACGGGAAGGCGCGTGCCATTCTCGATGCGCCAGATATGGCCACGGCACGTTTACTCATGAATAAAGTGGTGAGCGATTATGGCGAGAAAGTGCCGAAGGCGATCCAGACTCTTGAAAATGGGTTTGATGACATCACGGCCGTTCTCGTCTTGCCAGAGCGCTACCGAAAGCGTCTGCGCACCACGAACGGTGTGGAACGCTTGAACGAAGAGATTCGTAGACGAGATCGTGTGATCCGCATCTACCCCAATCGCGATTCTGTGAAGCGACTCATAGGCGCATTGCTCATGGAGATGGATGAGAAGTGGAAAACGGGTCATCGCTATCTGGACATGCAGGAGTACTTTCTGTGGAAAGAGGAGCAGAAAAAGCAGGTAAAACAAGACACAAAAATCAGCATGATTAGTTAACATAAGGCGATTTCTACCAAAGATGATTTTACACCACATTTAGGACTTGATCCGAGAAAGCGCCGAAAGCCATCCAGATCCTCGAGAATGGATTTGATGATATCACGGCTGTCCTCTCGTTGCCCGAGCGCTACAGGAAGCGTTTAAGGACAACCAACGGGATGGAGCGAATGAATGAAGAGATTCGTCGGCGTGACCGAGTGATTCGCATTTACCCTAACCGCGCTTCTGTCCTTCGCCTCATTGGAGCACTGCTGATGGAGATGGACGAGAAATGGCAATCGGGGCACAAATACCTCGACATGGCGGACTATACCACCTGGAAGAAGGAGTAGCAACAGGCTTCGAAAACTGCCACTAAGATCCTCCCCATTGGTTGACATAACTCCATATCTGTCGAGGGAGAATTTACACCACATTTCTGACTTGATCCGGTTCGGCACGAATGAATGACATAATGCAGTATATTACTTCGTTCTATTAAAATATACTTTTAATTGCCATACATATCATAATATGCTTTGCAAAATGCTCAAATTATTATAAATTCTATTCATCAGATTTATTGGATGAATTTTTCTCTTTCTATCAATAAGCTTTGTTAAGCATTGTTACGATAAATGATTCATATTCAAGAGGGGAATGTTTGTGCTGATTCTTTCCTTGCAAGTTATTAAAAACCGAATCGTATGGAGCCCAAGTGTAGGTGATTCGTATGCTGCGGCTTGTTTAAAATCTCGATCTAACGAGACAATCAGGCGTTTCAAACCATCCACACATCGGATATTGAATCTAAGGAATATGTTGGATGAGGTTGAGGATACACAGTGGATGGTAAACATTGATTATCATTTTCAATACTTTAGTAAAATCGTACGGGAATACGTCGAGAAGGGCAAGGACATCTTTTGGACGAGCAAATATGGCGCATCTCCGGGCCATATCTTGGATATCATAGGCTTTTCATCTCATAAACGTTATTTGAATGAAATTTCCCCCTATTTATCGGGATTTCTGCAGCCAATCGAAGCCCCAAATGTGGGCTTATGGTACAACGAGGGAATTGCAAATTGCATTCCCAGGATCATAGAGGAATGTCTCTATCTTGAAAAGCATTTGCATGTTGAAACTGAAATTGAGGTTTTGGGCAATGTCTGGAGTGAAGACTCTTTAGAGGAATTAGTTCAGGCTCTATCTCGCTTTACCGTTCAGAAATTGAAACTGAAAGTATCAATGCCATGGAATTTGAGTTATGATTTGCGAAGGTACCTTGCCAAGGTCGGAATACGTCAGAATTTCGAAGATAACCGCACAAATGATGATAATTTAAGTTCGCAAATCGCTTCCTTTGTGGGAGCGATTTCGGGACTTGAAACAATGCCTGTCGGTCTTAAGAAGATAGTAGATTTCTCTTCGGAAGAGAGTCTGATTACTAAAATTTCACAAATTGCCGAGTACTTAGATGTTGATACATTAATCATATCCGCTGTTGAACAGGATAAAGTGGAGTTTCCTTCTATACGATGCATTGCGATGGGAGATTTGCATTGGAAAATTACAACTGATGTTGGCGTGGTAACTGTACGGATTTGCACTTTTGACGAAACGAATTCAGAAAACCTACGCCTATTTGATGGCATTAATATGTTGAACTTTGAGACGGCACACGAATGGAATAAATTTATAAAAAATCTAGAGTCTGCATCAAGTTGGAGATGGAACTCTCGTGTTCAACCTCAACTATTCGTAAACGCATGCAGATTTGGACTTGCGTCTGACTGTGGAGCAAGGAGAGGCAGTCGCTTGTTCATGACGAAGGATAACACATACGAGTCGTGCCTTGGCGCCGCCAATCTTATCGAAGATCAGATAGCTGCTTATTCAATTGAGGGGATCCAGTTCTCTCAGGAGTAGTTGAAGGGGTTATTGTGATTGAACGGTCTCCTTCAAATGTCCCTATTATCCTCAGCTATGCTAACAATCAGAATCCAGCTTATCTATCTTCATTAACGTCCTTGGTACAGTCATCTTATATTCAAACGGCTTTGCACCAAGTAGGCCTGACACTCGTTAAGGAGGCACGCATTTTGGCTCCGGTAACTATCAAACAAATCGCGCTACAGACGAGTTACCCTGACCGCCTTGTTCCAATCTATGTGATGGAGCTTCTCCTCTACATATTCGTGCTTTTTTATGGTGTGAATATTCAAATGGCAGTTGCTGCTGAGAAGAATTCGCGTGTGCAAGAAATATTGATTGCCAGCGTGAAACCCGATACGATTATGTATGGAAAATTAGCTGGGACTGGATTAGTTGGCTTGACCCAATACTCAATCCTGTTGGTGTCCGCGTTCACCGTGTATAAACTGACGGAATCAGGAGGGGAGACGATACTTTTTAGTCACTTACCGCTATATATTATTATTTTGTTTGGTGCCTATTTCTTTCTTGGATACTTGTTATATGCGACGCTTTACGCAGCCCTTGCATCGCTAGTCAGTCGGGTTGAAGATGTGGCTCCGCTCACTCAACCTGTGACGATGGTTTTCCTATTTTCATTTATAGTCTCGATCATGGCACTACAGGCGCCTAACACTACGTGGATCAAGGTCCTATCCTATATCCCCTTCTTTACACCGACTGTGATGTTTGCGCGCATAGGTATGTCGAATGTTCAGTCATGGCAAATAGGTCTATCCTTGATTCTTCTTGTTGCGTCCACCACACTGAGTGCTATTTTATCGGCAAAAGTCTATCGGGTGGGCGTGCTGCTTTACGGTAAGCGCCCGAGTTTTAAAGAGATAGTAATTTTTTTGCGCCAACGACAGAGATTGGTGTTTCAGAAAAAATATTGCTGCATATTTGTAGATTTGATCATCGATGTCGGTGCGATATTTGATTAGATACGTGACCGTCAAATAGCTCACACTTAGTGCGAATTCCGTCTTATGCGGGATGATACCCCCTAGAACACCATCTTGGAGGGATCGTCGTGACGAAGGCCGGTTGGAACAAAATCGTTGCGGAATTTCGGACCAGCGGATTTACGGGTGCAGATTGGTGCGCCGCCCAACAGGTCAAGGAACACCAACTGTGGAATTGGGTCAGCCAGTATACGTCGGGCGTCGACCACGACGGCCGTGATGATGCAAAGCCACGCTTCATCCCGATGCGCTTGGATGAATCCGCAATGGCCATGGCGGATAATCCGCTGACCGTACACGTGGGCCCGGCTGTCATCTAGGTCACGCCTAGTTACGACTCCGATCTGTTGCGCAATGTGGTGTGCACCCTGGCCGCGCAATGTTGAATATCGGTGCCAGGCCGGATCTGCCTGTCTATTTGGCTTGCGGTAGCACCGATATGCGCACATCGATCGATTCACCTCGACCCATTTTCTCCTGCCGTGTTTGTGGTTTGTAACTGGGCGCGGGATAAGACGCCACGGGGTGCCAGCGCCATCGCACACAGTCTGGTGGAGACAGCTAAGGAGAACGGCTTAGACCTTTACTTGTACCTAGAGTACCTGTTTGAACGGATACCCAACATCCAGACGGACGAGCGGGCAGCGATGTACGACGTGCTGATGTGGTCTGAGCGTCTGCCAGAGAGAATTCACGGACGAACGAAAAAGCATAGGATGCGAAACGACCCCGCCGGTTCCCCATTGGGGTTGTTTGTCACGCATGAGTTTGGTGAACTGTGGAGGGAAGGCAAGGTGGGAGCAATTTGACGCTCACGTTTTTACTTGAGTGAGCCAATACTCTTTCGGTAAGATTTTAGCTGAGAGATTGCGGTGTCTTGAGCTGGATAACGAAATGGTGTATAGTTAATTAAGAAAATACATTTAATTTTGGAGGAACATTGTGTGAAGTTACTACAGGTACCCATTCCTATATCAATGGCAATGGTTGTAGTCCTTCTTGCTTTGAGTCGCTTGGCAAAAGGTATGAGTGTGACGCTTATTGGAGCTGGAATCGGAATTATCGTATTAATTCTTGCAGCAGTAGTTGTAGTTGTATTGGCAAAAAGATCAAGTCCGTAATTGTGTGTAATTTCGTTTTCCCTTTGTCGACGGGGTGCCTTGCCTTTTCATCGCCTTCCGGCGACTTGAAGCTCTTCCGTTCATCTTGCGATTCGTGCGGCTCCACCCTTGCATGGATGCGGTTTGGTTTGTCCGGCCAGACGGGACCCAAGCGCAAGGTGGAAGCTCTTCATGATGCCTCCGCCTCGACCTTCTGCCTCCATTTCTCCTGCTGCTC
>NZ_MPDK01000041.1 GCF_003144315.1 Sulfoacidibacillus thermotolerans | reverse complement strand
AAACAAAGACCAGAATCGCCCAGAACAGGAACCTCTCACGCACTAAGTGGCTCACTTTTACCGTGATCGCTATGGCTCAATTTATGCTTGACAAAAACAAGAGTTTAGGGTTCCAGATTCGATTGCACATTAGTGAGTGTCAACGACCGCCAGTTTTACGCTGGCGGTCACAAAACATCAACGCTTATCCCTTTGTTTGATGTGCTTTCCTACGATTTTCCTCGCAATCGTCACTGCCTTTTGTTCGTCCTTCTCGAAAATCGGTTCACCAATGTCGATTCCCTGACGCTTGTAGACACGATAATACCCATCATCTGGATCGTAAATAACCTGCACCCAGAACGGGCCGTCAATGTAATCCCACACCAGTTCTGCCATAACCATCGTACCGAATCCCCCTCTTGTTGAAGAGTGTTCGGTTTGTTATACGACCACGTAGTAGGAATCGGTTCAAGATACCGCGAAAATAGAACTTTGTAGGAGTTTGCCGTTAAAAATGCTCTACACTTTGTGATACGATGATTTTTAACCAACCTTTAGAAATGAGGAAACACGTAGATGAACTACATGTTCGTTTTGAATGATATTGACTTTGGAAACGTACAGCTAGACGCTGAAACAATAGCCGATACCCTGTTACAAAAGGGAATGTGGCTCTACACCCCAACAACACCAAATATTCACCGTCTTCATCAAGGAGATAAGGTATTAGTGTATATTGCAGGGCGGGGTCGGCGTTTTTTCTACGCCTCATTCGATGTAAATGGTGACATTCAAGCCAACAAAACTGAACCCGGTAACGAAACAGAAGAAATACTATACAAATATTTCAAGTTATATACCCCCATCGTAAACATTGAAAAATGGGAACCGCCTGTACAAATAGCTCCAATCAAAGATCAAATTTCGTTTATTACTGACAAAAAAAATTGGGGCCTGCACTTTAGGCAAGCCACCAAAATAATCGACGATAAAGATTTCGATTTTATTTGCCGTTCACGGCAGTTACAAGTCCTATAAACAGCATTGTTATCGAGGGCCAATAAACTTGTCTCCATTCATGTGCATCATATGCTCTGGGGACTCAGCGAACCACACTTCCGTCTCCCGTCTGTGACACTACATTTGAATTCAGCCATGTCCAAAAACGCACTCACATAGACTCTCCAGCACTGCACTCGGATAATACCTGTTCCAACTCTTCATATCGCTTTGGTCACACGGGACCGTGAGACGTTACGGCCTCAATTAAATACAGCCAGTTCTTTTGCTCGTCGCACATTACAACGTTTGGCAATTTGTCATGGTTAAATTCAGGAATGCACTTTTCTAATCCAACGGTCTGTCGACTTCGTTATACGGTGGATTAGATAGACGAACAAGATGAACCTCTCATGACTATTTTTTGTATACGTGATCACCGGGAAGGATTAGTGTGTCATCTAGTCCTCCAAAGTTCCAGATCAACTCAAACTGTTTTCTGATTTCGTTGGCTAACGCTTCTTGCTGCGAGCTAAGCGATACACGTTGCCGCCCGACAGCGGTGTTGTAACGTTGTTTAACAGTAATAAGGTCACGCACCAAGGCGGAAACCTTATTGTGAATCTGGACGTGACTTGGATTTTGAAAATCCAATTTCGGTACTGGCAAGTCTGCAACTACTGCAGAACCCCGACTGTAGTACCCCCCTCGGAACGGACTTCCACGTTTCCTCATAAAAAGCTCGACAGCACGCTGATTAAGTAGTCCCAGAATAAACTCAAGCGAATACCCGTCACGGGGATTAGTTATGGCAACTTCACCTGCGGTGCCACCTGAGGCAAAGCCCACCCCTGTTTCGTCGATTCCGTATTTGTCACCGAGTTGATTGACCGAATAAATAATTTTAGGTCCCTTAAACGCACTCGAAAGAGCCTGATGTCGCCCATACCGATAAAATTCACCGGGTCCCGGTTTCGGAGAAATGTCCCTCTTCTGTAATCTGGACACAAAGGACTTAAGGTAATGCCATGCCCTCGGAAAGTCAGTTTTCAACCTAGACGGTGGTATAAGAATTGCCTCACCATTGGGACCGTACTCATAAGGGAAAATAATTAGCGCATCAGACTCGATTGGTAAATAAGATTGAACTCTAGCCGAATCCATTAAGTACGGCTTCGTTATGGTTTTCTCAACCGCGAACTTCACCCCATCAACCTCAAAGTGTACGAGTCCATTGTGCTCTATCCAACTCTCGATCGGATAAACGTCTTCGGCACTCGTTTGGATACCGTTGATTACGTCTGCGATGTCTTCTAGCTTGATTGAACTACTGAACAAAGTTGAAAGAACCTTTGCTTCTGTATCATTCGACGGTAATACCCAAGATGCAGCCCCGTATTGGTGTATCATGCTCGATGGCAAAAGCATCCCTTTGTCGTCAGGACTTAATAACCAATCTTCATAATCGTGCACGTTGCGATACCATACGGATTTTTTAACGCTACGTGACAGTATTAAAAGGCACACATAGGTTGACTTACCTTCAAATAGTAACTCATTACCGAAATCCACCACTTCGGCTACCAATTCCTGAGCAGCCAGCATTTCTCTGAGCTTTTTTCCGGATTCAATTGTCATCCATTTGTTTGGAACAACCATTCCAACCCAAGCTCCGTTATTAAGCTTTGATACCGCCTTCTCAATGAAAATAAAATACTTGTCAAACTGTTTGTATGCTGTTTTGTATTTCTTCTTATAGTAGTTAAACTCATCCAGTGTTTTGGACTTCATTTCCTCCGTCTTTACATAAGGTGGGTTAGCCACTATCACATCAAAGGCAGACGGTAGCCCTGCCGCGCTCCAATCAAGGGGGTTTGTTAAGCTCATGACGGCGGACACATTACTTATAAAGTCTATCCCAACAACGGAATTACCCCATACTATATTTTTATCAAGATTCGGCAAAATCTTCTTCCCGATCGGCAACGTTGCAAAATTCTCATCTTCCAGAAGTTTCACCAAAAGACTAAACCGGGCAATTTCTACAGCGTTGTAGTCAATATCAATGCCAAAGAGACACGATTTCAGGATTTCTCGCTTTGCAGTAAAGCTCAGACGGTAATCGTTTGCTGATTTCCTGTAAATGTTTACGGTGTCATTTATTCCTCTGAAGTAGGATATCGCCGCGTCCACAAGTTGGTCCAAACAACGAAGCAGGAATCGGCTAGAGCCAACGGCCACATCCATTACTTTCAACTGTTTCAAGGAGTCAAATGTGAGCATTCCCGTCGATTTCAATTCTGTCAATCGCCCACTGAACGCTCTCCGAACGATTTCGTCCACGAGAGGTTGCGGAGTTGTAACGATTTCACGGTCCTCATAAGCGGGTTTATCCTCAAGAGACAAGCTTCCGGTCGCCACGTCTAAGACTAATCGTTTTACAAGAAACAACTCATATACCTGACCCAAGAACTCCGCGTCAAGAACACTAAAACTATAAGGTGCCGCGGGAAAATATAATTCCTCCACTATGTCGAGAAACAACTGCGCATCCATAGCATATTGCGCTTGAAGAGGGTCACTATTAACGTCAAACAGTCCTGTATTATATCTGTCGTCCATTTCTTTAAAGAAACGACGCAGTTCAACGACATCCTTCTTCCCGGCTACTTTGCGCAGGCGTTCCACACCTTCAATACCCCTGTCTTCGCACATCCTAATGAAAATAATTCTATTTATAACCTTCTGTGACAGGTCATTTAGTGGATCGATGTCCAGCGACGGGTACCTGTTATGTATGTCAGAAGCGAGTCGAAGCCGCCAATCGTTGATTCTATCCAGAAACATCGTACCAATCGGTAGTGCAGCTTTTATGTTCTTCCCATAGGTGGTGTCAATGCTTCCAGCCGCAACCGCTTCCCTTCCGAATAAAGACCACAACTCCTTGAATCGGGTAGGTAGCTCGTCGAAACTCACTTCCATAAGTAGCCCAACATCAGCGTTATCATTTACGTGTGGAACCGTGCTCGTATCATACACGCGAAGCGTCTTAAAATTCGTTAGTAGTGACACAGGCAATCCGGCTGTCCAACCGTAACTCCGAACTTGGAACGCACTATCTTTATTTGTACGGATATCAACAGACGGTTTCTTTGCCTCTACAAAAAACTTTCTGTTTGCCGCAATACGAAACGTATAATCAGGTCTTTTAGCCGACGTTTCCGTAGGCTGAGATTCTTCACGAACAACATCCTTGAGACTGTTTGGGACTGCCATAGAGTTGGACATATCCCACCCAAGGCATTCGAATAGAGGGTCTATAAATTCTACTCTGGCTTCGGTTTCTGTGTAACCAGACGTTGTTGAACAAAATCTAGTTTCGTCTGTTCGGAATTTCTGAACGAGACGGTCAATAGTGTCCTTCCAGCCAGCCATCCACCACACCACCTGTTGCATATCAATTTTCAACAATAAGCCGATGACGACGAGTTCGAATTCTTCGCCAAGCTTCGTGGATAATTTCGCATTCGTAGCTGGAAAATCCTGCGGCTTTTAATACAATCGTGTCCTGCTCTGCCAATAGACTGTCCACGTCCTGACCTGATTTGACTTTCTCATCAAGTTCACGGATGTCGAAAACAAGCTTGTCCGAAACCGGAATTAAGAGTTTCTCTATCTCAGATGGTACGAGTTCCAGAACACCACCACCGTAATGTCGGCCCTCTAGTTCCGCAGTTAGTGCGGTCAGGCTGTTTACGAACGAGAATACAAGCAACTCAGGTGAGATGCCCTGTACCGTCGGCTCAATACGATACGCCGTGTCTGTAGTGTAAGCACCTGCAGTGTTCAAAATAAGACGTGGGTACCAGTGTGAGCGTTTCAACATTCCAATTGAAGTTGAATACACTGATGGCACTGCATACCAAGGAGAGCGTATTCGACACTTATATCGTGTATGAAGGCTCTGTTCCTCACCAAGACGAATGTATTCTTGAGCGGTCGCCGACAACTTCTCAATAGGAGTATTCCCGAACATCACGAAATTGGCTGGCAATCCCCGAATCTTATTGGATTGGTGAACTGCATCGTCGTAGACAATCCCGGGACAATGTTCACTTCGACCGAACATCGGGTGAACGTATTGCTCAAGTCGATATTTCGTTACCGTTTCGTCGTCCACCAAGAAAAATTTATTTGCCCCGGTGACGATCCCTACGTCAACATTTGCTATATCTTTAAATTTCCGAACGGAAGGTAACCTACGCACCTTTTCGAAAACCTCTAGTTCTTCCGGGTCAAGCAATACCTTCATCCATTTGCCGTTTAAAATATCGCCAGCGACATAGGTGGCATTTTGAAAAAATTGCTCTGGATCCTGCAACAAAAAATCATTATTCACAGCGGAAACAACCGAAACTCCTTGCGAAGAGCTCGATGCAATTTGCTTCTTTTCAACCATCAGCAGCACTGTGCCTTGAAGTGCCTCTTCAAATAACAGTTCTGTTGGATCGATCATTAGTATCCGGTTGCATTGATCCAAAAGGAACTTGCGTAATGATGTTGCATGTAATACATGAAGAAGTTCCGACGGAATTACCATTGCCAATCGTCCACCGGGTGCAAGCAGTCCGACGCTGGCAATGACAAACGGCACCCAAGCATTCGTGTGTTTTGTAAACGCTAGCCCATAACGGCTAAACCATTCAGCGGCTAGCTGTTGGTCCTTCTCCTCAAGATATTGATAGCGTATATATGGCGGATTACCGATCAGCCCATCGTACGTGACACCTGCGACAGACTCTTTGAGTGCCCAACTCAAGAAATTGTCGTTGATTATTGTTCCATGAATAAGATTTTTTTCGGACACAGCTTGTCGCGCCTTGTCCGCTTCTTCTTTTATGAGTTCAACGCCCGTGAAATTCAGTTCGTAATCATGTAAATTATAAAATGCCTCAACGAAAACACCATCGCCACAACTGGGTTCCAGTATATTATGCGGCCTCGTGCGAAGAACCCATTTTGAAAGGAACCTCGCAATAGGGAGAGGAGTATAGTACCCACCTCGTAATTTAGTTGCAGACTCTTGTTCTTTAAAGTTCACGACCCCCAACACTCCATTCCAGTCGATCATATCACGGATAGCGGTGGTCATATAGTGTCGGAATATGTCAGTCCAATAGTAGACTTTCACCCGGCACGTCTTGTTTCACTTGATATTTAATTTTGTCACCACTTCCCAAACTAAAATTCAGTACCAGACACAATGGATTTTGTGTTTGCTCACCGAATCAGGCTAAAAGTCGCACCGGGTGTGGGTTTTAAGGTGTTTGAGAGACGGACGATTGTAATTGGTCAACCGCGAACCAAACACAATGCCATTTTATCATACAAAAAGTCTCTTTGTGAAAGGAGACGATTGGGTATGGAATTTGTAGAACCAATTCGGGATCGTAAACAGTTGGAGGCGATGAAAAAGTATCTCCGTGGAACTAGTCTCCGGGATCATGCGCTGTTTGTTCTTGGCATCAACAGCGGTTTAAGGGTTAGTGACCTACTGAACTTGCAAGTCCGAGACGTGACTGACTCTAAGGGGCGCATTCGTGAGCGTATGGTGGTCACGGAACAGAAGACCGGGAAACGCAAAAGTTTTGCGGTTGGTTCCAGCGTAACGAAGGCGATAGCCGAATATCTTGCAACTCGCCCCGATGCAGCCGACGACGAACCGCTTTTCGAGAGTCGCAAGGGCGGCGCACTGAAACGCGCCCGCGCTTGGGAAATCCTTAATTCCGCTGCCAGAGCGGTTGGCATCAAGGACAGGATTGGAACCCACACGATGCGCAAGACGTTTGGCTACCATGCTTACCGGGATGGTAAAGATTTGGCATTGATCATGCAATTGTTGAACCACTCGTCACCGAGTCACACCTTACGATACATCGGTGCGAGTCAGGACGAAATGGATCGTGTTTATCTCACATTGAACCTGTAACCCTGTCCCATCTGCGTTTTTGTCGTACAGAACGTGGATGGATAAGGAGGGGTCAACAATGAATAAAACGGAATTGATCAAGTCCATTGCAGTCGGCGCAGGTGTTCCGCAGGCGACTGCAAGTAAAATGCTTGCATCCCTGCAACAGGCAGTGGAAAACGCACTCCAACACGGTGAAAAGGTGTCCGTCAGGGGCTTCGGCAGCTTCACAATCGCTGACCATTCAGCCCGCCGCTGTCGCCATCCTCAGTCAGGCGAAGTGATGATGGCTCCTGCTTATCGGACGGTGCGCTTCGTGCCTGCCTCGCAAATCAAATCGCAGTTAAACTAATCATCGCATCAAGGCCGTCAGAACTACTGGCGGCCTTTTGCATTGGAGGGTGCATATGTTACGTGACCATCTAATCGCATTTGCTGACGGTCAATGTGACCGTTTTATCATCATTTGCGAAGAAATCCCGCTCGTCGCCGCGTGGTTCTGTGTGCGCGGTATCGTGGGTTACAGTTTGCGAGAGGTAGAAGTGGACGGCGAAGGGCTGTACGAGGTCTACCGTGACCGATGGAGAGTGCAGTTTGGGGTGGCAGTGCCGGAACTGTTGCCGTAAAGGGCAGCCCCACAAACAAAGGCTCCGACCGTGAGTAGTTGGTGCCTTTCTCATTTACGGATTTTCATTCGTCAAAATGATCCTTGTTACTTTTCCATCTTTCAAGCCAAAATCCATACTGAACTCTTTGTTAGATGATTCCACAAAAAGTTGTGAGCCTCCTTGCACCATCTTATACGTTGGATAAGACTTTTTGACCGCTTCTTCTGTGCTGCCAATGTGAATGCCACGCGGAGTGCTGCCGAGGAATTGGCCAGAAACCATAATCGTAAACACTGGATTTCCACCCACAACAAAGCCCTTTTTACTATACTCCCATTGAGGCGCACCGTTGCCGTGGACAATGGTTTTTGTACTAGGCTTCCCGTACATGGCTTGCACATCTGATAGCTGTTGGCCGATGTACAATTTTCCGATTTTCATGTCTGATTTAGTTAGTTGGCGGTTTGTTGTTGTCACTGTGGTTTTGTGTTGTGAAGAGGTTGTATTGGTCGAGGCGTTTGCGGTGCCGCATCCCGTCAACCACACCGCACCTAAAATCATCGTAGTTAATGCAAGACTTCTTTTCACCGAACATCCCCCCGTAACCGTTCTGCAATTTCTTTACTAAATATACCACAACAATACCCCGCCCACGGCTCACCGAACCGAGTGCGGGGTATTGTTGTTGCCATGAAACTTATAGCGTTGCGACCATCGTTTGCTTGCCCATCAGTACAGAAACAACCTCTATCGAATGCTTGTCCGCTTCTCTCAAAGCGTTACCGACTTTCATACCTTTGTCAAGCACGACGCACCTATAGGCGGACACGGCGTCATCTATCACCGACCATTTTTCTCCAACAAGTTCGCGAAGTGCAGCGGTTGACTGTTCATCCGCATGGCTTGGATCGTTGCTTGCCCATACTCCTTTATTGACCAAAGTAAACGTATAGGCGGATATGGCATCATCTACCACCTGCCACTTTTCATCGTCATTGCCGATTGCGCTATAGATCGCATCGGCGAGGGCGTTGTTCGTAGTCACATAGTCATCATCTTCTTCGATTTCGTCCAGTATTGCATCAAGAATCGTCTCGGTCATCATATCGTCCCGTCTCCCCATTCGTCCCAGTCTTGTAACGCCGCTCGGTGGGGCGTTTCCGTTATTCTACCTCGGATTCTTTCGTAGATCAACTATAATTTACCATATAAGTCAAATTGACCCTATAATAGCTTTATACAAAAGCCCCGCCACGGTGTTAGGCCGACGGCGGGGTTCCTCGACAGCGTTGTTCAATTGTCTCCAGCATCATCCAACACGTGCTAGTTCGCTTTGCTTAATGCTTCCACGACAGGAATAAGAGCAGTCCCTTGCCCTTCGCGCAAACCTATGAGTTTTTCAACCAACTCTATCCTGAAAATAAACGAGTTCTAAGTCCTAAGAAGCGCATAAGGAACCAGCCTCATCAGAGATGAGGATGTCTTTGGATAGTAATTCCATTTCAGTGTGATTAGGCGACTGGATGTACCATGACCTCGAGACCGAGTGACTCTAGCTTACGGATGGCTTGTCTGACGACTGCATCTTTCTTACGAGTTTCATAATAGGTCGGCCCCAATTCAATGTAGGGGTGACGTCGCTTTAACATGTAATACACCATACTTAAGATGCTATGTGCCACCGCAATAGTCGCTCGGCTACTTCCTCTTCGGGCAGCAATTCTAT
Organism: Sulfoacidibacillus thermotolerans; assembly: GCF_003144315.1. Taxonomy (GTDB): domain Bacteria; phylum Bacillota; class Bacilli; order Alicyclobacillales; family SLC66; genus Sulfoacidibacillus; species Sulfoacidibacillus thermotolerans. Next base: position 537 of record NZ_MPDK01000041.1, on the reverse strand, counting down.
GGTGCTGGGCTGAGAGATACGTTTGTTTCGTTCTTGCTGCTGCACGGGCCGCTTCCACTAGGGCTGTCCGAAGCTTTTGATTTCCCTTACGAGTTTTCCCTGACTTCCGTTTTCCTGCACTTTCATTATTTCCTGGAGCCAAGCCCGCCCATGAACACAGATGAGCGGCGGATGGAAATTGATCCATGTCTGTCCCGATTTCCGCTAGGATTTGCTCTGCTGTTCGTCGACCGACACCAGGGATGGTATCTATTAACTCCAAGTCTTCCTCAAAAGGGGCCATTCGCCTTTGAACCTCTTCATCGAGTCGGGTAATCTCTTCATCGAGACGGGTAATCTCTTCATCGAGATAATCGATGTGCCGTAGTTGCGCAGCCAGCATCATTCGTTGGTGGTCTCCCATCAACCCATGTAATGCTCGCTGCAAATTAGCCTTTTTCGATTTCAATCGTCCTCTCGCCAATTCCGAAAGTGCTTCAGAGCTATTCTCTCCCTGAATCATCGCCTCGAGCATGGCACGCCCAGACTTCCCCAAGG
>NZ_MPDK01000040.1 GCF_003144315.1 Sulfoacidibacillus thermotolerans | reverse complement strand
ACGGTAGGTTTGTCGCCAACCCCCGTTCGGGACTTACACCCTAAAGATTCCGCCCATGCCGGGCGTACAATCACCAGAAAGGGTACCTCGGTTTTATCAAGGTACCCTTTCTACTGACCGCCGACAAATAGTCAATATGGACCGTATCATTTGATCCGAATATACCCTATAGGGTATATTCGGATCTGCTATACTGCGTGTAAACAATATCAGTCTTGATGGAGCGGAGGATTCTTATGAGTAATCTATATGATGTAGTTATTATCGGCGGGGGCGCCGGAGGTTTACAGACTGCAATTCATATGGGACGTTACGGATGGAAAACCCTAGTCATTGACAGAGGTAAAGGTCGCACTTTTTATTCCCCACAATACCATAACATACTGGGTTTCCCGGAGGGAATCTCTGGTGCTGAATTGTTAAAGAGAGGAAAACAGCAAGCCGCTCACTACGGGGTGGAATTTCTTACAAAAGTAGTTATAGATGTGAAGCAGGATGAAGATGGTCTGTTTACAATAAGCGCACAGCGTCGCAAAGAATACCGAGAAGGATCTAATCAGCAAATCACCATGGTTCGCGCCCGTAAGCTCGTTCTTGCCACCGGCATCATGGATCGCCATCCAAACGTTCCAGACGTATATCACTGGGCTGGCTATAGCATTTATTATTGTGCAGATTGTGATGGCTTTGAAGTCCGCAACAAAAAGGTCGTGGTAGTTGGAACGGGGGATGGAGTTGCGCATAAGGCAATGATGCTTTTAAACTGGTCACGCGAAATCACCGTTGTCAATGTCAATCCGCAAACGACGATAAACGAAGATCTTTTAGAGCAATTAAGGACATACAATATTCCTATTTACCATAGTCCTTTAAAGAAATTTATCGGCCAGAAGCGCGACCATATCGAAAAGGTCATTCTTCAGGACGGTACTGAAATTCAATCTGATCTCGTCTTTTCCGCACTTGGCATGTACAGTGTCCACTCTGAACTCGGTAAAAAGTTAGGCGTCGACACACTCGCTAACGGGCATATCATTGTCGACCCACGCACAAAACAAACTTCTGTTGCAAACGTTTGGGCCGTTGGAGATATTGTTGCACATTCGCAACAAGTCATGATCGCAATTGGTGAAGGGGCTCAAGCAGCGATATGGATTAATAAATCATTGCGTGCAGATGGACGATTGCCTGAGCTACAAGAGAGGGACGTCAAATCCGTGCACGCAACCTGAGATGAGAGGATGATTCACAGAAGCAGGCAGATGTGGCCTGGCGGTAGATCTGCCCGTTTTTCTTTCGTCGTACCAGTAGATTACCTTCACAGACCTACTCTTCTCAGGGCACATCTAAATGGGATAAATTCTGAAATAGCGCTTTCAACCTCAGCATAACATGGATCGTTTATGTAAACCTGAGCGTTTTGCAGAATTGATTGATCGGCGATTTAGAAAAAGTGTCTCGCAAAGTCACTATACTTATATTTTTTGTTATGTCTGATCGATTTGATCTGGTTTTTCAACACTCGCGTTCAGATACACGGCAGTGGTGACTTTCTCTATTCCACGAACGTGTAAATTGTTCACCACCCCATAATTCGAATCCGAGCAGGCGGCGGCGCAGTTTGCAGATGAATGGTTATCTGTTGAAACTGAGAAAGATGATACATCAGTCAAGTGACTTCTCTGCAGCCACAAGATAAAAAACGAATTCTCAAAGGGCTGAGAATCCGTACCATATAAAGATTTTTTGGCGCACCCGGAGGGACTCGAACCCCCGCAAGACGCGGTTTAGGAAACCACCGCTCTATCCACCTGAGCTACGGGTGCATAATGAATAATCACTGCACCCGAAATTATATCATGCTCAGCGAGTGGTGACAAACTACTTGTTAGCATGTTTTTCTCAACCCATCTATGTGCGTAGCTGGGGTTGAACGCATCTTCCTTTATAGGGAATATCCATACAACATCCGCTTTTACACACCTTCAACTTGCTTAACACTGCTACCTAATTAGACTTCATTCGACAGGTTGAGTAACAATGGGTTGAAGAGGTTTTATCATTACGATTGTTTGCGGTTGTAATTGGGGGCCTTCTACAAAACCAAGTGATTTTGCAAATGCCTGACTACGTTTATTCGTCGCTTGGATAAATACCTCCATTTCGACGGCGCCATAGGCACGTGCCTCTTGTTCAATTTGTCTCATGATTCTTGTTCCGTATCCTTTCCCTTGGTAGGGAGATGCAAGCACAAGTGCGCCGATATTCATTTTGCCACTGTCGTCTAGTACTGAACTAACATAGCCAGCAACTTGATCTTCTACAAGAATCATACGCGTTTGTGCCGAACGAACGTAATTTAAGACCGTCATCATATCCAGATCGATGCCATATGTCTCTTTGAAAATTGGGGCAATCTCATCTTGTGTAAACTTCGTAATCATTGCTTCATCTTCAAAAGTAAAGGATCGCAAATAAATCTTTGTAGGCTCATTCGAAGAACTTTGATTTTGTGAACTTCCAGGCACTGTCGGAGTCATATCTTGTGCCGCTGTAGCTTCCTTAGCAGAAGCAACATGAGCATCATGCCTCGGTTTTGTATTTGGATGCCGTGTGCGTTGCTTCTTTGCCGTACTCTTACGTGAAGCAGCAGAACCTGCTGTAAGAATCGGTTGAATACCAGATTGTGTTTTTGTCGAAGAATCTTCTATGTGATTCAAAATAATTCTTGGGCCCGTTTTTTTTGTCACCACAGATCTTCTCTCCTTATTGAATCCTTTTTAAATGAGCATCACGACAGGACACCGCTCTCGATACGACACTATATGCACGCTCTCATGAATACGCGCCCAAAAATAATAAAAAACGCGTAGCAAATGCTACGCGTAGAAGCAACCTGACAGATTTGCAAGGGGTCTCTATTCCCCCGGAAATACCGGGTATATCAAGTAACGACAGGAGAAATTCGTTCTATACCACCTAAATATGGACGTAGCACCTCAGGAATTCGTACAGATCCATCCGCTTCTTGATAGTTCTCAAGAATAGCAGCGACCGTACGACCCAATGCAAGTCCAGATCCATTTAATGTGTGAACAAATTCTGGTTTTGCCTTCTCTGTCCGACGGAATCGAAGATTTGCTCGCCTCGCTTGAAAATCCTCAAAATTACTGCACGAAGAAATTTCTCGATACATGTTAGCCGATGGCAACCATACCTCTAAATCATACTTCTTCGTTTCTTTAAAGCCCAGATCCCCTGTACAAATTTCAATTACACGATATGGTAATTGTAAGCGCTGTAAAACAACCTCTGCATCATGCACAATCAATTCTAATTCCTGATAAGACGTTTCAGGTGCAACAAATTTAACTAACTCCACTTTGTTAAATTGATGCAATCGAATCAAACCACGTGTATCTCTACCAGCCGCCCCTGCTTCCGAACGAAAACTGGCACTAAATCCAGCATATTTTATAGGCAATGCATTTCCTAAAAGAATTTCATCTCGATGAAGATTCGTGACAGGTACTTCAGCTGTCGGAATTAAAAAATAATCTAGATCATCAATTCGAAAAACATCTTCTTCAAATTTCGGGAGATTCCCCGTCCCCACCATACTTGTCCGATTTACTAAATAAGGAGGCCAAACCTCTACATAACCATTTTCTGAGGTTTGAATGTCCATCATAAAATTTAACAACGCCCGTTCTAAACGCGCACCTAGACCAATATAAAACACGAAACGAGAGCCTGTTACTTTCGAAGCCCGTTCAAAATCAAGAATCCCCAAATTTTGACCGATCTCCCAATGCGGTTTAGGCTCAAATGCAAAATTCGGAATTGCACCATAACGCCTGATCTCCGGATTATCCTCCTCTGATTTTCCATAGGGGACAGATTCGTGTGGAAGATTAGGTAAACGCATGAGAATAAATTCAATCTCTTCATCCAAGCCTCGAATTTTATCATCTAATTCTTTAATTTGATCACCAATAAGGCGTGTTTCTTCAATTAAATCAGAAGCATCTTCACGATTTTTTTTGCGAACAGCAACCTCTTGTGACATGGCATTTCGGCGTGCGCGAAGCGTTTCAACTTGTGCCGTAAACTCTCTCCATTCGCGATCAAGCGTTGCAAAACGGTGAAATAAATTCCACGTCTCTTCAGACTCATTGCGCCTTGTCAGTGCTTCTTTAACCCGTTCTGGATTTTGGCGCAAAAGCTTGGCGTCTAACATGAATTCCACTCCTTATACTCATAAAAAGACTATATCTTGAACCGTATAGCGTTTCATCTTTAATCTGAACTTGTTGGTGATCGTAACATATTTACATCGCCAAGAAATGCATACCCCATACCTCGTGAAGATACAATCAATCGTGATTTCAAAGAATCATCTTCAAGTTTTTCCCTTAACCGCGAGATGTAGACATATAGATCTTCCTTTTTTCCTACTCCCGTATCTCCCCAAATGGTATGTACCAATTGTTTTGCAGATACATAGTGGCCCTTTGCTTCAATTAATGCGCGAAGTACCGCCATTTCTGTTCGTGTCAATACAATTCTCCTGCCATGCATAACAACAAGGGATTCACCAAAAGATGGAATAGCAAGAGTATGCCGCGGTTGAGACAACCGATCTTGTTTAACCCGTGCAAGAATCTTTAAGACATCTACAGATAATTTCTCCTGAGTTCCTTCGATTACACCATATAAGTTTGGAACTAACTCTTTAAAACGTTCCGCCCCATGGGCAATAAGCACCAGATCTGTGTTCTCAAATTTAGATATCTCTCTCCATTTTGCGTATTCAGACCGTGTGGGATAAAGCGCTTCGTAAAACATCACATCAAGTTTTAAATCGCGGCAAGTCGTTGTCAAGGAGGAACTCATATCTAACTGTATCACTCTGTAATCATGAGGAATAACAGAAAGCAGCATTGAAGCTAATGACTCACTTTTACAGGCGACTCCAATGTGCAAAGGACATCCCTCCTTCTATAGACTGTAACTTTGCCATGAATGAGGGAGGTTCCCCTCCCTCACGATGTTACTTAGCTTGGTATGACTCAGCCATCTGTTTAAAATACTGATGCATCCGCAGATCATCTGTAAGTTCTGGATGAAAGGCTGTAGCAAGCAGGTGATTTTCTCGTACGGCAACAATGCGATCATCCAGTGTTGCAAGTATTTGTACACCTTGTCCTGCTTTGACAACGTGAGGCGCACGAATAAACACTGCAGGAAATGGATCTTGATTCATTCCCTCAACAAAAATGTCAGCTTCAAAAGAATCCCGTTGTCTGCCAAAACTATTTCTATTAACCAAAACATCCATTAGAGCTAGATGTGGCTCCTCTGATCCCTCAATTCGCTTCGCCAACAAGATCATTCCTGCACACGTACCAAATATAGGTAATCCTTGTTGGGATGCTTCGATGATCGGCTCAAACAAACCGTATTTGCGGATCAATTTTCCAATCGTAGTACTTTCTCCACCAGGTAAAATGAGACCATGCAGTCCTGTTAAATCATCTGCATGTTTCACTAATACAGGTTCAGCTCCAACTTTACTTACATGAATTGCGTGTTCCGAAACAGCACCTTGCACATTTAAAACACCAATTTTAACTGTCACACTCATCACCAACCGCGATCTGCCATCCGCTCATTTGCTTGCAGAGTAGAAAGCTCAATACCCTTCATTGGCGTCCCTAAATCTTTTGACAGTTTAGCTAGTAGATCATAATCTTTATAGTTCATCGTTGCTTCAACAACAGCACGACCAAATTTCTCAGGATTTTCAGATTTGAAAATACCTGAACCTACAAACACTCCATCGGAACCGAGTTCCATCATGAGCGCAGCATCTGCTGGAGTAGCTACACCGCCTGCCGCAAAGTTCACAACAGGTAATTTTCCGGTATTGTGCACTTCTAATAACAGTTCAAACGGCGCACCAATATTTTTAGCCTCGGCAACCAATTCATCCTCAGACATCGAAACGACCTTGCGGATCTGACCTTGCACCATGCGAATATGTTTTACTGCTTCTACAATATTCCCTGTGCCAGGTTCCCCTTTGGTCCGAATCATAGATGCACCCTCTGCAATTCGACGCAATGCTTCGCCTAAATCGCGCGCCCCACACACAAACGGTACCGTAAAATCACGTTTGTTGACGTGAAATTTGTCATCCGCTGGAGTCAAGACTTCACTTTCATCAATATAATCTACCCCGAGTGATTCGAGAATCCTCGCTTCCACGACATGACCAATACGACATTTCGCCATCACAGGTATAGAGACGGCTTTCATGACTTGCTCAATAATACTTGGATCAGCCATGCGAGCCACACCACCTGCAGCGCGAATATCAGAAGGCACGCGTTCAAGCGCCATCACAGCAACTGCTCCAGCAGCCTCAGCAATTTTCGCTTGCTCTGCATTAATAACATCCATAATCACACCATTTTTCTGCATCTGTGCCATTCCGCGCTTGACGCGTTCCGAACCAACTGTTGTACCCATATTGCCCCTCCTATACGCTTCTCTCTGCGCTCTTTTAGCAAAAATTTGTTCATGAAATCCGAAGAATAGCTCATCCCTGAATTTCCTTCATGAATTATATCATAATGTGCACAATTCTTGGTTATCCCACCCCAAGGACACTGCGCAGTCGCTGTGGATGATTCGTAATTATGGCATCAATTCCCCATGTTTGAAACACTTTTGCCACATGTAAGTCATTGACTGTGTAAGGTCTAACTTTAATCCCCTGTTGTAAAGCTTCATTCATATAAGATGGAGTGACAGTCCGCCAATGTGGGTGAACAGCTTCAGCTCCAAACTGTTTAGCATAGCTCGGTGCAACCGGACTATATTTAGAACATAACAGCGCAATCGGCTGAACCTCATCCAACTCTTTAATTCGCAATAAACTCGGATAGTAAAAAGAGGAGATGGTCGTTCGATTTGTGAGCCCGTGGCGCTTAATTTCAGCTAGCACCTGCTCCTCGATGCCGTGATAAATCATTTTCCCCATCTTTAATTCAATATTAAGCGATAAAGAAGTTGATTCAACAAAAGATAGGACTTCTTCTAATGTAGGAATACGTTCTCCACGAAATCGCGCTGAAAACTTATACCCGGCGTCGAGTTGTCTGAGCCATGAAAAAGGCGCGGAATATACGTAACCGCGCCCTTGGGTTGTCCTGTTTACCGTCTCATCATGAATTACTACAAGCACACCATCCGCAGAGCGTTGAATATCAATTTCAATTGCATGAGCTCCAGCTTCAAAAGCCTTAATAAAAGCTGCCATAGTGTTCTCAGGCGCGATTGCGCTCGCACCCCGATGTGCCCATATTTCCAAGAGTCATCCCTCATTAGTTATACACTATAATTTGGCGCCTCTTTAGTAATATGCACATCGTGAGGATGACTTTCACGCAATCCTGCCGCAGTGATCTTGATAAATTGGGCTTCGTTTTGTAACTGCTCAATCGTACGTGCCCCACAATATCCCATCCCCGCTCGAAGCCCACCTACCAATTGATATACAGTTTCACTTAGGGGTCCACGATAAGCCACTCGACCTTCGATTCCCTCAGGGACCAATTTTTTATTTTGTTCTTGAAAATAACGATCCGAACTCCCAGCTTTCATTGCACCAATTGAGCCCATTCCACGATAAACTTTAAAACTGCGCCCTTGATAAATCTCCATCTCGCCTGGACTTTCTTCTGTTCCTGCAAATAAGCTACCAATCATGACAACACTTGCACCAGCAGCGATCGCTTTTGCGATATCCCCTGAATATTTAATACCGCCATCAGCAATAATCGGAATCCCATATTCCCTTGCTACAGATGCACAATCATATATGGCTGTAATTTGCGGAACTCCAATGCCCGCAACTACACGCGTCGTACAAATTGAGCCGGGCCCAATTCCAACTTTTACCGCATCCGCCCCTGCTTCGATTAAATCACGCGTGGCCTCTCCTGTTGCAACATTTCCAGCAATTAAGTTTAACTCAGGATATTTGGCGCGCAATGTTTTTACCATTTGAATAACGCCTTCAGAATGTCCATGCGCAGTATCTACGACAATCGCATCGACACCTGCTTGTACTAATGCTTCTGCGCGATCTAACGCGTCACCACCAGTAGAAACAGCCGCTCCAACAAGTAACCTCCCATGCCGATCCTTTGCAGCATTTGGGAATTGTTTTGCTTTTTCAATATCCTTAATTGTAATGAGACCTCGCAACACACCTTCTTCATCTACGATTGGAAGTTTCTCTACTTTATGTTGTTGCAAGATGTCTTTTGCTTTCTCCAACGTAGTTCCCACAGGCGCCGTGATCAAGGGTTCACGTGTCATGACTTCACCAATTGATCGGCTATAATTTTTCTCAAAACGCAAATCGCGATTCGTTAAGATCCCAACCAACCGCCGTTCTCCATCCACGATAGGTACACCAGAAATTCGATACTTCGCCATGATTGCTTCTGCATCATAGATCGGATGATCTGGTGTTAGATAGATGGGATCCGTTATTACACCGCTCTCTGAACGCTTAACCTTATCGACCTCCTCAGCTTGTTCTGAGATCGATAAATTCTTATGAATAATTCCCATGCCACCCTCTCTTGCTATGGCAATCGCCAGCTTGGACTCTGTAACAGTATCCATACTGGCGCTAATCAACGGAATATTTAATTTTATTCTTTTCGTCAAAAAGGTAGACAAATCGACATCTCGCGGTAATACATTAGATCGAGCCGGAAGCAATAACACATCATCAAATGTGAGACCCTCCGCTTTAAATTTACTTTCCCAGCGGTTCACAAATAAACCTCCTCAGTTTGGATACAACCTAAGATTCCGGTAGATATTATGTGTAAGTCTACATAGCCAGATAGACCATGTCAACTCTAAGCTGAAGGGAATAATTGAAGTTTATGGACAAATTCATCCACCCATTTTCATTACAATCATTTGAGAATCCCCTAGTCGTTAAAGATACCATTCGATTTATTCATCGCCATCATGAGCACACTAAACCTTCCTTTGATAGTTACTATGCACTATCTAACAGCATACGGCAAATGAACATCTTACTTACCGACGCAGCAAAATGTTCAATCAGAACTCGCCCTATCCTTCTGTATTATGCTCTGAATCACTTAGCGAAAGCGGTAATTATTTTAACCTACCCCCAATTCGACCATTTGCGGCATGTTCAAAAGCATGGCATCTCAATAAAAACCCCAAAAAAGAGGATATATTCATATTTGGAAGATATAATTCGCATTGAAAAGCACGGGACATTTATCGCTTGGTATGAAGCCATGCACGATCTATACCAACTTCAAAAGGGATTGGGAGAAACTGATTTACTCCCTAATGATCCATCTTCCATAGCAGGTATACAGATCCAAATAAGCGAACTATGGTCTATGGTTCCACAAAGTTCACTGTTTCAACAATTAGGATTTGTAACACAGAAACTATATGCAGATACAATTCAATATCACAATCAAAAGAGAATTTTTATTCTACCTAGACATCAACTCGCCGAGTGGAAAATAACCATCGAACAATTCGATCAATGGATTCATCGAATCGATCCGATAAAAATGATTGAAACTATGCAATTTCATGATGAAATCATTCATCTAGAGTTGGATGTGGACAAAACAATAAGAGTAGGTCGTACGCCCTTTTACTTTTTGAATGAATGCGAGTCATATTCCGAAATACTAAAATCAACACATCAAACAGAAGTACTTTATCTGATAGGTCCCCAACTTCCATGGCCCTATACCTTACAGCACTATTTCCAAGAACCATTCATCCATTTTATTCTCTTATTTCACTTAAGTATGCTGAGTCGTTATTATCCATTAGAGTGGAATGATATCATAGGTGATGAGACAACCCTAGAATCTATAAGTATTCAAATGTTATGTAAACGAACGGAAAACATGATTCATGAGTATGTCAGAGATTTATTTGCGATGCATTGAGAACACGATGACTTGATAGCAGTAGACACCCAGCAAAAGGCACACGCTCTGTTACTTTGCGTGTGCCTTTTGCGTAGTGTATCGATGTTGTCTGGCAACGACCTACTCTCCCAGGACCCTGC
>NZ_MPDK01000004.1 GCF_003144315.1 Sulfoacidibacillus thermotolerans | reverse complement strand
ATCCTCCATGACGATCACACCGTATTGACTTGCTAGGCGGGTGGTGAGTTTATGCAGTTCGTCGTTGCGAATATTGGCGATCTTTGCGTGGAGCTTCGCAAGTTTCAGCTTGGCTTTTGCCCGATTCTTGGAGCCTTTTTGCTTGCGTGATAGAGAACGGGACAATCGACGCAAACGATTCAAGAGTGCTCTGTGAGGCTTTGCACCTGTCACGAATGTACCGTCGGACAAGGTAGCTAATCGGTTAACACCCAAATCCACGCCGACTATTGCTTGGTTTTCGCACATCGGCGGCGCATCTTCCGTGTCTACCGTGAGACTCACAAACCACTTGTCTGCTTCTCGCGAAATGGTGGCTGACATGATCTTGCCAGAGAATCGCAAGGTTTCTCGCATGCGTACCCAACCTAACTTCGGAACGCGAATGCGCTTGTCACAAACGGCAAACTGATCGTTGGTGAGCGTGAACCGGTCATGAATCCCTTTCTTCTTGAAGGTCGGATACTTCGCTTCGCCTCGAAAAAACCGCTCAAACGCACCACCAAGGTGAATCAACGCCATTTGTGGTGCGTTTTTCGTGACATCGAGCATCCAAGGGAACTGTTCACGCTTGATGGCATTCAGTTGCCGACGAAGCGAGGCTTGCGTTGGCTTTTCCCCCGCCTTGTATTGGCGTTTCCACTCGGCAAGTCCCCAGTTGTAGGCGAACCGCGCTACACCGCAGGCTTTGGCAAAATAGGTGGCTTGCTTGTGATTCGGATCAAGCGCAATCTTATGGCTTCTGTGCATCGTCAACCACCTTCTTCATGCCTTCAAGCAATTTCTGATTCTTGCGTGAACGAGAACCATAAAGACGCGCAGAAAACACCGTAATGATTTCCAGTACATCCTTGGCAAGGTCTTCTTCAAACGACGTGTCTTCGCCTTGGTTGAGAATGACCACTTCCACTTCTTTCGCCTCGCAAATAGCAAAGACAAGTTCTGCTCCAAACCGCAGAAGTCGGTCTTTATGCGTAATGACCAACCTGCCTACTTCGTCTTGCAAAATGGCGTTCAATAGTCGTTGTAAGCCTTTTTTGTGGTAGTTCATTCCCGATCCAAGATCAGCAACGACCTCGAACGTCCACCCTTGTGCAGCGCAGTACATTTCAAGGACTTGCTTCTGACGTTCCAAGTCCTCTTTCTGATCATGGCTCGAAACTCTGGCGTAGGCTACGGTTTTTCTGTCGCTCCGCTGAAGACGGAATAGTTCAGGGCGTAGTTTGACCAGATCGTATCGGCGATGGCCTCCAGGAGTAATTTCATCCGGTTGCAAACGCCCTTCTTTTTCCCAACGACGGAGCGTCGAGATGGAGACTCCAAGTATCTTTGAGGCTTCACCTATCGTTGCTAATCTGTCCATATGAATAGTATAACCTAGTTTTAGATAGATTCAATAAAAACTGTTTAAACCCTTGTCGGGCGTAGAAATACGAAGCCACGACGGCAATTAGCACCCACAAGAGAACAGGGATGACGACAGCCGCTACTGTGAATCAGTTTGTCGGCAAAACCCAAGCAAGATCGTTAAAATCCCCAACGGGATGCCTAATCAGCCGCTCAATAAGAGTATGAGGACGAGCTAGAATTGTAAAATTTAGTATCGTCACGAAACTCGTAATGTGGGTCAATGACTTTGCTCTAGCGATTGTGGGTGAAGTCAAGGTTCAAGATTAAAATTTGACCAAACTTGCCTTCTAAAACGATAACCATTGCACTGAGAAGACTATCTAGTCCTATCATCACAACCTCCCAATGACCTAAAACAAACTTAATCATCTATGTCTGCAATGTCGCCACGCGTATCATTTTTGCTGAATAAGTCGTTCCAATAGACCTTTTTAAGGGTAGTGATCGTCGTTCTCAGCTGTAGCTCCGTCTCATAAGGACAACTCGCCAACCATCTGGATCTTCGATTGTGACTCCATCTTTTTCCCAGTTGGTAGGTGCAGGGCAAGGGCTTCCGTCCACGTGTTGTGTGAACTCTAAATGATAACTGATTCCCGGTAATCCCACTATTTCACCATCATAACCTTGATGTCCTTTAAAACCTCCGATGTGCTTCAATCCGATCCCGTCCGTGTAAAAGCGAACAACTTCGTCTAATTTATCCGTTGGACATGCGATTCTAACCTCTGCCACTGGTAAATCTTCAGGCCAATCTGTAGTAGGCATAGACTATTCCCCCATATCGAGTATTTGCATTCTGTAGTCTACGTACGTTTTCCGGGATGCTGCCTCTAAGCAATAGAGGCGTTAAAATCCCTCGTCGTATAAACATCCCCAACCTATTGTTTGGTTAATTCCCTGGTATTCCAAGAAGGCAGACGCATTATTTTTCTACATATAGCTTTAAACGCATCAACGATTAGGGAAACGAAACCGAGTCTTTCGTCTTTATTTCTATGGGGGGCGATGGGTCCAGGTCCTCCAACCTGAACCCCTTTTTGATAGTCTTCGTCAGGAAAAAAACCATCGGGCACAGCATATCTGATCAATCCACCTGATTGCAGAAAATCGAAGCTGGAATTACAATCAAAAATTACTTCTCCAAGCGAAACGATATTCTCATGTTCTTCATTCTAGTTCACCCGCGCACTGTGCAGTACGAAATTTCGGCGGCACCAATGATAAATTCACGAAAAATTTCGCGTTTTCTTTGTGGGGGATATTCGACAGATTCAGACACGATTTGCTATTTACACGCAACGCCCGACATTGTTTAATGAGCATTGTGCTTAGTATAAATTCATTTCCCTAGCAAACAAACTTACCCTGTAGGAGCCTTAAAAAAATATGAACATCCATCGTTTTAACCACTGGAGTTCAGACGCCAGTATGCCATTGCGACTACGACGTCTGCAACATCCACGTACGCATTTTTACCAAAGAATCGCAACTCGCACGGTTGAAACTACTGATCAAGCAAATCATATTTGTGATCATTTATGCGGTGAATACGGAACCATTCACTGTGCAAACTGCCCCATTGAACTTTTTCGACAAAGTCTTGTTTTACAGGAAATGAAATTGCAATTCATACGCCAGGATCGCAAAAAATGCTGTGACAATCCTGTGCAGAAAACCTCTGATTGCAAAAACGAACAAGCAGTACCCACCTTCTGTTAAAACACTCCCGAGACGTCCCTGAATACATCCCAGAATATTTGCTTACACTATATCAGGAACTTGAAAGTAATTTATATGACGACTGTAATGCCTTGTGTAAATAGACGGGAGACAGCACAGTGACACATTCTATAATTTTGAATTTAATCGCATCGAGTTCTTTGTTCCTTGCACTTACCACAACTCGGACGGAATTTTCTGATCCTGATTTGCTACATCGCATACCCACTACACAACCTGTTGTAGCCTTTACCTTTGATGATGGCCCTGATCCAAATTTTACTCCAAAGATCCTTAAGGAACTCGCAGAACATCATGCAAACGCCACTTTTTTTGTAATTGGACGGAAAGCGGAACGTTATCCTAATCTCATAAAAATGGAGATCGCAAACGGGAATGAAATCGGAAATCATTCCTACTCCCATCCACCAAGTTGGACTCCTGCAAGTGCATTGCAAGAAATCCAACTCACACAAGAAAGGGTGTATAATATTACCGGGAGTTATCCCACACTTTTTCGTCCTCCGATGGGCGTTGTGAATTCAGGTATCCGACGAGCGACCAAACAAACTGGCTTGCGAATTATTCTTTGGGCATGGGATCAGGATACCCGCGATTGGAGTGGCCGCAAAGCATCAGCGATCGCAAAACAAGTAGTTGACCATCTACACCCTGGAGATATTGTCCTTTTTCATGATGGAGCAGGAAACCAAAGCAACACCGTAACCGCTCTCCATACAATATTTCCTCAACTGGAACAGCGCCATTTTCGAGTCACCACGGTTAGTGAACTCTTGCGAGTGACAAGTACAAAAACGCATGAATAATCATGCCCAACTGTGTAAGAGTACAATATCGACGCGACGATTTGCTTGTCTACCTGACGCCGTTGCGTTGCTTGCTACTGGACGATACTTACTGAATCCTTGCGCAGATAAGCGCTTTGGATCGATCCCCTGCTCGATCAAATAAGAGACAACTCCCGCCGCACGGTCGACCGACAAAAACCAATTTGAAGGAAACTGTTGTGTGTGAATCGGTATGCTGTCTGTGTACCCATTCACTTGCACACGAGTCGTCACCTTGTTTAAAAAGGGGACTAATCCCTTTAAAATTTGTAGTGCTTGCGGACGCAATTGATCAGATCCATTATCAAACAACACATCAGAATGGATTGCGACGCGAATACCGCGTGGCTCATCCACAGCCTCCACATTGGCTTGCAAATGATGATCTATAATATACTGTTCCAACTGGTGATAAATATCTGAAAACACTCGATTTTCCTTTACAATTTGGGCAACTTGCCCTTGTTGTTCGGGAGTCAATGACGTATTTTTTAAAAGGCTGTGTTCTCCTCCTGAAGTAGTAAAACTAATCGGAGTACTTGTTCCTGACAATGCAGTATGTAGAGATTCTGCCAATTGACGAAATTTACCTTGGTTTAAACTCGCTATACTATACATAATAATAAAAAACGCCAATAATAAGGTGATTAAATCTGAGTATGTAAGTAACCAACGCTCGGAATTTTCTTTTTTGACTTTCGCTTTTCCAGCACTTCGCTTTATCTTCATGGATCAAGTTGCTCCTTTCACGCTCCTTACACAATTCGACTTATCCCGACAAATTCCTGCTAAAACAAACGTGCGAGATGGCGACGATCAAACGCTGCCATCTCGCATCATGCGACAGATATCTGATTACGGAGTAACGGAAGACCAAGAAATACTGAATCCTCCGGGCCACACATTTACTTCTGGACGCTCGATTTGGCGCAGCGCTTGAGTTTGTTGTGCAACCCACTGCTGTAAAATCTGCAGACTTTGTTGTGGAGAAGGAAATCCTTGAGGCCATACACTCGGAGTTCCCCAATCAAATCCATTCCCGAAACCAGGGAATCCATTGCCTAACCCACCAAAACCATTAAATCCTCCCATCCCGCGAATCGTCCCAATACCTGGAATGACAATCGTGTAGCCCCCATTGTCACCTCCGATATTTTGCACACCTTCTGACGTATGAGCCATTACCGTGCGGAAACTTTCCCCGTTTGCACTCAGTTTCGTTGGCATCATCTCGGGTGTTCCATACGTCCCTACCATCTCGAGAGGTTCCACTTCATTTCCAGGCGAGGCAATCGGCTGCCCATTCACTGTTGCGTTTCGATAAGTGATCGTTCCCATATTTCCTAGCGGCAATAAATTATGATTTTGATTGGATGGATCCTCACTAATCCACTCAGCGGACGTTTCGATTCCGCTTACATAAGAAGAACTTAGCGAAACAACGATTGACTTTGCGTAGGGTTGTCCTTGGCGCGGGGTAACTATCGCTGTAAGCCGCCATGTATTCGATCCAATCGGAATAATTTTTGCAGAAATTTGATCTCCAGGGGAAATGGGCAACATTTCATCTGCAGCGTGGGGTAGTTTCTCCCAGAAAACATAAGATGTCTGTTGTCCATTTTGCATCTGTTCTACCGTCCCCATTTGCAGCAAATCGTGGCTCGACACACCCCCCAAACCGATCCACTGCGCATCATTCCCATTGGGGTTGCCTGAAATCGCAGGAACCGTCCAACTCCCTGTCACACTACTCTCTCCATTTGCTAACGAAGATGGCTGAACGACATAACCTGCCCAGTTCTGCGAAGTTCCAGCCATTGCAGGAAATGACCACTGATCTGTTGCATAATGTTTCGCTTCGCTGATTGTTCCTTGTTCTTTTAGCCCTGCATGAGTACCATGCGCGAGTAGCGAAGCAGCTCCAATCCCCACAAGTCCTATCCCAAACAAAGTTCCAATGTGCCTAGGTTTTCTCGATTTCACTTAGAATTCCTCCTTTCACGCACGATCCCATCTTGTTGTCCCAACATTTTCATAGGAACGACAAGTTCATCTTCTATCAGTTTACCTGCTCTTCATTAAAAAATCATTGAAAAACATGTAACAAATGAATTGTTCCATTGCATCGTTTGATTGCCCTACGCTCTTTTGCTATAGTCTAATCAGATCTTTTCCAATCAAGGAGGCACCATGGCGTTCTCCCGTTTTATAAAAACACAGCGCGCGGAAATTTGGACCTTTATAAAATATGCTTTGACTGGCGTATTCAACACTTTGATCACGTATATAGTCTTTAGTGGCCTCGTTTACATCCACGTGCTTCCTAGCTATGCGCTTGCCATTGGATATCTGCTTGGGATGATTAGCAGTTATGTCGTGAATAGTCGATGGACTTTTCAACCATCGATTCGACACATCTCCTATTTTAAAAGATTTCTCGTTATCAATCTCCTTGTGCTCGTCCTAAGCGAGATTACCCTTCACCTCATTCTTCATCGCTTACACATCGCTTACATTGCACAACTGATTAACATCATCCCTATGACAGTCATTGGATACTTATCGAATCGCTATTTGGTCTTTACCACTGAAAGTCTATCAGACATCGATCTTTCAACAAAACTTACTCAAACAAAAGATCTACAGCGTAGATCTGCAAAAGAACTCTTCCTCTTTGCTGTAGCTATAGCGCTAGCGCAACGCCTGTGGCTTACATTTTATGCACTTTTAGAATTACTTTTGCACAGGCAAAAAATTACGATATACAATCTGTTTTTAGGTTATTATAAGCATTGGGATTCTGGATGGTATCTAGAAATCGCGAAGAGCGGTTTTACTACTTTAAAACAAACGGCTTTTTGGCCGCTCTATCCATTCTTTATACGGATTTTACACGATGTAACAGGCTTTTCTTATACACTCAGTGGCGTATTCATCTCTTTTCTCGCATTTATTTTCTTCTTATATTATATTGGACGCATCGCAGACACTGAATTTGGCACTAAGACTGCTCGCGCATCAATTTTATTATTTGCTTTTTTCCCTACAAGCTATTATTTTGATGCAGTGTATACAGAATCTCTCTTCATGGTTTTTTGTGTCTTTGCTGTTGAACAAGCAATGGCTAATCGTTTTTGGAGTGCAGGCATCTTGGCAGGACTTGCAACTCTCACTCGCAATACGGGTGTTTTTCTCGATCTTATCTTATTTTTTGAGTACCTTCGCTACCGTAAAATGAATTTACGCTTTTGGACAAGCACATGGTGGAAACGACTGAATCACCAAGTGTTTGCGCTCACCCTTCCAGTTCTTTTCTTACTTTTTTATATGGTGTATCTAAAAGCGCACACGGGTCATTTATTGGCTTTCTTGACTGCGGAAAAATATTGGGATCGTCACTATATGCCGCTTTGGGAGACGTACTCTTTCACTTGGGTAAAAATGCTTCATTCGACCGGGTGGTATCATGAATATGATCTCGTCGAACTAACAACGGTTACACTAGCCATTTGGATGGTCATACTTGGAATGCGATACATTCGACGTTCTTATCGACAATTTTCATGGTGGTTATTCACGATAACCGTTCTTTGGATTGCCGCTACTGAGCCATCTTTAAATGTACACGACTATCTAGTCAGTTTTCCACGCTATATTCTTATGTTGTTCCCTGGATTTGTCTATTTAGCAGTGACTGTCGTGCGTCTGCGAGCGACTCCCTTAATCATATTGATATTCGCCCTAGGACTCGGCATGTTGGGGAATTTGTTTTTCCATGGAATTTGGATCGCATAATCATGAACGGAGGAATCTTTTCGTGTTAGATTTAACTGAACGCCCGCTTGAAGAAACAAATAAAGAGAATGGACAAGAGCCAGTGCATAAACGCACAGAGGAATTATCCCTCTTGTCTATTGTCATTCCGACCTATAACGAGGAAAAAGTAATTGATGTCTTATATTCACGATTGCGCGAAGTTCTTGACGAAATCGCAGTTCCATACGAACTGATCTTTGTCAATGATGGCTCGCGCGATGGAACTCTGCGCGAACTATTGAAGTTAGCAAAAAAACATGCTGAAGTAAAAGTAATTGACTTCTCGCGCAACTTTGGACATCAAATTGCTGTAACAGCTGGATTAGACCACGCGAGAGGCGACGCCGTCGTGATCATGGACGCAGATCTGCAAGACACACCGCAATTGATTAAAGAGTTTATATACCAATGGCGACAAGGCTATGATGTTGTCTATGCGGTGAGAGCTAAGCGCAAAGGAGAAACTTTTTTTAAACAATTGACTGCGAAACTCTTTTATCGGACTATGCAACGTCTCACGGATGTTGATATTCCTCTTGATACCGGGGACTTCCGCCTCATGAATCGCAATGTCGTCGATAGTCTATCTGCGATTCATGAACGCCACCGCTTTATTCGCGGACTTGTTGCATGGGCCGGCTATCCTCAAATTGGTGTTCCTTATGTGCGGGATGAACGTTATGCGGGGGAAACAAAATATCCCTTAAAAAAAATGATAAAATTCGCTTTGGATGGAATTACCTCTTTTTCTTTTCGCCCGTTGCAATGGGCCACAAAAATAGG
This sequence comes from Sulfoacidibacillus thermotolerans, assembly GCF_003144315.1. Taxonomy (GTDB): domain Bacteria; phylum Bacillota; class Bacilli; order Alicyclobacillales; family SLC66; genus Sulfoacidibacillus; species Sulfoacidibacillus thermotolerans. The sequence goes on along the minus strand of NZ_MPDK01000004.1, from coordinate 141,699 downwards.
GTTTACTGTAGCTATTCTGGGATTTCTCGGTGCAATCCTTATTGTGTATATGAAACTCTTCACGAATGTAACAATTCAAGGATGGACATCGATTATGGTAGCTTTACTCGTTCTTGGCGGCATGCAACTGCTGATGCTTGGGATTCTTGGCGAGTATATTGGGCGCATCTATGACGAAGTGCGCGGTCGCCCTCTTTATCTTATTCGCGAAGTCTATAACTTTGAATCCGTTTCTCCTTCTCCAAACTTACTTAAATCTACACCTAGATAACTTTGAGATTGAATGACCGGATTGCTCAACTAACTTATCATTTGACCAACGGGAGCTAAAGAGATCCCTGCTAATTTCAACTTTTGTTGAATTGCAGCAGCAAACTCAAGTGCATGCGGGCCATCGCCGTGAATACAGATCGTCTGTGCATCAAGCACAACCTCAGTGCCCTGCAGAGACAGCACCCGACCTTCTTTCGCTATTTTCAATACTTGATTTGCAGCGATTTCCACCTCGTGAATCAATGCATCTTTTTGGTTCCTTGGCGTCAAACTCCCATCCATTTGATAAGTCCGGTCGGCAAACGCTTCACTTGCTGTGCGCAGGCCAATTTGTTGCCCGGCGTGAATCAATTCACTCCCTGCTAATCCAAATAGAATTAATTGATCATTTACTAGATAGATGGCTCGCGCAATCGCTTCGGCTAATTGTGCATTGCGGGCAGCCATATTATAAAGAGCACCATGAGGCTTGACATGTTGCATGGAAATGCCCTCTGAACGGCAAAATCCATCTAGCGCCCCAATTTGGTAAATCATCAGTTCTTGTACTTCTTGTGCAGAAATTTTCATCTCGCGCCGACCAAATCCAGCTAAATCTGGCAATCCTGGATGAGCGCCAATTGCTACGCCCTTTTCCTTTGCTAAAGTGACAGCTTGCCTCATCACACGCGGATCGCCTGCATGAAAGCCGCAGGCAATATTGACTGACGTAACATAATTGAGTAAATCTGGAGATTCACCCGAACGATAAACCCCAAATCCTTCCCCATAATCACAATTCATATCGATTTGATCCACACTGGTTGACCTCCTTAGCAATCACGCTTCGCCAAACGAAGTGAAGTTTTAATCCTCTCGATTTTCCGTTCTTGTGCTCGTAATAACTGATGTGCCATCTCAATACTGACTTCTTGAAAACGAATACGGTCCCCTGGTTTTAGCTGTGCAAGCAAAGGAAGATCCGCACGGATGACTTCTGCAATCTTTGGATAGCCTCCAATCGTCTGACGATCGGCCATTAAGATAATCGGATTTCCATCTGGTGGCACTTGTACAGTGCCTATCGTAACTGCTGTTGACAACATTTCATACGGGGATCGCAACAGCATCTGAGGACCACGCAATCGGTATCCCATGCGATTAGACTGAGTTGTAATTTGAAAATCTAACGAAAAGAACTGTTCTTGACTATCACTTTGAAATCGCGCGTATTCTCGCCCGCGAATCACACGCACCGTTTGAATCGAAGAATACCCTGAAAAAAAACCAGAGCGAATAAACCAGGGAAATGAAAAATAGCCTGCTGAATTAGTTTTCTGTAAAACCCCATCCCTTGCAAAATCATCGTCGCGCTTGACTGCACCAATTGCAAGCATGTCATCCGCGCGCAATGACCTTCCCGAGAATCCCCCAATTCCCGCCTGTAGATACGTGCTTTTACTCCCCATCACTCGAGGTACTTCAAATCCTCCAGCTACTGCAAGGTAAGCACGACAGCCACTAAGAAGCGGACCAAATTGCAACACTGAACCCGCTTGTACAAATATGAGTCGCTCATTCTCTATCCGATGCTCATTGAGCGTTACAGAAAAATGGGCCCCACAAATAGCAATCCAAGTATCCTCTTGAAATTCTAGAATGGGTCCTTGCATTGTAATCTCAAGAGTCGCCTCCTCTTCGGGGTTTCCCACAATGAGATTGGCTATCCTCAACGCCACAGGATCCATTGCTCCACCTACAGAAAATCCATATTTTTGAAATCCATTCCTGCCTAAATCTTGAATAGTGGTCAACATTCCTGGACGAATAACTTTCATTACCTGATTCCCACCATCTCTAATCTTTTGTACTCCCTCTCTGTAATTGGAATAAAGCGCACTTTATCTCCCGCCTGCAATAAGCTTGGTGGATGATTTTCCACATGAAAAAGTTGGATTGGCGTTCGCCCGATGATTTGCCAACCACCTGGGGTAGACACTGAATAGATCCCTGTCTGTTCTCCCGCAATGCCAACTGACCCCGCTTGAATCTGCGACCGTGGCGTTGTTTTACGCGGTGTTACAAGGCGTTTTGAGAGTCCTCCGAGGTATGGAAACCCTGGGGCAAACCCGATCATAAATACCTGGTATTCCGGGCTTGTATGAAGTTTTATGACTTCACTCTCCGTAAGACCATGATACTGTGCTACAAAAGAAAGGTCTGGGCCATATACTCCCCCATAACAAACAGGAATTGATACAATACGAGATTGGGTCACTTCTGATTCAGAAACACGAGCAATCGTATGTCGCAATTTTTGAATGACTTCTGCATAAGAAATAGCCACAGGATCATAAAAAACTGTCAGTGTAGTGTAGGCGGGCGTGCATTCTAGAAATCCAGAAAACGGATGACATTCGATCGCATTTTGCGCTTTTTGGATAAAGGATTGCACACTGGGTTCAATCATCTTGCTAAACTGTATAACGACTGCACAATCACCAAGCGGATAGATCTCCATATCACTCATCCGTTTTCCGTACCACCTGGTACAATAAGATCCTCATTCTCACTTACTGAAACGCGAATCGCCGCTTCGATCCCTACCAACATATCAGCCAAAGACATCGCAGGCAAAGCCCGATCTACCACCTGCGACGGTAAATAGGGAATATGTATAAACCCGCCCTTCCCTATCGGATATTCAGTTGTAAGAAAATGCATGAGTCCATAGAAAAGATGATTACAAACAAAAGTTCCTGCCGTATTGGAAATTGATGCCGGGATACCTAGTTGTTTCAGTTCCCGCACAATACGCTTGATGGGCAAGGTAGAAAAGTACGCTGAGGGGCCCTTGATGAGAATCGGTTGGTCAATCGGTTGATTTCCTTCATTATCTGGAATTCTTGCATCATCAAGATTAATCGCAACACGTTCCACACTGATATGTGGACGTCCACCCGCCTGACCGAGACAAATCACAACATGAGGTTGAAAATCATGCACCAGTACTTTTAAAACATCAAGCGCCCGATCAAAAACTGTTGGAATTTCACTCGCCTTCACATAGATTTTGGTAGTCCCTTCGATCACCTTTCCATTTAACTGTTTAACAATTTCAGAGGCTGGATTTACTGTTTCTCCGCCAAACGCATCAAACCCAGTAAGAAGTACTCGTCTTTCCATTTTTCACCGCACCTTTTTATTCAAACGCGATTTCTCACCGTGCAACAAAATACATGAGCATTACATTTACAGCCAATAAAAGGATCGCCGTCGGCATTTGTATCTTGATTACATGATTTTTATCCTTCAAATCAAGTAGTGCGGCAGGAACAATATTGAAATTAGCAGCCATAGGGGTAAGCAGTGTTCCACAATACCCAGCAAACATGCCAATCGCAGCTATGCGATTAGCTTCAATGCCAAAATGGCCAATCAATAAAGGAATAGCTATCCCTGCAGTCATTACCGGAAAAGCTGCAAAAGCATTGCCCATCACCATCGTAAAAAGTGCCATGCCTACACAGTAAGCAAAAACCGCCCAAAACAGTGAATGTGCAGGAATCACTTCTACCACGAGGTGCGAAACAATTTTCCCTACCCCCGCACGATCAAATAAAGTGCCAAGTGTCGCTAACATTTGCGGTAATACTGCAGCCCAGCCAATCGCTTCGAGCAATCGCCGTGATTCTTTGATTGATGTAATGGGTGAATTCTTTGTTATCATCAAGCCTACCACTAATGCAATGAGTGCTGCTACTCCTAAAGAGATAAGAGTCACATTCTTTGGATCAAACAGATATAGACCAAACCACTTAACTCCGATAAGTCCTTCAGATCCGATTACCGTGAGGATAGGAATGAGTAACGCCGGAATAAACAAGCGATTTTTCAGCCTGAGGCGACTACTCTCTCGTTGTTCAGACGAATTCTCACCATAATGCCCCAACTTCAACCCACCAAATCCAGCAATAACCACCATGATCATGACAAAAATCCCTATCAATGCGGGAGGGAGAATTTTACCTAATAACAATGTGGTACCATACAGAAGATAGAACAAACCTGACGTGAAGCGACGAATATTTTTACGATCCAAAAAAGTATACACACTCCCAAGTAGTGTGATAATCCCAAGAAATGAATAAACTGCTTCGAGTGTGATGATCACTTAGGCATCCCCTCTCTCATGCTTATTGTAGATACGTCCACATGATTTCCTAATCTTCTTTTTAAAGCTCGATCTAGTAGATACAGTCTTGTGCTATGAATCAAAAACACAGAAATAGCCGTTGGAATTCCCCAAAGCGCCATTAGAATTGGATTTGCCGAGATATGATTTTGTTGAAAAAATCCATTCATTAACAAAATTGCCCCTACTGCAATAAAAATGTCCTCCCCGAAAAATAGACCAATATTATCGACTGCCGCAGAATGAGCTCGAATTGTTTGTCTTACATCATCAGGCAAATCTCCATATTTCGCTTCTGCTGCCCCTTCTGCCATAGGAGCAACTAATGGCCTGACCATCTGTGGTTGTCCCCCGATCGCACTAAGACCAAGTGCTGCAGCGACTTCGCGAATAAACAAATAGAGTGTCAATAATCTTCCTGTTGTTGCAGCTCTCATTTTTGAAACTAAAACTTCAGCTTGTTCACGCAACCCATTTCGCTCTAATAGGCCAATCACGGGTAGTGTTGCAATAAAAATTGCCATATATCGATTTACTGTAAAAGCTTTTCCAAACTCAACCAAAATCTGATACGGAGATTCACCTGCAACTAGTCCTGTAACAATTCCGGCTACAGTAACCACGAGCAGTGAATTTAAACGCAACAGGAAACCTATAATCACAATACCAACACCAATTAGAACCATCTCAGTCACCCGCTTTTAGATGGATTTTTTCATGCATTATAACCAAGTCGAGTGGAACACTCATGCGCGTAGAAGACGACTCTTTCTACTAATGTCCAAACACGTTCCTCATCAAATCGTGTGGTTGGCCCCGCAATACTCAGTCCCGCGATGACCATACCGCGATGGTCAAAAATAGGGGCAGCTACAGCAGACGTATCATTTTCCAATTCAGAATGACTAATAGAATATCCTTTGATTCGCGATTCAGATAACACTGAACGCAAAACTGCACGATCCGTAATCGTACCTTTTGCTAACGGTTTAAGCTCCACATTGCCCACATATTGCTCCTGCTCCTGAAAAGGTAAAAAAGCTAACAAAATTCGTGGACATGCTCCCGCATACATCGGCGCTCTGCGACCTGTTTGTGTATAAACACGTACAGGTTGCTCAGTATCTACTTTTTCTACGTAAATCGCTTCATCACGATCTCGAACAATGAGATTTACTGCTTCCCCAACTTCATCGCGCAAGGAATACATCAGAGGCAACGCGACTTTGCGAACATCTAGACGTTCAGATACCAGAAGTCCAAATTGTAAAAAAGTTAAACCTAGCCGGTATTTTCCATCTTCCTTTTGCAAAAGTCCCATATCCGTCAAAGAACCGACCATACGATAGACGGATGTTTTAGGAAATTGAAGTTTTTGAACGATTTCATTAAAAACAAGTATTGATTTGAATCTATTTTGCCACTATAGACCTGGTAAAGTTTCGTGTATGATGAGAGCGTTATGTTTTAACCAACGTTCTTTAAATACATTTTTAGGAGAATTTATGAATTTATTTAAAAATAGGAGTTCTACATTTTTCCGTACCTACCCTAAAAACGCGTATGTATTTATTATCGCCAGCTTAGTTAATTCGACTGGGAGTGCCCTCCTGTGGCCATTAACCACACTCTATGTACACAATATTCTTCACCGTTCTTACGGAGAGGCTGGACTCGTTCTATTTTTTCAATCACTAGCAGGCGTTATTGGACAGATTGTAGGAGGAAGTTTATATCACAAACTTGGCGCGCGTAATTTAATTGTCGGATCGCTAATGCTTAGCGGTTTGACACAGTTTGGTTTAATTTTCGCAAAAGCGTGGTCTCCGTATGTGATCGTTATGACGACAAATGGATTATTAAACGCCATAACGATGCCGGCCATTAGTGCGTTCATTGGATTTCAGTGGAGGAACCAGCAATTTCAACTCTTTAACACTGTTTATGTAAGTAACAATATCGGAGTTGCAATTGGAACATCACTTGCTGGCCTACTCGCCGCGATTTCCTTTGATTTAACATTTTTGTTGAATGGAGTAACGACGATTTGCTTCTCTATCTTTTTCTATTTGTATCTTAAGCGTCAAACAATTGCTCCAAACAATGAAGAGTGCAGCGCTTTTTTACATCACAGTGTGCGACCTCATCCGTTTACTTTGCTGAAAAACTTTCGCGCATATCTCTTTTTAGCACTAGGTTTACTGCTTATTTTGTTTTCCACTTCATCTTGGAATTCCGGCATTGCCCCTTATCTCAATCAAAGAGGTATGAGTCTGGCGAGATATAGTTTCCTTTGGACGATCAATGGCCTTGTTATTTTAGTGGGGCAACCCTTTACTACGTGGTTTGGGCGAACCTTTGCAAAATCCCTCGATGCCAGACTTATGGCTAGTGCATCGTTTTACGCGATCGCTTTTCTTTTCATGTGGATTTTTCATAGTCAATATCCCGATCTTATGATCGGGATGGTTATTGCAACAATTGGTGAAATGTTAAACTCTCCTACTGTCCCTACATGGATTACACAATCAACGGGAACTTCTGCTCCATTTTATCTTGGTGTGGTCGGTGGATTTGGAAGTGCAGGCAGATTGATCGGACCTCTGTTGTTTGGCAATCTTTTTGACTGGTTCGGAATTACTCCAATCCTTGCGGTGACAACCTTTTCTACACTCACTGCAATTATTTTCTTTGCGATCCAAAGCAAGTTCACGTACCATTCTCAGCAAGAGCAAAAGAATATGCAGAATTCAGTCAATCTGCCTAATTAACTCCGCACTTTGGGCGTTTTGCAATCATAAACTAGATCGACGAAACGAAATCCCAGAGATAGAGGAGGTCAATAAATTGCCACTTACCATGCCCATCGTAGGTAAAGAAGCTCCGGACTTTGTACTTCCAGGATATTATCATGAAAATGAGGTGCGGGTCCGATTCTCTGATTTTCGCGGAAAGTGGATCATTCTATTTTTCTATCTGAGTGATTTTTCAACCATCTGACCGACTGAATTGTCAGCGGTCGCTGACTTATATCCACAATTACTGGAGAAAAATACGCTTGTCTTCTCCATTGACACGGATGACATTGGCGTACACCATGTATTTCAAAAAATCCATCCAAGTGGCGCAAAAATTCAATTTCCTATGTTATCTGATCTCACGCATGAAGTAGGTATTGATTATGGTGCCTACGATCCAACAATCGGTCAAGAACTGCGCGTCACGGTCATCGTCGACCCATCCGGAATCATCCGCAACTACACAATGTACGATGCCTGGACGGGGCGAAGTACAGACGAGTTGATGCGCGTATTAAGTGCTTTACAGTATCAAGACGAAACAAAAAAGGCTACCCCCGCAAACTGGAAACCCGGGCAGCCTGGACTTACCTTATCATTAAAGAATTTGCCTGTATAATGAAGAGTAGATGGTAACCAGCAAGGGAGGACATCTTATTGCTACAATTTTCATACCCTCCCTTGCCACAGGTTTCAATCTACACGATCTCTGTGCGCAGTTGACCAAGCCGTTCGATCTCTACGATCACTTCATCCCCAGCACGTAAATATCGCGGCTCTTGCATGCCCGCAGCTACGCCACTTGGGGTACCTGTCGCGATAACATCTCCCGGTTCTAACGTCATAATTGAAGAAATGTATTCAAGTAAAAAGGGAATGTCAAAAATCATCTCCGCAGTATTCGCCTGTTGTCTGATTTCTTCATTTACAAAACAGCGAATCGTGAGATTTTGGGGATCTGTAATTTCATCTCTTGTTACAAGAGATGGCCCAAGTGGACCGCTTCCGTCAAATGTCTTTCCCTGTAACCATTGCGATGTTCTCCTTTGAAAATCGCGGATTGACAAATCATTAAAACAACTATAGCCAGCGATGTACGTAAACGCATCTTCGCGCTTTACAAATTTCGCTGTCTTTCCGATGATCACAGCGAGTTCCGCTTCATAGTCGACTTGATAGGATTGCAGAGGCTTTGTGAATGGAGCCCCAGGGTCATTGATCACATTCGCAAATTTAGCAAACAAAATGGGGATGGTAGGTGGTTCAGAATTCATCTCCGTTGCATGATCTATGTAATTTTTCCCTACACATATAATTTTCCCTGGCCGCAACAACGGCGCTTTTAGATGCACTGTCGGTTGTGCGAGCAGGATTTCATTGAGCGGAGGCAACTGTGCAGTTCTCACAGCGTCAACCAATTTTTGTACAAATGCTATCCCCTCTTCTTGTACTTGCAATAATCCCACCATGTCACCAGCAACAATCGCAGCATATGCAGTGATTTCTTGTTCTGTCATGGAGTGTGCAAAAGTTTTGGCAGCAGCACCAAGATCAATCAGAAATTCTCCGAATTTAACACCTAATTTCATTTTTCCTTGATGTTCAAATGTTACAAGTTGCATCCCATACGCCTCCCTTATGCTCCTCTTATTCTAACTCTTTTCCTTCTGATTAAAAAAATAACTAGTTCCTATAAGGAGCAAAATGATTACACCCCCTATTAACAACCAGTGATCAAGACCACTCATTATACCTAAAAACAAAAAAACGGTCCCCATATAATACGGAAGGAGCGACACCACAGCGGTCCATAAATATCCAGAAAAACGCACGGCAGGGAGAATTCCTGCTGCATAATTAACAAGAACCGCAGGAATAGGTAACAGCCGTGCGATCAACAATCCGCTCGTTCCACGTTTTCGAATAAAATGGTCGATCTGCTGTAAACGTTCTTCGGTGATCATTGAAATTACTACAGGTTGAATAACAAATCGCGCGAGAAAGAAAATAGAAATCGCTCCAAGCGTTGATCCGATCCAGGCAAACAAAAGACCATATAAAACACCATAAACCTTGAGAAAAATTAGAAGCAACCCTTCAGAAGGAATAGGCGTCATACAGATCGCTCCCATCAAAAACACAGCAATAATGACACCCATCAACCCGTAAGAGCGAATCATAGCGGTCATTTCACCGCGCTCATCTAAATAGAAGAAAATAGCAACCGCGAGAAATGTCATGCCAGCGAGGGCATACATTATCCACGATTGCGTAATTTTTTGCTTCCATTGAAGATGTTGAACCTGCGCATTCTTTGTCCGCACCTGCCCTAAACCTCCGCCACTTCAAGCATGCCTTCTATCTATTGTAGACGGACGGAGGTTCATGGATGTTCATTTACTCATTTATAACTATGCAGCAGCGTCTGCTTTTCACGTTCTGATGAATTTTTAACTGTAGCTTCGCGAAACGGATACGTTTGTAAAAAAAGATAACTTAGAACTGTAAAAAGAACCATTAACAGTGATACATGCAACAAATCTGCATTCAGACTAATATTGCTCAGAATCACCCAAGCTCCACTAAAAATTTGTAATAAAATCATCACAAACAGTGCTTGAGCACCTTTGTAGAGATCAGGCCGCTCCTTTTTTACCCCATTTAAGGCAATCATCAACCAAATACTTAAAACAGCAAATCCGATTGCCGCAAGTCGGTGCGCAAAAGCTAAACCGACATTGCCTAGTAATCCAGGAAAAATTTCTCCATTGCACAAAGGCCAACCCGTACAAGCTGTCCCTGCATTGTGAAACGCCACATCAGAACCAAGATAAATATCAGCATACATATATACCCAAGTCCAGCGAATCAAGTGGATGAGTGATTTGGGCAAAAATTGAGTTCGATAATTCAGACCACTCACTTCTTCTGCGGCATAATGATCATATTGGAATAAAAATACAGTTAAAAGTGCGATAGCCCCCATTGCAATCAATCCAAATCCTAGGTGTAAAGCCAACACCTCTGGCGGATTCACAAAAACAACCGCCAAAGCGCCAAGCAAAGATTGTACGACGATGAACCCTATAGCAAACCACGCAAAAATGCGAACTTCGCGAAAACGTCGAAATTTCATCAGTGCCCATACCACAAAGACAACCGCTACAACCGCAAAAAAACCAACTAAAAATCGATGCATCAGTTCGATTATCACGTGAATATTATTAAGAGATGGAAGAATTTGCCCATTGCACAATGGCCAATCTGGTCCGCATCCTTCCGCAGAATTCGTCTGCGTATCGAGAAACCCAATAAAATTGATAATAAACATTCCAACTGAACTAAACACGCCAAACCATTTTAAGTAACGAGCGGGTCTAGATTTCTCAGCGGATAATTGAACGTGGTTCAACCATCACACCCCCATTATAGTCCCTATTTCCCCTACCAACATAACAGAAGAATAGACTCATCGCCAGTAAAAAACATAGAAATTACATGACATTACAAGTACAATCTAGCCATTTTTACGAAAATATTTTGATGCTTTTTTGTATCAGTGTGTTATTTTGTTACATTAAAACGATTAATCTCGGCACAATATCAATTAAGACAAACATCGTGAACTCAACACCACATTGTATCCCCGCTTACTTTTCGTTACAATGGAAATGTATAGCACCTACTTCCACTCATTCGTTAAGGGAGGTGAAAAAATGTCTGATGTAAAAATTAGTATTCGTGACAAAGGTCCCTATCTCGTCAGCGGAACTGTTGAGTTAGTTGACGCGGAAGGTAACCGATTTGAGACCAAAGAACAATTTGCTTTGTGCCGCTGTGGACACTCACACAATAAACCATTTTGTGATGGAGCGCATCATGGACAGTTTGATGATTGCGTACGCGCAGTAAAAGTTCTCTAGTTTTTTTTCTAATTCTTTGCAGTGACGGCCAAACGTTCGTAGTATACTGTGTACGTGAGAGGTCGTCACTGGAGGGAAAAAGATGAGCTTTTTTCGCGAATTAGAACGCCTTGCCCAAGGCATTGGCAATGAGTTTGATCCTCAGCGCCAAGGGAATTATGGACAACAAGGCATGGGGGCTTACCCACCACAAGGTCAAGGAATGAACGGGTATGTACAACAGCAAGGAATGAACCCTTATCCTCAACAAGGTATACCTAATCCCCAACCCCAAATGCCTGATCACATCTGCCACGCTTGTCACGTCCCGATGAATTACCATGGCGCGCACGCTTTACGCACAGGCGGCTTATCGCGGGGTTTTGGACTAGCCGCTGACTTTTTGCTCGGTGGGCAAGATGAAGAATTAATTAATACCGCAATGGAGAAAAATGTCGTCCTGCACGTATTTGTCTGCCAAAATTGTGGTCGCGTCGAATTCATTAATGATCCACGCAAAGGGTTTTAACGATCCTCCTCTTTGTGCATAGGAGACTTAGCAAGTGCCCAAATGTTTGCAATGCCTAGGGCAAACGCCCCTACACTCACACCCCTCTTTGCGTACGATATGTCATGCGTGGAAAAGAGGAGTGAATGATGATGGGTACCTTTGGTGGATATACTCGTTGGGCGGTAGTGTTTCTGATTATCTTCGTGCTTTTTATCCTTTTAGTACCAAGTGGTATGGGAACCGGCGTTGTATCTACTGTCACTGGCTAGTCGCTAAATAAACCTGTCGCATAGAGCAGAACATCTCGCGCACAGCTACGTTTAGAAGTGCGCGAGATGACAATCTACATCGTACTTAAAGCCAGATTGTAATGGACACGCCCAATTGCTTTAGCTAATAACGGAGCGATCGGCAATACTTGAATTGCCATCTGCTGTAGCTCAGCACGCAAAGGCAAAGTATCAGTCACAACCACCTTTTGAATCGCCGAATGTGTTAACCGCTCTTCTGCTGGTGGTGAAAAAATACCATGCGTCGCGCACAAAATGGCTGGCCCTGCTCCCATCGCAACGAGATTTTCTACCACTTGCGTGATCGTTCCTCCTGTGTCGATAATATCTTCGATCACGACCGGAGTTTTACCTTTTACATCCCCGATTAAATGCGTGATCACAGCTTCATTGTGCCGTGGTCTGCCCTTATGCATGATGGCCATAGGAACATCAAGCATAGCTGCAAATTTTTCAGCCGTCTTCGCTCGCCCGGCATCAGGTGATACAACAACCGCATCGTGCAAATCTAATTTGCGCACCTCATCAGCTAAAATGGAGAGCGCGGTTAGATGATCGACGGGTATATCAAAAAACCCTTGAATGGCTGGTGCATGCAAATCTACTGTAATCACCCGATGCGCACCGACTTTAGTTAAAACATCCGCTACCACTTTAGCCGATATGGGCTCACGTGGAATCCCTTGTTTTTCTTGCCGACCATAACCAAAATATGGAATGATTACATTGATGCGGCCGGCTGAACTTCGCTTCAATGCATCAATCATGAGTAATAATTCCATAAGATGATCATTTATCGGCGGTGAAAATGTTTGCAATAAATATACGTCCACTCCACGAACACTATCCGGAAACTGAGCATATAGTTCTCCGCTACGGAATTTGGAGAGATGGACTTGACCGAGTTCTATGCCAAGATGCTGAGCCACCTGTCGAGCTAACTCTGGATGAGACGAGCCCGCATAGAGGCGAAACGTATTGGCTTCACGCCTGTCAATCATGTCAATGCCCACCCCCTATTTGAGAATACGTTTACATGCTTACTGTATCATCTCACGTCGTCAGTGTGAATGGCAGATCAACTAAAATACTGGCCTATTTCTAACAGATTGTTCACATCCGCTCAAGCGGAAACCGCAACGTAATCTCAGTTCCCACCCCTAGATTGCTTGCTATGTGCCACTTCCCCTGCATCGCTAAGACAATCCGTTTGGCAATCGCCAACCCTAGCCCCGTCGACATTGCACTCACGCTGTCCACTCCATTGTCCCCTTTTTCAACCCGCGTTCGAGCAAATTCACCGCGTACAAATCGCTCCGTGATCCGCGGCAACCATTCTGGCGCAATTCCGATCCCCGTATCCCGAATGACCAGTTCAACTAGATGACCACGAGTTTCCAAATGAAGAGAAACCTCTCCACGCTCCGTATACTTGTAAGCATTATCTAATAATATAAAAAGCAATTGTCGAATTCTCCCCGCATCTCCAAGTACGTAGATCCCTTGAGGAACTTGATAAGAAAAATGGATTCCCTTTTGTACATATAAGGGTTCATACAACTCCAAAACCTCAAGACATACTTCACTTACATGCACACGAGTGCGAATTGTAGCCACTTCTCCTGCATCCATGCGGGCTAAATCCAACAGGTCATCGACCAGACGACGCATCCGTTTTGTCTCTTTATAAATAGGTTCAATATCGTGCAGAAGGGTTTGATTTTCATTATCAATATGGCGCAACAATAGTTCTAAGTGAGTTTGCAAAACAGAAAGCGGTGTTCTTAACTCATGGGATACATCAGCGACAAATTCTTGCTCCCGCAGACGCGCTGCCATCAACGGACGCAATGTCCAGCGTCCCAAAATATAAGCACCCAACACGCTTAACAATAACCCTAATGCCCCGCCAATCACAAACAAAATGCCTAGGCGGCGCATGACTCCCTCTTCAGGACCAATATCATCTAAAACTTGTACTAAAAATTGCGAACCCCGAATCGTATAATTCTGAACGAGTAACTGATAATGCTCCCCATCAAAATACAAGCCGCGATACTGCTCTTTTGCATAAATTTTCGTACCATCAGGCTGCAACGTTTGCACCAAACGCTGCGAGTTCATCACCGCTTGAAGCAATTGATATCTGGAACCCTGCTTTTTCCACAGTGCATACAACACATCCTCATCACTCGGATGCAGTTGCTTAGGTACAAAATGCTCACTGTGATACGCTTGATCTGCGACCTGTTCTGCAAAAAATGCCAAACGCGCATGCTCTGCACGAAGAGTCTCAGCTTGTAAAACAAAATAAACAAAGATCGACAACGCACTCCATATGAAAGAGAGTACAACCATGTTAACTACTGCCAGACGCAGGCGTTGGCGGCGCATCAATCCCTTGTCTGAAGCCGATAACCGATTCCGCGCACGGTCTGAATCAAGGGACATTCTTCCCCCTCCAATCGCTTGCGCAACTTTGATACATAGGTCTCTAGTGTGTTCTCTAGCACTTCTGCTTCATATCCCCATAGACGATCCATAATTTGTTCACGCGTTAAAACCTGACGAGGATGTCGTAAAAATAACTCAAGCAACGCAGCCTCTTTAGGTGGTAAGACATACGTAACACCGTCTTTGATTAGTTCTCGCGCTTTGCGATGATATGTCACACCATCAACCATCAACAAATCAAGATCAGCACCTATTTTATCATAACGCCGCAAAAGCGCCCGAATCCGCGCCAATAACTCCGTCGTGGCAAATGGTTTCACAAGATAATCATCGGCTCCGTAGTCCAATCCCTTTACACGATCTGCCACTTGATCCCGTGCAGTTAAAACAAGAACGGGTGTGCCGTTGTGTTTCTCACGAAGTTGGCGTAGCAGTTCAAACCCATTAATCCCAGGAATCATTAGATCTAACACTAACGCATCATACAGACCACTCAAAGCTAAATGCAATCCAATTTCACCATCTGACGTTTGCGATACATCATACCCTTCTTCACGCAGTAACTTCTCTATCGCATGAGCAAGTGCCACGTCGTCCTCAATCACAAGTAGTTTCAGCACGATTCTTCCTCCGTATCTGTAAGTAAATGTAGCGACTCCACTTCACAAATGCACCAAAGTAAAGCTTCTGTCATCTTCCCAGCATGCAACAACTGCCCTTGATCTGTTATAACTAAGATCGAAAGGTCAGTCCGCACATGCTTTGGAATTGCAGAGACTCCTCGCAAATACACCACCTTTGACCAAAGTTCAGCTTCCGTGGCTGTGTCCGCAAAAACTGTGACTGAAGTATACCCGCAGCCCCCTGAGCGCTTGCTTTTTGGATCGATTAAGTGGTGATGGACGCTTCCTGATGCATCGCAAAAGCGTCGCTTACCATGTGAAGAAGTGCATACCGCCCCTGCGCCTTGTACCTCATAGACAGCCGCTAGGTGCGCGCCTGTGAAGGGCCATTCCACACCGATGCGCCAAGGCTCTTCACTTTCATTACGTCCGCGATATACAATATCTCCACCAAATGAAAGCAAGAAATCTTCACTATAGGGTTCAAGCAACTTTGCAACACGTTCTACGATATAACTTTTGCCGATTCCACCGAGGTCAACAGGAGCACGTAACGTAACAGCTTGCCGCATCGTGTCAAATATAATCCAGGGATCCGAATAAGAAATAGCTTCGGGAACGTTTGCCCCGCGATATCCTAACTGCTGTAAAATCGTCAAAACACGTGGATCAAATACACCTTGTGTGCATTCATAGGATTCATAAGCTAATACGAGAGATTCAAAAAGCCTATCTGTCACGCGTTGCTCCACACCTAATGAACGATTGAGTTGCGTCAATTCACTGTCTTCACGAAATCTAGAAAGTGCACGCTCTCCGCGGGATATTTCCTCATGTATCCACTCGCTAATTTGCTTTGTTGCGCAGCGTTGCACCTTTACCAAAACATCGATCTGTGTTCCGAGAGCTTGAAATGACTCCCTAACCCATTCGTTTTGTTTTTGAACCGAATTTTCCATGCATTATGAGATCTCCTGCTGCTTTTGTCTTGTTACTTGAAAACGGCGACGAACAAACGCATAACGCAAAAATGCGGCAACTAGGACGAGACCGCCAGACAGTTCATACATCATTTGCAGTTCTGGCGTGTCACTCCCGGTGAAAATGCCATGGAAAAAAACGAGGACAAAAGTAATCAAAGAGAGACGATGTATCGTCAACCATTTTCCACTCGGTAAGATTCGTGGAAAGCGTGCAGTGACCCCAACAACAATCATCAGATAGAGAGAAATTGTGCCAAGTAAGACAGGCAGTGGGCGATATCCCGCAAAACCCGGGACAAATGCGCCCAACAGCCCAATGTGCGCATAGCGATCAAGCAATATTGAACTGATGTGTAAGACAACAAATGCGAGCAAAAACACAGCCAAAACCCGATGTAAAGGGAAAAGCCATGCACTTTTACGCCATCGTTCGCGGTTAGGTGCGCTTGCAAGCACCATTCCCACAACGACAAGCCACGTAAGTAATAGATAAGCAGTGACGCCTGTTCCACGAGCGATGAGCCATGGCGCCATCTGAATAATCAAAGGAACTTGCAAAGAAGCTGTAAAAATTGTAAGTGCCGTGATCCCCACAAGTACAGCAAGCACAAGGGTCAACCAGAAAGTGGTCTCGACTTTCATCCCAACTTCCCTCCTTTTGCATCTTATATTTTAGGAAGCTCCCGTTACCGCTTGTACTGGTGGTGGCGCAACGGAATACGCAGGAGTCGTTGATGCGTTTTGCACATACTGTGTCAGCACACGCGGCGCAGAAGGGACAATAATAGGAGAAAGTCCATCTGCTTCCAGTTGCGCGTTCACCTGATTTATTACAGATTGATCTGCACGCTCTTGAGCCAATAGAGCTTGATATTTAGCAATCAAGGCACTGGATGCGTTTTTTTCTTTGAGCCACTGCGCCTTTTGTGCTGCGACTTGCAAGGCGATTGAACTCTCACTGCCAGAACCTCTCGTATTCATCTGAATTTCCTTTTCTGTAGCCTGAATTCCGATCTGCAGGGCGTAGTGATAAGATGAAATCGTAAAGACCGCTAACAGCAGTGGCCCAATCGAAAATAGCAATTTTTCATTAAAATAATTTTTCATAGACAATCCCCCAATAGCTCTAGACAAAGTAAGTTCTTTAGGAGCCATTACTCAGTTGGATGAGTCCACGTTGTGCAAGATCCTGCAGATGCTGTGTGTAGTCCCGCTGCATCACCAACAAATGATTCTCTACAGCGGCAATCGCGCTTTGCAACTGCGCGTTCATCTGCGCCACTTTGCGATTCGTAGCTTCTTCAGTTTGGAGTGTCTGTTTTAGCGCCACCCCTTGTTGCGAAATTCCTAATGGAGGCGTGTACCCTGGGGCCAATTGCACAATTCGCGGTATCTCTGCTGCAATGGCCACTAGAACAAGCACTACAATCGTCATTCGCATGCTTTTTTCCATCACAATCTTCACCCCGTCCCAAATCATACCGACAAATACTTAAAAAATGCTGGCGTTTACGCAATTCCACATTCAAAGGAGTTAATGATGACTACTAAACTCACTGCAGATGCAAAACCTAGAAACCAACAGAAACCAAGGTTAACTCGCTGGTTGACACTCTTGCTTGCGCTTGGGGCAGCCATTTCTGTTGCCAACATCTACTATTGTCAACCGCTACTAGCGCTAATGGGCCAAACCTTCCATGAAACTTCTACACAAATGGGATTTGTCGCGACTGTTACACAATTTGGTTATGCAGCAGGACTTCTATTTCTAACCCCACTCGGAGATATTTGGTCCAAACGCTCCCTGATTGTCATACTGTCTTTTACGACAGCCATCACATTATTCGCCTTATCCCAGGCACAAACGATTACGTGGCTTGAGGTTGCCAGCTTTCTTACTGGGATGTGGACCATTGTTCCGCAAGTCATCATCCCATTAGCAGTAGATCTCGCAGATGAAAAAACGCGCGGACAGGTTGTCGGTACAGTTATGGGGGGATTGCTTCTTGGCATTCTCGCCGCTCGGACCTTTAGCGGTGCAATAGGTCAATGGTTTGGTTGGCGAACTGTTTACCTCATTGCAACTGGGCTTATGATCGCTTTAGGAGTCATCATGTATTTTGCTTTGCCACAACTAACGGCCACTGCCAAGCTGACTTATGGCAAGTTGATGCGTTCGATTGCACAACTGTTCCTACAACAGCCGATCCTACGCCAATCTAGCATGATCGGTGGATCTCTATTTGGCGCTTTCAGTGTGCTTTGGACTGTACTCGCATTTCGCCTAAGTCAAAGTCCTTATCATTATGGAAGTGCGATTGTTGGACTCTTTGGCTTGGTAGGGATTGGCGGCGCGTTGATCGCTCCCATTGCAGGGCGAATCGCAGATCGCCGTGGCCCATCTTTTATGATTGGTGTGGGGATTTTTATCACATTTGCATCGTATGTCATGATGCTTTTAGGGGATGGAGTTTTATTGTTGTTGATTTTCGGAGTTCTGCTCCTCGATTTTGGCGTTCAAGCGAGTCAAATCTCCAATCAGGCACGCATTTACGCACTGGTGCCAGAAGCACGTAGCCGCGTCAATAGTATCTACATGGTGTCCTACTTTCTTGGTGGAACACTAGGCTCATTTCTCGCAGCGATCTCCTACGGCTTATGGCAATGGACGGGAGCTTGTTTAACCGCACTTATGCTTGTGAGCTTTGCAGGAACGATACATCTCGTCAAAAGGTGAACATAGCTTGGGTCCACTCTCTACCTTAACGAATCACCCCACGATAGAGAAGATTCAGGATAAAAATCGCCCAGAGTAACGTCGAGAGCGGTGCAATCAGTTGAAATGAAAAGTGTTTTGTTTTATGGCGAAACAGGCGCATAGCAAGCCACGTGCCAAGTCCTCCGCCAACAATCGCCAAGACAAGTAATGTCCGTTCGCGAATGCGACGCTTGCGACGTTGCTTCGAACGCTTCTTATCTGTTCGCATCAGCCAAAATGCCCATATATTTACAATGCATAAATATAGGAATAATAAGTTACTCCCCACCATTTACGCGTCGCCCCCGAACGTGTGTTTGCATAACTTTCATAAAAGTGATATATTTATTCTAGGAAGAATTGGATGAGAGGAGTCACTTCACCATGCGCCAAAGTGCACGTGAAAAACAAGAGGAGATCTTAAACTTTATTAAACAAGCTGTATCGTCAAGAGGCTATCCGCCATCTGTGCGCGAGATTGGTGACGCCGTCGGGCTAACTAGCACATCTACTGTACACAGTCATTTAGCAAAACTAGAACAGCGCGGTTTGATCCGCAGAGACCCGACTAAGCCGCGCGCGATTGAGATCCTCCGTGAAACTGCACCCGTACCAGATGCTGTAATGATCCCGATCGTAGGAAAAGTTACTGCGGGTCTCCCGATCACGGCCGTCCAAGATGTAGAAGATTATATTCCAGCACCTTTATTTCTCAAAGATCGAGACAACATATTTGCACTGCGCGTCATAGGCGACAGCATGATCGACGCCGGGATTTTCGATGGTGACATTGTCTATGTTCATCGCCAATCCAGTGCACACAACGGCGATATCGTTGTAGCACTTACAGAAGAAGACGAAGCCACGATCAAACGTTTTTTTAAAGAGGACCAACATATTCGCTTACAACCAGAAAACAAGACAATGGCGCCACTGATCTATCGGAACGTCACAATTGCTGGTAAAGTGGTCGGTCTGTGGCGCACAATGCCTTAACTAACGAAACGGCGGTATAACCTTCGTTTTTTAGTACATAGTGAGGTACTGCTCGCGTTCCCACGGATGAACAGCCGTTCGGAACATATCCCATTCGATCATTTTGGCCTCATAAAAATGTGAGTATGCATGTTCTCCTAAAGCTTCGCGCATGACTTCGTCATTGGCTAAGGCTTCGAGAGCGTCTTTCAACGATGCGGGTAAGCTATGAATCCCAGCACGTAATCGCTCCATCTCATTCATCACATAAATGTTCCGATTCACCGCGTGTGGCAAACGCAAATTACGCTCAATTCCGTCAAGCCCCGCATAGAGCATGACCGCTAACGCTAGATAGGGATTCGTAGATGGATCGGGACTACGCACTTCAATTCTTGTGCCTAGTCCACGTGATGCGGGAATTCGCACAAGCGGGCTGCGATTCTTTCCAGACCAAGCGATGTAACAAGGAGCCTCATAACCCGGAACGAGACGCTTATAGGAATTGATGATTGGATTTGTTATCGCTGTAAATCCAGGTGCATGATGCAAAATCCCCGCTAAATATTGTTTTCCTACCTGACTCAAACCAATCTCATCATTCTCATCGTAAAAAGCATTCTCCATTCCACGAAAAAGCGATTGATGACAATGCATGCCAGAACCATTAATCCCATAAATGGGCTTTGGCATAAACGTCGCATGCAAGCCAAATTGCCGTGCAACAGTTTTCACCACAAGCTTAAAGGTCATGATGTTATCCGCCGCAACGAGTGCACTCGCATATTTAAAATCGATTTCATGTTGTCCCGGTGCAACCTCGTGGTGAGAAGCCTCAATTTCAAATCCCATTGTCTCTAGTACCAAGACAATCTCACGACGACAATTTTCTCCTAAATCAACGGGGGCAAGGTCAAAATATCCCCCTTGATCATTCATTTCTGTAGTGGGATTTCCTTGTTCATCCATCTTAAAAAGGAAAAATTCAGGTTCCGGCCCGACATTCATCGTCGTAAACCCCATACTCTCTGCCTTTTTCAAAGCACGTTTTAATATCCCGCGCGGATCTCCCGCAAATGGAGTCCCATCCGCGTTATAAATATCACAGATTAAACGAGCTACCTTTCCTTGTTCGCCATGCCAAGGGAAGATCAACCAGGTTGATAAATCAGGGTATAAATACATATCCGATTCTTCAATTCGAACAAATCCTTCAATTGAAGAACCGTCAAACATGACGCGATTATCCAACGCTTTTTCCAACTGGCTGATGGGAACCTCTACATTCTTAATCACACCTAATAAATCCGTAAACTGCAAACGCAAATAACGGACATCATGCTCTTTCGCCATTGCGATAATATCTTCTCTAGTATATTGTTTGCGCACAATACATACCCCCTCGACAATCTGTCGATCTTCTCACTAACGCCGATCCCCATGAAAGAAGCGTGAGAGTTCCCCCTGAATCATCGAAACAGGATTCCCTCGTTGCCCAGCACGCTCTGAAAGTTCTTGGAGCAAGAGTTCATGCAATTCACTTTCTGAGAGTTCCGACCGCACCTCTTGTGCAGCTGCCTGCATAGCAGGGGTGTAATCGCTTTCAGTCGTCGGCTGTCCAATCATCGCCTTAATTCCAGCGATATTCAGCCCTTTATCAATCAAATTTTTAATCTCAAGCAAGCGCTCAACATCATTAAACGAGAACAGACGTTGATTCCCATGCGTTCGCTCCGGGTGAATCAATCCGTGCTGTTCGTAATATCGGATTTGCCGCGCTGTCAAATCAGTCAAGCGTTGCACGATTCCAATAGGAAACAAAGCAAGCTTACGCCGCATGGCATCATCCATTCGCTGATCCTCCTCATACATACCGATTGATCCCTAACACAAGATAAAATTCAAGAAGATTGAAGGCGTTCAGATCGTAGCATACCTTCCATTGTATGTCAAGAATAAATTAACACCTTTTGTTAAGCTAATGTTATTTTATGAACGATTTCTTCCTTATGCTATAGTCATCGATCAATCCCATTCGATCAAGAGCCTCCACAATAGCCAACTTCACATGTGAATAAGTGAGACCGCCTTGCAAATACACCACAAACGGAGGACGAATGGGTCCGTCAGCTGAGAGTTCAATTGAAGCACCGGAAATAAATGTCCCTGCAGCCATGATCACTTGATCCTGATATCCTGGCATATTCCACGGTTCTGGTAAAACATGCGAATCAATGGGAGACGATTGTTGTATTGCTTGACAAAATTGCACAACACGTGAAGCAGTTCCAAGCTTAATGCGCAATACGATATCATCGTGAGCTGCTTCTGGCTGTGGAGCACATTCCAAGCCAACTGCCTGAAACGCAGCCGCAGCAAAAATATTGCCCTTAATGGCCTGTCCAACAATGTGCGGAGCCAGAAATAACCCTTGGAAAAACAACCGATACTGCTCATACGACCCCATTTCTGCGCCTATACCAGGAGCTGTTAAACGGGAAGAGGCAAGTTGTACAGCTGTTTTTGTCCCGACGAGATATCCACCTGTTGGAGCGAGACCTCCTCCAGGGTTTTTAATTAGTGAACCAACTACTAAATCCGCCCCAACTTCAGTTGGCTCCACGATATCGGTAAACTCGCCATAGCAATTGTCTACCACCACAAAGAGATCCGGATACCGTTGTTTGATCTGTGCAATGGCCACACCAAGTTCTGCTACAGAAAGAGCTCTGCGCCACGCATAACCAGGTGAGCGCTGAAAAGCAACCACTTTGGTTGTCGCATCGATTGCCGAAAGCAAGGCAGATAAATCAATGTGCTCATCATTTGTCAAAGCAATCGAGCGAAAACCGATCCCAAAATCACGAAGTGTCCCCTGGTCACTGGTTGCACTTGAATCTGTCCCAATCACAGCCTGCAGTGTATCATAGGGTTGCCCTGTTGCATAGAGTAAAGTCTCTCCCGGGCGCAAAAGTCCAAAGTAAGCAATTGCAAGGGCATGTGTCCCTGATGCGATACTCGGCCGCACAATCGCCGCCTCAGCGCCAAACACTGACGCATAAACAGCTTCCAACTGTTCTCTTCCACGATCACCAAGTCCATAGCCAGTAGAGCCGTGTAGGTCACTTTCAGAAAGTTTTGCAGCAGTAAATGCACGCAAAACCTTCGCTTGGTTACGATCAATCAAGCGATCTACCTGTGATAACAGATGCACGATCGAACGTTCAATCTCCTCAATCTTGTTCCATTTCGTTTCGTTCATCACCGTTAATCCTCCAAAGAATCCGCGTAAGGAAGTAGAAATTCAGCAAAATGCCACGCCTCTTTTTCATCAACTTGCAAATCAATCACCACATGATTCTCTCGCTCGTGTAACTGCTCGACTTGTCCAAACTGATAAGCCAAGGCCACAATATCACCGCGATCTGAAGGAATCTGTAGTTGTAAAGGAACTCGCTGTCCTATGAGTTGGTCAATAGCAAATAAAACTTCCTCAAGCGTTGTTAACTCAAGCACAGAACCACGAATCACGCGATTTGCCAGCGGATCATGTAGAACGTCAAAAACGTGTACATCCATCCGATCCATCTTATTAAAGATACTAATGATCGGAACATGTGTTTTTAAAATCCCATTAATCACTTCATAGACGGTATGCATTTCTTCCTCGCGAAACGGAGAGGACGCATCAATCACATGAACAAGTACGTCGGCATCGAGCGTCTCCTCCAAAGTTGCACGAAACGCATCAATCAAATGATGTGGCAAATCCCGAATAAAGCCCACCGTATCTGTCACAACAAGCGTCCGTCGTAAAAACACAATTCGTCTTGACGTCGGATCCAAAGTGTCGAATAAGCGATTTTGTCCAGCATGCAAGCCCTTTTCTCCGTAACGTTTAGCTAAATTCGCCAATAACGTCGTTTTCCCGGCATTTGTATATCCTACGATGCCAACAGTGTACACTCCCTGTCGGCGCCTACGGCGCCTGAGTTCAGATCTTCGTTTGCCAGCCGCAGCGACAATCCCCCGCAATTTCGCAATTTCCTTACGGATGGTTCTGCGGTCTAATTCCAGTTTGGTCTCTCCTGGTCCGCGGGTTCCAATTCCACCCCCAAGACGAGATAACGCAGTCCCCTGCCCCTGTAAGCGCGGGAACAAATAAGAGAGTTCAGCCAGTCGCACCTGCGCTTTTCCTTCAAAACTGCGGGCACGCTTTGCAAAGATGTCAAGAATCAACTGGGTGCGATCGATCACGCGCATTTTACACGTGTCTTCCAAATTACGTAATTGACTGCCCGTTAATTCTGTTCCAAAAATAATGAGAGAAGCCGATTTCGCCTCAGCAACAGCACAAAGCTCCTGAAGTTTCCCCTTACCAATTAGTGTACGTGCCTGTTCTTCATGAAGGATTTGTTCTATTTCCCCCACGACCACGACAGAAACACTGTGCGTTAAATTGTTCAATTCCTCACGCATATGATTGCGCAACGCTTCGGAATCTACAGGACGAAACACGTGCACTAAAATTGCTCGTAGTGGTTGTACATCCTCATTCATGTCATAAAACTTCAGATT
This sequence comes from Sulfoacidibacillus thermotolerans, assembly GCF_003144315.1. Lineage (GTDB taxonomy): Bacteria > Bacillota > Bacilli > Alicyclobacillales > SLC66 > Sulfoacidibacillus > Sulfoacidibacillus thermotolerans. Next base: position 117,380 of record NZ_MPDK01000004.1, on the reverse strand, counting down.
GATCCCCCCCTACTCAAGAACGAATAGGCATAGTTTTCTCTGTTTTCCTTTTCAATAAAATGTTTTAAGGCCCCTAGGCCACGATTCCACTTCGCGGAAGTAAAAAAAATTTTTTCGTGTCGCAACATTCCCTCTAGACGGCGTTTGCGCCGAGCTGTCAATAGGTCGACTTTCGCTACTACTAACACGTAGGGAACTTTGCGTGCATGCGCAAGTAAGTTGATTTTTTTATCAATTGGCGACAACCCCTGCTCATTCAGAGAGGTTGCATCGATTACATGGCATATAGAATCACTCGTAATAAGCAATTTTTGTGTTTTAACCATACCAGAACGCATTTCAGACGAAAACGCTGATTCTTCCGATAACCCGACTGAATCAAACAACAAGGCTCGTTGTGCCATGGTCTCACTCATCCCAATGCCAATTGTCTGCAGCTCAAAATGATGCGACTCTCCCGCATCGAGTGCTTGAAGCGTTTGTTGTACATCTAGCACATGTTCGGTACAATGACCATCTTCCCATTCTCGCAAAACAAATACGGACTTCATTCCACAGGACTGCGCAAGGCGAAAGCTAAGGTAGGTTTTTCCAACTCCCCGTTGCCCAATCACTAGGCATTGATTCATGGTCTACCTCCCCTCGAAAGTCAGAGCCGATGAGAGTCATTAGATCTTGACGCGTTTGTTCCTTCTGTTCTAAAACTCGCACGGCTTGCTTACGAATCGCTCGCTCCACCAAATTACGCACCGTACGAGCATTACTAAATTCCGCTTGCATCTGTTCTTTGCGCAGCTGCTGACGTAAACTGACAAGACCATCTGGCGCTAGATGATACTGGCGCTCTCGAATCATTGCAGAAGCAATCTGCACTAACTCCTGTACAGAGTAATCTGGAAAAAAAACATGCAATGGAAAACGGGAAGATAATCCCGGGTTAACCGACAAAAAATACTTCATTTCCATCTCATACCCTGCAAGGATTACCACTAAATCACGATTTCGATCCTCAATCCCTTTGACAAGCGTATCAATTGCTTCACGTCCAAAATCCTTCTCGCCGCCTCGTGCAATCGCATACGCCTCGTCAATAAATAAGATTCCTCCCATCGCCTGCTCTAACAGTGCACGCGTTTTTTGTGCAGTATGCCCAATATACTCACCCACAAGATCAGCACGTTCCACTTCAACGACGTGTCCTCGCGACAATACTCCAAGTGCACGTAAAACAGGTCCAAGTAATCGCGCTACCGTTGTTTTCCCGGTTCCTGGCCGACCTGAAAAAATCATGTGCAAAACTGTCTGATTTAATTTTAATCCTGCTTGTCTACGCAATCCCTGGACGACGAGATAAGCATACAATTCGTCGATTGTGCGCTTTACTTCAGTCAAACCAATCAACGCATGAAGAGGAGCAAGTAGTTTTTCTTTGTGTTGCAGTGGATCAAAAGATCCCTCGGCACAATACGCATCAAACGCCATACCCTGCGTCACTTTATCCCCTTCGCGCGTTTGAGTTGACACATATCCATTGAAAAAATCTGTTTGTGTAACCTTTTTGCGATTCAAACGCCCTTCATAGACTTGGCGCAGTTGATCTAACGAAGCAAATAGGTTCAGTTTGCCTCGTGCAAATCGATCTAAAATTGCATCGGTCTTGGTTTCATCAATTGGTGAACGTCCCCACTGCAAAGTCATCACCCGCTTACCCGGAGTGCTGTCAGTATACGCACATCCTTGAATATAGGTGAATGCCTAGGAACGCCGCAATACAAAACTCCCCGTAAGAATAATCGCACCCCCAATGACAGTGAGCAAAGTCACTGCCTTGCCAAGCCAAATCCACTGCAAGATCGCTGCAAAAAGCGGCTGTGGATAAAATGTAAGCGCTGCGGAAACAGCTCCAGGAACCCTTGCTAAACCAAACCCATATAAAATATACGCAATTGTACTTACAAATAAAACAATAAACAGAAGACTTAACCATTCTCCGACACGGAGTGTTTCAAGCGCGGTTGCAACAGACCAAGTGTGTGTAAAAAGCACAATCAACCACAAGAAAATCGCACCCACAAATGAAGTCACTGCGAGTACATCAAATAGCGGTAAACGCATGTACAATTTTCGCGATACAACACTGTAGAGTGCAAACGCTGCTGTACCAATCACTGCGTCAAAAATAACCTCTAAACTCTGGGTCCCTCGCGTCGCCGCTTGTAAACTGATGACCACAACCCCCAACAGCGCAATGACAAGACCTATCACTTGTCGCTTAGAAAGCCGTTCACGATAAAAGAAGTAGGCAAAGAGAGCAGTTAAGACAGGGGCTGCATTGACAATTAACAGGGATTCAACAGGTGGAAGCACCGCTAATGACCGATAATAGAAAAGCGGATAAAACACAGCAGAAGATAAACTCGCAATGAGCAACAGCAAACCATCAGACAACGTTAAGTGGTGCAGGCGCTTGGCAGCAGCGACGAGTGCAGGCGCAAACAGCACAGCGGTAAAAGCATACCGCCATGCAGATAAAGCAAGCGGGCTTAAAGCCCGCAACGCTGCCACCCCCACCACAGCGTGAGCGCCCCAAATTGCACTCACGACTAAAAGCACGAGATAGGGAGCCCAAGTTTTCATCCTCGCTTAGAACCACCGTCACCTAACCATTCACCTTCACAAATCCATGCGGCAGGTCCACGCATATACACATGCCCATCGTGCCCCCAGCGAATGCTTAGATCCCCACCTAAAAGGTGAACCACTACGGTTTCCCCGCGTTGCAAACGGTTTGTCAACACACCTGCAACTACGGCAGCACAGGCACCTGTGCCACATGCCATCGTGATCCCAGAACCGCGTTCCCATACTCGAAAATCTAATTCGCGATCATTTTTTGCCGTGACAAACTCAACATTTACGCGTTCTGGAAAGAGAGGATGATGTTCCAATTTTGGTCCAATACCCGCAACGTCAATTTTTGTCGCGTCATCGACAAAAATGACTGCATGCGGATTTCCCATAGATACACCCGTAAATTGAAACATTTCCCCACCTACTTCAATCGGCTGTAACAACGCCTGCTCATCTGGCGCTCCGCCAAGTACAGGCAACTGCTCCCTGCGCAAACGCGGCTCACCCATGTCGACAGTTACTTCTTCAACGACATCGCCCGCTTCATTCAAATGCAGCTCTAAGTACATCAGCCCGCCCTTTGTTTCTACCGTTAAACGCTCTTTTGGAACGATCCCTTTTTCGTATAAATACTTTCCCACACAGCGCAGTCCATTCCCGCAATTTTCTCCCTCTGAACCATCTTCATTAAAAATACGCATGCGCGCATCTGCAATGTGCGAGGGCCCCATCGTAATCATTCCATCCGAGCCAATGCCTGTATTCACGTTTGACACAGCCACCGCAAGTGGAGCAAATTCCTTTTCCTCTATCAAGGTGTCCCATAGATTCACATAGATATAGTTATTCCCAAGTCCATGCATTTTTGCAAACTTCATCATGCACCTCTCCCACCGTACAGACTTTTCCGCCCATTAGCGGACAACAAGATTAAAAATTTTACCCGGAACATATACTTCCTTTACTATTGTTTTATCCGCAATTGCAGTTTGGACCGACGGACTAGCAAATACCCGCTCCCGAACTTGTTCTTGTTCTGTCTCGCGGGCCACCTCAATTCGGTCACGTATCTTCCCATTGATCTGCACTACAATTACGACAGTATCATCCACTAAATAGCGTTCGTCAACCTCTGGCCACGAAGCATCAAAGACGGAACCTTGATTCCCTATTATTCTCCAACACTCTTCAGCCAAGTGCGGTGCAAGTGGCGCCAAACAAATCACCAGCGTATCTAATGTTTTTTGGTCTAGTGTCTCACTTTGTTCTGACAAGGCCGCAACATATTCCATAAATGCACTTACAACCGTATTAAATCGAAACCCTTCAATACGTTCAGTTACTTGCTGCACAAAACGATGCCGAAGCTTTCCGAGTGACCGCGATTCCTGCTTTTGCATTTGCGCTGCCGCATCGACGATCAATCGATAGGTGCGGGCCAAGAAACGGTGCACTCCTTCGATCGCACGTGGATTCCACTCCGCATCCACTTCAGGAGGCCCAACAAACAATTCGTACATACGTAACGTATCAGTCCCGTACTTCTCGACTAATTCCTCCGGACTCACTACATTTCCCTTCGATTTTGACATCTTTGCGCCGTGTAAGGTCATCATTCCTTGATTAAATAATCGAACAAACGGTTCATGAAATCCAATTACCTTGCGATCGTATAAAACTTTCGTAAAAAACCGTGCATAGAGCAAGTGCAGTACCGCATGCTCGACACCCCCAATATACATGTCCACAGGCAGCCAATAATCTACTTTTTCACGATCAAATAGACGTTCTGCATTATGTGGATCCGCAAAACGCAAAAAGTACCAACAAGATCCTGCCCACTGCGGCATCGTATCCGTTTCACGTTTTGCTGGACCCTTACATTTTGGACAAGTCGTCTGCACAAACGATTCAATTGCAGCAAGCGGCGACTCCCCAGTACCAGTGGGTTCATAGCGCTCAACATCTGGCAATAAAACGGGAAGATCTTCTTCCTTTACAGGGACAATTCCGCAACGCTCACAATGTACGACAGGAATGGGTTCACCCCAATAACGTTGACGCGCAAACACCCAGTCGCGCAACTTGTATCCCACCGTTCGTTTCGCAATTCCCTTGGCCTCAAGATCTAAAACGACGTTTCGTTTTGCTTCTTCAACTGTAAGTCCATCATAAGGTCCTGAATTCATCAAGGTGCCGTCTCTGACATCTGCCTCTTGCATATTTTGTTCAGAAACCTCTTGCACTCCAGCCATTTTGATCACGCGCCGCACTGGCAACTGAAATTGCCGCGCAAACTCAAAGTCGCGTTGATCGTGTGCAGGAACAGCCATAATTGCCCCTGTCCCATAATCCATTAGTACATAATCAGCAATCCAAATCGGCAACAATTCGCCTGTCAAAGGATGTACAGCATATCCTCCCGTAAATACCCCTGTCTTTGTTTTATCTACACGTTGACGCGCCAACTGCGATTTCGCGAGTGTCTGTGTTACATACTCAGATACAGCTTGTTGCTGTTGTGGTGTTGTCAGCTCCGAAACAAGCGGATGTTCCGGCGCCAACACCATGTATGTGACCCCATACAATGTATCTGGTCGCGTCGTAAACACCGCGAGGCGCTTCTCTAGGCCATGCAATTCAAATGAAAGTTCCGCACCTTCACTGCGACCAATCCAATTTGCCTGCATTTTTTTCACTTTTTCTGGCCAATCCAGATCGTCTAGATCATTGAGAAGACGTTCCGCATAATCCGTGATTCGCAACATCCATTGATTCATGTTGCGTTTAGTCACTGGTGTTCCACAGCGCTCACAAGCGCCATCTACCACTTCTTCATTTGCAAGTCCAGTTTTGCAACTCGGACACCAATTAATAGGCATTTCTTTGCGATAAGCCAATCCCATATCAAACAATTGAAGAAAAATCCACTGTGTCCATTTATAATATTCAGGTGAACTAGTATTGATTTCGCGACTCCAATCAAACATCGCACCCATGCGCTTTAATTGCTCTTTAAAATTCGCAATATTGCGCGCAGTCCCTACCGTTGGATGAATCCCTTTTTTGATTGCATCATTTTCTGCAGGAAGTCCAAAAGCATCCCACCCCATCGGATGCAAGACTTCATAGCCATTTAAGCGCTTATAGCGACTCCAAACATCAGACAACACATATCCTCGCCAATGCCCCACGTGCAACCCTGAACCAGAAGGGTACGGAAACATGTCAAGACAGTAATATTTAGGCCGTTGCGATGTCTCCAAGGCACGGTCACGCCCAGTTTCTTCCCAATAAGATTGCCATTTTGCCTCAATTGTTTTTGCATCATAATTCATTGCGCAATCGCCCCCTTAAAAATACAAAAACCCCCACCCCCGTACAGGGGCGAGAGTTTCTCGCGGTACCACCCTGCTTAAGAACAGCTTCTTTAAAAAAACTATTCTTCGCTCAATTAGTCGATAGAGAGACTACCCGCCTTGCTCCAGGGCGAGCTTCACCTGCGCTGCGCACTTGGCTCGCACCACCCGCCAACTCTCTGCCTCGCACTCCTCAGGTTACTTTTCCCCTTCATCGCTCATATTGCATTTTATCGTCATAATATAACAAAAAGATTGCACAAGGGCAATCTTTCATAAGTAAGTCTGGCGGAGTGAGAGGGATTCGAACCCTCGATACGCCTTTAAAGCGTATACTCGCTTAGCAGGCGAGCGCCTTCGACCAACTCGGCCATCACTCCATAAAAATGGCTCCCCGAGTAGGATTCGAACCTACGACCCTCCGGTTAACAGCCGGATGCTCTACCGCTGAGCTATCGAGGAATAAAAAGATCAATCCATTCGACTAGATAACTCCATGCCTTTAAAAATTGATCATGGTGGAGATAAGCGGATTCGAACCGCTGACCCCCTGCGTGCAAGGCAGGTGCTCTACCAGCTGAGCTATATCCCCGAACTGACTGTTGTAGAATATCACAACTCAAAAAAGAATGCAAGAGCTTCAGTTAAAAACGATCTGTCTAAAAACAAAATTAGCTCTCGCAACAAAAGTCCCCCGGCGATACTCTCCCGCCGCAGATCTTCATTTGGGGTGAAACCCATAGTAAATGATAATGGGGACTAAAAAATTGATTGCGCCAATCAAAAAAAGTGTGACCGCCAGGTGAATCTCATTTCCATTCTGAATTTGCACGGCATCATGAAGTGGCTCTTTCGCGATTTTCCTTTGTGTGGAAATATACTTTCGCGAACTCGTCGTAAATAAGGGAATACTCGCCGCTCCAAGCAAAATCATGCCTAGCATGCCAAACCAATCATATTCAATCCGCCAATTCCCAGTCACTAGTGAAACAAGCGTACCAACTGCAGCAATGGAAAACCCTATCGCAACGCGAATGAAAATCGCTTGAAGAACAGCCACCGATTACGTTCCTCCCTTATACTCCTCACATTGTAACGATCACATCGCGAGATGCAACTCCTTCTCTCATTCTACGATCATCACACCGAGTGTCGCTCGCACTCTCTAAAATAGCCACCCAGCAAACATAGTTCATTACTTTAATAAACACAGCAATCGACTCTCACATGATTGTGCGATTTACTCTACATCTGTGCGATTTTCAACAACACTTAGCCATCCCTCTTTTACCGCTTTTTCTGCTATTAGCTTAAGCCGCTTACGAGCGTGCGCGCGACACACAGCAAAACTATTTTTCTCACATAACCGAACACTTTTATGTTAAACTATGTGATAAGCACGAAATTAATAGTTGCACAAACGATTGAGTTAGTATATTGTAAAAACAAAGATTTTATGCGAGGTTAGTAGTGCTCCATTGTAAGCGCTTCTCAATTTTAAAATGGGGACACGAGGACCGCGCAGTCACTGCGACTATAGTTTTGACAGTTTTGTAGTCTCATTGTAATGTAACTAGGTACAAAAATAAGGGGGTATCATTGTGCAAATGAAAAAGAAAATGGGCGTAAGTCTTGCTGCGGTCGCAGCACTTGGTTCGATCGCACTCACAGGATGTGGTAGCCAGGGAGCAGCGCCAGCATCATCCGGGACGACTCCAACTACCCAATCTGCAAGTGGTCAGCAGTTGCAAATCTTCAGTTGGTGGACTGGAGTTGCTAGTAGTAAAGCTCTTAAATCCCTAATTGGCGTTTTCAATCAGCAGTATCCTAACGTCCAAGTAGTAAATGAAGCAGTTGCAGGTGGAGCTGGCTCAAATGCAAAAGCTGTTTTAGCGAGCCGTATGGAAGCAGGAAATCCTCCTGGAACATTCCAAGTACACGGTGGAAATGGATCCTTGTTATCGTGGATTCAAGCAGGCGATATGCAACCTCTGAATTCCTTGTATCAACAACAAGGATGGTATCATGCTTTCCCACAATCACTTCTTAATTTGTTGACTGTAAACGGCAAAATTTACGCTGTACCCGTCGACATGCAACGCGCCAACGTACTTTGGTATAATCCAAGTATCTTCCACAAATACAATCTGACGCCTCCTACTACTTTTTCACAATTCTTTGCTGATGCTGCAATTTTAAAACAACACGGCATTACACCACTCGCTTTAGCCAACCACGGCAACTGGGAAGCTACACTGCTCTGGAGTGATGTGTTGCTCGGCACGGTCGGAGTAAACGAATACAACCAACTCCTCGATGGCAAAGCATCTTGGAATTCTCCTGGAGTGGTTGCTGCATCGCAGACGTTTGCGAAGATGTTGAGCTATGCTAATCCGGATTATTCGGCGCTACACTGGCAACAGGCTGACCAACTCGTCGCAGAAGGCAAAGCAGCTATGAACGTACAAGGCGACTGGGCACAGGGTTACTTTACGACAGATTTACATCTAACTCCGGGAACAGGCTTTGGTTGGGCGCCTACTCCAGGAACCCAAGGAGTCTTTGCAGCTGTAACCGACGTTTTTGGATTGCCTGCAAAATTGAAAAACGATACGCCAACTCTTGATTTCTTAAAAGTTCTTGGCTCTGAAAAAGGGCAAGACGTCTTCAATCCGCTAAAAGGAACCTTCTCTCCGCGGCTAGATGCAAATACCTCACTATACGATGCCTATTCTCGTTCCGCAATGGCATCTTATAAAAAGGATCCGTTGGTTCTTGTCATTGGCCAAGGCGGAGCAAATCCCGGATTTACAAATGCAGTAAATAATGCAATGGAGATTTTTGTGACAAACCATAACGTAAATCAGTTTGTCTCCGCGGTCAACAGCGCAGCACAAGCCAATCCGCTTAGCTAACTCACCCTCTGTTGCACGCAATCTTGAGCTGACAAAATCGGTATCGTCGCCGATTTTGTCACTCTTCTTGCTATCGTTGTTCTACATCCGAGAATGTCGGATGCACGGGGCGGACGCAGAGGCATAGGAGGACATGAATGAAAAGCGAAACCGTACCACTCAAGCAGACACAGCGCACAACAAAATTGAGAAAACATTCCAAGATTTCGTGGGATCACTTTTTTTCAATTACAACGCTTGCACCATCCATTATTTTACTTGGTGTATTTGTCTATGGTTTTATTTTTTGGACTGGATACGTCTCACTCACAAACTGGAATAGCTTTATACCAGATTTCTCGTTTGCAGGGCTAAAAAATTATTTTTTAGTTTTTGAAACATTTCGCTTTCAGTCGGATTTGCGTAATATTGTTGTATTTACCATTTTGTTTATCATCTCTTGTATAGTTATTGGATTGTTTTTAGCAATCCTAATTGATCAAAAGGTTAAGGCGGAAAGTCTTTTTCGGAGTATTTTTATCTTTCCAATGGCAGTTTCCTTTGTTGTCACAGGGGTCATTTGGTCGTGGATACTCAACCCCGAAACCGGTGTTAATCTTGTACTAAAAGCGATGGGATGGAAGCATCTTCCCTCTTGGTTTTTAAGTACGACGATCGTTCCAAACATTACTGTAGGACAAATTCAAATTGGCATTCCACTCGCCTTACTTGCCGTTTTAATCGCGGCTGTTTGGCAGATGTCAGGTTTTGCAATGGCTGTTTATTTGGCTGGATTACGAGGAATATCAGACGATATTAAGGAAGCTGCACGCATTGATGGAGCAGGATCGTGGCGCATTTTTTGGTCGATTATTTTACCGCAGCTGCGCGCGACGACAACAACTGTGATCATTATTTTAACAGCTGCGTCATTGAAAGTATTTGGACTCATTTACGCAATGACGGGTCCTGGGCAGGAATTTGTCACCGATATGCCGAGTATGAATATGTTTCAAACCACCTTCCAAGGTAACCAATTTGCCCAAGGGGCTGCAATCTCTGTCGTTCTCCTTCTTATTATGGCAGCCTTTATCGTTCCGTATCTCATTTCGACGTTGAAGCAGGGGGAAGACGAATAATGGAATTGCGCCTCGTACTGCGGAGGATCAACCGGACCCTGTTGTACTTGTTGTTGGTTGTGCTGGCATTGCTTTACCTTGTCCCCATTTATGTCGTTGTCATCACTAGTCTAAAAGATAACGCAGCCATCAGCCTGTCACACATGTGGTCACTTCCTGTTCATCCAAGCTTTGCAAGTATTCAATCCGCTTGGAATCAATTAGGTCCAAACTTTGGAAACAGTATTGAATTAGCCATTCCTGCAACCATCATCTCATCACTAATCGGTTCACTAAATGGCTATGCACTATCAAAATGGAAGTTTAGAGGTTCCAATGTCGTTTTCTTCATTATTCTTTTTGGTATGTTTATCCCCTACCAAAGTGTGTTGATTCCATTATTGCGCGTACTCGATTCGATTGGATTGTACAATACGATTGCTGGTCTCATCCTTGTACACAGCATTTATGGAATTCCAATTACTACTTTAATTTTCAAGAATTTTTATTCGGCGATTCCTATGGAAATTATTGAATCCGGAAAAATTGACGGGGTCGGATATTGGGGGATTTTTCGTCACATTATTTTACCACTTTCAATCCCTGGTTTTGTCGTCACGGGCATTTGGCAGTTTACTCAAGTTTGGAATAATTTCCTATTTGCAGTTTCTTTGACAAACCCACCTAACCAACCAGTCACAGTCGCACTAGTCAATATTGCAGGAAGTCAGACTGTACAGTGGAACGTTCAAATGGCAAGTGCTCTACTCGCATCACTTCCGACATTGATTGTATACATTTTTCTAGGAAAGTACTTTGTAAGAGGCCTTCTAGCGGGATCTGTAAAAGGATGATCTCCTACAAACTCTTATCAATCGATACTTAAAAAGCAGTGCGCAAACTGATCTGCTGTTTGCGCACTGCTTTCTTCTTTGTTCTCTCCCTTTAAACAAGGCTATACTCTAAAACGAGTGTATCTCCCCGATTCCAGACTCGTCCTCCAGCTACTCGTTCCCACTGTGAATCGTCAACATCGATTACATCAAGCGCTGCATCAACGAGATATCCAATTCCTTGAGCGATTAAAAGACGGGCTTCTTGATCAGGCTCTGCAGCCTCTACTCCTAATTTTTTGCGCAAATCTTGAACTGAAATCACAGTTCCACGTAAATTAGCCACACCTAACTCGAAATTCTCAGATCCTGGAACAGGGCGAATAGGAAGCAGCCGTTCAATTGATTCAATCTGTTCGACAGGCGTTGCATATTGAGTATCTGCTAAGCGATAAACAACAAATTTCATTGAACTCCCCCCCTTTTTAAGCAGTCTTATGTATTCCCCTATCCGATCACTTCATCAGATAGAAATAAATCTTTCAACTCTCCTGCCATTGTTTCAACTTTCAACGCTAAATCTCGAATTTCACTCGCACTTGCTGTTTGTTCCTCACCTACTTGATAAATCGATTCTGCCTTCTTTTGCAATAAGCGAACCGAATCGGTCAATGTTTGTATCGCGGTATGAATTTCACTGGCAAACGTCTTTGAATCATTCGATAACTTACGTACTTCATCAGCGACTACAGAAAACCCTCTCCCGTGTTCTCCAGCACGCGCTGCTTCGATCGCTGCGTTTAACCCGAGCAGATTCGTCTGTGCAGCGATATTTTGAATCGTCTTACTCGCCTCTTGCATATTCGAAAAACGATTTACAAAGTCACCCATTTCCTCATTGATCTGTTCCTGAATCGCATGTACGTGTTGAGCAGTATCCATAAACGTATCGCTAATGCTTTGAAGTGATTGAACAAGTTCGTGTACTTCAGATACAAAATGATTCTGCTTATCTAAACGATCTGTGGAAAGATAGAATCCTAATGCACCTACACATGTTCCATCCATAAAAAGTGGGATCGCCTTACCCATATAAGAGTGATTTAATGTCGTATGCTCGCGATCTACTACTGTTTCCTGTACCTTCCCTGTATGAGCAGCTTGAGCGATTAACCATTTAGGATTTAATGGATCACCAACTCGCACATTGAGGTCAAATGCCTCCGTCCATTTTGCCGCAACAATTTTTTCTAAATCACACGCAGCGAAATAAAAGTTACCAAACCTTCTTAAAGTTTCAAAATAAACATCTGCCGTTGCAACCACTGCTTCTACTATCTCCACGTGTTCTCGCTCCTTCAGACTCTCTTATCTATTACGTATCCGTTTTCTTGTACTCTAGGGAATTACACGATTAGAAAGCCCCAGGATCAAGTACGAGGGCCACTTGTCCATCCCCGAGGATCGTCGCCCCAGCGAAGTACGCCACATCTTTCACCGCTTTTGGCAACGGCTTTAACACCACCTCTTGCTGCGCGACAACATCATCGACCACCAGTCCCATGTGCTCACGCCCACGCATCACGTACAATACATGCCCGCGCTCCTTGGCAACTCCTAATCCAAAGGTCGTCCGCGCGCGCACAAGCGGCGTCACTTGCCCCCGCCACACAACCACTTCTTGCTCCCCAAGTCGCCTGCTCTCTGGCTCCTCTTGAATCTCCTCGATCGCTGCCAGCGGCACTGCAAACGGATGTTCGTCTATGCGCACCATAATGCTCTGTAGCAACGCCAGCGTCACTGGCAATGTGATCGTAAACTTCGTCCCTTGCCCCTCTTGGCTCTCTACCTCCACTCGCCCTGACAACGACTCAATCTTTGACTTGACCACATCCAACCCAACGCCGCGCCCCGATAAATCAGTTACTGTATCTGCTGTCGAAAACCCCGACGCAAACAGCAACCGATACACTTCTGCATCGGAGAGTCCTTCGCTCTCACTCGCACTCACAAGCCCGCGCTCCACCGCTTTCCGTAGCACGCGCGCCCGGTCGATCCCTCCTCCATCATCCTCGACTTCGATGACCACGCGATTCCCTACCGGATACGCACGCAGCGCGATTTGCCCCGTCTCCTCTTTCCCGCGCTGACGCCTGTCTTTGCCCGCTTCAATCCCGTGATCCAGCGAATTTCGCAACAAATGCATCAGCGGATCCGCCAACTCCTCCACAACCATCCGATCGAGTTCCGTCTCTTCTCCACTCATCGTAAATTCGATCGCTTTGCCCAAGCTGCGCGCAGTGTCTCGCACCATCCGCGGAAAGCGTTGAAACACACTCCCTACAGGAATCATCCGAATTGACATAATCAACTCTTGCAAGTCATTGGTCGCTCGACTCATATGCGCAACGGTCTCTACGAGTCGTGCATCCCCAAATTCCGCCGCCAAACTCTCAAATCGCGTCTTATCAATTGCGATCTCCGAGAACAAGTTCATCAGCAAATCCAGCTTGTCCACATCCACGCGCACTGTCGCACTCGCCTTTTTCGCCTTCGCTTCCCCTTTTTGCGAGCGCGCATTCCCCTGTACTAAGTTCGGCCCCGCCTGCGCTGATCCGTCAGTTTCTGTCCACTCCCGCAACTGCACGAGTTCGATGTCTGCTACTCCTTCGACCGCCCGCTTGATCGCCCCCACTTCCTCCGTACTCCACATGACAAACAGCACGTCGCGTGAAAATGCCTCATCTTCGATCTCCCGCATCCCAGGTCGCGTATATAACAACTGATCCTGTCCACCCACGGCCTCAAACACCATGTACATGCGCGCACTCTTTAGCACCGTGTCAACATGTAGCCGCACACCCACTTCATAGACGCGCTTCCCTTGTTTGAGCGCTGCTTGCACGACTTTCACTACATGATCATCTTCGGTAATCCGCGTGCTTGGCAGTAGATTTTGCGACGGCTCTGCCGCCCCTGCTTCACTCATCCGCCACTCGCGCACCGTCTCTATCTCAAGTTCTGAGATGTCTGTCACGCGTCCTAACAGCGCTTCGACATCCTCAAGCGTCGCTAGTACTAGCACGATCTCCCCCGTGTAGTCCCCCTGTTCGAGCACAGCTGCATCTGGAATGGTCATCAATAGCTCATTTTGGTCCACGCGCTGCAACAGTTGCGCAAACCGCGCCATCGGCATCACGCACTCTGGTGCAAACCCAATGCGCAGTTCATAGACGCGCCGCCCTTGTTCCATCGCCCGATGCGCGACACTGCGCACAATCTCGTTCGTCCCCGCCGCATCTGCCGGAGCAGACGCTGGCTGCTCCGCAAGCGCAACAGCCCCTGCCGCTTGTTCCACAAGCGCCGCTTGCACTTGCTCTTTTGCCTGTGTCCCTGCTGCTGCAAGCGCGATCTCTTCGCGCTCCTGCGCTGTTTCTTCTACGTCGGCCAACAAACTTTCTAACACATCAAGGCTGTGAAACAGCGTGTCAACAAGCTCAGAATCCACAACCCGCTTGCCTTGGCGCACTTCGTCCAGCAGGTTTTCCGCCTTGTGCGTCACCTCGCCCATGCGCGTAAAACCCATCGTCATGGCCATGCCTTTAATCGTATGTGCCGCGCGAAAAATTGTCGCGATCGTCTCTGCGTCCGCGTGTTTCTCAAGCGTCAGCATGCCATCTGACCACGCTTGCAGATGCTCCCGCGTTTCGTCGATAAACATCGTCAAATATTCATTCATTTTGCCAACACCTTTTGAATGGCTTCCAGTAATCGCGGTTCCTGAAACGGCTTAACCACAAAATCACTCGCCCCACTTTGAATGGCTTCAATAACCATTTGCTGCTGCCCCATGGCCGAACACATGATCACCTTAGCGTGGGCATCTTGACTTTTAATCTGCTTTACTGCCTCTATCCCATCCATCTCAGGCATCGTGATATCCATTGTCACTAAGTCTGGTTTGTGTTGATGGTAGAGCGCTACTGCCTCCTGCCCATTTTGTGCCTCGGCAATCACATGATGTCCAGCCCGTTCAACCATTGTTTTAACCATCATGCGCATGAACGCAGCATCGTCCACCACGAGAATATTTGCCATATGTAGAAACCCCTCTCCCGAATTCAAATCAAACGAAGTAACATGTAAAATGCTACTCTCTTTGTACACTATTTTAGCAACTTAAGGTAGATATAAACCAGACTAAATGATGTAGTGAAGCTCACTTTAGACTAGTTCAAACGAACTAGTACTACCGATCACGGGAGTTTTCTTGTAGACAAAAGCAACACCACACCTCAAGAACGTCACAAGCAACAGCTTGAAGTTCGTTAGGTGTGGTGTTTGTAACACGCTCTATTCTAAACGTCCAAGATAGACATTCAAAAGACGCTGTAACATATCTGGGGGCATTTTTCCTTTAAAGCGCAACATATATTCATCAAAGGATGATTTCATTAAACTCGAGACTTGTCCATAATAGGCAAAATCCCTTTGTCCACCGTATAGAGTGTTCGAGCGAATCAACATTGCTTTGCGATTCCCCATATTCATAATACAAAATACTTCCGGCTCATACGGAAGAACTTCTCCACGACCGGTGAGCGTCTGCTTTAAATGACTTGCTACAACATTTCCTTGCTCCACAGCTAAGTGTCCTAATTTTGGAACCGTGCGCGACGCCCCATCGCCGATCGCATAGATGTTCGCATAATCGAGATGTTGAAATTGTTCATTTGTAGGCGCAAATCCAGCTTCATCGCCCAATCCTGAATTCGCCACAGCATCTGGACCATAGTACGCCGGAATCATAATGGTCAGCGCAGATTCAAGTGTACTGCCGTCATCAAATTCAACATAATCTCGTTCGATTTTCCTAACGATTTTATCCGTAATTACTTCGACTTGATGCTTCTGCGCGAGATCGCCAAACGCCTCATGCACCTTATCTCCTACATCTTCAAAGAAAATCGGCGATGGACTAAAACACACCACGCGAGCGTCATCGCGTTTTCCCCTCTTGCGCAATGCCACATCAATCATAAAAGCCACTTCTCCAACTGGACCTTCACATGCTGCCTTGAGATAAGGAACTTCAGGAAGACGCGTAGCCTGTTTAACTTGCATCGAACCAATGACAATGTTGCCTTTATCGAATTGCTCAATCGCTTTCGCTAGACGCGGTGCTAAAACGTCCGTACACATCGAATGTCCATAGTCCGCGAATCCAGGAATCTCACCAAAATGCTTTTTAGCCCCAAGTGCGATGACTAAAAAGTCATACGAAACGGCCACACCTTCTTCTAAATAAACTTTTTGTGCAACAGGATCAATGCGATTGACGCGATTACGAATAAATGTGCCATAAGATTCTACAACTTGCCGCAAAGGAAAGGTAATCTCACGCACAGACTTTTCTCCCAGAGAGACTTCTGGCAAAGAAGGCTTGACTAAAAAAGTCTCTCGCTCATCGATCACTGTAATTTCCACTTGATATTCACGCGCCCACTTTGCCACGTGATGAAATACAGTTAATCCCCCGAATCCACCACCTAGAATAACTAATTTATGCAAAATAAAAGCCTCCTTTATATGGATCACAAAGCCAAATAATAGATTACAATATAAGTATAAAGCAAATAAATAGGAATACAATCCATGGAAGGAGCGTAATCGTTACAAAAATAAAACAAGCGCATTCTCGTTTTAAATTACGAACGAGAATGCGCTGAAAAGATAAGCTCGCGAAAAATCAACTAGCCAACCAAATGTTTGACTGCACAGCGATTCGGGCCAATCTCAAGCTCGGTTGCCTCTTCTTCAGAGGGAGCTTCTAACCCGCGGTTGATACTGACAATCGTCGTATAGTTCGGCGGGGTAAGACCCACTTTACTTGCGACAGCATCTGTAAATTCTTCTTCTGATACACCTTGCAACAAGTGATTTGTCGAGCGAATCGCCTCAAACTGAGCTCCCACATACCCACTTTCGGTGATTTCATCCGATCCAGAAAAGTGAGCTGGAAGAATGAGTACATCATCCTCAATCTTATTTAACTTTGTATTTACCGTCTCATAAAGCATCGCAGCCCATTCTTCAGCCTTTCCACCAAGGTCCGGACGACCAAGACCACTCACGAACACCGTGTCGCCAGAGAGCAAAAACTTGTCATTGACAAAAAACGAAGTACTTCCAGGTGTATGACCAGGAGTAGGAATGGCTAACACCTCAAGTTTTGAAGTGCCAAATGAGAAACGCAACCCGTCTTCTAGGGGATCGAATGAAATCTTGCCACCTTCCATTTCACTTGGCGCCACCCAATATTTTGCATCCACTTGTTTCGCAAGCGCCGGCCCACCAGAGATGTGATCGGCATGACAATGCGTATCGAGAATATGCTGAATTTGCACACCGTGATCTTTTGCAATCTGATCATACACTTCCACATGGCGTGCAGGGTCAACGACAAGTGCTTCATCACCAGAAATCAGTACATAAGACAAGCAGCCTTTCGCTGGACGAACAACTTGAATCAATTCAAGATCATCTGATTTAACGACTGTGACTGGATAGTAAAACTCACTCCATGCACTCATTCCATCATCAAGACTGACCGCTTGATACCCGTGGTCATTTAGAATTTGAGCCGCTTCCTGACTGGCATTGCCTTGTGCACATACGCATACGATTTCTTTATCGCGCGGTATTTCTGGATACGCTTCTGGTCCGTTTGCTTTTAGCTTGGAGGTTTGAATATTAAGTAGACGCGCATTTTTATGGTCGATATGCCATTCTAGATAAGCTGCTGAAGCACGCACGTCTAAAATGACCGTTTCTCCCTGGTTCATTTTATCGTGTAACTCTTTTGCTGTAATGGTTTGTACCAAGCAAACCCACTCCTTTACCACGATGTGTTGTCTTTTAAAGACAATCAAAGCATATACCCTATGGGGTATATGCGCATGATCCAAAAGGACTAATTCAGAAAGACTATTTTAGGCATTCTTTTTTTGCGTCGTTTGTTCTGACCCTTTGTCTAAATCTCCTGGATGAACCTGCTCTTCATGCAGTTCTTTAAATAACGATTCCAATCGTAAGAGTTCTGCTTGCACTAGTTTTAGATTGTTTGGATCTGAATTGCGGTCCAACTTGTTTGAAAATAGCAACAAACGCATAGCCAGCAAAGAATTGCGTACTTCATTCACGAGTGTCCACGGAACAATTTGAGCGCGTACAGTTACATCGCGCTCTTGCTGCTCGCGCGCACGCCTTGCAACCATTTTGTGCACATGTCCAAGCCACGCAATACTCGAACAGCCAAAAAACTGTACAAGCAAAGTCGGAACATGTAGAGGATGTCCATAGTGCAGTGCAATCTCGATGCCATTAATGAAAATACCCCCTGCAATCGCCGGAACAAAACCGAGCGCATAGCCAACAGCTCCCGCTAAGATGACTTCCGCACTTAGGAAGCCATTTTCAGTGACTACTGACCACAGCAACAAAGAAGCGCCGATCAGTGCTGCGAAGAGCGTGGCGCGATTGCGCATATAAAGAAGTACTCTTTCATCGAGTTCAGACAGCCACTGCACCATACGTGCGACAGAGTGCGTGCTCAAACGTCGCATCTTCATTCCCCTTTCCCCTGTCCCTTACGCGCAAAACTTACTTTACTATGAATGAACTGCTGCACCTGCGCTTGGCTGAATGCAATCCAATTGTTGCTCCACATACTGACGGTCATATAAGCTCCGATACCTTCCACCTATCTCCAGCAATTGCTGATGAGTGCCACGTTCAACCACTTTACCGTCATGCATGACAAAAATCTCGTCCATCATTTCGAGTCCTGTCAAGCGATGAGTGATTAACAATAAGCTGCGCCCCCGCGTCACCTCTTCGATCCCCTGCAACACCTGGCGAGCCGTGACCGAATCAAGTCCACGTGTGGGCTCATCTAAGAGATAGATGGGTGCATCTACTAACAAAGCTCGCGCAATTGCTAAGCGCTGCGCTTCACCACCAGACAAACGAGTTCCCCATTCTCCAGCGAGCGTTTGCTCTCCATCTACCATTTGCGCAAGCACAGTATCAAACTTCGAAATCTTCATCGCTTGCTGCCACCGTTCTTGGCTTATCTTACGACTGGCCACACGTAAATTGTCAGCAAGCGTCGCTTGGAAAATATGTGGCGCTTGCTCTACAACTGCAAAACACGCGCGCAACGAACTAGCATCTAACTCTCGCAACTCTTTTCCGTCAAACACAATCGATCCACGATCATATTCCCAAAACCGCAACAACAATTGTAAAATCGTACTTTTCCCTACCCCACTTTCCCCGACAATGGCCACATGCTTACCAAATGGCAAAGTAAGGTCAAGCCCTTTTAAGATATCTGGTTCATCCTGCCGATAACGAAAATACAGATCACGAATCACTAGATCATGTGCCTGGTCATTCCCAATGGGCTCTCCACTTTCAGCGATCAGAGAGTCAGGACCAACTAACTCTTTTACGCGCTTAAAAGCTTGTAGCGTCTGCCCTAGATACTGATAGGCTTGAGGCAGACTTGACGCAGCTTCAAAACTAGCTAGTGCTGTTAGCGCAATAACCGCTAAGTCATATCCTGGAATTTTTGATGTGGCGACGAGGGGAATCGCAATGACCAAACTGATCCACATCGCCCCGTGATTGATCAGCACGAGTACCCCCGTCGAAACGCCGTTTAACCTGCTCATGAAACGCTGCCGACGCGAAATTTTTCGCTGTAATGCCGTCAACCGCGCAACCAGCGCCTCATATTGCCCAAACGCCAATAACTCAGCCATTCCTTTCATCAAATCGAGAACGATTGCATAATACTCACTGCGCAAAGTAACTAATTCTTCACCACTTTTTTTCCCAAGCCAAAAAGTGAGTCCAGGTACAACTGCACCAGCGACAAGAAGGCTAATCACAAGCGAGACGCCAAGCAAAACGGAGAATTGTGCATCGATTAGGTAAGACAACCCGAGCGCGAGGATAAATACAATCACAGGAGAGACAATGCGCAAAAAGAAGTTCTGTAAAAAATCAACATCTGCGACGAGCGCTGACACCACATCCCCCGTCCGTCTCGCAAGCAAGTTTGCTGGCGCTAACGGTTCCAACCGCTCATAGGCATAAACACGTATCCGCGCAAGCATGCGAAATGTCAAGTCATGTGACGCCAATCGCTCAATATAGCGAAATACGGCGCGCGATATGCCAAAAAAACGCACGCCTACGATCGGAACCCAGAGTAACAGCACAGTTTCCGGCCGCAACGCGGCTCGCGCAATGAGGTACCCCGATGTCGCCATCAACCCAATATTCGCACCTACCGCAAAAAAACCCGAAACGATCGATAATGCGACTAACCACCCATAGGGGCGCAGAAATCTAAGCAGTGTACGCATTAGGCTCCCTCCCCCGCTGTTTTCGAATAAGCCAGCACCAGTTCGCGATATAACCCAGGTTCGCGTAACAACTCGCGATGTTTCCCAGCTTGTTGAATTGTCCCTTCATGCATCACTAAAATGTGATCCGCACGTTCAATCGTATGAATCCGATGTGCAATAACAATCACCGTTCGATTTTGGCGCAATTGGCGTAACGCACCTTGAATTACCCATTCCGTTTCTGCATCTAAAGCTGAAGTAGGCTCATCGAGCAGTAAAATTTCACTCTCTTTTAGAAATGCTCTGGCCAGCGCAATGCGTTGCAACTGCCCACCACTTAGACGCGCACCGCGCTCACCAACAAACGTTTGGTACCCGTCAGCAAAAGTGCGAATAAATTCATCTGCACCGGCTTTTTTCGCTGCAGCAATCATTTCAAGATCACTACACGCGGGATTTGCCATGCGCAAATTATCGGCGATCGTGCCATAAAACAGATGCGGCTGCTGCGGAAGCCAAGCAACCTGTTCACGCCACCAACCAAGTGGCACATCGCGCAAATCCACATCATCAATTGAAATGCGTCCCACAGTAGGCTGTATAAATCCAAGAAGCAAGTCAGCAATCGTCGATTTGCCCGCACCACTAGCACCTACGATCGCCAGCATCTGCATGGGTTCTGCCTGAAAGCTGATATCGCGCAGCGTAGGCTGAGGAGCATTCGCATATGTGTAGCCTACATGCTCAAAAGCAATGCGACCAAGTGTAATGGGTTTACGCAATGTAGCCGTAGAACTCCCCTTCACTGCAGGCTCTGTCTCTAAAATCTCTACAATTCGCTTTGCAGCAGTCACACCATCACGTCCCACATGATACTGTGTTCCGAGCAAGCGAATCGGCAGATAAAACTCTGGAGCTAATAACAAGACAAAAAATGCGTTTGAAAAGGGGAGATCCCCTGCGATCAAGCGTAATCCAATTGTCACCGCGACAATCGCCGTGCTAAGTGTCGTAAGCAGTTCAAGAACAAGCGCCGACAAAAAAGCAATACGCAAAGAAGCCATCGTCGCTTTGCGGTAGTCATCACTAATGCGCGCAATGACTTCAATTTGATCGCGACTGCGATTAAAAATCTTTAAAGTCGTAAGTCCTTGCACCACGTCGACAAAATGGGCAGACAATAAACTTAATGCTTTCCATTGACGATCGCTGATCACTTGAGCACCTTTTCCAATTAAAATCATAAAAAATGGAATCAGTGGTGCTGTGACAGCTAGAATTACCCCAGAAAGAGGATCATTCCAAAAGACGAAAGCAAGAATTGTTAGAGGAACAAATGCAGAAAGTGCTACTTGAGGCAAGTAACGCGCGAGGTAGGGTTCGAGTGCCTCCACACCATCTACAATCGTAAGTGCAATCTCCCCGCTTTGTTCCCCTTTTGCATAGGTTGGACCCAGTTTAGCTAAGTGACTCAACAAACGTTCTCGTACATCCATCTTCACTTTCGCCGCAACTTGTCCAGCGGCCGCTTCACTGCCAAATGCAGCAAGTGCACGTAATCCAATGATCCCAAGCAGTGTCAGTAGCGCTGGATAGACAAGAACCAGCGAAGCGTGACGCAAAAATACTTGCGTCACGATCCTCGCTAGAAATTGCGCTTGTGCCACTGCCAAAAATCCACCGGTAAGTCCTAACCCCACTGTGAGAATAAGCAACACACGCGCGCTTCGAATGTGAGAAAAAAGTTTACGGTCCATCATCTTAGTAGTCCAAATGGTCGGCTGGAGTTACGCGTTTCTTAAACGTCCAGTACGTCCAGATTTGATAAGCAAGCACAAACGGAACGAGCGTCACCGCGACGATTGACATCACGACGAGACTGTAATGATTTGAAGCCGCGTTGTATATTGTTAAACTCCAGTTTGGATTTAAACTACTGACCATCACGCGTGGGAAGAGACCTAAAAACACAGTGACTGTAGATAAGGCAATCGTCACACCGGTCATGGCAAACGCCCAGCCAAAGCGCTTTGCACCAATAAAATACCGCACAGAGAGCAACGCTAGGCCAGCTAATAGAGGCACTGGGCCTGGATCAATTCCCATCTTGCGAAACATATCCGTTGTAAAATAGCTCAGAATTACGACAAGCACAAGCAATGTTGTGGCAGGCCCACCAACACGCAATGCAGCTTTTGCTGCACGTTCTTGCACGACCCCTTCTGTTTTTAACGATAAGAAGAGCGCGCCATGCAGTGTAAACATAAGGACCATCGCTGCACCGACAAGTAATGAATAGGGGGTTAACAGATCAAAAAACGAACCGACATAATTCATGTTTGCATCAATAGGAACGCCTTTCATCATGTCTGCCAGCGCTACCCCCCATAAAAATGCAGGTCCAGCACTGCCAAGTACGATCAGCCAATCCCAGATTGCACGCCAAGTAGGATTTTGCTCTTTGCTGCGATATTCAAATGCAACACCACGCGCGATCAACGCTAACAACATCAGAAACAGAGCAAGATAAAAGCCGCTAAAAAGCGTCGCATACCAGTTGGGAAACGCTGCGAACAAAGCGCCCCCAGCAGTGATCAGCCAAACTTCATTGCCATCCCAAAATGGTCCAATACTATTAATCATCACCCGGCGATCTGTGTCTGTTTTCCCGATAAAAGGAATCAACATTCCGACGCCAAAGTCAAATCCTTCAAGAAAGAAGTACCCGACGAACAAAATAGCGATGATGACAAACCATAAAACATCGAGATTCATATCTGTCCCTCCTTCACATCTACATTAAAACAGCGATGGAACCGACTCGTTGACTGACTCGTCACTATGCACATGCTCATCAGGACCAAGACGCACGTTTTTAACTAGCAAATACACCTCGACAACCCCAAAAACTCCATAAATAAGTGCGAATCCGATCATCGTCGTCAACACTTCCCCTGCCGACACAGTAGGAGAAACTGCTTGGGCCGTCTTTTGCAAACCAAAAACGATCCATGGTTGACGCCCAATTTCTGTCATTAACCACCCAGTCGTATTCGCAATGAAGGGAAGTGGAATAGCCCAAACCAGCCACTTCAAAAATTTGGGATGATGAAGCAACTCTTTTTTACGCAACATTAAATAAGCCCCAAATAAAGCGAGCAACATCATGATTGTCCCAGCAAGTACCATGATTCGGAAACTCCAAAACGTAACAGGTACTGGGGGGATATAGTTGCCCGGGCCATATTTTTGCACATATTGCGCCTGGATCTGATTCATCCCTTCAACTTTACCAGACAAGCTGTCGTACGCTAAGATGCTTAAAACATAAGGAACTTGGATTTTAAATGTGTCTTTGTGTTCTGCTGTGTTAATACCTGCCACAATAGTCCATGGTGCATGTTCTGGACTCGTATTCCACAGAGCTTCAGAAGCTGCCATTTTCATTGGTTGCGCCGTCACTAAGTGCTGTGCTTGCGCATGACCAATGGCCACAACGAGCACACTACTAATTGTTGCGACTATGATACCCACTTGAAATGATTTCTTAAACAAGTCCACGTAATTTTTCTTTAGTAAATGATAAGCGCTTACTCCAAGGACAAAAAATGAACCAGTTACAAATGCCCCCATCAACGTGTGCGGAAATTCCAGCCACAACTGTGTATTACCTAACAACGCCAAGAAGTTCGACATCTCTGCATGGCCATTGCGAATCGTATAGCCAACGGGTTCTTGCATGAATGAGTTCGCTGTCAAAATCCAAAATGCCGAGATTGCAGTCCCAATCGACACCAGCCAGATGGACATAAGATGTACGCGCTTTGACACGCGATCCCACCCAAACATCCAGACACCAAGGAAAGTAGATTCCATAAAAAAGGCAAGCAATGCTTCAATCGCAAGCGGTGCGCCAAACACATCCCCGACAAAACGAGAATAATTTGACCAGTTCATGCCAAACTGGAATTCTTGCATAATTCCTGTGACTACACCAATTGCAAAGTTGATAAGAAAAAGCTTTCCCCAAAACTTAAGCATCTTGCGATATGTCTCATCCCCCGTTCGCACGTAGATGGTCTCCATAACGGCCAATAAAAAAGCCAAACCAATCGTGAGTGGAACGAACAGGAAATGAAATACGGTAGTTTCGCCAAATTGCAGACGAGCAAAGATCAACTGCTCCATACCGTATACCTCCTATTTAAAGATTCCCCTAAGGGTCATCTTCATTACACTGCTTTTGGAAACTTTGTTGGAGATTAAAATGAACCCTCTTATCTAGTCCATTAAGACTAAACAAAGAGGGTTCATGAACAATTTCTCACAGTTGGATTTGTACGCTGCCTTTACATAACGTTTGCGTCGATTACTTTCCCGTTTACCCCTCACCTAAGTAGTGCGGATAAATGGCGCACGTGCATTAAAGGTACAAATCAGATTGCCACATTTTATGCATGGGTTCAATCGTAATTTGATCGTTTGGGTTTAAGCGGTTCGTCAATCTTCGCACATCGTTTTCCGTCAGTTTTTTATCGCCAAATTGACTGCAGTGAGCGGAAGCCGCGTGTAATTTCTGTTCCCATACGTCTGAAATATCCACGTAGTAATTTGGCTCATCACAGTTAAACAAATACAATTCCCTACTTTTGTGACACGCCACACCTGGATCTTTCATCTGTTCATGATAATACCAGCAATTTGCTCCTAAATGTGCTGCCTCAATCATCGCAAACCCGATCGTACGATGATCCGAATGCAATTCATAGCGCTTCCATGGATCAAACGTCAGGACAACATCAGGTCGATGTGTACGCACGATGCGAAATAAAACTTCCTTTAAATCTGCTGCATACTGTAATTCTCCGTCGTGATAGTGCAAGCGAATCACGGAAGAAACACCTAGCCTTGCGGCTGCTGTCTCTAACTCTGTCCGCCGCAAGGCTGCAATTCCTTCTGGTGTAGCAGTCGGGTCATGACTCCCTTTTTCTCCTTCAGTACCGACAACAAGCAAGACTTCGTTCCCGTTATTCACCATTTTCGCAATCGTGCCGGAACAAAAAATCTCATCATCAGGATGTGCTGTACAAACCATCACTCGCTTGCCCTGAAACATGTGTCACGCTCCTTAGCCAGCAGTCACTAATGAGGGATTACCATTTTGCTGCTCGCGCAATTTTTGGACGATATACCCTCCACTCAAATTATACACACGGGAAAACCCTTGTCCTTTTAACATTTGATACGCGAAATAACTGCGTTGCCCACCTTGACAATAAAGAAGAATAGGCTTTTTTGAATCAAGTTCACTCAGACGTTGACGCAATTCATCGAGTGGAATATTGATCGCCCCTGCAATCATACCGGCAGCTACCTCATCAGGCCTGCGAACATCAACAATTTGCCACTTCGCTAGATCTTTAGGCAGCTCATTTAAAGCCTCTACCGTCCCATCATACAGGTGCTCTGCTGCCATTCCAGCCATGATCACAGGATCTTTAGCTGCCGAAAATGGCGGAGCGTACGCAAGATCGAGATCGGCTAGATCCTCGACGGTCATGCGGCCAAAAATGGCTGTGGCGATAACATCTACTCGCTTATCTACCCCTTCACGACCTACAACTTGGCCTCCTATAATTCGGCCCGTACTCTCTTCAACCACTAGTTTAATCGTCAGATTATGCGCGCCTGGATAATAGGAGGCATGGTGCCCAGCCGTAACATAGGAAACAAAATACGGAATCCCCGTTGCTTTTGTCGCCTTTTCGCTCATTCCAGTCATTCCGATTGTAACAGAACCAAATTTGACGATCGACGTGCCAAGTGAACCTCTAAATTTCACACGACTCCCACATACATTCATCCCAATGATGCGCGCTTGCTTATTCGCTGAACCGGCCAAAGCAATCCAACGCATCTTCCCATCAACCAGATATTTCACTTCTGCCATGTCGCCACCAGAATAAATATCTGGGTCACTCGTCTGCAGATAATCATTGACTTTTACCGCACCTGCGACCCCAAGTTCTAATCCAGCCTCTTTTGCAATTTGCACATCCGGCCGAACGCCCAATCCAAGAATAAAAAGATCGGCTGCCACCTCTTTGCCGCTTTCGAGTACGACCGTTTGCGCGCGATCTTCTCCGTGAAACGCAGCTACCCCATCACCCAAAATAGTTGCAACACCCATCCGTTCGAGTTCGTCATAGACACGTGTCGTCATTTCCTCATCAAAAGGCGGCAATATTTGCGTCGATTTTTCAATCAAAGTCACAGATAAACCGAGATCACGCAGATTTTCTACAATTTCAATCCCGATAAAGCCAGCACCGATCACAGCTACCCGCTTCGCATCGTAGAGATCAATCCATTGCTTGATTGCATCTACATCTGGAACATTTCGCACCGTAAAGACACCTGGCAATTGTAACCCAGGGATTGGCGGAAGCAATGGTTTTGCTCCGAGCGCGAGCACTAATTTATCATAAGGTTCTTCATACATGTTCCCTGTTGGCAAGTCCCGTACCTGCACAACCTTTCTCGTACGATCAATCCCGATCACCTCCTGGCGTGTGCGCACGTCAATATTAAAACGCGCCCGGAGTGATGCGGGTGTATGCAGTAAGAGGTCGTTGCGATCTGCAATGACGCCACCAAGATAATAGGGTAACCCACAATTCGCAAAAGAAACATGTGGTCCTTTTTCAATAAGCACAATATTTGCTGATTCATCCATTCTTCGCACTTTTGCTGCGGCGCCAGCACCAAGCGCAACACCGCCGACAATCACTACCCTTAAACTGCGAGATCCTTCCATCGTAAGATCGCCTCCTGCTGTTCAGCATAAACATTAGGGAAAACTGTCACGAGCCCCAAAGTGACTATCCGCCAATAGCACAAATAGACTAAGTTAAGATATCCAAATGGATCGTACAACAGGTGCCAGCCCATAGACGAAATGCCCTATGTCTGTTATTCTGAAAGAAAGCAAGGTGTATACTGAGGAAACCCTGAATAAAAAGGGGGGAGCACAGGCGAGTGAAAGAATTCTACGAATCCGAACGTAATTTTTTCCAACAGATGTTCGAGCGTGCCATCGATGCGTACATCGTGCTAAATAAAGATTTAAAAATTACTTATATGAACCATACTGCGCGCGAGTGGTTTGGCGAGATTGATGCGTGGAGAGAGGCGTTTTGTGGAGACGTCGTACACTGTCAGACTGAATCCGGTGTTTCCATGAGTTCTACGCATTGTCTAGGTTGTGTAGTGCGCGATTTGCACACTTCACTTGGCGATCGGCAGATGATGGTAACTAAAAAAAATGGCGACACCATATCCGTAAGTATTTCTTATAGTTATATCCCTGTGAGTGACGATGACATGCGCATTTTAATGTCATTACGGGATATTTCTGTTCAAAAACGCTGGGAAAATGAGCGACTTGTGAATGAAACACTGCGTTTTACATTAGAGGAACGTGAGCGCATCGCACGTGATTTGCACGATACAGTCGCGCAAAACCTCGCCTATGCAACGATGCAACTAAAACTTTTGCGTAAAGCCCAAAAAGACGTACCAGAAGCAAAAGATTTAAATGATCAATTGCAAGCAATCACCGAAGTACTTGATGACAGTATTAAAGAACTGCGCAACTCACTTTACGACCTAAACTTTGAATTGGATACAGATCTTATCGATTTTATTCGCGATGTGGCTGCCAAATTGAATGCACGTACAGGAATTACTGTTGAAACGTACGTTTCAGAAGATCATACACCCTGGCCAAAACGCATTGAAGTTCAACTGGCACGTATCGTGCAGGAAATTCTCACGAATATTCGCAAACACGCACAAGCTACTCGCGTTGTGATACACATCGAACGAGTAAAAGAGCACTTATCCATTCGCATTCGCGACAATGGCCGCGGATTTATTGTCGAGGAAGCTGAAAACCGAAAAGGGCATTATGGACTTCGCTCCATCAAGGAACGTTGTCGGCTAATCGGTGGGCAAGCAGCTGTTGAATCAGAACCAGGCAAAGGAGCTGTGTGGCGCATCGTCATTTCCGCCGATCCATCACAAGTTCCACTTGTTCTGCCACAGATAAATCGGGAACCATTGCGAACTTCGATGTAATGTAATTTGTAGCTAAATGAAAGAGCCCTCTGTCGCGCGCTTTACCTGCAAAGATGGGCTCCCTTATTTGCATGCCTGTGCGTTTCCCTTACCCAAGCACTCTCACGGTTGCTTGGTCAATCCCTCACGCACAGCAAAAGTAGCTGCTTCTACGCGGTTTGAAATATGCAATTTATCGAGAATATTGCGCACGTGATTGCGCACAGTATTTTCGCTAATAAATAAACGCTTTGCAATATCCCGATTGGAAGCCCCGGTACCCAATTCTCGTAATACTTCGATTTCCCGCGCTGTCAAAGGTTCGACAGCATCTCCTACAGTACTTGGACGATTGGGCTTAGAAAAATCCGATAAGATCCGCAGCGCTAAATTTCCCGGGACAACAGCTTCGCCCTGTGCAACACTATGAACCGCATGGATAAGTTCATCCGGATCTGCCGTCTTGATCATATAGCCTTGAGCACCCTGTTTAATCGCTTCAAAGAGTGAGCTTTCTTCTTCGTTCACTGTAAGAATTAAAATTTTTACTTCTAAATTCAATTCGTGAATACGTCGCGTTGCTTCTAGCCCATTCATCAGTGGCATCGACAAGTCCATAATCAACACATCTGGATGGGTAGACTGAACAAGCGACACGGCTTCGCGACCATTTTCCGCTTCCCCAACCACCTCAAAATCTGAAGATGATTGCAGGATGCCTATCACACCTTTGCGAAATAGATGGTGATCATCTACCACAGCTACTCGGATCGCCATATCGCCTTTCTCCTCCTGCACATCAAGACTTGTCACTTTCGCGAAGATTCTACCTCGATGAAGTCATTGTGTCACAAGCGCCAGCGCTTAAAAAGAGTAAATTGAACCACGTGCGGTAGTCCTTTTGGACTATTGCTGACATGCCGTTTTCGCATCAAATAAACAGTCGCAAGCATTACACTTTCGTCCGCTCGAAACGCTTCATTCCGAAAATCCCTAAAAGTGCGAGCAGCAGGGCACTCCATTGCACTGGCGAGAACAAAAGCACGAGTGTAGTAGACGACGTAAAATACGTCACACTCAAACTTCCGACTCCAACCAATGTTAGCAGGTAAACCCCCCGCACGCCTCGTTCTTCAACCCGACTGCTCAAAGCAAGAATCAGACATATGGCCAAAATTCCAGCTTCATAAAAGTTTACAGGTTGATAGCGCGCACCAGCAGCCCAAATCCCCCATGGCCAAGTTGTTTGTTTCCCAAGTTCGAGGTGCAACAAAAAATACGGAATAAGACCTGCTGTCATACTAACAACCAATATGTCTACCCACGGCCAAAGTGCAGGATGGGCTCTCCACAATCGCACAAACAAGTATAAACCGGCGATCCCCGTAGCAATTAACCCAGACCCCGCAGCTGGAGCTGAAAAAAGCACCTGTACAGGTTTTTCTAAAATATCCTGAAAGACAAAGGCCATGCCGGAAACTTTCCACACGATCACCCAAATCATAGCACTGGTGAGCAGTGTATCAACAAAAACGTCTCCGTAAGCGGACCCTTCTCGTTTTGCGTAAAGCTTTGCGGCAACCGCAGCAAAAACGACGAAAAGTACACCCCCTAGAAAAGAATAATAAATTGTAAAGGGTCCGATATGCAATCCGCCAAGCAATTGGTTCATGCTTGTCTATCCCCATTTCCTGAAACTTAGCGACGATATGATATGCGGTATTGAGTATACAAAGCAGGAATGACCGCTTTATGTTTGAACCTCAGGTCGAGACAATTGTGCAAGATCAGTTTGTAATGTTTGTTGATTCATCGCTCCTTCGACACGTTGCACAATTTTCCCTTGTGCATTAATAAAAAAACTTGTCGGAATAGAGATCACGTCGTACTGACGTGCTACCTTTCCCATGCCATCAAGGAGTACAGGATATGTCATTCCAACTTTCTTCATAAAAGCTGACACATCTGCTGGTGAATCCGTTTCCGTCATATCTATGCCAAGAAAAATAATCTTTCCTTGGTAGCGATCATACATCTTCACGAGATCTGGCGCCTCTGCTTGACAAGGTGGACACCACGACGCAAAAAAATTTAGCATGACAGGTCTCCCACGAAATTGCGCCAATTTAATCTCCCTACCACTGATCGATTGTAACGTAAAGCTTGGTGCTTGATATCCGGATTCGGGTAATTGCGCCAATGTTTGTGGTTGCTGGTTTGCAATCAAGGCACCAATTCCTGCGATCGCAAGAATCCCCGACAGAATCTGTCGTCTTCGTTGCAAATTCAAATGGATCCCCCCTACACAGTATACCGCAGATCAATACAGATCTTTGCATTCAATTTCTACTTGAGGTAAGCTTAAGAAAATCTATGGAATTCATCTCATTATCGGGGGTGTACACGTGAGTAAAAATTATGTTTGTGAAGGGAAAGGTTCCCTCATCCGTCTGCTCGCAGGATCTATTTTTTGGATCAGCATTCTGCTGTCCTTATTTGTGAATAAGTGGCTGGTACTGATTGGTGGTCTTCCTGCTACCATGCTCATTATCTCGTATACCACAGGATTTTGCCCTACCGAATTGGTTTTAAAAAAACTCGGAGTAGAAGAGCGTATACGCGTCTCCAAAGCAGAGATGACACGAGTAACTTATAAAAAATAATTTGCCTACCCATCGCTAAGCGATATCCCCCTTCACCCAAAGCGCGTGTTCAGTGTAGGAAAGTTTCTGTATGGGAAAGATACAGTTGAACTTTTTAAGTCCTTCCTGCGTCTTTCCTCATAGAAACTGTACACAGAGCCTGTCCAACTGGTAGTCAGCACCCCTTTACTCCTACCGAAGGATGGCTTTTGTATGAATGGAGGATATCTACATGTCAGTTTGGCTGACGCTGGTCGACGTTTTTTGTATCGTCATCCAGATTGCCGCAATCGGAATTGGCATTTACCAGCTCGTCATTTCTTTGTTTTCCTTAAAATTGCGCAAACAAAAATCATATCGCACGCCAGAAAAAAGCTTTGCGATTGTCATTCCTGCGCATAATGAGGCCAAGGTTCTCTCTCCGCTCATTGCAAATCTCAAAGATTTAGATTACCCGCGGAATCTTTATGATATTTTTGTCATCGCAGATCATTGTGATGATCATACGGCAGATGTCGCACAACAAGCTGGCGCAATCGTCTATGAACGGCAAACTGCCCAGCAACGAGGAAAAGGCTATGCGATCGCATGGGTCCTTGAGCAACTCAAGCACCATACAAGAACGTATGACGCCATCGTCTTTTTCGATGCAGACAACCTCGTAAGCCGTAACTTTCTGACGGTCATGAATGACAAACTATTACAAGGAAAACAAGTGATTCAAGGATATTTAGATAGTAAGAATCCTTTTGACTCATGGGTTTCTGTCTCTATGGCGCTATCTTACTGGTATACGAATCGAATGTGGCAACTTGCCCGCAAAAATTTAGGATTACCTTGCGCTTTAGGCGGAACAGGTCTATGTATTGATCAAAATTTGCTGCAACGACTGGGT
This sequence comes from Sulfoacidibacillus thermotolerans, assembly GCF_003144315.1. Lineage (GTDB taxonomy): Bacteria > Bacillota > Bacilli > Alicyclobacillales > SLC66 > Sulfoacidibacillus > Sulfoacidibacillus thermotolerans. The sequence continues at coordinate 85,471 of NZ_MPDK01000004.1, read as the reverse complement.
TGGGATGCAACAACGTTGGCAGAAGATACTGAATTCGGGGCGAAATGTGTAACCATGGGGATTATCCCTGAGTGGGCTCATGAAGCTCGTGTATATGATGAAAAACCATTAACCCTTGTGGCATCTATGCGTCAACGATTGCGTTGGATGCGTGGACATTTTCGCTGCAGTGAACGCTATACGCTTCCACTCTTCATTCAGGGAGTGCGCGAACGCAATTTAGCAAAATTAGACGCAGCCCTCTATTTATTTCAACCTACGAGTTTTTTGATCATCTTCGTGGCTGCGCTCATGCTGCTCTTTCAGGCACACAACGGCATAAATGGCTGGGTTGGTACTGTATTCTCCTTAATCCCCCCATGGATCATTTGGAGTTTAAATATTTTAGTCATCCTACAAATGATTGTCGCACTTGCTTTAGACGGCGTCAGCGCAAATGCACTACTCGCCATTCCATTATTCCCGATTTTTACACTCACGTGGATTCCCGTGATTGTCACTGCACTTTTTACACGCAAAAATAGTACTTGGAACCATACGATTCACACACGCGCAATCCAACACCATGAATTAAAAAGCGCTGAGGCAAAACGTATTTAATCGATTATTTAAGCAAAAACGCAGATCAAACCCCTCACGTTTACCTGGGAGCTTGATCTGCTTTTTACTACCAGAATAAGAAAGCAAGCCAAAAAATCGCTGCAAACGCCAGCCACCACCATAAAAATCCAGCCGCCCACCACCAATTATATCCATACCCGGGTGCTGCGGGTCCATATCCAGGAGCAACTGCCCCATAACGTGGATACCCTGCTCCCCATTGCGCTAAGGCAACATCCAATTTCTCATCATCTGTTTTGGGTAATGAGGCTAGACGTGGCGCGTATTGCGCAGGAACTCGAACCAATACCGCATCATGGCGCACTTGATGAATGACCCCTTGGTGTACCCCATAATGCGTGCGAAATTTTACCCAAGCCCCTTGACAATCAAGACACTGTTGCCGAATTCGCATCCCATTCATCGCTAGAACTCCCCCCTCTTAATACACTGGAACGGTCGTGCATTGTGTTACATAGGAGGGCACGAGCAAAAAGAATAAGACAAAAATAATGAGAAACACAACAGCCCAGCGCGTATAAGCACCAAAAATGCCCATGATATTTCCTCCTTCCGTGACCCTTTAGATCGGCTGTACACTGTAAGTAATGTAACAACCGCCCTCCGCGCGCGGGCGCATGTCAGGGAAGAGAAGAAATATGCACGGGCCTATCAATATTTTACCATTTTTGTCGTGTGTATGTTTCAAACACACGATACGACATTGTATAAAACGCGATGGGAAAATGGTACATCATAGAGTTCCGACCAGTGACCCTCCACTATCTTTTGCAATGCATGAATAAAGCCTTCCGCATTACCTTCAAGATAGGGATTCGGTAAAAGATACGCTCGATTCGCGTGGAGATATGCAAGTTCACAATCACCAGAAAACACAGCTCCCTGATTTGCTGACCATATGATTACAAACTCACCCGAAATCCCCAAATCGCGTTGCGCCCACTCCGTCATCGCCGCACATACTCGATTGCTCTCGTCAGAATCATACCCATTTTCCCACATCGTCGTAGAGAACACATGTGCTTGCAAAAATTTCGCAAAGGACAACGGAATTGAAATGGTCATCCAATCGCCTACTCCTTTTCCCTATGCGAGCACTTTGCGTACTTCTTGTGTCAACGCAGGAACGATTTCAAACAAATCGCCCACAATTCCATAATCCGCCACTTTGAAAATTGGCGCTTCTGGATCTTTATTGATCGCAACAATCACTTTGGAGTTAGACATCCCAGCCAAGTGTTGAATCGCCCCAGAAATCCCACACGCGATATAAAGATCAGGCGTAACCACTTTTCCAGTTTGGCCAATTTGCATGGAGTAATCACAATATCCGGCATCACAAGCACCGCGTGATGCACCAACAGCTGCACCAAGCACTTCAGCCAATTCTGTAAGTGGTTTGAAACCTTCCGCGCTCTTTACACCGCGGCCGCCAGAGACAATAATCTTCGCTTCAGACAAGTCAACGCCGGTAGACGCTTTTTTGACGACTTCGCGCACTCTCGTGCGAACCTTTTCGGGCACTTCATACGTAATAGAAGTCACTGTTGCTGTTGCATCCACATGTTCTGGCATCGGTAAGTTATTTGGCCGCACGGTCGCAAATACAAGATCGCCTGCTGCTTTTACTTTCATAAATGCTTTCCCCGCATAGATCGGGCGTGTAAAGAGAACATCGTCTCCTGCGAGTTCTACATGAATAATATCAGATATTTGACCTGCTTTATGTTTGGCAGCTAATAGCGGCGCTACGTCGCGACCCATCGCGGAATGTGCAAAGAGTACAACATTTGCTGCAAACGCTTGCATCACTTGTGAAACTGCCGCCACATAAGCATCTGGAATATACTGTGCAAGTTCTGGATGATCTACGACATAGACTTGCTGAGCCCCATACTCGCCAAGAGTCTGAGCGAGTGCTGAAATTTCGTGACCGATTACAGCTGCAGCCACGGTTCCCCCATCCGCGATTGCATGAGCGGCGCCAAGTGTCTCGAATGTAACGTTGCGCAATTGATTACCACGCAAATCAGCAATGACTAAAACATTCCTTTTCAATTCAATCACTCCTTAGGACATAAATACCTATAAACACTTCCTCTTGAAATTACAGTACTTTACTCGTTTGCCGCAATTCTCGCACTAATTCTTGTACTCGCATCGCAGTATCCCCTTCGAGTATACGTCCAGCTCCTTTAGCAGCAGGTAAAAACACTTCTACCGGAGTTACTTTTCGCCCAACTGCATCAGCAGATAAACCAAGGTCTGCTAACGTCAATTTTGTCAAAGGCTTTTTACTCGCTTTGCGGATCCCGATCAACGAGGGATAGCGCGGTTCATTTAACCCTTGTTGTGCAGTGACCAAGACGGGCAAAGATGCTTCAGCAATCTCTGTATCCCCCTCTGCATCGCGCTCTGCAACCACTTGTGTGCCATGAATTTCAAGTTTTGTAATCGTCGAAATATGTGCAATGTCGAGCAGCTGTGCCAATCTCACAGCCACTTGACCTGAACCATCATCAACAGCCTGATTCCCCGCTAAAATTAAGTCGTAAGACTTTTGTCGAATCGCAGCCGCTAAGACCTCAGCGATTGTGTATTCATCGCCATACGCCGCTTCATCTTCAATGTGAATCGCCTCATCTGCTCCCATTGCCAGCGCCGTGCGAATCGCCTCTTCTACACGCGCAGGGCCTACTGTGACGACCGTCACTTCACCACCCTGTTCTTCTTTGATCTTTAGTGCCTCTTCAACTGCGTACTCATCATATGGATTTAAAATAAACTGAACGCCGTCTTCTTTAACCGCGCCATTTTCTAATGAAATTTTCGCCTCTGTATCAAACGTCTGCTTAATGCATACGATGATGTTCATAGGGACACTCCTCTACTCTTAGTTTCTCTTTTGCCTTCAACGTTTCTTAAATCTCCGACAGCTTATCCCCTTTTCCGATTCCACGCAAAAGCATATCATATACGGGGTCTGTCTGTGCAGCGAGATCGTACTTTGCTCCAGTAAAAATCCACGCATTCACAGTCTCGTCAATCGTACCAAAGATCATCCGGCGAGCAATGCGAACATCAAACGGCTGTCGAAAAACGCCTGTCTCTTGTCCGAGCACTAAAATTCGTTCGAGCATGCGATGATAGGGTCGCATCATATCTGCTACCTGCTCTCGAATCGCAGGGTCTGACTGACGCACGTGAACCTGTAGTACTAAAGCAAGATCAGGATTCCTCCCAAGGGTCGTAAAATGCCCCTCAATGAGTTTGTGTAATGCAAGCAATGGTTCCGGATGATCACCTTCTAGCCAAGTAGACAGCATGATAATCTGGGAGATCGTCTCTCGTAAGACTGAGACGAGAATGTCTTCTTTATTTTTAAAGTACAGATATACCGTCCCGTCAGCCACACCCGCCTCGCGTGCAATACGTGCGACCTGCGCCCCATGATAACCTGACACTGCCATCACTTTAATTGCAGCCTCTAATATCGCATGATACTTGGCTGCATCTTTGCGTTGTGCGATGGCACTCATCTCCTGTCCACATCGAATGGCTGTTCATTCATTCGTATACAGAGTAGCGTACTCTTACTACATCGTCAAGTCTCCCCATTGCTTCACACAAGTAAAATGACAGCAAAGCGCCCCATTCTCCACGACTCGAAAAAAGGGCGCACAAGACGTAAACTTATAGGTTTTGTATGACGTTTACAATCACGATAACCACCATAAATAAGACGTATAGCCTTAATCCCCAGATAGTTACTCTTACGAGTGGACTAAGCGGTCGCAGACCCAACTGCTCAACTTTTTGCAGTGCTTCTTTGTGTTCGCGCAATGTCTCCTCGATGACTTCTGGTTTCTCATGCAATTCCTTAAGTCGTATCGGACCTTGTTGCAACGGATACAGAAGTTCACTTGTTGGCGTCGCCATACGTTACACCTCACCCTACGAAATCAAATTTTTTCTATCCACTTAAAAATGCAGCGTTGGAAAAATAACGGTCAACGCATACAGAATTCCCGCAAGTGACACAAACGCCCCAACCCCAATGCCAAGCGTGTTTAGCAGCCAACCACTGCGATGCTCCCCCATAATTTCTTTATCATTTACAAGTAACAACAAAAATCCAATTGCAGGTGGCATTGTCAAAACAGCAAGCACATTGACGATTAAAACGACAAATTCAAGTGGAAATCCGGGTATGAGGACGACGCTACCGCTCAGCCCTGCAACGAGCAAGAGAACGAGATAAAATCCCTTTGCCTCGCGAAACGTCCGATTTAAGCTGTGCGCTTTTTGTGTCACTTCACCAAACGCATAGGCAGATGAAGTCGAGATCGCAACAATTGCAACGAGTCCAGCCTCAAGGATGCCAAGCGCAAACAGAGTTCCTCCTACATGCCCCACATAAGGTACGAGTGCTTGCGCAAACTGTGCTGCTCCATATTGGCTCGCATTCATATGATGCGTGTATAGAGGCGCCGTGGCCAGGATACAAGCCGTTGCTGCAACTGTTGCAAGCAAGGCGCCAATTGCTGTATCGATGCGTCCCATGCGAATATCACGCGTTGATAATCCTTTATCGCTCACTGCACCTTGCTGGAAAAAGAGCATCCATGGTGTGATCGTCGCTCCAATATCCGAGAGCAAAATGATAATCGTTTGTTCATTTAATCCCCCATTGGGAAGAGGAGACCAAGTGAGAAAAGCATGCCCTACAGCCGACCAATTTGGATGAGACAGAAGTGCCACCGGAACAAAGACGAGGTTTCCAAGTGCGAGTAACAACGTGACGCGTTCCCACGACCAGTAGCGTCGGGCACTAAGCGCCAACGTCACGACAAGAAACGCTGCACTCACTGCAATATATTTTGAAATGCCAAAATAAGAGGCTCCTGCAACAATTGCAACAAATTCTGTGATCAGTGTCAGTACATTTGTAAACAAAAGGTCAATCATAGCAAAATTGCCCCAAAAACGTCCAAATCGACGATAGATCAACTCTGCGTGACCAGCTTTAGAAACAGCACCAAGTCTAACTGTGATCTCTTGAGCCACAAACGCTAGGGCAAAAGTGAGTACCACAAAAGGGAGAAAAAACCCAATCCCATATTGGGATCCTGTCGCAGAGTAAGAAAGCATCGAAGGACCATCATTCTCACCGAGCATCACTAGAATCCCAGGACCTACAAGCAACCATAATAAGCGCAACCATGAGCGACCCATCCTCGCTCTGGCAACCCGAATCCGATCGAGAGCGCGCGCCGCCTCTTCGCGACCTGGAGCTTGAATCGACATCATGTACGCCTCCTTCTAAATAAATAAAAATTGCGTAGTTTAGCCAAGTCACACATATTGTCGTTCAAGAAAAAAAGTTTCCCAAACGCCACTTATACATTCACTATATGCGGGATACGCAAAAATTGCAACACCTAGAATACAAAAACCAGGCCATCCTGCGACCTGGTATCGAGAAGTAAAAATTCTTATGCATCATGGAGCCCAATCCGACAGCAATGATTTGCTGCAGGTAGACAAGAAACTTACGTACGTGCTTGCGGATCAAATGCATCGCGTAACCCATCCCCAATAAAATTCACCGACAAAATTGTAAGTATGATCATAAGAGCAGGAGGAATCCACGAATACGGCTCAGTGCGCATATCAATGTAATTGGATGCTTGACTGAGCATTCCCCCCCATGAGGGAACTGTTAAAGGCAATCCCAGCCCCAAAAACGTAAGACCAGCATCAAGCCCGACATACCCCGCGACAGACATACTCACAAGTACAGCCAAACTGCTAATTGTATTGGGCAACATATGCCGAAAAATGATCCGCCACTTACTTGCACCAATCGTGACTGCACCAAGTACATAATCCTGCTCCCGCAGTTGTAAGAAAATACCCCGCATAAAACGAGCTGGGCCCGGCCACGCAGTAAGTGAAACCACGGTGATCAAAATCAATTCACCAGAAGTATTAAAGATCGCCTCTAGCGCTAAAATAAACGGGATAAATGGAAAGTTTAACATGACATCGACAAAACGCATCATTAAATTGTCGATCCATCCGCCAAAAAAACCAGAAATCCCTCCATATATGACGCCAATGAGCATCGTCATCAGAGCTGCCGCAACAGCTACCGTCAAATCGACGCGCCCCCCGTACAATAAGCGTGCGAGGTTGTCGTAACCAGACCCATCGGTGCCAAGCGGATGAGCGGCAGAAGGAGGCAAATTCGTATTCATGATGTTGATCGCAGTCGGATTATACGGCGTAAAAAGCGGCGCTGCCACTGTCACGAAGATAATCACTAACAACGTAAAAAAACCTGCGACTGCGAGCCGATTGCGCATAAACCGTTGAAGTGAAAGCCGCCAGGGAGATTGCACTCTCTTGCGCTTTGTCTCGCCTGTCTTTGCTTTATTGTGCAATGCTTGTACTGCCACCTTGTCCACCCCTAATTATACCGAATACGCGGATCCGCGATTGCAAGCAAAATATCTGCAACCAGATTGCCGATCAACACGGTTACAGCAAAGATCAGGGTCGTCGCAAGTATGACCGGATAATCGCGATTTAAATTCGCGCTTACGGTCAACTCCCCCATGCCCGGCCAGGTAAAAATTTCTTCGATTAATACAGCCCCACTAAATAGCCCTCCGATGTCAAACCCAAACTGTGTAATGATGGGAATAATGGCGTTTCGTAAGACATGACGAAACAGCACACGACTGTCGCGCAATCCTTTGGAACGGGCTGTGCGAACAAAATCCTGAACGATCACCTGCAAAGTATTGCCACGCGTCAAACGAGAGTAAAAAGCAATCGATGGAAGCGCAAGTGCCAGTGCCGGTAAGATCAGATGCGAAATGCGATCGCCTAGATCCCCAGACCAAGGAACTGCAGGGGTTACCGTTCCAAACGAGGGAAGCCAATTTAGCGTAAAAGAGAATATATAAATGAGGAACAACGCAAACACAAAGCTTGGAATCGAGTAAAGCAAGACTGCGAAAAACGACGTGCTGACATCAAACGCCTTATTCACTCGACTCGCTTGTAGCAGGCCCATTGGTATTCCCGCCAGCAGCACGATGATCTCCGCAGTGATGGCGAGCGTCAGCGTATTTGGCAGAGAGAAACCAATCAGCCGTGCCACTGGCTCGTCGTATTGATAGGAGGTCCCGAGATTCCCGTGTAACAGATTGACAACCCAATTCACATACTGTTGCCACAAAGGAAGATTCAAACCAGCTTCCGCTTCTTTACGCTTGATTACTTCTGCCGCATCTTTGATATGAGGGTTTTGCGTCAAAGCAAGAAATGCATTGCCTGGCATGAGATGCATCAAAATAAACACGATCACAGTGATGACAAACAAAGTTGGAATTAAACCAAGTAAACGGCGAATAATATAAGTCGCCAAAGTGAATCCCCTTCCACTCTACGTAATCGAAAGGGCAGGCGGCATGACCTGCCCTTCTTATTTTTCACAAATAGACTTTCATAGAGGATGCCTTAGCTTGAAGGCGACAGCCACCATTTGTACTCAAACAAAGCACCGTAAGGAGAGAAGACAACACCGTGTAAATTTTTGTTATATGCTGTGACCGTATCTTGGTCAAACAAGAAGTTCTCTGGCATCTGTTGGTTAAGCAGTTGTTGCCACTGATTCAGAATGCTAATGCGATATTGTTGATCAAACGCTTGTCGCGTATGTTGTTCGTGAATCAGTTTGTCGTTTTCTTGAATCGCAGGATCTTTTGTATTCGTCCAGTCGATCGACGTAGTATTCATCGTATCTGTCGCGCGCCATAGCCCTCGTGGATCTGGATCATTGCTGAGACTCCACGCTAACAGAAATCCTTGAATCGGCTGCTTGCCGTTCGCATCGTTGTTCAATTGATTCAAAATCGTATTAAAGTTAATAGGAGGCAAAATTTTCAAATCAATATGCACTTGCTTTAAGTAGTACTGAACAAAATCTGCTTGCCGTTGAATGTTTGCATCACCACTTGAAATCGTCAGCGTCGGGGTAAAAGGTTGCCCATTTGGCAATGTCCGCCAACCATTTTTTATCTTCATACCTAGTGCATCAAGCAATTGATTGGCCTTTGCAGGATCGTATGGATAGGTTCCATTTAATGCCTGGTTATACCAGAAATTAATGGGGGGTAGGGGTCCGTTCTCAACGACACCATAACCGTCAAATAGGGCTTTGATCATCGCAGGACGATTTAGCGCATATTCTACCGCTTGGCGAAACCGCACACGACTAAAAATATCGCCATATTCACTGTTATTTAATCGCCAGCCCAAATAATCAAATCCATTAGTCGGTTCAATATTTACAGAAACATTCGGAATTTGCCGCATCTTCGCCGCATCTGTTGCGTGAATGCTTGAAATCGTCACTTGGCCCGAAGCGAGATCCCCATCGACGACATCCGGACTGATCACCTTCCAGACATTATACTCAATGTGAGGTTTGCCAAATACATAATAAGGATTTGCTTTTTGTGTGATCGATTGCCCTGGAACGAGACTTGTCATAATAAATTGGCCACTGCCAAGCCATGGTTTTTTGTCAAATGGGGACCCTTTCCATTGCGACATTGGAATTTTCCCAAGTACCGAATAGGGCAAGGGCACAATACCAGCCAAATCTGCGGTAAGCACAGCCGCATCGGCGTGCTGTACCGTGATCGAAAACTCGTGTGAATTGATGATCTTAAAACCAGAAGGCGTCTGTCCATCAGGGAGGTAACCGCTTGACGGAACACCCACAACGTTTGAAAGGATGTAGCCATAGGAACCGCCATCTGTGACATTGTAGCTTTTTGATAGTAGCCAATCGACGCCAAGTTGCACGTCTTTTGAAGTGATCGGTGTGCCATCGGACCACTTGGCATTGGGATTCAAATAGAAGGTATACGTCTTTTTGTCTGGCGAGACGGTCCATTTGTCTGCGAGGTCGCCGATCAATTGATCGTTTTGATTGAATTGCAGCAATGAATCAAATTGCAATGCCCATGCTTGGAGAGTATAGTAGGAGGTCGAGAGATAAGGGATGAAATTCAAGCCAAATGAGGTGGGAAAATCCTGTACAATCGTGCCGCCGTTTACGGGGGTTGCCGAAACCGCTTGACCCAATCCACTCCCGCTATTTGTCCCGCCACCGCACCCTGCAAGTAATGCAGATAACGTGACGACGGCTGCTGCTGAAAAAATAGTCGTTTTCTTTTGCATTTATGTAGCCCCCTATTCTGATTCTTTTTCTGTTATGAGTAAATATGACAAGCAACATATTGCCCTGGTGTGTGCTCTTTTAACTCCGGGCGCAAGCTGCGACATACATCCATCACCTGTGGACAGCGCGTGTGAAACGCACATCCACTCGGCGGTTTTGCTGGACTAGGCACATCGCCCATAAGGACAATGCGTTCACGTGCCACATGGCGTTTTGGCTCAGGTGCTGCAGAGAGTAGCGCTTGCGTATACGGGTGCAGGGGTTGTGTATAGAGCTTTGACTTTGGCGCAAGTTCAACCAAACGCCCTAAATACATCACCGCCACCCGATCACTCACATGTTTAACGACCGCCAGATTGTGAGAAATAAACACATAGGACAACCCGAACTCTTTTCGTAAATCGGCAAGTAAATTTAAAATCTGCGCCTGAATCGACACATCAAGTGCTGAAACCGCTTCGTCCGCCACGATTAATTTTGGCCGCAAAGCGAGTGCCCGTGCAATTGCAATGCGCTGGCGCTGCCCTCCAGAAAACTCGTGCGGATAACGCACACGCGCCTCAGGACTCAGGCCGACTATAGCAAGCAAAGACTCCACTTGCTCTTGAATCTGTGCACGTGAACCTCGCCGATTCACAAGGAGTGGCTCGGCAATTAGAGAGCCTACACTCATGCGCGGATTTAATGACGAATAGGGATCTTGAAAGACCATCTGAAATTGGTGACGCAGTTTGCGCAATGCTTCTCCTTTGAGGTGACTGATCTCTTGTCCATTGATCGTAAGCGTGCCTTCCGTCGGTTCATAAATGCGCATGATCACGCGACCCAGTGTTGATTTCCCGCACCCTGACTCTCCAACCAGGCCGAGCGTCTCCCCCTCATTTAACGTAAATGAGACGTCATCAACTGCTTTGACGTGTCCAATCGTACGCCGCAAAACCCCTCCTGTTATTGGAAAATATTTTTTGATATTGCGCACCTCAAGCAGCGGTTGCACAGTCTGCAATTTTTCGAAGGATTCGGGGGCACCTACACTCATGTTGCATTCTCCCTTCGATCGGTTTTCCCTTGAACTACGAGACAGCGCACCGCATGTGCGAGGGAAATTTCGCGCAACTCAGGCATTTGTTCGTGGCAGCGTTCTTCTGCCAATGCACAGCGTGGGGCAAATCGACATCCAGACGGAAAGTCTGCAGCGCTTGGCACTGTCCCTGGGATCGCCTGCAATCGCTCGCGCTCTTCTTCGATCACCGGGATAGAAGCCATCAATGCTTGGGTATAGGGATGTAAGGGGTGATCAAAAATTTCATCCGCCGAGGCCGCTTCGACCACCTGACCCCCATACATCACTACGACGTCATCTGCCATTTGTGCAACTACACCAAGGTCGTGCGTAATCAAAAGAATCGCCGTTCCATTTTGTTCCTTAAGGCTGCGCATCAGATCTAACACCTGCGCCTGAATCGTCACATCAAGCGCCGTTGTCGGCTCATCTGCAATTAGCAAAGACGGCTCGCAAGCCATAGCCATCGCAATCATCGCGCGCTGCCTCATTCCGCCGGACAATTGATGCGGATATTCATCCACAATCTGCTCCGCCCGCGGAAATCCAACACTGCGCAAAAGTGCGACTGCTTGCTTTTTCGCCTGAGCCTTTGTTACTTTACGATGGCGAACAAGCACTTCGCCAATCTGCTCCCCGATCTTTAACACAGGGTTGAGCGCGCTCATCGGCTCTTGAAAGATCATGCCGATGCGATTGCCGCGAACATCGCGCATCGCGCGCTCAGAAAGCTGCAAAAGATCTTGACCTTCAAGTAAGATCTCCCCTTCGACAATCTTACCTTGAGGTCCAGGAACTAAACGCATGACCGATAAAGAGGTCATACTCTTTCCACTTCCTGATTCCCCCACGATGCCTAGCACTTTCCCTGGATAGACTTCAAAATCTACCCCGTCAACTGCCTTCACCGTGGAATTCTTACTAATAAAATACGTTCTTAAATTGCGAACTTTCAACAATGGCTCCGCCACCGTGCACCTCCAGAATCAATGGAATCCTTGAATTTTTCTGCGAATCGAGGCGCCAATTCGCGATATAATGTGTCTGACTATTAAGTTATCACAAAAAGTGGATAACAAGAGTGTAAAAAGTGTGTAAAAATATCGGAAAGTGTAAAGGAGATGACGCTCATATAGAAGGTCATCTCCCTATCTTCCGTTTCTTCATTTCTTCATTTTTCCGTTTAGCTTATCACAGACAATGCAGCCGTACTTTGACCATCGGCTAGTACATCAGCAAGTGAGATGCCATCAAGTGTGCGCATGATACTTTCATTTAACTTTAGCCACACATTGCGCGTCGAGCAGCGGCCTGCCTTGCTGCAAAATTCTTCTGGAAAGGGGAAGTCATCACTTACACAGCCGATCGGCGCCACATCGCCTTCAAGTAATTTAATAATTTGCCCCATCGAAATCTCCGCCGGATCGCGCGCGAGCAAATATCCACCGTTCGCTCCGCGAACACTTTTGACAAGTCCTTCACGCCGCATCAAGGCGAAGATCTGGTCCAAAAATGCATCCGGAATCGCTTCGGCTTCTGCAATCTCACGCAGAGGAATCGGGTGGTTTGCGGTTTGTGCCGCTTCCGCTAAGGTGACAATCGCGCGCAGTCCATATTCCGTGCGCTTCGATACTTTCACTGGTGCCCCTCCTCTTTGTCACTTCAGGAGATCACTCTCCGTTACTCGACATCGACATACACATCCTCGCCATCTACGTGCACAAGATATTTTGGCAGGGAACGGATCGCGGGAAAAGCAACTGCTTTTCCCGTCTTTAAATCAAATTTGCCACCGTGTCTCGGACAGCAAAGAATATCTCCTTCAAGCCAGCCATCAGCTAAACTTACGCGTGCATGTGTACATGTATCACTTACTGCATAAACCGTGCCATTCACCCATAAAAGCAACACATCCGTATCATTCACTCGCACTCGCTGCATAGATTGTTCTTGCAGCGCAGGAAGTGAAGCGACCTTCACCAAAGACATTAACCAATCGATCCTTCCATCTCAAATTTGATGAGACGGTTCATTTCAACTGCGTATTCCATAGGCAATTCTTTTGTGAACGGCTCGATGAAACCCATAACGATCATACGTGTCGCTTCTTCTTCAGAAATACCGCGACTCATCAAATAGAACAATTGCTCTTCACTCACACGTGAGACGGTCGCTTCATGCTCAAGCGTCACCGTGTTGTTTTCAATTTCATTATAAGGAATCGTGTCAGACGTCGATGCTTGATCGAGGATCAACGTATCGCACTTAATGTTCGACTTTGAATGGTCTGCATTCTCTGCAAAGTATGCAAGTCCACGATAGGTAGCCTTACCACCATGCTTACTGATCGATTTTGAGACGATTGTCGATGTACAGTCAGGTGCAGCGTGCACCACTTTTGCCCCCGCATCTTGATGCTGACCTTTGCCAGCGACCGCGATCGAAAGTACTGTGCCTTTCGCGCGAGGACCCACCATGTAAATAGCTGGATACTTCATCGTCAATTTTGAACCGATGTTGCCATCGATCCATTCCATCGTGGCATCCGCATAAGCAACAGCGCGTTTTGTCACGAGATTGTAGATATTAGGCGCCCAGTTTTGAATCGTCGTGTAGCGTGCCCGCCCTCGCTCTTTTACAATGATCTCTACAACGGCAGAGTGCAAGGAGTTCGTACTATAAATCGGAGCTGTACAACCCTCTACATAATGGACAAAGGAATCTTCATCCGCAATGATCAACGTCCGCTCAAACTGCCCCATATTTTCTGAGTTAATGCGAAAATACGCTTGTAATGGCACTTCACAACGCACGCCTTTAGGTACGTAAATGAAACTCCCACCACTCCAAACCGCCGAATTCAATGCGGCAAATTTGTTGTCTTCTGGAGGGATGATCGTACCGAAATACTCCTTAAAAATCTCCGGATATTCACGTAGCGCCGTATCTGTATCCGTGAAAATGACTCCAAGATCGGAAAGTTCCTTTTGCATCGAATGGTAGACGACTTCTGACTCATACTGTGCAGAAACCCCTGCCAAAAACTTTCGTTCAGCTTCCGGAATTCCTAAACGATCAAACGTATTTTTAATCTCCTCCGGCACTTCATCCCAGGTTTTTCCTTGACGCTCAGAAGGTTTGACGTAGTAGGTGATCTCATCAAAATTAAGATCTGATAAATCCCCACCCCAGGTTGGCATCGGTTTCGCATGAAAAATATCGAGTGAACGCAAACGGAAATCTGTCATCCAACCTGGTTCATTTTTCATCATCGAAATTTCCTCGACGACTTTGCGTGAGAGTCCCTTTTCAAACTTGACAATTGAAATATCTTTATCGCGAAAACCATATTGGTATTCGGATAGTTCTGGCAGTGTCTTACTCATCGCAAGTCCCCCTCTACTTCACTTTTGTTCTATCGAAATGCGCGATACCAATCGGACATGGATACTTCCCGTTCATGCAGGTTCTTTGATCTCTTGTTCCTATTTTTGCGCAGTGCGCTCGAGTGCATGCCAAGCAAGGGTTGCACACTTAATGCGCGCCGGGAACTTCGAAACACCTGCCAGAGCCTCTAAATCACCCAGCTCCTCATCCTCAACCGTCTCGCCCTTCATCATTTTGCGAAACTCTTCCGAAAGCGCCAGTGCCTCTTCCACGGTCTTTCCTTTAATCGCTTCTGTCATCATCGAGGCAGACGCCATACTAATCGAGCATCCAACACCCTTAAAACGCACGTCCTTTACAATGCCATCCTCAATTTGTAACTGGAGCGTAATCTCATCGCCACATGTCGGATTTTTCATATCTACCGAAAGCGCATCGCCCTCAAGCTTGCCTTGATTACGCGGATGCTGATAATGATCCATAATCACTTGTCGATACAAGTCATCTAATTGCATGGCCAAAAAACTCCTTTGCCGTCTCTAGCGCATGAATGAGCACATCGATGTCGTCCTTTGTATTGTAAATGTAAAAACTCGCGCGAGCCGTTGCCGCTACGTCAAGCCAGCGCATGAGCGGTTGTGCACAATGATGACCAGCGCGAATCGCCACTCCTTCCGCATCAAGGACAGTAGAAACATCATGCGGATGCACGCCCGCAAGATTAAACGTTACGAGACCCCCACGTTCTCCACGCGGTCCATAGATCGTCAAGTCTGGTACCTGACTCAATCGCTTGAGCGCATACTGCGTAATCTCTGAATCCATTCGTTGAACCTCTGCCATCCCAATCGCGCGTAAGTAATCAATTGCAGCAGACAATCCGACTGCACCCGCTATGATGGGAGTGCCCCCCTCGAATTTCCAAGGAACCCCTTTCCAGGTGGACGAGAACAATTCAACGGTTTCGATCATTTCGCCGCCAAAATGCACCGGTTCCATTTCTTCGAGTACTTTGCGTTTCCCATAGAGTACGCCAATACCTGTCGGCCCCATCATTTTGTGCCCTGAGAACGCGAGAAAATCACAATCTAAATCCTGCACGTCAACTGGCATATGCGGAACCGATTGAGCGCCATCAACCACCATGATGGCCCCATTTTCATGAGCGATCCGCGCTACTTCTTTCACGGGGTTGATCGTGCCAAGAACGTTTGACACATGCACCATCGCGACAATTTTCGTCTTTGGCGTCACTGTCTCGCGCACATCCTGAAGCGCAATTGTGCCATCTTGTTGTAGCGGAATATATTTGAGCGTCGCTCCCGTCACCTGTGCAACTTGTTGCCAAGGAATCAAATTACTATGATGCTCCATGGGAGTAATGACAATTTCATCACCAGGTTTTAGCCGCGGACGTGCATACCCATGAGCAATCATGTTTAACGATTCGGTCGTGCCGCGCGTAAACACGATCTGACTCTCTGACGGCGCGTGAATAAAGTGGGCGACATTTGCTCGCGCCCCCTCATAAGCGTCTGTGGCCAAGGATCCTAACGTGTGAACCCCGCGATGAACATTTGAATTGTATTCACGATAGTACTTTTCTAGCGCTTCAATCACTTGCTGCGGCTTTTGTGAAGTCGCCGCACTATCTAAGTAAACGAGCCGCTTGCCATTTACTTTTTGATCTAAAATAGGGAAGTCGCGCAAAATCATCGATTGTTCCATCACGCCATCTTCCTCTCAAGCACAGACTCGACAGCTTCGCGCACAGCAGCAATCGGCAACTCGGAAAGTACAGGATCAATAAATCCCCATACAACCATGCGTTTTGCTTCTGCTTCCGAAATCCCTCTTGACATCAAATAAAAAAGCTGGTCTTCATTAATCTGTCCAACAGACGCGGCGTGCCCGCACTTCACGTCATTTTCATCAATTAGCAACATCGGGATCGCATTGGCGCGACTTTCAGGACTTAGCATTAACAACTTTTCTGATTGTTGCCCGTTCGCACCGCTTGCCCCTTTTAAAATATGTGTAAGTCCGCGGTAAACCGCTTCTGCTTGGTCTTGCATCACGCCTCTCGCCGTCGTGTCGCTGTCACTAAACTTCGCCACATGCACCATGCGCGACGTGAGATCAAAATGAGCCCGTTTCGAACCAAATGCGATTGCATGGCTGGTACTGCGACTCCCCTGGCCTTCTAACACAGAACCAAACTCCATCACTGTATAGCCTTCACTGACTTCGCCAGCGATCCAATCCATTTGTCCATCACGCAAAACTTTTGCACGACGCACGATCACGTTTGTCGAATGCGTTGGAAAATCGTGAAGTGTACCGATTTTTACGTGCGCACCATCCTGTACGACAACTTCAGTCACACCTACATGCAACTCGTCGCTAAGCGTCGGCGGCGCCGCATAAATTTCTACAAACTGCACTTGACTTTGCGCCTCTGCCAAAATTAAATTGTGCACAAATGTCCCGTGCCCCCCCACAGTCGTTACGGAAATCATCTGCAACGGCGCTTCCCACATCATGTTGCGCGGAATGTAGACAAATGCACCATTGCGCCAGAGTGCACTATTTAAAGCAATGAACTGATTTTCATCCTGTGGCACCACAGAGTGTAAATATTGCTTGATCAATTCTGGATGAGACACAACAGCTTCTTGTAGGCTCTTAAAAATCACGCCTTGTGCAGCCGCCGCTTCTAGTCCACGCGAGTATACCAACACTCCATCTGCGATCACGAGTAAAGGGGCTTCTGCATGTTGTGCAATATACGGCTCTGCTACAGGTCGCCACAAATGCTCATCAGGAGGTGTGGTGTTTATTGTAAACGCATCTACACGTCGATTTGTCAAATCACTCTTTTCATATTGAGGAACCGGCAGCGCCTCATACAATTCTAGCGCGCGTTGGCGCAACTGAACGACGTAATCCGGCTCCAACCGCGTTGCACTATACATTTCCAAATCTTTCGCCATAACAGATCGATCCTTTAGTACACTCACACGTGAAACCCCCTATACACCTGCTGATACCGTTTCGTCCACGATTCCTAGTTCCTCTTTTAACCAGTCATAGCCACGTTGTTCTAATTCTAAGGCAAGTTCCCGACCTCCTGAACGAACAATGCGCCCTTGCATCATCACGTGAACATAATCCGGAACAATATATTGCAGCAAGCGCTGGTAGTGCGTGATGACTAAAAGACCAAATTCAGGTCCACGCAGCGAATTCACTCCTTCAGCAACAATACGCAACGCGTCAATGTCAAGACCCGAATCGATTTCATCTAAAATGGCAATCCGCGGTTTTAAAACAGTCATTTGTAAGATTTCATTGCGCTTCTTTTCTCCACCTGAAAATCCTTCATTCAAATAACGCTCTGCAAAGGAAGGATCCATACTGAGTGCCTTCATCTTTTTTTGCAACTCACGATGAAACTTTAACACAGGCATTTCATGGCCTTCTCCAAGTCTGGCATTGAGCGCGATACGCATAAAATTTGCATTGGAAACCCCTGATACTTCACTTGGGTACTGCATCGCCAAAAAGAGACCTTGACGGGCACGCTCGTCCACTGCCAGCTCAAGTAGGTTTTCACCATCTAGCAAGGCGGTTCCACCAGTCACTTCATACTTAGGATGCCCCATCAGCGCCGAAGCAAGTGTGCTTTTCCCGGTTCCGTTCGGACCCATAATCGCGTGCACTTCCCCGCCTCGAACCGTTAAATTAACTCCTTTTAAAATTTGCTTTCCTTCTACGGATGCATATAAATCATTGATTTGCAACACTGGACTTGTACTCATTTAAGTATCCTCCTAGCGATCAGCACAAATGGATCGTCGTGCACTTTCCTATGGTTTATCATGATCATTGGTCTTCTCGAAAAGTTGACTAATTTAGTCACCTTTATGCTATCACATAGAGCCAAAATTGCAAGCGATTCCGCCCTGCTTCACAATAAAAAAACTCGCGCACATCGGCGCGAGCAACGTAAAATAATGATTCTTTTAAAACAAATATCGCATGACCATTTTCGCTTCCTCCGACATCATCTCTTTGTTCCAAGGCGGATCAAAGGTAAGGTCAATTTCCACCTCTTTTGCCCCCAATTGTTGAATGCGCTTAATGATGTCATGTTGCAGTTCTTCCATCGCAGGACACCCCATCGTCGTAAGCGTCATGCGAACAATCACACGTTCTCCCCCATCGACGACCGTAACTCCATAGATCATTCCGAGATTGACGACATCGATTTGAATCTCCGGGTCTAGCACTTCTTTTAACTGCTCATACACGGCTTCTTCTGTGATCATGAAAACTCCTCCTTACTCTTTTTCAAATCGTAACGAACCTGATTTACTTTGTCCATCTACAGCAGCTCACTCTATTCGCTGTTCTCCCCGTCCGGTTGAAGATCTGATTGTGGCGGAGCGATCACTTGTCGTTTTACGACACGTCGCACTTTGCGTTCGTGATGCCTCATACTCCCTGTTACCTGTTCGTCGAGATAGATCTGGATTTTTGACACGTCAGAGGGCGTAACACGCCAAGCACGCTTGGCAAATAAAAAAGTTTCAGCGGAAAGTGCACGCTGTTTATGCAATGTCTCTACCGCTGTGCGAACTGTAAGAAGATCGCGACCAAGCATTTCTGCCACCTGTTCTACACTGTATCGCTTTGTCATCTTGCAAACACCTTTCGAAAAGCAATTGACAACAGTTTAACATGAGTTCATTTTTTTCGGTATACTACACCTATTGGCGCGGAAACCTCGGTGTAAGGAGACAAGCAGTGTGACACTTACCGGCATCATGGACATCGGATCCAATTCCATGCGACTCTCTATCTTGAAACGCTTTGACAATGGTGGATTTTACGTTGTGGATGAACATAAATCCACACCTCGCTTGAGCAACGCCATCCAAGCAGATGGTACACTGTCTGAACGCGGCATCGTAGAACTCATGACTCATTTAAGCGAATTTCAAGGACTGTGTAAAGCGTATAACGTATCTCGACTCGTGGCCATCGGTACAGCAGCATTGCGCGCTGCAAAAAACCGCGATGACATCGTTCGACTTGTACGCCAAGAGATCGGACTTGACATTCAAGTCATTAGCGGCGAAGAAGAAGCGCTGTTAGGTTATAGCGCGATTACACACACGCTGCGTGTCGACACCGCCTATGTGATTGACATCGGCGGCGGGAGCACAGAAATTTCTTTGCTAGAAGGCGGGAAACTGATTGCTACTCATTCATTTCCCTTTGGTGCAGTGACACTCAGTCACAATTGGCCGACTGTTAGCACACGAGAAAGCATTCAAAGTGCAATCAGCCCAATCGTTGCCGCGCTGCGCGCAAAACCGTATCTAACCGCTCACCCTGGCATTGAAATCATCGGCATTGGCGGTACGCTGCGAAATTTAGCCAGTGTACACCAGGCGCGCATCGGTTATCCCTTGTCGATCACGCACAACTACACCATGAGTGCAGAAGAACTGCGCGAAACGGTGATATGGCTCGGCGCCCTGCCTGTCAATCAGCGCAAAAAAGTCGAAGGGTTATCGCGTGATCGAGTAGACTTGATTGTTCCTGGAGCGACCATTTTGCTTGCATTAATCGAACTTTTACACAGCCAGCAGGTTCGCGTCAGTGGACGAGGTTTACGCGATGGGGTGTTTTATTCTCACATCTTAGGAGAACCCACCCTAGAGCCTGCTCGCGTATTGAGGGATAGTGTACTAAACACATTAAGAAGATT
The DNA here is from genome assembly GCF_003144315.1 of Sulfoacidibacillus thermotolerans. Lineage (GTDB taxonomy): Bacteria > Bacillota > Bacilli > Alicyclobacillales > SLC66 > Sulfoacidibacillus > Sulfoacidibacillus thermotolerans. Next base: position 65,359 of record NZ_MPDK01000004.1, on the reverse strand, counting down.
TCAGGAATCTGAGGTGCATGCCACCCACGTTACCGATCTCGCCTTTTATTTATATCGAGATATGATAAAATGGGGATTTCTCTCTGCAGGCGCTGATCGCATCCTCTTTACAGCAGCGATGTTGCACCGCATCGGCGTACAGGTGAGCTATTATCATTATGATCGCCATACCTTTTATCTCATTCTCAACAGTGCACTCTATGGCCTTACACACCGAGAGATAATTCTTGCTGCCGCTGCCGCATCTTTTAAAGGGAAGAGTAAATTGCGCAAGATTTGTGCCCCTTACCGACTGCTGCTTACGGAAGAAGATTTGCAACTCGCTACAAAACTTGGCGTACTTGTGCGCTTAGCCGAAGCCCTAGACAGACGTCACGAACGCCGCATTCACCGCGTTAGCGTAAAGAGTGATGATCATCAACTCGTGCTTATGACCTACAGCACACAAGGTATTGAAGTAGAACAAGCAGCAGCACAAAGTTGTGCGCCTTATGTAAAAAAGAATTTCAAACGCACCCTGCGGATCGAATCTGAGGAAAAATAACCACAGACAGAATGAATTGTCATACGAAAGGGGCCTTTCTCATTATGCGGCTGCGCAAAGCACGCGGATTAGGACGTACCATGAATTATCCCGGACGTTTATTTATTGTAGAAGGGACCGATGGATCTGGAAAAAGCACGCAGATCTATTTGCTGAAACGCTGGTTGGAAGATCAGGGCTATCCCGTCTTTTTCACAGAGTGGAATTCAAGTGAACTCATTAAAGCAGCAAATAAAAAGGCGAAAAAGAAAAATCTGCTAACTCCTACGACTTTCAGCCTCATTCATGCCTGCGACTTCGCAGATCGCTATGAAAAAATGATGCTGCCACATTTGCGCGCCGGCTACATTGTGCTTGCCGATCGCTATATCTACACTGCATATGCACGTGACATGGCACGCGGATGTGATCCAGACTGGGTGAAAAATGTTTATAGCTTTGCCGTTAAGCCAACAATTAGCTTCTATTTCCAAACGCCACTCGACGTCTCACTCGAGCGTATTCTAAGTTCTCGTCCTCAATTAAAATACCATGAGGCGGGACTCGACCTCGGATTATCAACAGACCCGATCGAGAGTTTCAAACTCTTCCAAGGAATGATTAAGAACCATTATGATGACATGATTGAAGAAGAGCACTTCTTTGTCGTCGATGCAACAAAATCTGTAGAAAAGCAACAACAAAAAGTGCGCAAAGCAGTTATGGAACATTTGCGCGATTACGTCGCTCCAAGCGTATCACAGGAGGAACAGCGGGCATGAACACGCAATCGATGGAAGAACGTTTTTACGGCGCCGGTCTCCCCTATCTGCAAGATTCCAACTACAGTGGTAAGTTAATTGTCATTGAAGGAGCCGATTGTTCCGGTCGCTCGACACAAACCATGTTATTAAAACAATGGCTGGAATTTAATGGGCATGCTGTCATGGATACAGGGATCAAGCGTTCTGACTTAGTCAGTAGTGTGATCGATCAAGCAAAAAAAGGAAATGTGCTAGGCAAGACGACTCTGAGTTTACTCTATGCCACAGATTTTGCCGATCAACTGGAAAACAAAATCATTCCCGCCCTGCGCGCTGGCTTTATCGTGATTGCTGACCGCTATATCTTTACGCTCATGGTGCGCGATCTCGTGCGCGGAGCCGATCCAGATTGGCTTCACGAACTGTTTGGCTTTGCACTGATTCCCGACTTAACTTTCTATCTCCAACTCGCTCCAGAGGTATTATTACACCGACATTTTCAAAAGCGTGGGTACTTAGAATACTGGGAATCTGGAATGGATCTTTCCCTGTCGGCCGACATGTTTGAAAGCTTTCATCGCTATCAAACCATGTGCCAAGAACAGTTTGATGAATTAGCTGAGGAATTTGATTTTGTTACATTACAAGGCGCGCGTAGTATCCAAGCCGTGCAAGCTGATCTGCGTTTGCATGTATCACGCCTGCTCGGTGAAGAGAAATGACGCGGACTGTAGAAGTCTCCATCTTATCTCCCGAACAACAAAGAGACACCATTCAACTCATGTCCTTATATCAGACAGACCAAGCTCACTGCGAACGAGTGATGCATTTTAGCAGACAACTTTTTACGTTAACAAAATCCGTCGGATTCAGTCATGAGCAACCCTTGCGGCAAAATTCAAATGAGCACCAGTTGCTCTTACGGCTTACCCTCGCTGCACTGTTGCACGATATAGGGCATTTTATCAATGATAAAGGACATCACAAGCATAGTCGCTATCTGATTCAGACGGCGCGGCAAACGACAACCTGGGAGAAAAAAGTGCGCGATGATGTAGCTGCTCTCGCTTTTACTCACAGAAAAAAGGCCGATCGCAGTTGGTTAATCACACATTTTAAGGGCAGCAAAGAGCTATTTCAGCTCGCTGCCATCTTGCGCGTAGCAGATGGCCTCGATCGCAAACATGCAGCAGGAGTTAGAATCCTAGGCGGTCAATTTGAGCAAGACCGCTATGTTCTTGAAGTGACTGGTTTACAAGCCACTCATGCCAAACGTCTTGCAGAGAAAAAAGCCGATGCCTGGAAAATGGCGTTTGGTCACTCACTCGCTCTAAAAATCCGTTGAACCCCATACAGAAAACTAGTAAGAAACAGTGCGGTGAAAGGTAAAAGCAGGTGCGGTAGATGTGCAGCCATCGGGTCTTTTGCCATCATGCCCCCTGCTACCCATACGATCATCAAAGCGCCAGCATATAGAAAAAAACGGTAACGAGCAATAAGTTTTGTAAGGATTGTGCTAGCAAACATGATCAGTGCAATACTGATGATCAACCCTAAGATCAAAACGCCTTCATTGCCCGCAGCAATGCCAGCTAGAGCAACCACATTGTCAATACTCATCATAATATCCGCAAAGACGATTGCAAAAATGGCCCCCAATAACGTTTTCGGCCTTGACTTCACGGCTTCTTGAGCAGATTCCACTTGCTGTTCGGCACGAAGCAAAGACCATGCAATAAAGCATAAGAAAATTCCACCGACAACTTGGAGATACGGTAGAGTCATCAATCCCCCGGCAAACAGAGTGAGCCAAATGCGCAGCACGATCGAGATTGCAGTGCCAAATAGCACGGCTAAGCGTCTTTGATGAGCAGAAAGGCGCAACGTTGTCACGCCAATCACGAGTGCGTTATCCCCTGATAAAACGAGATTGACCAACAAAATTTCTATTACTTTCGCCAAAATCCCCATCCACACGAGCAGTGCCCATCCCTTCACTCATTCATTTTTGCGCGCGCTCTACGATAGCGGATGGCCCAATAAATGATCAACAGCAAAACACTCACAATGCCAATGATCCAAATTTCACGCTGATGTGTACGAAAATGTAAGATTCGATGGCCCACATACGATTCCAAAGCAATCATCGGAGCTTGTCCACCGATTGTCGCTGCAACAAACGGCCAAAAGCGCACATGCGCCGCCCCAGCCATAATATCAATCGCTGAAGATGGCAGCCATGGCTGTAACCGCAACGTTAAAATCACAAAAAAAACGGATGCACTGCGCTCTCGCGAAACTTGGCGAAGTGCCTTATCCATTTTGGGATGTCGATGTAAAAAACGATGTAACGGCTTTTGTAAAAAAGTATCCCATGCTTTTATTGCTACCCAATATAGAAGTACAGCACCTGTAAAAGCACCAGCAAAAGTGATCAAATACCCTAAGATAAACCCGTGCACCGTCACGTTAAAGCCAGCTAAAAGGGCAAAAGGCGCAAAGGGCACCACTGTTTGGAAAACAATCATCAAAAAGCTGATCGCAACCCCAAACACCCCTGCTCGCCTCAAGGCGTCAGGAATTTTAAACCATATGCCCGTCCGATATAAGAAAAACAAGAAACAAGCGGCCCCACCAATCAAAACTGCAAAGAAAATCACTTTGCGAATGCGCACATGCGTTCCGATCGGATCACGTCCTTTTCCTGCCGTTACGCTTAGTTTATCCGCCACATAAAATTCCATGAGTCTTGGAATATCGAAAGCTAACCACGTTAGGAAAAATAAAACAGCAACGCAAAAATAACATAAGTCGCTGTAACCATGATCCCTTCATACCAATGAGATTCTCCATCTAATGAGACCAAGCTAACTAGAATCGTAGCTAAAAAGACCACAATGACTTCAATCGCACTAAAAACAAGCGTAAGAGGCCGACCCCATGCCCATCCGACTAAAACAAGTACAGGAGCCACAAAAAGTGCGACTTGCAAACTGGAACCGACTGCAATCTCCACACTGCCATCCATTCGATTGTTTTTAGCTAATAACAAAGCAGTGAAAAATTCAGGGGTAGCTCCAATCAGAGGCACAAAGATCAATCCGACAAACTGATCGGTTAAGTGTAACTGACGTGCAAGCGGAGTAAGCGTTGCAACAATCTGGTCACTCAAAACAGCTACAATGGCTGTCGCAGTTAACAATATCCCAATGTGTAACCAGACTCGTTGTGCTTCAACACGCGCCTGCTGCCCGTGATCGCCAGCAGCCAGATAGGTCCGATGCGTAAACAGGGAAAAGACAAATCCTAAAAAATAGACAATCAAAAAAACAATTGCGATCCCAATACTGAGAGCTTCTTTCCCCATGACTTGGGGTGCGATGAGCGATTCAATACTCATGATCGTAAGCCCGATCACCGCAACAAACAACATGACACTGTTGACACCCGCTTTAATTTGATTAAACGATTGTACGCGTCTGCGCATGCCCCCTACAATCATCGAAAGACCAAGCGTCAACAGTAAGTTTGCGAGGATACTTCCGACAATGCTCGCCTTAACTACTGTCGTGAGCCCTTGAGTCAAAGCAATGATCGAGATCAAGAGTTCCACCGCATTGCCAAAAGTCGCCCCAAGTAACGCACCGACAGAAGAGCCAAACACATCCCCTAAACGCTCTGTCTCCTGCCCGATGAGTCGAGCTAAAAAAATAATTGCAAGGGCAGCAAGCAAAAATCGCAAGATAGGGCTTAATGGCAAAAGATCAAGCGCATACGCAACCCCCGCGATTGCAAAAGTAATGACAAGTTGCCACCCTTTGCCCATCATTTGTGCTTTCACTCCTGTACTGCTTGTCTACTACCGTTCATGTACCTGCAAAAGCACATCTACACCCTGCAGATCTTCAGACTCAGTAGGCGAAGTTTGCACTCGCGACCTTTTTGCATTCTCCAAAATGGGCTCCTGATGAATGGTCTCAGTAACCTTAGATCCTGCGACTGCCATCTTCTCAAAACGTCTACGATACTTCACTTCTGCCACAATATCTTCTAATTCTTCGCGCGTCAATGCATACATTTCGATCGCCTCATCCTTTACTTCAAGAATGCCTTGTGCAGTTTTGACAAGCACCTTTCGAAGCCATTGTTGTACCGTCGGGTGCGCAACCGCACCAAGCGTTACAAGACTTATCCCCATCCACCACTTCTTTTGCTGATTTGGACCTTGCGCCATACTCTGTCGACTCCTTCTCCTCATGATACCTTCCCTTTTTCACAAGTGCGCCCACACACAAAACTAGGAATTAGGAAAGTGAATCCAGGTTAGAAGATTTTGCTTTGTCTCCTTGCTCTTGCTTTTAATGTAGCCGAAAAAATCACCGACAAATCCACTCCACTCACGCGCCAGCGTCTGTTTGTCTGCTTGTCCTGACATAAATTGCTGCAAACTTAAATCAATCGCCTCATGCAACAATTCCTGCGCTTGCTGTAAGCGCTTTTGCACGTCTGCCAACACGGCCATACCCCCTTGTTCGAAATGCTGTTTGCACTGCATAGGCGCCAAACGCCCCTGCAACTGAAATCGTTAGATAAAAAATGGGCAGAGCAGTCGTTTGAAAGATGTGTTGTAAGGGCGCTAGATAGAGAGAGCCCGCAATCATCAGTAGTGATCCATAAAAAGTTACACGCAACACACGATCGGAAGGCACTGGCAAGGGAGCAGGTTCTTCATCGTGATGCCAGCTTTCGATATGCAGTAATTCAGCCAAAGACAATGTCACCATGGCCATCGTCTGAGCAATCGCCAAGCGCCCAGAAATCTTTAGTCCAAGAGCAAATACACCGAGAGTAGAAAATCCAATCGCGACTGCGTGTGTGAAAATCTGCCTTACATACTGCTTGTCTAAAAAATCGCGTTGTTGTGTTAACGCTTGCCGCGAAGCAGCCGGAGTATGTGGGGGTCTTGTCACAAGACCAATGGTTGGGGCCGCATCTGTCAATAGATTAATCAAGAGAATTTGTACAGGTACAAAAGGCAAGGGCATTCCTAAAAATACAGCAAAAGCCGCATAGAGAACTTCTCCCAAATTACCTGATAGCAAGTATCCGAGTGCGCGTAAAATATTCCCTAAAACATCTCGGCCTTCTTTCACACCACTGACGATCGTAGAGAAGTTCTCATCTGCCACCGTCATGACACTTGCTTCCCGCGTGACTTCCGTGCTGCGTCTGCCCATAGCGATCCCAACATCAGCACGACGAACAGCTGGCGCGTCATTTACTCCATCCCCTGTCATCGCTACCACTTGTTTGCGCAGCTTTAATGCATCTACGATCGCTAATTTATGCTGGGGAGACATACGCGCAAAAATCGATACTTTTTCTACCTCGTGCGCGAGTTGTTGGATCGACATATTTTCAACCTCTGCTCCTGTAAGGACTAGCGGTTCTTCTTCGCCTGCGACCAGGCCGATCTCGCGCGCCACGGCAGCCGCAGTCACCGGATGATCACCAGTAATCATCAGGACGCGAATATTGGCTTCGCGGCAGAGCTGAATACTCTCTTCTACATGCGCTCGCAAAGGATCGACCATACCGACAAGTCCTACAAAAATCAGATCGCGCTCAAGGCGTTCACGCACACTCCCCTCCTGGTCAACCTGAGAAAGAAGTTCCTGTTCAGCAGTTGCAAGCGGTCGATATGCCACTGCCATAACTCGCATCGCTTGTGCCGCAAATGTGCTCATTTCATCAATAATCTTTGTGCGCAGTGCCAGAGTAAGCGGTTTAACTCCTGCTTCTGTAAGCAAAGCTGACGAACGCACCAAAATCTCCTCAACCGCTCCCTTGGCAATAAATTCGAACTGACCCTCTTTTGCATAAACGACACTCATCCGCTTTTGCTCAGGCGTAAAGACCCATTCATGCATGCGTTGTGCCTGTGTGATCTCTGACAGATCACAACCCGCTTTTAATGCCATCACAAGGAGAGCCCCATCCGTCGGATCACCGCGCACGGAAAATTGCGTCGCGTCAGTAGTTTCTACTGACATCCCCGAATAAGATGTAAGCGGTTTGCCACGATAGCAAAGTTCCGCATCATTGCACAGCCCCCCCAAACGCGCGAGTGTTTGGACTACGCCGTGATCAGAAACACCCGGATCCGCCCCCAAGAAAGAAATTTCCCCGCGCGGATCATACCCATCTCCAGAAACGCGATACCGTCCACACGACGTCCAGAGTTGACGCACTGTCATTTCATTTTTTGTAAGAGTACCTGTCTTATCAGAACAGATCACTGTGACGCGACCCAGAGTTTCAAGCGAGGATAGTTTGCGAATGACTAAACTCGTTTTTCCAACCCGCCGCACCCCCGCTGTAAGTCCAATCGTAATCAAAAGTGGCAGCCCCTCTGGAATCGCCGAAGCCGCAAGCGCCATCGCAGTCAATAACAAATGTGTCAATGGCAACCCACGCCACAATCCGACGACAATCACTGCAGCGACCGTGGCCAAAATCCCAGCCACCAGCATGCGCCCAAAACTGTGAATGCGCTCTTGCAAAACCGTCTGCTGCACTTCGACAGTGGACAAGGAAGCAGCCAACTTGCCCATTTGCGTTGCTGCTCCAGTCGCAGTTACCAGCATTTTTCCTTTGCCGCGCGTAACACCCGTACCCATAAATACCGCATAGGTCGCGTCAAATAATGAATTCTGCGCGAGCAAGTCAAGTTCTACTGCACCTTGCTCAATCTTTGGCGTAGGCTGCGATTCACCTGTGAGCAGAGATTCATCCACTTCGAGACCAACTGCCTGTAAAATAACCCCATCAGCAGGCACACGATCTCCCGCCTCAAGCAAGACCAAATCACCTATTACGACTTCAGAAGCAGGTACCACTTGGGCAATTCCATCGCGAATGACAGTCGCCGCATAAGAAGTCATACTTTTCAATGCCTCAACTTCTTGACTGACGCGCCGCTCTTGCAAAATGCCCACGACACTATTGACAGCGAGCACCGCAGTGATTGTGAGCGCATCAAACGCACGTCCTGTCAAAAGCGAGACCACCGCCACCCCAACAAGCGTAAGTGACATCCAATCGCTTATTTGCATCCACAAAACTCGCCAAACCGTCGGTTTATGCTGCTTAGGTAGGACATTTAAGCCATGAATCGCAAGACGTTGTTTTACTTCTTCACTTGTTAAGCCATGCTCTTTATCATCACCTAAAATCGCTTTGAAAGGTAGGAGCTTTTCTTCTTTGCTCTTGCTCGCGGCACTTTGCAGCAACTCTGACTGATGAAGGGTCTGAGTCTCTCCCTCATAAGGTAGGTGTCTTTCTTTACGCCTGTGCTGAATATACGCGACAACAGCTTCATCAACACGCGCACGCACTTCATTGATAAAACCAGCGTAGTTTGCTAAACGAGGTTCATAACAAATGAGGACACGCCCGGTTGCCGCATCGGCGCGAATCGTGTCACATGACAAATGCTCCTGCAGATGTTTTTGCACAAAATTCGCCATAGCACGATCACGTCGCATATGGGCCACAGTCAATCGCATTCTTCCAGGAATTTCTCGAACCAATTCACACTGCAATTGTATCGCCAAAGCTTTCATCGCCACCTTATCCAGATCCCGTATCTTTTGGCCATGCTCGTAGTATCACTCCTGCAAAATCACGTATTCGCGGAAATGACATCCATTTACGCAAAACACGACATGGCGAAAAGCGCAATCTGTGGTAATATGACAGAAAGAAAGGAGCGGGGCTAGTGAACATCTCTCCTTCCCTGCGCCATACTTTGTCGTTGCTCTGGGGCAGCGTCATTATGCTTTTGATCGCTCTACTGGCCTATAAAGAACATAAAACCATTGAAGCAGCTTTTCCTTATCTGACCCACGCGAACTTGCTGGTTGCGATGGTGACGATCGTTTGTGAGTGGCTCTACTTCGCACTGCAAGCTCTCGCGGCAAAACAACTGTACCAACTCTATAATTGCTTCCCTCGTTGGAGTGTATTACTTGGCATGCTCGTGCACGCTACAATGCTAAACGAAGTCATGCCAACCTCTGGCGCCTCTGGAACTGCTGGCTTTATCTTTTGGGGCGAACGATTCGGTTTAGGACTGCGCAATTCGATCGCAGTGAGTGTTTGGATGACTCTCCTTAGCTATCTTGCGCTCCTGCCGCTTGTGCTTGTCTGCTTGCGCGTCTTGGTTTTATTGCCCGGGGAACCACAGAGCGCCATCCTAGAAGCAGAAAAAGGCTTCGCGTGGTTTCTCGTCGCATTCACTTTACTTGGTTTACTTTGGCTGTTCTATGTGAAGCGCATGAAACAGGAGACGATCTCCGAAAAGGCCCGACTCGATGGACCGATTGCGCGATTTATCAGTAAAGTTCAAAATAAATTACACTGGTATACAAACCATGAGGTGCGCAAAGAATGGATAGTGATCAAATCCCACCCACTTCGCATGATGACTGTAGTTGGATTACTGTTTGCTATATATCCGGTGCGCGTAGGGATGCTAATGATCTGTTTTCTCGCTTTGCATCATCCAATTGACTTATCTGTTGCGATCTACACGTATTCGTTAACCCTTTTATTTTCCGTGGTATCACTTGCTCCCACTACGTTAGGGGTCGTGGAGGTCGCTTTGACCACTGCGCTCAGATGGTTTGGCGTCCCGCTCCCAATCGCGTTAGCAGGAACTCTTTTGTATCGAATTCCGTCCTTTTGGTTGCCGATTTTGGCTGGTCTTTTGTATCAGGCCTGGCTTACAAAGCAAATCTCGCAAGACATACAAGCGCCGTAACTTTCTACGGCGATCCATGCATATAAATGTTGTGAAGACGTGCAGGAAAATAGGAGAAGTTGGAGAACATATCAATACATGCGGAATTGTTCCGCGATAGATTAGGAGGCTGTACATGAAAGAAGAACGAGCGACGTCTTCCGGGGGAAAATCCCGCGAAGACTGGGATCAGCGCAGTGATGAGCTCGCAGTGCGCAAATTCAGTCAAGTCATTGCAAATGCTGTTGAGCAGGCACTGAATCATTCCGCGCGAAAGAATGCAAAGGATAACGTTGCGATTTTCGTAGATTATGATAATGTCTATTGGACGTTGATGAATCGATACCGACATGATCCAGACCATGAAGATATTGAAAAAAATTTGTTTGAACGATTATGGACCTTCTACGGGATGGATAACATTCGCATGTTTAAAGCATACGCCGATTTTGAACAAGTGGACGCGAATTTAACCAGTCTGCAGAAAAAGCGAATACAAATTCGACATGTATATGCAAACGGAAAAAGTGAAGACAAGGCAAAAAATGCTTCCGATATTGAGTTGTCTATCGATGCCATGGAGACTTCTTATTCTGATCCAAATATCACTTGCTATGTATTCGTAACTGCAGACAGCGATATGATTCCTATCATGAGTCGGATGTTGTATAGAGGCAAACACGTAGAACTATTCTATGTAGAAGACGCGATTGCCAAACATACGGATATTCGCAATTATGCCCATGAAAGCTATGATTTGCTCGAATTCTTGCGTGTGGATGTCAGCCCGAAGAATCCCTCAGATTTCTTAGAAGAAGCGATTGATTACATCGCCGAATGGCATGCTCAACCTGCCAACAAAACAAAAAACTTGGGTCCTAAGTGGTTGCGTGACGGACTTGCAGACTATTTGGCAATTCCAAGTAACACAGCGAGTCAAGTGATTGATCTCTTGCATCGAGGGAACTATATTCGCGAAGAACTGCGCACAAATGAATATGGGACACATAAAAACATCGTCTTAAACACAGATGTTGATGTAACACGTGAACAGATCCCTACGAATTTCTAAAGGAACTCATCACAGTGTCGGTGTTATGGTCGGTAAAAAAACTGTTGTTATGAAGGCGTATCCATTTTCGCCAAATCAATCTGTGCATAAAAATCAGCGCGTCGAATCTTGACAGACTACGTCGACTGAGTTTATTATGAACTCGGTTATGAGTGCTCCTATGATGTCCGCCCTTATTTTTCTCGGGATTATGATGTGCGCTGAATAGTCAAAAGAAGAAGGCCGTAGTCGGCCTTCTTCTTTCTTGTCGTATAGGTTAAAATCCGAGAATATGGTACCCACTGTCTACATGGATCACTTCACCTGTTACACCACGAGATAAATTACTCATCAAATACAAAGCAGTATCCGCTACTTCTGAAGCATCTGTTGTTCTACGCAAAGGAGCCTTTTCTTCGATCGTGTGCAAAATTTTATTGAAATCCTTTACCCCTTTTGCCGCAAGTGTCCGAATCGGCCCTGCAGAAACTGCATTGACCCGAATATTTTGTGGCCCAAGCTCGTTGGCCAAATATCGCATACTCATATCGAGCGCTGCTTTAGCTACTCCCATCACATTATAATTTTCCACGACGCGCTCTCCGCCAAGATATGTCATCGTCATGATGCTACCGCCTTCTGTCATTATCTTACGCGCGCGATTTGCCACAGCTACAAGGGAATAAGCAGAGATATTCTGTGCGAGAAGATATCCGTCACGAGAGGTTTCAACAAACATACCATTTAGATCTTCCGCTTTAGCAAATGCGATACTGTGCACAATACCGTGCAAAACGCCGACTTTTTCCTCTAGATGTTGAAACACCGCGTCAATTTCCGCGTCATTCGTGACATCACAACGCAACAAGAGAGAGCCTGGCATCGCATCATTGACCAATTCGCGAACGCTTTCTTCCATGCGCTCCCCTTGATAAGTAAACATCAGATTTGCACCTGCCGCGTGAAGTGCTTGAGCAATCGCCCAGGCAATGCTTCGCTTATTGATAACACCCATCACAAGAATATTTTTATCCTTAACTAGCATCTATGTACCCTCCAATTAGTAACTTCTCTATTCACTTTGTACATACAAAAGAAGCAATCGCAACGTAGCTGCAATCGCATCACGATGTGTTCGTTCATACGCATGTGAAGAATCAATTCCAGGCCCAATGAGTGCAGTGGCAAGATCGTACCCGGCGCGTCGGGCTGCACTCGCATCTGAAGCATAGTAAGGGTAAATATCGATGGCATGCGCGACATGATTGCGTTCTGCTAAGTAGACAAGTGAACGCCGCAAATCATAATTGTAAGGGCCACTCGAATCTTTTGCACAAATCGAGACGACATGTTCAGTCGTAGCTAGACCCTCACCGATAGCCCCCATGTCCACTGCAACATATTCGAAAGCGGTCTCTGGAATATTCGAATTGCCACCATATCCGATCTCCTCATCCGTACTAATGAGAAGTGTCAAACTATAAGGCAACTCAATGTGTTCCTCTAAAATAAGATGCAAAAGTTCAATCAGAATGCCTACACTTGCCTTATCATCTAAATGGCGCGATTTTAAGTGACCGCTTGGAAGAAGTACTGCCCGCGCGTCAAATGATACGATATCCCCCACACGTATCCCTAGCTTACGTACATCTTGATCATTTTTCACCACTTCATCTAAGCGAATTTCCATTGTATCTTCCGTACGTTCTTCGGCTTCCTTATACACATGAGAAGACGCTTTGTGCGCGACGATCGTTCCTGTATAAGCAGCACCCTCTAAAGTATGTACCTGACAATACTCACCTTCGACGGCATGAAAGCGAAAACCGCCTATCGGAGACATTTTGAGCCGTCCGCTTTGCAAAATTTGCTTCACGATGGCTCCAAGCGTATCTACGTGTGCTGCAAGAACACGCGTGCGTTCACGCTTTCCAGGCACATGCACAACGAGTCCACCTTTATATGTGCGTGCGACAGAATACCCCATCTGAGCAATCTGACGATAACAGTATTCAATTGCGCGCTCTGTAAATCCCGTTGGGCTCGGTATCGAAACCAACTTTAAAATATGACTTAACGCCATCTCTACTGCGTCATCAAAACCAGGTTCATGAGCTGTTGAATACTTCATAAATGTGATCCACCCCACCATAAAGCCTGTCATGCGCACGATAAACATATTGTACCATGATTGCAGTACTCATAGCGAATGTTGTGGGAGAATCCTTTATATCCATATTCTAAGCGAGTCTCCAACTTGCGAAAGTACCTTACATAAAATCTATTCTTCTCGCTCACAATGAAAGAGCGGATATCTTCTTGGAGGAAGGCTATATGGAAAACTGGAGTAACAGTCAATGATGAGACGTGATTTGATAGGCATAGGATTATTCATTTTCCTCCTTACTCCTATGATCACCCGTCCAGATCCTGCAATAGCGGAGACAACGAAACGCGTTTCAATCGAACTCCATATTGAATTATCCAAACGAATCTTAGTTGTATATGTAAATCATACTCCGTATAAAACGTATCCCGTTGCACTAGGCAAACCAGAAACACCAACGCCAATTGGAAACTGGTTGATCACCAATAAATCCAAGGACTGGGGCGGGGGATTTGGTACACGCTGGCTAGGACTCAATGTACCATGGGGGATCTATGGGATTCATGGAACAAATCGCCCCTCTTCTATCGGAAATTACGCGAGTAACGGATGTATTCGCATGCATAATCACGACATCGAAGAATTGTATAACTTCGTACACGTGGGTGTTCCTGTTTTCATTCCAGGAAACCCTTTAGCACATCCACGCAATCTTGCCGTCGGCGATATTGGGGCTGATGTTCAACTCGTCCAATTACGTCTGCTCCACTTCGGATTTTATCATGGCACCTGCAATGGACGTTTTGAACAAACGACTGAACAGGCGTTAAAAGCATTTGAAAAAGCACATGGATTACCTGTTGACGGGATTGTCGGACGCAAAGACTACCAACTACTAGGGCTTATCGAATCATAAGTAGACGCATTCGCATTCACCAAAAGAGAGAGTCCCCAAAACGGGACTCTCCTTGCGATTCACTCACTGTTTTTCCAGAGCACCTTTGGTTTTATTCTGCTTGACAAAGGGGGGCGGGGTTGGGGTTTCGCGAAGGGCATTTGCCGCAGACTCTGCAATAGCTTTGGCCATACGATCGCGATATACGACTGTCCGAAGTCTTGACGCATCGTCATGATTCGTCAAAAAACCTACTTCAATCAGCACGGTCGCACAGGGCGAGTGGCGTAAAACAAAGAAATTTCTGCGCGGCAAAGGACGTTGCGTAGATCCCGCTACTCGATTGACAGCGTTTTGAATCTGCTGCGCGAGTTCCTTCCCTGCTTCTGACTCAGTAAAATAAAAAACAATAGGTCCCCGATCCCCCGGATTGTTCGATGAATTCATATGAATCATCAAAGCACCAACCGCTTGCGCTTTGCGAATAAAATCCAAGCGATTTTGCAAATCTCGCTTATGTCGACTGGACAATTTAGAAGGGAACAGTTGAGAGGCGTCTGTGTCCGTCTCTCGCGTCATCAAAACCTGATATCCTGCTTGAGTGAGATCGCTACGGATGCGTTTTGCAAGATCGAGGGTTAAATCCTTTTCTAACAACCCACCGCCAGATGCTCCTCCATCAATGCCACCATGCCCCGGATCAATAACGATCACCTTTTTTGCAACCGCTGTTTGCGCCAATTCTGATTCTGTTTTTGCAGATGCAAGGGGACTTACTGAAAAAGGCCACCCGATTGCAATTGCCAAACTGAATGCACATGTGCAAAGGGCGATCTGCCACCTCGTTTTTCGCCTGATTTCTAAATAAGTCGTCAAGTTCGCATCACCTGTTGTTTACCATCTGCGAACTTTCCTTTTTTCATTCACAACTGCATTGCTTTTTGTGCGAGATCGATGATTTTTGGACTGAGCAGATTAGCGAGCGCCGTCTGATCCTCTTTTGTCCCCTTACTGCGCATGCCTCCCTGTTTAGCGCCTACACGAGTGCGCAAATGCGCTTCATCTCCTGGTGCCAAGCGCACTTGTTGAGGAGCAGGTGCACCGAGCTCTGATAAGATCTGACGCACGAGCACTTCTTCAGAACGCCTAAGAATGACAGCCTCTTCACCAATTGACTCGACAATACAGTTTTTTGCACGTTGATCAGAAACAAACGCATGAAACACTTCTGCAGAAGCAAACCGCACGAGTAAGACATCCCATAATACTGCACGATCATACGCCCCAACCCAATCGGAAATCGAGCGCAAGACAGCCTGCGCTGGGTCCGACTCACTAAATGTGCGAAGCACTCGCTCAATATCCGTAAAACTCCAGCCACGATCACACAGCAAAAGCACTGAATCCCTGTTGATGTGATACAGCGACATTTCATCTGCCCGTTTTAACTCAGCAAGTGTTCCCACCAAAAAATGCACCCATGTCGGCGCATCTTCAGGAACCAACACATCAAGATTGGGTTGAATGACAAATTTCTGACTCGCTGATTTTGCCCAATCTGTGACGCGCATCACGACTCCCATATTCGGATGAGAACCAAGTTCAACCAATCCACAAGCTGCAGCGATACGAAGAAAAGAATCCAGCGTCTGGAACCATACCGGCGCATATCTTCCTACTTGTAGATTGAGCGTCACTTGTAGCAAGCGATGAACCCCAATCCATTGGCCAAGCGGCAATTTTTTTAACCAGCGAGACAACGTCGCGACTAAATAGGGATGAAGTCCACTCACTAAGCGTGGCAAGGTACGAAAGATCTGTTCACGCAACATTTCATCGGAAGTAAAAATAAATTTCTGTAGTGCTTTTCCATGTACTCGTACCACATCAAGCGATCGATCGATCACTCCAAGGTCTTCCAAGATAAAAATACAAGCCACCACAGCAAACGGCATAGAATCCCAAGCACCAGAGCCATGAATCCCTTCTACTTGCATGGAACGAAGATAATTTTTTAACTTTGGTAGTTCGCGTTTATATGGAATTGAAGATTTTGTAAGTTGTAGGGGGTATTTTGTCACGTAAGTCGCAAATCTCACTAAATCTCTGATTAACATTCGCCCAGAGCGCTCAAACACAGCTACGTCTATATCGGCAATTGCAAACGCCTCATTCTCTTGCTGAGCGAAAAGAACATCCTCAACGAAATGAGAAAATACTTGCTCGCGCAGTTCCTCTGGTATGCTATATGCCTCGCCAACATACCAAGTTTCTTGACGCGTCAACAGTGCAAGACTCACCAAGCGTTCTAACGCAATTTGCAAAACACTGCGATCTTCCACAAAATATTCTTTGAGTGCAGGCAATAAACGCACAGTTGGAATAGCTGCAGCATATCCATCCACTTGCATCTCAAACAAAGTAGCCATATACACCCGCAACTCGAGTGCAGAAAGAGCACGCCATACCAATTGAAAGCCTTCTTCTGACTGCAAATGATCAGCCAATGCGAGCGCAGCATGACTGCGGTCCTTAGGCAAGGGCGGTAATTGGAGCAATTCTTGTAACGTTTGTAGCTGTTTAGCATTTAGTGACATAAGAACATAGGGGAGACTCATTGACGCTGCGTCACCTCCTGCAGAACAAGTTCTTCTTGATCTAAAATTTGATATTCATATCCTTGTTCCGTTAAAAACCGTTGGCGACTCAGAGCAAATTCTTGATCTTTCGTTTCTTTTGCCACAAGTGTATAAAAATGTGCAAGCATTCCTTCCGCTTTCGGACGCATGATACGACCTAAACGTTGCGCTTCTTCTTGACGTGAACCAAATGCTCCCGACACCTGAATCGCCACACTCGCGTCAGGCAAATCAATCGAGAAGTTAGCAACTTTCGAGACGACAAGCACATGTATCTCCCCAGTCCGAAAGGCAGAGTACAACCGTTCACGTTCTTTTTGACGTAAAGAGCCTGTGATAAGGGGTGCGTTTAACCTCGCGGCAATTCGCTGCAATTGATCTACGTATTGTCCAATCACGAGTACAGATTCATCTTTATGGCGCGTGACCAATTCGACAACTGCATCGTCTTTTCTCTGCGCCTCAGCAGCAATTCGTGCCTTCTCACGCAACTCTGCTTGTGCATAGAGACGACGTTCTATATCCGTTAACGTGACACGAACTTCCGTACAAATGGCCGTCGCAATCCACCCCTCCGCCTCGAGTTCCTTCCAAGGGGCATCAAATTTCTTCGGTCCAATCAGTGAAAAAACTTCATCTTCACGACCGTCTTCTCGCACAAGTGTTGCAGTCAATCCGAGTCTTCGACGTGCCTGAATTTCTGCTGTCACACGAAACACTGGAGCTGGCAACAAGTGAACTTCGTCATAGATAATTAATCCCCAATTGTGTTCTGAAAGCAATGTCAAATGTGGAAAGTCCTCTTGACCGCGCGGCCGATAACTAAGAATTTGGTAAGTTGCTACCGTGACAGGCGCTGTTCGCTTTGATTCCCCGCTATACTCGGCAACTTCTTCTTCTGTGAGCGTAGTTTTGTCTAAACACTCGCGTATCCATTGTCTTGCAGCCGTCACATTTGCCGCGAGAATTAACGTTGAAGTTTGTAGCAATTCCATCGCGCGCAACCCAATGACTGTTTTTCCAGCTCCGCAAGGCAATGTCAAAACACCTGAGCCTCCAGTCAAAGCGCCTCCCTCATGGAATGCATTGGCCGCGCGCTCCTGATAGTCCCTCAAAAAAAAGGACCGTCCATCCGATAAATGTCTCTTTAAAGCAAAAGACAGTGGTTGCCCTTCTGTGTAACCAGCCAAATCCTTTACTGGATATCCCATCTTAGTTAGGGCAACTTTAATTGCTCCTCGTGACAACAGCGGAACTTCGATTGCCGAGTCAGAAAGAACTTTACGCACAAGTCCCTGTATAGTTTTATGATGTGTAATTTCTGTAAGGACAAGCGGATCGGAGGAAGCGAGAATCAATCCATGTTGGCCTTTTCTTAATTCCAAGATGCCATAGCGATCCATCGTTTCCGTAATAAAACGCACAATCGGGAGTGGGAGTTCATAGCGGCTAAGCGTCTTTAGCTGTTCTATCAGTTCAGCTGCACGATGTCCCGCTGCTGCCGCATTCCATAGAGATAATGCCGTCACCCGATAAGTGTGAAAGTGATCTGGACTTTTTTCTAACTCTGCAAATTTGGCGAGAACTTGGCGCGCCGCTTCGACCTGCGGATGGTGCACATCGAGTAAAATGGAACCGTCCATTTGTACGATCACTGGGCGCATAACAACATCCACTTGTTCCACCACGCTCCTTATTTCAATTTCCTATACCTCATAACTTTAGAAAGCCGCTTTCCCTTAATCTCAAGCTTCTAGCAGGGTTTGTCCGAGTCTACATAGATCTAGTATAGCATTCTTTGCTAACTCCTAACCATGAACGCCCGCGGCCGACTCTGTGCATTCCATAGAAAAAAGGACAGTGCGTCAACAACACTAGCGCTCTTGGCAATGATCTCGCCCTATTTGCGCTTGCAGTGAACACGCTGTCCTAAACCTTGTGCTTTATTTAATGGTAAAACACACTTTATAAATAGGAAAGAACACGTTCTGTCATTTGCTCTGTCGTAAGAACATTCTCCCCTTGACGCGCAAGATCCTTCGTTCGTGCTCCATCGCGCACTGCCGAAGCAACTGCTTGCTCTACGCGCAAAGCTGCTGCCTCCAAGTGCAACGAATAGCGTAATAAAAGAGCTACAGAGAGAATTGCACCAAGCGGATTGGCGATCCCTAGCCCTGCAATATCTGGAGCAGAGCCATGAATTGGTTCATACAAACCAATTCCCTGTCCAAGACTCGCAGACGGCAACATGCCAATCGATCCAGTTAAAACAGCAGATTCATCACTTAAAATATCGCCAAATAAATTTTCAGTAACGAGCACATCAAATACTTGAGGATGTGTTACTAAGTGCATTGCACAAGCGTCTACGAGCAAGTGCTCGACTGTAACATCCGGATACTGTGCGCTCATCTCCTGTACGATTTCTCGCCAAAGACGTGAACTATCAAGCACATTCGCCTTGTCGACAGAAGTTAATTTCTTCCGACGCAGTCGCGCAGTTTCAAAAGCCGTTTGCAAAACGCGTCGGATCTCCTCTTCTGAATAGTACATCGTGTCATATGCAAATCGTGCCCCCGCTTCATCTCTGCCACGTTCACGCTTCCCAAAGTACGCGCCCCCTGTCAGTTCGCGAACAATGACAATGTCAACCGCTTGAGCAATTTCTTTACGCAACGGAGAAGCATCGATCAACTCCGGAAAAGCTTTCACAGGTCGAATATTCGCATATACACCAAGCAATCGGCGAAGTGCGAGCAATCCCGCCTCTGGGCGTAAGTGCCCTGGTCCTACATCCCATTTTGGCCCTCCAACCGCACCAAGAATTACCGCATCCGCTGTTTGCACCGCCTCTTGCGTCTTTTCAGGAAAAGGCGTCCCCGTTTCATCGATTGCACAACCACCAAGCAGATGGGATTCGATCTTTATTTCTATCCCCTGCCCGGTAATGGCTCGCTCTAACACTTTGACCGCAGCTGCAGTCACATCCGGTCCAATCCCATCTCCAGGAAGTAACACAACTCGATACGTCAAAATCTTCCCCTCACTTTACTAATGCTGCAGGCGTGCCCCGCAAAATCATCACCCGGTTGATCGCATCGACATAAGCCCGCGCCGAAGCCTCCATGACATCGCTTGCTACATGTCTGCCTGTGACCAGACGATCATTTGCTCGAACTTGCACGCGCACCTCACCAAGAGCATCCTGTCCTGGTGTGACAGAACTGATCTGATAGGAGGTTAATTCGACTTCCTCACCAGTCGCTCGATCGATTGCACGATAAATCGCTTCGATCGGACCATTGCCCACGGCAGCCTCTTCGAACACTCCATTTGGCCCTGTGACCCGCACTGTGGCCGTCGCGAGCGGTTGATTGCCACATGACACGTGCAAATAATCGAGCGCAAACGCATGCTGTCCCTCTCCATACAATCGCTCATCTATCAGTGCCAAGATGTCCTCATCTGTCACTTGCTTCTTCTTGTCACACAAGTCTTTAAAGCGCTTAAACAGATCCTGCATGTCTTGATCAGACAAAGTATATCCGAGTTCCTCCACGTGCTTGAAAAATGCATGTCGCCCTGAGTGTTTTCCAAGTACAAGTTGTTTGTTTTCTGTGATGCCGACAAGTTCTGGATTGATAATTTCGTAAGTTGTTCGCTCTTTGAGGACACCATCTTGATGAATCCCTGACTCGTGAGCAAATGCATTGGCGCCAACCACTGCTTTATTTGCCGGAACCACCATTCCTGTCAGACGACTCACAAGTTTGGATGTGCGGGCAATTTGGCTGAGATCAAGACGCGTTTCAACTTTGTATTGCTCTTGACGCAACTTCAGCGCAACAGCAACCTCTTCTAGTGAGGCGTTGCCGGCTCGCTCACCAATGCCATTCATCGTCACTTCCACCTGATCGACTGACGCCTCAATCGCTGCAAGCGTATTTGCGACCGCAAGACCCAAATCATCATGACAGTGTGCACTCAGCAACACATTGCCAAGATCCACTCGTTCGCGCAAGCGCACAAAACGCTGCGCATACTCATGAGGCAAGAGATACCCGACGGTATCTGGCAAATTGATCACAGATGCGCCAGCAGCCACTGCGACTTTGACGACTTCCACTAGGAAGTCAAAGTCTGTACGACCCGAGTCTTCCGCTGAAAACTCCACATAAGGCACTTTTGCTCGTGCAAAACGCACGGCGGAATCCACCTGTTGTAAAACTTGATCTCGCGTCATGCGCAGTTTGTGCTGCATATGCACGTCAGAAGTCGCCAAGAACAAGTGAATGCGCGGTGCATCAGACGGTTGGCACGCTTCATATGCACGCATAATGTCGTTCTCTGTTGCACGCGCTAGAGAGCAGATCGAAACTCCTTTTACTTCTCGTGCAATCGTCTGTACTGCAGCAAAATCACCCGGTGACGCAGCCGCGTACCCAGCTTCGATGACATCGACCCGCAACCGTGCAAGTTGTCGCGCAATCTCCAATTTCTCACCTGTGGTTAGACTTACTCCAGGGGATTGCTCCCCATCTCGCAACGTGGTGTCAAAGATTTGAATGTGCCTCACCGGTACTTCCTCCCTCTCCCTTTAGAATGTCTCTCTCTGTACAACTTTTACGTTTATTTGCTAATAAAGCCCATCATTGATCGCAACTTTTTCCCAACTTCTTCAATCGGATGGTTGGCATTTTGCTCTCTCATCGCAGAAAATGACGGACGTCCCGCTTGGTTTTCTAAGATCCAGTTGCGTGCAAAGACTCCCTTTTGAATGTCATCGAGCAATCCTTTCATTGCCTTACGCGTTTCGTCCGTCACGATTTTCGGACCTGCGTTGTATCCGCCAAATTCAGCCGTATCGCTGATCGAGTAATTCATACGCGACAGCCCACCCTCATAAATCAAGTCCACAATAAGCTTGACTTCGTGACAACACTCAAAGAAAGCGATTTCCGGCTGGTATCCCGCACCAACGAGCGTATCGTATCCAGATTTGATCAAATCTGCGATTCCACCACAGAGTACAGCCTGTTCACCAAACAGATCTGTTTCTGTTTCTTCCTTAAATGTAGTAACAAGAACGCCTGCCTTCGTACTGCCAATCCCCTTCGTATAGGCGAGTGCCGTGTCAAACGCATGTCCGCTTGCGTCTTGATGAACTGCAATGAGCGACGGAACTCCACCACCGGACTCGTACACGCGACGGACTAAATGTCCTGGCCCCTTCGGTGCGACAAGTACAACATCAACGTCAGCAGGGGGGATGATTTGTTTAAAATGAATATTAAACCCGTGCGAAAACATTAACGTTTGCCCCTTGCGCAGGTAAGGCAAGATCTCTTCCTGATATACCTTCGCCTGACGTTCATCGGGCAACAGGATTTGTAAAACATCAGCTGTCTGCGCAGCCTCTTCCACCGACAGAACTGTAAAACCATCTTCTTGTGCCTTCTCCGCAGATTTCCCTGGGCGCTGCCCGATTACCACTTTTACACCACTATCACGAAGATTCTGCGCTTGAGCATGCCCTTGACTGCCGTACCCAAGCACTGCCACTGTCTTCCCTTGCAAATATTTCAGATCCGCATCATTTTCATAGTACATTTTCACGAATGTCTACACTCCCCTAGTCCGTTTCCGTACATTGTCTCTTGTTTCTCTCATCTCTCAAAGTGCTCTCTCTTGTCTCGCATTTACATTTTTCGAATCGCAGGAACTTTTTCATACCCTCACGATCCTACTTCTTCTCCGCTCTCCTCTACTTCTTTCGCGGCCGCTCGCAAAAGCGCCGTTACACCCGTGCGGGCGATCTCTAAGATCCCATAGGGGCGCAGCAAACCGATCAACGCATCAATTTTCTCGACTCCGCCTGTCACCTGCACGGTCAATGAGGAATGCCCCACATCAACAATCGCCACCCGAAAGGGTTCAAGAATATGCGAAATCTCAGGTCGCGAATTTTTATCCGCCTCTACTTTAATTAACGCGAGTTCGCGTTTTACAACAGGGTCTTTAGAAATGTCGGCCACTTCGATCACTTCGACCAGTTTCTCAAGTTGGCGCATAATCTGCAACGCCATCGCATCATCGCCACTGCTCACAATCGTCATTCGACTGAGCCCAGCTTCTTCGGCCGTTCCCACCGTGATGCTCGCAATATTAAAGTCCCGCCGCGAGAATAAGCCAGCGACACGAGCAAGAACTCCTGGCCGATCGTTCACGAGCACAGAGAATGTTCGTTCCACGGCCTATTCCTCCCACTCGAGCGTCATCTCATCGGTCCCTTTTCCAGGGGGCACCATAGGAAACACGTTTTCTTCTTCTTTTACGATAAAATCAATAATGACTGGCCCGTTATACGCAAACGCTGTCTCAAGTGCTGTTTTCGCTTCTGCAAGCGTTTGAGCACGCAACCCAAGAGCGCCATACGCTTGCGCGACTTTCGCAAAGTCGGGTGACCCAATGCGACTTTCTGCATATCTGCTCTCATAGAAAAACTGTTGCCATTGGCGCACCATGCCAAGATAGCGATTATTGATAATTGCCACTTTGACAGGCAATTGATTTTCCACAATAGTTTGAAGTTCCTGGATGTTCATTTGGAAACTCGCATCGCCTGCAATACAGATGACAGTCGAATCCGGACGAGCCACCTGCGCACCGAGAGCCGCCGGAAACCCAAACCCCATCGTACCAAGTCCACCTGAAGTAACAAATTGACGCGGTCGCGAGAAAGGATAAAATAACGCCGCCCACATCTGATGTTGTCCGACTTCTGTCGTAATGATGGCTTCTTCATGTGTGTACTGTGCAATCAACTCCACCACTTGCTGCGGCTTTAAATCTCCTTCACTTGCGTGATACTGCAAAGGCCACTCTTCATTCCACAACAAGATCTGTTCATGCCACGCAGCCGTGTCTATGTGCACTTCGCGCGTTAACAACGCTTGCAACATCAAGCCAACATCAGCTACTGCCGAGATGTGCACAGGTACATTCTTGCCGATCTCCGCTGCATCAATATCGACATGAATCTTAGTTGAATGCGGAGAAAATCGCTGCAGTTTTCCCGTGACGCGATCATCAAAACGCACTCCAAGCGCGATCAACAAATCACACTCTGTCACAGCGCGATTGGCCGCATACGTACCATGCATGCCAAGCATTCCCACAAAAAGCGGATCATGTGCAGGAAAAGCGCCAAGCCCCATCAAGGTAGAAACGACAGGGATCTTTGTGCGATGCGCAAATTCACGCAAGTAAGAAGACGCACCACTGCTCACAATTCCACCGCCGATGTACAAAAGCGGTTTCTTCGCTTGGCGAATCGCTTCGATGATTGCCTCCACATCAGCCGCTTGCGGTAACCCAGGCAACCTGTAACCGCGTACATGAGCCTGTGGCAAAACAGCAGCACTTGCAGGGCCTGCCGTAATATTCTTAGGAAGATCAATCAGCACAGGACCTGGTCGTCCTGTCGTCGCGATGTAAAACGCATCAGCGATTACTTGCGGCAAATCGTGAATATCGCGCACCTGGTAATTGTGCTTAGTAACCGGCATCGTGATCCCGACAATGTCCGCCTCCTGAAATGCATCGCGCCCAATACTTTCGATCGGAACTTGCCCTGTTAAAATGACAAGCGGTGTCGAATCCATGTACGCATCCGCAATCCCTGTCACGAGGTTCGTCGCTCCAGGCCCGGACGTTGCAAGCACAATTCCCGGTTTTCCCGTCACGCGCGCAAACCCCTGTGCCGCATGAATGGCACCTTGCTCGTGACGCGTCAAAATATGGCGAATAGGAGATGAATAGAGCGCGTCATAGATCGGTAATACCGCCCCGCCGGGATATCCAAAAATTGTATCTACACCAGCCTGCTCCAGCAATGAGCACAAAAGTTCAGCTCCTGTACGCACTTCTCGCCTTGGGTTAACGTCTTGTTTCACCACAGGTCTTTCCACCGGCTCTTGCATTGGCAAAATGGCCGCCACTTCACTGCCACCACTCATATTCAGTTCCTCCTCTCATTCCTCTTGCTCTCTCGCAGAATTCATTCTCTTTATGCAAATCTTATGACAAACTCCTATGACCAGATGTCAATCTGTAGGATGATCAGAGAACTCGCTGACATCAGACGTCTACACCGCCAGTTTGTTTTGCGCTTACACGCGACGGCCTTGCTCACGCACAATCTTGCGAAACTCTTTTAACAGTTGCTGTGTGATCGGACCTGGTTTGCCATTCCCGATTTCACGTCCGTCAACTTCGATGACCGGAATGACCTCAGCTGCTGTTCCCGTCAAGAAACACTCATCAGCCACATAAACATCATGACGCGTAAACGGTGTCTCAGAAAGAGGCAGTTCAAGCTTCTCGCAAACATCCATAATCGCGCGCCGCGTAATCCCATCAAGCGCCCCAAGATAGATCGGAGGTGTGTAAACTTTCCTGCGTTTTACGATAAAAACGTTATCGCCTGAACCTTCGCACACATAGCCCTGCGCATTTACAGTAAGTGCTTCAAGCACGCCAGAATTGGCTGCTTCCATTTTCACCAGTACGCTATTGAGATAATTGAGCGATTTAATTTGCGGATTTAACGCTGCGGGACTGTTGCGTTGCGTTGGCACAGTGACGATACGCAATCCATGATCGTAGAGCTCTTGCGGGAAAAGGCGCACTGTATCCGCAATCACAACGACATTTGCTCGCGGACAACTGCGTGGATCAAGCCCCAAGTCCCCTTCCCCGCGCGACACGACGACGCGGATATAGCCACTTTGCAAATGATTGGCGCGGACTGTTTCCACAATGGCATCTGCCATCTCATCAAAAGTAAGGGGAATCGTTAATAAAATCGACTTGGCAGATTCATAGAGACGCACCAAATGCTCATCAAGACGAAAAATAACGCCGTCATAAATGCGAATGCCTTCAAAAATACCATCGCCATACAAAAAACCATGGTCAAAAACGGATACGACTGCTTGCGATTTGGGGACGAGTTGCCCATTTAAATAAATCTTGCGATCTGCTGACTGCTCTACTGAATTTTGCAAATGTTCCACCCCAGCATTTTCTATTTGCACTCCGTCCCAAGAAATAAACGAGCCCTACTGCAGGGATCGGACGTGAGCTTTGGAAGCTGGCCAGAACCTGCCGCAGGGCTTTTATCCCTAAGGTGTACACTTAAATCTTTAAGTGCGATGTCGCTTGGACCAGACCCAAAAATGGCGGAACCCTAGACATCCTCCTGACGGATGATTGTGCGAAATTTTCATTTATTATATCTTCTATCTCTGCATATGGTCAAGAATTTATTGCACTCTACGTAAAATAAATATATAATGTCCGTTAATAAAGAACAATTGTTTTTATCACAGAGACATAGGGTGAGGTGCATGTCGGACGATCCGTTTTACCTAATTCGATACTCGCATCTTCCTGATGTGATTAAGCGAACGATTCAAGTTGTTGAACTATTAAAGCGCGAACCACGCTTTAGTGTTTCTGATGCTGTGCGCAAGGTAGGAATTTCGCGCAGCGCATATTACAAGTACAAAGACGCGGCCAAACCTTTTCATGCAGCTATGCAAGGACAGATTGTCACCCTTGCACTCACGCTGCAACACCAACCAGGCATCTTGTCTGAAGTGCTAAATACACTGGCCACGCAAAAGGCAAACATTTTGACGATTAATCAATCCCTCCCGCTTCAGGGCAACGCAACAGTCATTTTATCGCTTGAGACGAGGAACCTGCGCGGAGAACTCGAGGAGACCCTCCAATTATTGCGCAGTGTAAACGGCGTACTCCAAGTTCTCCTAGTTGGGCAAGGATAAAAAACGGAACGAGGTGCTTAAAAATGGAAGTGAAGATTGGCTTACTAGGTTGTGGCACCGTAGGTTCCGGCGTCATCGAACTAGTGCAAAAACGTCAAGACATGATCTCTCGTCTTACCGGTTTACAGCCAAAGATCACTCATGTACTTGTGCGTGATCCGCAAAAACCGCGACAAGTTTCTTTTATCGATGAACAATTAACGACAAATGCGGACGATATTTTAGAAGATTCCGAGATACGCATGGTCATTGAGACAATTGGCGGCATCGAGCCCGCACGCAGCTACATCTTGCGCGCATTACAAGCAGGCAAGCACGTCATTACAGCCAATAAAGATCTCATCGCCGAACACGGGACGGAAATTCTCGAAACAGCTGAACACGCAGGCGTTGATGTCTATTATGAAGCGGCCGTCGGCGGTGCAATTCCGCTGATTCGACCTTTAAAAGAATCTCTCACTGCCAATGAAATTACCGACCTAAAAGGCATCATCAACGGGACTACAAACTACATCCTATCAAAAATGACTGAAACAGGCGCTGATTTTGCAGATGTACTCAAAGAGGCTCAAGAACTTGGCTATGCAGAGAGCAATCCAGCAAGCGATGTCGACGGTTTAGATGCAGGACGGAAACTCGCCATCCTCGCTTCGATCGCTTTTCACGCAAAAGTGACACTTGATGACGTCGAAGTAACTGGAATTCGCACGATCACTGCAGCCGACGTCGCATATGCCCACGAACTAGGCGCTGTGATCAAACTAGTCGCCGAAGGAACAGATCGCGACGGCAATCTGACGCTGCAAGTGCGCCCCACACTCGTTGTTAAAGACCACCCTCTTGCGCATGTCAGTGATGCGTTTAATGCATTATACGTGCGTGGAGATGCCGCCGGAGACTTGATGTTTTTTGGACGTGGTGCCGGATCACTGCCTACGGCAAGCGCTATTGTCGGCGATATGATTGAAGTGCTGCGCAATCTCAGAATGGATACTGCATTACGAGTGCGCCAATTATTACTCCCGCACAAGCGTGTTCGCCGCGGGCAAGGCGAGCCCGCTCGATACTACGTGCGACTTGCCGTAAATGATCAACCGGGCGTATTCGCGCAGATAGCCGCCATATTTGGCCAGGCAGAAGTAAGCATGGAAACCGTCTTACAAAAACGCTCCCGTCAAAATAGTGCAGAAATCGTCATCGTAACTCATGAAGTAGGCCAAGAACAAGTCACAAAAGCACTTAACGCTTTATCTGCTGTGAACGATGTGCAAACCATACACAATGTGATGCCGGTTATCGGAGGTGCACAGTGAACCATTTTCCCATGCACAAAGGACTCTTAACACGTTATGAAGCATACCTCCCACTTACTGATAAAACACCACGCTTGTCGCTCAATGAAGGCAATACACCCCTCATCTATGCTGAGCGACTTTCTGAACAATTAAAGATGCATGTCTATCTCAAATACGAAGGTGCAAATCCCACCGGCTCATTCAAGGACAGAGGGATGGTACTCGCCGTTGCGAAAGCCAAGGAAGCCGGCAGCGAAGCAGTGATTTGTGCTTCAACGGGGAATACTTCTGCATCTGCGGCAGCCTACGCAGCAAGAGCTGGCATGCGCGCGATCGTTGTAATTCCGCACGGCTACGTAGCTCTAGGTAAATTGGCACAAGCGACCATGTATGGCGCTGAGATCATTGCCGTCGACGGCAATTTTGATCAGGCATTACACGTTGTGCGCGACATCGCAGACTCTGAACCGATCACATTGGTCAATTCCGTCAACCCATTTCGTTTGGAAGGACAAAAAACAGGGGCCTTCGAAATTTGTGAACAATTAGAGCGAGCTCCTGACTACCTCGCTATTCCCGTCGGCAACGCAGGCAATATCTCTGCATACTTTAAAGGATTTCGCGAATTCTCGAGTGTGCATCAGACAGCGATCCCGCAATTGTTGGGTTTTCAGGCGGCAGGTGCTGCACCGCTTGTACACGGCCACCCCATCGAACATCCACAGACGATCGCGACAGCTATTCGCATTGGCAATCCCGCGAGTTGGGAACTTGCGCAAACTGCCATCAACGAATCCTTGGGGGCAATTGACGCTGTCTCTGATGAAGAAATTCTCTCTGCCTATCAACTGCTCGCACGCCTTGAAGGCGTGTTTGCTGAACCTGCTTCTTGCGCTTCTGTTGCAGGCCTGATGAAGCGCGCCAAAGCAGGACAATTAGCAGGAGGCAAGACGGTCGTGTGCATTTTAACAGGAAATGGGCTAAAAGATCCTGATACCGCACTGCGTGCGCAAACCGTAGAGCCAAACGTGGTCTCTGCAGAACGTGACGCAGTATGGCGCGCAATCGTGGGAGGATTACAGTGAAAATTAGTGTATATGTACCAGCGACAAGCGCTAATCTCGGACCTGGATTTGATTGTATGGGGATTGCACTAGACTTGTGGAATGAACTGCATGTAGAACCTGCAGATCAAACAACAATTGACATCGAAGGATTTGGCGCCGAATTTTTGCCTCGCGATGAATCGAATCTCGTACTTCAATCCATGCGGCTTGTCTATGATCGCTATCAATTGACCCTCCCACCTCTGCACCTGCGCATGGTCAATCGCATCCCGATCGCAGCTGGACTTGGCTCCAGTGCCGCTGCACTCGTAGGCGGGTTATTGATTGCCAATAATTTGCTAGATTCTCCGTTGTCGCGCGCGCAAATTCTACGTTTTGCCGTACTTGAAGAAGGCCACCCAGATAATGTCGCCCCTGCTTTTTTAGGTGGAGCAGTCCTCGCGTATTTACACGAAGACGGTGTCACGCATGTCAATCTGCCATTGCGCGACAATTTCACATTTATAGCTGTAACACCCGATTTTCCACTTTTAACGGAGCAGGCGAGAAATGTATTGTCCCCTACGGTAACGCGCCAAGACGCCATTTTCAACATCGCCCACGCCGGTTTTTTAACAGCTGCGTTGACGACAGGCAACACGCAACTGCTGCGTCGCGCACTTGCAGATCGTTTGCATCAAGAAGCGCGCAAACACCTCATTCCTGGATTCGATCGAGTGACAGCCGCCGCCAAAGCTTCAGGAGCCGTTGGCACCGTCTTAAGCGGTGCCGGTCCTACCTTACTCTCGATTGTAGATGATCCAATGCGCGCAACTCCTGTAGCACATGCAATGACTACTGCTTTTGCACAAGAAGGGATTCACGCAACAGCGCAAATTTTAGCTCCTGCCCAGATTGGAGCTTATACGCACATGAAAATGAATGTCAAAAAGTAACGCGCATTTTCCCACTTGACAGTGCTAAAGTAAGGTCGTATGATTTCTTTAATAATTTTGACGATGAGGTCTTGACTTTGTAAATATCAAGTAAGAAGCATTCTGATACACGCAGTGAAGGAGAAAACGAACGATTCGCTAAGCACAGAGAGTGAAGATCGTTGAGAACTTCATCTTAGCCCGTTCGATTGACCGACTCCGGAGCGGACTCCCTAAGAAGGAAGTACGGGTAGGCCCGTTATAGCTCAGAGAGGATCCACATGTGGATCAATCAAGGTGGTACCGCGGAAGTGCGCACTTTCGTCCTTGTCGGACAGAGGCGCATTTTTTTATTTTTCTACAATGAGGAGTGAATCTTGTGAGCGCTGATCAAAATGTATTAAACGGACTACACATCACTTTTATAGGTGCTGGATCAATTGCCGAAGCGCTCATCAAAGGACTTAGTGAAACGGGCATGAGTAAGACTGCTTACTTACATGTTACAAACCGTAGTAACCACGAGCGCCTCAATGATTTAAAAGCAACATACCCGATCATTGCACATAGCGACCTACGTGATGCTGTATTGCAAGCAGACATCCTGATACTCTGTGTAAAACCAAAAGACGTACACTCTGTTTTGCCGCTCGTCGCGCGCCATGCTCGCGCCGATGCACTTTATCTTTCGGTCGTGGCAGGTTGTTCAATCGAAAGTATGCGACAGATGATCACCTCTGTTAGAACCGATTCTGGTGATCCTCATATTGTTCGCACTATGCCCAATACCTCTTGTGCTGTACGAGAATCGGCAACCGCATACACCATGTCAAAATCCTGCACAACTCGCGATCAGAGTCGCGTTGAAGCAATTTTACACGCTGTGGGAAGAACCTATGAGCTCACAGAAGACCTATTAAATGCCGTCACGGGTTTAGCAGGAAGTGGTCCTGCCTATGTGTATTATTTCGTCGAAGCGCTCACACGAGCTGGAGTTGATGTCGGATTGGATGAAGCCACAGCCTACGCGCTTGTCCTACAAACACTTTATGGTGCTGCCCATATGCTCCGAGCTTCTAATGAAACTCCAGCCACATTGCGTAAACGAGTGACGTCACCTGGGGGAACTACGTTTGCTGGAATCGCGACACTAAAACAACATGGTTTTGAGACAGCTGTACGTCAAGCGGTCATTCGCGCAACACAAAGAGCCGAAGAATTAGGCGCATTATTAGATGAAGAGGTACAAGTATAGATGTGCACCTGTCTCAATTTCCTTTTCTTATATTTGTTTCCCCCCGCTCCCTTGTACAGCCAGCCGTTTTTGACTATCATAAAGTGAGATTCTTATCTAATCTCGCTTTCTTCAGATCGGAGTGGTTTAAGTGAAATATCGCCGTCTTGGGCGTTCAGGTGTCAAGGTCAGTGAGATCAGTCTTGGATCTTGGCTTACTTACGGGGGAACTGTGGGACGTGAAACCGCAATTTCCTGTATTCATCGCGCATATGATCTAGGAATAAATTTTTTTGACACGGCGAATGTTTACCACCGTGGAGCTGCCGAAACAATACTTGGTGAAGCGTTAAAGGGATTACCTCGGACTTCCTATGTATTGGCAACCAAAGCCTTTTGGCCCATGGGGGATGGTCCAAACGATCGCGGACTCTCGCGAAAACATATCATTGAACAATGTAACCAAAGCTTACAGCGACTAGGCGTAGAGTATGTAGATTTATTTCAGTGTCATCGTTATGATCCTGAGACTCCTTTAGAAGAAACCCTGCGCGCCCTTGATGATTTAATTCGTCAAGGAAAGGTTCTTTATGCAGGCGTGAGCGAGTGGTCGGCTGTCCAAATCGACGATGCACTACATCTTGCTGACAAGCGCGGATTTGATCGCATCGTTTCAAACCAACCACAATACAGCATGCTGGAGCGCTATATTGAAAAGGACATCATTCCACTTTGTGAGCGTGAAGGCGTAGGACAAATCGTCTGGTCCCCGCTTGCACAAGGTATGCTCACAGGCAAATATAAGCGAGGACAAGCAGCACCTGAAGGCAGCCGCGCTGCTACTCCAACTACAGCACAAAGCATATCCCGCTTCCTGACCGAAGAGAATTTCAGCAAGGTCGAACAATTGCAAAGAGTGGCTGACCAACATGAAATTACTCTCGCACAACTCGCACTCGCATGGATTTTGCGGCAAAAAAACGTTTCCTCTGCCATTATTGGCGCAAGTCGCAAAGAACAAGTCGAGGAGAATGCAAAAGCCTCAGAAATTGTTTTATCTCCCGCAGATATAGAACAGATCGAAGCCATTCTCGTCTAACTGCAAACGCTAGAAAAATCCTCACCTGCACAGAAAAATGGAGTCACGCTAACTAATTGCTAACTTTTCTGACCTTGCGCCAAACCCCTTCATTTTTAGGAGAGTACATTATGGCGCAAGGTAAATTTGAATTTTTACATTTTTAGTGTTCCACCACATCCCTTCTGCCCCCTTGCATATCTAGCGATTTGTCACGATGGCTGTGATTCATGTCACGCGCAACAAATTTTGTGATCTTCTCCGCGTTCCATTACAATAGAGTTCAAAAAGGAGTGATGTGCATGAATCATAAAACTTGGATTGAATCTCGCCTCGACATCGTGGTGCGATCTACAGAGATCGACGTAAATGGCCATGTCAACAATGCCAAATATCTAGAATACCTTGAATGGGGGCGAGAAGATTTCTATGAACAAGCAAAACTGCCTTATGACGTCTTGTATCGTTTGGGATATGTTACCGTAACCGCGAACATTAATATTAACTATCGCAAAGAAGCAAAACAAAATGATGTACTAACCGTCATCACGCGCCCTGGACTATTGGGAAATACGAGTTTTACCCTTGAACAGACAATCATTCTTGGCGCCAAAGACCTATTGATTGCTGATGCATCTGTCACGATTGTAACTGTAGACGCTGCAACACGTAAACCCGTCCTCGTTCCCGAGCAATTGCGCAAATGGTTTTAAAAGAAACTAAGCTACATTCATCGCCATCAGGAGGGAGCACGTGACAAACAAGATCATCTTAACCGGTGGCGGATCAGCGGGACATGTGACTGTCAATCTCGCTTTACTTCCCAAACTCCAACAGGACGGCTTTGAAGTGATTTATATTGGATCTGAAGAAGGGATCGAACGCGAACTGATTGTAAAATGTGCAGGAGTTCGCTACTATGCCATCAAAACAGGTAAACTGCGGCGATACTTCGATTGGAAAAACTTCAAAGATCCTTTTAACGTCTTAACTGGCGCCTATCAGGCTTACGAAATTATCCGTAAAGAACGTCCGCGAGTGATTTTTTCTAAAGGCGGTTTTGTCTCGGTACCTGTTGTGATTGGCGGTTGGTTAAATCGCACACCCATTATCATTCATGAATCAGATGTGACTCCTGGACTCGCAAATCGCATTGCCATCCCCTTTGCAACAAAAGTTTGCACGACTTTTCAAGAGACAAGTGAACATTTGCCTCCTACAAAAGCGCAATATGTAGGTGCCGTCGTGCGCGAGGAATTGGCACGCGGCAGTGCGACAGCAGGACTTACATTCCTTGGGTTCTCGAGAAACAAGCCAACAATCCTTGCGATGGGTGGAAGTCTTGGATCAAAGCGAATCAATGAGGTGATCCACGCTACCCTTCACACACTCTTAAAAAGTTATCAAGTCATTCATATTTGCGGAAAGGGCCAAGTAGACCCGTCTCTAAATCGGCCAGGTTATCGTCAATTCGAATACGTTACCAAGGAATTGCCTGATCTGTTAGCAGTAGCGAGTTTAGTCATTTCCCGCGCTGGAGCCAATGCGATCTTTGAATTTCTCAGCTTACAAAAGCCTATGGTTCTTATCCCTTTGCCAAAATCCTCCAGCCGCGGCGATCAGATCATCAATGCAAAATCATTTCAGGAACGCGGTTATTGCGAAGTCATCCCTGATGAGGAACTTTCTGCAGAACGGCTGTTACAAGTTGTCAATCATGTCTATGAACAGCGACTTCACTATATAGAGAAGATGCAACTAGCAAGAATACAAGATCCACTTCAAACAATGATTCATTTGATCGAGACAACGGCACGCCGAGAATAAAGACCGCTCAGCAAAAGGAGAAGGAAGATGGACTCTAGTCACAATCAGACAATAAAACAAACCCCGTATGAGATGATCGGCGGTGCAGACACGATTGCGCGTTTAGTTGACGCGTTTTATCCGCGCGTTCTTGCCCACCCTGATCTAGCGCCGATTTTCCCTAAAGATATTGGACCCGTTCGCGATAAACAGTATTTATTTCTGACACAATTTTTTGGTGGCCCGCCTCTCTATACTGAGCAACACGGCCACCCGATGTTGCGTGCGCGCCATCTTCCTCATCCGATTACACCAAAACGCGCACAAGCATGGTTATCTTGCATGCAGCAAGCGATGGATGAAGTGGGACTCTCAGGGGAAATTCGCGACTTTATGTTTTCTCGACTTGCACTCACCGCTCAGCATATGATCAACCAAACCGATGAAGGCCCAGACCCGTTGTTCGTGTAGTTGTTAATTTTTTGGCCATACACGAAGTGTTTCTGTTAAGCTTAAGAGCGCACTCTCATCGTCGATCGCTTGTCGCTTTAACGCAAGAAAGGAGGTTACTTCCTTTTCTAGTGATACTCTTAGCGCTCGTTGTGCTTCGCGTATCCACATCTGCTGACGATGCACAAACCACTGCTGTATTTGTTCGAGATACTGATCTACCCATATGGTTGCAAAAGGTTCGAGTTGATCTGAGAGCCGTTTGCGTCCCCCTTGTTCGAAAAACTGCTGGACATTTTTACATTCCTTTTGCGCGAGCTTTTGGACTTGCGTAGGTACTTCAAATTGCGCTTGCAAAGGGAAATCATCGGGAACAGCAGGGAGTTCATCTAGATGCAAGACAATGCCAAGCGGCGGTGCCTTTGCAGCCACTGTGACTCGTTTGCTGCGCTCTAAAACGATCCTTTTGGCTGATCGTACGATACGAATGCCTGTCGCACGCACTTCTTGTTCAACAATAAGCGCTAATAAGCGTACCCATTCCTCTAATGCCGACTGAATTTCACGGTCATCACCACGAGTGAAAAAAGAAGGATGAAAGGCCTGAACAATCAGGTCAAAATGAGAAAAGCGAATTCGTTGCTTCACATGATAAAGCAACTCTCGGATCTCTTGCTCAAGCGCAACTTCATCGAGCTCAATATCTTGAGAAAATACTTGCTGGAGTTGGTCTGCCTGCTGCTTTTGGTTTGCAAATTCTTGCAAACCAGTTACTCGATCGCCCCGCAGTGTACGTACATATCCCTCAATACTTTCAAAGACACTTGCAAGCTCCTGATTTGCTGCCTCTATTGAAGCCGCAACCAAGCGACCGCGGGTACATTGTGTAATCTCTTGCCGTAGATCTTCAACTCCCGCCCTTTGCCGCAAATCTTCCACTCTGGGAAATGGCGAATCACTGCTAAGGCGCAAGCGTTGACGTACCATCCGTTCAATGCTTGGCGACACTTGCTCTTGCTGTGCCAAGAGACTGGCAGCTAATCCAAGCTGACTCGATACTGTGTACAGTTTATTTAGCCGAACCCCGAGTTTTGCGAGATTACTGTCTACATGCTTTTTTACGGATTCCAATTCCTCGGAATTTGCACTGAGATCTGCTGCATTGATGACGAAAAACAACGCGTCCGTTGCAAGCGCTTCTTTCACACGACCAAGTTGCATGAGAAACTCCCGATCAGATTGTGAGAAAGCGTGATTGTAATAGGTCACAAACACAATCGCATCTGCATCGCGCATATAGCGAAAAGCGACGTCCGTATGCCGCGCATGCAATGAATCAACCCCTGGTGTATCCACTAAGATGACACCCGCTTTTGACAATTCCGACGTACGATACAAATCGACACGTGAAACAAACGCCGCTTGCTCTTCATTGGCTACCATTTGGCGCAACTCCGATGCTAAGATCGTGATTGTTTGCCCCAAGTGCTGTTCTATATCCGCATATCCACGCAAAACCCCGCGCAAATAACTGTAATGTGGTTTGAGACGTTCAGTAAGTGTTGCAACATCAACTGCTTCCAAGCGACTCGCTAACTCCTGAAAAGAAGACGGTAGCTGAAGCATCTCTGCAGAACGGGCAACTTCTTGCATGATTGTCTCGCGATCCTTTAAAATGACGCGAATAGTTCCTTCAGAGTCTTGTTCAGTAGGTGGCAAGATACGATTAATCGCGGCTGTCGTAGGATTAGGTGAAACAGGAAGCACTTGTTCGCCAAGTAAGGCGTTGATCAAAGAAGATTTACCCGCTGAAAACGCGCCAAAAAAAGCAACCGTAAACTGTTGAGAACGCAACCGCTCTGCACGTTCTTGCAAACTTTTCGCATAAGGTTGTACGAGTGGATGCACGCATGCCGCTGCTGCGGTTTGTAAGGCTTCAATCGTTTTGATGACGTCCTGTTCCGTGATATTCACTCCAATCCCTCCATCTCCTCTGCTGACTTAACCAGTGCGCGCAGTGAATTGATCCATTGTTCCTGTTCACGTGCGATCGCTACAACTGCTGACGCTTGTTGTCGTTTTTGTTCAAGTTGAGCGCGACGCACGAGTAACTCTTCGAGCAATGGACGTGCCTGCGCCTGTAATTCTGCCGCAAAACGCTCTGTCACTTCACGTACTCTCCCTAAAAAGCCATCTCGAATCGCCTCTTCTACCCGTTTTGCAAACTGATATCCGTAATCTCGATCACGCCTAGCTCCATCAGCCACGCAGGATTGGACAAACTCCACCCCACCAAAAGTATGAAAAACAGAAAAGCGATTTGCCGCATAATCATTTAACAATCCCGTATCTCGCGCCGTTTGCATACCTACTTGCTGAAGATGTAAGGTGATGCCCGCCTCCACTCGCACTGTTAAGTCTTTTACAAAATTTTCTAAGCGTCGTTCGCGCTCTGCCGCCACTTTTGCTGCTGTTGTAAAAAATCCTACTCGGAAATGTTCCGATAGAGACTCGATGTATGCCACTGCAAGTTCCGTCGTGTCATATGGCATAATGATCGCCTGTGCAGGAATCGCGGTAAGTTGCTTGGAAAACTCTTCGATCTGTTGTTTGATTCGCATTTGCTCTTGTTCAATTTGGTCAGATAACTTGGTATAGCTAGAAAGCAACTCGTCTGCTACTTGCACAGACATTTCCTCTTCTGAAGTCGTATGAGTTTGTGAAAGCCAGGCATCATGTTCATGAATTAAGGTGAGAAGATCAGATTGCGCCTGCACAACGGTTTGAGCCGCTCGCGAAAGTTTGGGCAGATCGTTTTGCAGAAGCTCCAATTGATTCCCAGGAAAATCGTGATCCAACGCCGATACATAATACACGCCTTGACAATGTATACGCCACTGCGCAAGAGCTTGCTCAATTCCCGCGACAAACTCTTCAAAAGGCAATTCAAAATCGTTATGTTTGTCTATTTGATTCACCACAAGTACAAGTTGTTTCCCTGAATCGGTCTGACTTCGCATAAAAGTTAAGTTCATATCCGATAACACATGATTATAATCAGCGACATAAACAACAAGATTGGCTAGATATAAAATTTTTTGTGTATGCTCCGCGTGCCGTGGATCTGTCGAATCAACGCCTGGTGTATCAATCAATACATAACCATCCTGTAAGTAGGAAGTATCCGAATAAATTCGCACCTCGTCAATGTGCTCCCCATCTCGGCATAAATTAGCTACTTCCTCAGAAAGATTCGTCAATGTAATGACCTCACCACTTGCAGTAAATGCTTCTGCATGCGGATAACCGAACTCCATTCGTACAACGTTGGCACTTGTCGGCAAAGGACTGCTAGGCAGCAACTCTCTCCCTAAAAGTGTGTTAATCAAAGTTGACTTGCCTGCAGAGAAATGCCCAGCAAAAGCCAATACCACTTGTCGATTCATCCATTTTTGCGCCATCAGCTCACTGCGCTCAACACGCTGCTCATCTTTCCGAGCAGCAAAACTTGCGCGCAAACGGTGAACGATCGGCAATAACCTCGTAAGATCCTGTTTTTCTGTCATGACATCTGTTGGCACTCGTCGAACCATCCTCTCACAACGCGCTTGATCCATATTTCTCATGAATTATATCTAGTGTACCGAGGATTCATGCGATTGACAAACCTAGTGATACTCACAAATAAAAAGAAGTCCCCTCTCGCAGGATGCGAAAAAGGACTCCTCTTTTGTACAACTTACTGCCACGGTTGACGAGATTGATTTTGTTGTTGCCAATTGAACTGTTGCGATGGATCTTGCCAATTTTGTGTATATTGCCAAGGTTGAGCAGCTTGCCAGGGCTGTTGCATTTGCTGTACATTTTGTTGACTCTGCTGATTGCCCTGTTGTTGCCGCATCTGCCCCGTTTGCCAAGCTGGTACTTGTTGTTGCCAAGACCCGATCTGAGTTTGATTTTGCATACCAATCCCAACATTTCGGGCAATCTGCATATTTTTCTGGGCATCTTGGCGATGTTGTTGGATGGATTTTAAGAGATCCTGCCGATTTGCAGTAGGTGCTGGAGGATACCAACCTTGACGCGCCATCAATTGATAACAATCCGCCTGTTCAGTTAACGTTTCGTTTAATAACCGTTGCATCGTTTGGCGAACCTGAATAGAACTTGCCTCCATAACGGCTGTCGCATATTCAAGAACTTGATGCTTTAAAAACAGTAAAATCTCATTCATATAGTCCTGCTCTTGCAATTGTGCGCCCATTGCCTGTGGTTGCATGTGTGTCGTTCCTTTCAGCTATTTTAGTGAGCTACCGATTCGTGTTGTTCTAGTAAGCGCAATAAATCGGAATGCCTACGTTGATGTTCACTGACTGCATGGTGCAAAAACTGTTGAACTTCCGATTGATTCGCTGTAGTCATCGCAGCGACACACACCTTTTGCAATAAATCTTCCCCACCTAGCATGTCATTGATATACGCTAGTTCCTTGGATGTTAGTGCCTGCACGTGAGATCCTCCTTCTGCAAACTTCGGAATTCACCCGCATTGGGCGATCCGAGTATAGGATGCACATAACTTCTGATTCTATACATCGTCCCACACTTCATGCTCATTTCTTTAGATAGCGACAATCAAATTGAGAAAGTTTCTGGAGTCCTTTCATCACGATTGTTTTTACGTCATAATAAAGATCAGGAAGTAGATAGGAGAGGGGTCAGCACCGCAAATGAAACACGTTTTTCACTATGATGAACGCTTACAAATAGAGGTGCCCACATTAGAACAACCGTGGGAAGTTTATAGCGTACAAGAAAGACGAGAAATCCTCGAGTACTGGGAACCGATGCGTGGAAAAATTCCTGGAGTTATCGGAGACTATGAAGCGCATATTCAAGAATTGCACGAACAACTTCAAAAAGAAGAAGAATGGGATGTCTCTCTTCAACTCATGAATGAAATTAGCGATTACGCGAGCCGCATCAATGACCTGAATATTTTATATCGAATGCAACCCGACAGTGAAATCGACGAACCAATAAATGATTAATCCTGTCAACGACTCAAAAGTCAAAAGAAAGAGGACTGAGATTTCTCAGTCCTCTTTCTTTTGACTTTTCGTATCGCTTAGAGTTTAGACACGTTGGCCGCTTGAAGACCACGGTTGCCGCGAACGATTTCGAAGCTTACACGTTGTCCTTCTTCCAACGACTTATAACCGTCTCCCAGAATGGCGCTGTAATGAACGAATACATCGTCTCCACCCGGAACCTCGATAAATCCAAAGCCTTTTTCTGCGTTAAACCACTTAACAGTACCTTCTTGCATGCTGCTGTTCCTCCTACGCCACTCATATAGTGGCACCTTCAGGTATGCGTCCACAGAAGTCGCAACCATCCCAACGTTCTCAAATTCGACTGGGACAGTTACTACTATACGCACAAAAGTCCAACTGTATTCAGGAACAGCGCACTCATACGGCTCTTCCATTCCAAACAACAGGATTCTTAAGCGTTCACTTGCTGTGTTCGTCTTTCACATTATGGCACAGTCCGTGTCAAATGTCTAGGGTTTTTTTCAAACCCCCGTTCTTTTTTATTGATCTAAAAACCATCAGAGTGCCGCACGTAAAATGGCAGCTACATCTTCGCGTTCCAACTTTTTATAATGGCCAATTGGCCCGATGCGCACCGCATGTTCTGCCATGCGTTCGATTTCTTGCGCGCCAATCTGATAATCGGAAAGTGCACGAGGTGCTCCGAGTGAAGTGAAAAAGCGGCGTACTGCCAAAATGCCTTCTTGCGCAACTTCTCGTTGTGATTTGCCAGCCGAATCGATATGAAAAACACGCGTTGCTAATTGATAAAAACGATCAATTCCGGCATCCAGCACGTAGTTCATCCAGTTCGGAAAAAGAATCGCCAATCCACCACCATGTGGGATGTCATAGATTGCACTGACTTCATGTTCGATCGCATGGGTAGCCCAATCTCCTTGCACGCCCATCGAGATCATTCCATTTAACGCCATGGTACCACAATACATTATCGTTTCACGCGCAGCAAAATCATGTGGATGATCCAGCACCTTTTGTGCATTTTCGATGATTGTCTGCATCACCGACTCCATAAGCCGTTCTTGTAAAAACGTGTTTGGCGTATGTGAAAAATACGCTTCTAAAACGTGACTAAACATGTCGACGATTCCATACATCGTCTGCTCACGAGAAACTGTAAAAGTATTTTCTGCATCGCAAAATGAAAATTTTGGGAATGTAAGCGGAGAACTAGAACCAATCTTCTCTTTTGTCTCCCAATTTGTAATCACTCCGCCAGAATTCATTTCAGAACCCGTTGCCGCCAACGTCAAAATCGTTCCAAATGGAAGAGCCTCATTAGGCCGCTTTTGTGTCTGATAAAAATCCCAGACGTCGCCTTCGTATGGAACTCCTGCCGCAATCGCTTTTGTCGCGTCTAAGACAGAACCTCCTCCAACAGCCAACAATAGGTCTATCTCTTCTTGACGACACAATTCAATCGCCCGATGCACTGTCGTCAGACGTGGATTGGGTTCGACTCCAGAAAATTCAAAGACCGTAATATCTGCAGATTTAAGCAGATTTACTACCTTGTCATAAAGTCCAAACGTTTTAATGCTCCCTCCGCCATAGACAAGCAACACCTTGGAGCCATACTTTTTGACTTCGCTGACTAAATGCTGTTCAATTTGATTTTGCCCATAGTATAAAACCGTCGGATTCCAGAAAACAAATGGATTCACGTATGTATCCCTCCTGCATTACTTACTTTTCTTCGTCTGCCTTCAT
The DNA here is from genome assembly GCF_003144315.1 of Sulfoacidibacillus thermotolerans. Classification (GTDB taxonomy): domain Bacteria; phylum Bacillota; class Bacilli; order Alicyclobacillales; family SLC66; genus Sulfoacidibacillus; species Sulfoacidibacillus thermotolerans. The sequence goes on along the minus strand of NZ_MPDK01000004.1, from coordinate 24,056 downwards.
TACTTTAGCATGAATCGGGTAGAACCACCAAATTTAGTGCGGCATCATCTTCCTTATGAAAATACTCTGCATATCCGCTTACCCAATGACGCACGATACAATTGAAACGGTTAGCGTCAAACAGCAGGAGGAGTTCATCATGGGGGAACGTACGCAGTTTAATCCTGGGGAACGCGCGCCAAACGACGGAATGTATGTGGAAGTTAGTGAGGCTCGCCACGCCGGATCGGTAAAAGATACTGTTGTGATTCACTTGCAACGCGGAGAACGCTTTCCAGAAACAAAAAACAAAGACCGCAAATGGACTCATAAGAAAAATTGACTCACAAATTCCCACTAGATAAAGGCGGCGCTTCTACATAGAAACGGCGCCGCCACTTACAAGACTGTCAAAAGCAATCAGCGAATCGACCCTGTTTCAGCATAACGTTTTGCTAGAATGTCGATTTCCTTTTTTAATTCAGATACAAGGTCTTGTTCGGGAATCTTACGGACTACTTCTCCATAACGAAACAACAACCCTTCCCCTTTAGCCCCTGCAATCCCAATATCGGCTTCGCGCGCTTCACCTGGGCCATTTACTGCACATCCTAAGACAGAAACTTTAATCGGGGCTTTAATATTTTGTACATATGCCTCGATTTCATTTGCAATACGAATCAAATCAATGTCAATTCGACCGCATGTAGGACAGGAAACCAATGTAACCGCATTTGAAATGATTCCAAACGCCTTTAGCAATTCACGTGCAACTTTCACCTCTTCTACCGGATCAGCAGACAAAGATACACGCACTGTGTCACCAATGCCCATCGCAAGCAAAGCGCCTAGCCCTGCCGCGCTTTTAATCGTCCCACTAAAAAGCGTACCCGCTTCTGTAATGCCAAGATGCAAAGGATAATTGAACGATTCAGCCGCCAACTTATACGCTTCAATCGCGAGCGGAACATCTGAAGCTTTCATAGAAACGATAATATCGTGAAAATCCAGTTCTTCAAGAATCGAAATATGGTATAAGGCACTTTCAAGCATCCCTTGTGCAGTAGGATAACCATATTTCTCAAGAATATGACGTTCAATCGAGCCCGTGTTCACTCCAATGCGTATCGGGATCCCGCGCTCTTTACATGCTTTTACAACTGCTTCTACGCGATCCCTCTGCCCAATATTTCCAGGATTAATGCGTACTTTATCAATCCCATTTGCAATGGCAGAGAGTGCCAATCGATAATCAAAATGAATATCTGCAACTAAAGGAATATGGATCTGCGATTTAATTGCACGAATTGCTTCAGCAGCTTCTTGTGAATTTACTGTGACGCGGACGAGTTCACACCCTGCCTCTTCTAAACGCAAAATTTCCGCTACAGTAGCTTTTACATCAGCTGTTTTGGTTGTCGTCATGCTCTGTACGACAACTTTATCACTACCGCCAATCGTGAGGTCACCCACTCGCACTGGACGAGTATCTCTGCGCTTGTACATACACCAAGCCCCTTTACGTTGCAAATGCATTTCCTATCCTAAACGCTCATGGCGATCTGCCAAGAAACTCAAATCGAATCATGCATGCGCGCTCGCAAAGACGCGCTTTTCTTATTATAAGACACGAAGTTGCATCATACGAGCGTGAAGATACAAGTGACACAAACCACTCATATGTTTTCCTTATGATTAGAGATGCACGAGGACAAACTTCTCGGTATACTTAGCAAGAATGCTAATTTGGCAAAGGGAGAATGAAGACATGAAAAAAGCCACTTTAACAATGGAAAATGGCAACCTCTTAGAATTTGAATTGTTTCCCCAATACGCACCTGGAACCGTAGCGAATTTCGAGAAACTGGCAAATTCAGGATTTTATGATGGATTGACATTCCATCGCGTCATTCCTGGTTTTGTAAGCCAGGGCGGTTGCCCAGTAGGAAATGGTACAGGCGGACCAGGCTATACCATTAAATGTGAAACACAAGGAAATCCGTTAAAACATCAACGAGGTGCACTCTCCATGGCACATGCAGGACGCGACACAGGAGGATCACAGTTTTTTATTGTCCATGATCGCAAAAGCACAGCACACTTAGATGGAGTTCATACAGTTTTTGGTCAATTGCTCTCTGGAGACACGTACATCGATCAGATTCGCCAAGGTGATCGAATGAAATCGATCCGCGTCGAAGAGACTGAAGCATAATCTACAAAAGCAAATGCGGCCATCTCCAGGTGGCCGCTCTATAAATATTTGCGGAAAATTCCACTTACCGCATGCTTTCCGGTCCGCGCGCAATTGGACTTTCTTTGTAAGAACACCAGTCACTCCAACTACCACGGTATAATTTTGCCTCTATCCCGGCCACCTGCAAACCTAAAATATCGACACAGGCACTTACCCCCGAACCACAGTAAACGATAACTTCTTTTCCGTCATGTACCTTCGAAAATCGCTTCGCCAAAGCAGCTTGAGGATCAGGAGAAACAAACAAAGAAGCCGTCTCCTCCCAAGGATAGCATATCGCTGTTGGAATATGGCCTGCAACCGGATCAATCGGTTCCACGTCACCCAGATATCGAGGCAAAGCGCGCGCATCGATCAAATGGAAAGCATTCGGTTCTACAGTGATACGCTGCAAAAGATCTGAACGCGTGACGGTGATTTCGGGATGAGGACGATACACCTGTTCCACTTTTTGTAATACGAGATCGAATCGTTTCGCAGCCTCTTCCCCACTGCTTTTATTCGAATCATTGATTTGTGAAATGGGATAAGCAGCTTCCCACCAGGCATTGATTCCTCCCGCCAGAACGCGCACTTTTTCATGGCCAAAATAGCGGAGCAACCACCACAGATGGGGCGCCATATCTCCTTTTTCATCGTATGCAACAACGAGTGTTTGCGGTGTGATCCCCAAATGCGCCAACCAGCGAATAAAGGAATCCGCATCTGGAAGTGGGTGACGCCCTCCATGTTCTTGTACGGGTGAAGAGAGATCCCGCTCCAAATGAGCATACTGAGCATTTGGAATGTGACCAGATTGAAACGCTTCCCATCCGGCGTTCGGTTTCCCTAAGGTAAATCTGCAGTCAATGATTACGAGATGTTCATCATCAAGATGTTCTTTCAGCCACTGTGCAGTCACAAAGACTTCCTGCACGCGAATCACCCTCTCCAGTTCGCATTTTTAGTTTTTTCACACATAACCATAGAGATGCTTTACACGGTATCCACTGAACCATCGTTCAAGCTGCACTCTGCTTTTACTGGATATCAAAAGTATAGCATGCTTTGGAGGCTTATTACGTGGTATAACTAGAGAGGGAATCCGTTGACAGTTTGCGTCAAATTCTCACGCTTGCAGGAAAAAAGGAGGATGTACACTTGGAAGATCGCATCGAGCAACACTTTATAAAAGAGCGAATTCATCATCTTGAACAATTGAGCGCTTTGTTACGCATCCCTAGCATCAGCGCATTATCTACGCATAAATCAGATATGGTGCAAGCGGCCAACTGGATTGCCGAAAGTCTACGAGAAGCTGGACTTGAACACGTCAAAGTCATGCCAACCAAAGGAAATCCTGTCGTTTATGCTGACTTTCTACACGCCAAAGACAAACCGACTGTGTTGATCTACGGACACTATGATGTGCAGCCTGTTGACCCAGTAGAACTATGGGAGAATGACCCATTCGATCCAACAATTCGTGAAGGGAAGATTTATGCACGTGGCGCTTCAGACGACAAAGGGCAAGTTTTTATGCACATTAAAGCTCTCGAAGCCATTTTAAAAACAAAAAAGGAACTCTCCGTCAATGTGAAGTTTTGCATCGAAGGAGAGGAGGAAATTGGGAGTCCACACCTTCCTGAATTCGTTTCAGAATACAAAGATTTACTATCGGCAGACGTTTTACTCATCTCTGACACCACGATGCTCGGCCCCAATGCCCCCGCCATCTGCTATGGTTTACGCGGGCTATGTGCATTGCAAATTGACGTGCAGGCTGCAAAGTCTGATTTGCACTCTGGTCTGTACGGTGGAGCTGTTCCAAACGCTTTGCATGCACTTGTCGAATTGCTCGCTGGCTTACATACGAAAGATGGAAAAGTTGCTGTTGCAGGATTTTACGATGATGTGGAGCCGCTGACCACAGAGGAGCGCGAAGCGCTTGCTGCATTACCACACGACGATGAAACTTACCGCAAACAACTCGGCCTGTCTGCCCTTTTTGGTGAGCCTGGCTACTCCACAGTCGAACGTTTCATGGCTCGTCCAACCCTTGAAATTAACGGCGTTTACGGAGGATTTCAAGGGGAAGGGACAAAGACTGTGATTCCAGCGCAAGCCCACGCAAAAATTACCTGTCGACTTGTCAATCATCAAGATCCGCAACACATTTTAGATTTAATTGAAGAACATGTGCGGACACACACACCAGAAGGAGTCACGATACAAGTTACCCGCTTTGATACCGGTCGGCCGTTTGTCACACGCTTTGACGCCCCAGCGATTCAAAGCGCTGCAGTCGCCTATGAAGCTGGTTATGGAGTGAAACCCTACTACATGCGAATGGGCGGCTCCATTCCGATCGTCGAAGTGTTTGACCGCATTTTGCACGTGCCGATTGTTTTAATGGGATTTGGTTTACCAGATGAAAACTTTCATGCACCCAATGAACATTTTTCCCTCGAAAATTTTGATAAAGGTCTACGCACACTGACGTATTACTATGAACACCTCGAAACTGTTTAGTCGATGTGAATCGATTCCCTTTTTAAATCAAGGAGGAGGAGACGGCTACCCCCGTTCGGGACTTGTACCCTAAAGATTCCGCCCATGCCGGGCGTACACCTAAAGAGCCGTTTGCACAGTGATGTGTAAACGGCTCTTGCTCTTATTCGTTATTCATCTACTGAACATTAATAATCATAACAATCGATAAAACCATCAAATAAATGAGAGAGAAGCGGAACATATCTGTCGCCCAAGCAATATCATCTTTCGCCCAAAATCCCTTCACGCCTTTTGCCAGCCAAATCCCGCCAAATACGAGAGCTGTGAAAAAGTATACCAATCCCTCCGCGTGAATTGCTGTCAATAAAAGCGAAGCTGGGACTAATGCTGCTGTCCAGACTACAATTTGCCGCTTAGTCGGTGCAAAACCATACAATACAGGCAATAATGGAATTCCAGCAGATGCATAATCCTTCACGCGACGCATCGCGAGTGCTAGAAAATGCGGCGGTTGCCATAAAAACATAAAGATAAAAAGCAGCCAACCTGCCATGCCAAGCGATCCAGTAACCGCCGTCCATCCGATCAAAGGAGGCATCGCACCAGACACTCCGCCAATCACTGTACTGAGCGTTGTTGTGCGTTTAGTCAAGCCCGTATAAATGATTACGTAGAAAAACAATCCAATGAGTGCCATGATTGCAGACAATGTATTCGCTAACACGCCAAGCATAGAAACACCTAAAATTCCAAGTACAGTCCCAAGCAAAAGAACGCTCCATGCCGGAATTCGTGAATTTGGCAAGGGACGATCTTGTGTGCGTGCCATATATTGATCGATATCCCGGTCCATGTAATTATTAAAGGAACATCCTGACATGACGACAAGTCCACTTCCAACCAGTGTGACGATTGTCAATTCTAGAGTTGGACGACCATGCGCCGCCAACCACAACCCAGTAAAAGTTGTCATCATATTTGACATCGTAATTCCTGGTTTTACAACGTTCACATAGTCGCGCAACACCTCGCGAAAAGGTGCCCGCGTCAACGTCAGCTGCGAATTTGCCGACGGTTCGCCGATCAAACTAAGTGGTTGTTCCAACAACGTTCACCTCCCAACACGCCTCATTCATCGTGTATGATCAATCACTCGCTTCCTAAATGGATCACCACGATGTCATTGTACACCGTCTAGTTCATTCAGACTACTAAATAATGAATAGAAACCATATTGTATAGTGCAAATATACCATGAACACAGCATGCGGCGTCAAGCTGTAATCTGCGTTTTTACAGTTGTTCCTGCCGCCACAAATTCAACAAAGTGATTGCATCACCAAATCATGCCTTGTAGAATAAATGCGATGCATATTGCGTCATACAGGAGGCTTATCTGACATGTTTCGTTTACGAGGCCATCACCTGCTCTGTCTACTCGGTTATCGAGGGATGGGCTACTCACCAGCATATGTAGCAACTATGACAAACTTGCACCAAACGTTGCGCACTGCACCAGAGACAAAAATCCTCCTTGTACTTGGACCAGATGATCTGTGCAAAAATTTTCCTGATTCGCAAACCTATCACTGTGAGGACGCAAATATTCATGCACGTGATGCCGCTGTTCTCGAAAAATTGGGCCTTCAAATTGGACAAGTATTGCCATGGCAAGAAATTCAACACCGCATCGCACAAAACATAGTCCCCCACGACATTCCAACTTTATGCAGTACCTGTCCATGGCGCTCTTATGGTTATTGTGAACAAGGAGTAGAAGAAATAAAGGCAGGGAAGGGACTGCGGATTATAGACTAGAAAAGGATACCTCGCGGTTCGTGAGCAGTCGATTACTCACACCTATAAAAACAAGTCACCGCGCAATCCACTCCTTAAGCTGCTGTCGTTGCATAAAGCGTTGTAACGCTTGACGATAATAATCTGATGAAAGAGTTGGGCAAGGCATCGCACGATTGCTAAGCAACGCAGCATGTTGTTTTAACTTCTCTGTCACAGAAGCAACGGCCTGTTCAACTGGAAGCGATGCTTCCTTGTATAGATTACCAACTGTTCCCTTGCGCAGGGGGGGAATCAGATGGGCAAAAGCAGGATCCATTCTTCCAGCTTGGCGATAAAACGCATGTACGAGCGGTTCCCGCTTTTCAAATGCATCTGTGTCTACCACATTGACAAATGCGCTTACGATCGCCACATCTTGAATGCGGCGCTGCGCAATACCTGCAAATTTTAATCCCTCGATCGCCAGATCAAATCGGCCATTGCAATATGCCCCCTCCACTTGGCCAATCACCACTTCACCGAAATCGCGCAAACTTTGTTGCAACCAATGAGCGAATAACAAAAACGTATCATCCAATGACGGCGGCTGTGGCAGAATCAAAGATACATTCAAAACGCCCGGATCAAGTAGAACAGCGAGCCCCCCAAAGGGACGAACTGCAACAGCGATTCCATTTTCCGAAAACGCCTGTGCAGCCTCCTCCATAAAAGGCAATGCAGCATCGCGTGACCCTAGGAGTAAACTGTGACGGTGCCGCCAAAAATGCAAGACAGGGAGACAGAGCGTACGACTAAAAAGTGCGATGGCCTCTTGCTCCAACAATGGCAAAAGGGCGCTCGCCTGATAGATTGGCTGCGCCTCTGAAATCAATAACTCCTTTTTCAATGTTTCTCGCTCTGATAACAAATCGCGAACCCTCTTCCAGTGTCAAACTGATTCAAGAGTCATTGTATCATAAGCGTAAATCTCGTTCGAGGTATTCTTGACGTGTCACATCGGCAGCTATTACTCCTAAGTTAAGATCGCGAATTTCTTGGGAAAATGGATGTAACGCAGCCACAAAACCTTTCGGGCGATGCGTAAAATTAAGCACCCTAGAATGCCCCATCGCCTCTGCCCCTAATCGCACATCACCTAATACAGCTCCAATATAGCCACCCGCATTCACAGCCTGAACATCCGCAAAATGGGCCGGTAAAACCAGAACATCGTCTGATAAGTATTTCACTTCACGCAAGACAACATTAAAAATTTTCTCCGCCCACTCTTGGGCGCTCCCCTGAAGATCAGCAATCCCCACTTCACCGACAATCACTGTATCCCCAGACAACATAAACGTATTTTCTACGACAAGGAGTGTACTCCCCCCCACTTCACCCTCTGTATCGAGAATCATCACATGAATATCTAAGGAACCCACATGCATTGTTCCCCTTTTTAATAACTCGACAGGAAGGTCAGATTGTCTTACCTCTCCATGTGCAACCAGGTACTTCGCATGGGTGCGGGAAAGTAGCGACAAAGCTCCTGAAACATGATCCGTATGCACATGTGTATCAATTACATGTGTAATTTGGGAATGCTCGCGCTCTGCAATTGCTAAATATTGTTCGATGTGCCGTGACGGATCTACGACAATCGCCTGTTTAGCCGTAATGAGCACATAGGATAAGCACCCCGTAGCTAATCGATGCACCTGAATGAGCTTCATCTTTGGATGAACAAGTATCACAGATTCCACATAAAAATCATCCCATTCAAAAGGACCACCCTCTAGATAAGACACTTTATACCCTTTGTCCTGCAAAACTGCAGCAACTCGTTCGGCCGCGGGATCATACATGGACACTAAAACGATGTGGCTCCATTCGGGTAACAGCCGATCATTCACTTCATTTTCCTTAAAATCAAAATAAGGAACATTCACTGCTTGTAGTGACATCCCTTTTAACTGCCAATTTTGAAAGTCCGTTTTCGATCGAATATCAAGTACAGTAAATGATTCTCCGCGCGCCATTCGCTGCAGCATCGATTGAACTGTCACCGCTTCCAGATTCATTGCTTGGTCCCCCTGTCCAATTGCCACGTTGGCGCCACGCGCCCTCCATATTTTGCACAAGCAGACAGGAAGGTATACAAAAACAGCAACCTTGTCACGATGTCACGGACAACAGATTAGTGTAAAGCACTAAGCACCAAAAGTACCCACCCAAGTAAAAACGCCACCCCACCAAAGGGCGTAATTGCCCCGAATGACCTTTTCCCACTCAAAGTGAGTACGTACAAACTGCCTGAAAAAAGGAAAATGCCTAGAACAAACAAGCGTCCTGCAAAAATCCCGAGATTTGGATCTGCCACACGCGGAATGATGACACTCAGCGCGAGTAACGCAAGCGCATGGTACATTTGATACTGCACACCCGTCTGATATACGGCTAAACGCTCGTCAGATAAGCGCGAGCGCAACGCATGTGCCCCAAAAGCACCAAATGCCACAGCTAGAAAGGCGAACACTGCGCCTAATATAAGGAATGAACTTGACATGTCACATCGTCTCCTGGAAATAAAATCTAATTTGTGATCGATTAGTTGAATTGTATCATAACTGCGTTTCACTTTAATGAGTGAAGCGATATAATGAGCAAAGAGATAGGATAATCAGAACACTGTTCTATAATACGGAAAGGGGGCGGTGATTTGTTAAAATGGGTTCAAGGCGCTTATCAAGTACTTTTGCTCATTCTTTTTTCTGCACTCGGAGACCTCATCAAGCGAATTTTGCACACACCGATCCCTGGGAGCATTTTCGGATTACTACTCGTATTTACACTGCTTTTTTTAAAAGTGATTCGGCTGGAGTGGCTAGAAACAGGAGCTTCCTTTCTACTCGCTAACCTGTTATTACTCTTTGTGCCCTCTGCGGTAGGTATCATTCAATATCAACATTTAATGGAAGCCGAGGGGGTACGTATATTCCTCGTTATTGCCATTAGCACCGTGCTCGTCATGACCATCACTGGATGGACAACGGAACGGTTATCGCGCAAAAGAGAACAAAAGCAGGGGTTGCGTTTATGGTCATGATATCTGGCTTCATCCTAACGGTACTCGTTTATGCAGTCACAAAACGAATGTATCGAACCCTCCATTTTGTCCTATTCTCGCCGATTTTGACGAGCCTTCTTTTGCTTGTTTTCATTCTCGCAAGCTTTCACTTGTCTTATCGCACATACAATCAAAGTGCCAGTTGGCTTACTGATTTGCTAAAACCAGCAACCGTTGCATTTGCTATTCCACTTTATAAACACTTTCACATCCTGCGCAAACATGCTGCTGAGATTGTCTCTGGTATCGCCGCGGGCGTTGTTACAGCCATTTCCTCTTCCGTGCTATTAGCAACTTCCATGCACTTGCAAGCTTCGGTCGTCAATAGCCTCGCCCCCCGCTCCATCACAACGCCCATTGCAATGGACGTCGCGCGCGAAGTGGGGGGAGTTCCTGTTATGACCGCTGTTTTCGTTATCTTAACAGCACTTATTGGACTACTTGCAGCCCCTGTCGTCATACGCCTTTTGCACATTCGCTCCCCACTCGCGCAGGGAACACTTTACGGGACAGGCGCTCACGGAATTGGAACGTCACGCGCGTTTGAAATCGGGGGGCTAGAGGGGACAATCTCAAGTCTCTCGATGATCTTAGCGGCCTTATTCACGCTTGTACTCGCTCCCCTTGGCGTGCCTCTCCTGCATCAATGGCTTGAATTCCATATCAGAATGTAGCCTGTTTTCATCTAAGCGAGGCGGGGCGGCAACAGACCGATGCATTGGCAAAACAGTAGCGCCACCAGCCATCGTGCAAACCTGTTGCAGATCTCCCCAAGCCTCAGTCGCTAGGACATAGGAAATCTGCTTTGCTGTGGCATAGGAACTAGATAATGCTTCTGAAACGGTTAACACAGGTTGTAGGCAACAGTCATTCGAGGTGCCAAACGTAGTCCAGTAGATGAGATCTCGCGCCAAAAATAAGTCCCGCAACGCGCAGTATACAGGATTTTCATCTGTCGCACGCGTCATGTGAGCAGGTATCCATTCTGGATGATCCACTGCCACACAAAAATTTTCCCAGAATTTTCGCTCTAACGCTCCCAAACTCACGAACCGATGATCGCTCGTCTCATACAAGCGATAGCAAATCACATTGCCAGAAAGAACTTCTAATCCATTTTCATCCTCAGAGAATTGTGTAGTTAACGCATGTGTTGTCCACATTCCGAGCAATACATCCATCATACTTACATCAAGATAACAACCTTCTCCTGTTTGCTCCCGTCGGTAAAGTGCAGCCAAGATCGCCTCTACTGCTCCAAATGCCCCTAAATGATCAGCAAATTGAAAATGCGGAACGATCGGCCTCCCCTCACGATCTGTCAACTGCGACAACATCCCACTCATCGCCATGTAATTCAAATCATGTCCTGCGAGTTTCCGCAACGCTCCTGTCTGCCCATATCCTGTCAAGGAGCAATAGACGACACGCGAATTTAAGCGCTTCGCCTCGTCATAACTCATCCCAAGACGCTTCGCTACATCGGGACGGAAACTTTCTATGATCACATCAGCCCGTGCCATCAACTCCTGAGCTGTCAAACGGTCTTCTATACGTGTTAAATCAAGCATGACACTTTCTTTACTGCGGTTATTCGCCAAAAAAACGGCACCTGCAGGACGATCCTCAGCCCCCAAGGTGCGGGCAGGATCGCCGCCAGGAGGCTCCACTTTAATCACGCGTGCACCTAGATCGGCGAGGCGCAATGTCGCGTAAGGTCCAGGCAATAAGCGTGTAAAATCGACTACCAAGAGATCTTTAAGCCACATGATAGCGCCTCCTTTTCGCTTTTTATCCCATTACAAACGCTCAAGAATCGTCGCGTTTGCCATTCCGCCCCCCTCACAAATTGCAATCAGTCCATAACGTTTTTTTTCGCGCTGTAAAGCACTTACCAATGTAGCAGCGATCCTCGTCCCAGTCGCCCCCAGTGGATGGCCGAGCGCAATTGCCCCACCGCTTACGTTGACACGCTCTAGCGGTGCCCCCGTCTCCTTTTGCCACGCTAGAACAACGGACGCAAACGCCTCATTGACTTCAAACAAGTCGATGTCATCTACAGTAAGTGATGCGCGCTGCAAAACTTTCTGCGTAGCAGGAATGGGACCTGTCAACATGGTGATAGGATCTACACCCACCACTGCAAACGAGACAAAACGAGCGAGTGGTTTTAACCCGAGTTGTTTTGCCGTCTCTTTCGAGGCGATAAGTACAGCGCTCGCTCCATCTGAAATCTGACTTGCATTGCCCGCAGTGATTAATTCGAGATCCGGGAATGCAGGTTTTAAAGTTGCCATCTTTGCAACTGAGGTCTCGTGGCGAATTCCTTCATCTTGTGTAAATAAAACCGGCTGGCCTTCTTTCATAATCGGCACAGGAATGATTTCCTCATTGAACTTCCCTTCTTTTTGTGCTGCAAAAGCGAGCTGGTGACTGCGATATCCGAATTCATCTAATTCCAAGCGACTCAAGCCATATTGCCGAGCAATCAGCTCAGCCCCCACTGCTTGATTGAACCAACCGCTTTGCATGCTGTAGCGTTTGCTAAGGTCTCTAGTAAGCGGTGAGCGACTTTCTGAAAACGTCTGTAGCATGGGAACGCGCGTCATCGATTCTACACCCGCTGCTATGACAAGATCATAAGCGCCTGCCATCACTCCTTGAGCAGCAAAGTGAAGCGCTTGCAAGCTCGACCCACATTGGCGATCGAGCGTTACTGCAGGTACGGATTCAGGTAATCCTGCGGACAACCACGCATTACGACCAATGTTAATGGCTTGCTCATCAATCTGATCAACACACCCGACAATCACATCATCAATTCGCTCTGGTGCAAAAGAATGCCGCTCGAGAAGTGAGCGCAATACATGTGAAAGTAAGTCTACTGGATGCGTGTCCTTGAGTGCTCCATTTCGTTTACCAATCGGCGTGCGTGCAACATCGACAATCACAGCCTCAAACACAAAATCACCTCACTGGTTTTCATAAGTTTCTATCTATTATAACAGATAGAATAGCCTTCACATCACACATTCCTTTTTCTGGCCAACACCGTATCACGCATGTCCAGACGATTGAAGTGCATACTACAGACACAATCAAGGGAAAATCAGCGGGACCTGTAACGCAGATTTTCCCACTCACTCGGAGGGATTCAATGATGCACAAAAACCAATCCACGATGCACCCACATAATTCACTCGCAGAAGCAAAAAATGCGATAAAAAAAGTACAAAACGCGGTAGCTCAAGCAGACAGTCATCCCTCCCCGATCCTGATTGAACAAGCACAACACGCAATCAAAAAGGCAGAACGAGCTCTCACAGAAGTACAAGACGATGAAAATAGACTAGCTGTAAAAGATCGCGCAGATCAACTTGCCATAGCAAAAGCACAACTCTCAACTGTCATGACAACCTCAGAATCAGAGATTGCATCGGACAATCGAACTGTATAGGCAGCACGGACGAAACGCAAAAGCACATGATATACTCGGGGAAAGGAGGTTGTTTACATGTTTGAAAATCCGAGCCCAGAAGAGATGGCCGCAATTTTAAGGGCGGCCAAAACCATTGCTGTCGTAGGACTTTCTGATCAACCAGACCGTGAGAGTTACGCCGTCGCACAAGAAATGCAACATCGTGGATATCGCATCATTCCAGTGAACCCCAACATCAGTTCATCTTTAGGTGAAAAAGCATACAAAAACCTCAGTGAAATTCCGATCTCATATGACATCATCAACGTCTTTCGGCGTAGTGAAGCACTCCCTGCCGTCGTCACAGAAGCAATTGCAACCCCTTGTCCAGTCATTTGGGCGCAACAGGGCATCTATCATGAAGAGGCTGCTGATATGGCAAAAAAAGCAGGTAAAACCATCATCATGGATCGTTGCATCATGGTGATGCACAGTCTCTTTGTAAAGGGAAAGCCTAATCTATAGGAAAATGCGCGGCAGAGAATTGTGCACTTGCCTGACCCTGCCGCATTACGCACGCCTATATGATATACTTGTTTGCGTTTGAACTGAGTAGGAGAAAGAAGGCTGGAATGGATGTTGCGAACGCTTTTAAAATCAAAGATCCACCGTGCCACTGTGACACAGACCAATCTACACTACATGGGCAGTATCACGATCGATCAACGATTGATGGAAGAAGCTGACCTACTTGAAAATGAACTCGTACAGATTGTGAATGTAAATACAGGCGCACGATTTGACACCTATGTGATACAAGGTGCTAGAAATTCCGGACAAATTGGATTAAATGGCGCTGCAGCCCGCCTTGCAGAACCTGGCGATATCGTCATTATCATGTCTTATGGGCAATATAATGAACAAGAGTTAAAAATGCATCAGCCAATTGTTGTACAAGTAAATGAACAGAATGAGCCACTTTCCCATGTAGCCAATGAGGCCGCATATAATGCAGAATTAAGCTTCTAAACGTATAAGTAAAACTCCATGCACCATCCTCTTGTTAGCCCCATGCGCTTTGCGTCTGGGGCCTGTTCTATTTGTTCTTCCTTCTTTCATATCTTTTCGTATGTGGCTTTATCTCTCTTACACTACTAGCCTTCATCCGCATTATCAAAATTTGAAAGGAGCGGTTTGAATTGTCCATTCGCTGGTTGGCACTCGTTCCTGTGCTTGGCATCCTAATTGGTGTGAGTTTTGCCAATCACGTCACTCCCTATGTGCTCGGCATGCCTTTTTTATTTTTTTATATCGTTTTATGGGTCATTCTCTCCGCTCTTAGTATGGCTGTCATTTACAAATGGGACCCCCAGAACCAAAGCCGCGGAGGTGATCGCTGATGCAAGCTAGCGCCTTGCTGATTACTTTTGGCACCATGCTGCTCGCCCTCGCACTCGGGCTTGCGGCGCGGCGCAAACGCTCGTTAAATCTCGAACAGTGGACAGTCGGTGGGCGAGGTTTTGGCATTCTGTTTGTATTTCTCTTACTAGCCGGAGAGATTTATACGACTTTTACCTTTTTAGGAGGAAGCAGTTGGGCGTATGGAGTTGGCGGCCCCACCGTATATATCTTAGCGTACGGCGCGATTGCTTATATTCTTTCCTATTTCCTCCTGCCTCCGATCTGGCGTTATGGAAAACGACATCAGTTGATCTCACAGCCAGACTACTTTTGGCGCAGATTCAACAGCAAAGGGCTAAGCATTTTTGTGGCAATCGTCGGAGTGATTGCTATGATCCCTTACTTGCAACTACAAATTACAGGTCTTGGGCTCATCATGCAGACAACCTCTTATGGGGCAATCAACCAAGCGACAGCTATGATCATCGGTGTCATCGTCTTAGCCATTTATGTGACGATCAGCGGGGTTTACGGAACTGCTTGGACTGCAGTCATTAAAGATATTGCTGTACTTGCAATCGTGCTCATCGTCGGCATTGCGTTGCCACTGCACGTCGGAGGATTTCAAGCAATGTTTGAGAAAATCAACACGTTACACCCACACTTTTTAACCCTGCAAACGAACGGAATGGGTGTCCCCTGGTTTATTTCTACTGTACTATTGACTAGTCTTGGTTTCTATATGTGGCCACACAGTTTTGGCGCTGTGTACACTGCGAAAAATGAACGCGTCTTTCGCCGCAATGCGACCTTTCTTCCCTTGTATCAGTTGATCTTACTCTTCGTCTTTTTTGCTGGATTTGCTGCACTGCTCATCGTCCCTGGTTTAAAGAACACAAACCTTGCCCTTTTAGCTGCTGTACAAAAAGTCTTCCCTGCCTGGTTTGTTGGGGTGATCGGCGGTGCGGGTATCCTTACCGCACTTGTTCCAGGATCGCTCTTACTCATGGCAGCTTCCACACTCATCGCTGAAAATATTTACCGTCCACTGACAAAAGCAATGGACAGTCAAGTGCAGACGGTTGCGCGAATCATGGTGTGGGTACTTGGAGCCGTCACTTTATATTTTTCGCTTCACAGCAATGCGACAATTGTAGCTCTCTTACTCATGGGCTATAATTTTGTCACGCAGTTTTTCCCAAGTGTTGTCTTGTCGCTTTTCTGGCCACGCGTCGTAAACAAATATGGTGCATTTTCTGGAATTTTAGTCGGCGTCGCTCTTGTCATTGCATTCGCACAAAACAGCGTCCCTATCATCTGGCATCTAAACAGTGGATTTGTCGCCTTTCTCGCGAACTTTCTCACGGTCTTATTGATCTCTTCGCTATCTGGTGGCGGAACTGTCCTGCACGAAGAAACCGTGTAACGGTGTCACGCAACTTTCTATGTGTCGTATTGATTCCCCTCCTGCGTGATGCTATCATAAAAGTGTAAGAACTGCCAAGTGCCGCGGCGTCTTTTGACGCCGCCTTGATATGTGCTTGGAACATTGCGCCAAGGAGGTTGTACATATGCCACTCGTAGGACAAAAAGCGCCTGACTTTGACATGCCATCCACAAAAGACTTAGCCACGTTGTCGAGCCGCGTCAAGTTAGACGACTATCGCGGAAAATGGTTAGTCATGTTTTTCTATCCACTCGACTTCACTTTCGTTTGCCCGACAGAAATTACGGCGATGAGCGACCGCGCACAAGAATTCTTTGATCTAGACGCGGAAATTCTCGGTGTTAGCACAGACAGTGTGCACAGCCACAAAGCGTGGATTAACACGCCGCGCGATAAAAACGGGATCGGCGAGATTAAATTCCCACTTGCTGCGGATATGACAAAACAAGTAAGTCGCGACTACGACGTCTTGATTGAAAAAGACGGCGTTGCTCTACGCGGTTTATTCATCATTGATCCAGAAGGCATTTTGAAATATCAAGTTGTCCATGATCTCAACATCGGCCGAAGTGTAGATGAAACTTTACGCGTACTCGAAGCGCTGCAAACAGGCGGATTGTGCCCTGCGAACTGGAAGCCAGGCCAAAAGACATTGTAAGGTGGAATGACGGATGCCGATGCGAGTAGGAACCCCATTTCCAGGCTTGGATGGCGCAACTCAGTGGATCGGCGTCGATGCCGCACCCGAGCTTGCAGTTGGACAACCTATTCTTGTTCACTTTTGGGCCGTTTCTTGTCACATTTGCCATGAAACGATGCCACAAGTCACAGAATATCGCGACTTGTACGTGCCAAAAGGACTGCAACTCGTTTCAATTCATATGCCTCGCTACGAATCAGATACGGAAATTCAAAAAGTGTTTGAAGACATCGCGACCTATGGAATGACGCAACCGATCGGCGTTGACAATTTACATGCGATCGCTGAATTGTATCAGAATGAATATGTCCCTGCTTATTTTCTCTTCGATCGCGAAGGCAATTTGAAGTTTCGCGCGGCGGGCGACAAAGGCCTCCAAAACGTTGGAAAAAAGCTGCAGGAACTATTCGCATAATCGCGGCATAGCGCGTACACCCCCCGCCAAGAGCATCTTTTGGCGGGGGGTGTAATTGTTTCGTGACTTGCGACAAACTCTCTCCTATGCCAATATAAAATGTAATCACAATTACTAGGGAGGTTGCCTTTTGCATAAGTACTGGTTTTATATTGGTTGGTTTCCGATTCGATCATACAGTACCCTCTTTCTTCTCGCCTTCATTCTCGGGCTAGGATTTACCATCTATTTGATGAAAGTAGAGAAAAAAGAGCGCTATATCCCTGCGTGGCTCGACCTTGGCCCCCTTTTATTTTTTGGCGGCGTGATCGGTGCCCGCATCTGGCAAGTCTTTTTTTTCGACTGGTCCTTTTATTCAAAACATCCAGATCAAATCATTGCTGTGTGGCATGGCGGTCTCTCGATCCAAGGAGGAATTGTTGGTGCGATCATCACAGGCTGGATCTTCGCAAAAATAAAAAAAATTCCCTTTTGGGAGCTTGCTGATATGGCCGCACCAGGGCTCCTTCTTGGACAAAGTATTGGCAGAGATGCTGACTTTATGAACGGTAGCGCTTATGGATCACCCACTGGCAGTGATTTTGGTATCCTCTATCCAGTAGGAACACTAGCGCGCGAACAATATGGAAATCACCCCTTATGGCCTGCCATGCTATGGGAAGGACAAGCGGACATTCTATTATTTGCAATTCTCATGATCCTAAAATTAAAAAAGTGGCCAACCGGTTGGCTCTTTGTCTATTATATGATTAGCTATAATCTCGTGCGGTTTTTCCTCGAAATGCTGCGCGGGGATAGTCCACGGTTTCTCTTTCACTGGGACGCAGCTCAGTGGACCGCTATTCCTATGGTCGTTGCAGGCGTCCTCGCTGGCATTTGGCTCTGGTGGGACGAATATCGACGTAAAGCGGCCACTGCGAAAGACTCCATCACAGCGACAGATTAGACGATTTCATCCGTTGGATCTGGATGGTCTGCTTTATCTAGACTACGATTCCAAATGAGGATCACCGCATTTCCCACGAGAATCGCCATCGTCACATAAAACACATCGCGAATTGAGTAAGCTGCCGCAATGGAACTCCCAATCAACGGTCCAATCAAATTACCGAGAAAAAGTGCGGAGGAATTTAAGCCAAACGCGGTAGCTTGCATAGTTTGCGGCGCCATTTTCTTAACAAGAGCATTTAACGACGGAATCATCCCGCCGATAAAGAGACCAAGCAAAAAACGTCCAACTAATAAGATCGTGATATTCGTTGCAAGCGCCTGTGGTAAATAGGTAATTGCCGCCATAATCAGCGCGATGATTAAAACCCTGCGCTGGCCGATGCGATCACCAAGTCGTCCAAGTGTCGGAGCACCAATCAGATTCGCAATTCCTGAAGTCGCCACAACTAACCCTGCAATGACTGCCAAATGGCGCCCCAGGTAAATCGTCTTGGCATACAACGTAACGATAGGTTCGATGCTCATCATGCCCGCTTGCGTCACCACCGAGGCGATAAAAACAGGAAGCAGCGGCCACAATGCCTGCCACTCGCGTTTGCTATTTTGCTTTCCTTTCCCCGAATGAACTCGCGTCTCCTTGACAAATACCATAACGACGACACTCGCAAGAATGAGAAGCATACCTGTTAAATAAAAGACCCCTTGAAAGCCAAATTCATCTGCGAGAATTCCCCCAGCCACAGGCCCAATGAGCGATCCTGCGATCCCTCCAGTCTGCAAAGTACCAAGTGCGCGGCCCGCATATTCATTTGGAGTAACCGACGCCTGCAGAGACACAGCCATTGAAATAAATCCTGCAAAAATGCCATTGATAAAGCGCAACAGCAAGAGTTGCCAGGGAGCAACCACGAGCCCCATGAGCGCTGTTACAATCCCCATGCCAATCCCCGCGCGCAACAACATCACCTTTCTGCCATAACGATCGGCAAGGCTTCCCCAGATCGGCTGAAAGATAAAAGAAGTGACAAATTGCGCAGAAAAAATCCAACCCGACCACCGTTCCATGGCAGCGAGTTGGTGCACGCCCAATGTCTCGATATAAAGCGGGAGAAATGGAACCACAAGGCTCGTTCCCGCCATCACAATGAAGTTTGCCGCCCATAAAATCCATAAGGTCCGCTTCCAGTTCATGAGCTTCCTCTCCAATGAAAACCCCGTACCTAAAGAGGAGGTGCGGGGTTTGTGAACTGTTTTTCCCTTCGAATGATAACACACATGGGCAAAAGTTGTAAGTGAAGAGACATGCTCGTGATCGAGTAGGAGGGGGCGGCTAGCCCCCGACCTCTCACACCACCGTACATGCGGGTCCGCATACGGCGGTTCATGAAGTACTACGAAGCTGCAAGTACCTTTCCTGTAAACTCCTGAGACCCAGTTGTCCAAAGTACGTTTTGCTCATGGCGTTGTTTAGATTCTTCGCCATTTCCCAATATCCACGCCGTGAGTTTGCCATCATAAATGCTATCCAGTCGGGCTGTTTGAGCGCACGCAATTCGCGTATCCGCGTCCGTACCCTCTTCCACTGTTTCCAGATACACATACGAAGGCGTCGTCGTATCCACTCATCAAAGCGGTCGCAGTGTCCTTTCATCTCCGCAAGTCGGAAATACGCAACCCATCCCATCAGATAGGCATTGAGTTGTCGTATTCTCTCCTGCACGGATATGCTTCGTGTTCGATTCGTGATTTCTCTCACGCGGTCTTTGAACCGTTCAATGGTCTTGTCGGCAAGTCGTATCGGTGCACGTTTCCGTGACAGAAAACTATACCCTAGAAACTTTCGTTTCCATGGTCTATCCACCGCACTTTTGTCCACATTCACTTTGAGTCTCAGGCTGTTCTCCAAGTACTTCGTTAGGGACGCCTTCACTCGTTCTCCCGCTCGCCGACTCTTGACATAGATGTTGCAATCGTCCGCGTAACGGACAAATTTATGTCCGCGTCGGACCAGTTCCTTATCAAAGTCATCGAGCAGGATATTCGCAAGCAAAGGACTTAACGGTCCACCTTGGGGTGTTCCAAGTTCTGTCCTTGTTGCCACCCCATCCACCATGACACCCGCATTTAAGTATCCTCGAATCAGCTTTAACACGCGTTTGTCTTCTACCTTGCGTGCCACCCTTGACATCAAGATGTCGTGGTTCACGCGGTCAAAGAACTTCTCCAAGTCCATATCTACTGTCCATCGGTTTCCCGCTTGAATATAGCTCTGTGCTTGGAGGACGGCATCGTGGGCTTTGCGCCCGGGTCGAAACCCGTAGCTGTATTCGCTGAATGTCGGGTCAAAGATGGGTGTCAGTACTTGGAGTACTGCTTGTTGGATGAGTCGGTCCATTACGGTTGGGATACCCAGTCCCCGCTTCCCGCCTCCGGGTTTCGGGATTTCGACCCGTCTAACCGGTTGTGGTTTGTAGGTTCCCGCAAGCAACTGCTGGCGAATGCCAGCCCAGTGTTCGACGACGTACTTTCGTAAGGATTTTACGTCGACACCGTCTACTCCTGGCGCTCCCTTGTTTGACTCGACCCGGTCAAGCGCTTGTAGCATGTTTCCACGTTCAAGCACTCTCTCCAACAGCAAGGTCGTGCCTTCGCAGGTTGGGGTCTCTATTTGTGCCGACGACGAACTAAGCCCTCGTGTGTTAGTCCCTTGCGGCTTCACCGCTACTTCCTGACTAGAGGCTCCATGCGGAGTTTTCTGCTGTCGTTGCTCGTCATACGAACGCATACAGTCCAACCTCACTTCATGTTCAGCCCTTCCACAAGTGTGTACACACTTGTGTACTATGGCGTCTGCTGACTCCTGCCCGTTCAGCGTCGACTTACATCGACGGTTACTAGCTTTACTAGCGTTTCGGACAGGTCTCCCCGGATAAGAACGGACTCTTTCCCCTCATGCACCTGCCGCAGTCTACTGCCATAGCCCTTGGCGACTTTGGACTTCGTTGTGTATTGGCAACTCGTCCAACTATGACAGCCTCAAATGCGATTCGTGTACCTCAGGTCGAGGGTTTGCCTCCAGCTTCCTTCAGATTCCACCTCACGGTGCACACCCTTGCTCTTGGCTAACGGTAGGTTTGTCGCCAACCCCCGTTCGGGACTTACACCCTAAAGATTCCGCCCATGCCGGGCGTACAATGACAAGACTGCGAATTACTCATCTTAGATGAAATGGGATTCACACCGTTCCACCAAACGGGTGCACAACTGCTATTCCACGTGGTCTCACATTTTTACGAGAGTCGAAGCGTTATTGTGACGTCTAATCTGGAGTTCGGTCAATGGGGAACCATATTTGGGGACAACCGACTCACTGCCGCACTCGTCGACAGATTGGTGCACCATGCACACATCTTAGCCTTCACAGGTGAAAGTTACAGATTGAAACATGCACTATCTAGCATGAAGTCCTAATATTCTGTGTTGGTAGTGCCCTATGCAAAAATTCATTGCAAAACTATGCACTTTTCGCTTGCAAAACACAACCGCCTGCATATCCGCCTTGTTCAACTTTCTTACATCGGCCCCCGACTCAATTTCAGTGCAATTTCAAGACGCTGATATTGATCGAGCAGTTCAAGCATGCCGTTGACGAGAAAATCATTGGGGTCATCGTTGTATATGCTGTACGTTTGCTGTTCAATGGCGCGAACATCGACATGATAGCGTTTGAGTTCTCGTTGTATCAAGACCTTCGCCATATCGCTACGCCATAGACGTGAGGTGTTCAGGACGACAACACAATCGACGGCGACAGATACAAGGTCGGCAAGCTTTGATTGTAAACCTTCACGTTCAACGGCTAGGCCATCCTCGTCGACCTTCGCGCCGCTGATACGCGAGACTGTATCCGTCACGGACTTGTCCTTGCGTTGAAACTCGTATGTATCCGACTGCTTTGGTCATTCCTGATTCACCTCGTGGCTATACTAAGATGACCGAATGACTGAGTGAAAATAGAAAAGGGAGCCAGACCCCGATTTAACGAGGCCGACTCCCTTCGGTAACAGCACTTGAAATTCATGTTATTTCCACAAAGGATAATCTTTCTTTCGCAGTTGTGTGAGCTCTGCTCTACCCTTCTGGGAATGTACAGAACCTTGATAATCAGAACTCGAACTGATGCCAAAGCTCTTTTAATCGTTTACCATCAATAGTTCCAGCCTCGAAGAGCTCTTCCGATGATGCGAAGGCCTGAGTACACGAATCAGACTCCCTTGTTAAATAGTATCCCGCGCTGTTTCTGCTAATCCAAAAACCTTCTCCTTTGTAGTAAAACTTGAATTCTTCCCCCATCTTTACTCTCTCACTTACATCTTCAAAATCCATTTAAATCCTCCCTGAGTTACGGTATTCTATTAAAGCTCCCATCTTCGAACCATTCGAATATATGTTCATGTGGCCACTCTGGGTGCATTGAGGGATTTCCGTGATTAGTAAAGTCAACATCACGGATTGCCCTGCCATCAGGTCCAAACCACCTTCTCATTTTTATGCCGCCCGTTTGTTTATCCAAAATATCAACGGACGAATTGGGTTGTCCCTTAGCAGGATGTGGTACAGACGTCGTGCTTGTATGATTGCCAGAACGTGTAACATCATAAGTCCGTCCTTGATTTGAGGTCACCGTTTCAGTTTCCCCCGTACCCCCAACACTCGCCCCACCAACAACCTCTGCCTTGCTTGTCACATTCTCCGCTGTCGATGCTTCTCGCGTATTGAGCACCGTAACCTTGCTCTCTTGATTCATTTCACGCAAAGCGTCTAGCTCATTGGATTCTTTTGCAAATAAGTCCATGTGAACATATCGTTGGACGTCTCTTCCGAATCGATTCATCCCTCCGATCCCTGCGCTGGATCAAGCCCACGTGCTAAGGATGTCTCCTTTTGCCACGTCTGTGCACTCTCTTCTAGCACGTGTACCCCTGCACTCTCTGGCGTTACAAGGCTTAGGCTAAACGAGATACTCTCGTATAGATCCTTCCCCCCTCTCCCTCCTACCTTTTGTGCGATTTGTTCTAATACATTGTGAGTGCCCACTTGATTTTCATGTCCGTTCCATATACTCGCTACATCTTCGGCACTGGCCACGGTTTTCGCTGCTCCATCCGCGCTAATCGCTACGCCAATGCCTATTCCAACCCCCGTTTCCGCTGTTCCAAAGGCAAGTACGGCCCCCACGCCCGTTTGCATCCCATTCCCTACAAGCCTCATCACAGCTTCTGCCGTTTGTCGCGGGTGTGCAACTACATTGTGGATGCCCGTTGCAAATTCACGACCTTGATGTGCAAAAGATTCTGTAGCGTATCGTAGACGACGCTCCTCTTCTTGCTTGACAAGCGCACCCATTCTCATCGCCTGTTGGTATGCGTGTGCCGCGACGCTTCGCACGTGCACTGCGTCCATTTGCATCCCCTGTTTGATCTGCTCTCCCTCGTAAATCATCGCCTGTTCGAACCGTTGCACAACGCTCTCTCCAGTTTGCTGTACCGTATGCACGGCCGCAAACACGTGAGTCTCTTGCGCTTTGAACGCTTTTTCAATCACAACTGCTTCATGGATCACTGCGTGTTTCATCGCGTGTTCCACTCGTTCCACCGCATGGAATGCATGGTCTACGCCATGGTCCACAGACGCAAGGACATGAGTCAGGTCACGAGTCAGATTGGAGAGGAAAGCAAAAGGCGCACGATGCACGCTCTCCGAACCATGCGCAGGGGAGAAATGCGCACGAGGACGGGAATACACCGGGCGCGAGGAATCCAACGTAGTGGTACGAACCATGCGCAAGCGCGAGAATTTATGCGCATCTGCCAAGGCGCGACTCGCTGCGCTGATTTCTACGCGGTCCCCCCTCTCATGAGAAGCAACGACCCCGCGTTCAGGCTCAACTTGACGGATTCCCCGATCTGGACGCGCACGTTCCACCGGATGAAATTCCCGAGCAAACGGGTGTGAATCAAAATGCCTCATCCTTCCCTGTGAACTCATGGCCAAAAACCTTGAATAGAACACCACGTGCCCCCCTTTTT
>NZ_MPDK01000039.1 GCF_003144315.1 Sulfoacidibacillus thermotolerans | reverse complement strand
TCACTCAAAAATGATTTCGAGGATTTTTCTGAGGAAGTCAGTAGAAGTCTCCAACATGAGATTCGGTGTGCTGCATCGCGTTTAGCCAAAAAATTGAGAGCATACGAACAAAAAAAAAAAAAAAAAAAATAAAGGATGTGCATGGTCTATGGAACAAGCATTCCAAAAAACAATTTTTGGTGATTGGGAGAAAATCCCGCTCTCACCCAAAGCGCTTGGCGGTAGAGTTTGAGCTGTGCAAAATCGATGCACTGCACATGGCGGAAGTTTTAATGCACGCCGCAAACGACATGCGATAATTCTTACCCTGCCCCTTTGTGTAGAACACGCAAAGGGGGCTTTTTTGTGATCGTAGAGTTTTCGACAAAAAACATTGAGTGGGTTGATCCACAAGAAACAGCGGACTTTGAATCCGTTGAACAGCGAGCAATTCCCGTTTCTCTAAAGGAAATGGTGCAGTATTTTGCCGATCCTGACTTTCAGGAGCCAATTTATCTCGCGCTTGATTTGAGTCTTGAAGACATTCACAAGTTGCTTTTGATGCAGTACCCGTTATATTACGGGAAAAGTCGTATCGACCAAATTGCAAAGATCATCGGGATCGCATTCTTGCATCGGGATCGAAAGAGTGAAAGTAAGAAGGTGCGACGTGTGGTGCACGCACTTGAAGATTCTGCAAAACAAAAGAAGCTGCGTGTGGCTTCACGTTTTTCCTTTTTCTCAAAATCACTAAAAGAGCAAATCGAATCATGTACAGGGGCTTGTACGGTGTCGTTTTTAGAAGAAATCGTAGGCTCGATTGTTTCTCTTTCTGATTTGAAAGGAGAGGAGCGGTTCAAAGAAGAACTTGAGGCGCATTTGGTCAACATTTCTTTGGTCGCTCTCTCTGTGTTCGAATCCCCTGTGTTTGAGTATTGGTACAGCGAAATTTTTCGTGCCTTTCCTGATACGAGAGAATTCATGGACTGGGCGATGACCAAATATTTTTCTTCTTGGTTGCATGTTGCGGCAGTTTCTCCTTCTTCTTCGATCGCTGCGCAACAAGCGGAATTGAGCGCTCAACGAAAAGCATTGGCTGTGCAATATGAAGAAGATGCACAGGCGCTTCAAGCGTTGATTCAAGAAATGACGAAACCAAAAACCGACGAAGCGAAACCGGAGACATCTACGCCGATTCTTGCAGGAAAACGAGTGCTCGTCGTTGGAGACGAACCACGCGCGCCGATTTATCGCCAACTGGTGGAGTGGCACGGAGGAGAATTCGAGTTTGTATCAGGGTACGAGAAGAATCGACAGGCGATTTTGCGATTTAGTGCCGTAGACGGGATTGTTTTTGTCACGGCGTATGTGGAACACGCAAAATGGTACGCGCTAAAGAGCCACGCAAATATGCGGCGCGTGGTGTTGATGAATCGAGCGGGAGTGTTGGCGATGGAAGAAGCGTTAAAAGAATTGGCGCAAAAGTTAGCTGTTATATAGGACGGAGTTGATTCGAATGATGTATTTTGTTTTTCTTCTGTCTGTTTCCATTCACGAATTCGGTCACGCGCTCGCTGTGTGGCTAGGCAAAGCAAAAGTGAAACGCATTCAAGTGGGAATCGGCCCTCCTCTTTTCCGTGTAGGCGTCTTTCAATTACGGCTTGTACCGCTGAATGGATTTGTGGAAAGCGAAGGGATTTCAAGTCGATTTCATGGGGTCGTGGTTGCGCTGGCAGGTGTACTTGCTCAAGGGGTTGTGGGCGTGTTTGTTTTGCTTTCGGGAATCGCAAAACTTGATCCAGTGTTTTGGGGCTGGTTTCTTGTGGTGACTGTCTTGAGTTTCTTGATGCTATTTCCAATCGGCCATTCAGATGGGGCAGTGGCAGTTAGATGGGTTTTTTCGAAAAAACAATCAATCAACACCTAAAAATACTTCCGCTGCCCCCATGTGTTGAGAAGATCAAAAGGAGGTTATGCTGTTTTGAGCCACACTGCCTTAGAAGAAGAACAGATTTTTGCCGCTGGCGTTGTTTCATTTATCGAGAAACTAAGAGAAGAAAGAAAGTTGCCAAGCGAACCCGTACCGATACAGCCAACGATTTCGGTTGGAGACATCGTTTTGATTCCGGTGTTAAGTTTCGACAAGAAGAAGGGTGAACGCGTCCTGCCTAAAGTTCGAGCGCGCGTAGTGTATGTAGGAGAAAAATTTATTGTGGTAAACATGGGAAAATACCGGAGTTCGTTTGCATATTCAGACATCGCGCTTTGCGAATAAAGCGTTTGGTTCTAAAGAATTTCGTATTGCGTTTGCGTTTTTTGCAACATCCACTCTCCATCCCATGTTTATGCCTTTTCCACCGTCACCTCTAGTCTCCAACCATGCAATCGTGCAGGTGGCGCATCGACCAATGGTTGCTTTGCCCAAAGAAACGAATTTAATTCTTGCAGGAAAAAGTCGGCCGCATCACTTTGCAGTGCATGTAGCTTCGCCGTTTCGTGTGCGTGCGGTCATCGCGCAGGCGCTAGAAATGACGCACGAGCCGATTTCGTGGCTCTCTCCTTTGTGCTGGATTGCAAAGCACGAAAGCAACGATCATCCGCACGCCATTGCGTATCGGGAGGTGGGGGATGAGTCCGCTTGTGGTTTGTTCCAAGTGTTGCCGACTACGTTTGCGGCGCACGCGCTCCCCGCCATGCAAAACATTTGGAATCCGCTCGACAATGCAGTTGCGGCCATTCGCTACATTGCCGGGCGGTACAAAACGCCGTGGGCGGTTCCTCATGTTTTTTGCAAAGCCACTTATGTTGGGTACTGAACAGAGAAAAAATCACTTTGCCCCCTTTGAATAGAAAGGGGGCTTTTTTTGTGCCGTATGTATTTCTCACGCACGTTTCACCAACACACGTTGCCGTTACTGGCCCCACTCATTTGGGGTGGGGCGTCATCGTTGGTATGGTAGGTTTTTTCGTTGCAATCGGGTTCGTTTTCTTCGTTCGGGCGTATCAAAAACAAAAAGCAAATGGTTCTGATCCGAAAGAAAAAATGCACGTCGAGGGTGCAGTGGGTTCAGAAGCGTTTGCGCGGGTTGCTTTTTCTCGCGAAACTTTTGAGAGTGTGGCGGGGAACGAGGCAGCCAAGGAACAGTTGGCTGATCTCGTTGACTTTTTGCGCCGTTCGTTTGCCTATCAGGAGCGCGGAGCAAAACTCCCCAAAGGAATTTTGCTCACAGGTCCGCCCGGCGTCGGAAAAACACTGCTCGCAAAGGCGGTGGCTGGTGAAGCGAACGTACCTTTTTTCTCGGTTTCAGGCAGCGATTTTGTTGAGGTGTATGTCGGGGTCGGTGCTCGCCGAATTCGACAATTGTTTGAGAAAGCAAAAAAATCTGCGCCGTGCATCGTATTTGTGGATGAGTTTGATGCGCTTGCAAGGCGTCGGGATCATTTGGCAAATGAAGAATCGACACGAACACTGAATGCTTTTTTGGTAGAAATGGATGGGTTTTTGGCACGGGATTCAGTCATCGTCATTGCAGCGACAAACCTCGCAGAGGTGCTTGATCCCGCTGCAATTCGGCCGGGGAGGTTTGATCGCCACATCGAGGTGCTTCCTCCCGATCGAGTAGCAAGGCGTGCGATTTTGGGCGTTCATTCGCGCGAAAAGAAATTGCATGAGAGTATCGATTTAGATCAGTTAGCCAGAAAAACAGCGGGGTTGTCCGGCGCACATTTAGCCACACTACTAAACGAAGCGGCGATTTTGAGCGTCCGTCAAGAAGCGCCTTCTATTTTGCCGGAACATATCGAAGAATCTCTTGCACGTGTTGTAGCGGGATTAAAGCACCCGCGAAGTGATCGTACACTACGCAGGCGAATCGCTGTACATGAGGCAGGCCATGCCACGGTCGCTCTTGCCTGTGGTCAATCGTTTGAGCAAATCAGTGTCGAACCAAGGGGTCGCGCGTTGGGATTCGTTTTTTTATAGCGAGGGACGCGATTCGTTGTTAAAAACAAAAAGCGAATTGGAGCGCGAAATTCAAATTTTATTGGGTGGGTTGATCGCAGAAAAACAGGAATTCGGCGAACATTCTACAGGTGCAGCCAATGATTTAGAGCGCGCGAGCGAAATTGCAAGAGAGATGCTTTCGAAATTCGGTATGGAAAATCGATTGGTTGTGGAGAAAGAACCGTCTTCAGACGCAGTCGAAGTGGTTTTGCAACGGTTGTATGCGCAGAGTCGGCGTTGCTTAGAAGAACACGCAACGTTCCATGCGTGGCTTGCTCAAGAGGTAGAAAAAGAAGGCGTGTTAAGCGGAGACGTTGTGCAGGCAAAATTCAACGAATTGCTCTCCTCAAAAAATTCTTACCCCGCCCCCTCTCATTGAAGGGGGTCTTTTTTTTGATGAGCATACTTTCGCGTAGGTGCAGAGATACAGACATTCGCTTTGGGTTTGAATGGCGGTGCGATGAATGCACTAGAACGAAGAAAGGAGAGCTGTGCAATGAGTGTATCAGAACGAAGTCAGGCGTTGAATTTCACGAAGGTTAAAGCGGAACTTAGCTTTTCGGATGACTTTATGGGTATTGATCAACGAAAAATTCGATCTTTGTCTGAATTAAAAAACGTATTGAATGAAATTGACCTTGAAGAGCGTGATGTTACACTTACTTTTCACTGTGAGACAGAAGACCAACATGTTGCCCATTTGCGGTTTTATTCTAATCCAAAGAAGGACAGTTCTTGGTATTGGGGTTATGTTCAATTCGCCTTAAATAAAATCGATTCAGCATCAGAAAGGTTACTTAAACAAATTCGAGATATATTGTCATAGACTTCGAACTCGAATCGGCGGTCCTTGCTCTCGCATAAAAGAGAAGCATTTGGAACAGCAAAAATTCTTACCCTGCCCCCTTTCATTGAAGGGGGTTTTTTTGTGAGCATACTTTCACGCAGGTACAGGGATCAAGACCTTCGCTTCGGCAACGTATCAAGTCCGCCGTCCGAAGTTGTCACGTATACACTGACGCCGGAAGAATTAGAGGCGTTCAATCAAAAATACGGCCTGCCACCCGTTGGAACGAAAACAGAAAAAGCACCGACTTTTGTAGTTCCTGAGAAATCACTTGAAACAATCCGCAAAGAAAAGGAGCATGCAAAAATGGCACTCACGAAAAATGCGTATTTAAGCGCTCGTGCGCAAGGGAAATCAAAAAAAGAAATCCAAGAAATATTCGGTGTGACTCCCCAAGGTCTCGGCGGTGCGTTGTATCGTTGGGGCGTGAGCAAGGAAAAAGACGAAGCAGAAGCAATTCGCGCCTACGTAGAAAGCGAAAATCAATCCGAAACGATTCAACATAAAGCGAATCCCGATGAACGCGCACAGGTTGTCGAGGAACTCGCGATTCAAGAAGTAGAAGAAGAGCAAAAGAAAAAAGAAGAGCTGCGCGCTTTGATGAAGGAATCACCAACCGATTATTTGCGCGAAGTGAGCAAAACACCTTCAAATCCAATCGAACAAATCACAGAAGAAGAAATCCAGTTTGATGCGCACCAACAGATGATGCTTTTGACGCTTAATATGATCGCAGATGAGGTTCATGAAACGGCTCGCGAAAAAGGTTGGCACGAAGAAGAATTGCCGTTTCCTGTAGCCATTGCTCTCATTCACAGCGAAGTGTCAGAATCGTTGGCAGCAGATCGGAGTGGCGAGGGGAATGTCGCAGAAGAACTCGCCGATGTCATCTTGCGTGTGTTGGATAGCGCACGCACGTATCAACTGGATGTATCTACGGCGCTTGTGCGCAAAATGGCGAAGATTGACCTAAGAGCCTATCGGCATGGCGGGAAAAAATACTAGGCAGGAGTGTCGGATGGTGCTGACGGCAAATAACTTTTGACGTATCCTGTTGGGTGAAGCCACAAAAATTCTTACCCCGCCCCCTTTTGTTGAAAAACGAAAGGGGGTTTTTTTATGCCAGTCAATTGCCGCGTATGCCATCGGCCACTACGCGCATTGCTTAGTATAGCGCTTGGCGTAGGGCCTGTGTGCGTAAAGCGTGCGCGGGAGCAAATGGCAACGCTCATGACACAAATGCGGAATCCCAACGCAAATGCAGAATTGTCGTTTCAGGAACGGTATGGGATGGCTGAGGAGGAATTGCGTCTTTTGTCGGAACGTGCCGCTTCTACCGCATATTTCGAGCGGATTCGTCACGGGCGAAGCACACGACCGTCTACAGAACCAATTGTTGTGACGGAAGATTCGCGCACGCGCAGAGTGCGAAATGAACCCACCGCCGTGAATTGGCTGACAAACGATACAGCTCTCGTGCGTTCGGAAGGATCGGAACGGGGATATGCGGTAACGGAAAACTCTTGTACGTGCGAGCATTACGCGCATCGGGTTTCCCGCCATCCCGAACGGTATCCAAATGGGTGTCGGCATATGGATGCGTATCGTCAGGCACTAGGAATCGCACAAGCAAACTCGCAAGCATCAGAAACACCAGAAACGCGTGAACTCTCCAACCAAACGGTTCAATCTGCACCGGAAATTCGAATCCCTGTGCAGCGAGTGGCAGCGCCCGGATTTGCAGCGATGCGTCAAGCAGACGACCATTTGCGCAAAGAAATTCTCGAAACGTGGAAGGCAAATCGTGCGTGGGATGGCGTGCGAATGACAGAGGACGACGCGGCTTTCCATCGATTGTTAGAGGAAGCAGAACAAGAGTGGGAATATGTGACGGACGGAAGTGTGCTTGGGGGAACAGGCAATACGTTTGGCGTTGAACTTGAGATGGAGTTTGACGAACGCGGGGATTGGGATCGCGTTGCACGCGATTTATTTAACGAGGGATTGTCCCAGTACAGTAGTCGTCAGGGATACCACGCAAGATCGCAGGCGGGACTTTGGACGCCTACTCGCGATGGTTCCTTGGAGGATGGGGGACTTGAAATTGTATCGCCGATCATGCAGGATCGCCCGGAGGATTGGGAGCAATTGCGGCGGGTTTTAGAAATTGCAAAATTTCACGGAGCAAAGGTCAATGCTCATACGGGCTGTCACACGAATATCGGGACAGGGCCGATGGATTCCAGAGGATTTACATGGCAGCGTTTTGCTCGTGCCGCAGTGGCGCATGAAGCGACGTTGTATCGCATCGGTGGAGCGGATAGCGAGGCATATCGGCAAGGGCTTGGCGCAGGGATACATCGAGGGACTCGGTATGTTCAACCCATGGACGCTTTGCTTCGTTTTTCAGGCAGTGCATCGATGAATACCATTGCGAGGCGGATCAGCAATGCGGGTCATTTTTCGATGATCAACGCAACCAACAGCGGGCGCATTGAGTTTCGTACACCCAACGGGACGCTCGATGAACGTCAGGTGCAAGCGCAAGTGATGGTGGCAAACGCGATGTTGCATCAAGCTGCTGTCATCACAAATCAGCATCCACTTGCTAGTTCAACGCCAACGTTTAGTGAACGAGAAAAACATTTTCGTAGAGCTGACCTGATGCAAACACGGCGAGAAGAGAGTGCGGCGATAGAAGAACAATCGTTTCGTCGGTTCCTTGATTTTCTCGGAAATCCGGTGGATCGAAAGGCGGCCGCATGGCTTTGGAAACGTGGCAACATCTAATACCTCTAATACCTCAGCCCCGCCGTTGTTTTTGCATACAAAGGCGAGGTATTGACTAAATGAATCAATGTATTGTATGATTAAATCAAAATTCAAAAGGGGTGAACTTCATGCCATTGTCTCCAAAGGAAATGGAAGAACTTGAAAAACTGATTCGACAAACCAGTGAGGCGGCGCTTGCACACAAGTATCGTCCAGTGCCTCGTGGCGAGAAACCGACGATGGATTTTTACATCGTGGATCAAGACGGGAAGATTATGGAAGCAGCCGATCCTTTATTTTTGGGGGTTGCGGCAACTGGGAACTGGATTGACGATTGTGATTTTGAGACGACGCTTATCATCGGGATGGAAAAGATGGTCAACGAATCACTCAATTTATCGCTTCAAGGCATTTATTCAAAAGTGTATAGCGCCATTGGACTTTTGTATGATCCGAATTTCAAAGGGGCGGAATGGGAGAACCCGGACGATCCGATTCTCTTGGATGCTTTTGGAATGTACACCGTATTGCAGGGGTACGTTAAATCAGGACGGTATCGCATTTTTGAACGGATTCCTTATCTTACGAAGAAAGATCGTGGGGAAGGGTGTCACGGCTGCAAATATCACAACGGGGAAACAGGGCAATGCGCGATTTGGCGCTTTTGTAACACCAAAAACGAACAAGGTGTGGACGAATTCGATTGGTTGGCGTGTCAACAACGCGTAGGGGCGGAAGAAGCGGCGTATCCAGATTATGTGGAGGTTACAGTAGACAACATGAGCGATCCCTCGTTTTATCGAGAGTGGATGCCGTTTGAGGAGCGCAAAGAGGAACATGAAGATGCGCGCAAGAGTTGGACGGACTCGGAGCAATAAGGCAAATCAAAGCGCGTTCGCGCATAAAAGGAGGGAACTGCCACTTCTTCCACCGCCTTTAGGCGCTGGGAGGAGGTGGCGGATTGAACATGTTCCCTCTCTTCACCAAATCGAAGAAGTGTATCGGCTTATTCGAGAAAGTCACGCGCTATTATTTCTGTAGAAGGTGTAATTATGCTTAATAATCCATTTGTGCGAACATCAGATTTTTCTGTTGAGAAAATCAGGGCTGAAATCGGAGTGTATTGCGAGCAGGTATATCAGGGTAGCTTTGAATTGCTATATCTTCCAAAAGATGTTGTCCTAGACAGGCAACGTCTCCTTGTGGTTGTCGCAAAGTCGCTTATTAACCCTTTAGACTGGGCAATCCAAGTATATGAGGCAATCAATTCCTATCTGGGTTTGTACGGCGAGGACTTGAGTAACTTTATTATGGTAGTCGATCTTTATACAATTGTTGGTCTTTATGAACAGTCTTTGTTCACTTGGCGTTTATGGGTAGAAGAAGGGCACCTTGAGGAAGAACTGAAGCCTATCCAACCATCACATATTGCGCATATTTTTTCGTTTATCAATCATGAGCGTGAGAGATTGGATTCGCGGTTGAATAACATCGGACATTAAGGTGTGAGGGGGGAGATCATGAGCGACATCAAAGAGGTTGTATCGGCTATACGGGAGCAATGTATTAAAGATGGTGTTGAAGTCGTAGAAGTTCGTGACATTGCTTATGGGAATCAGATAAAGTTGCGGTTTGGTGGACAAGCAGGGCAAATCAATGTGTACACAGGGAAAAAGGGTTTGAGTGTTATTGTTCAAGCTAAAGAAGATTTTTCTCAACAACTGAATTCAATAAGAGACCGCGCCCTAGGCATATCAGCAGACAAACAAATGACCTCACAACCCACCAATGAGCCAAATCGACTACCGGAAGTTTTTGATGAACCTTGGATTGGTATAGACGAAAGTGGCAAAGGAGACTTCTTTGGGCCATTGGTCTGCGTTGGGGTAGTGGTTAACCCGAAGGACGTTGCGTTGCTTCAAGAACTCGGTGTAGCTGACAGCAAGACCTTAAGTGAGACAAAGATTCGATCGATTGCTCAAGACCTTCGTATCCTTCTTAAAGATCGTATCAAGCAGTTAGTTATTAAACCGAATACCTACAATGAACTCTATGCCAAATTTGGAGATGAATCGAAAAACTTAAATTCTATTCTCGCTTGGGCTCATTCGGCGGTATTAAAAGATCTTTTGCAGCATCATGATGTAAAAATTTCCGTATCCGATAAATTTGCTAACGAGAAGTATATTCTGGAACGAACTCATTCTATCCAAAAGGATTTTCGGCTTATTCAAGAAACAAAGGCTGAGAGAAATATTGCGGTGGCAGCTGCATCCATTTTAGCGAGGTCGGCACTAGATAAATGGTTTATTGAAGTAGGTCAACGTTACAATATGAGTTTCCCGAAAGGCGCATCTCAACATGTCATTCAAGCTGGTCGCGATTTTGTTGACAAATTTGGCTTCGACAAGTTGGGCGAAGTTGCAAAATTGCATTTCAAGACATTAGAGGCTGTCCGAGGTACTGATTTATGACAAATCATGCAAAACAAAGCGAGCTTGCTTTTTTAGAATCGTGGATGTTGG
The DNA here is from genome assembly GCF_003144315.1 of Sulfoacidibacillus thermotolerans. GTDB lineage: Bacteria > Bacillota > Bacilli > Alicyclobacillales > SLC66 > Sulfoacidibacillus > Sulfoacidibacillus thermotolerans. Next base: position 461 of record NZ_MPDK01000039.1, on the reverse strand, counting down.
CAATTATCGCATGTGGAAACGCTGGTGCGCAGGGATCAATGAGTCAGGAAGTTTCGCTAGCGACGGCGAGAAACCCCCTCTCAAGCGCGAAGCGCTGAGAGGGGGTTTACCTTTCGTGCATCGCTGGTATACTGGTGGGATCACACCACATGAAAGGAGAACACAATATGATAAACACCGAGGAAAATTTGCGGAGGAACTTTACACTCCCTCGCAGTCTCTACAAAGATCTACAGGAGTTAGCAGAACGCATGACGGCAGCCGGCCCTGGTAAAGTCACGGTATCAGATCTCATTATATGGGGGGCAAAAAAAATCGTCGAAGAAAACAAAAAGACGCTTGACTAGTGATACCACCATGGTATATTATATGCACATCGGAAAATACGAGGAGGATGTACAATGAAAAAAGTGATTGAAATTTTAGAAACGCGCAAGTCGTCCATTGAGGAATTGTTGGGA
>NZ_MPDK01000038.1 GCF_003144315.1 Sulfoacidibacillus thermotolerans | reverse complement strand
TTCATGCCCCTTTCATGCCCCTTTCATGCCCCTTTCATGCCCCTTTCATGCCCCTTTCATGCCCCTTGGGGGCATTAGAAAAAAACCTTTATTGGCAAGGGTTTTTCGCTGTTCATGCCCCTCATGCCCCCTTTTTTGATACATATACCTTTATAGAAAATGTGCTTTGTGAATATAATTTTTCTATGGCATATTTGTAAAATAAAAACATGTATAAAGATGGATTATATGGAATGCAAAAAAATTAAATATAAAACAATTAGCGTGTATGTATATATATGTTTTTAGGGGCATGAGGGGCATGAAGGGCATGAATGAATAAAAAACCGCGCCACTAAGCCATTATTAAATATTTCTGATCATGCCCCTTTGTGCATTTTGGTGGGCATGATGGGGCATGGACAAAGAAAAAACCGCCCGTAGGCGGTTTAGGTGTTTCGGTAGACGATGACGCGAATCACTTTTTTGGTTTCTGCGTCATATTTTCGTGTGGTTGTTTTGTCTCCTCTCTCAATCCTCCCCTCCTCAATCAACGCTTTCCTCACTACATTCGCACCATACCCGCGCTCTCTAAGCAAATCATCAAACTCTGTATTCATTTCCGTCAAACATAAAATTATCTTTTTATTGCGAAAATAAAATTTGATCACAGATTTGGCGGCGGCTTTCCTAGCAAAAAGATTGCATAAAGGGAGAAGAAAAAGGGTGGTGGTAACGATTTTTTCTAAAAAAGAGCGATGAAATAAGGTTTTTGCCCATATATATATAGCGAGAAAGAAAGCTCTCTATATATATGGGCTTTTCGCTATTTTCTCTGTTACCTCCTGTTACCACTTCGTTACCACTGGGCGGTAACGAAAAAAACAGCTTGATTGTGCGGTTTATTTGGCTTTGTTACCGCGTTACCGCCATTTTTAAAGAGCATATACTTATAAAATGAAACAACAACGATCAATATTTTTTTCGGTGGATAATATGTATATAAATGGTTTTATTACCATACAGAAATTAAATACGAAGTGATACGTTTCTATATATATGTCCTCTCGCACAAAATGGTGGTAACGCGGTAACACAGCCTACAAACCGCGTTGTTAAGCCGTTTTTTCGTTACCATCAGATGGTTACAGGCTGTAACAACAGGCTGAAAATAGGTAACAATCCTATACTCGCCGCAAAAAAACCAACCTAACCATAGGCGGTTTAGGTTGGCTTATAAATAATAACTCGTATTGGTTTTTTTGATTCTATGTCACGCTTCACCATTGTGTTATGTTTTCCGTCGTTTTCGATCCTCCCTTCTTCAATCAACGCTTTCCTCACTACATTCGCCCCATACCCGCGCTCTCTAAGCAAATCATCGAACTTTGTCGGATAAAATGCGACTTTCGTATGTTCCGCATCCACCCAAAAACCAAGCCATCCCGTTGGTGGCGGGAGCGTGGGGGATTCAGGATTGTGAGAACGAATCTCGCGTTCGCCACGTGTAGCGATGACCTCATCAATGTAGTCCGAAGCACGCAAAGAGACGCTTCGGAACCGTTCACCTTCACTGATCTGCTGCCAGACGAGTTGCGCCAAATGATCCATAACCATATCTCGCAATTGGAACGGTCGTTCATCAGGATCGAATGGTTCATCAGATACTGGCGTGTTCGCGTTCACTGCATCTTCGAGCACGGCAGCTCCGAGTACCGCAACCGCGAGGTGAGATGCGTACCGACGCACCGTTCCCATCCGGCTTTCCTCCCACTCTGTCCCTGCTGCCCATCGGATGCGTTCGACGAGTGCTTTTGTGAAATATCCGTAGCGTTCTGTGAGCATGGATGTATCGTTCGCATACCGCACATATTGTTTCGCCAACGCTTCGTGATAAATCCCGGCGTTCGCAGACCACCGCATGGCGATGTCGCTCATTTTTTCTGCGCGATCAGTTCCTTGAACGCCGGAGGGCGCAAGGGAAATCAGGCGCATCATTTCGCCGTCGCCCGGTTCATCATTGACCAAGTCAACGTAGGACTCGTTGGCTGTCATCATGAAAAGTCCCGTGAACTCAACAACATCCCGATTTTTTCCACTTGCACTACCACGAGCTTTGTCTCGCCCCGCACTGATGTTGAAAATGATTTCGCGCATTTCGGCAGAGTTTTTTCTTCCGCCGTTTTTTGCGCTGGCTTGCGGTTCATCTAAAATTACAGGCACGCCGCCGGATTCGTACATCATCTGTGAAAGCGCGGCAAAGGTGAGATTGCTAAGTTCAATGCCGCCACCAAATAAATACCCTGCCATTTTTGCAGCCGTTGATTTCCCTGTAGATGATTTTGAACCGACCAGTTCAACGAGAAACCCCTTCACCGCAATCAAATTGGCATCGTGCAAAGCGCGAATCAGTGGACTTCCCACCGCAAAAGAGATAAAAGCGGCAATTTCGGGTTCACTGACTAAATCGTTTCGGATATGCTCTGTCATTTCTGCAATACTGCCTCGTCGTACATGTAACGTTCGCGCGACATTTGGATCACCTTTTGTCATTCCTGAAATATATGTAGCTTGAAACTCTGTTCCAACTAACTCCCTTCCTGTATAATAAGCCCATTTGCCGGAAGGCAATTTAATCCATCCGTGTTTATCGATGTAATACCCATATAGATTCGGGAGATTGGCGTAATTGGTCAGTGTGACAGCAGCAAGATTTAAGTAATCCATCACGCCGTCCACGTCAGCACGCCGTAGTTTGACAATATCCTTCGTGTAATCCACGAATTGTTTGTAATCGATGAGTGCAGAAGTTGGAAGCTGGATCGCGTGCAATCCCATACCCGTGTCGTGTACGAGTTCTGCGATGTGGACAATTCTGTCGTTTTCTTGATTTTTCACCGGAGTAAAAATTCGGCGAATCCCGATTTTAAACCTCGCAATTACAACATACTTAATCATCCCGTCTTTTTCCTCGATCTCCAGTTCCACCTGCTGCTTTTTCGGGTTCCAACTGTACTTCGGTGGCATGGGAACCCCCTCGAACACACTTTCACTGTATTCTCCACGCGCTTTTTTCTCTTCACGCGCGCGTTTTCGTTCTTCCTCTTGTTGGGCTTCGCGCTCTCGTAGCCACGCTTCTTCTTCGATGCGTTGTTGTTCAACTTGTGCATCTCTTTTTTCTTTTTGGTATTCATCGCGAACCGCTTTGTACGCACGCTCAAATGGTCGGATACCAAGCCCAGTGCTTTTGGCGATTTCTTTTAGCCGCGTAGAATAAACATAAAATTCCTCGTTCCCTGGTTCATCCAGCATCGCGAGGGCAAGGAGTGTCTCTTTCCTCACGAGTGCAAACTGATCCCCTTCTTCTGCTGCTTGGATGGCCGCGCGAAGTGTTTCAGTTGCGACGATTTCATTTTCATGGGATTCGGTCGTTTCTTTTTTCTGTGCATGGTTTTCTTGGAAAGAACGCACACCCTCACAAAAACGCTCGAATTCTTCTCGAACAGCAAGAAGTCCCGCTCTAATTTCCTCGAATTCACTCCCTTCTAGTCCATCGATCAATTCCTGAAACTCTTCTGGCTCTTCAACGATCATTTTTTCGATCATTGATTTTTCTTCCATGATTTTTTCCGTAGTTTTTTCAGGATCGAGAGAAAGCAACTCTGACTTAAACTGCTTGGCGAAACTTGGTACACCGAACGGTTTGCGCAACCCCAATTCCTCCCCGTACCGTTTCCGTAGATACGCCACGGGGTTTTCGGCTTCGTGCCGAATCGGACACGCGGCACAGACCGCGTGATTTTGGGCCACATATCCACAAGAACGTGGGGAGAGATTCGCTGTATCGCGCCATTTCCGCTCGGTGTTCGCATGTCGATACTGCTCTTGATCAAGCGCCGACCATTCGTGAAATAGCTCGCTCGATGAAGGGGTTGCCGCATGAAACCACGAGGCGCCTGTGATCCATTCTTCGTAGCTCACTACACGCTTTTCCCCTTGCGCATAGCGTTTGGCAACGTCCGTCATCCACCAACACACTTTGGGGAGTTCCCGCGCCACATCAAGCGGCAAATCATCCCACTTTTGCATGGGAGAGTTTAAAATTGACTCCGACTCTTTGGGTTTAAGTGCAGCAGCAAGCGAAATGGGCAAAGGCGCAGGAACCATATCAGCGGGGTCATGCGCGACATCCCATTCATACCGTCTGCCTGAATGATGTAGACTGGGCGGAATGACGATGTATCCACCATCTGCACGCACGTCGATTCCGTCAAGTCCACGGAAGCGAGTTGTGTTCGCATACGATTCGCACGTAGCAAATAGATAGTGCTGTCCACCGCCCCCTGTAAGGCTTGTCACCGTTTCAGAAAGGTCAATCCCGAGATCAGATTCTAATTTGATCAATGATTCGTCCCCGTTATGACGAGGATCAATATCGATTGCAACAACGCCGCTTCCTACGCCTGTTGCAAGTCCCCAATTGGCAAAAGGATATTGCGAGAGCCATGCAGCGATTTGTTCAGAGTCGCTTGTTGCTGCTTCTCTCCATCCTTTTATGATGGGGTGTTTTCCTTTGTTGGGACAGGCTTCATTGCGGCATGTACATTTTCCCTCTTCTGTGATACTATGAAGAGGAAAAATCCTCCACCCTAATGAGGCATAGCTCAAAAAAGGTTCGGGTAATGTTATGGGGTGAGAGTGAGTATCCACGGCAACCCCCTCCTAACATAGAATTTGCTGTATACTATGACACGGGCGCGTAAGAAAATTTTCTTACGCGCTACTTTCTGAAAGCCCCGGATGGATTCTATGAAGTGTGGGATACGCGAAAATAGGCATCCCTAACGCCTCTGCAACCTGCACTTCAAGCCGTGCCCCGCGCGACGTTTCCCACCCCGGTAAAACAACGACCGCATCTGCTCCTAACATCTTTCGCAGATCGTCCCGCATGTACGCTTCCCACGGCGACCCTTCTGGGAGATTTGTTCTCGCTGGATTTGCCACAAGATAGCCCTGCGAAAACAACGCGCTTTCTGCTTCAAAAAATGCTGGATAATTGTAATCCGGCAACCCCGACATGGGGCCACTGAGATAGAAAACAGTTTGCGCAAAACGTGGTGACATTGGAAACAATGCGATCTCCGTCCTTCCTTCGAATTGTTTTGTTGATTATATAATACAAGATAAAATTATTTTTAACAACATTTTGAGGAATCCTTGGTGAAAGAGCCTTCGAAACTAGACACTCTTTATTTTTTTAGCTTTTGGTCTCGTTCGCGCAACACGGCCAACGTGCGACGGATATATTCTGCCTTTTCCCTCATTTTCTCGTCTAAGAGGGGTTCCTCGTTTTTTCGCCCTGACGGTTCAAGTCGCCATTTAGAATCTTGTTGAACAAACTGATACCCGCCACAACGCACCGCGTGCCAAAACCATCGATCTTCTTCGTTCTTCGTGTGCGTAACGACAAACTTCCAAACATCAGCGCCAGCCATGTCTTCGCGTGGATCGATTCGTGGATCAAGCATCGAACTTATACGGGAGCGCGCGACGCATTGCAGATAAAGCCCCCGTTACCTCCCAGTGATTTGAAAAAATCAGGTCGATCATAATTTTGGCTTCTTGCATGGTGTCGGGATAATACATCGCAGACAGGCGCGCTCGTTTTAAAAATTTATCAATCACGGCGATTTGCTTTGGGGTTGCTCGATTCAAAAGTCGGGCTGCTTCTTCCTTTGTTGCAGGTGTTTCAAGAATTCCGCGGTTTCTTAGCGCTTCGATTTGTTTTTCGGTAGGAGCTTCATCAAGCCAACCTGCTGTGGAAGAGACGGCTGACTTTTGCAAATTGACGTGTGCATAGGTGTTCGCATACTCAAACGCATCGGAAAGATTGCCTTGAAACACTTTTTGGGACATCGGGTTGATTTCATCCCGCACCCCCGCATCCACCCGTGCGGTGGTTTCGTCAACCAAAGTGACTCGCACAAACCGTTGATCGAAGTCTGAAACTTCGTAAACCTTCCCCTTACGCAACTCTCGCCAGTTGATTTTGTTTCTTTTGGCGAGCTTGAATGTGTATCCTCCTGCTTCGGTGTTTGGCTTAGAATCAGATTTTCCTTTTGCCACTTCTCCCTTTTCAGGTGCAAGCAAAGTTTCAACAGTGACAAGCGGGAAGTTTTCGGACACACCGACGACATCCAACACCAGACAGTCCTTTTTCCCAATCCACGGTGCAATTCGCAAGCCCCTGCCAACCATTTGTTGATAGAGTCCCATGCTCGTGGTGGGGCGCGCGATGATCACCGCAGAGGCTTCAGGTTCGTCGAACCCTTCCGTCAGTACTCCGTAATTAAAGAGAGCTTGGATTTCTTTTTGGGTAAATTTTTCGATGATTTCTTTGCGCTCTTTTGTAGGGGTTGCGCCAGAAACATAGGCGCTAGGTACGCCACGACCAGAAAACAAATCCGCTAAATCTTTCGCGTGATCAACGGACGTGGCAAACCCAATCGTCAGTCGATCTTTGGCATATTCGTTCCAAATCTCGTAAATTTTTTGATTTGCAATTTCGTTGTTTAGCGCAGCGTCTAACTCTCGATCTGAAAAGTCTTGCCCTTTATTCGGACTTGTTACGCCTTCAAGAGCAGGCACTGAAATAGAAACAGGTGGAACCAAATACTCTTCGTCGATCAGTCGTTTCATGGAAACGGAATAAGCCACTCCATCATAAATCTGATCTAATTTCGCTTGATCCCGTCGAAACGGCGTCGCGGTTAGTCCTAAGTGCATGTCCCCGATTTGTTCAAGCGCATCGCCGTCAGTTTCCAATAGGTGATCAAGATACCCTAGTTCTTTGTAAATTTTTTTATACGTTTCCGCTGTCGCATGGTGGCATTCATCTGTAATAATCGTTGGCGTTTTGGGGTGGATATTTTTCCAGTCTTCTAAACGTCGCACAAAGCTTTGGACACTCGCAACGACAACGTCTGCATCCATTTCATTTTGATCCGCTTGTACAATTCCTACGCGGACGGTTGAACCAAGTTCTCCTGTGGCATCATATACTTTTTGAAATTTGTCTACTGTTTGATGAATTAACTCCTCGCGATGGACGAGAAAAAGCACCGTCCCCTTTTTTACCCGTTCTGCGATAATCGAAGAAGAAACCACTGTTTTCCCGCCGCCTGTCGGCAGGACAAGCACAGGACGGCGGGATTTATTGTTTTTGATGGCTTCAATCGCCTCTTGTTGATAGTTGCGCAAAGCAAGCGATTGTTGCCTTGTTGCGGTGACAAGTTGCATGGGTTTTTCTCCTTTCTCTAAAAGTAATATTCCTCTTCCTCGGTTTCTTCATTGAAGTTGTCCTTGTCTGCCTTCGTTACACGAAACTCCCCTGCGAGAATCGCTTCTTTTGCGGCGATCCAACTTGCGGCATTCACACGAATCCCGTACTTGTTTTCGAGCCACTCAACGACTCTCTCTTTTTCGATTTTGTTTTCCGCCGCCACTTGCATGGTCGTTGCCTGAATTCGTTCGAGCAGAGCAGGACTGATTTGTGAAAGAGCAACTTTTTCTTCACCTTTGGAATGCGTTACTTTTGCAACGACAACTTTGTCCAAAAGAGTAGACGCGTACTGATCCAGTTCGTTCACGCTGTATTGGTAATTAAATGCGTCCAGTGCATTTTTAAGATGGCGCAAAGAGATTGGATTGTTCGTTAACCCTTGATTCAAAAAAATGATCCGATTCCGGTAAGGGCCGCCTTGCACACGCAATTTGAGCGCGAGATGATAGCCGTTCCCGGATTTATTTTCGCGTACTTCTGACTCCTCCACCATAACGACATAATTGCCATCAGGGAGCGGATCGAATCCTTGCAAATTGCCGGATACTTGTTGATATATTTTTTCGTCAATATTGAGCGCCATGATTGATTTCCTCCTTGGATTTAGTTTGCCTTTCGGCTGGGGCGGGTTGTTTGGCACAGCCCGCGAAAGACCGTTAATCGTTCAAAATCCAAAACGCAAAAAAGTAAAGAACTATTGCAAAGATTAAAAGAGGGATGACGAATGGCAGATAGAAACTAAGTACGATAGAAGAGACAGTTGCATGATAGGCAGATCGGAAAAAGAACGAAGCCAATACAGCCCATAACGAGAAATTGAGGAACAGAAAAAAATGAGGGATTGATTCCCCAAAAATAAGGAATCCAATGACAGCCATAGCAACAAAAAACAGTCCCGCGGCAAGTAACACTCGAATTCCCACCTTGTTGGTATTTTGGGGGAGTCCCGGAGTCGAACCGGGTGTACCTAGCTCCATGTGACCAACTCAAATAACAGGAATCGAACCTGCTACGGCCAAGTCTGTTCGTGACCACCCATCGCCTACGGTGGCTCTACTCCCCATAGTGCGGGCTGATTGTGGCTCAACCCGCGAAAAGCCTTTGTGGTTTAGGAATTAACTGCTTTTGTATCTTCTTGTGGAATTTCAGGGACTGGCGGCAATTCAATGGCTGTGTAATCATCAACCGACACTTTGTAGGATTTATGCTTTTCCTCTAATTCCTTGCCGATCTTCAGTACACGCATCCGTTCTACAGGAGTCAGCGCGCGAACGACGGTGGGCTGTTTGAGCTGCGACCACGTGTTCGCGCCGTTTCGTTTGATTTCAAGAGCCAGCTCGATTTCAAACGAACTTACAAACTGACCTTGGAACCGTACCGCACTCACAAATTGATCCCACACTTTGAGACTTGACGGAGGAAGATTCAAAACCGCTGGTACATCGGAATCCGCCGTCAAGACATAAAGACGACGCATCGTTTTGCATGCTTTGCCGCGTCCGCCATTAAAATCAGAGCCGTATACATCAAACGGACACCCCTGACACGAGCGCGGCATGATTACGCCATTTTCATCGACATATTGCCCTGCCTTCCCGTCCACACTGGAACACAACGGCATCGTTCCTTCTTGGTTGTCTTGTTCTTGCTTTGGGAACAAAACGCGTGAAGTGTGAAAAAACGGAATTTGTACTTTTAATTTAGGAATCACTTCGCCCGTTGCTTCGTTCATGAACGCTCCTGCTTGAGCGATAATTTTGTAGCGAACAGGCACAAGTTCGGCATTGGATTCCAACTCTTGTGCGGTCGCTAGGGTCGCTTCGTATTCTTCGAGCGTGAAACCAGCTTCCACAATCGCCTTGGCTTCTGCTTCGTTGATTCCTAACCGTTGCAAATAATTTTGATCGAACGCCGTGATTGAATTTGTCATTTTCAATTCCTCCCGTTTTTTCGTTGTATGTTGAGTTATGCAGATTCTGATGGCAATTCATCGTGCACAGTTTCGCTGACTCGAAATAAGGAGTCTCTCGCCCCTTCTATCCCTAAGCAAAGCGGCTTGAAGGGACACCCACCATAGTCGTTGCACGCGCTGGTATTGTGTCGAATCATTCCCGTTTTGTCTTGCCAAAGCCGTTCTTGTGTTTCCGCCCACAATTCTTTTTCAAATCGCTCGATCTGTTCCGATGTCCGATACACAAAATCCTCTGCAATGAAGCGTTCGGGTTCCTCATCGTACATCCCCATTAGCCGATCTTTGTACTCGTCCCAATCTTCAATCACAACCCCCGCTCTCATCTTGGGCTTGGTTTGTGTCTTGACGATTGTGCGCATAATGGCTCCTTCTAGCGGATGCCCAAACGCCTTGGATGCGGCGTACAAATACAGCGTCAGTTGATTGGATAACCCGTAGGAAGTGCGGTATACATCAAGAGACATGCCCGTCGTTTTGTTTTCGATGAGCCAATACTTTCCGTTCGCTTCCACAATTCCGTCCATCTTTCCGCCTAATACAAACTTGCGACTCTTGCGTCCACTAGCCGGATTGATAATGGGCACGGTGAATTCTTGCTCAACAGCGGTAAAAGGGTATGCGGTAAAGCGTCGCACTGCTTGCCGAATCATCACCTCCGTTCGTACTTTTTCAAGTTGAAGCCGAAACGCCGCTTCCTCATCTTGTGGCTGGATAAAACCAAAGGTTTCCAGCCCTCCCCGCACTGCTTCTTCTTCGTCACCCCCTCCCCCCACCATTTCCAGACCTCTGTGCCACGCACTGCCGATTACAAGCGGCCACTGAACATCCACAGGGCGCAAACGCTCTACGTATTGGTAGTGCTCTTTTTGCGGACACCGTTGCCTTGCACTGATGCGGGAATTCGTCAGCTTTTCCATATTAGAAACCCCCTAAAAGAATGCGTACAATGAACCCCGCAAAAGGTGCAGCAAGGAAAAACAACGCCACAACTCCGATTCCTGCCCAATCATTTTTCTTATGCACCAACTCCCGCGAATTTTTTGTGACTGCATTCATGGGTTTTCCCTCCAATCTCCCTCTCGATCAATTCAAGAATTTTTTTATGGTTACGCGTAGCTTTCGCGTATCCCACTAAAATCGGCAGTGTCGCCGCATTGATTCCATATTCGATGCGGGAAATGTGGGGTTGTTGCACGCCTGCAAAAAATGCCACATCCTCTTGCGAAACGCCAGCGCTGTGCCGAATTTCGCGCAAAAGTCTGCCAACCTCCTTATGCGTCATCACTTCACCCCCTTTCGATGAACAAATAATACATTTTCATTTTTATATAATTAAAATGTTGCTGCGTATGATGCGTATGCTCCGTATATACGCAGCGTTGTTATTTGTACTCAAGGTGGTACAATATGGATGTCAATCAATGATCAGTTGTTCAATGGGGTTGCCATCAACCTCCTTTAGCTTTTTTAAGAAATCTGGATCATATTGTAGGTTTTGATCGTATTCCATGATGCTCATCCTTTCTGTT
>NZ_MPDK01000037.1 GCF_003144315.1 Sulfoacidibacillus thermotolerans | reverse complement strand
AAGTATATGTGCTGGTCGGCTCCGATGTTGGGGATGGTGTTCACTATTGACATCTACTTCGGGTACTGGTTGTTAGAGGTGGATTGTGTGATTCCGCTCGACAAGTATATGCGCAGTAAAGGGTTCAATAGTTGCTTTGATGTGTGCCCTGACACGGAAGGTAACGGTGTTATGATCCTGGGCTTTAAGTGGGTGGACGATAAGTGTGAAATAAGGCCGCTGCGATATCCGCGTGGTAAAGCGCGTCGTGCATATATCGAAGACGGTATTGTTCATTGGTGCAATGTAACGAAGCGTCGAATGAGCACTGACCACATTGCACATATCAAAGATCGCCTCGTTAGACTTCAGACGAATAATAGTGGTAATGTGCAGTTACAGCAAGAATTTCAAGAGCTCATTGAATACATTGATCAGTTTGGAGCGTAAGATGATTGGCGAACAAGATGTGCTTCCTAAGTGGTATCCTGATTATCGTAAGTCGGATACTTTGATGCGTATTCAGTTTATCTTAGATCACCAGACTGACTTTTCATTACATTTAAGGGAAGAGCTCAACCGGACGGATATGAAGAACCTGTGGGCTATCAAGAAACGTCTTCGTTTACGGAAACATCTTGATGACCTGCATAAAGTTATGCAGAAACTTATACGGTATAGTATCCGTATTGAACAATCGCGTGAGATATGGAGGAAGTGATGGAAACGGTAAGCAATTCACCTTTATATAAAGCAAAGGTTCGACTTCTTGAACAAGCCAAACAGGTAGACCCGAATACAAATCCGCATTTAATTGACGCTATTGTGAATGCGATGGAAGTTATGGACGCGATGGATTTCCTGTTCCATCGTGTGTCGCACGTCGCCAAGGCTTTAGGTTACACGGGTAATGTCGAAGATTTTCAAAGTGCGTTCGAATACCTTATGCGTAACCGCGAGAAGGCGCTGGTGGTGGATCGTCAATATCAGCTTATCAAAAATAAATCGAAGGTCGAACGTCTACTTCGTGAGACTTTGGAACTGGTAACGGGAGGTGAAGATGCAAATTAATCTTACTCAGAAGGCTGTGCGCTACTTCGGTGAAGTGTTATTTGTTCCAGTGTGGGCGAAATACCTTGCGGTTGACGAGGACGGTACTTTAACTGCGTTCGAGAATGAACCTCAGTGGTGCGAATGTATTGATGGCGATGGTTTTTGGGTATTAACTGAGCCGGGTATTGAAATCGATATCTGTTATAACGTGGACCTGGAAGGTATGGATTTCAAAGAAACGTGTGTTAATATTGACTATAAAGTAAGCGACAACCCGCATGACCACACTGAATGGTTCGAACGTATGCGCAAAGGTGATTATAAGCGCGAATTCCTCGTAGCGTGGAATTCTCAATGTGGTCAACTGAATAAAGAAGGTGATAAGGATGAGTAAAGAACTCCAGACTCCGTTAACTCAAGAAGAAATTGATATTCTTCAAACCGACATCCTTACTTTGTGCAAGCGTATCAAAGATGCGTATGAAGAAGGTTTATTTGACAAGCAGTGGAACCAGGAAGTTCAGACAGACGAACAACTGTGGAACGCGTCTACTGCGAAACTTATCCATGACGCATTGATCAAACAAGCTATGGAGCAATAATTATGATTACAGCACAAGAAGCTCGTACAAATAGTGAAAATTTGGATACCAGTGCATATCTTGATGATTTGGATAAATGGATTACTAAAGCGTCTCTAGATGGCAGGGATCATATTAAATTATTTAAAAAGCCATATAGTGAAATTGGTAGTCCTAATGCACGTCCTGTAATGAGAAAGGTGACTGAACAACTGGTATCATTTGGATATACGATCTCATATAAGCAACCATTGAGTCAGATGGATACTGAAAGTGTAGAAATTTTATGGTAATTGTGAAGGTAATATATGCTAGTCAAACTCGTTGTCGATGTTAAATTTGAAGAACCAATTAAAGGTCAAAATATCCATACTTTGGAAATTGGCTCTTTTAATACCGATAAATTAATCAAAGGGAAGCTACCTGCTTTAGACTTACCGTGTGATATTGACCACAGACTACCAGCTGAGTCAACCGCTAAAGTCCGTGGAAATGGGCGTATCCTGTCTTTTGCTGATTCTATGAAAGATTGGGAAGATTTAAAATTTATTGTTAGCGCACGTATATTAAAGACCGAATATAAAGTAGCTTCTGATAATTATATGAAACACTTTTATCCGAGAATAATTTTTAAAGATCGTATAAATATCTCTAAAGAAGAGATAACGTGCCAACCTATCGCTTGTCGCTGGGTCTTAGTACCATAATCTGCAGGGGGTTAACCCCCTGCGATCCATCAGTATATACTATGTGTGTCCTAATGGATCGTAGGAGAATAACATGTCAGATTTAATTACAGTTCACTATTATGGTTCAGATGTAGAAGTACCAAAAGACACAAGATATATTGCAACAGATTCTGATGGTTGCGTGTACGCATTTAATAATGACAAGCCCGTCTTTAATGAAAAGGTCGGTACATGGTGTGTTTACACGAATTCTTTTAAGCTGGTAGATGTCAACTTTGATGTTGTACCATCCCGTTCGTTATTTGAAATTAATCCCGCTACGTTTTAAGGTAATAACATGCTGGAACTTTTTCCTCAAGAAATTAAACAATACGAACAGTGGGCTGTCTGCGGTTTCCATCCAGGTACATCATCAGAAAAACAACCTTATGTATGGGACGATGATTTAGGGGATATGGTCCCACTTCGTAAAGACGGCAACGATAAAAAACCGTCTAACTTGCATTTACTAATGTCCTTTGAAGATGCGGAACGTTGTATTCGTTACTATAACGAAATCGGTCATAATCTGCGTTTAGGTTTCTATCTACTTCCAAGTGACCCGTTCTGTTGTATAGACATGGATATTAAAGACACCATGTCTGAAATGGAAAAGAAAGTTGCTGGTGAGCGATATAAGAAGATTGTTGAATCGTTCCACAGCTATACGGAAATTTCCAGAAGCGGTGATGGGTTGCACACATGGATTTATTCCATCCCTCAAGCTGGTAAGCGCCGTGATGGTGTAGAAGTATATTCGCAGTATCGCTTTATTATTTGTACAGGCGATCACTGGGATGTTACTCCGCGTACTGTGTCTGGTGCTCCAGGTAGTGAAAGCGAAGGGTATATTGCTAATCTCATTCATCAACTTATGTCAGAGATGAGTGAAATTAATGAATCCGATGGCTTCCAAATGTTGGAACTTACTGAAGAAGATTTCAGTAACGACCCATATGCAATGGAGGATCAGGATGTTTATATCCAGTTGTGCGAACAAGAAAACGGAACGTTGTTTAAACAGCTATGGGAAGGTCGTTGGAGAGCTGAAGAAGTTGATACTTCTATCGGTGAACGCTGTTTCCCTTCTCAGTCTGAAGCAGAATTTGCATTAATTGACTTTCTTTGCTTTAAGAGTAAGTACAATTTCCAGGTAAGACGTCTATTCATGTATTCACCAATGAGTAGTCGTTACGATGATTCACGTCGTATGCCTGGTGAAAAAATTAAGCGTCCGTACCACCTGGATAGAATGATTCGCAACTATCGCTACGATGCCCATGTTAAATCTATGGGACTTATGCAGATAGTTCAGAATAACGTTAATGCAGCTATAGAGCGCACGGAGAAACTGCGCCAGGCAACTACACCAGAACGCCCACCTGAAGAAGTGTTGACCACAGATGGTAATTACACTGAAGAACAGGCAGACGGTTTAGCTTGGCCTCCAGGATTTATGGGCGAGGTTGCTCGTAATATGTATAAAGCGAGCTTGTTGCCTATTAAAGACATTAGTATTCTGTCTGCTCTTGCTTTATTTAGTGGTATGTGCGGTAAGGCGTGGAACACAGTTACACGAAGCGGTCTGAACAACTACTTTGTATTAATTGCACGTTCTGGTATTGGTAAAGAAGCGTTTCGCTCTAACATTGAAACCATTCTTTCTCAGGTGTCCAATTATGGCGGTCAAGACGGCCAGCAGATATTCGGTATTGAACGTGTTTTAGATACCAGTACCTATGCGTCTGATGCTGCATTGCGCAAAGACGTCATTATGGATACATCGGTTATGTCTTGTGGCTCATCCATTAACTATAAGACTGAAGTCGGCGCATTTTTCCGTAACGGTAAGATGGAAGTCGGTAAAGCTAAAGATATTATGGATGAAATGCTTTCCCTTTACGATAAGGGGCATTTCTATGCTTTCTCTGGCGGTTCAAAGCACTCTAGCAAAGATAATACAACCGCTGGTGGTAAGGTCAAGGCATATAGTTTTGCAGGTGAAACTACACCGGATGAATTTTATGGGAACGTTGATGACCGCATGATGTCTAGTGGTTTTATGTCTCGTATTATTGCATGGGAATGTACAGCTAACAGGCCACTAATGAATAAGAGTATGCTCCTGGAATATCCAGAAGCAATTCTGCGGACTATTGGAGCTATCTATAAACAAGCTGTGCGTATTATGTCAGGGACTGCTCCATGTTATGTTGAAATGGAAGCAGATGTACACGAAGCATTTGATAACCTTGATAATGTTGTTGCGAAGTTTTTGAATAGCGGTAATGACGGTGAACAAGTACAGGATGAAGTAATTCGTCAGATGTACACAAGGAAGGCGTTGAAGGTATTGCGTATCGCCTCACTTCTTGCTGTAGCGGATAACAGTGAGCGTCCTGTTGTTACTATGGAACATTATCGTTGGGCTGAGTCATTTATTGATCAGGGTAACGAGCGTTTCTTAGAGAAGCGTAATAGTGGGCAGATTGGCTCTACAGATAGTACCAGTCGTGAGAAAATAATGCTCAACTCTATCAAGAAGTTCTTGGATGGGGAAGTTAAAGCTGGCGTGTATAAACGGTTCCCGATGTTCAAGGGTGCGTTTATTGTTGCACGGAGTGACTTATGTACTTATTGTAGACAATTTAAAGCGTTCAAACAGACAAGAAATGACAACATCTTGCAAGTCATAGACAATACAATCTATGGTTTAATGTCTATGGAAGTTCTTACTGAGATGAGGCCAATGGACTTTTCAAGTTTCTTCGGTGCTGAGTTTACACCACCGAGGATGAAATGTTATTTGGTGGACATTGAGAGAATGAACGAAGTTATTAAGTTATAAAAAAAATGGGCGCTATATGCGCCCATTATATTATTCATGCAATTCTAAGAAGCCACATACGACATATTCAAACATTTCATCATAATCCGGTGTTGAAAAGTCTCCAACATGATACTCACCTTTCTCAAACGTAACCACAGTTGAAGAGTTCATGTATGTGTACTTAATCTTGTGAGTTCCGTCTATGCAGTTGTGTGAGAATTCCTCTGACTTGTTCATTGCATTTCTGATGTTTCTTTTTACAAGATCTTGGTGAGTCATTTTGTGTTCCTCCGCTTACAAACTGTATAATACATACTATAGAGCATTTCCTTAGGAATGCAATAGGTATCAAGAATTATTTTACGTCCGAGGGTCAAATGTCCAGTTACAATCTAGCAGCTATTAAAATTGTGTACGGTGCTCTATACCAGGATGAGGAGTTCCCAGGCATTGAGCAGGCAATTAAAAGAATCAAGTCTAATCGTGTTGACTCGGAACAACTGTTCGCCTATGCTTTAGCCATAAGTAAGAACGAGGTCCGTCCTTACTATGAAACGCTGTCACGCCAGTTACGAAGTGTAATAGAAGAGCGTGACTTAATGCGGCACTGCGGGTACACCTTCTTAACAGGTAGAGCCATACGCGTCAGCAAATAAAGGAAAGGAGTTAAAACATGCAAAAGCATCAACCTCTGTATAAAGTCCGCCGTCTTGGTGGTGGTCTCTACGCAGTAGAGCGCAATAAACGTTCTATTACAATAGTAAGTGTTAAAGTGGGATCACGTAAATTCTACAGCGTTCCTAACTGCTCGCCTTTGTTACCAACACTGCGTGACGCTGTGCTGTATGTGCTAACTGGTACGTTCTTTTAACTTGGGGTGTTTAAATGAAGGGTAATGTTATAAGACTTCGTGCTGAAAGTTTAGCAAGTAAGTTCGGTTTCGGTGATGGCGATATTGTTGATTATTTTTGTGAGGATAACAATATCAGTTTAGATGAAAGGGATCCACACCAAATTCTGATAAAACTGGTAAGAACATATTTATTGCCACTTATCCCTCATGTTGAAGTTTATGAAATTGGCACTATGCACAATCCGATTCGTTGCGAAGACAAATTCGTAGAAGAGCTTCAGCGTAGTGATATTTATGTTGATGTAACTATACATCAACTTATCCAATGTATTAACGAAACAGAAAAGGATCCTATATTTATGGGAGATCAATGTAACCAGTGTGAACAGACTGAGCAAGTCACCGAAAAACGTAGAAAATTCATGGTGTCGTATAGCTTTAATAAAGCTAATTTACTTGCTCCAGGTTTTGGAAATGTAAGTGTGATTATGCCAGATATTAGTATGGAGTCAATTCAAGAAGTTGAAAAAATAATCAAGGGACAGATTGAAGTTGATAAGGTAATCATTCTAAACATTATTGAGCTGGAGAAATAATATGTGTGATAAATTTGAAGAACTGACGTTAGACGAGAGAGTGTTAGCATCTCTGGCAATCATTGAAACAGCTCAGAATTCTTTCATAGAAGCCTATCGTTTATGTAAACCAGAATCCTCGTTAGATGAAATTGAGAAAGCCTGGCAGAAATCAAACATATGTAGCAAATTGCACCATCTTATGGTGGGTGAAGAACAACCTAAAGAGAATCTTCACTAATGCCTAGCAAAATATACAAGGTGTTAGGGTGGAAGCCTTATACTTTTCGCTCAAACTACGACAAGAAAATGAAGTGCATACGATGCCCAAAGTGTGGTCACACTGAGTTTACAGAGACTGTCGTAGATCAAGTTGATGGCTACTATTCGCCTGTATGCGAGTCAAAGATTAATTGTAATCATTGTGGGCAAGAGGTAAACTATTGGGCATATGGTTACTACGAACCGCATCATATGGTTGCAGATCGTAGTATGTCGATGCTAATTAATCGTATTGAAGCTAAATTAAGGAGAGTTAGTTTACCATGAGTAAGAAAACCGATATCCGCAATCGCAATGCCGCCATTACTGCTTATCGTATGCGGGAGAAAGGTTTTACTTATAACCACATTGCTGAACATCTTGGTAAGAAACCGCATCAAATTAAATCGCTCATTTTGTTAGGTGAGCGCCTGGAATCTTTAAATGAGGGGACGACACAATGAATGTAACTGTACGCCAGCCTAATAAGAAAGAGAAGGATTTAATGATCGGCTTTACTATGCCCGCTCCACTTGTGCATATCGGAGCGTTATTACGCTGCACAAACGCGAACACGCGGCGCTTTACGCATAACTCTGTGTATAGAGTTCACCGCACTGTACATAACGCCCGTAGCGGCCTAGCTTTGCCTGTGGTGCGTGATGATGACGGGCTGGAAGTTGTCTGCACTTCGCTGTCATTTTCTATGGGCCATTGGCAAAAATGTACGGTATGACCTGTGAATTCTGACGAATTCGTGTATTGTAATCAAACACGTAAACAGGTTAACATTATTTGCGAGAGTGGTTGGTAGATTACCCCTTTTCGAAGGCTGCCTCTCGCTGACATGTTATTATCTATTATATGCTTCGCTTTCGGGGGTACTTGTGTACCCCCTATTTTTTGGATGGAGATTTATAACATGGGAGCTAATCCTCGTACTAAAGGTCAAACAGGTGAGCGTGAAATTTGTAAATTCTTTAATGACATCTACGAAGAAGTTTACGACGCTCTTGGAATGACTTATCCAGAAAAGCCCATAGCACAACGTAACCAGAATCAGAGTGCTGTAGGTGGTTGTGATATCACAAATACCTGTTTCTATGCGGTGGAAGTTAAAAGACAGGAGCAGCTATCAATTAACACATGGTGGGCGCAGTGTGTTAAGAGTGCATTGGAAGCAGACAAGTTTCCAGTTCTTATGTACCGTCAGAATAAAAAGCCCTGGCGCGTAGTCCTGTATATGAACCCTATCATGCTTTTCGCTGATGAAGCGAAACATCACAAAGAAGATCCTCCAAGATGTGAAATATCCCTGGAGGATTTTCGCATGATCTTTAAATCACATGCTTATGAATATATCAAGAGAAACGGCCACGCTTAGGAGGTGTAAGAAGTGAGCTGTGAGGAAAGTCCTGTTCAATGGTGTGAACGTATGCAACGGGAAGCTGAAACTGGTGAAGACGCTTATCGCTATTATCAGTTAAAGCAACAATGGGAACAACGTCTGTCTGATAAAGAGAGTGAAAAACATGACTGAGAAAGACAATATGTCTAACGTTATGAAAGATGCAACTGTCAAGGGTACTATTTTGGTTCAAAACGGTGCTGTGAAAGGCATCACTGCGGAACAGCTAATCGTGGAGCTCCTTACGGACACTGCTCAAATGCCACGATTTGCTACTCCTGGTTCTATGTGCTTTGACATCTATGCGGATGAACCTGAACCTGTAACAATCTATGCTGGTCGTGCGTATACGTTCAGCACGGGCATTAAGTTACAGATCCCACATGGTTACGGTCTGGAAGTCTATTCACGTAGCGGTCATGGATTTAAACACGGGATTCGTTTAGGTAACTGTATTGGTATCATTGATCATGATTACCGCGATGAGTTGAAAATACGTCTACATAACGACTCTAGTGAACCTTATACAGTCCAGGTTGGCGAACGTATTGCGCAGGCGCGTCTTGTAGAGTTGGTTCGTACACGCATTGTTTCTGGTATTGTAGAAGAAACAGGCCGCGGGGGTTTTGGTTCTACTGGTAAGTTGTAATCATATTTAGGGGTATTTACAAGGAATTTAATTCTAAGTATTATACCCCTGTTAGCAAACAACGAGGGCAATAACATGGTCCAGCTACCAGAAATGAACTTAACTGAAGAGCAGAAGTACGAACTCCTTTACAACTGGTATTCTAAGAAAGAAGAATTGGCCAAAGTGCAAGCGCAAGAACGCGCACTGCGCCAAAGTGTGGTTAGCGTCTTCTTTCCAGATGGTCTTAACGAAAATACTAACAAGATCAAACTTGATACAGGTGATGATCTTGTTGTAACTCAACCTTATACGCGTAAAGTTGATAAGGCTATCTTTAGTCAAATCCTTCCAGATCTTGTAAAAGCTGGAGTTGACGTCAACGAAGTTACTGAAACTAAAGTAGAACTTCGAGTTGCTAAATACCGTCAGTTAACACCGGAACAGTTGGCGATCTTTGACGAATGCGTGACCACAACTCCAGGTTCTCCACAGGTTAAGATCGCTGTTAAGAAGGGTTAAATGCTCATCACGATAATATCGGATGCGTCGTTTTGTCACCGTACTAAATGTGGAGGCTATGGAATTTGGGTAGCCTCCAAACGGGGTAAGAAGGCTTTTGGTGGTCCTGCACATGGTCACACGGATAATACCGTAGTTGAATGTATTGCAGTAGCTAACGGTTTGTATCATGGTATAGAAGCTGGACTTATCTACACAAACGACGTTATATTGTTCCAGACGGATTGCAAAGCAGCTATCCATATGTTCGAAGGTAAACGTCCACCAAGAGGAGAAGAGCAGCAAGTATATAAATGGTTCATGGATACTATTGTCGAGAATAGGCTTAGTTTCCAATTCCGTCATGTTAAAGGTCATTCGGGTAGGATGGATTCCCGTAGTCTTGCACAAGACAAGTGTGATGAAATTGCGGGTATGCACATGCGAAAAGGTAGACGACGCATGGACTACGATAAGTTAAAAGTAGATACAGCAAAATCCGTTATTCCTAAACCGAAGAAAGTTAACATTGAGAAACAGCAATCTTGGGTTAGGAAGTTAAAACTTCTTGTTCGGGAACACACAAAGGTAAATTTCAATGGCTCGATTTAAACCTATTCCTTATAGTCAACAGGAATTAAAAGAGTTATTGGATTATAACGCGGAAACTGGCATTCTTAGTTGGCGTAAAAGTTGGCGGAGAAGAGTTGCTGGAGCGGAAGCTGGGTATTATGGTCTAAATTATAAGTATGTGGGTCTTAAAGGACGCGATTACTTTGTTCACAGGGTCATTTGGAAATGGATGACAGGGGAAGATCCTCAAGCTGAAATAGACCATAAAAACGGGAAAGGTTTTGATAATAGATGGTGTAATATTAGAAAAGCCACATCAAGCCAAAATAACTGTAATAAAATTATTCAGGTTAACAACACTTCCGGTGTAAAAGGTGTATCTCGGTTTGTAAACAATAACGGTTATGAGCGTTGGTGCGCCACAATTCAAGTTAATGGTAAACGTAAACAGAAGGTGTTTCCATTTACGGATGAAGGTTTAGCTCTTGCTTCAGAATGGTTAGATGATATGAGAAAATCTATACATGACGAATTTGCATGTGGAGGGTTCAGATGACTAAAAAATTTCGTCCTTTTCTTGCAACAGATTGGGATTCAGCTAAACAGAAATACCCTGTAGGTATCATGCCTAAAATTGACGGAGTTCGTGGAATGAAACCGTTTGGGGAGCTTGTTGGACGAAGTCTTAAATCTTTTGCAAATAAGCAGGTCGCAAAGGTATTTGGATCTCCCATCTATGATGGTATGGACGGTGAGCTTGCCGTTGGGGACGAAACGGACTTTGACTTATGTCGCAAGACAAGTAGTGCAACATCTAAAATTGAAGGTGAATACGTTTGGACGTGGCATGTGTTCGATTTGTGCGAGCCAAATGTTGCACATCTACCGTACAAAGAGCGTTATGATATGCTCAAGAAGTACGTGGA
>NZ_MPDK01000036.1 GCF_003144315.1 Sulfoacidibacillus thermotolerans | reverse complement strand
TGGAAAAACTTCAAAGGAAAATGGGATACTGGTCGCTCGACAAAACGTGCCGCTATCGGCCTTGTACTAGGTGCAATTGTCGGGGTACTGCTCGGTGTTCTTTTTTCAGTAATGCACTAAACGCCTAAAGGTGTCATAGACCCCACGGCTAAAGCCGGGGGCTTGTAAAAGCCCTACTATGACCAGCCCGAGCGAAAGCTACGTTGGAAAAGTGCATACCCAAGGGTGCTTCTCCAGCCTTTGGCTCTATGGGACAGCCGTTAAAAGCGAGCAGGGGAGATGCAAGCGGTGCGGTTGTTGTTTTCGACCTTTTTCAACATGGGCGAGGAGAGACTTTTTAAGCGTTACCAGTCCCGTAAGGGATTTCGCATAAACACTTCACAGTTTTGCAAAGAGCGGATGGTTGGCAGTACGAAAAAAGCGTGTTGGTGCGCATGAAAGGAGAGAACCACCGCTTCCTCCCCACGCATAAATGCGGGGGCTTCCGTGGCGGGATTTTGGTGGGATTCGGTGGTTCCTGTTCTCGCACGAAGGAAAGGAACCACCGAATCCCAGAAAGGAAGTAAGGAACCACCGAATCCCAGAAAGGAAGTAGTGAAACTTGCTAATGGGTTACGTGTTGGGCGTTGTCGCAGGAAACTGGTTGTATGATCGTCTCTTTCATCATACACGTCGCGTAACCCGCTATTATGTTACGCGAGAACGTGATCGGGTGCTAACGATTAGTCACGAACCGCTCTTTTTTTACAAACAAGACCGTAAAGTGTTTTTTCAAGACCGTGAAGCAGCGTATGCCAAAATTGCCGCAACGCTTTCTAAACACAAACACATTGAGACGATCAAAACAGAAAGCGTGTGGTTGAACTACGCACGAGAAGGATGGACGGTAACGACCCACAAAAACACACGGTGGCATCGGCTGGTTTCCGTTTATTTTTACTGGATGAATGTGAACAATTGGGGGTCGTGCGAACGAAGTAAATCGTGGTGGGCGATTGGGAATCAGACGCTACAAGTGGCCACGATGACGCGCGAAGCGTTTATTGAGCGCTTTCGTCGAAAGGAGGTTGGATAAAACGCTATATCTGATTACAGATTGGGAAGAGTTGATTCCTTATTTTAGCGAAATTGCGCACGAAGTCACTACGACCTATCCCGAACCAAGAGTTGGCGATGCATGGATTGTAGATGAGTGGTTTGCAGAGGCAAAGAAGATGGAACAGGCGGTAATACGCGGAATTCCCGTGTTGTATTTTGGGACAGACCTCTCAAAACCGTTTGAAGGTGTTGAAACCATCACTGGCGATGAAATTGATCCCGCGCAATTGGTGGAGTGGGCGAAGAAACCTAAACGGAAAAATCGCCCGCGTTTACACGGACAGACCAAGCAAGGAAAAACCGTTGCTTTTGCAGGGCTTTTGCCCACTGGAGGTGGGGTAGGCAAGGACACACTCGTTGTGAATCTTGCGGCGTGGCTTGCGCAGCGAGGAAAGCGCGTGGCGGTCGTGGATTTAGACCCGTTTGGTACGCTCAAAGATCGCCTTCATGCCGAAACAACACTTTCTATCGACGTGTGGGAGGAACGTTTTTTTGGCGTTCCGCATTTGACGGATGATCTGATTTTACGCGCCGTCGTGCCAGTGAAAAAATTTGGATTCTTCTTGCTTCCGGCAAGTGATGAAGGGAAAATGGTTCGTCCAGAGGTTCTTGAACATATGCACCAGTGGATGACGGCTACTTTTGATGTGCTCATTTGGAATCTAGGCAGCGGAAACGCAGGAGAAAGTTTTGTTTCTGCTTTACGACAAGCGGATACAACTTTTCTGGTTGGGACGGGGGATCGTGCGAAGTTCAAGCGGTATCTCACGGTATACGAAGAGTATCAAGCATTGCTCCCTGAACCTCCTGAAGTGATTTTTAACAAGTTTTACGACAAACAAGCTCCAGAATTATTCGAAAAAGAATTTTTTCATCGCGATTTGTTTGGGTATGCACTAGAAGATAAACAAGTCTTTGAGAGCAATGAGAAGGGGGAAGCGGTCGTTTTAAAACAGCCACGCCGTCCGTTTAGTCTGTTAGTAGCAAGAATTGGGCAGAGGGTGTTAGGAGAAGAAGAGACGACTGAAAAAGAATTGGAGAAGAAAGGAGGGTTTGCGTTTTGGCGAAAATCTATCAAATCGCCCTCGGAGCAGGAATCGTAGGGGTGTTTGCATCAGGTGTACTCAATGTGATGGCTCTTCATGGGGCAGTCAAAACCATTTCTGTTGAAGAAACCAATCAAACGATTCCTGCTTATACAACGATCACACAAAATGAAGTACACGTTGTACAAATGCCAATCGAGGCGCTTCAAGCGGATACCATTACGCAAAATGTCGTCGGGAAAGTCACAACGATGTCGATCCCCGCAGGGAGTCCATTTCAAACGTTTGAGCTGTCAGCGCAAGGGAATCTATTTTCAACCATCCAACATCTTTCGCAAACCTATCCCAATTTAACATTTGTTCAGATTGACGTAGAAAACAACCTGTTGAGCGCTGGCGTTCAACCGGGACAGCATGTGACGCTTCTAGCGAACGGGACTGCCTTTCCAAACATTTGGGTGCTTTCTGTGAGTACGGATGTAAATGCAACCAATGGTGCGATCAACGCAGCCATTAGTTCGGCATTTGGACAAAACACACCCAATGTAACGGCCATGTTGATTGGTGCTCCTTGGGGAACGATTCAAGCGCTGATGAATGCAAAAAATGTACAAGTCATCGCGGGAACGGTTGGGGGTAGCGAGTTCCAAAATACGGCTCCCTATCCCACGGCATCAGCGAGCGAAGGCGCGCCGCCGCCGTCGGGATTAGCCCAACCGCCAGCTTCGTTTCAAAACGGGCCTTCTTCTTTGCCGATGCCGTCAGGAACAATGTCTTCAAGTTTGAGCAAAGGCGGTGGCGCAAATGTTGGGACAAAGTAAACCAGATGAAAATCTCTTGCGCGTTCAAAAACACACAACTTCAAAAGAAGTTGCTGCGTGGAAAGAGCGACTCGTCACGGAGAATAAGCGAGATCAAGAATTTTTATCCACGCTCCCCAAAGAGCAAGAAATGGAAATTCAGTTAGCGAAAATCGCACGGAAAATCGGTGTGCCGGACACTTTGCGCGCGCCGATCATCGAAGAACTTTTGGAAGACATCTATGAATATGGCGTACTGACTGAATTAAAATCACGCCCCAAAGTCACCACGATTTGGGTTGCAGGGAATGAGTGGATTGAATATGCCGAAGGCGGAAAAATCAAGACCTATCCGAAACGATTTGCGAGTATCGAAGAAGTGTACCGTTTTATCGAAAAGAAACTAGCAGGAACCTCTTTTCGTTATGCGCGAAACATCCCTGAAATTGACGCGATTCTCGCAGACGGCTCACGCTTTCACGTCATGCAAGGATCGGCAGGCGTGTCACGAACAGGTACAGAGCAACGGGTGAAGCGGATTCCGCTACTGACGATTCGCCTCTTTTCTTATCCCTATGCGCTTCATGAAATCGTCACTGACAATCGCCTTCGTACCTATCTGGAATGGTTGCCAAAGCTCGGTGCTTCTTTTGTGATCGCGGGGAATCAAGGGGCGGGCAAAACCACTACATTAAATGCGATGAGCGCTTTTGTTTCTCCCGATCATCGCTTGATCCTCATCGAAGAAGCGCCTGAAATGCAGCCCCTTTTTCCTTCTTCCGTGATTCGACTATGGAATCAAGGAGAGCTAGGGAATGTGCACTTTGTCAACATGATCAAAAATAATCGTGCAACCCTTCGTATGGGAGGGGATGTCATGATGATCGGAGAAATCCGCGACGAAGATACACTGTGGGAGTTTTTACGCATCTCAAACGTCGGACTCCATTTAGTCGCGGCGACTCTCCATGCGAACTCTGCGCAAGATGCTCTTTTGCGCATGCAAAATCTAGGGATGGCCGTTGCGCACCATCCTCCTCGTTCTACGGTTGCAGATATGATCCAACGGGGAATTTCGCACGTCATTTTTTTGCGACGTGAAGCGGAACACATGGGAATTGAAGAAGTGTTAGAAATCACAGGGCAGGCGCGGGGGCAAGTCATTGGGCGCACGGTGTTCTCGCGCGATGTTCGAACAGGTGAAGTGACTTTTCACGGCCTTTCGAAAGAAATGAAAGAACGCGCCATGAAAAAAGGAGTGCTTACCAAAGAATGGGTGGACAACTAGCACTTTTGCTTACCGGAATTTCTCTTCTTTTGATTGGACTTTCGTATTTACTTTGGCGATTTGAACGAGAAAAAACCCGCAAGTTTTTTCTTGCTACATCTTGGGAAGAACGTACACCTTTTATCACTTCACTCATTGCACGGCACGCACAGCGTCTTTCGCAAATGGGTTTGCGCACCACGGAAAAACAATTGGTGCTTGCATGGGCGGGAATTACGATCGTTGCAAGCGCGATTCCGCTTTTATTTGGTGATGCGTGGGTGATTTCTGTTTTGTTTGGCGTGCTGACGTTGGTAGGCGTTCACTTGGCTTTACGCCTATACGGTCTTCGTTTCGCACTTCGGTTGGAAAAGGGATTGCGTGAGTCTGCGTTGCCCATCGGCATTGAATCACTAGAAGCCACTGGGGATACCGCGCAAGCGATTGAAGATATTTTGCGGTTAAGCCGTGATCCAGTCATTGTTCAAGAGTTTTTGCGCGTGAGGACACTGATGAACACGCTGATGATTTCTGGGGAGGAAGCGATGCGAGAACGCGCGCGAGCACTTTCGATCAAGAGTTACGAATGGCTCGCCACGTATACGCTGTACATGCAACGGTACGGCGCGCATACCGCGCAAGCATGGCAAGATGTGGCCGATGAACTGGAAGAACGACAAACGTTTCGCGCTAAAGTAGCCACAAAAACGGCGTCTATTCGTTATGGAGCGTATCTTTTTGCGGGGGCGCTCTTAATCGGTACGCTGTTATTTGAGTCAAAAATTTCATTTCTGATGATCGGATGGATGCCCGTCTTTTTTGTAGGAACGATGCTTTCTGTGCTTGTTGGTGTGTATCGTTTGGTTCGATTAGGTGGTGATGCAAGATAAACGCGACGTGGATCGGAGTTGTAACAAGCGGTTCTCTCTTTTTAATCTGGCTTTCTTTTGTGATCCGGCCAATCGAACATCGGATAATGAATCGTAGGTTTTTGCCGTCGCGTTCTTCGTGGCTTTATGAAGAACGCATTGCGCGTTGGTTACAGCGGTCAGGGGTACAGATGACGGCAAGGCAATGGATAGGGTTTCTCCTGTTTTTTGCAATCGGATTTCCGCTTTTAGGGCTTTTTTACCCAAACGAAGAAAAGTGGTTGCTCATTGCAAGTCTCTATTTCGTTATCTCTTTTCTTTTGTATCCGTATCAAAAAGAAAAACGAACTCGCGCGCAAATGCAAAGTGATCTGCGTCGGACACTTCGGCTCATCGCAAAGTTATATCAGCGAAATGTAGACTCATCAGACATTTTGCTCATCGCGCATGAAGCGATGGAAGACGGCCCTCTAAAAGCAAAATTTCACGAGGCCATTTTGCGCACGAAAACAACGGATACTCTCGAAGATGCACTCATGTGGCTGGCGGATACGACGGCGTTACCCGCCTTACAACATCTCGCGAGTCGTTTGGTGCAAGCGACAAGATATGCAGAGATTCCTATCGGTGAGCAGTTGCTTCAGATGGCAGAAAAAGAGCGCGAGAAGGAACTTTTCGCGCAAGACCGACTTGCGGAACAAAAGCGGATTTCGGCATTGCTTCAAGCGGCTTTGTTGATCGCCATTCCGATGTTATTTCTTGTCGCGGGGTTCGCGTTTAGTTATACGTTCAAAGAATTTATCTCCTTTTAAGGAGGTGTCCCTTTGCTGACACGCGTTTTCTTTCTTAGCGTTTCAATTTCATCTCTTTTGGTTTGTTCGCCAGCTTTTGCGCTCACGACAAGCAGTACGTATACTGTCGGGTGCGCAAGTGACGGAGCCGCTTTGCTGACTACAGGAGGGAAGACAGAAATCATCCCTCTGACTGTCGGATGGTTTGGGATCACCGGACTCTACAATCCGCCACGTGCAGAGCAACAAGTAGAAAACATGGGGACGTTTGCGCCGACAAGTACATTTCCAGTGTATATTCGCCAAGGGGCGGCGTGGACGGATCGCGTATTTGTGTATCCGCCGGGGAATTGGCCCGTTACTGTGACAGAGAGCGCAACGATCACTCCCCCTTTAGGGGCGGTAAATCCCGAAACAGGGAACCTCTTAACGCCCCAAACATGGCAGACTACTGCAACTGAAGTAGCGAATCATCTGTATGTGGCAGGTTTTGTGCTTCCATCCGTTGATCCGAACGGTTCTGAGGTTTCGATCACAGTGACGGCAACGGATGCGTGCGGCTCACAAACAGACACAATTTCTAATGCGTTATTGGTTGCAGGGAGACCAAATTGGGACTTTACGGTTATCACCACGCCTTAATTTTTCACCAAAATACTTACCACCCCCCTTTTGTTTGAAGGGGGGATTTTTTGTGGATTTGTTTTTTGCTCTTTGGGCAGGGCTTCTTTTCATCACTTTTCTTGCCGCACGACAAGATATGCAAACGCAGACCATTTCAAACACGCTCATTTTTATCGGCGCGCTTTTTGCCCTTTTCTTGCATGGCGTTTTTCAAGGCGCGATGTCTGTACTATTCATGACGGCAAGCGCCCTTGCTTGGCTTTTTATCGGAGGAATTTTGTGGCGAGCAAATGGGATTGGGGGAGGTGATGTCAAGCTGTTCGCGATGATTGCTACGTTTACAGGGTTTTACGGGGTGGTGTTGATTGCGATGGCAAGTTTTTTGGCGCAATTTCTTTGTTTTTTGTGGCAATTTTCAAATGGAGATATGCGTCTACATCGGCCGTTTGCCCCTTCAATTTTCGTAGGGACGCTTGTAGTGGGCGCGTGGGCTTGTTTTCATCTTGCAAAAACACTCCACGTCCTCCCCGCATAAAAAAGGTGGGATTTTGGTGTCTGGTATTTTTTCGATGGTCCTGATCTTCCTCCCGTTTTTGCTCACGAGCCTGTGGGTGTGGAATGGGTATCATCAAATTGAGCAAGTGGATCAACAAGTGGTGCAAAGTGTGCGGGCAGCGGCGCTTGCAGGGGCAAGTGATCAATCGCAAACCGTTCAGTATAACGCCCAAGGAGAGGGAGCCATTTCTTATGTCATTAACCAAGCGACCGCAGCGCAGGGGGTGGATCAAACCTTTGATCAAAATCCACTGAGGGTTCCCGGTCTGACAACCACACCGCCTGTTGTCTCGTTTCCAAATGCAACCACGGTGCAAGTCACAGAAGACGCAACATATCGGATTCCAGATGTTTATGAAGCTCTTGCGACGTTTTACGGGGTGACAAATCAACAGGGTGTACTGCCGATTCGCGTCACAGAAGAGGCAAGTATCAAGCCGTCGTCATAGTTCCACGCTGAAAAAAGGTGGTGAAGTGATTGGAAGAGCAATTCAATATCCTTTTTATGACCCTGTTTGTTTCGGCAATGTTAGAAATTGCGGGTTTTTTTGGAATTCGCATGGACGAGGCGCATATCGCTCAAATGGCCGCTCAAAACGCAGCACGGACAGCCGCCGTAACGCCAAGTACCAGCGCAGTGGATCAAGCGGCATTAAAAACTATACAGGCAAGTGGTGCTCCCGTAACGTGGGATGGGAAACCGACACTTACAGATTCGGACGTCGCTATCTCACAAAACGGAAATCTCATTACGGCCACTGTACATTATCAAGCTCCCGTTGTTTTCCCGCAACTTCTTTCGTGGCTTGGGATTCAAGCAGGGCCTACGATGCCAATTACAGCGAAAGCAACCTATTACAATGAATGGGGGACAGGGGATTCCAGTTCATTTACGCCGTCTACTCAAACGAGTGGAACCAATGGAATCACTTCTCCATCCAGCACATCTTTTCAGGTGACACTCGCAACGACAGAGCCACAAACAACGGACACTACGTTTTTGAATGGGCAGCCAATCACTTTAACTGCCACATCAAACAACGATGTTTCATTGGCACAAGGGGATGCACTGCAAATTTATGATGAAACAACAGGTCAGTGGATAGGTGCACCTGTCTTTTCAGGCACAACAGATTCGGTCACTGTCAGTGGGACAAATGAAACAGATACCTTTGAGGCGGTGATTGCCCCGTGGGGAACAACTTCTGGAGAACTCGCGCAAAGCAATACGCTTACGGATACGTGGGAAGCAACACCTACAGATTCGCAATTGCAAATCGAAGCATCTGCGAACAACGGTGCGACATGGTGGCAAAATACAAATAACGGTAACGATTGGGTATGGAACGAGGAACCTGTCCTTCTTCAGGCGAGTCTAAAGGGGTTGTATTTGCCAAGCGGATATACGTTGTCCGTGGAAGATGAAACGACCAATCAAATCGTAGATACAGGTAGTGATGAATCTTCACTAGAAACAACCGTTCAAAATAACGCATCGAAACACAGTTATGCAGCAGTTTTGCAGTATAACGGGCAGACGTATTCCACTCAGTCCACGCAAGATGGAGATGTATCAGTCAACTGGAACGCGAACAACTCTTTAACGTTAAGCGATTCATATTTATCGAATGGAGAAGTTGCGTTTACCGCGACGGCGAATTTCCCAATGCAGTCTGGAACAGCAAACGGACCCTATACAGATTACATGTACCTTTACAATGAATCTCTTTCGCAGTGGGAACAAATACAAGGCGTGACGGGGGATCAAACACAGGCAAGCTGGACGCTTCCAGCTGGTTCTGATAGTGGGGATCAATTTGTCGCGTATCTGGAATCGACGACAACACCAACGGCGGGGACGTATCCACAAAGCGCAGCGCAACCCCCGCTCGAAAGCAATTCATTAGAGATACCAGTGGCATATACCGTTTCTCTTACGGCGCAGGGGAATGATTATAACAACGACATCACTCTAACTGCTTCGTTAAACCAGCCCTTACGCCCCCCATATTCTTTGATCATTTTGGAAAGATCGCAGGGTGATTTGTTAATTGCAGGTGCTTCCAGCGGCTCAAGTGTATCAGTTGAAGGCACGGCTGACACAGGAGATGTACATGTGTATGATTCGCAGGACGTAGCAGCGTTTAGAGCGATGGTTGTCAAATGGCCTAATGATGATCCTGCCACATGGGTTAATCCGAGTGTGATAGACGCTTTTTATTATGCCCCCCATGCTCAAACAAAATATTTCGATTGTTACATTCCCGGGCATTCCAAAACAACGGGTGTTATTGCGAAAAGTCAGACTGTATTTGCCATGCCCGGAAGCCTTACTGAAACCTATCAAATGCGGTATGAACAAACTGGAACGTACGAAGTTTACGAACAAACGGGCACACGAGAAGTTTATGAGCAAATCGGCACGCAAACGGAAAATGTACAAGTGGGGACTGAACAAGTTCAGGTAGGCACGAGAACGATAAGTTACTCTGTTCCCCACACAACTTGCACTGCAACGTGGTATGCAGGGCATTGGAGTGGTGGAGGCTACTGGCAAAAAGGAGGCTACTGGGATCAAACGACTCACCAATGGGTCAATACAGGACACTGGGTGCACGGAGGAAGTTGGATCGCGGGGCACTACGGCCCTCCCTATCATTACACCACCACATACACGACAGAATACAAAACGGTTCCCGTCTACAACACGGAACCCGTTTACCAACAAGAAACTGTCCCCGTATACGGCGATGTCAGTCAACCCGTTTACGGATATGTTGAACAACCCACCTACGGATATGTAGACGTACCTGTTACAGAATGGGTTCCTGTGAAACTCTTTCGTTCTGTGGACGAGCCTGTTGTTGGTGGTTTGCTTTATGTAGAACAAATCCACTAAAATACTTACTCTCCCCCTCGTAGTCAAAGGGGGGTTTTTTTTGAAACGATCGAGAGTGTTTAGAGTGTCTTTTTTGGCGATTGGAGTGGCTGCGTTGTTTTTAACAGGTTGTGGCAGTGAGCATTCAATAACGGAACAAGCCGCACAAGCCACGCCGACAAACGAAATTCACGTGCTTAGTGTCACTCAGCGCACGCATCTTGCGTCGAATCCTGCACGGTATGAGGGGCTTGCGCTCTCTTTGGCAACGGGCAAAAAAATCACTGTCTCCGTAAAACAGCAGCCACTTATTTTCTTTTCGCCAAATTTAGGGGGACAAGCGTTACTGCAAGAATTGGCGCAAGTTCATGTTTCGCCTACTCCGTTGCTCATTAGTACAGGATTCCCGTCTACTTTTACGCAACAGCAAGCGGTCGCAGAAACACAAGAACTGGTGTCACAAACCCATATCAGTTGGCCGATTGTGTATGATTTCACGAATCCGTTTGGCACAGTAATAAGCGGACTCCCTGATACGTATGTTTGGAAAAATGGGCACGTGTGGGAGATCCCTGGGGCATTGCCACACGCCGCGCAGTGGCAAAAGGCGTTGTAAATGGAGTCCAAGGATAGAGCAAAGGAAAAGCTGGCTGCCATAAAAGATGCAACGGCGATGGCTGCAAAAATGTCATCTGGCGATGTAATGGGTGCGGCACGTTCACTCCTTCGTAACAAAGAAGCAATTCGCACGATACAATCAGGGGTGAAATGGCAAGTGCTAGTGGGGACGGGGATTCTTTTGGTTCCCATCCTCCTTGTGGTTTTCTTTGTTGCCGCGCTTTCTGCGGGTTCAACGATTCAAAATCCAATTGAGATATTTTCACCTCAACAGCAACAAGAGTAGAAAAAACAATCGTCTCATTGGATGCAAACCATTCATTTATCTAATGGACAGATCGGGCTGACGGCAGAAGAAAAACAACAAATCCAGCAGCTTCACTTAGGATTACCCTATGGACTACTTGAAGCGTTTCACGAACTTGGAGCAAGAACGGATTCATCAAACCCTTATCGGACAATGGCTTACATTATTGCGAAATTGCAACCACGTGCAGCGTCGTTTGTCCCCGTTTCATTGCGTGTCGTTCATATCTTACACACAAAAAACGGCATAAAAGAATTTGTGACGTACCGAACCAAGATGGTGTTGAATACGATCACGCGATACAACGGTGTTTGGAAGACGCAGTGGGAAATAATTGGTGGAAGCGGAACGCAACACGTTGTGCTCTTAGGGGCGACGTTGATTCATAAGAATTATGCGCCACTGTACGAAGCGGAAAAGGCGTTTGATGTGTTGCCACGCATCAGTGATCAACAGCTGCTTTTTCGGCAAGCACTTTTGCTTGATCAAAATTTTTGTGACCCCGCCGCTTTATCTATTTTAGACGGCATGATCGGAGGGGGATTACCGCCTAGTAAAGGCGTTCCTTTGCCCCCGCAACAATTGATCGCGATTTTTCGAGAAGCCATTCGTATTCGCATGCAATATAACGCTACGCATGGAATCGCTGGAGGGGCCAATGAAACGTGGCTTCCCTATCTCGTGACCATCGCCTATCACGAAAGTGGATATAATCCCGATGCCTACAATCCGAAATATATCTCCGACGGTGGAAGTCCATCCGGGTTGATGCAAGTGCTTCCAAGTACGTTTCGGGAGTACGAAATTTCGCCTTATGACGACATTTGGAACCCTCTGGACAACGCGATTGCAGCCCTTGGGCGCATTCAAGGAGCTTGGACTGTGCCGTGGGACATTCCGGGCGTGGTTTCTGGCAAGTACAAAGGATACTAAGCGAAACAAAAGAAGGTGCGCAGTTTGTCGAATCCTACAATTTTAGGAAGTATCCTTTTGGTTGCGATGCTTCTCTTTTTGTTTGTTTTTCGTGTGGCCAAAACAATGATTCGGTTAGCAATTTTTCTTCTTGTTGTGGTGGGCATTTTGGGTATCGCGATTGATCCAACGCTGCTTCGATACTAAAATTTCTTACTCTGCCCCCTTTTGACGAAAGGGGGATTTTTTATGTCAAAAATGCCACCACCACCGCTTCGGCGGAACCCAAATTTGCAAGATGACGCTTCTCGCTCTTCGCAAAAAGAAGATGCACGTGGCACGTGGAGCGAAAGGCTCAAATCCTTTCAATTCGGCGAGATTCAAACGAAACCAGACTGGATGAAAGAAAAAAACCCGCTTGATCGAATAAAGAATTTTCGATTCGGAGAAACAAAAACGAAACCCTTTTGGTACAAAAACGAACCTTCTTACAAAGAGCGATCTTTTGCATGGACGCAAATCATTCCTTTCATGAACGAGGAATACAAAGAGGCGGATCGACTTCCGTCCAAACTCGTTCAAGGAACGGAAGTCGTCGCGTTTCGTTTTCAAAAGAACGAGAATGGGGAAATCGGGATTTATGTTGGGTGTAAAGAAACGA
The DNA here is from genome assembly GCF_003144315.1 of Sulfoacidibacillus thermotolerans. Lineage (GTDB taxonomy): Bacteria > Bacillota > Bacilli > Alicyclobacillales > SLC66 > Sulfoacidibacillus > Sulfoacidibacillus thermotolerans. The sequence goes on along the minus strand of NZ_MPDK01000036.1, from coordinate 985 downwards.
AAAGAAATCAACTAAAGAAAAACCTGCATGAGGAAATCATGCACATTGACTTGCAAGAAGTTTCTGAACCCACCTCGTACCCAACGAAAAGTCTACATCGCTATGGCGTTGTAGGGGGCATGTTGAACCTTGATGGAAGTTTAGAAGCCGTTTTGTCCGCTCTGGAATCTGGAAGTTATCTCGAACTGAGATTTGAGCAACGGCCCGCTTACGAATTCACACAAAGTCTTACAGGAAAAGGGGAAGCTCGTGACGGCAGAGATTTCTTTCAAACAGCCAAAAAAATTGCTCATGCCCTCAACCCCTTTGATGCAGAAACGGTCGCGGCAGCAGGAGGGACACCATTTTCAGGGAAACGTTCTTCTTCTTCTGCTGCTTCAAAAGAAAAAACATCCCTCTCTCCAGAAGAAAAAGATCGTCTAGCGCGTATTCAAAAAAGGAAAAGTGAAAACACCACGTATTATCGCGTGAAAATACACATGGGTGTGAAGGACGAAAACGCTCATGTGTATGAAAAAATCGCAGTCAATCTGAACCGACAGTTCGAAAAAGAACATCGCTTCGTTCTTGATCAAGGAAAAGGGAAAGAATCGGATTGGTTGTGGAGCGAGGAAGAACTCTCAAGGCTGATTCGGCTGCCGAACATGAAAAAAGAGAAGATGCAAAAACTGATTGTCGGGATGAAACCGGGAGAACAAACGCTTGACGATGATCAATTAACCAAAGGAATTGCCGTAGGCCGATTGATTCATCCGGTCAAACCGCCGCGTCTTGTAAAAATCCCGAAGCAGCAATTTTTGCGTCACTTTTTCATGGGTGGGAAAAACGGTTCAGGAAAATCATCTACGGCAATCCAGATGATTCAATCGATGCTAGATGATTGGGTGGAATCTCCAGATCAAGCGCCGGGGTTTACTTATGTTGACCCTGCTGGGTCTACTTTGACCATCGTCTTGAATCGATTGTTGCACATGGAACAGCAAGG
>NZ_MPDK01000035.1 GCF_003144315.1 Sulfoacidibacillus thermotolerans | reverse complement strand
TCACCTATCGTTGCTAATCTGTCCATATGAATAGTATAACCTAGTTTTAGATAGATTCAATAAAAACTGTTTAAACCCCTGTTCTCAAACAAAGGGGGGTGTGTAAGTATTTTTGAACAGCCAGTCCGCACATTCCCACGTCTAGGCGTGAAACGACTGGCGGGAGGTCAAGCGGCTGGCTGTTCATATTAGTTATTCGCTTTTTTGTATAACTTTCCATTCTGCATGACGCCCGCGTTTTTCGCAGACAATCACCCCCTCGTGCGACATCTTGTTTAATACACGAGATAACATTGCGCGGCTTGCCCATGGACACCAAACTTCTAAATCTGCTACTGTGAACCGATGGTGCTGCTTAAAAACTGCTGCTCGAATCCAGTCTTCTTTCCATCCTCTCTTTTGCGTAAAATCCAACTGCACTCTTTCCTCGAATCTTTGATAAGCCATTTGAACCATGAGTAAAACATATTCTAACCATGGATTCAAATGATGCTGCCCTTCGTGCCACCCTTGCGAAGAGAGATACAGAGTTTCATAATATCGATCTTTAGTATCTTCCACGATCCTCTCTAAGCTAATATAGCGACCTACTTCATACCCCGATTGATAAAGCAATAGCAAGACGAGAAGCCTTGCCATTCGTCCATTTTCATCCGGAAACGGATGGATGGACAAAAAATCAAGAATAAACGCAGCAATCAAAACAAGTTCAGGCACACTATTTAACTCTCGATAGCGGAGAAAAGAGTCGCATAATTCATCCATTGCCATTTCGGTTTGCCATGCAGGCACTGGAACAAAACGGACTTCTTTTTTCCCATCAGGAAAAACAACTTCTACTACATTATCTGTCGTTTTCCATCTTCCTCCGCTTCCTACATATCGCATTAAATCTCGATGCAATTGCAAAATCGTATTCGGGTTCAGTCGAATATCTAACGCATGCTGATGAATCGTATGAAGAACCTCCCGATAGCCAACTACTTCCGCTTCTGAACGATTTTGTGGCGCAGCACCTTCTTTGATGAGGATAGGCAGGCGAGCAGAGGAAACAAAAATACCCTCAATCCGATTTGATGATTCTACGCTCTGGATCATTGCCATTTGTCGCATCGCTTGTAATGCTTCCGGTTCTTGCTTTTGATAAAGTGTCTGCCGTCCTCGATATTCTTGCAAATCCGCAATTTGTTTCGTTAATCGATGATCGTAGATCAACGATTCTAATCGCCCATTGCGAAAAGTCATCATAAGAAACACCACCAAAATAGTATAACGAATCGCGTTCATTATCTATATAATAAACCAAGGTTGGTGATAATTAAACTGAAAATCAAAAAATGATTAAGGCAACGTCTGCAAACTCTGCTGCGCCTCAGAAGACGTAGGCAATGTCGAACTCACTGTGTCCGTAATTGTCCGCTCTGCCTGAACCGACGTCCCAAAATGCGCCATAAAGTGATCAAGGCTGTTCAATGGGGTTGTCGCCTGAACCGACGCAGAAAACGTATCATTATACCCCGACGGCGTGTTTGGATTGACTGTTGAAAATTGAAACGTTGGATCAAGTGGCACACCCACCCCTTTCATCGCGGCTGTATTGTTGTTCCACGCCTGTTGCGCGTGAGACAAGGATAAATCATCCACCAATACATCAGCGCCCGTTCCATTCACTCCTTGGACGGAATGCGATTCTGCCATCGCAGCTTTTACCGTCTGCTGGAGAGCCGTGTGCGTCCAGAGTTGCGAAAACGCAAAGCCACCCACTTCAAAAAACATAATCAGAAAAAATGATCCGATCAGCGCAGTAAACCAGAAAAACGGAAATGTAATCATCAAAATCCCGCCACTTCTTGATAAAAAAGTGGCGGTTCCCTCCTTTTGTGCGCGAATGCGCTTTTTGTTTTTTCTCTTGCGAACGATTAAAAAATTCGCCTTCTCTCCGTTGTGTTTTGTTTCGAGTTCCTGAAGAAAAGCGGCCGAGATTTCTATTTTCCCCATGAAAAAATCCCTCAGCTTTAGAGGTAAGAGAATTCTAGTGCAAATACGTTAATTTTTCATTCGCTCCTTCCATTTATTGCGATTCGTCTGATAAAATTCTAAAAACGATAAAATCATTCCTACAAGATAAAAAAAGGCAACGAGGTTTATTGAGAAAGCGATAACAATCATATACCATCACCGCCTCGGTCATTCTCAAGGGGCGTGCCTTGAATTATGTTTTCGGAGAGAGTCCGCCGCAATAATGGTCTGATTCTCCCTTTCCATGTATCGTAAATAAAATATGCCACAACCGTATTCAACATTGAAATTGCCAATACAGGCCACTACCCCAAAAAACTCGCCCCCCCCGATAAAAAAGAATGCCGTTTAGTTTCTCAACCATCGGGTGCGGGGTAAGTATTTTTCTATACGAGCGATGAACCTTGCGCTTCTTCAAGTCCCACCGGAATGATGACAATCGATAAAACGTTCAGGCGGTGTGCTTTCGGCAACATCTTTTGCCGATGTTTCTTTTACGGTAGATAAAGAATGACAACTCGATTGTTTGGTTACACAGAAAGGCCCAACTCCAGTCACAATGGAACTTGGCTACTTCAATGAACGATAACATACGGTACATGTTGACATAGAAAAGCCCCTCTCTCATTCACGAGAGAAGGAACTTGTGAGAAAAATCATCTTGCATAAAGAAACGTGTATACCGACCCATAACCAGTCGTGAAAGCTTCTTCTTTCAGTCGATTAAAATACCAATCCTTGCCCCAATCTGAAGCCGAAACTATCTGCGGAGCTATTTTCTTATATTTAGTTTCATGAATTAAAGAATAGGTATAACTAGTTGAAGGAATCTGTTTATCGTACATTTCTTTTTCATCATCGGGCCACTCTCCTGATTTACTACTAAAAATAATATCACCATTTTTTGAAACAAGAAGAAGAATAGGAAATTGCGCCTCTTTAATTAGCCTAGACGCTAACGCACTCATAGAGATTCCAAATTTTAAACGTAATTGTTCAAGGTTTAAAACAAAAGGTGGATCTAAATACTTGAGCTTATCTTGAACTTCAGAACCCTGAGGAATTAAAAGCCATTGTGCAAAATCATTTGCTTCACGTTCCCAAGTTCTTCTTTCAGCCAAACGGATACTACCCTCACCGTCAAAATCAATAGTTTCATCAATTAATACCGTTTTTTCATCATCCCACAGGTGCAAAAGAAAGTGACCAATTTCATGCGCTAAACTGAATTTCCATCTAGGAGTAGTTTTCGCATTGGGCATTACGATCATTCCGCGTCTTGCGCTAGCCTTTTTGACAGTCAATCCGCCTAATGCACTAGGTAATTTGGTTTTGAAACAATGAATATTTAATGCTTTACAAATCTCTACTGGATCAACAACTGATGGAAGATTTCTGCTATAGAGTTCAAATAATAATGTACTCGCTGCAACCGATGCAGGTTCACCTCGGTATTTTTCAATCCATTCTTCCGCATATTCCCCCAAATGATCAATTATTAGTTTCCAAGTGCCGTTATCTAGTTGATGATCTGAAGTTGAATCATTTTCACTCCTTGCAACCATAGGAAGTGAATTACGATAAATCTGAAAAACTTTGTTTCTCAGAACAGTATTGGATGCTTCTTCAATCATGTTCTGAGAAATTGAATATAAAAAAGCACCCAAAGGCAAACTATTTTTAAATGCCGCATTTGATAATATCTCCGTTATTTTTTCGATACCAATCTGTAACTTAAATTCATTCGTAATGAAAAGCTGTGCTGAAAGGAATTTCAATTCCTCTTTGAAGCGATCTTCCATCAAAATTTTTGTTAATCCGTGGATGAATTCCTGCGGAATTATTTTGCCCCGAATATAGGAACGAACTCGGCGTGTTATATCAATGATTTCAGATAAATCGACATTAAACGATATTACATTTAATTGATCAAACGTCGATTCACTTTGATATATTGATTCGACGATTTTTGAAACCCACGCAATCGTACCCCATTCTTTTTCTAATTCATCAGTCCATTTACCTGCATTTTTAATTCGAATAATCCACTCTTCTGTCCGATCTGGAAATCTATTCATGATGTAAGACAAAATCAATGAATCATGCGTCCTTGACGCACACCACAAATCGATTAAATTTTGAATATACTCCGGATCAATTAACTGATCTTGTTCGAAAAATTCATTAGCCAACAAAAAAGCGCCTCGAACAACGCTAGAATCCTTGTCTTCACGGACTAAGTCCAAAAATTTTATGGCATGGTCTTCGTTCATTTTCGGATTATTAGAAAGCATTCGCGCATATGATTCTTCTGCATGACGTTGATAAGTCTCAAAAGCTAAATCACGCGAAGATAAAATCCCCAAAAAATAATTGTTAATTTGCTCATTGGCGTGGGTATCCATTGTTTTTCTCCCTACCCATTAATTAACGTCCATCAGACATCTGAATGACACTCTCTGGATTCATAGCTAATCTGCCTACTTGATTAACTTGATGTACCACCGAACGAACCACGCCACCAGTACATGGTATCTTGCGAAAAGTTTCGGCACTACAACACATATATGTTGCCTTAAATGATCTTTTCCCTATCCCGTGACTTTTTAAAACTTCGGTCGTTGTATTAGCATTGTATAAATCAGAGTGCAAGGTCATATATACTCCATCACCATAATGCGGTTCATCTGTTGATAATGATTTCTTTAAACATTTTCTACACATATTTCGAACTTTAGCTGTTGGAATCTGTTTGTCTCTAACAAACTGCCAAGTTGCTTCATCATAATAATAATAAAAGGGAATTCCTTGATGAATTTTGCCTCCTTCTGCTCTTTTACTAATTGGATCAAGTGACTTCACATTTACAACTAAGCCTTTATAATTAATGGATTCTTGATCATAGTTATCAGGATGAGTACATTTTATAGCCATCGAATTCAACAGACCTTTCTTTAGAAAAACTAGTCCGATTTAATTCGATATAAAGTGCTGAAAAACCTGTATGTTTACAAATAAATATTCGACAATTTCATACCAATTTTCTACGCTCAGTATAAATTTAGCGCCAAAAACCTCCTTATTGAGAAGGGATATGGTGGGAACTTTTCGTTTTGGCGACCTATTTTGCATTTACTCCTTCATACAAGAATCGCGTTTCCAACACCGAAATAGAGCAAGCATACCCAAGCCGTCAATCAGAAAACGTTACGGGAACGAAAAACACTCAAGGACAATCCGCCCCATAAAGTGGAGTTATTCTTAGGACAATGGAGCTTGCGATTGAATTTTCTTAACTTCGCGTGCGCAACGAACGAAACTCTTCTTCAGATTCCCGCTCTTGAACAAAAGCGGGAATCTGCTCTACAAGAAGAGGCAAAGGAAGTGTTTTTTAGCTACTTGCGTTTTCTAAAAACTCGCCATCCACCAACCGTTCGATTGGCTTTCCCGTTGCGCGCAAATGATCTAAATACCGTTTTGCTTGCGCTCGTTCGACGAGCAATGAGCCAATTTGTTTGTCGATCGCTAAAATTTGCTTCTCAATAATTTGCACATCGTCAACCGTCGTAAGAATTGCGTGCGCGTTGACCAACTTTCCTTGTTCGTTTTTCTCATAAAACATGCGAATCTTTCTATGGTTCTCTGTGGTTTTTACACGGCGAAGCAACCCAGAAAAATAACGCGAAAAATGAGCGCGTTTGGCTTCTTCTGCATCAAACGTTTTCTCGAAATACGGCGCAACGATAGGCGCAAGTTCTTCTTTTGTAGCACCGGGATTTTGATCTAAAAATGCAAGAAATTCCGAAACCAGTTCTGGTGGATACTTGCTCGGCTTTCCCATTATTTGACCACCTCCAATTTTCTTGCGTTGCGTTTAAGGAAATCTGCAACTTGCGCGAGTACATGAGAAATCAACGCCAAGTGATCTGCCGTTTCCAGTGTTTCACCAAACGCATGTTTGAAATTGGCTAAATCTTGCGCCGTTTGTTCGAGTAGTGCTGGATTCGTTGCCAATTCTCGAATTTCTGCATAAGTTGCAATCTCAAGTAGCGCGTGGACACGGCGAATTTGCGTTTTGTGATCCGATTCCGCTTGCTGCGCTTTTTCTTGCGTGGTGGATTCTTCTTGCTTTTCCGCCTGTGCGTTTGCGAGTTCTTTTTCTAATCGCTTGATTTCTTTCAAAAGCACTTCGCGCTTTGATTGGAAAAACGCCAATTCTTCTTCTTTTTTCCGCAACGCATCTTCTTTCTCTCGTTTTTCTTGTTCGACTTCTGAAACGCGTTTTTTCCAAACAGCAAGTTCATTTTTTACTGCTTCAGGCACAACCTCGATTTGTTCAGGCGGTTGGTTTTGCAAGTGCTGAATCTCGCTTTGCAAGCGGGCAATTTGCTGTTTGTCCTCAAGTCGCCCCATCTGTTGCAAACGTGCCAATTCTTGTTGCAGTTCCTCGGTTTGCCGATCTTTTGCTTGTGCTTCTTCAAGGCGTTTGCGTAGTTCTTTCGTTTGTGCCACTGTACGCAGGCTGATCTCTTCGCCTAGTGAAGCAAACAAAGCTTGTTGCGTTTCGGATTCCAAATAAGCGAGTTGCTCCGCCGCAGTCGTCCCTAATTTTCCCTGATCGACAAGCTGTTGAAGTTCAGGAATCAATTCGTTGAGTTTGTCTAGACGGCGAACAGTTTTCTCGTTAATCTCATTTTCTTTAGCTATTTCTTCCGACCACACACCTTTTAAATTCTGGACATTATGTCCAGAATTGAGATCAGGATTCCCCCTTCGTTCCCCATACGTCTGCTCAATCAACTCTTTCTCCCGCCGAATTGCCTTCGCTAACTCCATCGGCGAGAGTGTGCGCGTTTTGACGTTTGCACTAATGAGCATGCGGGCGGCCTTGTTTTCATCCACCTCTAAAACATCCGTCTCGATTTCCGTCCAACCCAACAACTTTGCTGCCCGTACCCGCTGATGACCACTGATGATTTGGTACTGCTCACCTGCTGTTCGAGCGACTACGGCATGGATTAAGCCGTTTTCCTGCATATCTTTTGCAAGCTCCTGAAGTTCTTCGTCAGACAGGTTGTGAAACAGTTTGTTTTCTGGATGCTCTACAAGCAAAGCCACTGGAATTTTCGCCACGAAAAAAGCCCCCTTTTGGTTTCTCAACCGTTGGGGGCGGGGTAAGTATTTTTTCTATCTTGTAGTCAAATCAAGTCGTGCGTGAACTAAAAGTCGCATCAAAGGCATTAGAGACAAAATTCGTCGAATCCGATTGTTCTGTGAAGATTCGTAGCAGGTTTAGAGTTGCCTCGAATATAATTTTCTAATAACGTGCATACTGTACGTTATGTACATTTGATGGAGTTCGTAGTAAGATTGGAGGCGAGAGGTGAATGCTAATGGAAGCCGTTATGAATGCTACGGAAGTACGGGCGAACTTCGGTGAGTTTATTGACACCGTTGTGCGTGAAAAACCACAAGTGGTGAAACGGAATAGAGACTTTATTTTTGCCACATCTCTTTCTATGATGCGCTTTCTATTGTCCGCCTACGAACTGAACTACGAGTACGAAGTAGATGAGGATGGCAGGTATGCAGGTTCTATCGAAGAGATCGAGTTTATTGTTGCAGATGGAGCCAATTTGGAGGAACTTCGTGCAAACTTGGCTCATCACTTGATGAACTATGCACACGACTACATGAATGAGTATCAGCGTTATTTTAACGCACCGAATACGAAGAAACATGCCCCTTATGTACTCCGTGTCTTACTCGAAGATGATGCTGAATCGGTTGCATCTATGTTGCACGGCGATGCCGAGTTGGAGTGATTTAGAGAGATACTTGCAACGGAACGGATGGGTATTGATTCGTTCCACTGGTAGAGACAAGATTTATGAAAAACAGGAACCCGGCCAGCCAATTCGTCGGACAGCGGTTTCCAAGGGTACTGGCGAGATTGGTAAGGGGCTGTTCGCCCGTATCCTCAAACAGCAGATCGGCATCACGAAGCAAGAGTTCGACAACAACAAATAAGGGATGCGGATGTCGAGTGAACAGCCATCCCGTTTGACCCTCCGCCTGTCGCTTCGTGCCTAGGCGTGAGGGGGCAAACGGGATGGCTGTTCAAAGATTTCAGGATACCCATTTTTGAAACTGTTCTTCAACGTCTCTCCATATCTTGAATTTGCTAAGGAGAATAAATTTTCCACCGCGTCACGGAATTCATCTGGTGTGATTTGGTTATAGCGATACACCGACACCAAGACGCCAAGAGTCCCCATGCAACGTATACCATACATTTCACATGTCTTCATCAGTGCCCGATCGCTTGAGCAACATACCAAGTCTTTTTCCGCTGCAATTGCAATTAACTCAGCATCATAACGACTCAACATCTTCCTGTTTTTCAGAATGTCTTCCCACAGTTTCAAGCCTTCGACAGACTCAACAACCGCACGAATAGGTTCTACTTCTTTCAGCACCAACTCTACGTTCGGGAAATTAGCCTCGTCGCGAATCATGCTTTCTGGCATGAACACCTTTGAGAAAATTGTGTTAAGCAACCCAACGAGCTGAATATCTGCCAGTTCATTAAGGACACAGTTATCGACAATGACAGGTATGCGGTACAATTCATCAGAAGGCATGACTAATGTCATCTTCCCGCTCCCACTCCGCCAATAATTTGTTGGCATCCTCATGTGAAATTCCTAGAACAGATACGACTTTAGAGATACTGATACATTCATCAGCGTGAAATCGACGTAACAGCGCCTTGGCTCGAATATTCTTTTCTACGTATGGCATCGGATTCGGTTCGTTATTCCCAAACCGCGATTCAAGTTGTTTCTTCAAGTAACCATATTCAGTACGACTTAGGACATTTTCATTATGAAGAGCGAGAATCAATGCTTGTGCACTTACACCAAACTCACGTTTGAGTTGCAAAATATCACGTAGTTTGTTTTGCGAGCGGTGTAAGACTGTGACACATTCATTCAAATGTGCACGAGGGATTAGAAAATAACTGGCAAAAAAGTTGGCCATGCGCTCTTCGTGATTACCACGGGCCTTGGCATATGCTTCTCCGTTTTGACGATACTGGTCACGATGAAGCAACAGATGTCCAAGTTCATGCGCAACACTAAATATTTTACGTTCCTCAGGGATCGCCGCATCGTCGTTGACGACGATGAAAGCACCTCGCTTTTGCGTATAGGCAGAAAGCGCGTCGATTTCACGGCCAAATTGGTACGCGAGAATGTGTATGTGCCAGTCTTCAAGCACCTGAAAAATGAGCTTTCCCACGTACCCATCAACACCAAGTGCATTTCGAGTACGATCTGCAATATCTCGAATTTGCGCTTTCATCACATCGTCCAACTTACCTTCTAAGCGGTAACTTGGCGGCAGCATGACAACCCTATCTTCACCAACGGCTTCAATCACACTCCAATATTCATCAAGGTGTTCAATCAACAAATGTTGAGTCTCCCGTGTGAAATTCTTCTTCGGATTGTCCGCTCTAAACAGGAATGCAAAAATGTCCGGTTCGTCCTCAACGAGCTGTCGCATAGTTACACCTAGGGCTTCGCAAAACTTGGTCAATTTTGCACTGTCAATGGGTTGCTCACCACGCAGATACTTATACATCGTCGGACGGGTAACGCCAACTATGCGTGCCAGTTCTTCAATGGTCACGCCTTGATCGTCACGAATGCGGTCAATGTTTTTTGCAATTAAATCAAATGAAAACACGTTTCTCACCTCTTTCTGTATCAATTATAGTATACACAACGTGATTCAATACAACACATTCCGTAAAAAATAATTTACTCAAGTTTACTCATAGGTAGCTTTGACGTTGAATTCCTGCTTCATTGAGGTTGCCACGGTAAGTGTAAAAAAAACTATCTGACAACCAACTGCGAAGACAACACTCTTTTAAATCCATTGCAAAGCCAATAATAAAAGCGGAATATCAACAAAAAACATCACAAAAATAAAAAAATACCACGCAAATCGGCCGTCTTCTCGAAGATCCGCCCCAACAGCCACCCCAGATAACGATACAATAACAAACAAAAACCATTGCCAGCTCAAAATGATCACCTCCCTCGATTGCATTCCCTATTTGCACTTGCACACAAAACGAACGAGAATGATCCAGATGTTCTACAAGTTCGGCATAATATCCATCAAAAAGAGGCTTTTTGCATTGCGAAACGTTGCACAAAAAGCAACAACTTCTGCTCAACGTGAGCAGAAGTTGTACTCAGTCAACTTGATCTACCAATGCCACGTCGTAGTCGAAGTAATGCTCCGAGTGACCCCTTCATCCCCGGTCGGATTCGCCCACACATCGCTCCACGAGGGGAGAAACACAGAAATCACTGGGCTAAAGAACGGAAAAGGATTTTGGATCGCCGTAACGACGAGTTTTGGACTCCAATCTGGCACACCATCTACGTCTCCATATCCGGGTTTGGGTTGAAACAAATCCCCATGATTGTATTCTGCCGTGCACGGTTCCAACGGCGCAGTTTGTGTGCCGTATGGCGCATTCCCGTAATACGTTCCGTCCACTGGTGTTCCGTGCTGTTCGTTGGGATACGGTTTGATATTGGGCGGTGACACAGGCGTCCCTTGTGACGTTCGACCGTGGTACACTTCAGAGGCTGGAATCCACGGGCCAAACGTCGAAAAACCTGCTTGTGTCCAGCTTAACGGCTCATCTGGCGTATCATTCGCACTGAAATTGCTTTGAATCTCGACGTGCACTTGCGAGTCGTCCCAAAGTTCGGTGTCGCCATCGTACATGGTGAACATCTTGGTTGCCGTTTCTGTTGCAGGGAGATTGCGATACAAAGTCTCCGTTTTGTACACAGGGGTGTACCCAACAATCACTTCCCTTGAATAACGATGCTTTCCTGATCCAAACCATTCGGTTCGGTAGATCGGATTCCACGCGGCAATGTATTTGTGCGTATACTTTACGTCTGCAATCGTATTCACTTGCGCACGAAGCTCAAAGATGATCACGTTGTTTCCATACCCATCCACAAGTTCGATGGAAGCTTGGGCGTGGGGTGCACTCGTTGGTGATGTGACTGTGCCCTCTGGAATGATTTGAAGCTTGTAAATCGGTTTTTCTGGCATAATGATGGGTGAACGAGGCGTCGTGTATCCAAGAAGTTGCCCTTGTTTCGCAAACAGATACCCCGGATACAAAAACCGCATGATTTGATGGTCTCCCATGTTATCAATGCAATTCCAGTTGGCGTTTCCTTCGCACCCTTGGACAGCAGACGGCGGTTCTTGTGCCGTTCCCGCGCCCGATGTCAGATTGGATGGGGGGAACACCACCGTCACTTGCGCCATTGGCCGATTTTGCCCTGAATCCGTGCTATTGAACGTGTACCCAAAAACGTCTGAACTTGGCGCATACGCGCGAATTGCTACCGTGTTTTGATTCGTGCTTGACCAACCCGCTGCATCCCACGGTTTAAAGTCATTGTTTAACAGGGTGGTGTCTAGCGTGATTGTCGAATACGGATTCCCGTTCGCGTCGTACACAGGGCTTTCTGTCACGTAGTGAAACCCGCCGCCGTTTACGCTCATCGAAAATGCGATCTGGTCATTGGTAGAGTAGCCAAATATGTTGTTGCTACTTGTCGGCAAATCGTTTGCCCCCAAGGTTAGCGTAAGCGGTTGACTGAAGCTCTGTGCGCTCGAAGAGGTATAATCGGAACCAAACGTGTAATTCGCGCCGACATTCATCCAAAGCTCTAACCCTTCGTTTGTAGACGCAGCAAGCGTCGGTTCGTCTGTGCCAAGATCACTCCCTAAAGACAACTCAGAAGGCGTGGAAAGGTCTTCAAGCGTTGAATTCCCATGCGTGACAAGGGGAGTACACAAGCTGTTTGCGTCATACAATCCCGTAGAAGGATCGACACCGATCTGATCGATGCTTCCAAGTGCATTGGGCACATACAGGTTGACCGCAGAAATCTCTGGCGAACCACTAAAGTTCTCTAAAAATCCATTCCCGAAAGCACTTGTGATCGCAGAAGCCGTGAGCGTCCGCGTATTGATGACGCCAAGGATTCCTTCGCTCGAAGAGTTCGTAAACGGCAAGATGAATTGATGCGTCTGTTCGGAATAACCCGCTTCGGAATGATACGCCGTTGCCCCTGCTCCCCCGATCTCATGCCAAGATTTGACGAGTTTGACTGTGCCGTCATTTTCGACATCCCCAAGAAAGACATCACCCAGCGTGTCGTTCCACATGACAAGTCCCGGCGCAATCCCAATCGGTGCAGACACAGACGAAATGCTTCCGTAAGGGTCGGGGAGACGTTCCGTGACATCCCCGTTTTGCGGATTTACAAGATACAGCGTTCCCGCCGGATACTGATTGTTTGCATTGTATGCAGCCGTCACCGCAATAAACGGTGTGCCGTTTGATGACCGAACCAGCGCAGGGGATGCGTCGAGGCGGTCGCCTAAGTCAACGGGGCTTCCGTTATCGACTCGTCGATCCCGCAACATCGTACTTGGATCAATAGCGAACAAACGCCCGTTCTGGCTGCTGACCCAAATGTCTGCATTCGGCGCGTTTTGTTGCGCAGCCGTGACATACAGTGGGTAGCTTACCACTTGATTTTGGTACACGGGGGTTGACGAATCCAGATTGTTTTTGGAACCCAAGTAACTTCCCGTGATATTCCCTTGTTTATTAAACACATAAAGCTGTCCACCTGCCGCGAGATAGGCAAGCCTTGTAGAAGGCACAAAGACAGGTGACGAGTTTGAGACGCCTTGAATCGGGATAACGTACCGCGTTTCTGGCGCGGGGTTCGAGCCTCCTGACCAATGGTTAGTGTCAAAGCACACCATGTACCCTAGACCTGTCGGGCTGTCATTGGGCGCGGAGACTGGATAAAACAAAAGCCCCCCTCCCCCGATGGCGGTCGAGTTTGAATCAAGATTCGTTGTCGTGCCATTCCATGGATCGGTGGCGCTTGTGAGAAACGCCTCTTTGACCCACGGGTAATTGTCGTCAAGCGAATTGTCATGTGTTCGACCTGCAACATCCCCGAACATGACCGCGTTTGACGCAGCATACGCCGCGGTTGTGGACAACAAAAGCGCCGATGCGGTGAGTACGGCTAAAAGTTTATTTTGCATGGTGTCCTCCTTTCTTTGGGCACAAAAAAAGCCCTCCTACAAGGAGGGGGCGGGGTAAGAATTTTTCGTTTCTTAGTTTAGCGTTCGTTTGAGTTCTTCGAGTTCTTCCGCAGACAGTCCAGTTACTTTGATGATTTTATCCAAAGGATCACCAAGCGCTAACAACATACGCGCCATTTCCTTCTTCTCTTCCATTCGTCCTTGTTCAAGCCCTTGTTCAAGCCCTTGTTCAAGCCCTTGCTCACGAGCTTCTTCGATTTGTTCTTTGAT
>NZ_MPDK01000034.1 GCF_003144315.1 Sulfoacidibacillus thermotolerans | reverse complement strand
AAACTTGCTCCCCTTGCAATTAAAAGCACAAAGCGGCTTGCGCGATCCCCTGCAACTGCTTCGGAGTTAGCCGTAGATGGAACTGCTTTTCTTGCGTCGCAGGCGGTTCGCCAAGCCAAAAAAGGAGCGCATTGGATCAATCAGCGGATTGAAAAAGTCCCGGAACCCCTTTATCCGGGACGGCGTGTGACGGTAAAGCGAATCTCTCAAAAAGCAAAAGTGGTCTTTCATCCAACCCCAACGAAAGATTCTGCGGTTTCTCACAAAGAACCAGAAGTGGTGCAGATGCAAGAAGTAAAGCAGGAATTCCCTTCTCGAATTCGATTTGCACAGCCTGTTGAAAAGGGAGCATTCCTGCCGAGTGTTTCTTCAGATACGAAAGTGCAACGTGTGCCGATTGCCAAGTCCCAATCATCACAAACGTCGCGGCGCGTTTCAACGATTAAACGCCCTGCTCGTTTTATAAAATCTACGAACAGGCAATCACAAACAGAAAATCGACCGCACCAATCAGGGCGGTTGCCTCATCGTTCGTTGCGTCATCGTTTGCTCAAAGATCGCTAATTCCACCACTCAAAAAAATTCTTACCCTAGGGCCATCCCTTAGTCATTCTCATGACTTTTGGGACAGCCCCATCTTACCACTGCCGTAGTTGTAAGGGCTTGTGAGTTGGGGATGGCTGTCAAGTTCTATACGGTGGGGGATTTAGTGATGCATCTATCCGAAGCAAAAAGAGGGGGGACACTAGAACGCTTAAGCAAGGATATTGGGCGTACGGATCTGCTCATTCTGGATGAATGCAATTGCTGTTCAGAGCCATTGCAGACAGCTACGAGAGCCGAAGTCTCGTGATTACAACGAATCTCGAGTTCTCGAAATGGGGTTCAATGTTTACTGATGACTAGATGGCTGGGCCATGATTGACCGTCTCGCACACCACGGATACTTTCTCGTATTCGGTGATGAAAGCTACAGAATGAAGCATGCGTTGATGAAGGGGCGGTGAAAAAGTACCCATCAGATCGTTGGGTAGAAACACTCGGTTTTTTCGGGTATTCTTGCTTGACAAAAACAATTGGGGTCAGCAGATAAGATGCGAAAAACATTCGCTAAAAAGTTTCTTCTCTCATTTTGTAAAGTCGAAGCAATGAGATAAGTACAGATTTGCTGGTTGACTCTAGGGTTTGTTCATTTTTGGAATCCAATAACACTCCGCTTTGTGGAATTTTTAAACTTTATGTAGAATTATGTAGAATTTGGTCGAATATATAGTTGTCTGATAGTGTATTAATATAATCTAATGGAGGTGATAATGTTCGACAATGGACATTTTTTGAAGATGTTGCATTACACCGAGTACAGAATTTTGAATATCCGTATTCAATGTTTCATTAAATAATGTTGGATCTAATCGAGGGAGGTAAGGGAAATTGAAACTGAGATGGTTAGCTCAAACAGCAGTTTTAACCGCTAGTCTTTCGTCCCTGATTTTATTACAGACAAGTTCAGTGTTTGCTTCGACTCAGGCAGTGCCGCCAAGTTCAGCATTTGCTTCAACTCAGGGAACGCAGACGCTCTCCGTGGATGGACAAGCGTATCAGGTGCACGTTGTGAATAGTAATGGAGTCCGAGTAGTACAGGTTAAAGCGGGTGGGAAGATTACAACCGCTATTTACAATACGAAAACTAAAGAACTAACTATTCACAATTCAGACGGCACAAGTAACCTGTTCAATTTAAACACCCTCGTCAAGTCAGGAGGCATTACTCCGCTTTTCATGACAAATAGCACAAGAGATCAATGGTGGGGAGATGAAGCACAAGACGTCGTATTAGGTAGCACTCAGTACTTGCTCGCTGAAGTCAACGACAATAATTCGGCAGTACAAACCTGGACAAATACTGAGAATGCTCAGAATTCAGGCCCTTTTAATACGTTTTGGAATTCGGTTGCCAACACTTTGAATGCCGAGTATGCGTTTTACGCGGCAACTGGGGCCTCTGCGGCCAGTGCAGTAGTAGCTGTAATAACTTCAGAAACTAGTGTAGCAGCAATAATTGCGGCTGTAGTTGCGGCAGGTTTTTCAATTGCTGCGGGGTACGAGGCCGCGGTTGCCTGGAATGATCATAATACTGATGTATTTGAATTTAACCAAATTCCTGGGGCGTAAATTCATACTTTCGTTAGAGTGCTCATATCTAAAAGTGAGCACTCTAACGAAGAGGGGGTGGAACATAGTGTCTTTTGTATTTATATTTTCCATATTTCTTTGGGTGGTTATTGCCGGAATTTTAACAATTACTATAGGACGCACCCGCAGGAAAGTTATGAGACTCCTCTCCATATTCACGCTATTAATCGTAATAATTGTTATAATAACACTTTTATATATTTTATTTCATTCCTGAGACAATAGAAATTTTGTCCCTATCTCGCTAAATGAAATTAACTTCCTGTTAATGGCTTGTTTTTACACGTATGTCGACTGTCCCCCAACAAGGCAGTAGCGCGTATACAGGATGCGATTTCCCGCAAGGAAACCGTGATGATCTTTGGTGACTACGACGTCGACGGTGTTTCATCGGTCACGATTCTTGTCAAAGCCCTGCGCAAACTGGGCGTAGATCTCCTTTGGCGCGTGCCGGTTCGATTGTGCGAAGGCTACTGGATTCGTCCGCAAGCGGTCATTGACTCGAAGGAGCAAGGTATCCATCTCATCATCACTGTAGACAATGGAATCGCCGAACTCGAAGCTGTAGATCTTGCACGTACAAGTAGTATGGATCTCATCGTGACGGATCATCACTATATTGGTCATCAATTACCTAACGCTAACGCGCTTGTCCATCCAACGCTCGGCGATTATGGCCGGGTGGAGGTCACTAACGGTTCATCGAACGATTGGAGCAAGAAGGATTGCAAGTGCGCACGATCATTGAGAAGCATAATGGCGGAAAAAAGAGATAGCTGTGGCAAGTCACAGAGAAAGGAAAGGCGTTCGCGAAGCTGATCCTCACTACAGTAAAATAAAAAAACGTTGAGGCAACAAAATATGTAATGCGATAGTTCGAAAGTGTAGCAGAAGAAATCAAGCGTTGAGATCCCGACGCTAAAAAAATGCTTACCCTGCCCTCTTTACATAGAAAGGGGGCATTTTTGTTGGTAAAAATCGCATTTTTGCTCTCCAGCCTTGAATTGCAAGGTTGGATCGAAGGCGAATCTCAATCGTATCCTTACACACCTGTTTTCGATGCAGGAAAACCAGTTGATGCGTATGTGGTACTTGCGGAACGAGAAGGAGACGAACAGTTTCTTGCGCAGATTCCAGAAGGAAAGTCGTTTGCTTGGTATGGAGAGTATACAGAACTTGCAGCAAAGAGAAATCCCCGATTGATTGACGGAGATTGGGAGTCGTTCACAGGGGAGACGCTGATTGAAGCGGCACGCATCATGGCCGAAGAGATTGAAGCGCAAAAGAAGACGGCTCGTCGACCAAAACTGAAAAAAGCAACTGATGAGATTTCAAGGGAAAGCGAAGAAATTCCCATAGAAGCGCAAGAAGAATCTCTCAAAACGCATCCAGAAGAATCGCCAAAACTTAGATTTGCGTGGCATTCTCGTAAAAACGAACATCACCCGGAAGAACAAGAAGAAACGGACGAACACGTAAACGTGATGAAACCCGCTGTAGTCCCTCGAGCGATTGCGGTGGGCGGTGTACGAGGGAGTGGTGCGAGTTTTGTGGCATGGAATCTCGCGGCAGTTGCAGGGCTTCCGGTGATCGAAGGGCGAGCTACAGGCGCGCTCTCTATATGGACAGGAGACCAAACCCCTGTCGCACAGGCATTACAAGCGGGGAGTCAGTACGGTACGGTGCTTGAGGGGGAACTCCCCAAAGAAATCCTTACGCATCGAGTGATTGTAGATGTTGGAGACGATTGGAATCATCCGGTTTTTCAGCGCGCTGCGATTCGCATATGGGTCACTTCGCTTGATCCGGCGACCATTTTTGTCCCTTCTGTGCCGTGCTCTGTGGTTGTGAATCGAGTTCCTGAGTGGATGGCGCTTGATCTTCGTGAAATCGTGAAAACAGATGTGGCTTTGCAAGTGCCAGACGGCGGGTGGGAAGCCCTTTTATCGCTTTATACGCATGTGCCGTGGATTCTCAAGCAGTCGCAAGATACCAAACATGCGTGGCAGCGACTGATCGAACCAACTCGCACAAAGGAGGAACAAGCATGGGATATTGGTTGGTAGTTCCCGCGCAGCAAGATGAAGTGGTTCTCGCACAGGCGTTTGAACGATTCGGTGAAGTTCATGTGGCAATTTCTCCACAAGACTTCCAGCAAATTGTTGAACAATACGGCGCGCCTGCCGCGATTGTGGTTCATAGCTCCATGCGGCAACTCGCGCAAAACGTAAAAGGGTTTCGCGATAAGTTTCCTGAATCAAGAGTGTATGTAGTGGGAATCGTGACACCGAGCCAACTCGCGATGCTTCACGCAGATGATGTCGTTCCTTTTCCACTCCCTGAAAGTTTTGTGCGCCGAATTCAAACCGAACGACAAATTGAAGAAGAAGTGGGGCATCCCCTTCCACGCACAAATATCTCTGAGTCGTTTCTTCCTCCTAAAAAAGAGTTACGAGAAGAAATGATGGTTGAAGGTCGCGATCAAATCATTGTCGTGACAAGCAACAAAGGAGGGGATGGCAAAACAACCGTCGCTGCACAGTTAGCGACTCTTCTTGCGAAAAAAGGGCCAGTGCTCGTAATGGACGCTGACCCGAAAGGGAACCAAGTGGAGTGGTTTCGCCAAGACAATCAGCCACCGATTCATTCCATTTACGATTTTCAAAAACCCAAAGATCGAGATCGTGCAGAATTAGAAAGTTATCTTTTGGAAAAAGGGAATCTCAAAGTATTGGCGTCTTCGACAGAATCAGGGCCACTTACTTCCAAAGCACTTGCGGCAGCGATTCAAGCGTATAAACCTTTTTACTCGACCATCATCTTGGATATGCAGCAAGGAACCAGTCCTGAACTTATCACCGCTGCTAGTTATGCGACAAGCGTAATCGTTGTGGCAACCCCGTCAGCGAAACGCCTTCGACCTTTACTTTTGATGATGAAGCAGCTTATGGAGCATCGGATTAAAAAGTCAAAAATTCATGTGGTTGTCAATCGCACACATCAAAAAGGGGATTTGCCTACGATCCGCACGGCGTTAGAAGACGTATTGGGAGCCTCGTTTTCCCAATATTACGAGCTTCCTTTTCAGGAACATTTGGAATGGGACGACGATCCTGAGTACGTCGCCGTCACGGATGGGAAGGAAGCGGAATATTCCGCTGCATTTTATAAGTTCGCCAAAGGAGTTACGGGGATTGAATTTAAAAAGGCGAAATCGGGCAGTTCTGCTAAGAAATCTTCCTCTGGTGGATTTTTCTCTTCGATTTTTGGCGGTGGGAAGAAACATTCGAAAAAAGGCAGGGGAAAACGTTGAAATCTCGAACGCTCAAACAGCGCCCCGGTGTCGTGTGGCTACTTGGCCTCGCGGCACTTGGGCTACTCACGTCATGGGTCATCATCGGAGCCATCCACAAAGCCGAGCGAAGAACAATTGTAGTAGTTGCCGCAACAACCATTCCCGAAGACACCATCATCACCGCAGACGAATTAACGCACATGGCTGTCACGTCAAGCCTAGTTCCATCAGGGGCTGTGACTGATCCTCAAACGGTCATCGGAAAATACGCGGACACCGAGATTGTGCAGGGATCACCGCTTTTATCGCTGGATGTCGCACCTGCTTCTACCGTGAGAGAACTCATTCGCACCTATGGAATGAATTTCGTGGGGATGACCATTGCCGTTCCCGAAAGCGGGATTCCAAATGCAGACGTGAATCCCGGAGATATTGTGGATTTAATCGGGGTGTACGGAGACAATCAAAAGGTGTATACGCAGTGGATCGCCAAACGCGTTCCTGTCCTTGCGGTGGATACGCAAAATCATAAACTTGAAATTGCCATCCCCCGTTCAGATGCGTTAGCTGTGGCGCAGGATGTGGCGATTGGTAACGTGCAGGTTCTCTTAGACCCACGCCCTTTTGATGGAGCCATTTTGGTTAATGGACAAAGTGCCGGAAATCAAGGCGCACAGGTCACAAATGCCGCGCCCTTGCAAACGGCACATGGAACAGTCACTCGCGGCGCTTCGATAGGCAACAATGCGCAGCCTACAACTACCTTTGTTTCGAAAAGCTCGTATTCGCAAAATGCAAATCACTAAAATACTTACTCTGCCCTCTTTTAGAAAGGGGGCTGTTTTTGTGCGAGAACATTTGATACAGCAATATCAGCTGCTAAAAAACGCAGAAATTCCAACTGATCAACTTACAGAAATCCTTTTGGCGATCACGGAGAGAGAAATATTGGAGGAAACGATGTCGAACGAAACGTGCAGACAAGTGTTTGAGTTGCTTAACGTTGCTCAAATTTCCTTTGTGTTACGGTCGCAAACGATAACGTTCGAGCTTGATCGGCAAGAATCCTAATTCTATGCGGAAACGCTTTTGGGGAAGTTTGGAATTTATATACTGATAAAGTTGGAATGATGCGGCATCTGTGAACGAAATCCCTCTCACCACACCGCCATTTGTAGAAAGGGGGTTTTTTTGTGTTCGTTAAAGAGTGGCAATGGGTTTTGTCGCCTTGGATCGTTTTTGTTGTTTTGCTTGACCCGCATCTTGCCAAAAATCCCTTGGTACTGTTGGCTGCTCTCTATGTTGTAGCGACAGAAATCCGTTATCGATTCGCAGTCTTTGAAAGTCGCCGAGCAGGGTTTCAGCGTATGGTTCGTATTCCCGTTTCGCGCACGGTTTTACAACTTTTGTTGAGAGGTCGAGTTTCCGTCCCGCAGGGAGTTCCCTGTTATACCTTGCATGTGGAAACTACGTCCACAGATTACCGCACGTTTTTGCGTGAATTGCGAGAGGACATAGTGCGTGGCGCAAAAACGAAAGCTTTTTATGTCGGCAATACCTTTACTCAGTTGGGCGAATTTGCGCAAAAGGAAATCGGAAAAGAGAAGGTGCAAATCATAAGTGGGACGTTTTTTCCTGCATGGCTTCAGACAGCAGGAATAGACGTGCGGCGTATACAACAAAAAATGTTTAGAAGGACGTTCCCACTACAAACCGAATGGAAAATTGTCGCCATTCAAACGCAAAAGGAAGATTGCCAATGAAGGAAAAAAAGAAAGTTCAGCTTGCCATTTTCGTTTCTTTTGGAATTGTTCTTGGTGTAGGAACGTACAGTCTTCTTTTGGAAAATGAACCGATGCGTGAAAATGTTTGGAGCAAGTTAAGTCCCGCGAATCCAACGCTTGTTCAGGCAATCGAGAGCACTCCAGTTGAGAATGTTTATGGGCAGAGAGTGCGTCTTCCTTTGGATCGTCCGCTTCTTTTTAGCGCTCCGTTTTGCCCGTGGTGTGCCAAAACCGAACGTCTGTTGATTCAAAGCCGCCTCATAGATAAGGTACAAATCGTAGGTGTGGATGTGGAAGGTGGAGAACAAGGACGGGTTTCGTCCCATACCGTTCACAATGCAACGCAAGCCAGAGAAGTGTTTCGGGAATACTGGCGGTACTACGGCGTTCACTCAACAACGTTAGATTTGCTTTTTGCATTGCCTAACAATCCAATCAATTCCGTCATACAAACCTATCCAACCTTGCTTGTACCGCATGATGGCCACTGGTATGAATTGATTGGCTACGATTCAAACACGAGTTTTTGGGATTCTATTTTGCACTAAGCACTAAAAATTCTTACCCCGCCCTCTCTTTGTGAGAAGGCTTTTTTATTGCTCAAAAAAATGGAGGGGATTTTTGATGAATCAACTTACCGAAGCACTTACCTTGTTTGGCGCGCTCGCTGGAGGGGCGATTGGCGCGACAGACTGGAAAAACCTCAAAGGAAAATGGGATACTGGTCGTTCGACAAAACGTGCCGCTATCGGCCTTGTACTAGGTGCAATTGTCGGGGTACTGCTCGGTGTTCTTTTTTCAGTAATGCACTAAACGCCTAAAGGTGTCATAGACCCCACGGCTAAAGCCGGGGGCTTGTAAAAGCCCTACTATGACCAGCCCGAGCGAAAGCTACGTTGGAAAAGTGCATACCCAAGGGTGCTTCTCCAGCCTTTGGCTCTATGGGACAGCCGTTAAAAGCGAGCAGGGGAGATGCAAGCGGTGCGGTTGTTGTTTTCGACCTTTTTCAACATGGGCGAGGAGAGACTTTTTAAGCGTTACCAGTCCCGTAAGGGATTTCGCATAAACACTTCACAGTTTTGCAAAGAGCGGATGGTTGGCAGTACGAAAAAAGCGTGTTGGTGCGCATGAAAGGAGAGAACCACCGCTTCCTCCCCACGCATAAATGCGGGGGCTTCCGTGGCGGGATTTTGGTGGGATTCGGTGGTTCCTGTTCTCGCACGAAGGAAAGGAACCACCGAATCCCAGAAAGGAAGTAAGGAACCACCGAATCCCAGAAAGGAAGTAGTGAAACTTGCTAATGGGTTACGTGTTGGGCGTTGTCGCAGGAAACTGGTTGTATGATCGTCTCTTTCATCATACACGTCGCGTAACCCGCTATTATGTTACGCGAGAACGTGATCGGGTGCTAACGATTAGTCACGAACCGCTCTTTTTTTACAAACAAGACCGTAAAGTGTTTTTTCAAGACCGTGAAGCAGCGTATGCCAAAATTGCCGCAACGCTTTCTAAACACAAACACATTGAGACGATCAAAACAGAAAGCGTGTGGTTGAACTACGCACGAGAAGGATGGACGGTAACGACCCACAAAAACACACGGTGGCATCGGCTGGTTTCCGTTTATTTTTACTGGATGAATGTGAACAATTGGGGGTCGTGCGAACGAAGTAAATCGTGGTGGGCGATTGGGAATCAGACGCTACAAGTGGCCACGATGACGCGCGAAGCGTTTATTGAGCGCTTTCGTCGAAAGGAGGTTGGATAAAACGCTATATCTGATTACAGATTGGGAAGAGTTGATTCCTTATTTTAGCGAAATTGCGCACGAAGTCACTACGACCTATCCCGAACCAAGAGTTGGCGATGCATGGATTGTAGATGAGTGGTTTGCAGAGGCAAAGAAGATGGAACAGGCGGTAATACGCGGAATTCCCGTGTTGTATTTTGGGACAGACCTCTCAAAACCGTTTGAAGGTGTTGAAACCATCACTGGCGATGAAATTGATCCCGCGCAATTGGTGGAGTGGGCGAAGAAACCTAAACGGAAAAATCGCCCGCGTTTACACGGACAGACCAAGCAAGGAAAAACCGTTGCTTTTGCAGGGCTTTTGCCCACTGGAGGTGGGGTAGGCAAGGACACACTCGTTGTGAATCTTGCGGCGTGGCTTGCGCAGCGAGGAAAGCGCGTGGCGGTCGTGGATTTAGACCCGTTTGGTACGCTCAAAGATCGCCTTCATGCCGAAACAACACTTTCTATCGACGTGTGGGAGGAACGTTTTTTTGGCGTTCCGCATTTGACGGATGATCTGATTTTACGCGCCGTCGTGCCAGTGAAAAAATTTGGATTCTTCTTGCTTCCGGCAAGTGATGAAGGGAAAATGGTTCGTCCAGAGGTTCTTGAACATATGCACCAGTGGATGACGGCTACTTTTGATGTGCTCATTTGGAATCTAGGCAGCGGAAACGCAGGAGAAAGTTTTGTTTCTGCTTTACGACAAGCGGATACAACTTTTCTGGTTGGGACGGGGGATCGTGCGAAGTTCAAGCGGTATCTCACGGTATACGAAGAGTATCAAGCATTGCTCCCTGAACCTCCTGAAGTGATTTTTAACAAGTTTTACGACAAACAAGCTCCAGAATTATTCGAAAAAGAATTTTTTCATCGCGATTTGTTTGGGTATGCACTAGAAGATAAACAAGTCTTTGAGAGCAATGAGAAGGGGGAAGCGGTCGTTTTAAAACAGCCACGCCGTCCGTTTAGTCTGTTAGTAGCAAGAATTGGGCAGAGGGTGTTAGGAGAAGAAGAGACGACTGAAAAAGAATTGGAGAAGAAAGGAGGGTTTGCGTTTTGGCGAAAATCTATCAAATCGCCCTCGGAGCAGGAATCGTAGGGGTGTTTGCATCAGGTGTACTCAATGTGATGGCTCTTCATGGGGCAGTCAAAACCATTTCTGTTGAAGAAACCAATCAAACGATTCCTGCTTATACAACGATCACACAAAATGAAGTACACGTTGTACAAATGCCAATCGAGGCGCTTCAAGCGGATACCATTACGCAAAATGTCGTCGGGAAAGTCACAACGATGTCGATCCCCGCAGGGAGTCCATTTCAAACGTTTGAGCTGTCAGCGCAAGGGAATCTATTTTCAACCATCCAACATCTTTCGCAAACCTATCCCAATTTAACATTTGTTCAGATTGACGTAGAAAACAACCTGTTGAGCGCTGGCGTTCAACCGGGACAGCATGTGACGCTTCTAGCGAACGGGACTGCCTTTCCAAACATTTGGGTGCTTTCTGTGAGTACGGATGTAAATGCAACCAATGGTGCGATCAACGCAGCCATTAGTTCGGCATTTGGACAAAACACACCCAATGTAACGGCCATGTTGATTGGTGCTCCTTGGGGAACGATTCAAGCGCTGATGAATGCAAAAAATGTACAAGTCATCGCGGGAACGGTTGGGGGTAGCGAGTTCCAAAATACGGCTCCCTATCCCACGGCATCAGCGAGCGAAGGCGCGCCGCCGCCGTCGGGATTAGCCCAACCGCCAGCTTCGTTTCAAAACGGGCCTTCTTCTTTGCCGATGCCGTCAGGAACAATGTCTTCAAGTTTGAGCAAAGGCGGTGGCGCAAATGTTGGGACAAAGTAAACCAGATGAAAATCTCTTGCGCGTTCAAAAACACACAACTTCAAAAGAAGTTGCTGCGTGGAAAGAGCGACTCGTCACGGAGAATAAGCGAGATCAAGAATTTTTATCCACGCTCCCCAAAGAGCAAGAAATGGAAATTCAGTTAGCGAAAATCGCACGGAAAATCGGTGTGCCGGACACTTTGCGCGCGCCGATCATCGAAGAACTTTTGGAAGACATCTATGAATATGGCGTACTGACTGAATTAAAATCACGCCCCAAAGTCACCACGATTTGGGTTGCAGGGAATGAGTGGATTGAATATGCCGAAGGCGGAAAAATCAAGACCTATCCGAAACGATTTGCGAGTATCGAAGAAGTGTACCGTTTTATCGAAAAGAAACTAGCAGGAACCTCTTTTCGTTATGCGCGAAACATCCCTGAAATTGACGCGATTCTCGCAGACGGCTCACGCTTTCACGTCATGCAAGGATCGGCAGGCGTGTCACGAACAGGTACAGAGCAACGGGTGAAGCGGATTCCGCTACTGACGATTCGCCTCTTTTCTTATCCCTATGCGCTTCATGAAATCGTCACTGACAATCGCCTTCGTACCTATCTGGAATGGTTGCCAAAGCTCGGTGCTTCTTTTGTGATCGCGGGGAATCAAGGGGCGGGCAAAACCACTACATTAAATGCGATGAGCGCTTTTGTTTCTCCCGATCATCGCTTGATCCTCATCGAAGAAGCGCCTGAAATGCAGCCCCTTTTTCCTTCTTCCGTGATTCGACTATGGAATCAAGGAGAGCTAGGGAATGTGCACTTTGTCAACATGATCAAAAATAATCGTGCAACCCTTCGTATGGGAGGGGATGTCATGATGATCGGAGAAATCCGCGACGAAGATACACTGTGGGAGTTTTTACGCATCTCAAACGTCGGACTCCATTTAGTCGCGGCGACTCTCCATGCGAACTCTGCGCAAGATGCTCTTTTGCGCATGCAAAATCTAGGGATGGCCGTTGCGCACCATCCTCCTCGTTCTACGGTTGCAGATATGATCCAACGGGGAATTTCGCACGTCATTTTTTTGCGACGTGAAGCGGAACACATGGGAATTGAAGAAGTGTTAGAAATCACAGGGCAGGCGCGGGGGCAAGTCATTGGGCGCACGGTGTTCTCGCGCGATGTTCGAACAGGTGAAGTGACTTTTCACGGCCTTTCGAAAGAAATGAAAGAACGCGCCATGAAAAAAGGAGTGCTTACCAAAGAATGGGTGGACAACTAGCACTTTTGCTTACCGGAATTTCTCTTCTTTTGATTGGACTTTCGTATTTACTTTGGCGATTTGAACGAGAAAAAACCCGCAAGTTTTTTCTTGCTACATCTTGGGAAGAACGTACACCTTTTATCACTTCACTCATTGCACGGCACGCACAGCGTCTTTCGCAAATGGGTTTGCGCACCACGGAAAAACAATTGGTGCTTGCATGGGCGGGAATTACGATCGTTGCAAGCGCGATTCCGCTTTTATTTGGTGATGCGTGGGTGATTTCTGTTTTGTTTGGCGTGCTGACGTTGGTAGGCGTTCACTTGGCTTTACGCCTATACGGTCTTCGTTTCGCACTTCGGTTGGAAAAGGGATTGCGTGAGTCTGCGTTGCCCATCGGCATTGAATCACTAGAAGCCACTGGGGATACCGCGCAAGCGATTGAAGATATTTTGCGGTTAAGCCGTGATCCAGTCATTGTTCAAGAGTTTTTGCGCGTGAGGACACTGATGAACACGCTGATGATTTCTGGGGAGGAAGCGATGCGAGAACGCGCGCGAGCACTTTCGATCAAGAGTTACGAATGGCTCGCCACGTATACGCTGTACATGCAACGGTACGGCGCGCATACCGCGCAAGCATGGCAAGATGTGGCCGATGAACTGGAAGAACGACAAACGTTTCGCGCTAAAGTAGCCACAAAAACGGCGTCTATTCGTTATGGAGCGTATCTTTTTGCGGGGGCGCTCTTAATCGGTACGCTGTTATTTGAGTCAAAAATTTCATTTCTGATGATCGGATGGATGCCCGTCTTTTTTGTAGGAACGATGCTTTCTGTGCTTGTTGGTGTGTATCGTTTGGTTCGATTAGGTGGTGATGCAAGATAAACGCGACGTGGATCGGAGTTGTAACAAGCGGTTCTCTCTTTTTAATCTGGCTTTCTTTTGTGATCCGGCCAATCGAACATCGGATAATGAATCGTAGGTTTTTGCCGTCGCGTTCTTCGTGGCTTTATGAAGAACGCATTGCGCGTTGGTTACAGCGGTCAGGGGTACAGATGACGGCAAGGCAATGGATAGGGTTTCTCCTGTTTTTTGCAATCGGATTTCCGCTTTTAGGGCTTTTTTACCCAAACGAAGAAAAGTGGTTGCTCATTGCAAGTCTCTATTTCGTTATCTCTTTTCTTTTGTATCCGTATCAAAAAGAAAAACGAACTCGCGCGCAAATGCAAAGTGATCTGCGTCGGACACTTCGGCTCATCGCAAAGTTATATCAGCGAAATGTAGACTCATCAGACATTTTGCTCATCGCGCATGAAGCGATGGAAGACGGCCCTCTAAAAGCAAAATTTCACGAGGCCATTTTGCGCACGAAAACAACGGATACTCTCGAAGATGCACTCATGTGGCTGGCGGATACGACGGCGTTACCCGCCTTACAACATCTCGCGAGTCGTTTGGTGCAAGCGACAAGATATGCAGAGATTCCTATCGGTGAGCAGTTGCTTCAGATGGCAGAAAAAGAGCGCGAGAAGGAACTTTTCGCGCAAGACCGACTTGCGGAACAAAAGCGGATTTCGGCATTGCTTCAAGCGGCTTTGTTGATCGCCATTCCGATGTTATTTCTTGTCGCGGGGTTCGCGTTTAGTTATACGTTCAAAGAATTTATCTCCTTTTAAGGAGGTGTCCCTTTGCTGACACGCGTTTTCTTTCTTAGCGTTTCAATTTCATCTCTTTTGGTTTGTTCGCCAGCTTTTGCGCTCACGACAAGCAGTACGTATACTGTCGGGTGCGCAAGTGACGGAGCCGCTTTGCTGACTACAGGAGGGAAGACAGAAATCATCCCTCTGACTGTCGGATGGTTTGGGATCACCGGACTCTACAATCCGCCACGTGCAGAGCAACAAGTAGAAAACAGTGTGACGTTTGAGCCGACAAGTACATTTCCAGTGTATATTCGCCAAGGGGCGGCGTGGACGGATCGCGTATTTGTGTATCCACCGGGGAATTGGCCCGTTACTGTGACAGAGAGCGCAACGATCACTCCCCCTTTAGGGGCGGTAAATCCCGAAACAGGGAATCTCTTAACGCCCCAAACATGGCAGACTACTGCAACCGAAGTAGCGAATCATCTGTATGTGGCAGGTTTTGTGCTTCC
>NZ_MPDK01000033.1 GCF_003144315.1 Sulfoacidibacillus thermotolerans | reverse complement strand
TATGTGCGCGGCGTATCAGTCGATGTTTCCATCGTTCGGCGCGGGCGCATCGTCGATGCCGCAGTCAACAAACATGGATTTCGCCTGCGCAGCAAACGAAAGTTCATCTATGGAGACACCGTTGATATCTTGCGTAGGCTTCATGTGCCCTATCTTATAGGGATTGGCGATATTGGAAAGATGAAAGGACTGGATGACATTCATCGCGCCTGTCCAGTCACAGTGAGTGCACTGCGCTTATTGATCGAACTCGATAATTGGTCAATGGGCCAGTGCCGTGCCAATTCTCCACTCCTCCTCGTAAATTAATCATGACAGAGGAGGAGACAACGAATGCTGACTGTCCTTGGTTGGATACCACAGATCGTGCGTTTTTTTGGAGTGTTTCGCGGTGTAGCTGGTTTTGTGCTTCCGATTTGGCCTTTTGTATCTAAATTTTTCCACGGTCGAATCCCGAGTATCGCTCATTAGTTTACCCTGGCAGCGATTCGGTCACGTTCGAGGAGCTGCCTTTTTCTTTGATGGCTTTACAAGCGTACACTTCAATCAGTATACTGTATATAACAATTCTATCTTTTCCTTCAGGGCAGGGTGAGGCGAGTGCCAATTCCCGATCGGTGGTAACGCATTGCGAAGTCCACGAGCCATTTGGCATGAACTGGTGAAAATCCAGTACCGACGGTATAGTCCGGATGAAAGAAGGAGCAAGAGACATGCTTTTGCATGCTCTGTTTCGTGACGCGCCCGAAGGTTATCTTGCGGCGCTTTTTTGATTTTAAAACATGTAGCAGGACTTTTCTCGGGAGGATCGAGGAGATCACCGTGCCAACGAGCGATGAAGATTACATGCGCATGGCGCTGCAACTTGCAGCTGTCGCGCGCGGACGGACAAGCCCAAATCCAATGGTTGGGGCCGTACTTGTAAAAGAGGGGCGTATTATTGGATTTGGTGCACATTTGCAAGCTGGAAAACCTCACGCGGAGATTCACGCATTGCAGATGGCGGGAGAAGATGCGGCAGGGAGTACACTTTATGTAACACTTGAACCTTGCGCGCATTATGGGAAAACCCCACCTTGCGCCAATGCACTCGTTCAAGCGAGGATTAGACGTGCTGTGATTGCCATGAAAGATCCTTTCCCGCTGGTTGCAGGAAAAGGGATAGAAATTTTGCGCCATGCGGGAATTCTCGTAGAGGTAGGCTTACTCGCAGAGGAAGCACAAGCTTTAAATAGGAATTTTTTACATTATGTAGAGAAAAAACGTCCATTTGTCACTCTAAAATTAGCTGCTTCACTTGACGGATGGATTGCGACAAAAGAGAAACAACCGCTGGCACTTACGAGTTATGAAGCCTTGGTAGAAACGCATCGCCTGCGAAATGAAGTGGACGGAATTATCGTAGGTGTCAATACTATCTTGAGCGATGATCCGCAGTTAACTGTGCGTATGGTGGAAAACGGGCGTAATCCGGTGCGTTTTATTTTTGATCGCCATCTGCGCATTCCACTTCATGCAAAGGTGGTTACAGATGGGCAAGCCCATACTGTCGTATTTTGTGGACCGGATGCGGATGCACTTCGCGCAGCGCATTTGGTCGATGCAGGCGTTGAAGTGGTACGACTGTTGCACACAGATTCGCTCGCAATGATTCACGAAGCGCTTACGCATATGGGGGAAAATGGGGCAAGACATGTGATGTTAGAAGGGGGGAGCACGCTCGCCTATGCCTTTTTAGGGGCACGCGCAATTGATGAAGTTTGGCTATTTCATGCGCCAAAGCTGCTTATGACAGGATGGCCTGCTTTTGTAAAAGGCGATCCGGAAACAACTTCTGTTTTGCCGCTTGTCTTAGAAAACATCACCCGACGATCAGTGGGAGTTGATGAACTTACGATTGGAACCCCGGTATGGAACAATCCATAGGGCAAGCTAAACTTTTACAATCATGAGCGTCGCACAAATGAGGGGATGGACCATTGTTCACTGGACTGATTGAAGAAGTAGGAACACTGCTCAAAATAGAGCGTACTGGACGAGCACTGCTTCTGACCGTTTCAGCACCGACCATATTTGTTGACGCAAAAGTTGGTGATAGCATTGCTGTCAATGGGGTATGTCTCACTGTCACGAAAAAAGAACCAGGAACAATCATTGTCGATGCCGTTCCCGAAACTGTGAAACGCACTGCACTGCAATTTCTTACCAAAGGCGCGAAAGTCAATCTAGAACGTGCGTTACAACTTGGAGGAAGATTAGACGGTCATTTAGTGGCAGGACACGTCGATGGCATAGGAATTGTTCGCAGTGTCGAGCGAGATGAGATTGCACATGTTGTCACAGTATCTACTGAACAAAATCTGCTGCGGTACATTGTAGAAAAGGGTTCGATCGCTATTGACGGAGTGAGCTTAACGGTAATGAGTGTCGCGTCAAATTCCTTTCAGGTTTCGATCATACCGCATACCGCGACAATGACTACACTACAAGATGTGCAACCGGGCACTAAAGTGAACTTAGAAGTCGATGTAATCGGCAAGTACGTGGAGCGGCTATTAGGGCTATCTCCACAAAGGCAGCAACCCCCAAGTCAGATGCACACTCTCACAGCAAAGCAACTTCGTGAGTGGGGGTATTGAACCCAAAAAGGGATGATCTAAGATGTCGACGATTGAAGAAGCTATTGCTGCTTTAAAAAAAGGCGAAGTGATTATTGTCACCGATGATGAAGATCGTGAAAATGAGGGAGACTTTGTTGCTCTAGCTGAATACGCAACCTCACAGACGATTAATTTTATGATTACGCACGGCCGTGGACTCGTTTGCGTTCCCATCACAGAAGCGCGCGCAAATGAATTACAGTTGACTCCCATGGTTGAGAAAAATACCGATACACTGGGTACTGCTTTTACTATTTCTGTTGACCACGTGGGAACGACTACAGGGATTTCTGCTGTAGAGCGGGCAGCGACAGTAAAGGCGCTGATTTCTGCAGACAGTAAGCCTGGTGATTTCAAACGACCAGGACATATATTCCCGTTAATAGCAAAAGATGGAGGGGTTTTGCGGCGAGCTGGGCACACCGAGACGGCAGTCGACCTAGCGAAGCTCTGCGGAGCCTATCCAGCGGGTGTCATTTGTGAAATCTTAAAACCGGATGGGACAATGGCTCGCACTCCCGATTTGATCGCGTTGGCAGACGAGTTTCACCTTCAGATGATCACTGTCGCTGATCTAATCGCTTATCGTAAACAAAAAGAAAATTTTGTAACACGTGTAGCTGAAGCAGATCTTCCCACGGAATTTGGGGATTTTAAAATCATCGCCTACTCCAACACGCTTGATGGGAAAGAGCATGTAGCTCTTGTCATGGGTGAAATAGATCCGAGAGTACCAACACTTGTACGCGTTCACTCAGAATGTTTGACAGGAGATGTATTTGGTTCCTGGAGATGTGATTGTGGGCCACAACTTCATGCCGCGCTCACACAGATTGCGCGCGAAGGGCGTGGTGTACTTGTCTATATGCGTCAAGAGGGACGCGGGATTGGATTGATCAACAAAATCAAAGCCTATCACTTGCAGGAACAGGGGTTTGATACAGTCGAAGCAAATCAACAATTGGGATTTGCAGCGGACTTGCGTGATTATGGCATAGGGGCTCAGATCCTAAAAGATCTGGGTGTTGGACAAATGCGGCTTTTGACAAATAACCCAAGAAAAATCAGCGGCTTAAGTGGACATGGTTTATCGATCGTTGAACGCGTTCCTATTGAAATTGACGCGAGCGCCTTCAATGAGAAATATTTGCATACAAAAAAATCAAAACTCGGGCATTTACTAAACTTATAAGGGGTAGGAATATGGGACAAATTTTTGAAGGTCATCTACTTGGCACAGGACTGCGCATTGGGATTGTCGTTGCACGTTTTAATGATTTCATTTCTGCACGTCTGTTAGCAGGTGCACAAGATGCCTTGACGCGTCATGGAGTAGATGCAGATCAAGTGGATGTTGCATGGGTTCCCGGCGCATTTGAAATCCCATTGATCGCCAAAAAAATGGCGGAGTCCGGTCACTATGATTCTGTGATTGCTCTAGGTGCTGTCATCCGTGGTTCCACTCCACATTTTGACTTTGTTGCTGCTGAAACAGCGAAAGGCATTGCAACAACCGCGTTGCAAAGTGGTGTGCCCATTTGCTTTGGCGTATTGACTACCGATACAATTGAACAGGCGATTGAACGCGCTGGAACCAAGGCAGGCAATAAAGGGTGGGAAGCAGCAGTCACGGCGATTGAAATGGCCAACTTAAATCGAACGCTCTCGATGTGAGCGTAGCGACCCGTGACTATTATTTACAAAACGCATTCAGATTATCAAGTGATTCAAGTAGGAGAGAATCGTGGCGTGCGTTACATGCGCTTTGGCGATGAAGGTTCTGGTTGGCAAGGTGCAATCCTCACGCGGCAACCCGCGCGATTGTACTTTCCCTACCAGCAAGCCTTCGCCCTACATACGGCGTGGCGCCCTACAGTGAATCATTTCTTAGCCATTGGCGTCGGGACTGGAACAGCGATTAGTCATGTGCATCGCAGACATAAAAACGCGAAAATCACTGGAATTGACATCGATGACCAAGTCATCGTAGTTGCTGAGCGATTTTTTGGATTGCCGACAGATGAGCGCACGCACTATTTTGCTGAAGATGCTGGAATGGGGTTGCGCAATCTGACAGATGCGTTTGATCTGATTTTTATCGATGTATTTTTTCGCGAACAAACGCCCAAAATCTTTTTCTCGACTTCTTTTTTTCAGGATATCGAACAGCACCTTGTATTAGGTGGAATCGTCGCAATGAATGTCATCTTGCCAATAAAAGGACCACTTCGCCACGCCTTTTGGGATCTTTATGCACGATTGCAGAGGTATATCGGACCTACTTATTACATTGCACTTGGACCCGTGCCATTTATCTCACAAAATGTGATTTTATTCTCACAAAAAGCGTCTAGTAAAGCTCTATCTCTTTCGACTTTGCGCAAAAAATGCTTGTCGGAAATTGAACAACACAAAAACTATTTTAGTACATATGCTAAAATTTTGCCGTGGCGTTTAAAATCAGAATAGCGATAGCCAATCATTATGTAGAGGAGCGAACTGCGCGCGTGGGACTGTTTTCATTTTTTGGGCAAGGGTTCATCTTTCGTCTCCTCGCCTTTGTGCTAGGACTCGCCGTTCATGAATACGGGCATGCCAAAATGGCTTTGTTACTTGGCGACGACACCGCAAAAAAAGAGGGGAGAGTCACATTAAATCCACTCGCACATCTCGATTTACTAGGGCTCTTGATGATTTTGATTGTAAATTTCGGTTGGGCAAAACCTGTTGTTTTTAATCCAAACAAAATCCGGATTAACCGCAAACTAGGAATTGTCTTGATCTCCCTAGCAGGTCCCTTCATGAACGCGATCCTTGCTTTGCTAGCGATCCTCGCTTTGCTTGCGATCAGCAGTTCAGGTTCAGCGTTTTGGCTCACTGGAGTAGGAATGTTCCTCGCAAATTTAAGTTTTTGGTTGGCTGTTGTAAACATTGCCCTGTTTATTTTCAATTTAATCCCGGTTCCTCCGTTGGATGGTTGGAAGATATTAAAATATTCACTGCCCCCTCGGTGGCTGAGTCGTTCGAGTCAGTTTGAGCGTATAGGTCCATTTTTTCTTGTATTGATTCTCATTCTCCCGATTGGCAATACGACACTTGGCGGACTCGTGATTAATAGTGCGATCTCCGGAATCATGGGCTTGTTTGGACTGGTGGCATGAAAGAACCACAAAATTATCAAATTTCGCTGCAATCTTTTGAAGGGCCACTTGATATGCTGTTGCATTTCATCGAGAGTGATAAGCTGGATATTCATGAGATTCCCATTGCCAAAGTAACCGATCAATATATGGCTTATTTGAATCAATCGCTGGAATTTGAATTAGAGATTGCTAGTGAATTTTTAGTGATGGCAGCGACACTTATTGCAATAAAAGCGCGGTCACTTTTGCCAAAACGGATAGAGCAAAATCCACAAAATCCAGGGGATCTGGATGCAGAGAACGACCCGGAACAAGATTTAAAAGAACGTTTGCTAGAATATAAAGCATTTAAAATGGTAGCTCTCACACTCGAACAAAAACAAGTACAGCGGGCAGAGCATATTGGGCGTCTGCCCACCGCGCTTGAACCCTATCGCGAACTCCCAACTGTTTCAGATTTTCTCGCTGGACTTGAACTTTCTCATTTACAAGAGGTGGTTTTACGCGTTTTAACACGATCCCAAAAAACAGTGGACGTTAGTGTAGTCCGCGACCGTGAAACTATCCCGGAACGCATGAACACCATATTAAAAACGCTTCAAAAAGGAAGTACGACCTTTTTTGCACTCACAAAAAATCGTCAGCGCAAAGAAATTGTCACGGTCTTTCTGGCGATCTTAGAATTAATTCGGTTAAATAAAATTATTTGTCGACAGGAGGCAAAGTTCGGGGATATATGGATAGAATTGAAGAAAACGAATTAACTTCCTTCGACTCTTTAGCTATTTTGGAAGGTCTTTTATTTGTCGCAGGTACAGAAGGACTTACAGATAAACAAATTGCTGACGTACTTGAAATCAGCGAATCAGAAGTCTCTTCACTTTGTCATACGCTAGCCGTAAAACAACAACAAGAAGGTCGTTTGTTTCGCGTGATGCAAATCGCTAATGTATGGCAGTTAAATACGGTGCCAGCATTGACCCCGTATTTGCGTAGGTTATCACTCGTTCCTGCCCCCTCCTCACTCTCGCAAGCAGCATTGGAAACTTTGGCCATCATTGCATATCGACAACCGATTACACGTGCAGAAATTGAAGAAATTCGCGGGGTAAAATCAGAAAAAGCAATTGGCACTCTGATTGCTCGTGGATTGATTATGGAAGCCGGACGTGCAGAGGGTCCGGGACGACCTTTTCTCTTTGCTACAACTCCTGAATTTCTCGATTATTTCGGGTTACAAAGTACTTCTGATTTACCGCCGATCGCTGAAATTGAACGACAGATCCGTCAAAATGAATAGGCGACAGCGCATGCGGGAATATTATCCCTGATTCAACAGTCGGGGAGGGCCGGGCGTGCTTTGGTGGACACTTATAATCGTTGCACTCTTTGGCATCGTCCTTTTTGCACCGATACGCTTTGAAGTTCGATATGAACATCATCAACCGATCGAGCAGGTGCATATTTTTATACGTTATCTATACCTCGTTCGCATTCACAGGGAATGGGCAATCCCAACTCCTTCTCCTGAAACACTCGTTACAATCTTCTCCTCACGTCATGTACAACAAAATCCAAACATCCATCCAGATGTAAAAAAATTGGATAAAAGAAAGCAACAAATTCAACGACTCACTTTTTTGCTCACACATATCGATGAAGCAGGTCCGATTCTTATTCAGCTCACTCGGAAAATATCTATTCTGGAACTCAGTTGGACAACGACACTTGGCACAGGAAACGCCGCTCTCACTGGTATGGGATGTGGATTTGCGTGGACCCTAAAATCAATGATTGTCGGCGTGCTAACAGAAGCTTGTTCATTCCGTAAACCTCCTTTTTTAAGTATCCAGCCAAATTATTATACGGCGCTTTTTAAGACGTCATTGTCATGCATAGGCACAGTATCCATCGGAAAAACTATGTTCGCTGGCGCAAGGTTACTGTGGTTGTTGAAAATGGGGGGTGCACATGCAAGAACATCCGATCCAATCTCTAATGCAAACCGCGATGGAAAATCTTAAAGAAATGGTCGACGTCAATACGATCATTGGCGATCCAGTAGAGACTCCAGATGGAAATATCATACTTCCCATTTCGCGCGTCGGATTTGGATTTGCGGCAGGTGGTACAGAGTTTCGTCTTGGCAAAGAAAAACCGACGTCTTCTGCACACACAGCGGAATCGCAAAATTTGCCGTTTGGTGGTGGGGCTGGTGGCGGGGTTTCAATTTCTCCAATGGGCTTCCTCATAGTTGGACAACACGGCGTCAAATTATTGTCTGCAGAACCTGGAAATCAATTGTATGATCGCTTAATCGACCTCACACCAACCCTGATTGATCGCCTTGAAGCTTTTGCAAAAGGGAAAAAATCTGCGGCCAATGGCACAAGAAATTCGAATGGTAGCAATGCTTCGCCACCACCGCCAATGTGAGAAACGCAAAAGACGGGCAAGCGCTGTCACAAAGCGCTTGTTTTGTCTTCTTGACGAGAATCGCTAGGGGAGTGCTTCTACGTGGACAAGATCGTGCATATTGTACAAAAGACAAGAAAAAAGCCATTGTGGCGAAGTGTACAGTTTACGATTGCAACCTTGCTCTTGGTCAACTTTGCATCTCCTTTGCATGTTGTTGCAAAAGTAACGACAACAAAAATTCCAGCGGTCATTTCCCAAGAGCCTGAAAATTCAGCGGAGGCCGCCTGCTTAATCGATGTAAATACAGGGCGCATTCTTTATGAAAAAAATGCTCATAAACGCATGCGCATCGCAAGCCTTACAAAAATTATCACTGCATGGATTGCTGTCCGTTCTGGAAAATTAGATCAAATGGTCACCGTCTCAGCCAATGCAGTGCGGCAAGAAGGCTCATCTGTTTATTTAGCGTATGGGGAACGACAAACACTGCGCAATCTGACATATGCCATGATGTTGCGCAGTGGCAATGATTCTGCGATGGCCATTGCTGAATTTCTCGGTGGATCAAATGATCGCTTCGCTAAGATGATGAATATTCAAGTGCAGAAGCTTGGACTCCATGAAAGTCATTTTATGAATCCGCATGGACTTGATCATAAAGATCACTATTCAACTGCACATGATATGGCTGTAATCACTGCGACTGCATTGCGCAATCCAGTTTTTAAAACGATTGTAAAAACAAAATACTATTCGATTCCGTGGGAAGGACAAAAGTGGGATCGTAAAATGAAAAACAAAAATAAATTACTTTGGATGATGCCCAATGCCGATGGGGTCAAAACAGGGTTTACTAAGCTTTCCGGCAGATGTCTTGCCTCATCAGCTTCATCAGAGGGAAGGCAAGTCGCATTCATCGTGTTGCGTGACGGAAATGATTGGGTTGATTCACAGCGTTTACTAACTTATGGCTTGACTGCCTTTGAAGTTCGTGATGTTGTCAAGCTAGCACCCCTTCACGCCGTGACAAAAGTACAGTATGGAGTCGAACAAACGGTGCCACTGCAACCTATGGGCCACGTCAACTACGTATTTGGGAAAAATGAAGATGTGCATGTAAAAACTCGTATTGTCCAATTGAAACGACTTTCGGCACCTGTCAAACGGGGAACTATAGCTGGTCGTGTTCAGTATTGGTTTCAAGGAAAAGAAATCGGAGAAGTGAATTTGATTACAACGCGTGAAGTCAAGCCAAAAGGAATTTTAGGCCGTATTCGCGATCTATTCTTATAATACAATTGGTGTTTTTCTGCGCCAATTCACAGGGATTCGCTCGGGGGAGGAGAATACCTTGATGAATTATATTTGGTTTGGTCTTTTTATGAGCGGAATTCTTGTCGCCGCCTTCACTGGACATATTCATGCAGTGACAGAAGGGGTATTAACCGGCGCAAAAGATGGTGTGTTAATTTCTTTTGGGTTAATCAGTGTGATTGCCTTTTGGCTTGGGATGATGAAAATTGCAGAAGAGGCTGGTCTGGTGCAATTGTTAGCTAAAATGTTGCGCCCTATCTCAAAGTGGCTTTATCCTTCTGTACCAAGTGATCATCCAGCTATGGGATCATTAATTGCAAACATGAGTGCAAATATTTTAGGTCTTGGCAATGCAGCGACACCCATTGGGTTAAAAGCTATGCGTGAACTGCAAAGTCTTAATGGAGACTCTACCACAGCTTCCGATGCAATGTGCACTTTACTTGCCATGAATACAGCAAGTCTGACCCTGATTCCTGCGACGATGATTGGTTTGCGAATGGAGTTCCACTCCAAAAATCCTGGTGAAATTATTAGTACGACCATGCTTGCGACTTTTATTGCGACAGGTGCTGCTGTAATATTCGACCGCTTTTTTCGACGCGTGGAAGCCATGCGCTGGCGTAGGAGGAATCGCATATGAATCTCTTTTCCACGCTCTCTGCATTTGCTTTGCCAGCAACTATTGCTGCCATTTTAATCGTAGGCATCACACGAAAAGTTCGCATTTATGAGGTTTTTACTGAGGGAGCAAAAGATGGGTTTACTACATCGATCAGCCTAATCCCACACCTTGTCGCAATGATGGTCGCGGTCAGTGTATTTCGTTCTTCTGGCGCGTTGCAGCTGTTCATTCATCTCATCTCGCCACTCTTACATAGGATTCACTTTCCAGCAGAATTAGTGCCACTTGCTTTATTGCGACCCATTTCTGGTTCAGGATCGCTTGCCTTAGTTACGGATTTATTTAAACACGCGGGTCCAGACTCTTTTCTCGGTCGCGTTGCTTCTACAATGCAGGGCAGTACAGACACTACTTTATATGTATTGACCGTATATTATGGCAGTGTAGGGATACGCAATCCTAGATATTCCGTAAAAGTTGGGCTATTATCAGATTTAGTAAGTGTGTTCGCATCGCTTTTTGCAGTTCATATGATATTTGGAAAGTGAGCAGGTGACAGTTTATGGGTGTTATAAAAAGTTCGGACAAGGAAGGGGAGCGATTACAAAAAGTCATTGCAAATGCTGGCATTACATCGCGCCGAAATGCAGAGCATTTAATTGAACAAGGAAGGGTAAAGGTCAATGGACGGATCATTGATGTTTTAGGTCTTAAGGTTTATCCGACAGATCAGATTGAGGTGGATGGTAAACCGCTTTCGATAGGCATGAAAAATAACGTCTACATTCTACTTTATAAACCGATTCGCACGGTAACGACTGTTCATGATCCACAAGGACGAAAAACTGTGTTAGACTGCATAGAGGGCGTCTCCGAACGCCTGTTTCCTGTGGGGAGATTAGATTACCAAACGAGTGGTGCACTCCTTCTCACAAATGACGGTGAACTTGCGAATCGCCTTATGCACCCTCGCTATGGCGTCGTAAAAACTTACGAGGCAATTGTGGAGGGAGAAGTATCAATACAGGCAAAACAACAGCTTGAACGCGGCATTAAGATCGATGGGAAGAACACAGCGCCAGCAAAGGTGAATCTCAAAGGGACGGATGGGCAAACGACAAAGCTTGCCATTTCACTTCATGAAGGGCGAAATCGCCAAGTGCGTAAAATGTTAGAGGCAGTTGGGCATCCGTGTTTAAAATTGACGCGTACTCACTATGGCATGTTGCATTTACAAGGTTTGCGTCCTGGTGAATGGCGCTTCCTTACCCCAAGAGAAATCTCACAGCTACAGCGACAAGTTGGACTCGATCAAACGGATTTTAGAAGCCCAGCTAGGAGATGATTTTATGAATTCAGAACGCATTTTAGTCGTCGATGATGAAGAACGTATTCGGCGTTTAGTCCGTATGTACTTAGAGCGCAATAACTTTGTGGTCGATGAAGCACAAGATGGGACGGAAGCGCTCGCAATGGCACTAGATACAGAGTATGCGCTGATTATTTTAGACCTCATGTTACCTGGAATGGATGGACGTGATGTATGCGCAGAACTGCGGCAGTATAAAGATACACCGGTAATTATGTTGACAGCAGCGGGTGATGAAAGCAACCGCGTACATGGATTCGAGGTTGGAGCAGATGATTATGTGGTCAAACCGTTTAGTCCACGTGAACTCGTGATGCGCGTCAAAGCGCTGTTGCGGCGTGTTGGTACACCCCAAATTGAACCGCAACAGCAATCTGCAATGACAAACGTCCTCTCATTCCCAGGGCTTGTTATTAATGTCGACGCCCGCAAAGTACTCGTAGAGGATAAGGAAGTTTCACTTACGCCAAAGGAATTTGAACTGCTTTTATATTTAGCTCAGCGCCCGGAAAAGGTGTTTAGCCGTGAAGAATTATTGCGTGATGTATGGAACTATCAATTTTTTGGTGATCAACGAACTGTCGACACCCATGTAAAACGTTTGCGCGAAAAATTAGGGCGGGCCTCTGACCGAGTACCGCAGCACATTCACACGGTTTGGGGTGTGGGATACAAATTTGAGGTGGTCGAGTAGTGATTCGCCGCAGTGTTGTTTTGAAACTATGGTTGACGATCATCACCGTGGTGGTGATCGTCCTCTTCATTTTGGCAATGTATCTTGAACAGTTTTTCAATTCTTATGTAGATGCTATGCAACGTCGTGATCTTACGAGTCAGGCCATTTTAGTCAGTCAAATTCTGCAACAAGAACCTGGTCAATTATTAAATTCACAAATCACGCACGTTATGTCTGCCTTACACAGCCACTATTATCTTGTTGCTCCTCCTGAGGAAAGTGCGACAGTACAACACTATCTTGCGCAGTTGACTCCAGAGCAGCGCACTCTCTTAGCAAATGATCAGCCGATTATTCAACAAGGTGTACCTTCTTTTATCCCTACTCCTGATCCGCGAACCAGTCTTTATGCATTGATGCCGATTGTAAATCCTTTTAATCAGATTAGTGCATTTTTGTTGATCACAGAGTCAGCAGATGTAGCTGGAAGTCCATCTCATACAATTCCAAGCTTAATCATCT
This sequence comes from Sulfoacidibacillus thermotolerans, assembly GCF_003144315.1. Taxonomy (GTDB): domain Bacteria; phylum Bacillota; class Bacilli; order Alicyclobacillales; family SLC66; genus Sulfoacidibacillus; species Sulfoacidibacillus thermotolerans. The sequence goes on along the minus strand of NZ_MPDK01000033.1, from coordinate 4,354 downwards.
TTGCTGTGGTTTTGGGAACACTTTTGACTACAGGTCTCGCCTTTGTTGTCTCACAAAATCTTTCGAGACCACTTATTGAAATGAATGAAGCTGCAGCAGAAATGGCAAAAGGTCGTTTTGACATTCGTGTGCGTGTCATGACACAGGACGAAGTTGGGAGACTTGGCCAAACGTTCAACCATGTCGCCGCCAGATTAGAGCAAACTGTTCGTGACCTAACGAGTGAAAAAGAACAGATTGCTGGAATTCTTAGTGCAATGACTGACGCTGTCGTTGTGACAGATCTAAGCGGAAAATTTACGATTTTAAATCCCGCAGCAAAACGGTGGTTTCGAGCTGTAAGTGCTTTGTCTACAGTCGAAAATATGACCGTTGATTGGCCTCCAGATCTGGTATTATTACAAAAAGACACGTTGCAATCTAAAACCACGATCGAACGTTCGGTAAAATGGAATGGGCGCGATATAACGGTTACGATGACGCCCCTTTATGATCCTGATCATCCGCAAAATTTGCGCGGAACACTCGCTGTCGTCCGCGATATCACAGAGCAAAAACGATTAGATCGACTGCGCAAAGACTTTGTTGCAAATGTATCCCATGAGTTGCGTACCCCCCTTAGTTTATTGCAAGGGTATGCAGAAGCATTGCTGGATGATTTCGGAGATGATCCAAAAGCTCGTCAGGAAATCACACAAATTATTCATGATGAGGCCCTGCGCATGCGTCGTTTGGTCAATGAATTGCTAGACTTGGCACAAGTAGAAGCTGGTCATTTCTCGATGAATTGGGAAACCATCGATTTTGCCAGTTTGGTGCGAAAGGTAGCACGTAAATTCCAAGGATTATTTGTGGAACGCAAACTTGACCTAGAGCTTCAAATTGAAGATGAACCCATTGAAATATGTGGAGATTCAGATCGCCTTGAACAAGTCCTTACAAATCTTGTGGATAATGCATTGCGCCATACATCTCAAGGAGGCGTAACACTCCATTTGACAAGAAAGGAACAACAAGCGATGCTAAGGATAACTGATACGGGCGAAGGCATCTCTGCTGAAGATCTGCCATTTGTCTTTGAACGTTTCTATAAAGCGGATAAAGCCCGTACACGAAGTCGCGGCGGTACTGGACTTGGGCTTGCCATTGCGCGAAGTCTGATTCGGTCACATCAGGGGGATATCGGTGTTCGCAGTACGGTAGGTGAGGGGACAACATTTACAATCTTTTTACCTACTTCGAGAAAGCCGTGCGAAGAAAAAAGTCAGGCAGAATAGATTTGTGATTCTAGATAACCGTGGGGGTGAGGAGTTGGCATGGATCTATAGCGGAAAACTATATGATAGCGAATTTCAGGCAGGATGCCTTGCCGCAAGAATTCGCGAAGAAGGGTTTCTCCTTAGCAAACGCTCCCCGCGGTATGTGTATGTTTTTAAAACAAAGAAAGGCCGATTTGGCGTAAAGTGTATGTGGTAATCTCATCTGAAACCCAAGAAAGGAGTGCAAACGTGAATTTATACGCTGTCACTGGATCAGAATTGCTTGCCCCAGGTATGACGTTACTAGAATCAGTGAAGGCAGCTTTAAAAGGCGGTGCCGATGTCATTCAATTGCGAGAGAAGCATTTAGACGGCAAACAATTAGTCACAGTCGGTCGAGAAATCAAAAAACTATGTGAGGAAACTGGCGCACAATTTGCTGTAAATGACCGAATTGATGTAGCATTACTTTGTGAAGCAGACATTGTTCATCTTGGTCAAGATGATATTCAAATTGAAGATGCCGAAAAATTAGTTGGAAACCTCATGCAAATCGGAATTTCCACGCATGATGCTGTAGAATCTAAGCAAGCAGAGCAAGCGGGTGCTGCTTATGTTGGACTGGGGCCAGTATATTCTACGAAAACGAAATTAGATGCAAAACCCATCGTACCAACTTTGGAAATTCAAAATGTGCGGCAAGCGATTCACATTCCAATCGTAGCCATTGGCGGGATTCGTTTATCTTCCGTTAGTGATTTGATCGACTTAGGTGTCGATGCGATTGCGGTTGTGAGTGGGATTTTTGCTGCACAAGACATTGAACGTGCAACTCGCGCATTTTATGAGGCGATCATACAGGCTAAAGCACGTAGACAAGACCGTATGATGACACGGTAGAGAAGGAGTAGTGAATGATGCTAACTGACTATCATACCCATACAGAACGAGGTCCCTATACAGTCGAATGGCTCACCCATTTTTTAGATACAGCAAAAGCTCGTGGAATTGAAGAATACGGTGTTTCTGAACATGCCTATCGATTTAAACAAACAGCTCACTTATTAGATAATCCATGGACGCGTGAACGCCGCACAGAAGACCTAGATGAATATTTTGGGATGATTCAAGCGGCACGTAAAGCAGGATATCATGTGAAATTTGGGATCGAACTCGATTATATTCCTGGTACTGAAACAGATTTAGAAGCATTCATACGTTCTTATCCATTTGATTATGTTATTGGTTCCGTCCATTGGTTAGGCGATTTCGGATTCGATCTGACAGAGATGAAAGGACAATGGGAAAAACGTGATGTCAAGCGGACGTATGATGAATACTTTTCTATTTTGACACAAATGGTAGAAAGCCAATTGTTTGACTTTGTCGGTCATCCGGATGTAATTAAAGTCTTTGGCTATGAACCTGAAGACGAGGTGTTTTTGCAAAATTGGTATGAAAAAATGGCCGAATCGTTTGCGCATAATCATTCTATAATCGAGCTATCCACTGCTGGGCTGCGCAAACCCGTCGGTAAACTTTATCCGGCGCCTAAATTTCTCGAAGCATGCTATCAACAAGGGATTCCAATCGTGATTAATTCCGATGCGCATCGTCCTGAAGATGTAGGAGCTGACTATGATCAAGCGATTACTTTAGCAAACACAGTAGGATATAAAGAGCTTGTGACCTTTAACCAAAGACAAAGAACGTTCCAACCTATTGGATAAGGAGTATTTTCCTTCCTGAAGGGCTGTCCCCAAAGTAGAAAAACTACTTTTGGGACAGCCCATTTTTGCAGATGGAGACTTCACGCGCAAAGATAGTTATTAGATTTTAAATTAGCACACATATTAAAATGGGGGAAAACTTGATGAAAAGATAAAAATTATTCCGCTTATTTTCTTGAAAACTTTTATTCTATTTCTGATAAATGAGAATCATAATCAAGTTTAATCATATTTAATATATATATTTCTCAGATTCGACTGGAGTTGTAAGTACATTTATCTTCTATTCTCCCATTGAATTCCTACAAAGTTTGAATACGTTTACTATTTACATATTATACATATGTGGAGTATTATTGGATTCGTTAAGATAAATCAGTTATATTATAAGAGGTGACCCACTTGGACAATGAACTTGGACGTAAAATTCGCGTGCTTCGACACAAACGCGACCTAACGCAACAGGAGATCGCCTATCGAACTGGCATCTCTACACCTCATATTAGTTCGATCGAAAGAGGCCATCGACAACCCTCTCTTGAGTATGCGATTCGCATCGCAGAAGCTTTGGGAGTGCCGATTGGCTATTTTTGTGAAGGCGCTGACATTACAAGTTTGCCCGACGATACGAGCTATGGTGGACCTAGTGATTTACCTGGGTATTTACAAAGTTTTGTCATGCGTGAATCCGCTCAACCTTATATTGCAATGGCACATCGTGTCAGCCGACTAGAGAAATCCGATTATGAAATGCTATGTGCGATGATTGAGATTATGACACAACGAAAAAAATTGCGTAGTATGTCAGAAGATTCTTTTTAATCACTCTTTACATAGAAACACCCATCCTCACACAAGTGTGTAGTGCTGAAATGAATTCCCAATCTTCTTTTATTCCCTTTTTTCACACGAAAAAATGATATTCCTACTATATGTACTGAACGCGTACAATCGACGCAAACAAATGCACTGATCGAATCGAACAGGAGGGGGCTCCTAGCCCCCGACCTCGTGCGGACTCGCATCCGGCAGTTCACGAAGTATTATGAAGTTGTAAGTACATCGACAGTGGCAATGGTGGGGTGACAGTTCCTAATGACCCGGAGCACATCAACCAGTATCTGCTGACAAAGATCCGTCAAATTCGTGCAGAAAACAAAGACTATGGATATAAGATGGTGAACCACATGAGAGCCGACCTCCGTGTAATCATTTACCTTGGCTGCCCAAAAGCATCAAACTTTAGTATGACGTTTCATAGTAATCGAGGAAGTCAATACACCAGATAACCAGAATCGAGTAGGAGGGGGCGGCTAGCCCCCGACCTCTCACACCACCGTACATGCGGGTCCGCATACGGCGGTT
>NZ_MPDK01000032.1 GCF_003144315.1 Sulfoacidibacillus thermotolerans | reverse complement strand
TCGTCCCATTCCAAATGTTCCTGAAAAGGAAGCTCGTAATATTGGGAAAACGAGGCTCCCAATACGTCTTCTAACGCCGTGCGGATCGTAGGCAAATCCCCTTTTTGATGTGTGCGATTGACAACCACATGAATTTTTGACTTTTTAATCCGATGTTCCATAAGCTGCTTCATCATCAAAAGTAAAGGTCGAAGGCGTTTCGCTGACGGGGTTGCCACAACGATTACGCTTGTCGCATAACTAGCAGCGGTGATAAGTTCAGGACTGGTTCCTTGCTGCATATCCAAGATGATGGTCGAGTAAAAAGGTTTATACGCTTGAATCGCTGCCGCAAGTGCTTTGGAAGTAAGTGGCCCTGATTCTGTCGAAGACGCCAATACTTTGAGATTCCCTTTTTCCAAAAGATAACTTTCTAATTCTGCACGATCTCGATCTTTGGCTTTTTGAAAATCGTAAATGGAATGAATCGGTGGCTGATTGTCTTGGCGAAACCACTCCACTTGGTTCCCTTTCGGGTCAGCGTCCATTACGAGCACTGGCCCTTTTTTCGCAAGAAGAGTCGCTAACTGTGCAGCGACGGTTGTTTTGCCATCCCCTCCTTTGTTGCTTGTCACGACAATGATTTGATCGCGACCTTCAACCATCATTTCTTCTCGTAACTCTTTTTTAGGAGGAAGAAACGACTCAGAGATATTTGTGCGTGGAAGGGGATGCCCCACTTCTTCTTCAATTTGTCGTTCGGTTTGAATTCGGCGCACAAAACTTTCAGGGAGTGGAAAAGGAACGACATCATCTGCGTGAAGCATCGCGAGTTGGCTCGGTGTCACGATTCCCACTACATACACTCTTGATTCAGGAAACTTATCGCGAAACCCTTTTACGTTTTGCGCGAGTTGCCGCATGGAGCTATGAACCACAATCGCGGCAGGCGCGCCGTATTGTTCAACAATTTGCTGGAAGTCTTGTGGAGAAATTGCCACATGAACTTCACCGAATCGTTCAAACGCCTGTGCGAGAACCACTTCATCTTGCTGCGCGGGAACTACCAACCAATATCCCATGCTTGTTCCTCCTTTGTGCGAGTTGGTTCGATCAGTCGCTGCCACGCATGTTTGGTATCTTGCGACTGCTTGAGAATCCACGGCACATGCGTATAAAGCGATAAAAGGGCTTCCCACCCGCCGTCTGGCACTTGCAAAGCCACATCTGTTTTCACGATTTCACGAAGATCAAGCGCCATCCACTCAGGAACTCGATTCACAACCACAGAGCACGGCACAGAAGGGACAAAAATGGTCGCCGGATCAAGCGAAGTGACCCATATGCGAATCGCAGCGCGCTGAAAAACCGGATGATTCCAATCGTCTCCAACATCTACAATCACTCGATGCGTAAGGATTTCTTTGGGGAGTTCCCCCTCAAGCACCGTACCGTACTGACTCCCCGCTTGTAATGCCTGTGCGACAGGGGTTTGGTCTCCTGTCCATATAGAGAGCGCGCCTGTAGCTCGCCCTTCGATCACCGGAAGCCCTGCAACTGCCGCGAGATTCCATGCCACAAAACTCGCACCACTCCCTCGTACACCGCCCACCGCAATCGCTCGAGGGACTACAGCGGGTTTCATCACGTTTACGTGTTCGTCCGTTTCTTCTTGTTCTTCCGGGTGATGTTCGTTTTTACGAGAATGCCACGCAAATCTAAGTTTTGGCGATTCTTCTGGATGCGTTTTGAGAGATTCTTCTTGCGCTTCTATGGGAATTTCTTCGCTTTCCCTTGAAATCTCATCAGTTGCTTTTTTCAGTTTTGGTCGACGAGCCGTCTTCTTTTGCGCTTCAATCTCTTCGGCCATGATGCGTGCCGCTTCAATCAGCGTCTCCCCTGTGAACGACTCCCAATCTCCGTCAATCAATCGGGGATTTCTCTTTGCTGCAAGTTCTGTATACTCTCCATACCAAGCAAACGACTTTCCTTCTGGAATCTGCGCAAGAAACTGTTCGTCTCCTTCTCGTTCCGCAAGTACCACATACGCATCAACTGGTTTTCCTGCATCGAAAACAGGTGTGTAAGGATACGATTGAGATTCGCCTTCGATCCAACCTTGCAATTCAAGGCTGGAGAGCAAAAATGCGATTTTTACCAACAAAAATGCCCCCTTTCTATGTAAAGAGGGCAGGGTAAGCATTTTTTTAGCGTCGGGATCTCAACGCTTGATTTCTTCTGCTACACTTTCGAACTATCGCATTACATATTTTGTTGCCTCAACGTTTTTTTATTTTACTGTAGTGAGGATCAGCTTCGCGAACGCCTTTCCTTTCTCTGTGACTTGCCACAGCTATCTCTTTTTTCCGCCATTATGCTTCTCAATGATCGTGCGCACTTGCAATCCTTCTTGCTCCAATCGTTCGATGAACCGTTAGTGACCTCCACCCGGCCATAATCGCCGAGCGTTGGATGGACAAGCGCGTTAGCGTTAGGTAATTGATGACCAATATAGTGATGATCCGTCACGATGAGATCCATACTACTTGTACGTGCAAGATCTACAGCTTCGAGTTCGGCGATTCCATTGTCTACAGTGATGATGAGATGGATACCTTGCTCCTTCGAGTCAATGACCGCTTGCGGACGAATCCAGTAGCCTTCGCACAATCGAACCGGCACGCGCCAAAGGAGATCTACGCCCAGTTTGCGCAGGGCTTTGACAAGAATCGTGACCGATGAAACACCGTCGACGTCGTAGTCACCAAAGATCATCACGGTTTCCTTGCGGGAAATCGCATCCTGTATACGCGCTACTGCCTTGTTGGGGGACAGTCGACATACGTGTAAAAACAAGCCATTAACAGGAAGTTAATTTCATTTAGCGAGATAGGGACAAAATTTCTATTGTCTCAGGAATGAAATAAAATATATAAAAGTGTTATTATAACAATTATTACGATTAATAGCGTGAATATGGAGAGGAGTCTCATAACTTTCCTGCGGGTGCGTCCTATAGTAATTGTTAAAATTCCGGCAATAACCACCCAAAGAAATATGGAAAATATAAATACAAAAGACACTATGTTCCACCCCCTCTTCGTTAGAGTGCTCACTTTTAGATATGAGCACTCTAACGAAAGTATGAATTTACGCCCCAGGAATTTGGTTAAATTCAAATACATCAGTATTATGATCATTCCAGGCAACCGCGGCCTCGTACCCCGCAGCAATTGAAAAACCTGCCGCAACTACAGCCGCAATTATTGCTGCTACACTAGTTTCTGAAGTTATTACAGCTACTACTGCACTGGCCGCAGAGGCCCCAGTTGCCGCGTAAAACGCATACTCGGCATTCAAAGTGTTGGCAACCGAATTCCAAAACGTATTAAAAGGGCCTGAATTCTGAGCATTCTCAGTATTTGTCCAGGTTTGTACTGCCGAATTATTGTCGTTGACTTCAGCGAGCAAGTACTGAGTGCTACCTAATACGACGTCTTGTGCTTCATCTCCCCACCATTGATCTCTTGTGCTATTTGTCATGAAAAGCGGAGTAATGCCTCCTGACTTGACGAGGGTGTTTAAATTGAACAGGTTACTTGTGCCGTCTGAATTGTGAATAGTTAGTTCTTTAGTTTTCGTATTGTAAATAGCGGTTGTAATCTTCCCACCCGCTTTAACCTGTACTACTCGGACTCCATTACTATTCACAACGTGCACCTGATACGCTTGTCCATCCACGGAGAGCGTCTGCGTTCCCTGAGTTGAAGCAAATGCTGAACTTGGCGGCACTGCCTGAGTCGAAGCAAACACTGAACTTGTCTGTAATAAAATCAGGGACGAAAGACTAGCGGTTAAAACTGCTGTTTGAGCTAACCATCTCAGTTTCAATTTCCCTTACCTCCCTCGATTAGATCCAACATTATTTAATGAAACATTGAATACGGATATTCAAAATTCTGTACTCGGTGTAATGCAACATCTTCAAAAAATGTCCATTGTCGAACATTATCACCTCCATTAGATTATATTAATACACTATCAGACAACTATATATTCGACCAAATTCTACATAATTCTACATAAAGTTTAAAAATTCCACAAAGCGGAGTGTTATTGGATTCCAAAAATGAACAAACCCTAGAGTCAACCAGCAAATCTGTACTTATCTCATTGCTTCGACTTTACAAAATGAGAGAAGAAACTTTTTAGCGAATGTTTTTCGCATCTTATCTGCTGACCCCAATTGTTTTTGTCAAGCAAGAATACCCGAAAAAACCGAGTGTTTCTACCCAACGATCTGATGGGTACTTTTTCACCGCCCCTTCATCAACGCATGCTTCATTCTGTAGCTTTCATCACCGAATACGAGAAAGTATCCGTGGTGTGCGAGACGGTCAATCATGGCCCAGCCATCTAGTCATCAGTAAACATTGAACCCCATTTCGAGAACTCGAGATTCGTTGTAATCACGAGACTTCGGCTCTCGTAGCTGTCTGCAATGGCTCTGAACAGCAATTGCATTCATCCAGAATGAGCAGATCCGTACGCCCAATATCCTTGCTTAAGCGTTCTAGTGTCCCCCCTCTTTTTGCTTCGGATAGATGCATCACTAAATCCCCCACCGTATAGAACTTGACAGCCATCCCCAACTCACAAGCCCTTACAACTACGGCAGTGGTAAGATGGGGCTGTCCCAAAAGTCATGAGAATGACTAAGGGATGGCCCTAGGGTAAGAATTTTTTTGAGTGGTGGAATTAGCGATCTTTGAGCAAACGATGACGCAACGAACGATGAGGCAACCGCCCTGATTGGTGCGGTCGATTTTCTGTTTGTGATTGCCTGTTCGTAGATTTTGTCAAACGAGCAGGGCGTTTAATCGTTGAAACGCGCCGTGACGTTTGTGGCAATTGGGACTTGGCAATCGGCGCACGTTGCACTTTCGTATCTGAAGAAACACCCGGTGCTAATGCTGGCTGTTCAACAGACTTTGCAAATCGAATTCGAGAAGGAAATCCTTGCGTTGCTTCTTTCATCTGCACCACTTCTGGTTCTTTGTGAGAAACCACAGAGTCTTTTGTTGGGGTCGGATGAAAAACCACCTTTGCTTTTTGTGATACATGTTTCACTGACGCGCGTCGTCCCGGATAAAGGGGTTCCGGGACTTTTTCAATCCGCTGATTGATCCAATGCGCTCCTTTTTTGGCTTGGCGAACCGCCTGCGACGCAAGAAAAGCAGTTCCATCTACGGCTAACTCCGAAGCAGTTGCAGGGGATCGCGCAAGCCGCTTTGTGCTTTTAATTGCAAGGGGAGCAAGTTTTTTTGAAGCAAAATAAGCCGCTTTCGTTCCTTTCCCAAGTGCGTTTGTCATTTGCAAAATGTCCAAATTTCTACCTTGTACGCGGGGTTCTTTCGGCTGACGCAAAGTTTCATCCAAAGCTGCTTCGTATGCACGTTTCTTTTCGTTGATTTCACGTTCTTCTTTCGAAGAAGGCGTGATTCTTTGTGATAGAGCGTTTCCTTCATCTCGCGAATTTCCCTCTATGCTGTGCAAAGGATTCCTTAATTTGTTTTCGCTTTTTCCTTTTTCATTTTTTTGCTGCTTCGATCTAAAAAGCCATGATTGGTTATTTGCATACGCAGCACCACCGCCAGACGGAAAAAGGGGAAGTGGTGACAAGGGTGCTAATCCTTGCGAATGATCGTCTGTGTCATCCGCATCAAATTGAGAATCACCCACAGGCTCTTCATCCGTATCAAATCGCAAATCTTCTACAGACTCATTAGATTGCCAAGCAAAGGGTGTCTCGTTTTGTGATTCCCCGTGAACCTCAGATAATGCTGTTTCCTCTCTTGGTACACTCGAACCATTTTCATAGGGGTTTCGCCTACTGATTGGCGACTGCGCTCTCATTCTTTTGCTAAGAGGGACAGGGCGAGTGGAAGGTTCAGGAGAAACAGCCATCATCCGATCCATTCGATTTTGAATCAATTTCATCGGTCTGTATTTCTTATAGAGCTTCCACGCAAACCATAATGCAGCCGCATAAATCAACCCATTAAATAGGATTTTTAATGCAACGTTTGCTGTACCGCCCGCATTGCCGATTTGTAAAACGCCACTTTGGTTGACGATCTGCGTAACACCCAGCACCATCGTGCTGTATACGTTGACCATGATCGTAAGAAAAAGTGGCATGAGCAAGTGTTGAAGCCATTTTTTCGCCATCACGCCTGTTTGTGTAGACGGAAACATCTCTAAAGGGAGCACAAATGCCCCTGCTGCGAGGGCAATTAAGAAAAGAATACGCGCGAAAAAGAGAATGCCGCCAATGATCAAAAAATACGCAATCGCCCCTAAATTACTCACAAAAGAGACTTCCGCGATCACCATGCGATTGATTGCATGAAACGCATCTTGTGCAAGAGGATATGCAGGAGAATTCAAGGTTCCCGCCAGTGCATCCCGCTGGCTTGACCCCACCGCGTAAGGAAGTAACTCTTCCCAAAAGGGACGATGTGTTGTTTGATCAATAACATCCCCGCCCATTTCGGCATACTCCCACTCCGCGAGAATCGTATTTGTCCACGCTGTATCTAAAAGTTCTTCCGTTGCTTGACCATCCGTGATGGTTTCCCTGATTTTTTGCCCATCGGCTGTAATGCCCGTGATCGTTGTCGTCCCTACACCCGTTCCTTTGACTTCTCCTGTAGACGAGACTATAGCGACGCTTGGATTATCTGATTCCCATTTCACAACAGGGATCGGATTGCCATTTGCAGAAGTCGCTTGGAGTTGAGCCGTCGAATGAAAGGGGGATAACTGTATGCCCTGACCTAGCGAAGCTCCTTCTTGGATTGCACTGGGTTCAATGACTGCGGTGGCAATATTGCCAAACAAAGAACCGATTGCATTGGTTGCGCTTAACACTTCTTGCACTTGCCCGACCGTTACGAGGGTGGCAAATACGTAGCTTGCAAAAAACCACACCGCCATCTTCGTAATCCGCGTAAAAAAACGTTTGGGGGCGTGTTTTACCAGTAAATCCCATACAGCATACCCCACCAGCAACAGGGCAAAAACAGGAAACAGGTGAACCGCGAGAAGAAACGTTCGATGCAAAATAGCAAGCACCGCACCAATAAGTCCCCCTAAACTACGCGAAAGATACCCCAGTGCAAATAAGTTGAGTGAGACATTGACCAAGAGCGCAGAAAGCCCAAAAACCATTTCCGCGAAGTAATACTCCGGGTTAAATCTCCCCATGTAGCCGTTTGCGTCAAACCCATAATTCGTCACGGGAACGGATGGGTTGTCAAATAAAGGCCCTTGAACAACTTGCGTAGCACCTTGAGAAGCAGCCCCAGATGAAAGGTTGGGGAACCTCCCTTTTTGTGCGGGGCTTTGCGAAGTGACCACTGCTTGCACTTCTTTTGAAATCGCTTGGGTCGCAACACTTCCACTTGTTGCAGCGAAAACAGGTTGCACAAGTGTCATGGCAAAAAGAAAAGCAAATATCAACCGTATTACTTTAGACACACAAAAATGCCCCCTTTCGTTTGAAGGGGGCGGGGTAAGTATTCGTTGTCCTGTGACTACTTTTCTGATTTTGGTGTGGTATCAAACCATTTCAAAGCGACACTCGGCTTCACGTGCACACGCATGCGCTGTGTACGTCCGAGCGCATCAACAACCAATCCTTCTCCCGCTTGAAAATCACTAAAAATCCGAGACCACTCGTGCGAGTCTTCCTGTTCCAACCCCACGAGTTGAAGCGCCGCTGCGGTTTCCGTCTGTGAATTCATCCGCAAAATAAAGCGCCATGCAAAGAGTCCATCAATCGATTCTCCCCATTCCTTGAAGTCGGTCGCGTTTTGCATCAACATAATGGGTACGATGTTTAGACTCCTTGATTGGCGCAAGAGATTGTCAACCAGATCAACCCCTTGCGAAAATTTACGTAGTTTCCATGCTTCATCAAGGATCATCACTTTGAGCGTCTGTTGGGGTAAGTTCGTAAAATACCCCATCCCCATCGCAGTCACAGCAAAGAAAAGGGCGATAGAAATTTTCTCGTTGAGCGTTTTGACTTTCCCACTTGGCGGAATCGTAAGCCCGCTCGTATCTACAATTGTGGCATCGTAATCTTGGGGTGTTTCTCCTGTATCTGGTGCAAACAAGACGTGGCCTAACGGCGAGTGGTACAGATTTTCCACTCGATCTAGCAGCATGTCTAGTTGTTGGCGATATTCCAAACGGGATTCCTTCTCGCGCAATCCATCCAGCGCATCCCCGAAACGGTACATGTCTCGTTGCTCAGTTTTTTTCATCTCCACAAGTGCACGACCAATCAGAGAAGCACGAATATCTTTTCGATCCGATTCCGTTTCATCATCGTTTAAGATGAGGTCAAGCAAGTCTCGTTCTGCGCCTTCAACCCCCAAGCGAAACGGATTGACTTGATCCCCTCCTGCACGCAAGCGAATGTACCTTGTGCGTATCCCCACCTTGTGAAAACGATCATAGTCATGCCCTTTTGGGTCTTGGATATAGATTTTTGCCCCCCATGAAGCAAGCACAGCTGCGATGTATTGCGCCGTGTTCGTTTTTCCAGAACCAAGCCCTCCCGCGATTAAGACAGAAGGTTGCATGTTGAGTTCTTGCGCCGGACGACGCGGATCGAAAAACACAGCACGCCCATTGACAGTTTTCCCAAGATAAAATCCTTTATGATCCCCAAACTCCAGCGCAGTAAAAGGCAATCCCGCCGCAAAGACCCCTGCATCCATCGGGATTTCATACGCCGTTTGGGCGGTTTGTCCATACGGGTAAAACGCTTGCCAAAATCGGCGTTGATCGCCGGGCGCTTGCACAAGTTCAGTCAACGTTAAAGCACGGATGATTTCTTTGCGCCGCATCTGCAATTCTTCGTCCGATTTTGCCCCGATTCCAATGATGGTTTTTGCGTGAACAAGCGGATTTCGCATGCGTAACTTCTGTTCGAGTTCATCCGCGTGTTCCATATCTACTTCAAGTTCGAGTGGAGGAGTTTCCCCGCCTTCCACGTACTCTTTCCATTTTTCTTCCGATGAAAGTTTTTTCTTCCTCAAGTTTTTTCGCGCTTCAAGCGGGTCTTCGACGCGAATATGCGTTGCGACATCAACAGGGAAGGGAAGAGCATCCACTTCATGTAACCAATCAAACCCGATGGCATTGTCTTCGTCAATGTTGTTTGGAACGCGCAACACTGAATAAAACGTTTGGTGAGATTCGCGATGGTCAGCATGGATAATTTTTAAGCTAAACAACCCTTCTTTCATTGCACCGTCTTGCGTCCACACCCCCAAACGATGAAGAGGATGGATAATCCCTGTTGAAGATACGGTTTTTGGGAGTACCTTTGGAAAACGGCTTTCAGGCGCTTCCAGCCCCCGATACATCCCGTGCCGAAGCCATCGCTCGACTTCCTCGTTCGTTGCAATCCGCACATTCGCAATACTTCGAAAGCGCAGCCACCATTTGCGCCGTTCCTCTTCAAATTGTTCCATCAATCTTAAATGCAAACTTTGCGCATTGAAGACGCGTTTGGCTGCATTGATCATCGTGGTTCGCAATTCGTTAAAAAAAGCACGCCCATTCTCTGTCAGTTGAATTCGGATTCGTGGAGAGATCGGGACAACCAGATAGATTTTTCGTTCAAAAAGTACGCCTTTGACTTCGCGCTGTGCTTCTTTGATATGTTGTTCCCAAAACGAATGAGAGAATGTCGGAAAGCAGCGCAACCACTCTTCCTTGGAGATGCCAATCGCAAGCGAATATACATACCACTCGCCGATCACTTCCCGCATTCCACGTGCCAAAGCTGCGATTTTTTGATTTTGTACACGCGCATTTCCTAGCCATTCATTTTCCGACTCCACAACAAACACTGCATATCCTCGCGTGCGGTCATCGATTAAAATTCCATTTTCAACGTACACCACTGGTTGCATAAAAAATCCCCCTTTTATTAGAAGAGGGATGCGTTGGTGTGAAATTGGAATATTGCAGCGCTTTTTGTGGAATTGCGGATAGGCCGCCCTACCTTCAAAAAAGTTGATGAAAGCACGATCTAGATGTCGCAACTCTTGTTGCAAAGCCACACTGGACACTTCATTGAGCCATGTGGTCTATGACCCTCTTCTCCCGAGCAATGGTGCTTCCTTCACCTGAACCACTTTTCCGTTCTGAACTTTATATCTCCCTGCGGGAAGTGGGTGAGCCGACCGTTGCACAATCCACGTACCATCTCGCCGTACCTTTACCGCAAGTGGTCGATGTAAAGTAAGGCGCTGACTCGACCCAATCACAGGAGTGGCATAGGCAGTATTTTTCTCCACTGCGTAAAAAGAAAGCCGATGCAAAGGGGCTTTTTTCTCTTTGGGAATCACGAAAAACCCATCCGTCCACTTTTTGCGAAACAAAAAAGCGATCAAATCCCATAGCCATTCCAAAGCCGTCTTTCCTTGCGGGTCAAATTGGCTCGCTGTCCATCCGGCAAAAAAGCCGAATGTGATTTGCCAGACAAAGAACGGCACAACAGGGAAAAAAGGATGAAGGAAAAGGGCGATCAATATTCCGGGGAAAATCGCTGCAATAAAGCCCACCCCGACGACATCAAGCCCTACTGTCACAAATCGCCCGAGTTTGATCGCCCCTTCCCCTTCCCCGATTCGAGTGATTTCTGTCTTCGCGCGATAAAGTTCCCGATACGTCCGATAGATCATTGAAGTTGCGCCGTTTTCGTGTAAAGAGGAAACGACGCTTCCTCCTCCTATTTTAAAGTTTAAACAACATCAAAATATTCGCTAACACGTTGGGAATGAACAACGGATCGAATACTTCAAGAAGCGCTAAAGCGCCAAACGAAATTTCAAGATACACAAGTTTCACGTTTTTACTCACTGCGGCTTTATATACGCCTCTGACAAGCAAAACAACAATGACTACACCAAGTATGGCTTGTGCATACACGAGACCAGGGACCGCATTTAGCACTTGCTGCATTGCCTGCACAACCGCAGACGGCGAGTCCCCTGCAATGGCTAAATTGTTTTTCACAACCCATCGACCCCTTTCTAAGCAAGCGGAAAAATCGGAAACGCGTGATGAACCGCAGCGAAAATTGCACGGACAAAAGGCGCTTGAAGTGCCAAACTATAAAAAGCCACAACGATAAACGCGACAAAAAACACATATTTCGATAGCTCGTTTGCGATTCCATTAGAACTCACTAAATAAAAAGCGTATCGTTGTGGAAACGGCCAAAACAGTTGTTGCCCCATTCGGTTGAGCATATCAATTGCAATATGTGACAAATACCCAATCGCGCCGCCCGCAAAGAGAATAGGAAACAATGCTAGGTGCAATCCGGCGATTTCGATGTGTGCTTTTTGGAAGGTAAACGCAAGCCAAAACCAAAGTCCGGCAGCCACAAAACTATGCGTAAACGTTCGATGCGTGATGTGCAATAGTTCACACGCCCACGCAAGCGGGAATACCATCTTTGCAATCGTAGATTCCGGCTGGTCTACGTCAGGAAGCGGTGAAGCAAAAGCAGATAACGCAAGCGCACCAGCCCCTGCCAAACTAAAGATCGGCGTATGAGTGATGTCCACAAGCGCAACAGAGGTACAAAACAATCCAAACGCTTGATGCGTTCTATACAGCATGACGTACACCTAGTAGCGCCGCCCACGCCCCAATCAGAGCAGAAGCAAGAGAGGGAGAGGAACAGCGGGAAAATACGCGGTCTTTTTGCAAATGCACTTCATGTCCTTGAATCGTTTCGAGAATGTGAACATCGACGTGCGCTTGCTTCATTTTTTGCGTTAGCGTTTCGATGGCAAACCGTTCGGCGTACATTTCTTGCAATTTTGATTCTGCGTCGCGAATCTGGTCGTCGATCTGCATAGAAAAGCCCCCTTTCTACCTCAAGGGGGCACAGTAAGAAAAAATGGAGAGCCAAAAAAGTATCCTTGGATGTATCGGACGCCCGCATCAAGCACACAACGTGCTTGCTCCTTCGTTTCCACTCCTTCGACAATCAATGTCGTTTCCCAATCTTCAGCGAGCCTTCTCATCCGCCGCACCGTCTCAAAATCGCCGTTTTGCACAAAAGACATGTCGAGCTTCACGTATTCAGGACGCAACGCAGCAATGGTTTGCAAACTACTTCGTCCCACTCCAAAATCATCAATCGCAATGTGTACACCCTGCGCTCGAAACGTCTGCAACCACGCGATGTCCGACTCTCCGACTTTTGCATGCTCTGAGATTTCGAGCACGATTTGTTTCCCGAATTGGTGAATCACGTTCCACGTCGGGTCGTTGAACGCCTGTGGAGAAAGGTTTAGAAAAAGGCGTTGTGGAGGCGTTAGCAAGGGAATCCCTGCTTGCACTTGCAAATCGCGAATCTTTTGATCTAGCGCCTGCACGCCTCCCCAAGTCTTTGCTCGCGCAAAGACTTCTTTCGCCCCATACGATGCGTTGGGTTCCCCCCCACGAATTAATGTTTCGTACCCGATAATCTGCACACCAGCCGCGGTATCTACAATCGGTTGAAAAACAGGAAAAAGTTTGATATTCCCGCCCCCTTAACGCGAAAGCAAGGCGTCCATCTTAAAATATCCTCGCGCATTCGCTCCTTGAGGATTCTTGATCTTCGTGACGTTTTGGTGCAACTGATTCACGAACCCTTGTGCAAAAAGTTCCGCACCTCCTCCGCCTACATACACCACACTGATACTCATGAGCGCCTTCCCCCACTTTTCGAGGATTTGATTTCGCATTTGCATACCAATTTCTTTCACTGCACGATTCTTTTCATCGGACAGGTCAAGCACTTGCCCGAAATTTGAAATTTTCTGCCCAGCAAGTACAAACTCCAATCGCCTTGCATCTAACGTATCTTCTCCGCTCATCCGTTGAAACGCACGCTGAATACGCGTCCCCACAGCACTGACGGCAAGGGGGATCGTGAAACTAAGTTCTTGGATGACGCGAAATTCTGGAAGGATTTCGCACACAATCACATCTGTTGTTTTATAGCCAACGTCCACAATCGCCGCTCGTGTTCCGGGGACTTCGAGTAAAATCTCGTCTCGCACAGGGACCAGTACCCCGCGACGGTGCTCAAAAATCGCATCAAATAGCATGGCTTGTGCTTGTTTAAACACCTGCACGGATGACAAGTTTCCTGCCCATACATGGCCCTTGATTGCCCCTGCAAGTCCGATCGCTGTGCCAATTCCTTGTTCGAGCGTGCGTTTGAGTTGATCGCGCTGCTCTTTTGTGGCGGTATATGGCAGCCCCGTAACGATGTGCTTTTCTCCTTCTCCCATCAACATGACTGTAGCGAATAACGCTTTGAATTCATCGCCAGTCACACGGCTCGCCGCTAGAATTCTTGTTGCCTGCGCATCTTCGCGCAGCGCTCGCTCACCAACGAGTAAGCGACGGCCATTTAGCGATAACGCCAGATCACTCATCCCATTCGTGTGAACGAAAAGCTCTTCTTCCTCGCTAAAGTCAGAAGAGGAAACCACAGAAGGAAACGACAGGACATTCTCTCCATCCGTTGTCCATTTTACGTGTCCGTATCCGATGTCTAATCCAATCGTCAAAACAATCCCTTCTTTCTAAAAAAGCATTCCGATTGCTACCGCCCCTATCAAAAACGGAAGAATCGGGACGGGGGATAAAGAGGCGCGCCATCGTTTCAAAGCGAAAGCTGCAACAACGCCGATGATCGCGAGGATGGAATTTATACTCGCAAACACAGGAAAAGCGAGTACATCTGCCATCCCCACCACACGCAACACCGCACGGCGAAAGAGAAACAAAAGTGCATACCCGCACATGACGCTTGCCACCATCGAAACTGGCAACGAAACTGCTGAAACAACAAGTGCCAGCGCCATCCACCACAAAGGAATACTCGCAAAGAGTGCATCACACAGCGCAGCGACGCCCCATATCACCCAAAACATCACCATTCTTGGAAAAACGCCACGCTAAAATAAAGTGGGATGAAAGGGGTCTGCGCAGTAGTCCATGAGGTTCCATTCCACATGGGAATGTCGAACGGAATTTGCAGACCGTAATCAAGCGTCAACGTCACGTACCCTTGATTCGAAATCAAAGAAACGTACAATTGCTTTGCCCCCGCTTGATCTTTTGTGGGCGGCGTAGAAACGACAGCATTTCCTGCGTTTGTTACAGGGAGAAATTGACTAAAATGTTGCACCAATTCATATGCAATCGGCTGCCCTGTAGCCGGGTCAATCATCTGTTGATCCAGCGCAGCTGCTTGCGCAGATTGGGTCGCTGATACAACCGCCATGAAACTCATCAAGAGCGTAGCGCCAGTCGTCATCAGAAGAACAAGCAGGTAGCCTATGACAATCAGTTCTCCAAGAGTGACTGGCAAGTCCCAACCTCCCCCTGCCAGCCGTTTGCGGAGCAAGCGGTGCAATTTATACATTTTTAGCCCCCGCTTACAATGTGTTGTTGTTAATTAGATTCGTCAATTGACTCTGCACCGCGTTCGCAATGGTTTTGAAAAGGTTTGATAGCGTAGGATTGTTTGCAACAAAAACAAACAGCAGTCCAACTACAATCCCCAAATCCATCAACTGATTCCATCGAAATGTGTCCTTAGATACAGCTTGCCTGACTGTCCACCACGCCAAGAACTCTTGCGCTTTGTGCGTAATTTTAGTCCTCATCTTCTTCATCCTCATCCCCCCCATCTTCCTCGTCCGACGAACGAATCACTTTAATTTCCTTCCACACAAATACACCTACAACAGCAAAGAGAAGCAAAATTACAAAGTTAAACGTTTTGACTAAGCCATATAAAAGGATTAGCTCAATGAGCGAAAGAACAATGACCGTGATAACGGCCATCGGCTTATTGTTTCTTTTCAAAAATACCCCGACCTTTCTTTATCTCTGCCGTCACAGCCACGCCTTTCGGCGTGGGGACTATGACGGCAGAGAGTTGTTTAAGAAGCGGAAGAAGAACTACTTGAACCGTTCACTTGTTGAAGCATTTGGCTGTTCAGCGAATTCATACTATTTGTCGTGTTCGACATCATGCTTTTTGCGACAGGGAAAACCATCGAAAACAACACAAAAGTCGCTGCCGCCCCAAGTCCAATCGCCATCCAATGCCCAATTCCGCGACGATCCTTTGCAAGACGAGTGAACAAAATAAATTCCTCCTTTTTGTGACTGCTGATAGGTGGGCAAACAAAACCCCCTTCACGAGAAGGGGGGCGGGTAAGTATTTTTAGAGACCGATCAGCGTATGCGATAAAAAATATTGACTGAGAATTTGCCACGTAAAATAGCCACCAAATGCGAGCGTGTAGAGAAAAGAGAGCGCCGCAAACATCCGCATGCGATTTTGCACCACCGCTTTTCGCTTTTGAATAAAATCATCCATGCGCGCCGCTTCCTCGCGAGCCTGTTTTTCGATGATGTCCGCGAGTCCATGAACGGAATTGGCGTCCGCCGCTCGCACCGCCTGAACGAATCGTGTAAGTTCCGCCACTTTAAATTCCCGCTGTAGATCGTTTAATGCTTCGGAGAGGGGGCGAGTGCGCGATTCTTGCATCCTGCGTCGAAAAACCACTCCGAAGTCTCCAGAGGACTCTCTTGCGATTTGCCAGAGCGCTTCTTCCAGCACCGTTCCACGCCGCAAAAGCGTCACAAATCGTCGCTTGATCCCGCGAATTTGTTCTGCGGCACTGAGTCGCCTTTTTTGAATGTTTGCGCCGAATCGTCTCCAAGGGGTTGTCACCACGGCAACCGTCAAAAATAGCAACAGGATAGGGGATGTTTTCTTTGCCCATACGTCTAAAAATCCCATCCCCCCGACAACAATCGCCTGAAACAGCAAGACATCCAAAGCGCTATACTTATTTGAAACCCCTGCAAGCGTGAGGATGTGATCCAGTTTTCGCAACCAATCTTTGGGGATGACAGATTCGATGTACGTGTAAGAGAGCGTCTTTATTTTTTTTATGACTGTTTTTTCGTTGATTACGCGATATTCTCGTTGCACGCGATAAAATGTATCCCCTACATACGTATCGACCTTTGCGACAATCGGCCATCCCGCCCATACAAATCCAAGTGGGATTAACAAAAAGAGAAGTGCGAGCATGCCATCAATCTCCTTTGATTTCTTGTACAACACGTTGCGCCAAGCGAATCCGAATGGACGGACTTTCGACACGCCGTTTTCCGAAAAACGGCGTTTGCGTGTAGGCAACCGCTTCTATTTCGCCTGTTTTCGGGCGAGTGAGTGCGATGACGGTATAGAGCTTTCCATCCATCTGGATTTTGACAGGAAATTTTGACTTATGACGCATGCAAACTCTCCTTTGACATCTCTTCTTCGCAAAACGAGCAAATCTCCGCTTCTTTTGTACGAAAGAAAAACGGGTTGCCGCAAACCACGCACGGGCGCAGATAGCCTTGCGCAGTTGCATGTGTGATACTTTCTTCGATGACCTGCTGCCAATATTCCGTATGATACAAACTCACAAAAAAATCCCCCTTCTATCTTAAGGGGGCGGAGGAAGAATTTTTTGGTGATCTTTTTTCTCTTCCTGCGCTTCTTGCATGTGACGCTTCCAGTGCGCTTCGTTTGCCCAATTTGCATAAGCAAGTGCGCCATACAACAAAACACCGGGCGCGAGAATCCAAATCCAAACAACCAATCAAATCCATCCTTTTTTCTAAATTTTTGGTTTCGCGCTCGCTGTCCGCCACGCGAAAAGCAAAATCGCAACATACCCAGCAAGACCCACGCCAAAAATCACATTTTGTAGCCAATTTTGCGCAAGATACGCATTCACAGGGCCAAAAAACATGGCGTACATCGCAATCGGCGGCAGGGTCATTGCACCTAATAGCTTCATGGCTTCATCACGCTCAAGGCGCATGACACGTTCATAGCGCCGTTTGTGATTGATCTCATCGAGCACTTCGCGCATAAACTCGTTAAGCGCGTTCGCTTTTTCGTAGTTGGCCAACATGCCATTTAACACGTAACTGAAGTATCGACTCGGCGTCGTTTCTGCCGTATATTCCATCCAATCGACGACAGGCAGGTTTTGTTTCACCTGCGATGCGCCTTTTTCAAACTCACGAACAACCGGGCCTTCTATTTCGTGGACAACCTCTTTTACCCACTGTTCAACCGTTGCGCCCGTCTCAAAAAGGCCCGAACCGTATTCAATCGCTTGCACCACACCTTCTTCATAGCGATCTAACCACCGTTCTTTGTAGACTGTCATTGCAATCCACGGCAAAATTCCACCTATGATGACTCCGATAAAAGGAGTGGCGTGGAGCATAGCAACCGCAACATAAACCCCTACAGTTACAGCACCCATCGTATAAAACGTTAATTTTCTCTGTGTGGTGAATAAACGCTCAAAGGAAAAGGAACCTTTCTTCGTTTTGCGACGGATGCCCAACCGTCTTCTCATTCGCTCGTAGGGCGCTTCACGAAAATAAGTCATTGCAAAGCCGATCGCGACAAAAAACGCAGGAAGGAGAAGATAAAGTAACCCAGACAAAAAAACGCCCCCTTTTAGAAAAGGGGGGAGGGTAAGTATTTTTGCGTTTTCTTGCTAAAATCCGAACTGAGAACCAGTAGGTTGGCTTATTCCGTATGTGTCGCTACTCGTTGATTTGCCTGTAAAAGCACCCATCGAACCAAAACCACCTGTCGTTGATCCGCTAGACACACTAGATGAATCGATACTTATTGATTTATTTGCACCTGATTGCGTTTGTGCGCTTGTTGATTGGCTTGCTGTTGCGCTTGATTGAGCTTGTCCAGTCACACTTTGAAACGGATTTCCCGGCAAGTGATTGAGCACGTTTTGAATCGCTGTACTTGCTTCGCCCGGTTTCCCTGCGGTTTGCTGCAAAGCATTTTCTAATCCTTGCGCCATGTCTTGCAACTGCACATTGGCCGTTTGTGAAGATTCGTTGATTGCTTTCGCTAAATCATTTGCAACTTGTTGTTGAACACTACTTGGCATTTTTGAGAGGGAATCCAAAACCTTCGTTACGTTGTCCATTTTTCCAGTCAACTGCGCATTCGCAGTCGCTAATGCTTTTGCGCTTTGCGAAGGAGTATCTATTTGAAACGTTTGTCCGTTCCATTGGTTGACCACACCTTCGTTTTTTAACGCTTGTTGAACCGCATACAGTTCTGCATACGTGGTTCCACCATATACAAGCGCCGAGCCTTTAATTCCACCATAATTTGCGGTTTCGGCTTGTGCGGTCACAGCATGTCCTGTCGCAGCGAACACCGCGCCTCCAGCTAAAAGAGACGTAGCGAGCGTTCCCGCAACAGCACCTAGTAGCAACGATTTTTTATCCACAATAAAACCTCCTCTGATAGAATCAGTATACGGAATCTATTTGGAATCGAAATAGTACAAACGAACTACGCCGCTCAAAACCACCCCCAACTATCTGGAATCGGAATTCCCGCATTAAACATTTCCTCAACGAACTCATCTGTTGGCCCAATAAACTCAAAATATCCCGCAATCGTGCCGTCTTTGTTGATACCGACTTCGTGGAATCGCATGACCGTGTGCAGAGTTTGATCGGGCAAGAGTTGTACCACTTCATCAATAAACCGTGCAATCCCATCCGGCTTTTTCGCTGCGTCTGCATGGATGATCGTGTGAACGCGACGAAAGACAATATCCTTCACCATCTCTCGTGGCGGGTGCGAATCATGGTTCGCTGCAAAATTGATCAACACATCAATTGCGTCTAGGCATGAATTCGAATGAATCGTAGTCGAACTGCCATCCTGACCGCTTTGTATGGCTCGCAAAAAAGTATACGCCAAGGTATCGCGCAACTCTGCGATGAAGATTCTGTCGGGATACATTCGAAGTGCCGCCTTCATCGCATCCGCCAAGTCGAATACCCCTTCACGTTGTACAACTCTGATTACATGCGTATCGTTTTGTGGTTGAAGCTCTGGACTTTCTTCGAGGACTTGGAGAATCGTGCCGCTAGGGATTTCGGCAGTAAGGGCGTTTGCGAGAGTCGATTTCCCTGAATTGTGGTGAACAATAAACTGACCATCCAAGTACAAATGATCCCCATCTACTTCCCAGCCGTAATATTCTCCTACCCCAGCGTCTTCGATCTTGAACCCCGTTACTTGCAAATTATTTTCACTAAATCTCGCTGGCGCTCGCCACAATTTATGAATGCGTTTAAAATAGTTACTTTTCTTTCGATATTCCTCGATGGATATATTTTTAATAAATCTCGGAGTGCTTTTCAACGATAAAACATGCCCTTCATTCACAATAAAAGGCTCACCTTTGTTGGGGATCACCCTCACCATGCGCCCAATTCCTCGATGTAGTTCGAGCACATTACGCGGTTTGCTATCTGACCCCATCAATTGGTCGCCCGCTTGTATATCAGCCGCACGTTTGATCTCGCCGTTATACATTAAAATGGGCGCATCTGCTTCATGACATCCCGTCGCTCCTGCAATTAAATGGTTTTTCGCGAGTTTCACCATAATCCGCAAATAGTCCATCGTCGCCGGATCAAGGGAACGGCCGTCGTATGGGAAATACAGTGTCTTGCGCTGATACTCTCGCCGCACCTGACGCAAATCTGGAAACTGCGGTGGCTCTGTTTGCGCCTGTTTTTGGACGGTTAAATCATCTAACCCGAACGCCTTTACGAACCTTCTCATCGTGATAATGACACATGGCACAAATTTGTATTCGCCCTCGCGAAACACAGAATAGCCCGAAACACCACTGATGACGTGCATACGCTCTCCGTTCGGGAATGTTGCGTCCATCGAAACTTTTGCGGCGTCATAATGCTGCCCCAATTGTGCGAGATGTCGATTGAGCCACGTCATTGCGTGCCGATGACTTCGGAATCCCATCCCTTGATAAACGCGTCGCCCTTCACGCGAAGAATACGTGATAATCTGCCGTTCATTTGCATTAAATGGTACAAAAATTTGCATGTCGCTGACTTCTGGCTTGCTCCAAATCGGTTGCAAAGGCCCAAATCCAAACATATCATCCAATAGGGCGTTGACCACTTCACGCTGTGCCCGTTGCGGAATCTCTTTACTTGTCTGAACAATTTTCATCAGCTGCGCTTCTCGTACATCGCGTGATGCTTCTACAGCTATGTTGTCTTTATTGACGACTTCCTGAAACGCAGTAAGTACCATTTCTTGAAAACGTGTCATGTCGTCTTCTTGCGCATCGCTTTGATTCAAGGCTGCCCATTCATCCAAATATTGCGACCACACTTCTTTCTGATCCAAAAAAATCCCCCGTTCCTCCAAACTTACTCAAATCTACGCATAGGTAGCTTTGACGTTGAATTCCTGCTTCGTTGAGGCTGCCTCTGTGATAGCAGGTCTTACATCCTCTCCACAGGCTG
>NZ_MPDK01000031.1 GCF_003144315.1 Sulfoacidibacillus thermotolerans | reverse complement strand
GTGAATAATGGTCCTATCGTGATTACCGACTATCGCGAAATCCTCCTTAGCCAAAACGAGGATGTTCTTGTTATTTCCGGCGGCAAAGGGCCGACGGAATGGGTAATGCGGATTGAGACGCTATAAAAGGTATAATTATTTGCTTTGATTCGCCGACTCATCCATCCATTGAAAAAAACGATCTCGCGGAATCATGAGTTTTCGCCCATCTCGAATCACAGGGAAATCAATTCGCCTAGTAATATCGTAAGCTTTAGGCATACAAACACCTAAAATTTTTGCTACGTCTTTTACTGTTAAACTAAGTGGAAAATCCTTTTTTTCCACTTTATCATCTCCTTTGTTTCAAATTGAACCATAATGATTTAATTTGTTTCATTTTGTGTCTTTGATTTTATATCTCAAAAAGAAACTAGTCAATGCCTTTTTGTTTCGTTTTGAAACAATAATTTTAAAAAGGAGAGTTTTGATGATCGGACGGCGGTTAATCCAGTTACGCAATAAGCATCAATTAACACAACAAGAAATTGCAGATCAGTTAGGAATTCCGCGTTCAACATATGCGCAATACGAGTCTGATCGACGGGAAATCGGAATCGATGTATTGAAAAAAATCGCACAATATTACGGTGTTTCAATAGATTGGTTAGTTGAATTTACATCTAGTAATACAAAACAACCATCTGTCGAAGAAACTGAATTTTTGAAGTGGATCGAAGAAAATGTGGGAGATGTCTTTTTTTATGATTTTGATCGTTCTCCCGAAGAAAGAAAAAAACAATTGATGCAAGATTTACGCTATTTATGGGAACGAGATAAAAACAGGTATAACAATTCATAGCCCTTATGATCGTAATGGCAAGCGTAACTATGTTTAGAAGGTGAGAGCGTTGTTTCATTCGTTTTGTATGTCTGAATTCGAAAAAACCATTTGGAATTTTTACTTGCAAAAAGGAATCAAAAATCCAGCGGAAATTAGTTTATATGTATTCGATGATCAAGCAAATTTTGAGGTGATTAAACGCAAAGGAGCTTCGTATGCAGTGGAAATCGGTGATGTATATTACATTTTTTTAGATTCCTCTATCCCCTTGCCTAATCGTAGGGAACAACTTGCCCATGAAATCGGGCACGTTTTATTACATGCTGGTAATCAACTTTGGACTTCCCCTTTAATTAAAGAAAAACAAGAAGCGCAGGCTAAAAAATTTGCACATTATGCACTAATACCTTCTTGGTTTCTCATCGAAAAACTACAAGATGCCCCTGAAACAATACAAGGGAAAGCTGCTACTTTAGCTGATTTTTTTTGCGTAAGCGAACCATTTGTGATAGAGAGACTTTTTTTGTTAGAAAAAGATATTTCAGGGGGTGAAATCCATGCGCGGACATATTAGAAGGCGAGGAAAAACTTGGAGTATAGTTATTTTTCATGGTTTTGATGAAAACGGAAAACGCAAATATAAATGGTATAGCGGTTTTACAACAAAAAAAGAAGCCGAAAAAGCTCTCGCAATTCGCTTACAAGAAGTTCACTCAGGAAACTATATAGAACCATCAAATGAAACATTAAGTTCTTTTCTCCAAAAATGGATAGATTATAAAAAAACGCAAGTACGTCAACGTTCTATAGAGATTTACGAGAAATCCATACGCTTGCATATAATCCCTAAATTAGGATTCTACGAGATTAACAAACTCCGTTCTCACCATTTACGGTCTTTTTATAGCCAATTGAGCGAAGAAGGTTTATCCAATAGATATATCAGCCAAATACAT
This sequence comes from Sulfoacidibacillus thermotolerans, assembly GCF_003144315.1. Lineage (GTDB taxonomy): Bacteria > Bacillota > Bacilli > Alicyclobacillales > SLC66 > Sulfoacidibacillus > Sulfoacidibacillus thermotolerans. Next base: position 20,218 of record NZ_MPDK01000031.1, on the reverse strand, counting down.
TCTATACTTCATAATGCTTTTAAAAAAGCAGTAGAATGGGAGATGCTTCCTAGAAATATTGTTGAAACAGTGGATGCTCCTCGCCCTGTAAGAATAAAGTTTTCTGTGTGGACTCTCGAAGAATCACAACGTTTTTTGAAAGCTAATGAGAATCATAGATTTTATATCGCTTTTCTTCTTGCATTAACAACCGGAATGCGGTTAGGAGAAATCTTAGCTTTACGTTGGTCTGATATTCATTTTTTTAAATCACAATTAACTGTAAATCGCACTGCTTCACAACATGGTGGTAAAATGCGTTTTTCTGAACCTAAATCAAATAGCGGTATACGCACAATCACTTTACCCGCCGAAGTAATTGTTGCCTTAGAAAAACATAAAAATGAACAAAACAAGGAAAAAGAACTAGCGGGGCTTGCGTATGAGAATCAAGACCTTGTAATTGCACGGAAAAACGGTAATTTAATCACACAATCTTTCCTTAGAAAAAAATTTATGGAGTCTATCGCCAGAGCCAATGTCCCGCCTATACGTTTCCACGATCTTCGACACACTCACGCTTCGCTCCTTTTATTGCAAGGTGTTCACCCAAAAGTGGTATCGGAAAGATTAGGACACTCGAAAATCAGCACTACACTCGATACATACTCTCATGTATTGCCCGGTATGCAAGAACAGGTAGCTAAAGAATTCGGAACCTTGCTATTTGGTTCAGAAACGAATCTGCGATCACATGATTAGCAAATGATTTGCAAGAAAAATAACAAGCGGCAAAAAACCTTGTTTTATAAAGGTCTTTTTGCCGCTTGTTAAACGCTATACTACATCATGTCCATGCCGCCCATGCCGCCGCCAGGCATTGCTGGCTTTTCTTTTTCTGGCTTATCTGCGACAACCGCTTCTGTCGTGAGGAACATCGCTGCAACAGAGGCTGCATTTTGCAATGCAGAACGGGTCACTTTGGCAGCGTCAACGACGCCCACCTTAAACATATCTACCCACTCGCCCGTCGCTGCATTAAAACCAATTCCAATTGCTTCTTTTTTCAAGCGCTCGACAATAATTGCACCCTCGAGGCCCGCATTATCAGCAATTTGACGAACTGGTGCTTCGAGCGCACGGCGCACGATGTTCACCCCGGTGAGCTCGTCTCCTTCTGCTTTTAACTCATCAAGCGCTTTGATCACATTGACAAGCGCTGTTCCACCACCTGCGACGAGGCCCTCTTCTACAGCTGCACGAGTAGTGTTCAAGGCATCTTCGATGCGAAGTTTCTTTTCTTTTAACTCTGTCTCCGTCGCTGCGCCAACCTTGATGACTGCAACGCCACCAGCCAATTTCGCGAGACGCTCTTGCAGTTTTTCACGATCGAAGTCAGATGTTGTTTCTTCCAATTGTACACGGATTTGATTGACACGCGCATCGATGTCACTGCGATTGCCAGCGCCATCGACCACGATGGTATTTTCTTTAGATACACGAACTTGACGCGCGCGACCTAATTGATCCATCGTCGTGTTTTTCAATTCGAGTCCAAGTTCTTCACTGATGACTTGACCGCCCGTAAGAATTGCAATATCTTGCAACATTGCTTTGCGACGATCACCAAATCCAGGAGCTTTCACGCCAACAGCTGTGAAGGTGCCACGCAATTTATTGACAACGAGCGTTGCTAACGCTTCGCCTTCAATATCTTCTGCCACGATTAACAACGGGCGACCAGATTGCACAACGCGCTCCAGCACTGGGAGAATTTCTTGGATGTTGCTAATCTTTTTATCGGTGATGAGCAAGAACGGATCATCGAGCACAGCTTCCATTTTGTCTGCGTCTGTCACCATATAAGGAGAAATGTATCCACGGTCAAACTGCATTCCTTCAACCACTTCAAGTTCTGTAGTGAAGCCTTTGGATTCTTCAACCGTGATCACACCGTCTTTGCCCACTTTATCCATCGCATCTGCGATCAGCTGTCCAATTGCTTCGTCACCTGCTGAAACGGCTGCAGCTTGTGCAATGCTCGCGCGTCCTTCGACTGGCTTTGAGATCTTGCGCAATTCTTCAACCGCACGTTCAACAGCTTGTTCAATCCCTTTGCGCAGTACCATCGGATTGGCACCCGAGGTGACGTTTTTCAACCCTTCGCGAATCATCGCTTGTGCGAGCACAGTAGCTGTCGTGGTTCCATCGCCAGCGATATCATTCGTCTTCGTTGCAACTTCCTTTACAAGTTGCGCACCCATATTTTCAAATGGATCTTCGAGTTCAATTTCCTTCGCAATCGTAACCCCGTCGTTCGTGATCAAAGGGGATCCAAACTTGCGCTCCAATACAACATTGCGTCCACGTGGTCCAAGTGTTACTTTTACAGCATCCGCAAGCGCATCGACTCCGCGCAGCATCGCACGACGAGCATCTTCGCGAAATTTAATATCCTTTGCCATCTTATCTGCCTCCCTAACGATTCATTTCACACGCAGCAAAAACTGCGTGAAACACAGATCTTTTCAAACCATTAGCGCTCAATTACGCCGAGGATGTCAGATTCACGCACGATCAAATACTCCGTGCCGTCATACTTCACTTCAGTTCCTGCATATTTTGAGAAGATGACACGATCGCCTACCTTCACGTCCACAGCGACCAATTTTCCGTCTTCATAACGTCCAGGTCCAACTGCGACAACCTCTGCTTCTTGCGGTTTTTCCTTTGCGCTGTCTGGCAATACAATTCCACTTGAGGTTTTTTCTTCGCGCTCAACCATGCGCAACACGATGCGATCACCGAGTGGTTTGATCATGCAAAACCCTCCCTGATAGTAGACTATATTTCTTTTGTTAGCACTCACCTCAACTGAGTGCTAACGACAATGTTTATATTACCGATTGCCCAGCATTTTTGCAACCTCCATCAAGTGTAATTCTAAAAAAATTTATCACTTGCGATTTGACAGTCATTCATGCTCTATGGGAAGATCATAGCAATGTAATCACGGGAAGATGCCCGCATTTGCTATCTATAACTTTTCTCAAAAAGGATGCGATGCATATGACACGACGACGCGTTTTTTCAGGAATACAGCCTTCAGGGCAAATTACTTTGGGGAACTATCTCGGAGCTTTAAAACAGTTCGTCCATTTACAAGAAGAGGCGGATGCATATTATTGTGTAGTAGATCTCCATGCCATCACCGTGCCACAAGATCCAAAATTATTACGCGAACGGATTTTAGATTTAGCTTCTCTCTATATTGCAGTTGGACTTGATCCGCATAAATCCACATTATTTGTCCAATCTGACGTAAGTGAGCACAGTGAATTAGGCTGGATTTTGCAATGCAATGCACATATGGGTGAACTCTCACGAATGACGCAATACAAAGAGAAAGCAGAAGGCAAAGAGCACGTCTCTGTAGGGCTCTTTACCTATCCAGCCCTCATGGCAGCAGATATTTTGTTGTATCAAACAAATTTCGTCCCCGTAGGCGAGGATCAAAAACAACATCTCGAGTTAACCCGCGATATCGCTGAACGTTTCAATAACCGTTTTGGTGAAACATTTGTTCTGCCCGAAGTGCTGATGATGGAGCAAGGTGCACGCATTATGTCACTCGATGATCCGACAAAGAAAATGAGTAAAAGTAACCCGAATCCACAAAGTCGCATCGAAATGCTTGACACCCCCGACGCGATTCGCAAAAAGTTAAGCCGCGCCGTGACAGATTCTGATCGCGAAGTCCGCTTTGACCCCGTGAATAAGCCTGCTGTCTCTAACCTATTGGTGATCTATTCGCTGAGTGCAGACAAGAGTATTCAAACCCTTGAAAGTGAGTATCAAGGCAGAGGGTACGGTGAATTTAAAAAAGATCTCGCCGAAGTTCTTGTAGAAACGCTCACCCCAATTCAAGAGCGTTACACGCAAATTCGCAATAGCGGTGAGATTCAAGACTTATTAAAGCAGGGGGCCGATCGCGCACGGCAAGTAGCAGCCGCGACAATGGAACGAGTCAAACGACAAGTTGGCCTTGGCGGTACAACTCTCTAGTGCTTTGTCCGCATAGTCATGAAGTCGCTGCGCATAATATATAAACACATTCGCAGCGTGGAGGACTATAGATGACAACGCTTAATCAATTAGCATCAGCGCATGCAACTGCGCTCTCACTTTACGCGACTCTTTCGCAATTTGCACTTGAAACATTGGACCCTGTAACGAAAAATATGTATAAAGAACTTGCGAATTCTGCACAAACGATTGCAGCCGCCCTAGATGAGCGAAAACAGCAACTGACAAACCGCGAGCACCAAATTGCACAACAAACTATCGCAGCGATTGAAGCGCACTCCTATGGACAACCTGCCGAGTTTACCGATTCCGTAAAATAGACAATCCAATTCTGTCTAAAGAGTTGTTGGAGCGCGCCTATCGGCGCGCCAAACAACAAGCACATCAGATTGGCTGATCACTTGTTCGCGCACGCCAGCTTTTGTTTGATCAGCTACTCGCGCTCTTCGATATCTAGGCCAGGGCGCGGCGATACAACAGCCACCTGCGATCTCGCCTCGACATTTTGTTGCTGATCTGCAGAAGACGGCTTTTCTTGTTCCATTTCCAAGATTTCCGCACTCGGTTCAATTGTTTCTGTCTCTTTATCCTCTACAGCATCTACTAAAGGGGCTGTTGTCGTGACAATTCCCACTTCTTTTTGCTGATCAGCCCGCCACCACGCTTCTGCAGCAAGCTTTTTTCGATAAGCAATTGCCGATATCCCAATACTGAGTTCATAGATGAGAATCATTGGAATCACAACACTTAGATGCGAAACCAGTTCCGGAGGACTAATGAACACTCCTAAAATCACAAATGCAAAATAAGCAAAGCGCCGCACTTTGCGCAGCCAAAACGGCGTAATCACACCAATGCGCGTCAAGAACATCACGACAACAGGCAGTTCAAATAAAATCCCAAATGGAATGACAATGTTAAACATGAAACTAAAATACTCTGTAGCCGTAAACATGACATCAAAGTGCATTTGGGCAAGTTGACGTAAAAAGCGAAAAATCTCCGGAAAGATCACATAGTAACCAAACGCCACTCCGAGCAAAAACATCGCACTTGCAGGTCCAATCAGCTTGCCCGCATACTTTCGTTCCTTTGGTAACAGTCCAGGTCCCACAAATCGCCATAATTGCCACAATAAAAACGGAGTCGTAATTGCAAATGCCGCAACCCCAGCAATCGTTAGATAAATCTGAACGACATCTCCCGGTCCTAGAACGACAAGTTTTAGGCCGCGCGCAGGGATTACGAGATAGCTATAGACATTCCCAACAAAAATAAGCGCAACAATCAGAGCGAAGAGAAAAAAAACGAGCACAAACAGTAAACGTTTGCGCAACTCATCTAAATGTTTGACGAGGCTTATCTTTTGCACTGCCCCGCCCCCTGCTTCTTTTGTAACATGCTACAGTTCCTACTCACCGTAAACCCACCGTTGCTATTCTGAATCGCGTCGATCTGCCGGCTGTGATTTATCTCCGGTCAACTCGTGCGTCGCATCTTTAAATTCCTTAATTCCTTTCCCAAAAGCGCGACCAATCTCCGGCAATTTGCTAGGTCCAAATACTAATAGCGCAGCAATTAAAATTAAAAGTAGTCCAGAAAGCCCCATATTTCCCAAAGACATTCGCGCGCCCTCCCTCACTTTGTGAACAATAATTGATCAATTCGCAACGTAATTGCATCTAAATCGTTTCTATCATACACTGGTAGATCAAGATTGACAACTGAAAGTGGAGGTCGCGGTACAATAGCACCTAAAATATCGCATTCATGTATGATATCTGGAAAATAATCCGGAACACGGTATCCCTCTTCACTGTGGTCATTTTCTCCAAGGACAATCCACTTAGGAAAGGGCTCATATTTAAACCCTTCAATAAGAACGAGATCCACTTCTCCCAACAAACGAATGAATTCTTGAAGAGTAGGCGTTGCACGTTCGTAGCGCTCAACAGCATAATGCCCGGACGCATCTGCGATAAGAATGCTCACAGCACCTGCACGCGCAAATTTCGCTGTATCAGTAGCCTCCGGACTCCCTGAAAAGCCGTGCACATCGTGTTTGATCGTCCCAACACGCACGCCACGTGCAGCAAAACGTTCCGTGAGCGCCGCGATAAGGGTTGTTTTACCGACGTGTTTATACCCAGAAAACCCTACAACACATGGCGAAGTGAATAACGCCATTATAGCAATCCCCCATGCCCAAATGCCGCAATGTCTGCTCGCGTCAGCCGTTGACCAGCTAAAATAAGCGGCAATAACAAATCAAACGCAGTGACTGCATCATAGATTACAGCGCCTGGTAGACCAAGCAATATCACGTCGCCACAATACGCGAGCATCGACATCGAGCCTGGGAGAATTGGCATGCCGTAAGAAACTACATTTGTCGCTACCTGCGCAATGGCTCCAGGACTGCGATCGTCAGGATCTACAGACATCCCGCCAGTGACAAGAATGAGATCTGCTCCTTTTGCCATAAAACTTTGTATTGCATCGATAATACTCGCTGTTTGATCATCTACAATTTGCTGCCCCATAAACTGGACTGATGTGTACGCATCAAACTTTTCCCGCAACACAGGGCCAAAGCGGTCTGTAATGCGCCCTTTAAAAACTTCACTACCTGTCGTAACAACTCCTACTTTCATGGGTTTAAAGGGAACTACACGTATAAGCGACTGAGTAGACGCTAATACACGGTCATATTCCGCCAATTTCTCTTCGTGAATCACCAACGGAATCGCACGCAAGCCAGCTAGTGTCGCGCCCGCTTTTACAGGTATATGTGTTCGCTTCGTGACTACAACCAGTTCACCGATCTCATTGATCTTTTGCAACGCTTGTACATCGATGACAAGTAACCCATCGTGAGCAGCTTTGACCGTAATCTTGCCTTCGTGCGGTTCTGTAAACGTCAAACTTTCGTGAACAAGCGCGTGCGCCATCCGCCTCGCAGCATCATCTTCATGCACTTCTCCTGGTTCTAAGCTTAAAACATAGACATGTTCCTTGCCAATCGACAAGAGAACTGCAATATCTTCTTCCTGAATGATATGGCCTTTGGTAAATAAACGACCTTTAAACTGTCCAGGTACAATTTGTGTTAAATCGTGAGCTAATGCCATACCCACAGCGTCCTGTACACGCACCTCACGCTTCACAAGAAGCGCCCCCTTCCTTCATCAAATGCACAATGACTTTTACCTGCTCTTGTGTGTTCATCATCAAAAAACTCTGCGCGAGCGGATCGTATACTTGCCACTGTTCAGGTTTACAGATCTTAACGGGCACATTTTCGATTAAATCAAGGACACGTCGCTTTCCCGCTTCCAACAACTGTGCAATGATCGGTTGCACACTTTGTTTATACATACCTAAGAGTGGATACAATCTGCCCTGATACTCGGGAATCACTGCCATATATGCTGATTCAGTTTCTAGTTCGCGGTAAAGAAGTTGCACAAAAGCGGTACGCAAAAGTGGCGTATCAACCCCAGTCACAAAAGCTATCTGGGAATCAATCCTCGATAAGCCAATCTCCATTCCAGCAAGCGGCCCCTCCCCAGGATGCAGATCAAAAAGAATTCGTTCATAGGCAAGTGGCTGCTGATCTGGACGCCGAACTAACCATACGTCCGATGCAACCGCATCCAATTGCTCCACTACCCATTGCCATGCAGGTTTATGTAAAAGCTGTAAAAGAGCCTTGTCTTGTCCCATTCTCCGACTATAGCCGCCAGCGAGAACGAGTGCGCTCAAATCGTTCAGTCGTACAGCGATTTCGCTCCCCGCCTTTGCTCCTGCTTTAGAAACGCCTGTACTTTGCTTATCATTCTATCCCTTATTGTACCATGTTGCGAACAATCACGAACATTCATTGCCAGCTCGTGTAAAGGAATAACAATCGTGAGTAGCTGTCGGAGTCAGCAAATAGTGCACACGTAAGTCAAAAGGCTCTATAGGTAACTTATCTATAATTTGAAAATCATACGCAAACCCAACACGCACAGTCGACGGTGCGGTGGATTGTAAAAATCGGTCATAATAGCCCCCTCCATAGCCAAGTCGATCACCACAAGGTGTAAAGAACAGTCCTGGAACCACAATGAGGTCAATTTCTTCAGGCGCAATCGGATCTCCCTCCACAACCGGTTCCCGCATCCCCCACTCACCAAGGCACACATGCTCTGCTTTTGTAATCGGATAAATTCGCATGACGGCTTCATTTTTTTTTGTAACCGGAGCTGCGACGCGTTTCCCACTTTGCAATGCATTCAAAAGTACGGCATCCGTCCCCACTTCACCTGCGAAATCTAAATATAAAAGAACGGTCTGCGCACGCTCGTAAAAAGGGAGTGTGAACAAGCGCTGCGCTATGGCTTCATCCCATAAACGCTTTTCTTGTGCATCAAGTTGCCTGCGCAAGATCTGCATTTGTTTGCGTAAGGCCATCTTCTCTTTCATTTTGCGTCCATCCGCACCATCACTCATCGCAGCCTTCACCTCATGTGCATAGCTTAGATCTTTAGCGCCCGAAAAACAAACCCAGCACAACCAAGCCACAGTGCGAGTGCCAAGCGTATGTACTCGCCTCCATTTACCAAAGACATCTTCTGAACCAAGATCTGTACAAAAAAAATGGGTACTCCTATAACCAGTGCGCGCCAAAATAACTGTCGCTTCAAAACAAAAGGGGGAGCAACTGGGAAAAAATACGCTGTCCCTGCAAAAACAGTGAGAAAGCGTACCATCATTTGCGTATCTAATCCTAAAGCGATACGAGTAGACAACAGCAAAAGGAAAATCCACCAGATCGGACGCAGAATGAAAAAACGCTGACTTTCCGGAAAACTCCCTGGACGCCGAATGGTCCATTCATAAAGGACCCATCCAAAAATCCAGCCAGAAAAAACATCAAGCGGCCAGTGGACTCCTAAGTATAAGCGGCTAAGTCCTATTCCCAGAGGAAAAAGCAGCAAAAGTACTCCACGTTTATGCCCCCTTTGCCACAGAGCATAAGCCCATAAGGCATACACAGCCATAGCGACCTCCGCATGTCCACTGGGAAAAGAAGCCCCTGCAGCAGACTCAAGATAGCTAAAGTGGATCGGATAGGGGGTTTCAAATGGCCGCTTCGTCAAAAATAATAATTTTAGCAAATCTGCATTTACCATCGCCAACACAGCGAGAATCCCTGTTTGCAAAGCGTATTCGGTCCCGCCAATCAATAAGATGAATCCTGTGAGAAAAGGATAGGTAGAATAGTTCCCAAGCTGAGAAAATAAAATCGCCATCCTTTGCCACGCCGGGCCCATTACGGTTTGCAACCAAATAAGAATATGTGCTTGCCATAGCAAAAATTGCATAACTGCTTTCCCTTCCCTTCCTCGCATTGGGTCAAACCAACGAACCCCACATGCTTGTATACGGATACGCACTTTAGCCAAACTTTAGAAGGGAAGTTTCTGTAGTTTGCAAGACAGGAATTACAAATCCACTTGTCGAATTATATAACAGGTATCACACAGAGGAGGAACGTTGTGTTTCAATTCCCAGATCTCACGGACGCAATTAGAGATTTTCTTCATTTTGGTCTAGCCATAAGTCCGTGGCTTGTGAGTCCTGATACGACCGAACGATTTGATGCGGAGTTATTCCATCTCATCGATTACACGGCAAAAGATTTTGTGCGCCTATATTGGTCGACAGACAGTGCTCAGCTAATCTTTACAAATCTCCCTGTTCCAGAGCGCATCCCGCAAACGGCCATTTATGAGACCATTGCTTCTACAGCTGTACAGTATTCCTTATTACAACGCGGGGAATTTTTTGTAGATGAGGATCTACTTAGTCAAGCGATTCACCAAGTGGAAGCCTTTATCGCGACTCGTGGACTCGGTACGTTAGTTGGCATCTATGCGATCGTGACAAGTTATGAAAATCACGAGGCGCTCGCCTATTACGGTCAAATTCCAGAACGGATCTTTATCAGCGGAAAATGGCACCGGCCTTGGATCGATTACTCACTTGGAGACGAGTTAATGCTTGGTGCAGTAACGGGATCATTACGTCTCGTAATCAAAGAGAGACAACGTATGGTTGAGCAAACTGAAAATGGTCGGCGTTTTTTATCTGTCAACAAATATACTTTACAAAAAAGTGGATACTTAGATTACCGTAAAAACATGCTGCAAATCGCACATCTTCATCACATGCAGGATTTTGACGATCTAGAAGCTCTCCTCATTCCCCAAAGCGCTCCTGTTCGGCGGGAATTTCTTCACTGGTTAGGAATTACACGCGGTATGCAGGTATTAGAAGCGGGTTGCGGATCAGGAACCTTTTTATTTTCAACGGGACTTGCCGAGCAAGTGGGCAGAAGTGGTCATGTAGTGGGAATTGATCCAGCAGCAGGTATGCTTGCGCACGCTGAATTAACTCGTAGATTGTACGGGATCGATTGGGTTAGTTTCAAACGGGCAGAAGTCGAAAACATCCCATTTGCAGATCAAAGCTTTGATGCCGTAGTGGGTGTTGCCTTTCTACAATTTTCAGACCTGCACAGAGCCGTAAATGAAATGGCGCGAATCACGAAAAACGGAGGATTTGTAGCGAGTTTACATCCACTTGAACCGGATGATCTCCCCGACTTTTATCAACAATGGTTTCAGCCCATTCTCGATCTAGAAGCGAAATTTGCGCCGTTTGGAATTAAAGCGTTTCCAAAAGGCGAAGAAGTTGCTAACGCTTTTTCCAAGGCCAATCTCTCATCAATCGAAACAAAGAATATTCCAATCCATCTAGATTTTCACGATCCCGATAAAGCAACCGAATTTTTTATCTATGGGTTAGGTATTTTTCAAGAATTGCTCGCACAAGTCCCCTGGCAGGCACGTCTGGATTTGATTCATGAACTCAAAAAGAGAGGCGAAGCAATAAAAGCAAGGTACCATTCAAACGAACTGATCTTTCCAATCACCGTACAAATGGTCAAAGGCTTCCGAAAGGAATAAGGTCACTACTTGCTTGCTTTCAAACTTCTCCACAGCCATGAAGAACTTATCCACAGAACTTATCCACAAGTTTGTGGATAATACAGCTACACATGAGCATTACCACTGATCAATTGAAAATTCCGCACGCCCAGTCAAGGTAAGATCAGCCAACTTACGCTGCTTATAGCGCATATATGCAGCTGCACCAATCATCGCCGCATTGTCGGTACACAACCAGAAATCAGGAACTGCCAGCCGTATCCCTAATTCCTCACATAACGATTTAGCCGCATCACGCAATGCCAGATTTGCAGCAACCCCCCCTGCTACAACAAGGGTATCGAGTCCTGTTTGCAATAGGGCTTCTCTCGTTTTCGCAATGAGAGCGGCAACCACAGCACGCTGAAAACTAGCAGCAATATCTGCTTTGCGCAGTGGCTGAGAGGATTTCTTTGCACGATCGAGATGTAAAAGAACGGCTGACTTTAGCCCACTAAAACTAAAATCAAAGGAATGATCGCCGAGCTTCGCTTGCGGGAAATCAAAATATTCTGGATCACCTTGACTCGCAAGTTGCTGTATCAAAGGCCCACCCGGATAACCCAGTTCTAACGCGCGCGCAATTTTATCAAACACCTCACCTGCTGCATCATCGCGAGTTTTCCCTAAACGTATAATTTCCCCGCCTGCATTTACCTGTAAAAGCTCTGTATGGCCACCTGAAACAATTAGTGCTATAAACGGGGGCTCTACTCCATCTGAAAGCGCCGCAGCATACATATGCCCTGCCAAATGGTGAACATCAATGATGGGAAGTCCCGCAACTTGCGCAAGCGTTTTTGCCGCTGTCACTCCAACAAAGAGCGCCCCGATCAATCCCGGTCCACTGGTCACAGCGATCGCCTGTAACTCACTCAGTGTGCGATCTGCCTTTTGCAAGGCCTCATCAACAACCAAGCTAATCTGCTCAACGTGCGCACGCGAGGCAACCTCAGGTACGACGCCGCCAAAACGCTCATGCGAAGACATTTGTGAGGCGACCACCGAACTTATAATCACACGCCCATCACGCACCACAGCTGCCGCTGTTTCGTCACAACTCGATTCAATGGCCAGGATCTCTGTAGGACCACCATTTCGAAGGTGTTCCTCATACCGTTGTTTCATGCGCTCACTCCACCGCATCTGCTACATCTCCCAAGGAAGGAAGGTTCATCCACATAATCAAAGCATCCTCCCGGTTATCTGTATAATATCCTTTGCGAATCCCACCATCTTGAAAGCCTAGCTTGCGATATAATCCTTGCGCTGTTGCATTCGTCACGCGAACTTCCAGTGTCATCTTGCGGGCGCCTTTTGCAATTGCCTCTGCCATCAACCGACGCAATAGCCGCTCCCCAAGCTTATACCCTCGATAAGATGGATATACGGCAATATTTGTAACATGCGCCTCATCGATGATCACCCACATGCCTCCATAGCCAATGAGTTCTTCACCAAGCACCATCACGACGTAATGGGCAAAATGATTCTCAGTAAGTTCCCCTAAGAAGGCATTGCGGGACCAGGGTGCCGTAAACGATGCTTTTTCAATGCGAATCACATGATCAATATCGCGTACCGTCATTCTCCGAAATGACACTTCATTCAGATTCATTTCCTGTACTCCCTCGCCTTTTTTCAAGCCAGCGCGCTTCTGCTTCCGCCAATTGAAGATAGCGAGGTACCAAGACATGCGCATCTTTGCCATGATCGCCCACCTCTCGACTTTGCATCTTTGTACATAATTCAGGATACCCCAATGCAAGAAGATGCTCTGCATACACAGAAGCCGTCTCATCAGCTACAATGAGCGGATGAAGCAAAAAGGTAGACGCATATTGTTCATAGATAGCTTTCGCCACATCGCCCACTAGATAAATCGCCTCATCTTTTTGTACGACCTGTGCAAGCGAAGTCATGAATGCAGCGATCTCCCTCTTCCCCTCAGCTAATACTTCTTGAAAGGTGCCATATTGAACGCGATAGACCGCACTGTAGACTGATTTACGCCGAGCATCCCACATGACTGCCACGACACCACAGTGTGTGCGAAGCGCAAATGCTGCGGCAGCAAGCGAAGATTCCCCAATAATAGGAATATCTAGTGCATAAGCAAACACTTTAGCAAACGTCACACCGATGCGGACACCCGTATAAGATCCCGGACCTACCCCGACAATCACACCGCGAATATCCTGTGGTTCTAAACTCAGTACCGCAAGCATTTCATCCATGAGCGGATGTGCATAGGTTGCATGCATTTTAGGAATTCGCGAAGCAAACGCAGCAAGTACATGACCATCGTCATCGCTGACAGCAAGCGCCAGTGTAGGTGTGGCGGTATCGATCGCTAATAGGGCCATAATGTCATCCACTCTTTCAGTACGTTCACGCTAGCAATCCCTTTTGCAGAAATCACAACTTGACGTGTATCAAAGGATTCACCATGTGCGACTGGCTCTAAAAAGTGCAGATCCAGATGCGCTTCGGGCAAATATGCCTGCAAGAGATCTGCCCATTCAATTGCACAAACACCTTCACCATAAAGATACTCATCAAATAAAGCAATTTCCGAGGTTGCATCCTCACCTAAACGATATAAGTCCATATGGTAGAGCGGAAGTCGCCCACCCTCATATTCTGACACAAGAGCAAACGTCGGGCTATGCGTGATCTCATCTAAGCCGAGTCCGCGCGCAAGTCCAGCCACAAATGTTGTCTTTCCTGCGCCAAGGCGCCCGCGCAAACCGATCACAGTGCCCGGTTGCACTACGCGCCCACAGAACTCCCCTAATTGTTTAGTCGCCAAGGCACTTGTGACCGTCAGCGTCACCCCATACTCCATCGCATGCTCCTCCATCACGTGCGCTCATCTCGCGCGGCAAAATGATCGTACCCTTTTTTAGGAAGTTGGTGAATTCCTGTTGGCGTCTGTAGATAGACCCCAGCATTTCCACGCTTCACCTGACCAATTAAACTCACGCGTACCCCCTGCGCCTGCATAAGCGGCAAGAACGTCCCAACTGCCATTCGATCCAGTGTTCCAACCAACTGATAGTCTTCTCCGCCAAAAAGCGCAAAATCGAGCGGATTCACCCTTGCCAGGCGTGCATAATGACGTACCGCTGGCAAAGTGGGAAGACGCTCGGAATCTATGAGCAATTGCACACCGCTTGCCGCTGCAATTTCATGCAATTCAGAACTAAGTCCATCACTCACATCATTGGCAGACGTGCACCCCTCGTACTGCGCGAGAATGCTGCCCGCTGTGATTTGGGGCACAGGCCTTTGATGACGCTGTTGTAAGAGCCACTCATCACTCTCACTGACTCTAAGGGCTTCACTGCTCGTTTTTAAATGCAAATATGCAGCCGCCCCTCCCACATCCCCCGTGACAAAAACTACATCACCAACCTGTGCACCGCTGCGCAAGAGCGGCTTTGCGCCAAGCAACTCACCAGTAACTGTTACCGTAATCACGAGAGGCCCTGCTGTACTAACGACATCTCCACCCACAATGCTCACGTCATATTGTGTACACGCCTCTGCCAAACCACGATAAATGGCCTCAATCCGTTCTACCCGCTCCTCAAATGGCAACGCAAGCGCTACCAACGTGTGCAACGGACGCCCTCCCATTGCAGCAATGTCACTTAGCGAAGCCACAAGACTCTTGTATCCAAGAGAAACAGGATCAATTAAATCATCACGAAAGTGAATTCCCTCTACTAATGCGTCCGTTGTCATAACAACAGGGCGGTCGTAGCGCACGACCGCCGCATCATCCCCTATATTCACAAGCAACCGCGCATCTGAACGCCAAACAATGGCTTGCAAGCGCTCAATAAGCCCAAATTCGCCAAGTTCGCGAACTAACAATCCCATCCCCGCTCTCAAAAACTCTTGTATTGTATTATACCCGTTGCAAGCTTAAAACGGCAATCCTTAGGCGCCAACTTGATCCCGTGCGACAAGCAAGATGTGCAAAGGCAGTTGTCGCATATCCGTATCAGGTACCCCCACAATATCAAACGTGGCTGTCATCGATTGACCTGGTGCTAAAGAGGTTGAAGAACCAGCCAACGGCGTCACATCATCAAAATACTTGTATGTTTTTCGACTAAACAAAGCAACTCCCGCCTGTCGATCAAAAAATAACATGGCTAATGCTGATCTCGGATTCCACGGCACTACTCCACGATTCGTCAGGCGCGCTGTAATACGCAAAAATTGCACATTTGCCCCCCCCATCCCGATTACAGATTCACGAATGTCAGAGGTCGAAATAGGAAGTGTACCCATTGTTAAGGAAGGAAAAGCATTGTTTGTATGACGCAAAAACCATACGAGATGAACGGTGTGATTACGCAAGTGCGCAAAAGTTGGCGTGGGATTTAAGGTAAAGCTCCAACTCACTGATCGATGCGGCAAAATCATATCGTTCGGTCCGTTCACAAAGTATTCCCAATCGCTCTCTTGCACTGGCGACAATTCACTTGGCTGGCGTAAAACAAACAGCATTCCTTGCAAATCCTTTCCTGAAATCGGCAAACCGCTTGCATTGTATAATTGCGCTTGAACTGTAAGTAACTGTTTGGATAAAGCGACAATCTTTTGCGCTTGACCATGCGCCTCTTGGTTTGCACCAGATTGTTCTAAAGGGGCTGCTCCTGAAATCACTTCGACATTCTCTACGGCGATCGGAGCAAGTGTTGCGCGCAGTACTCCTATCTTACTATCGGCACTGTGACTCGCAGACGAAAGTGGCAAACTTCTCTCTGGCCTTAGGACTCCGAGAATCACTAGTCCAATCAACATCGCCACGGCCCCTATACTAAGACCAATCACACGCTGCGAACCGAGCGTAAATGCCGCCCATTTCCCTTTGCGACTACGTTTTTGCAGCTGTGGTTGTAGCTTTTGTACTTCTTGCGAAATCCTACTTTCCTTGTTCACAATTCGCTCTAACACTTTTTGTTCAAAATCTTTCTTTAGTAGGACCTCATCTAACTGACCGTGGAGTGTATCGCGCAGCGCCTTATCCAGTTCTTCATCGTTCAGACGATTCACGGTCAAAAGTCCCCTCCCATGTTTGACGTAACATTTCACGTCCACGGTACAAACGCGTTTTTACCGCAGACATACTCACACCAATCACCTGTGTAATCTCATCTAGTGAAAGATCTTTCCCATAATATAACCAGACGACTTCCCGATAGATCATCGGGAGCTTTGCCACAGCAGTCCATAATGCACGGCTCTGTATCTGGTATAAAACTTGCCCTTCGACACTTCCATCTGCAGCCACATTGAGCAAGTGATCAAACTCCTCGGGCCGCCTGGCTTTCTTTCGCAAAAAATCTTTTGCTGTATTGACTGCAATTCGCAAAATCCACGTACGGTAACTGCTGTCATGACGAAATGAATCCAAGTGATCATATACTTTCAGAAACACTTCTTGACTAATATCCTCTGCTTGATGTCGATCATGCACATATCCATACACGACATGCAAGACGTCCTGTCCATACGCTTGCATAAGTTCGCGCAAAAGGAGAATGCGCGACTCTTCGCTGTGACCTTGCGCCAATACCTCCACCTCATTGCGATCTAGCATAGAGACGCATCTACATCGTTTTAAGTTACATGGAATCTACCAACAAATGCAATAGGAAAATACGGCTCTTGTAAATGATGCTGCGTTTTCGGTTTATAGTCTCTCTGTATAATTTATGTTACATTGCAGATAGAGATCACTTTCGTGAGGACTGAGACACGTGAAACATAAACTCGAGATCTGTACAGGCAACCTAGATTTCCATACTGATCGCGCCATCGCAGAACTACAGAATGAACACCCAGCTCTCATAGTCAAACAATGGGGTTGCTTAGGAAATTGCCATCGTTGCTTTCACGTACCCTTTTGCCTTTTAGACGATTTTGAATTAGTGGAATCAGAGACGATCGAACAACTGGTGTCTAAATTACGAGAAAAATTAAACACATCGTCACATTGCTAGAACCATCGAGTAAGAGGTAGCGCTTATCATAGCGCCACCTCTTATTTTTACAAAAAAACCCTTCCCTATTGTCCGAGCGTAATCGCAGATGAATCTGTACTGTTTACTTTCGCCTGTACTTTTTTTACAATCCGCCCCGTCGGAAACGAGAAAATATTCGCGGCGACAATCGCATCCATCGCACGAGTTACATCAGATGTACTCACGGGCGTTTTGGGATTGGGAATTTGCAAATGTACAGTCTTGTTTAGGTCCGTTAAAAAAGCTAATTCGAGTGTCTGTTTCATATCAATAACCCCTTTCACTTGGTGATCTAAAGTAGACAAATTAGGCGCCTGTCGCTCCTGATCCTGACGTCGCAGTCGAGGTTGTCGGTACAGACGAAGTCGTCGTTCCCGTCGCTGCCGCGGCAATTTGCACTGTATCCACACGCCCCATCGCATAAATGGAGTCTGCAAACAGCGGTGATAGCGACTGGAGAACTTGATCAATCGCATCATCTGTCACGGCAACATCCACATGCGGGTAGGCACGATTGTGCAACTTTGGCTTCCCTTGAGCCGTTTGTCCTGTTTGTAGTTGAATCAGCAAGTGCCGATTCATCGTCGTGACAACCATGATCCATCCCCCTATCTGGAGTCATCGTGGCTGACGGCCGTTCAGCACACGTTCACTCTCTACCTTGAAAAGTGCTGGATGGAAAATGGCGAGGGGACGGCAACGTGGTATACTAATTGCCAGGAGGTAGTACATGGGGGCCATTAAAAGAACACTGCGGACAATTTTATACAAGTTTGGCGTAGCTGGACTCGCAATGATTGCTGGACTATTCCTTGTCCCGCGCTATCTATCTGTCGCTGACAACGGAATTTATAAACTCGTACTCGTCTATTTTCAACTTGCAGCCACTTATTTAGCTGGATATGGAAATTATTTCAATTATGGCTTGAATCGACTCAAGATAGACCGCACCACGGTAATTGGCGTAATTATGCGCATCTATCTTCAAATTGTCATCGCAACAGGGATTTTACTTGTCATCGGCGCACTTTTTTCCGCCTACTATCCCATATTGATCTATGCTTTGTTCGCCGTTCTTGGCATTCCTTTTGCAGTTCTATTTGCCTATTCGACCAAATTGATTCAGGCACTCAATGAAATTGATTGGCTAAATCGACTCAATACCGTCCAAATCTTCTCATTTGTTATCTTTGCATTAGGATTGACCTTTTTGCGGCACTTTCTTCCAGGGATTTCCCCTTATTTGTTATTGCTCACTTTTAGTGCTTGGTTGATCTCCTATGCAATCGCAGCTTTTGCGGCTGTCGACACGGCTCAGCGCGTTCTAGGCTTGCGGCTGCGCCCTGCTAAGCATCCAGACATCACACCGTCTATTGTCGCCTATGGACGTAAGACATCCCTTCAACAATTACTTACCCAGTTTAATCTGCGCGGCGATGTCATCCTCGTCGGCCTTTTAGCAGGCACAACCGCGACTAGCCTTTATGCAATGGCAGTCACTGCATCCGAAGTGCTATGGCATATCTCTTCAAGCATCTCTTTGCTGATCTATGCTCGAGTTGCCTCAGAAGAACGATCCGGATCAATAGAACTAGTTTTACGAACGTTTCGCATGACGATGATTTTACTTCTCAGCGCCGCGCTTTTGATGCTATTCACCGTCCCAACGCTCATTCACGTGGCCTTAAATGGTCGGTACGACCGCTCCATACCTGCGTTTCAAATACTTATTCTGGGCACCATTGCCTATGGTGTAACCAATTTATTTACGCAGTTCTGTACAGATCAACTTGGCAAAGTAAAATTCCCACTGTACATGCAAATTGTAAGCATTCTCACAAACGCATTACTCTGTGTGATATTGATCCCACACATCGGATTTCTTGGCGGGGCAATTGCCTCTACGTCCGCATATCTCATAGGCTTTCTATTGTCTGTTTGGTATTTTTTACATCAAACACACCAAAAGGTTCGCTCCCTTTTGTCTTTCTCCGCAGCAGATCGCGCATTATTGCGCAGACTGCGCACTCGCTCGGGCAGCCTCCACGACGCCGGCAAATAACTGTGCATGTTCCTTATGCTTCCGCCACAAATTCTCTGGGTGCCACTGCACACCGATCATAAAGCGGTAAGTGGGGTGTTCAATCGCCTCCACCAATCCATCTCGGCTTCGTCCGCTAATGACAAACCCTGGTGCAAGAGCAGATACTGCCTGATGGTGAAAGGTATTTACCTGCACTTCAGGCACCCCCATGAGTGCACGCACTCGCGTCCCTTCAACAAGAGCCACACTATGCGCAGTATGTGTACGTGGCGCCTTTTGCGAATGCTGTAAGCGCCCTGACCATTCACGTAAAAGATCTTGGTACAGTGTCCCCCCCATAACAGCATTTAATATTTGGATGCCGCGACAAATCGCGAGAATCGGTTTGTCTAAGGCGGCCATTTGCAAGATCAACATCGCTTCCATTTCATCGCGAAGGGGTGTCACTTCTCCTAATCCAAGTCGAGGCTCCTCATGGAATAATTGCGGTGAAATATCGGGGCCGCCAGTTAAAATAAGGCCATCGAGACGCATGGCAAGCGCAGTTACTACTTCCCGATCATCGGTTAGCGGAAGCAACATTGGCAACCCGCCCGCTGCATAAACTCCATCCGTATAATCTTGACTGACAAATGCACCTTGTATTCCGTTTCGCACATCTTCGTTTACTGTGACGCCAATAAGTGGACGCATTTTATTCTCTCCATTCTAAATCACTCAGCGAATTCTCTGTCCTCATGCCCCCAACTTGCAAGTTCTATTTTCTACACGCAAGTTAGTAACGCAATTAGTATATAGCACTAAAATCAACATATGTTGCATATGTCGGTGTGGTTAAAAATAAAAAATCGGAACATTTTCGTAACACTTCCATACTCCAAAAGCGTGGTATCAACAGTTGCCCGATAACACATTAAGAGTTTTGACTCCTCAAAATCGAGGAGTCAATGACCTTATTCCTTCGCCGCCTTCAAAAACGCCTTCTTCCATGCAGGCAAATCTCCTTCGTCGTCACCTTGATTCTC
>NZ_MPDK01000030.1 GCF_003144315.1 Sulfoacidibacillus thermotolerans | reverse complement strand
CCGAATATTAGACTCTTCTGGTGTCGAGAGCGGGACTTGAACCCGCACGGGTTACCCCACACGCCCCTCAATAGTGTGGGCATGAAAGAAAGTCTGAAATCCCTTGTATAGCAACGGTTTTAAGCACTTTGGCGGCCCGCTTTTGCCGAAGTCCCCACACGTCTCTGCATAATTTTGGTGCTTCCAAAGGCAAGTATACACGCCTGACGGCGTGTGGGCAAGGGGGAGTGTGGTAAGATCGATTCAACCATTTTTCTTCTTGTTTTAATCTACATAGGCAAATGACTGAGGGGGATTTGAGCCATATACTGACCGCAAATCCATAGGATCGTCATATAACTTGTAGCTCTTTATTTTAATAGCATAACCAGATTCCCTTGATTTAAAGTAGGAGAAGAAAAAGTCCTTGGTTATTCCAGAAAAACTCTTCGTGGTTTCCCACAATGTTTCAATTTCATCATGCAATATTTCATCAATCTCAAACTCGCCAATTACCTTACTCACTGGTGATGAGGCATACACCACTACCCTCTTAACCTTTTGTCGAAATATCGTCTTGCGATATTCATAGCGCTTCGTCCCTGAAAAGATTTCGTGCGCAAATTCTGGTTTAATGGATAACAAGACCTTCATTCGCCTGTGCCTCCCTCAAGACTGTTAGTAACTGTTCTGGACTCATTTTCCCAAATCCTCTTGGAATCGAACTTGCATCACTAATGATGCCTAGTTCGATAAGCCTATGTAAATTAGGTCGCTTGGGAAGCGAATACGTGTACAAGAAATTTACGATAAAGGGCCTGTTCCTGGGCTTATAATTCCAATGTTCCCTAAGCTCGTCATCAGTGAACACGCTCCGTTTCCTACACAGACTGATAAACTCGTCCTCAGAACGTATGTTCGTAACTATATTCTCCACGATTCCAATCGTCGTGACAACCCCTGAGTATACTTTAGGGTGACGATCTCCCGTTCTGTAGAATAACAGTACATCTCCAGATTTCAAATCTCGTTCGTACGCTCGCGAGATATAGACCTTGCTAATTGCATTGCGAAAAGGAGTATGTTCCACGAAGTCATCTGGAGATTCAGTGTTTAAGATCGAATCGGGGAACAGTTCAGTATGGTACTGAGGATATATCGAAACAAAAAATATATTATTCCCGTCAGTCGGTATATATGGGTACATAAATTTGGGATTATCAAGATTCTTGATGTTAACCATTGAACGCACAAAAACTAGCTCTTCTTTCTTGTATCCATGATGACTAAATCCGAAGTCCTCCAATAAATTAATTAACCTTTGCTGTTCGATCGTTCGGTCAAAAATTGTTACATAGATCTCATCCACATGATATCTGACCGCATTATCGAACACGATCTTGAGAAACCGCTCACCAAGTTTAAAACCATTCAACGTTACCTTGAAGGTTCCGATCTTAAGTCTGCGTTTACGGGAAAACACAGGACTGATATCTGAATAGTCCTCAGTTTCATCCTCTAATTTCAAGTAAAGAAACGCGGAAATCCTGTTATCAAGTTGAGAAATATAAGCAATTTCATCAGACTTTCTGTTGAACCACTGGTTAAATCCCGCATAGTCCTCCCTAAAACTATCAAAAAACTCGTCACCCACGTTGATGTTCCCAAAAAACTCTTTTTTCACCGAAAGAACCCGGTAATCTGCCAACTGAGGATTTTCTGCTGTTACTTTCTCCAGAAAAGCATCAATAGTAAATATCCGGTGTGCTATACCTAGAAGTCCAGCTTTTCTACGAATTTTCTTATCTTCAGTTATGAGACTGTCTACCCGATCCTGTAAAACCTCATTAAGAAGTCTCGAATCAATTAGATCATTATCATTCGTATCCTCTCGCTCGGAAACTTCAACAATGGGGCCGGTCCACGGTGCGATATTCTTCAGAACATTGTAGCTCGCAAGCTTTACGTTAAATGACCTTCTCACTGCTTCGTCTCGATACTTATTTATTTCCTCAACAGTTAATGGATGTATGTATTTGTCGTAATGGAGATTATCCAGCCACCTGAATAGGATACCAATATCATCACGGATCGCCTTACTAATCTCTCTGTGAATTATGATATTTGTGTCTAGAAGCACACGCACATTTGTACCTCCTAGGTGAATCAGATTCAACAACCCCTATGTTACACAATTGCTCCAACCGTTCGAAGAAACTCTTCTAGTTGGTGTACCCGCAGTTGGTTGTTCTGGAAAACTACGTAGGGAATGTCCATCATGTTTGCCAATTCAACAGCATAACTGAGCTCTTCATCTTGAAACTGCTCAAGAAATGGTTCGCCATAGACCAAATTATCCCTGCTAAGTAATCTTCCTTTAATCTCATTTACTGTATCCTGCACGACTATAATGGCTTTCGGTGCCAATTGATGAAAGGTCATCTCCGGAACACGGATAATTTGGCTTGTTGTATCGATGAGACAAAAATGTCCATCTAGCAAAAACCATCGTGAACCAATTTGCATGTTTCTGAGGGCGCGAGTCAGAAAGTCCTGATTTGTTTCAATGTCAGAAACCTCCTTCACTAACCCAAACTCTGCTCCTTTCGCGTTAGCAATCAACGCACTTGCCGAATAGTTATCTATCTGGAAATACTCACGAATCATTTTACAAACGGTTGTCTTTCCAACACCGTGAATTCCGCCAACAAAGATCATGTTTTCCGAAGTAATCACCTTCCAAGGAAATGTTCAAGCGTACATCGGTGTAGGCACAGTCGGATACGCCAAAAACACGTGCCGAAATACCAAATCCCTTTTTCGTCCAGCTCTTCATCTGTGAAGCTATCCACCTTGCGATGACTGCATCAAGGAACGTTTCTTCCTTCAAGGTTCGGAGAAGTTCAATAGCGACTTGCTTGATGTTCTTCACGTCTATTGACCACAAATCCGATTTCTTCATAAGAAGAGTTCAAGCTAAACGGTCTGTCCAAAAAAATCCAACCGGATGCATGGTCGTCATTACTTCATGAGTGTTGTCATCGAAATACTTAGAACAACCACAATAGCTGTATTCTCCTCCACACTTAGAACATTTCGAAGTATACCACCCCGCCCAACAAACTCTCAAGCTGCCTGAAGTAATTGCACGTCCTAAGCTCTCTTCACTTTTAGGTATTTCCATTTTGTATTTCATGCTTCCATCGGTTGCTAGCTCAAAGTTGTATCGAGTGTAGTCCACAAGCTTTCTCTTTATGCACAAGCGTCCATTGCTCGTCCATAAATCCTGAAGATGGGGAATGTCCACACTCTCAGGATATGATTGATCCAAAAAATCAGCTATTCTTGTGCACCATGAATAATCTCCCTCAGCCATTGAGTCACAGGCATTAAACAAGACCTCCAGGATCGGTTGCAAGTCACGAATGTGACCCAATAAACTAATACAAACAGCATGAGCCCCGCTTTCAAAGGAGAGATTAATGTTGATTACCCGATCATCTGCAGATTCATTCCATATGCTAACCAGTTCCTGAAATGCCAGAATCGTAGTCTTCATTGTATTCGGGTCTTTATGATAAATAAGCGGAAAATTGGTATATAAATCTTCTACGATGTAAAACTTACTTCCGGGCGAAAGCTCAATAGAAGAATTTCCTCGCTTCAAAATCTTGATAATTTCAACGGTATCTGACTCAATGATTTCTATGCTGGAATTCTCCGTATTCCAAGTTTCGAGGGGAATAATAGTCCGCAAATGTGGAGTTTCGTGAACCGGACGGAAAGACACGGCTATTCGGGGCCCCGTTCCTTCGAATGGAACACGAGGAACGACGTCAGGGACGCTAGAGCGGACCAATTGGCCAACCGTGTTATCACCCTCAGTTCGTTCCAATACCAACGTACTTGCGACACGAGGATTGTTTTCCCTTCCACCTAGATATTCGCCGACTAAGTGATTATCCCGAAAGTGATGGGTAATTATCTCTTTCCATAACGGCACCGATATGTGCCCATCAAGTCTCCATAGTTTCGTATATTTTGCATCTCGCTCCGCTCTCGACAAATCAACATCCAGACGCATGATCATTTGTTCTTCGGTATACTCTTTAACTGCTCCATCAAAGTGTTTAACTATCCCTGATGCTTCATCGATAATTGAATGTACATATCTGCACCCATAAAGGTCGTCTCCATAGCCAAATGATGGAATATCGCGAAGCTCCTCCGCTTCAAATGTGTGCTCTCCATCACGGGAATACCAAAAGAAATCAGTCCAGTTAATGGCATGAAATAATTTGTCCCGCTCGTTGGCACAATGGCGGGTTACGCCTGGAACCATTGAGATTAATTCATCGTCGAACATTGGTCCCCACCAATATTCATGCTCTAGTTTTGGAATAAATGTGGACGCAAGACCGACCATGTCAGTATCCAAGGCAATTTTCACAGCTACAGTTTCTTGTGCCTTAAGTAGGGACTTAAGTAGTTCATCATTTGCATTATTGAGTCGAGAGAGTGAACGGCGAAAATATGGGTGAGCGTAAAGTAGGAGTTCTCCGATCCTAAAGACTCCATCGCCCACATATTCCAAACTTGCTAGTGGAATCAATCCATCATTATCTTTTTGGGCAAAAATACGAGGAAATACTTCGACCGCCAAATTACTTCTAATCAACGCCGTACCACTACACTCTAAAATCTTCTCTTCACCAGTTAAACGATCTGCGATCTGACGCCTTAACTCGTCCACGTGCGGATAACAATCTCGTTGAATGCGTAAATTAATGCTATTGTAAACCTCATTCGAAATCCATTTTGATTCTGATTGTGTTTCCGCCACGTAAGTGATTCCAAAGAGCCTAGTGAGCCCCGGTTCAAAGTACAGACCCAACGGTCGGCTCCATCCAAACGGTCTATGGAGGTCATGCCCGATGCATGAGGGAACTCCTGAGTCCCATATTCGCTCTAGGGCACACGCTAGCGTTGATGCCGGTGAGATCGTCCCGTCTAGGGCCATCGCATCGGACGTATAGACGCAAAATAACTTTTCCACCATCCGATTCTCCTTTACTCTCCAAGTACTGACAGAATCTAGCTGGCGTACACCGGCGACGGTACAGTTGGATACGCCCAAAATACATGCCGAAATACCAAGTCCGTTTTCTCGTCTACATCCTCATCTGTGAAGCTATCGACCGGGAGACCCGTTGAATCGCTATACAGGAAATCGCGAATGACCACCCTCACAGCATCACGGGTTGATTCCTTATCGCGCCAATGATCTATCTTCAACTTCTCGTCCTTCAAAATTCGGAGAAGTTCAACAGCCACTTGCTTGATTCGCTTCACGTCATTTGTGGACAAATTCGGCTTCTTCAGCAGATCGAATATGGCTAGGCTCTCCTCGTCCAATCCCTCCCGCATCGCCCGAGACTCTTCTTCATTCAGACTCTCGACAAACTTCAGCAGGGCTTCAAATGTCTTCTCTATTGTCAGCCTATCTTTCTCACGATTATATTCATGCACAATCTCTTCGTAATGTTGTTGGAAGTCCGTTCGCAATGGATTTTGCATGAGTAAGCGTCGAAGACGTTTTTCGATCACGTTTTTCAAGTTCTGCACCGTTGTGTTCTTGGCTGAGCTTCGCTCAAATTCCTTTCGCAGTCGTTCAAAATCAATCTTTGAAATGTCATATGGAGTCGTCGACTCTCCGATCCGCTGGTTACTGGTCGTGATTGCCTGGTCAACGACACCGTGCAGCTTCTGAAGGATATCCGAGATGTCTGCCAAGTCCCGGTCTTCCTGTAGACTGCGATAGACAATATTGATGGCGTCATATTCATTACGATGCGCGTTGATACCGGAGACGTTTAGACACGCTTTGAATTTCTTGAAAACCTCACGGCACATGACTTCAAAACGTTTTCGAGTCTCATCGTTCTGATTGGCGACTTCCTTGGCTGCTAGGATGGCAGCGTTGCGAGCGAATCCGGTTTGCTCAATGATGTCGTCGAGAGGTGCATGACCTTCGTGCAAGAATGCCCGAACAAAAGCGATAGACTCCACCAAATCGGCAAGCAGTTCTTCATCGGGCTTGGCCGGATCGTGCCCGTCCTCACCATCTCCACCTCGGCCTTCGTCACCGCGACCCGCATAAGTCGCCAAGGCAGCGCGCAGGTTTTTGAGTATTCCACAATAGTCCACGATCAGGCCATTGTTCTTACCCTCGTTCTTACGATTGGCACGAGCAATGGTCTGCATCAGGGTGTGAGCTTTCAAAGGCTTGTCCAAATACAGGGTGGACAGGCTCGGCACGTCAAACCCGGTCAGCCACATGGCGCATACAATCGCCACCCGGAACGGATGTGATTCCTTTTTGAACGCCGACTCAATGTCCAACCGCTTCTGATCATCCGTCTCAAATCCGCTTTTGATGAGTTGGCGATGGGGCTTGATATCCAGTCCCCATTTGCGGAATTTCTCGATCTCACCCTGCTCTTCGCTCACAACGACCGCTAATTGCGTTTCCTTCATCCAATTGAGCTGGCGCTGTCGATAGACAACCTCTTGCGGATCGTGAATTTTAGAGAGGTTGGATTCCAATTCGGCAATTCGCTTTTGCCATTCTGTCTCAATCAGGTTGTACATTCGAACCGTAGTTACCTTATCGATACACACGAACATAGCCTTGCCTGTTTCCCACGCGTTGGAGTAGTGGATCACAAAATCCTGCGCAATCTGCTTCAGTCGTTTCTCTGCGGTGATGATGTGATAGTCGCGACGTAGCTCCCGCTCCAAACGTTCCTCAACGTTGATGTCGTCGGTTTCGAATTCCTCCAACTTCTCCGCGATCCGCTCGTTCAAATCATTCGTGGCTATGCCCAATTTGTCCCCACGTGCATCGTAATATAGAGGTACCGTGGCATCGTCCTCAACAGCCCGTTGAAAATCATACGTGGAGATGTAGTCCCCAAACATCTGCTTCGTCTTCTCGTCGCCCTGGAATAGAGGAGTTCCTGTAAATCCGATGAAGCTGGCATTCGGCAAAGCGTTGCGCATGTTGAGCGCGAGCAATCCGTATTGGGTACGATGCGCTTCATCCGAAATGACGATGACATCGTCACGAAGGGAGTATCCAGTTTTGGGATCAACATCTTGATTGAACTTCTGAATGAGCGTAAAAATGTAGCTCTTATGCTCTCCAAGCAGTTGGCGCAAATCATCGCCACTGGATGCGCAACAAGGATCTTTTTCGTGATTGACCAAACCACATCCGGCAAAAGTTTTGTAGATCTGCGTGTCCAAATCATCGCGATCCGTAACGACTAGAAACGTAAAGTTCCCACCGATTTTGCGATGTACCTTGCGTGTAAAAAACGCCATCGAGTAACTTTTGCCGGAGCCCTGTGTGTGCCAAAACACCCCGAGCTTGCCCAATCGGTCTTGCCGATGATCTACGGAGTCAATGGCTCGGTTCACACCGAGGAACTGATGATTTTGCGCTAAGATCTTTACCGTCTCTCCAGGGGAGTCGTCGAACAAGATGAAGTTCTCAAAGAGGTCCATGAAATTGCGCTTATCACATACACCTTTCAGGAGGGTTTCCATTTCTACGACGCCAGGATCGCTCTCCGCCAGCCTCTTCCAATCATAAAAATGCTCATATTTACTTGAGATTGTGCCGACCTTGGCATCAATACCGTTACCGAGAACGATGATCGCGTTATGGTGGAAGATGTGCGGAATCATGTCCTTGTAGTCGGACAGGTTATCCTCGTACGCATGGCGCAAGTCTTTATGTACATTCTTCAGTTCCATGAAGAGAAGAGGAATACCGTTAACAAAACCAACGATGTCTGCGCGCCGATGATAGATGTCCCCGTAAATCCAAAGTTCACGTACACACAGAAAGTGATTTTGAAGCGGATCGTCAAAATCGAACACGCGCAACCGCTCCAGTTTCAGTTCCCCTTGCGCGTTACGATAGTAAACTTTGACGCCATCCTTCAGGAGTGCATATTTTTCACGATTTGTCGACAGTGTGGATTGGCTGGTGCTGTATTCCACGATTTCACGTATGGCATCTTCATAGGCAGAGTCTGGCAGACCAGGATTCAGACGCTCTAGGTTCTCCTGGAGATAGCGAGCGAGGACCACCTCTTTTCGCGAAGTCCGTCCAAGTAGGCTATTGGGGCCAAAGTCTTCAGTATTGTATGCATAGACCGAGTCCCAACCGAGGGAATCGTGCATGTAGTCAGCAGTCGTTTGCTGCACGAGATTGTCTTCAGTCATACGGCTCATATGGCAATCTCTCCGTTCATCAGGCGAGGGAGCAGGAGGTCGCGGGCTCTAGCTAACTTAGAATTGTACTTTTCCAGCACGGAAATTTGTTGGTAAATTGGGACGACCACACGATGAAACTCGTCAATAATCTTTTCGTCGGGGACTAAAACCTCCCGAGAGTGCGCAAAATCACGGTTTAAGCCCGGAACCGCTACGTCTGTGCTAATGAAATTCATATTCAACAGTGAGTAGTACAGAAACAAACTGCTTCTACTCTTATCAATGAAATATACTGTGTCGATTGGATAGCAATCAGAGTCACTCCAAAAGACGCTCCCCACATTTCCTTTACGGCCTACAATAATTGCCGGTCCTTCAACAAGTGACGTGGCATGGTACCCGACCACACCGCTCGACCCAAATACTGGATTAGGCCCATCCACTCTGTTCTCCGCTTTCAGCGCCTTACCATATTGTAAAGGTGCCACCTGCCCCAATGATTTCCTTTCCCAATTCACCGGCACTCCATCAACAATTTTCACGTGTTCGTGACCGGGAAACCGAAAATGAACGAACCACTCTTTGTAGAGCAAGCGTGCAGCCTGTTCAAGTAGTTCAATTCGACGACGGTTGATTTCGATAAGATCATCGTAATGTGATAGACATGATGAAATTGATCGCTGTACGGAGAGCTCAGGAATCATGACTCGCAAGTTATGAATATGATTTCGATTTAACGTTGGATTGGAGTTACCGACATTGAAATTCTCGAGGTGAAGCGTCTTCAAATAGTAATAAACGTATTTAGCGTCATTTCCCTTGAGGTCCTTGCTCCAAAGAGTAGTATCGTGGGGCCAATAGTCATGTTCTGAGTAGTGAACAGAGCCTAGGGAGCCCTTTCTTCCTATAACAACCCCCGGTCCCTTTGCCATTGCTTCCGCATGGTAACTGCTAACCCCCGATGAAGAAATAACAGGAACATCCCCCTCAACTTGTTTGTCCTTGGTTATGTCGTATCCTCTTTGAAAAAAAACCAAGTCACTGAGATAGGCTTCCCTCCAACTCATTTAATCAACTCCTCAAGGTTGGCACGAATTTTCAAAGCCAGTTCATTCGCCTCCTCATTTAAGCCCTCCAACTCCACATGAATCTCCCGTAACGCTTCCTCAAAATCAAAATCCTCATCCTGTTCCTCCGGCGCAACGCCAACATAGCGTCCCGGTGTAAGGCTCCAATCGTTGTCCTTGATTTCTGATCTACCCACCAGTTTGACCAGGCCGGGCACATCACGAAATTGCCCTTCCGGAAACCTTTCCAAGAGCCATTCCGCTTGACGGTAAAAATAGCGAACATGCTTTAACTGCTCAACAGCGTCTTGTCGGCTAGATTCCATCGCCTTCTTCAAACGATTAATTTCCGCATTCGCCCAAAGGTAACTGGTTTTTGCGCCATATTCCTTCTCAGAGACATCAATCAGCTTGTTCATAAGCTTACTGACGTGATCCGCTTGTTTGACGAGATCTCGACTTTGTTGAGCCAGTACTCCCATGTGAGGTTGAGTGTGCTTCAGCCACAATAGATCGTCGGTCTGCTGAACCCATAACCGTTCCCGTTCAGCAACAGATTGGGAATACTTCTCAACATCAGCAGATAGCGTATTGAACGCAACATCCAATTCATCACGAATTTCAGCAAGTGCTTGTTCATCTTTAACTGAATCCGACAACAGATATGGATTCATGCGCTCTCGTAGATCCTTGAGAGCGGACAAAAATCCACGCAACACATCAATTTCCGTGCCTTCTTCGTCGGTCTTGGAAAAGCATTGTCTGGCTTCCACCATCACTCGGTGCATATAGCTACCTAACAACTCAACAAATCGTTCATTTTCTCCGCGATACAGCCACACAATGGCGAGCAGGTTTTGCAACTGCTCCGGACTAAAGTCGTAAATCTTTCGAGTCACTTTGCGGTAGATGTTACGGGCATCTATCATGAGGACCTTGTCCTGATACTCTGCAGGCTTGGAACGATCAAGAAACCACAGTTCGCAGGGAACCGTTCGCGTATAGAAAAAGTTCGAACGAATGGAAATCATGATATCGACATGGCCGGTTTCAACTAGTTTGCGTCGAACCTCGGCTTCATCGCGTCCGGCGCTTGATGCCTGAGAGGACATGACAAAACCGGCTCGACCGCGATCGTTCAGATAGCTGTAGAAATAGCTGATCCAAAGGTAGTTCCCGTTGGATACCTTTTCGTTTTTGTTGACGCCTGGAAGGCCGAACGGGAGACGGGGATCGTTCTTCACCTTGTCGGCATCCACTTCATCCACGTTAAATGGCGGATTGGCCATGACAAAATCCGCTTTGCCACGCAAATTATGTGGGTCTTCGTAATAGGTGATGGCCTTCTGGATGCCTCCTTCAAGCCCGTGAACCGCCAAATTCATCTTGGCCAGACGGATTGTCGTGGGGTTTTTCTCCATCCCATAGAACGTCAGACGTTCGGACGGATTCGCATGCAGGTGCTCCACGAAGTGCGCGCTTTGGACAAACATGCCCCCGGAACCACAGGCAGGATCGAGAATCACTCCACTCTTTGGCTCCAATACATTGGCGATAAGCGAGACGAGGGAGACCGGAGTGAAAAATTCTCCTCCGTCATGCGCCTTTTGGTCCGCAAACTGCGTAAGGAAATACTCATATATGCGACCAAAGATATCACCGGATGCCCGCTTCAACACTTCCGGATTGAGCGTGCGAAGCAGTTGACCGAGTACTTCATTGTCGAGTTCCTGATATTCTGACTTAGGGAGAACCCCGCGCAGTGAATCATAGTCCGCTTCAATGGACTCCATGGCGTCAATGATGGCCCGAGCGCGATCATCGCTGTCTT
This sequence comes from Sulfoacidibacillus thermotolerans, assembly GCF_003144315.1. Classification (GTDB taxonomy): domain Bacteria; phylum Bacillota; class Bacilli; order Alicyclobacillales; family SLC66; genus Sulfoacidibacillus; species Sulfoacidibacillus thermotolerans. The sequence continues at coordinate 13,926 of NZ_MPDK01000030.1, read as the reverse complement.
TTAATGCAACCAGGTAATCAAACTGCGCGATCTCGCGCAGGAAGATGGCGCTCTTTTGGGAAAAGTCCTCTTTGGTTAATTCGCGAGTGCGCCCACCACGGGTAGGCAACAATGCAATGACGTCATCCTTGACTGCCAAAAACCGACTGTAGGCATGGCGAAGAAAAATCAAACCCATGACGGGCATGAAATATTCGTTGCTGGCGTAGTTCGAGTTGGCCCGCAGGGTGTCTGCTGCACCCCACAGGCGTTTTTCAATGGCTTCTATGTTTTCGAGTTGGGACAAGGATATATACCTCCGGAAGTAACAGTGAGCTTTAGACTGCAATGGACTTAGCTGAAGATAATCAAACGCGACCCATTCAACTGCGTTTCATCACTGACTTTATTCGGCCCGCATGGTGCAATTTCCTGCTATAGGAGTTCCAACAACCCGTGCCGTTCCGAATCTCTCATGTACTCCTCCGCCACTCACAAGAATATTCAGAACATTGATTATTCTTGAGCGTAACAATCTTGTACCACGCATCGTAGCTGGATCGGTTCGTATTTGGGTTTAGAGTCCCGTGGGGAGTTTTTCGACGGAAGAACCGTTGTTGTTACCCAATCTGACGACGAGAACGAGGAAGAAGTGAAGTAGACTTGGATCTTTGCTTCGCTTCTTGATATTTCCCATTTTATAATGCTTCGCCCGGAAACTTTACAGCGAGGATAACAACATCATGACCTAAGACCTCAAAATACACCCTGAATTTTCGAATCACAATGCGAGAAATCCCTTTAAACTCGCCGTATTCCTCGGTATAATGCCGACCTACAATTGGATTTGAGAGAACGTCCTCTGTTTCTATGATGAATTGAGCGATAAAGCCAAGTGTTTCATCCGGCGTGAAATGAGGGCTTTTGAAAGTGAGCAATTTTAACCGAATAGGAGTAGGCCAGATGATTCGTCGGGTTGTCACTGAGCAAAATCCTTAGAGGATAAGGATTTAAGCAATTCTGACGTTGTCATGGCATCTCCTCGTTGGTATGCATTCCGACTGCTCTGAATCAACTCACCAAGCTGAGGGTCAGCTTGTACTTCGGAAGCGATGGTGTCATTATCGTTGGCTTGAAGCACAATGGTGACCTGGCCCTTTCCAGGAATGAAGACTTGGCACACAGAGTGGTCTTTGTCTAGCTTTTCAATGCGCTCCATCAGTTCATGTGGGGTATGAACGATATCCACGGCTCACTGTCACCTCCTGAATTCCATGCATCCATTATACAGCGACGGGCCACCACAGTATACGTTCCCGAAAGGCGTTCGGATGTAAGGCAACGACAACGACAGACGGGCAATCGCCATGGATGGCAATCGCCCGTCTGTCGTTGTATTGAAAAGTTTCTCATCATAAAAGCTTGTGCCTTGCAAACGTGGAGAACGTTTCGTGTCGTTCGACAACCTCATGTCCCCACAAGCGGATGTACTTGTTGACCATGTCCATGGTGCGATGGCGCATAATCCGTCTCAAAGTAAATGGATCGCCACCGTTTAGAATCCACATTCTGGCGAATGTATGCCGGAATGTATGGGCGCTGACTCGGACATTCGTAATCCCGGCCCTCTTGCCATAATCCGCAATTGCGTGCTGGATGGTTGAGCGGTTCAGGCGCCTGCCGTTCAATGTCACGAACAGGGCAGCGGACACGGTTGGGTATCTCCCTCTCTCTTTGATGTACGTTGCTAGAAGGCGAACCATGGGTTCGCTCAGTGGGAGGTCATCCGTGGTATTCGTTTTGCCATCAACATTTTTCAAGAACTTTCCGTACAAATCCACTTGGTCAACGTCCAAGTCGACCAGTTCCCGCAACCGAATTCCGTTATCTAACATGAGAGCCATGATCGCTTTGTCTCGAAGTCCGGCAAATGTCGTCGTCTTACACTGCTCCAGAATCTTCATGTATTGATCTTCTTCAAACGAGTGAATGCCCATGCTCGTTTCAATCAATTTCTGAAGCCTGTAAGCAGCATTTGTCACGACAAGTCCTTCTTCTTTTGCATAACTGAGGACCCGACGAATGGTTTTAATCCGTCCATTAATCGTGTTCGGTTTCAATCCTTGCGCCCGCATATCGTCAAAAACGTGCTTTTCCAAATACTCAGTGGTAATAGAGTCAGCAGCAATGTCTTCTGGCAAGCGTTTCAAGATTGCATTGATGCATTCACGCTCGTGCTTGATTGTAAATGCGGATGCCTGTTTGCGTTCAAGGCTAATCAAGTACTGGTCAGCCAAAGTACGAAGCGTAACAGAAACCTTTGAACTTCTACGGATAGCCACAACTTTGTCCTCTCGAATTGTCCGTATCATCACGCAGGACTCCTTTCATTGATTTCTATGGATTTGGAACGAGATACCAGAGCGGGAATGGGTGAGTCCGGACTCCTTTTTCCACTCCATCAATCTCCATGAATCCATTACACCACGCATCTCGAATTCTTTCCCGGTAAATGTGAAAGTTGAAAAACGAATCCTCTCAACGTCTATTACAGAAAAAAGATTGCGATCTTCGACGGAAAGAAACGGTCTCCATTCGATACTCTCGTTTGAACCGTGGACCGCTTGGCATCCATTTCAACACTTGTCTCGAAAGTTTGTATGTAAAAAATTAGGTTATTAGCTTAGCATCACGACACAATGCGTTGCAATGCTCCACCCTGAAGCGTTGCAACACGGTGCATTGCTACGGCAATAGTTGATAAAGCGTAGCATTGCTACGCAATCGACTTTTCGCCTGTTCCGTAGCCCATTCGCGAAAGGAGGCATGCTTCAAGCTTACAACCCGTGTTCAATTCGGGGCATTTCAACGCAATGTTTGAAGAGCAGCCCGCAGCAATGCTCCGGCTAAAAGTGCCGGATCACTCCGCTTTGCAACACATTGCTACGCGTTGCTACATACTGCTGAATGTATCTGCGAATTCCCGTGAAATGAGTGATATCCTCTTCATGCGCGGGCGCGAACAGCTATGCTGTTCGCGCCCAAAGACATTCATCTGCTCCCCAACGCCGAGCGCACTTCCTCCAACTTTGTCGTCACCCGTACGAGAGCCCTGAACATTTCGTCCAATACCTCGGGTTCAGGAGTGGCATCCGGAAGCAGAACAGCCATCAGCCTTGACTCCAATCTCTTAATCGCCCGAAGATGTTTTTGCGTATTGCGTTCCACAACTGCTTTTTGAAATCTCGCCCCCCCTTCAGCGGGTAGTGATTCCGCCATTTTGACGATCGATTGACGGAGAAGCTTGTCCGTGCCCAAGACCTCTTCGACTTCATATTGCCGGTCGATCGCGTCCGTCACAGAGTCCACGCGATCCAGTGTTATTTGGTCCTCCGAAAAGTTCGGTTCAGTGCGTCCATGTTTTCTCGTTTCCCAATACTGCTCGATCCATTCTGACACCAGGCTTTCCGTGAGAGCGGTTTTCGCAGACCCGGTGGCAGCAACCACTTGAAAAAATTCTGCCTGAGCGTTCATGGGAAGTCCGGCGATCCGAACGGCACTCTTGATCCCCAACATCTTGATGGTCACCAGGCGCTGAAAATCCGTCGACAGTCGAATGAGTCGTAAATACTTGTACACTTGCCTCATGCTGAGATCGTAGTCCCTAGCCAATTCTTCCATCCTCTGATCCTCGTCTTCCTTCACATGCTGGCCATTCTTCAGTCCAAACCGCTCCTTGATGATGGCCATTTGTCGAGCCATGCGAATGGGGTCCGTCTCCTTGGATTGACGTTTTCGATTTTCATTGACGAGGGCAAACTCAGCTTCCTCATCGCTCATTTCCATCAGAATGACGGCAACGGATTCCATTCCTAGATCAAACGCAATTTGCTGGCGCATGTGACCGTCCACGATCACGTACGTTTGACTCTGCACCAGCAAGGGAGTAAGCATGCCGTTCTCCTCAATATCCTTCCTCACACGCTCGTACACCCCGCGCATACCCGCAATGCTGCTGTGATAATGGCCATGTTTGGGGTGAGGTTTCAGTAACTTTGGATTGAGCGTCGTCGTTTCCATCACTCGGCACCCCCAAGATAAAACCTCAAGACATCAAGCCTCTCATGTCCAAGGTCTATGGAAACCAGAATCCGCGCGAGTTGATCATGAGAGAAATGCCGTCCTGCTCCGTGGCGTTCCCCTGAATATCGTTCAAGGCGCTCGATTTTTCGTGACAATTGCGCGGATTCGCTAATCCTTCGCGACAATTCCCTCTCCAGTGCTTTATAATTGCTTTCTTTGTACTGCTGAAAGCGGGTGCCCACGAACGCCTTGCGTTGCGAATGGAAATTCGCTCCGCGAAGCCCAATCTTTTCAGCCTGCCCACGGTACAGGTTCTCCGCCATTTTGCGAGCCGTTTCAACACGATGAAGACTGCCGTTTTGCCGTCTTATTTCAAAGATTGCACGACCCGGTGCCCGCCCTTCGACGAGGTGGGCCAAATGGCGCATGTAAGCCGGGTCCACCTGTACAATGCGGTCTTTACCGCCTTTGTCGCCCCAAAAAATCACACAATTCTGTTTGAAATCAATGTCTTGGACCTGAATGAGCAGTGCAGCCGTAATGCGCGCTCCTGTCTCCATGCCAAATCGTGCCATCTCCGAAAATGCGGTTGCATTGGTCGAGCGGCTCTCCGCCAAAAGCTCGACCATCCTTTGCGCTTGTTCCCGTGTGATGATCAGCCCTTTGTGCGCATCCGCCAGTCGCCGGACCGCATCGATCTCCTTAGCACGCGCCAACATTTAATCTTTATTGATAATACGGATACGCGTACCCATTTGTTCGCGCGCTAAATTTTGTAACTTCGAAAGTGCATGTACATACGTTTTGGCTGTCCCGGCAGCCAGTTCGCCCGATTGGAACCGAGAAAAGCAATGTTCCATGTACTCCCGACCGTGGGCACTACTAACAAACCGCAAGTCCGTGACCCCATGTTGTTCATAGACGAACCGTGCGAAAGCGTCCGCGATACGGGCGTAGTTATTGGTCGTAGCGTGCGAATGCGTGTGCGTACGTTTGAACCGCTCCGTAGCACTCTTTCGCGGAACCTTTGCCTTGCCACGTTTGAACACGATGGCGATGTCATCCCGAAATTGTTCCAATGTTTTCTTTGCCACTTGACGATGCCTCCAACTGTGCTGTGAACCGGGTACAGAGCACGAAGACCCTTTATCAAAGTTTGAGCAGACTTCAAGCTTGCCCGGTCCGAGGTGGTAATGACATCATTCTTTTGAATGCTGTCATTACCACCTCGGTCGAGTTCCCGCGAGTCCATGTCCACCGTGACACGGCTCACCCGACATCTCAGCACCTTTCCCTGCCTGGCGACTGACCGGCTCGCGCGAATGCGCCATTCAAGCCCGCGCCTGCAAACTGGTGGGGTGATCGCCTTTCGCGACCAACTTCTGGTGAAACAATGCCGAACGTGTTGCGGGAGTCGGCCATCCCATGCTGAGTCTTGCCTGTTCGATTGGTGTTGCGTGGGTTCCACCCAATCCACCTGCGTAACGAGCCATTGGCATCCGTACACAGGTTGGTGTTTACAACCGGGCGTTTTCTCACATGAACTGCGGATTGCTCACCGTACTTCGCGCGCCGGAATGTTTCGCTCATCGCTTTGCATATCCGTCGGTGTTACGCACGTTTTCGGTTTGCTCCTGCGTCCAGGTGAGTCCGGCCTTCTGATCGGCCTTTCCGTTTTTGTGCCGATCCTGCATCTCCTCCTTTCCTGAGTGATAAATGTGATGAACTACGTTCGGCTGATGAATGGGCTCACCAACCGGTGCTCGACATCTGTCGGGGCCTGGTTGCGGAACGATGATTCCGCTTTGACAACGCAAAAAAGCGCTGTCCCGAGATCCCCCGTCCCACCTGTCAGGTGAGAACTAGGAATCTCGTTACACCGCTGTGCTGACCCTATCCACTCGGCAAGAGCGGGTAGGGCGGGTGTTATAGGCTAGACAATGTGTCTAGTTCAATTGAAACACGGATTTCCGAATTGTGCAACCGGATAGAAATCGAATTAAATTTGCAAACACCAGCGTGCAATAATCTTCGGCATGCTCAGCTAATCCCTTGTTGTACCGAGCAGAAGTCGGGCCACAAAACGGGAGAAGCGCTTTAACTCCTGTGAACCCAATTCGGTGGCCCCCGATTCAACTTGGAACAAAAGCTCCCAATGATCTCGGGGAATGAGCAACTTCAATTGTTCGATGGGTTTGTCCTGCGCCGGTTCACCATCTTCGGATGGATGATCCTGATTATAAAAATCCTCAATGAGTTTTTCGCTCAGCAACTCCAGCGCAAGATTACACATGGATCACCACTCCCTGGTCAACCATTCAGGCTCATCTCCGATTCGCGTAAATCCCCACATTATTCCGTGTTGTGAGACAGGTGAACGGGCTGGCCAGCTTCATGACAGGAAACTGGCCGGTCCTATCGTCATTAACCCACAGCACTGGCCACATAATTCGCCATGTACAGCGCCAATTCATCGGACGTGCGCGCCGTTTCAAGATTGCCAAAATCCCGCGATACCAGATGTAACACGCGATCAGCATCCTCTTGTGACAAGACCAGTTCGTCCACCATCCGTCTCATTGCATATGCGAGAGATTCCATAACCCGTACACGAACCCTCGATGACAGTTTCCCGACTTCTATCATTACGGCTGCTAAGCTCACAGCCAAGCAATCCGTGGGTTTCGAATGATCCTCTAATGCCTGGCGACATTTCGTAAAAATTTGGTGCAGATGGTCTATCGACATCGGACAATACCCTCTTGCACCCTTCTCATCGACGAGAGTGAACTGATACTTTTTGATCAGTTCCACCATCGCGGAATCCAAATCTGAACTGTTCCACATAAAATGAAGAACTTTGAGAACAGCGCGCAAGTGGTCCAAAATTCCCCCATGATAGCGATGGCGAATAGATTCCGTGTCGACTCCGACTAAAAGCTCGTCCCAATTTCGTTCGATGTAATCCACAGCCAAGCCGGAGTACGGCTGTGGCATTCACTCAAGCACCGGCACGATTTGCATGATTGTATGGATGACTCCGGAAATTGGGGCTTCCACGATCTCCGGGATTGCCCTAGCAGAATCAATTTCGAGAATGTTCATCCGTTTGTCACCCGAGCCCAAAGGCCACTCATAGACAGCCCCCGACACAACCGCTTCCTTGCCATCGCCAATTTGCTCCATCAGTTCTCTCGCCCGATCCTCTGAACTCGTCCACAGAAGCGCCTGCATATGTCCTGTCTCATCGGTGATTTGCAGATTCAGGCAATATCCCTGACTCCCACAGTCCAAATCGATGAACTGTACAAATGTGCCGAGATAATCAATATGCCTGCCCACGTTCAGTCCCGCAATATCCTCCGGGCTGGCTGCTCGCCGGATGGCGGGAGCGGGGAACCGCTCTGCCAAACGGTCATAATCGGATCGCTCAAAGAAATCATCATGCGTCAGGGGAATCAAACGGTTCAAGGTAATCATGATATTTGACCATCCTCGTTCATGAATTTTGAACATATGAAATCAACCACACTGGTCAACCAGATATCGCGCGAAATGCAATGTCCATGCATCTGTCGGACGTTGGATGTCGTCAACTCCGTAGATGACCGGACGACTCACGACCAAGTCCTGAATGGGACCGATCACGGTGTAAGGAATTCGGAGAGACTCCCCAACATCCAATAGAGTTTGTGTTCCAAACGTGGCTGGACCAATTCGTCGATCCTCCACGATTTTGCCGATTTCGAGAAAGGTGGCTGCCACCATCGCGCACTGAGGAGATATCTCGTCACCGGGTCGTTTGCCTGCTTCCTGAGCTTTAACCAGGATTCGATACAGATAATCCACCGAACCGGGATATTTCTCGATGCGTCCACCGGCTTTGAAATCGGCCAGACTTGGTTGAACGCCATGAATAATCGCAAGCATCGCGTTTACGGGGTTGGACGCTTTCCCGTACAAATAAGTCAAGGTTTTCAGTACCCAACGCAGATGAGTCAGAATCCCCGCGCTGTATTTGTGTCGCTTACTTTCGGGGTCAACGGCACTGAGAAGTGAGTCCCAATGTAATTCAAGACCACCCAATGCCAGGTCCTTATAAGGTTCAGGCAGGGATTCGATCATGAGCATCGTCTGCATGACCGTATGGCTTAATCCCCAAACGTGAGAATCCGGAATGATCACGCGAATGTCCGCAAAATCAAGCGAGTTGACGACCATTTGCAACTTGCCCGATGCTGATGGATACTCCTGAACGAAACCACTGACAACCGCTTCCTTGCCCTTACCAATCTTTTCGACCAACGTGTTGAGGTACGATTCATCGGTCACCCACATGACACCCTGCATGTGATCGGTCTCGTCCTCCAGATCAAGCAGGAGAAAGGGCTGACCAAACCGTGTTTTGGCCCGACAAATCACTTTTACGGACGTACCCAAATACTCGACCTTGTCACCAATTTGTAGATCCTCGATACTGATTGGACTTTCCGCCCTGCGTATTTCAGGAAGCGGGAAGCGAGCGGTAATCCGCTCGAAGTCTGTTTCCGTATAATCGCGATCCAGCCAAGGTGACAATACTTCGTTGATTGCGATAGCCATGCTTACCGATCTCCTTTGTCAGATGACTGAAGATGTTGCAACGCATCGGACCAACCTAACCTGTAAAATGCTTTGCTCGCTTCGCTGACCAGCTCGTTATAATCATCATCGACTTCCGCGAAGCCGTCCCGGAACTCCTCCGGCAGTTCTTTCATGAGGTCCCGGAACTTGAACAGCGTGATCGTAAGAGCTACTGCGTACTCCAGCGCGATATCCTGTGGTGAACTGTTCGCCCGTTGACGAAACATGAATTCCCAATCCTCAATCTTATTATTTTCGTCCACAATGAGGGCTCCTCTCGATATTGTGTTCGTGAGATGATTCAAGGTACAATGTATAAGTAGCGCAGTCATCATCACGTTTAAACACATTATAAATCGCATATGCGATACAATCAATACTATTTGCGTTTTATTTTCAACTTATTTTGGCGGTGATCTCTTGATTAAGATACATCTGAGCAAAATGCTTGGTGAACGACGAATAACCCAACGTCGACTCGCAGAAATGGCCGACGTTAGGCCCAATAGCGTCAACGCAATCTACAATGAAAAAGCGCAACGAATAGATTTAGATGTACTCGATAAGATTTGCAAGGCATTGGACTGCCAGCCGGGGGATTTGTTAGAGCGGGTAGACGATTAGTATTTATTCGGGTTTTTGCCGTGAGTTACTGACCTAACGGGAATATCCAATGAAGCCACTCCTGAATCAATGCATAGTGTTCTGATTTATAATCACTGAGGATGCGTGGTACGGTCGCCTAAGTCAGGTGAATCGTGGATATTCCGCACCTCGCATGGTATTATCCTGACGACTGATAAATCTTCGGCGATTAGAAGAATGATTAGTATTTAGGCACGCTGCAATCATTACACACTTTATGCTTAGATTGGGTTGACGGAATATGAGATCAATTAATTTAAGTTCTTACTCAGATGCCTTTAAAACTTTGGATGAAGCACAATTTATAAAGTACCTCGACTATTTTGGTGTCCAAGTAAAGGCGCAAGAGAGCGAGGATATCTATTCTTTCGTCACCAGAATGATAAGTAATGGTCTATTTTCCGATCAGTTAACCGACTTTTTTGTGGGTTACTCGATTCCCCAAATTTCGAAGGAGTTCGATCTGCTACGGTTTGGTCATAACTACATCTTAGATATAGAGTTGAAAAACATAAGCACTGAGGAACGGATAGCAACGCAGTTGATTCAGAATAGCTATTATCTAAGAGCTTTGGGCACACCTGTCATTACTTATGCGTTTGTCGTAAAGACACAAGGCGTATTTACATTAGATGAGAACGGAAATCTCATGAAGAGAACCATGAAAGAATTAGTGAATGCCGTTGGTGGTCAACAAAGTAAAGGCATCGATAACATTGATGCACTCTTTAAGCCAAGCGTTTACCTGGTTTCACCTTTAAACTCGCCGGAGAAGTTCATAAGCGGAAGTTACTTCCTTACAGGCAATCAGTTAGCTGCGAGGAATGACATCATCCGCATATTTGCCGATAATTCCGTCCCTGTCATCGCTATTGAAGGTAAACCAGGAACCGGAAAAACATTGTTGACTTACGATATTGCCAGGTATTTTGTTGACCAAAAATGGAACGTATGCTTGTTTCACTGTGGATACCTCGCTGAGGGACACTATATTTTGATGAATGAACATAAATGGAATATACACCCAATAAGGGACCTTGATAGCGTTTTGCAACAGCCTCAAAAATGTAACTTGATTATAGTCGACGAAGCCCAGCGAGTTTACAGCAATCAGTTAGAAGCCATTATTAATTATATTAACGAAAGAAAAATCAAGTGCATTTTCTCTTACGACCCTGAACAGGTGTTTTCTTCTTCCGAATCCTTACGCAATATTGCTGGTAGGGTCGAACAATTAATTCATAAAAAATACAGATTGACCGAAAAAATAAGGACTAATAAAGAAATTGCATCATTTATAACGAATTTATTCAATAGGAATAAAATAAATTCTAATATAGAATACAATAATATCTATCTTCAATACTTTGATTCCGCAGAATTCTTACGTCGCTATCTTGAGCAGTTAAAGGATCATGGTTGGGAAGTAATCAACTATACTACCTCCAGCTATAATCATTTGACCTACGATAAATATCAAGTAGGCCATCGAAACGCCCACCTTGTAATTGGACAAGAATTTGACAAAGTTGCGACTGTAATTAATCAACATTTTTACTATGGGGATGATGGTTTACTCCGAGCTAGAAGGGAGTTGGGGGCGCCTGAATATCAGTTGGATAAAATGCTGTACCAAATCCTGACTAGAGCACGGCAGGAGATTACCATAGTAGTTTATCAAAACAAACCTATGCTAGACGCATGTTTGCGGATATTGGAAAAATGAGTGGCGCGTTTAACACTTTCCAATCATAAAATCAGCTGGTATTCCATTGACCAGCAAGTGTAGTCGTTCCTTCCTATGTATAAGCGCGGAACCTAAACAGACCGCGTTTTTCACTTCAAATTTAGGTCGTGTCCACAACTTTAGGTGAAGCTATTTGGTGTAAATCTGTCAATGATATCCGCCAGAATTGAGCTAAGTTCAGATTCGGTAAAGGGTTCATTATGTTCAATGTAAATGTTCTCATCAGACCCGATATATGTTAGAAATGCTCTATCGTATGGGACATTAATATGTCGGTTTGAATCTCTTATTTCCTTCAGAGCTCTGCTGTCAAATCCAAGATGTACCCTCACCGACCGAGTATTTGTAAAGTACCAAAGCCACCCATCATGAAAGTAAACCTTTGCTATTTTATCGGACGATACACAAATGCGGACTGCCAGCAGGTCAGTTCTGCTTAGCAAATGTGCCTGTCTTAATATGTCATCGTATTTCTCCTTGTCGATATACTGATGTTTCACAACATCCGCGACACATGGCAATTTTGCTTCTTCGTTCATGATGAATTCATAATATTGAATGTAAACCTCCGTCTGCTTGTAGGCATTTATTTCTGCCTCGCCGATATACTCATTCACAAATTCTTCGGAAAATGCTTCCGTCAGTAGATCATCCGTTCTTGAATAAATGTCTGTATCCATCAACAATATTGGAATCGGGTCTATTGCTAATCTGAGTACAGCTATGGCACCAATACAACTCCTAACATATGATTCGAACAATCCCACAAATTGCGTCTGGTCTCGTTGTCGGTTCAGAACGTGACTACGAGAGACATAGAAAGTATTAAACCCTTGTTTATGAACTTGCTTATTTAGCCGTTCTTTTACCTGTTTCAGTTGGTCAAAATAATCAGCCATTTTCTTCTTGATGTCCGAAAAGGCTTGTCCATTATCGTTTAGAAACTTCAACATTTGATTACTCATAGGAAACTTGCTCTGACCTTTCCAATCTTCCAGCTCTATGTCTCTCTGTTCTGGGCTAAGTTCCGCCAAATAAACCATAGTCGTTGAAACTTCAAGGGACTGACGTAAAGAATAGAACGCACAATCAAAGTAACCGTGTTCAAATAGTGCGATTGCATTCACAATAAGTTGTGCGGCTTCTTGGATGAATGTATTAGCTAACATCACGTCAATTCTTCCGGTCCAACTTTGCTCGATGTTTGTTAGGTCATGATAGTATTTCTCCTTGTTCTGGATTTGCTGGGGAATCAAATTGGTGTTCTCTTTCCAATCAGAAAACTCAAACATGATATCTATCCTCACACCCGCAAATAGCGTATTGTCAACCAATAGAAGCTACGCTGGATTAATTATACAAGCAATGCGTAAAGCCGCCAATCACTGGATTTGTCGGAGGAGGGGCCCCCTTTTGGCATGGTGGCCGAACCCGTGATTGTTCCCGCTGATGCATAAAGTTGCCTGTCGAACCAGAGCTGTCCTTACTAAAATCACTCTTAAAATACCACTAATCAACCACCGAATGCTATTGACCTAGTCAAAGGGGCCAATATTCAAGAAGACTGAACTGCTGTACTACGTAATCTTGCGGTACGCCATTAACCAAAATCGACTCAATCATTATGAGGGTCTGATACCCCAATGACTTCCTTTAATTTACTTCGAATATCTGGATGGTTCACAAATGCTTCGGTTTGCACACGAGCCAAGTGTTCTATCTCGTCACGCTCCAACTTAAGTTGTGGTTTCGACGACTTACGATATTCCTCCACGTGCTTCAACAGCGGGTTGGGACGTTCACTTCTTCGAATCACAATCTATCAGTCCTCCATAAGTTCATAGTCATAATCATCGAGTCGGCGATGACCGGAAGCATCACTCCCGGCCATCACCACCGCTAACTCAGCCGATGCTCCACAAAACTAAATTTGCTGTGCTGCAAGCTCACGTCATGCGAGAACATCTCAACATATATGCGAACCGTCTCCATGCTGCTATGGACAAGAATGCGCTGAAGAGAGAAAATGTCTCCACCAGCCAAAATGTAATATTTCGCCATGGTGTGTCTAAAAGTATGCGGTGACACCCGGACATTTGCAATCCGTGCCTGTTCTCCATACTGCTTTACGAGCTTTTGAATCGTTCCGATGGCAATGGATTCATTGTCGATGGTGACAAACAGCGCGTCTGTAATCGCATTTCCGCGCTCCTTCATGTATTTCTGCAACACCTGCCGCATCTTGCTCTGAATGGGCACCAGCCTTTGCTTCGATCCTTTCCCATGAACCAGAATGTTCCCGTCTCGGATGTGAACATCTGATAACCGAATGCCAACCAGTTCGCTGATTCGAATTCCGGTCTCAAGGAGCAAGAGCATCATCGTGTAATCGCGCAAACCCGTGAAAGTGTTCTGATCAGGTTGACGGAGCAATCGCGAAATTTCATCTTCGGCGAACGTCTGAATGATGACCTTCTCACCTTTCAAAACGGGCAAATCGGCGCTGTAATCGCGGGGCAGGTAACTTTCCCTATGCAGGAATTGAATGAGCCCCCGAACCGACCGAATCCGCCCATTGATGGTGTTCACCTTCAGGCCAAGCTCTTCGAGCATGTAGAATACAAAATGCTCCTTCAGAAACGACACGGTGAGTTTTCGGCAATCCTCAATCGTCACGCCCTGCATACCTAGAACTTTCTCCAGGGCATTCAGATTCTCCTTGTGCCAGCGCTGCGTTTGTTTTGCCAATCCCCGGACATCGCGTAAGAACTGCACCTTGGCATCTGCCAACGAAATGATCCGCTCTTCCGGTACAGCCACCTCTTCCACAAAATCAACCGTATTTTTTC
>NZ_MPDK01000003.1 GCF_003144315.1 Sulfoacidibacillus thermotolerans | reverse complement strand
AAAATGCCTCATCCTTCCCTGTGAACTCATGGCCAAAAACCTTGAATAGAACACCACGTGCCCCCCTTTTTTCCAGAAAGTAAATGGATAAAGAGGAAATACGCTATATTCTATAAAAATCCTTTATTTCCAAGATTGAAAGATTGCATTTTTGCAATTTTTTCGTTTTATGCGATTCGTACTCATACGAATATAGATCCACGCTTTCCTGAGTTCAAAGGGAGACGGGCCCCGAATGAACAAGGTTGTCTCCCTTCGGTTACAGCACTTGAAATTCGTGTTACTAATGTCTCACATCATGCCTGATACATTGTAATCGCAACGACGATCCGTCGTTCTGGGAAAAGCTCTCGAATCAATTTGCTGTTTGTCCACTGAAAACTGTTGTTCAAGTCATGACTCCTGCTTGCAGGTACCTGTATATCAATTTGAGCTGGCGCTTGTCCTTGCCCTTCTGCACCACACGCGCCATCAACATATCGTGATTTACACGGTCAAAGAACTGTGCCAAGTCCATATCAATTACCCAGGCGGTACTCCTGCGCTATGTAACTCTGCGCCTGTTTCACCGCGTCGTGTGCGCTGTATTCTGACCGCAACCCATTACTGTGTATGGAGAATTCCGAGTCAAAGATGGGCGTAAAGTGGGGCAAGCACGAGCGCTCGTCCCCAAAAACATATTCCTGCTTTGCAAAACCAAACGCACAATCGCGAAAATAGAGGCTAGACGTGAGTGCTGATTCCGCATTATGAAGATTCGCCATTCCAGCGAAAAAAACGTGGAGCTAGCAGTATAGAGCCAATAAAGATCACCACAAGCACCCAAACATCGGTCCCCTCCTTACTGATTGGATAAAAATTCCACGTTTTACGTAAGAGATCGATTACATAATAGAGAGGTAAAATTTTTGAGATCTGTTGTAAGAATTTCGGCATTTCGGAAACGGGAAAGGTGGCTCCCGATAGAAACAACATCAGATATAACAGCAGAGAACTGATCGCAGCTGCCGTGCGCGGATTTTTTGCAAAAGAAGTCAAAAGCAAACCAAAGGGAAAAAGGGCTGCCACTGACAAGAACAGTGCAAGGAAAGTGCTCCCCCAATACTTGGGCCAATTCAGTTGAAATTGCAGTTTCCCGAAAAGAATCACCACAAGCGCGCTAAAACTAAAAATGACAATACCATAGGCCATATGCGCAGCAAGGATCATCCACGAGGGAACTGGAGTCGCTTGTAGGCGTCGCAAGACACCCGTCTGACGATAGGATGAAAGTGTGGTCCCAATCGTAAATAAGGCGATCGTCAACATGTTGATCGCAAGCCAAGAAGGCACATACGCATCACTATAACTCATCCCATCCACCGATGATTTCCCAAACATTTCACCAAACAACCAGATCATCGCAAGGGGGAATAAAAACGTCCAAAACACCGCTTGTTTTTCCCGGAAAAATAATTTTGTCTCAATCACGAGCAACCGCCACAATCCATTCACGCCTTCTCGCCTCCTCCGATCAATTGGACAAAAAGGTCATCTAAACTTCCCATTTCAAAACAAAACGCATCAATTTTCCACTTTTGCTCCTGTGCCAATTGAAAAACCTGCAAACTCACTGCCTGTAAATCTGCACAATATACTTTCACTGTCTCTCCTTCACACTCTACACGCGAAACTCCATGAATCGCGCGTAACTTAGTTCGATCTACTGTACTTGATAAAAAAGAGAGATAATTCATCCCCATACTCGTAGCAATTAATCGCTTGGGCGTGTCAAGAGCAGCCACTTCACCCCCTTTGAACATCGCCACACGATCGCATAGTTTTTCTGCTTCTTCCATATAGTGAGTTGTAATTACAATCGTTTTCGAGGCATCGCGCAATTGTTTAATCAGTGCCCAAATCTCACGCCGCGCATTCGGATCAAGCCCCGTGCTTGGTTCATCTAAAAAAATGAGTTCAGGATCGTGAATCGTCGCAAGTGCTAACATCAAACGCTGCTTCCATCCCCCTGATAAATCCTTAAAGTAGGTGTTCTCCACTTTTTTTAAGTCAAAAGACTCTATCGCTCGATCCACATTCCCCTGCTTTTTATATAGAGAAGAAAAGAGGGTAAGTGCCTCGCGAACCTTTAACCTCTCTTGTATAGAGGTCGATTGAAACTGAATCCCTATTCGCTCTCGCAGAGTACGAGCCTGTTTTTGTGGATCTAGACCCAGTACTTTCACACTTCCGCGATCGCGTCTGCGCAAGCCTTCAAGGATTTCCAGTGTCGTTGTTTTTCCGGCTCCATTGGGTCCAACGATGCCAAAAATCTCCCCTTTCGCTACACGGAAAGACACCCCGCACACAGCATGTTTTTCTTTGTAAAATTTATGTAAGTCCTCAACCACAATCGCATCTGCCAAAGCGCACGAACCTCCTCGCAACGTGTTTACCTTATGATACACTCTAGTAAATGGCAATCGACAAGTGACATCTGTCATCTTTTCGCTGGAAGATCCCGCATTCAAGCAAAATTTCCAGATGCAATGCAATCTAGGATCTGTAAACCTGTGAAACGTGTTGGAGAGTGAATGTTATGAAACACTTGTTTCATAAAGAAAATCGAACCTTTGGTTACTTATATCTCTTTCAATTGCTTATTCCCCTGTTCTTTCTCTTTACCATGCCACTGAAACAACTGCTCCTTGGTCTCTCTTTGCTCCTCATCTTTGCATTTGCTTATATTCAAACTTATCGATTGCATGGAAAGTCTCGATATATCTGGATCGCTGTTGAATCATTGCTTGTCATGATAATGGCAGCCTTACTCTCAGGATGGTTTTTTTGGTTAGATTTTTATCCGGCAGCCGCCATAGGTGCACTCTTAACCAGGCGTCAATTAGCCTTTGTGCTGCCACTGTTCATCCTTTGTAATCTCGCTGATTTTCTCTTTCTACTTCAACAACACGGGGATTTTAGTATTGATAATTTTCCGATTATTGCAGGTTTCATCATTAGCCTAGGCGCAACATCTTATATCACAAATTATCAAATGCGTATACAAATTGCCCATCGTGAATTACAACGCGCCCAACAAGAAAATGAGCGTTTGGCCAAAATTGCTGAACGGGAGCGGATCAGCGCTGATTTGCACGATGTCATCGGGCATGAACTCGCCCTCATTACACTAAAATCACAACTAGCAAAACAGTTGCTCACACGAGATTTAATACTTGCAAAGGGAGAAATTTCCGATATTGAAAATGCCGCTCGCCAAGCGCTCACTCAAGTTCGTGAATATATCACAGGCATTCGCCAGGCAGATTTTGAGGAAGAGTGGCAAGAAGCCATGAAATTCTTGCAAACGGCAGGCATTCGCAATTTAGAAGAAAAGGTACAAACACACTGCGAACTTCCGCTTACTATGAGACAAACACTCGCATTTTGCTTACGTGAAACGACGACAAACATCGTGCGCCATAGTCAAGCGACAGAAGCTGTGATACGCCTTTTTGCAACAGACAAATTTCTGTGCTTATATGTCGCTGACAACGGCATTGGACTAGAACATGAGAGTACAACCCCCCAAAAACAGAAACTAGGTTATGGACTAAGCAGCCTCAATGCACGTCTTGATTCTATAGGCGGACGTGTGTTCTCCTGGTCAAACGGAGTTGCTTTGCAGCCGTGGGATGAATTTACTGATTATCTTCCACAGGGGACACAAGGCCTCGCCTGGCTCTTTGCAGTACCCAAAAAGCAATGACAATTGCAGGAAAGGGGAAGCGAAAAATTGATCAAAATCATGCTAGCAGAAGACCAAACGCTCGTACGTGGCGCCTTGAGCGCATTGCTACAACTTGAAGAAGACATGAATGTCGTCGCAGAAGCTGGCGATGGCCAAAACGCGATCGCACTGGCATTAAAAACACAGCCTGACATCGCGCTGATCGACCTTGAACTGCCGCTACTAAGTGGACTTGAAGTAGTCAAACAACTTGCCATTCAACTACCTACATGCAAAACACTGGTCGTCACCACATTTGCACGACCGGGTTATTTCAAACGGGCACTTGAAGCAGGCGCATCGGGGTATTTGTTAAAAGACGCACATATCGAAGAGTTGACAACTGCAATTCGCACGGTTTATCAAGGCGGAAAAATACTGACAAAGGAATTGCTCTTACAGGCAATGCGTGAAGAAAATCCGCTCACGCAACGCGAACTTGAAATTTTGTTAGCTGCCCGTCGTGGATTAACAACAAAAGAAATTGCACAAACACTTTTTCTATCGAGTGGAACCGTACGCAATTACTTGTCTGAAATCATGTCTAAACTGCAAGTCCAAACTCGGCAGGATGCCATTCGGCACGCAGAAGAAAAAGGCTGGCTATAAGAAAACAGCCAGCCTTAAACAATCGCGGTGCAATGTTGTTCTTTCTGTAACAGCTTCATCCGTACACACAGTAAGCCCACTGCTTTTAAAAGCAGATCACCTGACGAGACAATCATGCACGAGTAGACACCCGCTTATAGTTTGCAGGCAACACGCCCTGCCTTTCGGCCGCAGCAAACCCTTCCTTTACAAAACCGTTGATCATCTCGCCATGCGCTTGAATAAGCAATACGACATTCGGATCGTCACTTGTTTCTTCCACGAGTACGCCATTTGGCAAAAGAGTAACTTCCATGTGCACTTTGTCGCGATTGGCAAAAATCTCAACAAATGCAGGATCCCAAAAACGCAATCCAAAGTTCTCTTCTAACCGATGGTGCATCGCAGGTACATGATCGTGCAAAAGTTTCACGATTTCAGGATCATCAGAAGTGGTCGTCGCTCGGATCCCATTTGGCAAGTTGGTCACTTCTCTTTGAATTCGATCATGATCACGCAACAGCGTATGAAATACTTCTTGATCGTGAAGATGGCGCTCCCTGCGATCACTGTTCAAGCCCATCCCATGATTTCCCCGATTCATAGCTTGTCCAGTCACTCTATCCATTTTCCAGCACCCTCCATATTCAGGTGTACATCCTTCGCACTCTATATACACTCCGCGAATGACTCTCAGATATTTTTAACCATAGCAGAGTTCAGGAACAATGACTATAGTTCAAAATGTCTATTTTTAAACGCACAGCGCGAAGAATCTGGCTTTGGATGAAGGGATACTGTTGTGCATCGAGCGATTAAACCCAAAAATGCGCACCATTAGCAAAATTAAGAGTAACACCTACTGTCAGATATAATAACCAACTTCCCGTTAACAATTGAAAGACCCCTACACCTTTATGAAACACTGTCTTGTCTAAAAAGCGGGCGAAGATTTCACAGACATAGATAAGCGTTAAGCCTATGAATAAAATCGTCGCCGGAATATCTCCCGCTGTATGAAAGGAGACTGCACCCAGTACACTCAACACGAGAACAGCCAAGGCCATGTATCCTTCCGGACCCACTTCTCCTCCGATGTAACGCCGCCAGCCCATAACAATCCAGTGAATCCCATAAATCGTGAAGGCTAGCGCTGCCATATACAGCGGAGCGGCATTGCGATACACAGGAAACCAACTCAACCCCACCATCAAATAAGTGCCAGTAATAAATTGAGCAAAACCGCCAAGTCCCATCCCCCATAGACCCAATGTTTTTTCCATCTTTTGCTTATCGCCACTCCAATTGGGTCCACCAAAAACTGCCGTCCCGCCTTGTACAAAATAATTGATCGCAAGACCTAAAAATCCAATTGCAAGCGGCCAAAATGAAGAAATCGGAAATGTATTCACCGTATAGTCTCCTCCTCATCCTACATGTCAAACATCTATAAAATAAAGTGCATTCATTGCAATGCATTTCTTGTGATTAAGAAGTAGCGTGCACCTTTCACACACTTCCCATGCGCAAATGGATAAAAAGAAAAACAACATCACCTCCTAAAGCAAAAGAAAAACTCCACAAAAACAGAGTTCGCGAAATAAGCATCCGCAACCTGTTTTTGTGGAGTAGTTCAAAGCACCCTTGTACTCTTCACCAATCCAGCAAATCTTATTGACTAAATAAGCAAGCGCTCTCATCAAAGGAACAATCGTCCTTAAATGAAATCGCTATACTTCTTGTATCTGCGCAAAGTATAGCAAATCTGTCGAAAAAATGTCTAGAGAAAGTTTATCATTTGAAAAATAATCCTTTGTATTGTTAGAAGGGATTCCTTTGTTACAGTGAAGAGTGCTATGATCAATTTTGACTTTTCACGTACACATGATCAGGACTGAACAACATGACAAGGAGTAGGAGTTCGTATGAAGGGGACAAATCTAGCCCACGAATTTAGCAATCTGCTGCGCGAAGTGCGCAAACGTCACGTAGGGAAAGGCCCTGAACAAGTTACGACGCGATTTGTCGGACCTTGGGCCATTTGTGAGTTGCGAGGGAATCTAACCCTCGTAGAAAAATTCATCAACCGTTCCCCAGAAGGTAAACGCATGATTAAGGATACGCGCACAACTTTTATCAAAGAGATCTATCAGGATCCAGATTTACGAGCCGAATTTGAAAATCTGGTCGGTGCCAAGATGGTTACTCTATTTGTTGACTTTGATGTAGACCTCGACATGGGGATGACAGTATACGTTTTTGATCGCCCAATTGAAGTCCATGAACCACAAAATAAACCCTGATTCCACAGTTTGTTGTACCGCGCACATCAACCTTGTGATTTTGCGCGGTACAACCCTCTCTCATGGCACCGCTTACAACTTGCGCAGACTCACACTCTCTACCGAGTGATCTGCTGCTTTTTGTAATATAAGATCCGCGCGATTGCGAGTAGGGGCAATGTTTTCATGAAGATTCACCCCATTTATACGATCCCAGATTTCAAGAGCAACTCGATGCGCCTCTTCTTCTGTGAGTGTCGAATAGCGATAAAAAAAGGCATTGGGCTGACGGAATGCGGTTACGCGCAGCGTTTGAAATCGCTGTTCGTACCAGTTTCTGATATGTTCCTCTTTTGCATCCACATAGATCGAAAAATCGAAGAAGTCCGAAACAACTACCTGTGGATTGTGTTCCGTCGCTTTGTGTGCTGGTGGTTGAAGGACATTCAATCCCTCGAGAATCAGAACATCCGGTCGACAAACTTGGATTTTTTGATCAGGTACAATATCGTAGATAAGATGTGAATATACGGGAGCTGTAACGCGCGGACGTCCCGATTTTACATTACATAAAAACTCAATAAGTGCATTAATATTATAGCTCTCCGGAAACCCCTTACGATCCATCAATCCGCGCTCAAGCAATGTTTTATTGGGGTACAGAAATCCATCTGTAGTCACTAAATCTACGACTAAATTTCCCGGTCCCCGCTCCAAGAGCGCTTGAATAATCCGCGCCGTCGTACTCTTCCCTACGGCAACGCTGCCCGCAATTCCAATGATAAATGGAACCTTGCGGGCAGAAGTATTCAAAAATACATGCGTCGCTTCGTATAAGTTCTTGACAGCGTCAATATACAAATGCAGCAAACGCGCCAGTGGCAGATAAATCTGCGTCACTTCATCCAGAGACACTCGCTCGTTAATGCCGCGTAATTGTGCGAGTTCCTCCTCAGAAAGCGTAAGTGGCATAGAATCACGCAAAGATGCCCAAGCTTCGCGTGTAAAATGAAGATATGGAGAAAGTCGTTTGGTTGCAGAAGTCACGAAAGTGGTTCACCCCGCCCCGCGGTACCTGTCTCTATGGACAAGCCCTATGCAGTGATTCTAACATCGAACGAAACGGGGTGCAAAAGGGGATCTTTAGTGTTCGATTGGCTGCAACACAGGGACTTGATTTTCCGACGAAAAAACTTTCGCTTCTGTTAAGCCATAGGCACACAGTGGGTCTTGCCCCATGTAATCGCCTGTCATTGCAAAAGCCCGTGCACGCGAACCACCGCAAATGTTTCGAAACACGCACTCACTGCATTTTCCATGCAATCGATCACCCGAACGCAACTCATTTAACAATTCATTCGTCTCATAAATTTCTCCGATTTCCCCTCTTTTCACATTTCCTACTGACAACGCTAAGTGCTCATCAGGATAGATTTCCCCATCATTCGCGATAAATAGTTTCCCCTTGCCATCATGTACAACAGGCGCCGCCTGCAGTTTCTTTTGTGTATCGTTTGATAACTTTGCGTTTTCTTGTATGGTGATCCGTTGATAAAACGGTGCATTTGTCGTTTCAATCTTCATCGAACGCTGACGCGCTTCTTGATAAGCAAAGCGCAAAATGCGCTCCGTTTGCCCAGGGGCTGTCATCCGCTTACGCAGCGCAGCTACAGTCGGTACAACGAACATTAGGTTCCACGTTGCCGCACCAAAAACATACTCAGCAAGATCTGCAATCTGCTCTAATCGCCCTGCATTCTCAGGAGTAACTAGCGTATGAATCGCAATAGGCACATCATGATCTGCTAAAAAATACCCCGCGCGAAAAAGTCGAATGTCTGACCATCGCGCACCTATCAAGTGATTCAGGGGAAACGACCACGAATCTAGACGAAGTGCAAAACTCGCAACTCCAGCATCATGCGCATTGGCTGCCGCTTCTCTTGTGATTCGCGCGATCCCATTTGTTGCAAGCGACACGTCGATCTCCCGACTTTTTGCATAACCAATGAGAGAAAAAATGTCTCGCCGTTGTAGTGGATTGTCCCCACTGATAATGAGTCGCACTTTCCCAACCGCGGCAACCTGGTCAATCACGCGGCGCGCCTCCAAGGTTGTAAGAGTCTGTGCGTGTTCGGCAAGTTCCCACTGAATGGTCTGTAACGCACGTAGATTTCCAGATAGCTTAGCAGACGTCCCCATGCGTATCCCTTCCTCCTGAATTCATTATCTATACAATAACTCCCTCCCTCATGAACCAAAAGTTCCTTTTGAACTAAACATGTGTGTATTTCAAATCGCGAACAAACTCCTCCAGAAAGACTATCCTGTCATCCACGTGAACCATGCACGCACCTGGTTCAACGCAAATCACAAAAACGTCCTTGTCGTGCCCCGTTTAGAACGCTATGATGGCAACAGCACACATGGGAGGTGTCGCCATTGACTGATATTTTGCCGTATTTATTAGAACGTGCAAAAGACATGGAAAATTCGCTGATCCAATTGATCAAAGCAGAATCTCCTTCGACCGACAAACGCCTCGTAGATGAATGTGGACAAGTACTCGCATCAGAATACTCACGTTTAGTAAACGGACAAATAGAGCGAATCAACCAACTAGAAACCGGGGATTGTTATCGCTTCACTTATGGTGAGGGAACAGAACAAATACTTATTTTGGGACATTTTGACACTGTGTGGGCACAAGGCGCACTTCCCATCGAAAAACGCGCAGGTAAGCTTTACGGACCTGGGGCTTTTGACATGAAAGGAGGACTCGTCGTCACACTATTTGCCATTCATGCATTGTTTGCCAATCAAGTAAAAGGGAATCGCAAAATTGTTTTTTTGGCAACATCCGACGAAGAAATTGGATCTCGTACATCACGCGCCTTAATTGAGACTGAAGCGCGCAAAAGTGTTTGTGTGTTAGTTCCCGAGTCAAGCCTCCCACCAAACGGCGACATCAAAACAGCGCGCAAAGGGATTGCAGATTTTACGATCACTGTCCAAGGCATTCCTGCTCACGCTGGACATGATCCAAAAGCAGGTGCAAATGCCATTGAAGAATTAGCGCTGCAAATCGTGGATTTGCGTGCATTAAATGATCATGCAAACGGCATTAGCTTAAACGTTGGCCGCATTACCGGGGGAACCCGCGTCAATGTCAAGGCAGAATTTGCACAAGCAGAAGTAGATCTGCGATTCATGACCAAGAAACAAGGTGAACAGATCATCAAACAAATTATGCACCGTACCCCGTACATCGCAGGCACGAAAATCACCGTTACAGGAGGTGTAAACCGCTATCCGTTAGAACGAACCGAGCAAGGTGTACAGCTGTTTTGGCAGTTTCAAAAAATCGCACAAAAACACGGGTATTCTTTACAAGAAGGTCTCTCAGGTGGCGGTAGCGACGGGAATTTCACTGCAGCGCTTGGCATTCCTACGATCGATGGACTAGGACCCGTCGGGGATGGCGCACACGCCCGCAATGAACATGTCGAACTCGCGAATCTCCCTTATCGAGCCGCCTTGATTGCGGAATTTTTGGCGCAGAATCTGCACACATAAATAAATGCTCATCGAACCGCACACAATCATAAGCTAGAAAAAAGCGGGAACCAGTGCTTCTATAGACTGGTTCGAATTATTTTTATGCATATTTTAAACCTTTATTGCTAAATAATACCTATACGATGTGCGGTAAAAAATGCAAATCACAGTTCAAATGTCTTGCCTCAAGTATAAAGGAGTGAATCCGTGTGCCTGTTTTTGAGTCAGAAGGTACGAGAGAGCCGTATTGGATACACAAAATCTATAGAAGTGCTCCCGCTTATTATGAAGTAACCAAACCGCGCATCCAGATTATGCTGCTTTTTACCGAATTGTGTGCCATGATGGTCGCACACAAGGGATTACCGGATTTTCGCGTAACATGCGCAGCACTACTTGGACTTGCTCTTTCTTCAGGAGGAGCAGCCGCACTCAATATGTGGTACGACCGTGACATTGATGCACAAATGGAACGCACACAAAAGCGCCCCTTGCCAAGCGGACTTATTACACCACTAGAAGTCCTTGTATTTGGCTTTCTCTTGATCAGTCTATCGCAGATCGTGTTGTTTGTCTGGGTCAATCCATTAACTGCAGTCCTCACCCTGTTGGGGGCATTTTATTATGTTGTCATTTACACCATGTGGTTAAAGCGTAAAACACCTCAAAACATCGTCATTGGAGGAGGCGCTGGCGCTTTTCCCCCTCTAATTGGCTGGTCCGCCGTAACAGGACAGATTGGCTTGCCGGCTATTATTATGTTTGCTGTGATTTTTATGTGGACACCGCCACACTTTTGGTCACTCGCCCTTTATCGCAGCAGTGATTACGCACGGGCAGGCATTCCAATGATGCCTGTGGTGCATGGGGCACGCGCAACAAAAAGACAGAGCGTTCTCTATGCCATATGTCTCTTACTCACCTCTTCCCTCCTTTACTTCACACACACCGTCAGCAGTTTATACCTTATTATCGCAAGTAGTGTAGGCATTCTTTTCATCGTTTTTACTGTGCTTACACTCTTTGAAGCCGATACCACATATGTGTGGGCGAGACGCACATTTGCATACTCACTATTCTATCTGCCTCTCCTTTTTATTTTTATGATCGTAAGTTCCGCCATCTAACACGTAAATAAAGAGGGATCCATTGTGTCCATACCACATCAGCACCGCCTATCAAGCAACTTCAGTAAGAACATGACAAAAACTTTGTCTGGTTTGACGACCCTCGGTATCTTCCTTGTCAATACTTTGGGATTTATTGACACAGATACAGGTTCTGCCCTTGGTTGTGGCCGACAATGGCCACTATGTAACAACCACTTCATCCCAAGCACCTGGGATATTCACACCATGATCGAATACGGCCATCGCGGATTCGTAGCGCTCGTGACCCTGCTTTTACTCATTTTTGTAACACTTGCTTGGATCAATTACGGACGCTGGATAGAAGTGCGCGCACTTGGGCTGATCGCTGTCTCTTTTGTGTTTCTAGAAGCCTTATTAGGTGCCCTAGGTGTCGTTTTTGGCGATCCACCGGCTGAATTGGCAACGCATTTTGGCGTTTCGTTAATTGCCTTTTCTGCTGTCTTATTGCTGCATCTTGTCATCCGCCAGATCGATCGCCTGCCCTACGCGAAAGACCAGACGGTTCCTGCACCTTTGCGCCCCTTTTCTATCCCCAGAAGTTTTATGCGCATTACATTTTTTACCCTTGCTTACCTCTACATCGCAATGTATATTGGCGCTTACGTTGCCAACTCTCGATCTGCAGACGCATTTCGCGGTCTCTTGCTGCCCCAAGAGAGGATGACTGCAAATAACCATGTTTTTTGGATCGATAGTGTGCATCGCTCTATCGGGGTCGGTTTGCTGCTACTTGTCATCTATCTCCTTGCAAAAGCTTATTCACTGCGCCAGCATCGTAATGACTTATGGCATATCACACTCGGAATCGTCAGTTGCACAGTGTTGCAAATCCTTGCTGGAATCCTTCTGATTGCAAGCCAATTAGCGATTTATGCACAATTGCTACATACTGCGATCGTCACCGTGCTCTTTGCTGCTCTTTGCTACTTAGCGCTACAGACCCTTCCAGAACCTTCTGCCCGCACCAGACAACTCCCGCAAACCTATCTGCCTGAACACTGACTCTTTCATCTCTATGCTTCGCATGAACACCTTTGCGTGTGAATACCTTGTATACAGGAAGCGCCATGGACAGCCCATGGCGACCTCCTAGAACAAGTGTGGATGCGAGGCGCCAATATGGGATCGACACGTGCAATCGAAAAAAAAATAGAACTGGACATTTCGGGGATGTCTTGTGCAGCGTGCGCGTTGCGCATTGAAAAAACAATCGGAAAAATGGAAGGTATTGGTTCTGTTCACGTCAATCTAGCCTCAGAAAAGGCACATATCACTCTACATGACCCGACGCTCAAGACCGATGCAATTCTCGCGGCGATCAGAAAAATCGGTTATGGTGCCAAAGTGATTACCAACCAAGACATCCGAGCCTCGAGACAACAAAAAGAGCGCGAATATCGCGCTGATTTACGGGAATTTCTGCTGTCAGCACTTTTTACTCTCCCTCTGTTACTCCAGATGTTTTTCATGATCAAGCAGCACGACTCTACCATGCCCACCTGGATGAGTTTTGCTTTAGCCACCCCTGTGCAATTTTATATTGGGCGGCGATTTTATAAAGGCGCTTATTACGCGTTGATCAACCGTTCCGCCAATATGGACGTGCTAGTTGCCCTCTCTTCGACTGTCGCTTATGGTTACAGTTTCATATTATGGATGCAAGGGCACACGGAATTGTATTTTGACAGCTCTGCCACTGTGATTACGGTGATTTTCCTTGGGAAATTGCTCGAAAAGAAAGCCAAACTAGCATCGAGCGAAGCGGTAAGCGCACTTGCCCGCCTTGAAGCCACCACTGCGCACGTAGTGGAAGAAGGAAGAGAAGTAGATCTTCCCGTATCCCGTTTAAAACCGGGCGATCTCGTTCGCATCTATCCTCATGAACCTGCGCCAAGTGATGGTGTTGTTCTCGCAGGCTCCACAATGATGGATGAACAGCTGTTAACGGGTGAGTCACTCCCCGTATTAAAAGTCCCGAACGATCTGATTGTGGGGGCTACGATCAATCAAGGTAATCCTATTCTCGTACGAATTACGCGCACGGGAGAAGACACTCTGCTCTCACAAATCATGAAAATGGTCGAATCTGCCCAAGGATCAAAAGCACCTGTTCAACGCTTGGCAGATGCCATTAGTAGTATCTTCGTCCCCGTCGTCCTCCTGATCTCTATGATGACATTTATCTTTTGGATGATTGCTCGCGGCTTTGACAGTGCTTGGTTACCGGCCGTGAGTGTACTTGTTATTGCATGCCCGTGTGCACTAGGACTCGCCACACCTACAGCAATCATGGTTGGAACTGAACTTGGCGCAAAACGCGGCATTCTTGTAAAGGGTGGAGAGTATCTCGAACGCTTAACACAAGTAGACACAATCGTGTTTGACAAAACCGGAACACTGACTGCGGGCCAAATGATTGTGAGTGATGTGTGGCCTATCCGGGGCATCACGTTTAAAACACTCATCAAAACGGCAGCCGCAATCGAGGCTAAACGCGAACATCCGATTGCAACTGCCATCTGTCAGTTTGCCGTACAACAAGGAATCGAACTTGAACAAGCGCAGACCATGACTTTGATCCCAGGAACTGGAATCGAAGGTCTATTTCACGGCAAGAAAATTTATGTTGGCAAACCTGAACCCCTCATGAATCGCCTAGACCCACAACTTGTACAACAAATTCACGCTTATGCGACACAAGGTAAAACCACTGTGCTTGTCACAAGTGAAGGGTTACCAATGGGGATTCTCGCTTTGACCGATACCATCAAACCTGATGCCTACACGACTGTGCAACGTTTGCGTGACAGCCACTTTCAACTCGCGCTAGTCACTGGAGACAATGCGCAGTCCGCACAGGCTGTCGCCTCTTCCTTACAAATCGAAGAAATCTATGCAGCTATTTCCCCTGCCAAAAAAGCTGCGATCATTTCACATTTGAAAGAATCGGGTCATACTGTAGCAATGGTCGGAGACGGGATTAATGATGCCCCCGCCTTGGCAGCAGCAGATGTTGGCATCGCACTGGGTACGGCCACTGACGTCGCACTTGAGGCAGCAGATCTAGCAATCATGAGTGCGGATACAAAACGTCTGCTGCAGGCGTTTGAACTATCAGAATTAACAATGCACAAAATCCGTCAAAATCTTTTTTGGGCGCTGTTTTATAACCTCATTGGCATTCCACTCGCTGCATTAGGCTTCTTAAATCCTATGGTCTGTGGGGCTGCCATGGCCTTAAGTTCGGTCACTGTCGTAGTAAACAGCTTGCAGTTACGAAGAGAAGGACGGAAACTAACCTCCTAAAGTAGCCCAAATAAAAAAAGTGATGCTGTGAGTGGACGGGCGCATGTATGCCCGCCACTGTTTTTACAAGGTCTTCTTATGCATGTGCAGATGAGCCAAATTCATGATGGGTCATTGATCTTGGCATAACAACCGCAATCCCTGTTGCAATCAAGCCAAGAATGCCAATAAAGAGCATAATTCCAGAAACGCCAATCACTCCGATCAACACACCAATGCCAAGTACTAAGAGCGCTCCAATGCCATTGGCAAGCCCAAGCGCCATACCCGAGCCTAAGGAACGGTTTTCCGGAAAGATATCCTGTCCTACTAACACCGTCACCGGAACACTTGAAAACAAACTAATCCCCAAGAGTCCCGCGAGGATCCACAACAATGGGCCTGAAGCGACAGCAAGCAGCGGTACAATCACTGCCGAAAGAGCACTCGAAAAGATCAATAGCGGACGGCGCCCATAGCGATCCGCTAAGTGCCCACCAAGGAGATTCCCAACAATTCCCACCACGAGTACAGTTGTGATAATCGAAGCTCCAACGACTAAATTTCCGCCCCGCGCATGCCAGAGAACAGGAATAAAAGTCACGACACCATAAGTGATTAACGAGCGCAAACTTGCAAAGCTTACCAAATAAGACATGGGCTTTCTGTGCAAACGCCAGTTGATGCGGTGCGCTCTCACATGTTGTGCAGGCAAACGGGGAGAATAGCGCAGCAACAGTGGCACTGTAAGAAGAGTTGGAATTGCCAATAACCATAAATTTACAAGCCCTAGGGAGACGACAATCCAACTTGTTAACATTGGAAAAATACCACGTCCTAATTCCCCACCCACTAAAAAGGCTGACAATCCTAACCCTTGGCGTTTTTTGCTTACAGTGCTTCTGACAATCGCCAATGCCTGCGGATGAAACATCGCATTGCCAACTCCAATGACAAGTAAAAACAAAATGAGCAACCATAAATAATGGCTAAATCCGAGAAGCGCCCCACCTAATGAACTGCCAATCAATCCGATGATAAAGATCAATCGCCCGCCAACGCGATCAGCCCAAATGCCCGTAAATGGCTGTAATGCCTGCCCTATTAACAATGCCGCCATTAAGACTCCAGCCATCGCTGGTGGCTCGTGCAGGGCAAGAAGGATTGCTGGTAAAATACCTGGCAAATAGTTTGCCGAGCCGTCATTCAAAAAATGCGCGAAACTCATCAAACCCAGCTGAGAAGACTGGTTGTCTTGCGACTCTTTGAAAGTCACAGCGCCATCTTGTGTTTGCACTGACATGCATTACACCCCTTTCGATAGATGAAAAATATACTATGATGATATTATCAGTATCAGGCGCATTCGTCGATACGTCAAACACAGTTTTATTTTACACAATGTTCGCTTGTGTTACGATCGTATTTCTGGAAAATTGCCGAGTTATATAATAAAATGTAAGTAACTAAGGAGGAGTTATCATGCAAATCATTACTTCAGAAGAACAATTTGCAGATGCCATTGCAAAAGATGAATATACGGTGATGAAATTTATTACAACCTGGTGTCCCGACTGCAAGAATCTGAATCGTTTTATCGATGAAATCATTGCACTGCATACAGAAAAAAATTGGTTTGAAATTAATGCGGAAGAATTCCCTGAACTAAGTGAACGGTATGAAGTACGCGGCGTCCCCAGCCTCCTCGTATATAAAAAAGGCGAGAAAATCGCCCATTTACACAGCAAGTTTGCCAAGACCAAAAAACAAATCTTAGATTTCTTGGCGACCATATAGCGTCCCTTACGCTGTATGACGTAGTGGACGCATAATTGCGGTACCGTGCAGATGCTCGGTACCGCTTGAATCGCTTAGATCTACAGAAGTAGATTAAATAGAGGCGCCTAGCTTTGCACCTAGCAATCCGAATAATAAACTAGCTAAAAGATACAAAGACATCGTCTTAAATTGACGTAAATCAAACAGCGTAACCGTCTCGTACATCATCGTCGAAAATGTCGTATATGCGCCAATAAACCCAATCCCAATCGCATTGCGCAACAAAATATCAAGTGGATTGTGCGGACGCACCGCTGCATATAAAAAGCCTAAGAAAAAAGCACCTGAAATGTTGATGAGAAATGTTGCCAAGGGAAAATGCTTATTCCAAATCGCATTGATGTGATTCGTGACGAAAAACCGCATCCACGCGCCCGCAATTCCACCTAGACCTATTCCAATCCAGTCTACCAAGAAATCATCCCCTCTTGCGACTACTGATCTAAAATCTTCTCTTCGGTCTTTTCACCTGCAAGTCGCACCCCAAGGAGTGCAAGAGCAAATCCCCCGAGTAAACTCAACGCGAGATAGAGAACCGCAACTTGTGGAGCGCCATGCGCAAAAAGACCATCGGATTCCACCATAAACGTTGAGAAGGTCGTATAGGAACCTACAAAACCTGTTCCCACCCCTGTGCGCAACCACTGTGGAAGACGCCACCGCCAAATAGTAATCGTATAAAACCACGCTAAGAAAAATGCTCCTGACCAATTGATGAGCAAAGTCGCGAGCGGAAATCCATTACCTGGAATAGGCGGCAATAAGATTTCTACTCCCTGTCTTGCAAGTGCTCCCAAAATGGCAAACACAGCAACTGAAAGGTACTGTTTCCACCGATCTGACTGCGCATTCATCCTCTCTCTTCACCTCCCACTACACATTCTTGCTTTCCTCCACTTCACGAATGCTGCAAATCAAATGACCTTGTTCACTCTCACCCACGACTTTTACACGCAGCACAGCATGAGGTTCAATTTCTTCAGACGGATGCTCAATCTCAAAAAAGGCGATTTCAGCTAGCGGAATCCATCCCGTTATCCCTTGCAGATCGATCCAAATGCCCTGTTCATCAATTTGCTTTACGATGCCCTCCACTGTCTCGCCATGTTTAAATTTTCCCTTATACAAAACCCATCCCTCCTTGTTATGTTTTTCCCTCGACTAAAAAGAAGACCCCCACAGAAACACTCAAAATGAGTGTCATCTGTAGGGGCCATCATTCCCAATTGGGAAATTACGCGAGCTCCATCGCGGTAATACAGTGAATTTAGTATAAAGAGGGTACGATTTAAAGTCAAGCAAGGAAAGTAAATTCACGTTGTCTCGACATGTTTCTTATAGGACCAAAGCACCCCGCTTTTCAACATTCGCGGAATTTTTCCAGACATATCTACTCCCTTTAGTGTGCCAAAACCTGAACCCCGTCCAAGCGATCCGAGCATTCCCTTCGGAGCAAATGTACGCTTCCCTATCGGCTGATTGCGCCATTGTGCGAGCAGTACTTCTCCCACATACTCGCCATGAAACTCAGCTAATTGAGCTGTTGGCGGATGATCCGAAGCCGCGCAATCGCCAATTGCAAAAATTGCTGGATCGGAGGGAACGCGTTGCCACTCATCGACTACAATGCGTCCGATTGAATCAAACTCAGCCCCTTGGATCAATTGAACAAAAGGGTTCGCTTGAATTCCCGCCGTCCATACTAATTTATCAAACGGCAGTTCACCCTCTGCATGCTCTAAATGGTCAGAAAAAATCGCTTGCGTTTTTATACCGTGTAAAACTTCAATCTCATGCTCTGTCATCCAATTCTCTACATACTGGCGCAATTTAGTAGAAAAACCATTTAAGACAAGTTCGTTTCGGTCGATTAACGTAATATTCAAATCATGCCTCGTCTCGCGCAACTCCGCAGCCAGTTCGACGCCTGTCAAGCCTGCTCCGATCAGCACAACAGAGCGATATGCGTCTAACGTCAAAATTTCGTGTCCCGTAATTTGTGCTCGTTTCAGGCTCTGTAAACTAAGGGAATGTTCTTCCGCACCAGGTATATTGTGAAATCGGTCGACACACCCAAGTGCAACCACTAACGTATCGTAAATCAGATCTTCTGTTTCCCGCAGTTTCAACTGTTTTTTTTCTTGGTCAATCCCAATTACTTCATCATAGACAACCGTCAATTGGGGGTGTGCAGGAAAAGGCAGGGTTACCTCTTTTAAAGAAGAAGTCCCTGCAGCTATACTGTAAAATTCGGTTTTCAGCGGGCTCTTAGGCAAGCGATCTACTAGTGTAATCTGTACATCTGACGGCAATGCGTCAAGTGTTGTACGCAAAAAATACATCCCCGCATAGCCGCCGCCAATTAAAACCACTCGGTGCGCCATCAAAAAAAATCCTCCGATCCTATCCACTTATTCGCGCCATAAAGCCTCGTGAATTAGTCTAACACGATTTTAAAGATGCCGTCCAACGCGCATTTCTCAGGTTCTTCTTCACTTCAAACTTAAAACGCTTTCATTTTTAATTTGTTGTTTTTTAGATCTACTTTTGCTTGTTTACTCCTGCCCAGGTGAATGCAAAAGATAGGAAAATAATTGCGCGCGCACAGCTTTTGTCGCATCTGCACCAATTTCAACAGCGTCAGTAAGGGCATCCCATGTCGTCCAACCGACCCCATCAAGATTTGGACGAATGACAAAGGGACGATATTTCCCAATTCGTATTTCCATCAACTCATCTAACATGATGTCCATCATGCGATCCATCACTGACAAATAGGAAACTTTGAAGTGATCATCCATTTGAGATTTGTGCAAATCGACGGCAATCACTTTTTCACATCCTAGATGGTGCAATAAATCGATCGGTAAATTGTTGCGAAGAGCACCATCAACCAACAGATGGGGCGCATTTTCGCGAGGCAAAAACACGCCTGGTAAAGAGCAACTCGCACGAATGGCAAGTGCAGGATCTGCCATCGGGACAAATTGTACACGCGGCAAGGGATGAGGTTGCTCTGTAGCACCATAAAAAACAATCGCATCCCCTGACAACAAATCCGTAGAGGTAATGAGATGCGGAATAGGAAGACGAGTTGGTGTTATTTTTATCAGTTTGCGCAACCACGCCTCAAACTTTGCACCCACAATAAATCCTGGTGGAACGCGTTGTGAAATATGTTTGAGCACACGAAAATAATAAAGGGGAAACAAAAGCACGGCCCACATCAACTCGAATGTCGGCAGCGAGATGTCAAGTAGTTTGCGTCCGTCAAACTCCCGAACAATCTCCTCTAATAAATTAAGTGACAGACCGCGCCCATACATTGTAGCGACCAATCCGCCGACCGAAGTTCCCGCAATCATTGCTGGTTCAATTCCCATACGGTGCAATTCCCGTAAGACCCCGATATGTGCAGCACCTCGTAAGGTTCCACCGCTCAATACAACCCCGATCTTTTTCGAATTTTTCTTATCCATTCTCGCTAACTCCCATTTTCCTCTTCGCCCCCTTTAAAACGGTATGCCACACCACATCCTCGATATGTTTTCACTCCTTCGCAATAGATTTACAGCCTCATGATCAGATCTTCGCACGATCTTTACGAAGCCTTTGCATTTTTTCATTAGGATGAAGTATAGAAACACGGACGCACTCTGTGTGCCGCACACGAGAATTGGAAGGGGGGACACTCGTTTGTCGCGCGATTGCTCGCGCCAGACGAGACACGCGAAATGTCGAATCAAAACCACTTAAGCCAAGCGCTTGATGAAGCCCCAATGGGATTATTTCATCTTCGCGCAGTGCTGACTGCTGGGGCAGGCTTTTTCACTGATGCCTACGATTTATTCATCATCGGCGCAGCGCTTGTACTCATCAAAGGTCAATGGCACTTATCTAAAGAAATGGTTGGACTGCTTGGAAGCACTTCGCTCATTGCTGCTTTTCTTGGCGCATTTATATTTGGTCGCATATCAGATGTATTTGGACGGAAAAAAGTGTATGGATTAGAAGCTGCAATTATGGCGATCGGAGCAGTACTATCAGCATTATCTCCAAATATTTTGTGGCTGTTAGTTTTCCGCTTTATTATGGGGCTTGGCATCGGTGGTGATTACCCTGTGAGCGCAGTGCTCATGAGTGAGTACGCCAATCGCAAAGACCGCGGCAAACTCGTGTCGCTTGTATTTTCAATGCAGGCGCTCGGCCTGATTGCTGGCCCTATCGTAGCTATGACTCTCCTTGCAAGCGGCGTCGACGGAAATATTGCGTGGCGGATTATGCTTGGTCTCGGTGCGATTCCTGCGCTTGCCGTCATCTACTTTAGACGGACCATGCCAGAATCTCCTCGTTTTGAAGCGCAAGTACGTGGCCAAGTAAAGGCTGCTGCAGAGAACATTCGGCGCTTTTCTGGCGGGGCAATCGTCGCAGATCAAGAAGCAACTCCAAGTAAACGAATGAATATATGGAAATTTATCTCAAATCGCCGTCTTATGCTTACCTTGCTTGGCACTGCGGGAACATGGTTTTTATTCGACTATGCCTATTATGGGAATTCTATTTCGACGCCGCTGATCATGAAACTGATTGCTCCACACGCTAGCGCCCTGACCGCAGAGGCTTGGTCGCTGATGATCTTTGCCATTGCAGCCGTCCCCGGCTACATTTTGGCCTTTACGACAATCGATAAAATTGGCCATAAAAAGTTGCAGCTTATCGGATTCTTTATCATGGGTCTCGCATTTCTGCTCATGGGAATCATCCCTGGGATCACGACGATGGTCGGTCCTTTCCTCGTGTTATACGCGATCAGCTACTTCTTTGCAGAATTTGGTCCAAACACTACGACGTTTGTTCTCTCAGCAGAATTATTTCCAGTCAGTGTGCGCACGACTGGCCATGGCTTCTCTGCCGGCATCGCAAAAATTGGCGCGT
Organism: Sulfoacidibacillus thermotolerans; assembly: GCF_003144315.1. Lineage (GTDB taxonomy): Bacteria > Bacillota > Bacilli > Alicyclobacillales > SLC66 > Sulfoacidibacillus > Sulfoacidibacillus thermotolerans. The sequence continues at coordinate 143,781 of NZ_MPDK01000003.1, read as the reverse complement.
TCATTGGAGCCTTTTTGTTCCCGGTCCTTAGTTCGACTCTTGGCTTAGCAGGAACACTTGACATCACGTTTGTCTTTGCCCTGCTTGGCATAGCACTCACGATGCTGCTCCCTGAACCAAGCGGCAAGAGTCTCGATGCATTATCTGACCCAACCCCTAACATGCCAACTGACCCTCAGTTGCGCGCAATGTAGCTCGTTGTTGAGGAAAGGTAAAAATATAATGCAAACAGCCGACCTGCGATAGATCGGCCGTTTGCATTACTGTGCTATCTCCTCTACGAGTACTCGCACACGCTCCATTTCCTGTACAGCTTTTTGCATGCGCACCCCATACCAAGCAATTTCCCCATCAATCAAAAGCACGCGCGCAGATTGTAATTCCTCTTGTATTTCGCGAACTTGTTTTTCCTTAAACGGGTATGGCTCGGATGACAAGAACACGACATCTGGCCGCAATCGCCGCAAATCTTCGAGAGTAATCGTGGGATAGCGCCCTGGCAATTCCGAACCGAGATTAATCCAACCAAAATATGTAAAGAGAGAATCGATATAAGTAGGTGTACCTACTGCCATATAAGGGTCTTTCCAAATCAAATAGACGACTCGCCATGAAGCAGCACGTTTTGCTTGGGCAAAAGATGAGCGAATGTCTTTGACGAGTTGCCATGCTTTTTCATTTCGCAGAGTAATGGCACCTAAATCTAAGATTGCTTGCTGCGCTTGCTCGACACTCTCTACATTGACTACGTACACGGGATATTTCTGCTCCAGCACTCCGATCATCTCTTTGGTATTTTCCTCTTTCTCCGCGATCAAAAGATCCGGTTGCAAACGATCGATCACCGTATAGTCGACCTGCTTTGTACCTCCCACGTTTTGTTTCAATGAGACCTGTGGGGCAGGATGAATACAAAAACGTGTACGCCCAACAATCTGGTGCGAAAGTCCCAGTGCAAACAATGTCTCTGTGAGTGATGGGCACAAAGAGATGATGCGCTTTGGCTCTTTCGGAATCTCAACGAGTCTCCCAAGGTGGTCGATCCAGTGTTTCACGCCATCCCCTCCATTTTATTTTTTACAATTGCGTGCGTAGTTGCTGTACCAAATGTGAAAGCCCTTCTTCACGTTTTATGAGATGAGCCATCCTACTTTCTAGTGCATCTCTTTGTCCCCTTGTCGCAACGCCATATGCACGTAATAACTTGCATAATTTCGCAGGATAAGCGAGCCATGCGATGACGAGTTGGCGTTCGCTTAAGGAGAGTGGCGAAATTCGTTCATACCCATCTACTACCGCCAAAGCCGCAGCAAGATCCCAGCCATTTTTTTTGCCAGCTAAGCGGATCATGCGAAACACATCATAACTTGGTAAGTCAATCCGCAAAGTTTCAAAATCAATCATCCGCACATCATCTTTATTCATAATAAAATTTGCCGGCCCACTGTCCCCATGGCATAAGACCCCTTGTGCACGACTGATCTTCTCATACTGCTCTTGCTGTAGAATGTCAAGTGCTAACTGCGCACGTTTTTGCATTTTTCGATACGCTGACAGGGATATGGATTTCCCCTGTAAAAAAGGCCAGTTTTCACGTCTCGCTCGCTCGAGCCATACACTCCCCTGCTGAAATTGCCGTTTCCATGTACCAAATGTAACTCGTGCACCTGTACCACGCACAAGCGGCTCACAGCCTGCACGATGGAACATCGCAAGTAAAGCTGCTGCCTTTTGTAAATCAAGCAGATTAGAAGGATCTGGTGACACGCCTGGCAACCAGTCCATCAACAAATAAGCAGTACTTCCCTGCTTTAGATCATGCCACGTCCCCCAAACATAGTGGGTAAATCCGCGTTTGCGCACCATCGCAAGTGACGCATCCATCCACTCTAGACGAGAACGAGTAAAGTTCATTTGTTTCAACCCATAAACCCGCCCATTTTTTTCTACAATGCGATAAACGCCTGGTTTGATCCGGTCGATTTGCACACAATGCAAGTCAAATAAGTGCTCTAGAAATTGGCAGATAACGTGTGGCTTCATTTGTGATCCCCCATCCTAAATGAATAGGATAGAGTATGGTGCTGCCGTATCCTTCGTTTCTTTATTCGCCTAAGGAACGTGCAACAAGTTCTGCTACATCAAGCGTAATGACATCATTTGCATCGACCGCCTTTACTCCATCACTCATCATAGTAAGACAATAGGGGCAATTTGCAGCAATCACAGTCGGATGAGTAATCAGCGCTTGCTTCACACGTGTGACGTTGATGCGATTGCCTTCTCTCTCCTCCATCCACATGCGACCTCCACCCGCTCCGCAACACATACTGTTTTCGCGATTGCGCTCCATCTCAAGCAGTTCGATCCCCGGAATCGCTTCTAAAGCTGCCCGCGGATCGTCATAAATGCCATTGTACCGTCCCAGATAGCAAGAATCGTGATAAACAATGCGTTCGTTCACAGCTTTTTTAGGCTTTAGCTTCCCTTCGCGCAACCATTGCGCGATCATCTGCGTATGATGGTAAACTTCTGCATCAAGTCCAAATTCCCGATAATCATTTTTAAACACATTAAAGGTATGGGGGTCACAGGTAATAATCTTTTTCACACCATACGCTTGCAGAACCTCAATGTTTTGCTTGGCCAACTCTTGAAATAAGTATTCATTGCCAAGTCGCCGAGCTGTGTCTCCGGACGACCCCTCTTCATTGCCTAGAATGGCAAAACGAATACCTGCTTCGCGCATAATCTCCACGAAGGAAAATGCAACTTTGCGACTGCGCGGATCATATGCAGCCATTGAACCTACCCAAAAAAGGTATTCAAACTCAGCACGCTCTTCTACTGTAGGAATCTGTAAATCCGGCCGTTCCTCGCGCCACTTGATTCGTTCTTTGCGACTCATTCCAAAAGCATTCCCTTGACGTTCAATATGGTTTAACGCGCGTTGCGCTTCACCAGGCATTTTCCCTTCTGTCATAACAAGGTAGCGTCGCATCGCGTAAATATGACTCAAGTGCTCATTGCCAACCGGACATTGATCTTCACAATTACGACATGTCGTACACGCCCATAGCTCCTCCTCAGTCATCACTTCCCCGAGTAGCTGTACCTCACGGGCATCTCGCTCTTCTAAATGCCATGCCTTTGCTTGACGATGCATCGTCGGACCGATATCTGTCTGCAGAATTTCATCGGGAACAAAATTCTCAGGGGGTCCGACTGTAAAACAATCAGGACTCATCACGTGTGCCATCCCGAACGGTGCCCCCATGATGCGACCTGGTTCCCAAGGAGACTTACCTGTGAGCAACTCTGCTTTTTCCGTCAAATGATCGCGAAGTTTCGTCATAAGATGCATCGGCGATAACATTTTCCCTGTATTACTTGCAGGACACATATTTGTACAGCGCCCACACTCCACACACGAGTACAAATCAAGCAATTGTCCACGCGTAAAATCTTCGACTTTCCCAGCACCAAACTCTTCAATCGATTCATCCGAAAAATCGAGCGCTACGGGCATACTAGGCGGCCCCACATCCATACTGTAAATATTAAATGGCGCGTAAAGAAGATGTGCATGCTTTGATTGTGGGACATAGAGTAAAAATGACAACAGGATCAGGAGATGCGCCCACCAAAACACATAAAACCAAAGATAGGCGGTTTGCGGCTGAATCCCCTCAAAAAGAAAGGAGAGAAGTGATGAAAAAGGGGTAAATGGCGAGGGGGGAATCCCCAGCCACAATCGTTCAAAAGCCAAAACAAAGAATACAGATAACATAAGTGCAATGATATAATACAGGACAATCGATGCCTTTACTGATTTTTTCAAACGCTTTAGTCGTTCGACAAAACGCCGGTATCCCGCATACAAAACGGCTACAATCACTGCAGCCACAGTCAATTCTTCAAAAAAATTAAACCACGGCTCCGCCTTGCCAATCGGCCATTCAAATCCCCAGATAAAACCCTTTATGATGATTTGCAAGGCCCCGAGTTGAACAATCAAAAAACCATAAAAAATAATCAGATGCATAAATCCACTGCGCCGATCCTTAAATAACTTGCTATGTAAAAATACTTGACGCAAAGCCAAGCGCAGGCGCTCACGCGATTCACCGCGCGCCTGTCGCGAAATACCTAAATGCATGAAAACTTGCCGGTGATACATTACCTTCCAAAATGCCCACAAAGAATACCCCAGGAGCGCTAGAAACAAGAACGTAAAAAGTGTGCTTCGCAAGGACATGAAGCGAATGAACCCCCTATTCGATACCTTCTCACAGACTCTTTAAGTAACTTTCCCGTCATCTCCTATTCCATACAAGCGCTATGCACTTGCCAAAACCACAACTGCCCCTCCTACGTGGAAATTTCATGTGATATGATAGAAATATCGTGCATGAGCATTGGGGGAGGCTAACGGATGGTCGATCGCAACTCCACCGCAAATCAGGTATACCGTAAGTTTTTAGGCCGATTATTGCTGAATTATGCGATTAGTTCTATCGTTACGGTACTTGGTGTCGGCGGTATCTTTATTTTTTCGATCCTCACCATTCCGAAAGGCCAAGCAATTTTGTTATCCGATACACTCATGATCTCACTTTGCGTCATGTGGCTGAGTGAATTTCTGGTATTGCGCAGCCACTTGCGTCCCATTGCTCCTGCTTTTCACACAGACGAAACACAACTGACATTTGAACAAATACAAATGGCATATCTACAGGTTCATCGCTTTCCATGGCTGTCAGTAAAGCGCACCATGGGACCTCATTTATTGGGACTCTCCATTCCAGCGATTGTAATTACGCTTTATGAAATGTCGACTCATCGGCTAACTGTACCCTATGCATACATCATATTTGCCGCAATTGTCGCCGTTCTTATCGCAAGTATGCACAGCCTCATCGAGTTTTTTCTCCAAAGTGAAGCGATTCGCGACTTGCTTCGACATTTAAATGAAATGGCACGCAACCGTTCGTTGACCGATCTCTCCCTGCATGGCACAGTCCTTATTCCAATTCGCGTCAAATTTACATTGAGTCTTTTGATCATGGGAATCTTTCCCCTGTTGCTCTTTAGCTTTGCAACGCAGATTCGCTTAGCAGAATCGGCGCCTGCACTCGCCTCGCAATACTGGCCGTGGGCTCTTATCCTCTTTCTATTTGGCGCAGGATTTGCAGTTCTTAGTGCCTGGCTGCTAGCGCGCAACATTGTATTCCCAATTGCTGAAGTCAAAGCAACCATGCACGAGGTTGAGCAAGGAGACTTTACAGTGCGGGCAACAGATCTCTACTCTGATGAATTCTCACGTCTCATCTCAGGATTTAACCAAATGGTAGAAGGACTTGCACACCGTGATGCCATCAACGAAAGATTGCTAGATAGCTATTACGCTACACTCGCTGCGGCACTTGATGCCCGCGATCCGTACACAGCTGGACACTCCTACCGCGTAGCACATTATGCTGTAGAACTCGGGAAGCAACTCGGAATGTCTTCCTTCGATCTCGCACGACTGCGCAAATCGGCCCTGTTGCATGATATCGGTAAAATTGGCGTGAGAGACGACGTTCTCTTAAAAACAGGACGACTCACCGATGAAGAATTTGAGCAGATGAAACGTCACCCAGTACTAGGTGAAGCCATACTCAAACAAGTGCAACCAAGTTTTGCGATGGCTCCATTATTGCCTGGAGTCCGTTCCCATCATGAAAGATTTGACGGCAAAGGCTATCCTGATGAGCTGGCTGGTTATCAGATTCACTGGCTGGGAAGAATTATTGCAGTAGCAGATGCATTTGATGCGATGACTTCAGATCGACCTTATCGCTCAGGCATGCCGATTGAAAAAGCACTCGAGATTTTGGAAGATGGCAGTGGAACACAGTGGGATCCGGATTTCGTTGCCGCATTTGTTACCTGGGTAAAGACGGATTGGACTATGCCAGAATTGCCTGCACACATCATATGGGCAACAACGGCCCAGCACGAAGCGGCAATCAGTCAATAGCTAAGATTTCATTAGGTTGAGTATTGTGCCGCAAAAAGACAATACAGTAAAATAAGGACCACAGTTTTCTAACAGGAATTCCCCATCCCTAAATCACTGGATCGAACAAATCGACCATTCACAACGTCATAGAGAGTAGCGAAGAAAAATTTTTGCAAATCTACAGAACGAATGGATGATAGGAATGTCGCCGCACGCCATTTTAGTCCACTATGGATATCCGGGAATTTTTATTGCACTGATTTTAGAGTTTCTGTTAATTCCGTTTCCCGCTGAAACGATTTTGGTCTTTTCAGGTTTTATGTGGCATCAAGGTGTTTTTCGTATCGTACCGCTACTCATTATCGCCACACTCGGTTCCTTTACTGGTTCACTCATCGCCTATCTGATCGGTTCTTACGTAGGGCGCCCCGTGTTATTACGCTATGGTCGTTACGTACGGCTCGATGAAAAAAAATTAATCGCTGCAGAGACCGCATTTCGCAAATACTCCATACCGATTGTGGGATTTGGTCGCTTCATCGCTGGCGTGCGCGTATTGATCGCTTATGTTGCAGGAATGAACAAACTCAATGTCCCGCTTTACCTCGTGATTACGATCATCTCAGCGGCTCTTTGGGCGAGCATGTTTATCTTACTAGGCAGCACGGTCAGCGCCTATTGGCATGTAGGATTGCGCTGGATTGAAGCAAATCCTGTCCCTTCTGGCTTGATTGCGCTCATCCTCATTGTAGCCGGCAGTTTTTATTTCCGATACAGGCGCGATAAAAAGCGCAATCCTGCGACAGTGACAGCAAAATCCTAACGAACGAAACGCAATGTGCTATAATCCAACTACAAGAGATAAAGGAGGACTCGAATTTGGCGTATGATTCCCCGATTTTTCTAGAAATGATCCAGCCCATGCGCGAAGAGCTTACGCAGATTGGCTTTAAAGAATTGCGCACCCCTGACGATGTCGTGGCAGCCATTGAGGGAGTCAAAGGAACCACGCTCGTCGTTGTAAACTCCATCTGTGGTTGTGCAGCTGGCATCGCACGCCCAGCGGTCGCTTTTGCTTTAGAAAAAGGACCTCGCCCTGACCACTTAGTAACTGTTTTTGCTGGTCAAGATGTAGAGGCGACAAAAAAGGTGCGCACGTACTTTAAAAATTATCCTCCTTCTTCCCCTTCAGTCGGTTTCTTTAAAGATGGTGAATTTCTCTATCTATTACAACGACATCAGATTGAAGGACACTCTGTAGAAGACGTTACTCAACAATTAGTCAATGCATTTGAAAAATACTTCTCATAAAGTTCACGAGTGAATCATCAAACGTACAACAGACAAGATGCCGTTTCTCTTGATGCCGTAAGCAGGTAGCAAGAGCAACGGCAACTATTTAGCTAAGTTTATATCTCGATAAGGAATCCAACGCTCCGGTGTTTTTACGAAAACGCGCACAGATCGGACGATGAAAGGATGAAATAGAGGACTCAGTACAGTTGCGTCCGCATACATCTGTGTCATAACAGAAAAAGATGTTCCAAAGGACGCCATAGCTACAGTTAAGTGTGGGTGAAACGACCCATTGCGATTACTTTGTGCATATTGACTCGCCTGTGTTCGATACGGTTCAGTGACACTTTGCATTTTTTCATACATACGATGCAATGCGTTACTCTCCTTCCCCTTTGCACGCAAGATGTGAACATTTAAAAACAACACTCGCTGCGAAAAGAAGCCCGGTTGACCAAGTTGAATCGAGAATGGTTGAATCTCTGCCAACGTCTGTTCTATCATTTGAAGCCAATCGAAAGGCGTCTCGGTAAACTCGAGTGGTGGAATGAGTGTGATATGCGGATCAATATGAGCCAGATGTCTTCCTGGATACTTGCGCCGCAACTCGTCAATTTGTTCTGATTGGTCAGTCGGAGGTACAATACCTATAAAGTACTTCATGTTGCCTTCACCGTCCCAGCATAGGTCTGATCACAGGAGGAAACTACATCATGAATTCAACAGAAATGATTGCACTAACTGAACAATATGGTGCGCATAACTATCATCCATTACCCGTCGTTGTCGCAAAAGCAGAAGGCATTTGGGTGTACGATGCTGAAGGAAATAAATATATGGATATGTTAAGCGCTTATTCTGCCGTGAATCAGGGGCACCGTCATCCGCGCATCATTCAAGCATTAAAAGATCAAGCGGATCGCGTAACGCTCACTTCGCGGGCCTTTCACAATGACCAACTGGGTCCATTTTATCAAAAGGTTGCCGAACTTACGAAGAAACAAATGGTCTTACCGATGAATACGGGTGCAGAAGCGGTAGAAACAGCAGTCAAAGCAGTTCGGCGCTATGCATATGACGTAAAAAAAGTGGCTCCTGATCAAGCAGAAATCATCGTATGTGAAGGGAATTTTCATGGTCGCACCCTAACGGCCGTGTCCATGTCATCAAATGATGAATACAAACGCGGGTTTGGCCCGATGACGCCCGGTTTCAAAATTATCCCCTATGGTGATACGGCTGCTTTGCGTCAAGCGATTTCAAAAAATACAGCTGCACTCATTGTCGAACCGATTCAAGGAGAAGCTGGAATCGTTATACCAAGAGAAGGCTTCCTCAGAGAAGCATATGCCATTTGCAAGGAAAACGATGTACTCTTTGTCGCTGACGAAATCCAAACGGGATTTGGCCGAACGGGAAAACTATTTGCCTGTGACTGGGAAGATGTGGTCCCTGACATGTACATCTTAGGCAAGGCACTTGGCGGCGGTGTTATGCCCATCTCTGCCGTTGCGGCAGACCGTGCCATTCTTGGCGTCTTTGAACCGGGTTCGCACGGATCTACTTTTGGTGGCAATCCGTTAGCTTGCGCCTGTGCAATCGCTGCACTTGATGTCATTGTCGATGAACAATTAGCTGAGCGATCATTAGAACTTGGACAATATTTTATTGAGAAACTGCGTGAAATCCAAAATCCTGTAATCTCAGAAGTGCGCGGCAGAGGATTGTTCGTTGGCATGGAACTGACAACGGCAGCTCGTCCTTATTGCGAAGCCCTGAAAGACAAGGGGCTATTGTGTAAAGAAACGCATGAAAACGTCATTCGTTTTGCACCACCGCTAATTATTACGAAAGAAGAACTCGATCTTGCAATTGCGACGATAAAAAGCGTGATGGAAACTTCTGTTCGTGCTTAATTTAGGTGGAGCTACAGTGATTGAACATAAAAAAACCGACAACCTGTATGATGAAGGCACAATGTTGTTACCCTATCACTCATCCTCACAAGAAATGTGGCTGATTCGAAAAGCTATGGAAGAACACTTTGCGCGACATGGCAATCTGCAAGACCCCATAATCATTCAATTGTCTTCGCAGCTTGATCGACTTGTCGTCGCAGAGATGCGTAAACACCAAACGGGGCGCCGCACGACAGAAGTCCCTCCACCTTCACGCAGATAGGGTTGGCGATTCAAGGAGGAACCTTGTATGAGACGAGTCATGCTTTCGTTGATCACTTCTTTCGCACTCGTCACGGTTGCAAGTGGACTCTACATACAGTCCGTGTGGAGTCCTGACATTCCAACGCTCCTTGTACAGCGTGTGGAGGCGCGCGCAGCCGCTCACGGGGGATATGTGCAATTATCTGACATCCCCCTTTTTTTACAAAAAGCGCTCATCGCGACAGAAGATCGTGGATTCTATCATAACCATGGGATTGATATTGAGGGAATCTTGCGAGCGCTCTTTGTCGACCTGATGAAAGGCCGTCTCGTAGAAGGGGGAAGTACAATTACTGAACAACTGGTGAAAGATATTTTTCTAAGTGATCAAAAAACAATTCCCCGAAAATTAAAACAGATTGCCCTCGCGATTATGGTCAGTCAAGCCCTTCCCAAAAATGAAGTATTAGCCCTATACCTAAACGAAGTCTATTTGGGACATGGTGCATACGGTGTCGGACAGGCGGCGAAAATTTACTTTAATCGAAGCGTGCAAAATCTTACGCCAGCAGAGTGTGCCATTTTAGCTGGCCTCCCGCAGGCACCAAGCCTTTATGATCCAATCAAGCATCTCAAATTTGCAAAAGCACGCCAATGGGAAGTTCTAAAAAGCATGGTTAGTGTAGGTTTTCTCAATATGAAACAAGCACAGCAAATCGAACGCGCGCCTTTATACCTTGTCACTGCAGGATAAAGGCCCTTCCCTCGTAGTTTCCCTCTACTCACAACCTTTCTTCTGGCATAATCCAGCAAAATGGCGCTTATCCATATAGACGGTACAGATTGGGGGTACGCAACCTCATCGCATGTAACCAAAAACCAGAAAGTCACCGTCTATCTTGGCAGAAGGATTTTAATGCATTCCGTCTGCTCTAAAGGAGGTTTTGCCATTGAAATTGCTCAAATACTTTTTCCCTCTCGCCGTCACTTCTCTTTTTTTGTCTGGATGCCAATCTGTAGCCACAACCGCTGCAGCAAAATCAAGCAAACCAGCAACTCTTTCTACAAAAGAGCATATGACGCATAAAAGCAAACCCAAAAAGCTGTATCAGACACTCGAATTAAACAGTTCGTCAAAAGAAGTATGGCAACTACAGAAGGAATTAAAAGATTTACATGATTATTCCTATCCAATCCTTACTGGATACTACGGCGTCTATACAGAAGGCGCTGTGATGACTTATGAATTCGATCATAAACTTCCTGTAAATGGGATTGCAACACCAACCCTTCAACAGATGATCGCAGAATCTGTCAAGCACATCCCAACCCCAAACGCTCTTCCCGCCCCCTATCACATTCTTGTGAAAGAAACCATTCCTGAACGGCTTTATTTCTATCAGGGAAACCACTTACTCCTTACCAGTCTTTGTAATACCGGGATTGCAGGCGCACGTACCCCTATTGGCTCGTTTCCTATCTATGAAAAATATCGATCCCAAACCATGCGAGGGCAAAATCCAAACGGAACCTACTATGACGATCCTGGCGTTCCATATGTGATGTACTTTAGCGGAGGTTGCGCAGTTCATGGATTTATTCGCCAACAGTATGGATTTCCCCAAAGTGTCGGCTGTGTCGAACTCCCGCCGTCTGTTGCCAAACAAATCTTCATGCGCGTGCCAATTGGAACGATTGTCACAGTAGTCAATGGGCCCGCAGTCCATTAAGGAATAAAAAAATTTACAAAAACGAGACAGCGCTAAACGAGGCTTCTCGTTTTTTTTCGACAAAATTTGCTAGAATCCAGGCGTTTTCTGCAGGAATTTCGAACCGCCACGACGAATTAACATCCATAGATTTCATCTTTAACTAAAACATTCACAGTCCATTGACCGAGGTGAATCAAATGTGACACAACATCTCAACACCTGTTTTGCCTAGCTTTGTAGATTATATGAATGGGGTGTTCACACTTTGGCGAGTATTCGTTCAAAATTTATAACTGGCACATTGCTCGGAAGCGCCATCTATGTGATAACAATTATCATTTCGTCCAGTCTTTATAGTGTTTCACAACAACAAGCTGAACGTATCCTTGACAGCAATGACCACCTACTTACGACAGTCCAGTCTCTTGACACCGCAGTGCGCAGTGCCGATTCCCACGGCGCACGCTATTTGATGTCACCTCCTGCGACAGAGCAGTACTACATGAACGCCTATCAATCAGATCTAACATCCATTAAGTCACTCACGCAACAATTGCTCCAAGAAATCACCGCCGCGCCAGCAGCTGCAAAAACGACGTATAAAGCTGATCTCAATGCATTTAACCAAGCTTGGTCGCAATATCTGATGGGAAATTATCAAACCATGACTGCAATCGACACCGGGACTTTGCGTTTGCAAGCGCAGGAAAACTTTGTGAAAGTTCCGGTGAACCCAACACTTCAAGCACTCAACCAACTGACACAAGCGATTATCCAACGTCGCCAACAGGCAGAAGCTGCCTTCAAAAATTACATCGCCTATGCACATACTGTCAATGTCATCGGGACGATCGTCGCTACATTGCTTGCAATTTTTATCCAGCTTTATCTAACCTCACGAGTGATTAAAAATCTAAAATCCCTAGTAGAACTTGCTAAAAGTATGGCAAACGGCGATTTCAAACAAACACTTACAGGATCGCGCAGCAACGACGAAACTGGACAACTTGCCGACTCTTTCGCACATATGCAAACAGCAATTGCCGCACTCGTTCATCAAATTCAAGCAGCTGCCAGCGAACTTGCCGCAACTTCGCAAGAACTAAACGCAACCACAGAAGAAGTCGCTTCTGCATCTACGAATCTCGCTGAATACGCCTCACAAGTTTCTGAAGCAGCGGAACAACAACGTCACGAAGTTGGAACGATCGAATCCATTCTTGAGGAGACGTTGCAAGCGATTAACGTCGTATCATCGAGTGCCCAAACAACGGCAGAATTAACACAACAATTAGTCGTACATAAAGGTGAAGGCGATGAAGCCGTGCATAGTGCACTCACCCAGATGGAACGCATTGCCGAGCATGTCGATCTCAACCAAGAGCGAATCGAGCGATTAGAAAGCCGCTCCCGCCAGATCGGTGAAATTATTAAACTCATTAATGACATTGCTGAACAAACGAATCTCCTCGCCTTAAATGCCGCGATTGAAGCTGCCCGCGCAGGCGAGCAGGGCCGTGGTTTCGCCGTTGTAGCTGATGAAGTGCGCAAACTTGCGGAAAAGTCGCGCGAAGCTTCTGCCGATATCGGTCGACTCATTCTGGATATTCAAAAAGAGACGAATGCATCTGTCATCGCTGCGCGCGAGGATAAAGAACAAGTACAAATCGGCACACAAGTCATGCAAAAAGTGAGTGGCATCTTCACAGAAATCGGCGCTTCAGTGCAAAGTGTTGCACAGCAGATCGCCGAAGTATCGCATTCTGCAAAAGATATGACCTCGCATTCAGACAACCTGCGCGATGCAGCGAGACGCGTTGCGCAACTCTCCGAACAGGTTGCTCAAGATATTGCAAATGTTACTGCAACTGCCGAAGAACAAACTGCTGCTACACAAGAAATCGCCTCCGCGAGTGTATCACTTTCCGATCACGCGCAAGAACTCAACAAAGAAACACTGCAATTTCAAGTCTAACCTACTGCACAAAAAGCAAACGGGGCTTTGGGGATATCTCCTGCCCTGTTTGCTTTTTGTGCAAAAACTGCTCCTTTAAACAAACAACCTAAAATACTAGCTCAAGCGTTAAGCGAAGTAAGAAAAGACCTACATGAAACATGCGAACTTCAAGCGATTGTCTGCAACGCACGAAAAACAGATTGTGCAAGTGCCTCGAGTAACTCTTCATCCGTATTTAGTGACGCCGTCCGTTCAAAATGGATGTATTGCGCCTCTGCTCGCGCCTTTGCCTCAATATCCAAGTCATAAAGAACCTCTAAATGATCTGAGACAAAACCCACTGGGCAATCTAGTATTGCGCGATATCCCTCTTTTGCAAGTGTATCAATGACTTCTAAAATATCTGGTCCAAGCCACGGTTCCTTCGTACGACCAGCGCTCTGCCACGCAAACTGCCAATCCGTAAACCCGATCCGCATAGCGAGCGCTTGACTCGTCTCGAGCAGTTGTTCTGGATAAGGATCCCCTACATCGAGAATCCTACGCGGTAAACTATGTGCCGAAAAGAGCAATTTCAAATGTTGCTTCTCTTCCTCATTGAATTTTGCAAGCGATTGACGCAATCGCTTTTCTAAAGCGTCTAAGTACGCTTGTTCAAGGTGCCAGTTGTGGACAAATGTCACTGGCGCCAATCCTCGCTGATGCGCTGCCTCTTTTGCTTCCTCTTCATAGACCCCGACACTCATTGTAGAATAATGCGGGGCTAATACAATACCGACTGCCGCATCGACGCCAGCATTCACCGCCTGATCTACAGCATCTGCAATAAAGGGAGCCGAGTGTTTCATTCCCAGGTACACTTTAAAATGAGCGTCTTGCTCTGCCACTTTATTTAATCTCTGCTCAAGCAAACGCGCGACTTCTTGACTTATTGAAATCAGTGGAGAACATCCACCGATTGCTTCATAACGAGCTTTTAGTTGTGCTAAAAGCTCTTGGGTTGGCGGATGACCATGGCGAATATGTGTATAAAAAGCCTCTACTTCATCCATATTGGCAGGAGTCCCATACGCCAACAGTAACACAGCCACCTGTTTCACCATGTGACTTATCCCCCCGTTATCCCCGTAATGCCCGCTCGCTATAAGTATGAACAAAGCTTGTTAAGCGCTGTAATTGTTCAACTGAGGTAGCCGGAAACACGCCATGCCCGAGATTAAAAATAAATCCAGGCTGTTCGATGCCCATATCAATAATTGCCTCTGCTCGGCGTTGCACTTCAGCCCACGGAGCAAATAAAACAGCCGGGTCAAGATTGCCCTGAATCGCTACATTACGACCAACACGCGCGCGCGCTGATCGAATCGGCACCCGCCAATCGACTCCAAACACATCTGCACCTGTTTTTACAAATGTAGTAAGCAACTCACCTGTCGTCACACCAAAATAGATGCGCGGTACATGTAAGTCACTTAATTGTGTAAATATGCGTTGCATAGTAGGCAGCACGTACTCTGCATAATCGTCGGGAGCTAAACTCCCCACCCAACTATCAAAAATTTGAATAGCAGATGCACCTGCCTGTACTTGTGCCCGCAAATAAGTAATCACCATATCTCCTAAACGATCCATTAGCATATACCAAAGCTTGGGTTCTCCATACATCAGTGCCTTTGTGCGCAAATAATCGCGCGAAGGCCCACCTTCAATCATATAGCTTGCAAGAGTGAATGGAGCCCCAGAAAAACCAATTAAAGGTACTTTTAATTCACGTGTTAAGATTTTGATTGTCTCAAATACATAAGGTAAGTCTGACTCCGGATCGATGGGTTTTAAGCGCTCAATGTCATTTGCTTGCCGTAAAGGCTGCTCAATCACTGGACCATGATCCTTTTGAATGTCAAACGCCAATCCCATCGCCCCAATGGGCACCATGATATCAGAAAATAAAATTGCAGCGTCCACGCCCAGTTGTTGAACAGGGGACAGAGTGACTTGTGCACAAACTTCTGGATGTTCACAAATCTCAATGAGACTATACTTCTTTCGCACCTCTCTATAATCCGGTTGATAGCGACCCGCCTGCCGCATATACCACACAGGGATGCGTTCAACTGGCTCGCGACGGCATGCCCGTAAAAATAAATCGTTTTCGATCATAACAATAAAGCCTCTTTTCACAGCAATTTGCTCTCATCATAACACATTCCAGCACACACATCGAAAATCGAAACATTTTGCGATATGATGCACGGGAATTGAATGCGTAAGAAGACTGCGGTATGATGACATAAGGGGTAGGTTGCAAGAATTATGCCATGACTGCCGCAAGGAGGTATTTGTGCAATGCCCGCTTTTTCAAATGCGACTCTCCAACTTCTCAGTACGCTTGTCATCGTGATCTTTGCGCTTATGGTCATCTTTGTACGCTTACACGCAGCGAAAAAACCGACATCGGCAAGAAAAATCCTGATTCCGCCACTAGGCATGACAACCGGATTTTTGATGTTTGCTTTTCCCTTTATGCGTATTCCACTGACTTACGCAATCATCGCTTTTTTGTTTGGATGCTTGTTTTCCATCCCCTTGATTGCCAGTTCAAAAATGGAGCGCATTGATGGTCAAGTGTATTTGCGACGTTCACCAGCCTTTATTATTGTATTGCTCGTTTTATTGATCTTACGCCTTGCCTTGCATACGTATATTGAGTCCTATGTAACAATCCCACAGACTGGTAGCCTCTTTTTTATCCTCGCTTTTGGTATGCTCTTGCCGTGGCGCGTTTTGATGTATCAACGCTATCGCAAATTTGTAAATCAAAGTGACTCCACTTTGCGCAGCGTAACAGAATCGTGAATTCAGGTTTCTACTTTTTTTCAAGAAAAGCAAGTTGCGCATAAGACACCCCTTCATTTGCCAATCTAACTACAAGGCAAATGATTGAGGAGGTGTCTTTTTGCGCATCCAGAAACATGTAATCCCAGCTGCTGCAGCACTGGTTTCCTTATTGAGCCTTACAAGTTGCGGTCAACCCGTTGCTGCTCCTTCTGCACATCATCTTGTGCAAAGTGGGGCTTATGTAGCCCATCCCCTCCCAAAATTTTATCGCATTCTCGGCACTGAGTATGACGCATCAAACAAGACGGTCACTGTACATGTCAAACGCCTCTATACAGGACCTGTAACCCCACATGCGCTGCACAAAATTGGCGGCGAAAAAACAATTGACAGCGCAGATGTAAGCGGCGTAATCAACTTTGCAACTGCAGAGTATCCGCGGGAAGAGATTCGGCGCGTACGGGTATTAGATCACTCCCTTGGTTGGAATTACTCAAGAACTGCACCGCACTCTGGTGGTGTTAGAACAGAACTACGCGCAGGTGGCAATCCAACCAAAACTGCCTCTGTCGCAACGGGAACCGTCGATACAAACGGCGCGCAGACCGTTGCAGATGTACCCGTACCCTCTACAACCGGATCAAGTACAACTACCCAGTCGCCAAGCGGACAAACAAGCGGACAAAGTAGTTCTATTCCATTGCCACCGCATGGCGTGCGCATAGATCCTAACATTTCACCACGTGCAGGACTCACTGCACCCGCCACGGCAAAAGTGCTTGCTCTAAAACAAATTGCACAAAGCAAATTGGGAACCCCGTATATTTGGGGACACAATGAAGATCGTGGGCAATACGGTTTTGACTGTAGCAACTTCACTGAATACGTTTACCACCATGCACTTGGCTACTTGTTCACTACCTCAAGTAAAGGGCAATATCTGTATGTAGGTGACCGTGTTCCAGTGAGCTCGATGCAACCAGGCGACTTGCTTGCCTTTGATGCCGGAGCACATGTAGGCATTTACCTCGGGCATGGCGAGATGATCCAAGAAGGCGGAGGTTTGCATAAGGTCGGTTATCTGCCTGTCTATCCTGGATCCTATTGGTACAATCATTTGTCCGCAGTAAAACGCATGTTTTAATTCCTCTTTAGGCTCAAAATAAGTGCACAAGCACCGTTTAGGTGTTTGTGCACTTTGTTATAAATCGCAGTGCAGCAAAACACTTCACATGACAAACCCTGCGATTCCATAGAATACAGTCGCAACGGCACCTGCTAAAAGCGTTGATTTTAACAGTGAGTTTGCGAAGTCTACGACGGGAAGTTTCATAACAGTTGCCATAGCAACCGTATTATCACTTAGAGGAGAGGCAAATCCACCCAACGTACCGCTCGCAAACACTGCAGCTGCGATCAAAGCAAGTGATGCATGTGTGGTCATGGCAAGGGAAAAGCCTAAAGGCATAAGAATTCCCCACGTTCCAAAGGAAGAACCGATAAAATAAGAAATCACTGACCCTAGTACAAACAGCGCGGGAGCAATCAACATTCTTGGTACGACAGCTCCTACAGTATGTGCCACATAAGGTGAAAATCCAAGATCTGTGGAAACTCCAGATACTGCCCAAACGAAAACAAGCAAAACAATGACAGCCATCATCTCATTTCCACCTGCTAGAACACCATACATCAATTTACTAATTTTCTGCCCGCGAAACAAATAGAAGAGTGAAGACACGACCAGCGTGATCAAAATAGCTTGTAACATGGCCTTTGTCGCATCTGCCTTCATCAAAACGCCAAAGAAATTCGTTGCAAGCGCGTGTCCGCTCCACCAAGTTAAAAAGAATGTGAGCATGAGCAATAATAAGATAGGGAGCACGAGATTCAAAGCAGAGGGGGGAGCCTGCTCGCTCAACACATCGATGGCTTCAGGGGGAGCCGCATGTTCTGAGGGTTTATGCAACGTCCCCAATTTACCGGTTTCCATCTGTATACCGCGATGCAAATGACTCGCATGAGCAATTACAGTGCGCGCTTTATGTTCAGATGAAACTTGCCGCTTTGCAAACGAACGCTCACCCGCATTTGCTGCCTTTACATCTTTACTAAAAAAGCTAATGTACGCGCCAATGAGAAGAATCGCAATCGCAAAAAAGTTAAGTGGTATGGTCGACAAGAACAGCGGGTAAGCAGCCTGTGAACTCCCTACATGTTTTAACGCTACGGCGAGTAGCCCAATCATGTACCCGACAAACGCAGTACCTATTGGGATTAAGCTGATCAAGGGTGTCGCTGTCACATCGATGACATATGCCATTTTCTGCGGGCGAATATGCAGACGTTCAATAATACTTTTCATAATGGGAGCTACTGCAATAATGCGAAAGTCTGGTGCCATAAACGTGCCAAGCGAAGTGAGCCAAGCGACTGCAAACGCGCCGCGCACTGATTTAACTCGCGGTTCCAGCCACTTCGCAAATCCATTGACACCACCTGTAATACGCACGAGACCGACGAATGATCCGAAAGTATATAAGAATAAAATCAAATGAAGATTCCCAGAAACCTCCACCTCCTTATATAAATAATATAAAGCTTTGTCAATGCCACCTAGTGGGGTTGGCGCCATCATGTAAGATCCTACAAGTAGTCCTACGACAAGCGCAGGCACCACTTGACGCGTAAGCATTGCAAGTGGAATCACGACAAGAAATGGCAAGAGCGACCAAATCGTCCCATACATCTCCACACACCTCCTCTGCACGTTAGTTTTTGCGTTGTAGCGGCTTTTTTATGCAAAAACAGTACGTATGGTCATTTGTACATGACGCATACTAAAGCATACCGAGAACAGTCGGAAAGGCGTGCCAACATGCAAATCACCCAACCTATAGAAAATCCACAGAAAACAAAAAAATCTGCGACACTCTGGTGGACCATCGGCACTCTTGTCGTGGGAATTGCCGCCGTTTGGGTCTATTTTCGCTTTGAACACGACGTTTCTTCATTTATTCGACACTTAGGACCTTTTGGTGTGATTGGGTCGATCATTCTGATGGCGCTCCTTTGTATCATTCCTTTTCCAGCTGAATTTCTTATGGTCATCGACATGCAGATTTTCGGCGTGTGGTTAGGAATTCTCTATGTATGGCTTGGCGCCATGCTCGGTTCTTACGTCACTTTTTTACTCGCCAAACACTTTGGTGAAGGATGGATCCGTAAGTTTGTAGCAGACAAGCATTTGGAGAAATTAAATGAACTCGTAGGGCGTCATGGAGCGATTGGTCTTCTCATGGCACGCCTAATTCCTTTAATTCCGTTTGTCGTTTTAAATTACGCCTCAGCGATGCTCCCTGAAGTGGGCACATGGACGTACTTATGGACTACAGGGCTTGGTATTATGCCGTATGATTTAGGAGCTGCACTGGTTTTTCTTGGATTCTCGAAGAAAACACTCATTTGGATTATCGCTGGGGGAATTGCTCTCGTTCTCATTTGGTTGGGCGCCCTTTATCTGAGACATAAATCAAAAGCGGATGCAAAAAAGCGATCCGAAACGCGAACTCATGCTACACATGTAACCTCTGTACAAGCGCGCAAACTGCGTCGAAAAACACAAGCTTAGCCTAAAAGTTAATATTCAGATCCATGTGGCACTGTACCAAGCAGAGGCTGCCCATTTTGATAACGCGTAAAGTTTTCAGAAAAAAATTGACTGACTTCGGCAATGGAACTGGGACCAGACAAATGCGGGGTAATCAGGACATTTTTCATTTTCCAAAATTGATGTTCAGGGGCAAGAGGTTCAGTTTCAAAGACGTCAAGTATGGCCATGCTCTCTTTATTTTGTTCGAGAAAACGTATGAGTTCTACTTCATCAATCACAGCGCCGCGCCCAACATTCACTATCACAGCGGTACTTTTCATTGCGGCAAATACACGTTGATTCACCACATGGAATGTCTCTGAAGTATGTGGCAGAGTAATGACCAAGATATCTGCTTGCTCTACAAAAAGCGGCCAATCTCGATCAAAAAAATGCTCATCAACAAGTTCGCGTTTGCTCCCCGTCTTACTTAACCCTAGGATTCGCATGCCAAAAGCGCGTCCCAAGCGAATAATTTCCTCTCCGATAGAACCAAGACCTGCGACGGCAAGTGTTTTGCCCGCGAGTAAAGGCAACCGCTTTTTTTTCCATATTTGCGACTGTTGTTGCGCACGCAAGAGTTCAATGTGTTTGTAGTGATATAATAGATAAGCAAATACGTACTCTGCAATGGCAAGGCCAAATTGACCCACGATACGGGTAAGTATGACTTGCGGCGGTAACTGCCTGGATAAAACAATGTCATCCACTCCAGCCCCCATAAGTTGAACCCAGCGCAAAGAGGGCGCCTTAGCAAACACATCCTGAGGAATGTTCCAGCCAAAAATAATCTCTACATCTTCGAGAACAGCCAGTGCCTCTGCTTGTGATTGCGCGCCGACAGCCTGCGTAATCCCCCATTTCGCCAGTTCCCTTACACATTCTTTTGCTGCGCGTTCGTGATAAACAAGAATCTTACCCACGACGTCTCCCCCCTACTTTCGATTTTCTTTAACCGATCTCGGTTTGCCATTTTGCGATTCGTTTGCGTAGAATAGAATTTGAATTCATGGAGTGCTGTACAAGGAGTGTATACAATGGATCTCACAAATCAACAGCCGCCATGGCGTCGACTCGCTATCACGGCTGCCGCATTAATCATTTTAGCTGTGCTTTTTAGTGTGATACAAACCAATGGAATCATCGCAAATCTCCCCAAACGCGACGATCTCTACTATCACTGGGCACTCGCTATTACCTGGTTGCTCATTGGATTTTGGTTTGTTCGCTATATCAATCGCCTATTTACAAAATTCGCTAGCAAGCAAAAGAATGGGGCTGCGCGAGCGTGGGTCATCGGCCGCAGAATCCTTAGCGCTCTGGGATACCTTTTTGTCGGGATCGTCACTTTACACCTTTTACAGGTACAAATTAGTAGTATTTTAGTTGGTGGTGCCTTAACAGGTGTCATCGTTGGAATCGCTGCCCAATCTACTTTGTCAAATCTTTTTGCGGGACTGATTCTTTTTACTGTTCGCCCTTTTACGATTGGACAAACGATCAGCTTTCGTTCCTATTACTTTAGCTCAGTCGAGTATACTGGACGCGTAATCGATGTCAATTGGTACTATACAACTTTGCAAGATGGCGATCGACACCGTGTACTTCCAAACTCGACCGTGATTTTATCTGCGATCACTGTACACAGTAAACAAGAAACACGCTCATTCGACCTCACCGTACCCTATCGTGTCGCTTCTGATACCTTGGTACAAGACCTACAAAAAGCAACGGGTCAGACGATCACAGGCGAAATTAAAACGTTTGGTCCAGACCACTACATACTGCAAATTCACGTACCCGCACAATGCCCCTTAGAAACTGTGCGCAGAGTGCTTGATCAGGCATTTGCTTAAGCACCATAAGTATTCTCTGCTATGAAACGAGCCACGCTACAGGCTAAAACATGCGCGTAGCTTTATGGCATAATTTACAAATAATTGCTGCTCATGTGGTAGTCTCGCTAAAAGCGTACAGGGGTCCTCCCATTTACGTTCATCTACTTCAATGTTTTTAGTAAATGGTTCTTCAGAAATTAACTTACAGAGAACTGCAACGTCAAGACTGATTTTTGACTGTTGTACGGCAATGACTGCGAGCGGCTCAACCTGTATATTGGCCTCCTCTTGTAGTTCGCGCACCACAGTTTCATAAGGTGTTTCATGCGCTTCTTTTAGACCTCCAGGTAGTCGCCACGATGCATCTTTTCTGTACGTATGATGCAAAAGCAGTATTTTCCCTTCTTCATTAAATACAACGGCAACTGCACCGATTACATATTTCTTTTTTAGAATATAGATGAATAACTTTAGCAAAGAAATCGGTAATACGCGAGCAAGTCGGATCGTAAACGCCTGCCATTTTATACGAAAGAAAGACATTAATTCCGCTCCAATTCTTGAGCGAGCGCATCAAGTAACCGTTTGTTTTTGTCTCGCTGCAAAATTGCCATTCGAAATACCCCTTTGTCAAAAGTACCATAAGACGTACATTCGCGCACAAACAGTCCGTGTTGCGTTAATCGCTCCTGCCATTTTGCAACGTCAAGTTCTACTGCTGATCCATCGACTAAGAGAAAATTCGCTTCTGAAGGGTGCGCGCGCAAACCCGGCATTTGCTGTAGACGTTCCATGCAGTAAGCGCGTTCCATGCGCAACCAATTGCGCGTTTGCTCGGCAAATTCTCCATCTCTAAGCGCCGCAACCCCAGCGGCCTCTGCCACGACATTTACACTCCAGCCGTCGCGCATTCGCAAAATCTCTGCCACGCGTTCTTCACTTGCGATCCCAAATCCAAGACGCAATCCTGCAATCCCATACATCTTCGTCAATGAGCGAACAATCATCACCCTGGAATTGACGCGCGGCAAAGTCAAAGAAGATCTAGCTTCCCCATTCTCCACAAAATCGATAAATGCCTCATCCACAATTGCATACGCCTGTTCCGAAGAAATCGCATCATAGATAAAAGACATCTCCTCACGTGAATAAAATCGGCCAGAAGGATTATGTGGTGTCGTCAAAATCATGACATCGCCTTTTTCCAGGGTCCGCTCAATCATTTCGCGCGGCAATGAAAAGTCAGGCAACAGCGGTACTGAAACCGTCTCTATGCCATTTCGTTTTGCTGCATGTGCATACTCAGAAAAGGCAGGTTCAAGGATGAGAACCCGCCGTGGCCGCACGATTCGCAAAAACAAATCAATGACTTCAGAAGCTCCATTCGCAGCAAACACGCTTTTTACAGAAACAGCATATCGTTCACTAAATGCTCTGCGCAAACGGCGTGACAGAGGATCTGGATAATCTTGAACACGCTTTATACTCATTGCAATTGCATCAACGACACTCTTTGGAGGTGCAAGCGGATTGATGTTTGCACTAAAATCCGCCAATTCATCTCGCGGCCGCTTAGCAGCTTGTTCGTAGTCTTCAAGTCTTCCGCCGTGCATGACGCCAATTTCCATTGCCTTTACGCTCCTATTCCAACTCCGACTGCGGCAAAGGCGACAGCAATTGACTTTGCAACCCTTGTTCGATCATTCGCTGAGCCATGATACCGATCGCGATCGCAGTCGCAAATCCTTTTAATACGACAATCACATTCGCTCGCACTTGGTTGGCCTTGGAAAACCCGCAATAAAGAAATCCCAACAGCTGCTCTTGAACAAGAATAGGCACTTTCACTGAAGATAGGCATCCATGCAATAAGCTGTATTCCTGACTTAAGTCTTGCGTTTTTTGTGCAACGTGTTCTTGTCCTTTACGCAAAACCCCAAACGCTTCATCTGGAACCGGATACGGTTCACTGTCTAACACGTCCGCTTCAGACGTCATCGAATAAGCAAGCTGATTGACGACGCGAAAGACCTCGATCTTGCGTGCGTGAATCACGTGCTCGATGGTATTACAAGCGTCAAGCGCCATCGCAGTTTCCGCCACATGCCCATTGCAGATCCTTTCAAGAAAACCGGCGAGCGCTACTCCGTATCGGTCAAACGAGACAGCAGAAGTCGGTCGTTTTGGACCTTTACCAAGTGGCAAGATTTGATCCTCTAACATGCGGTCAAGCGGTCTAGCTAACCAGTACCCTTGCCCATATTCAATCCCCAAATCGCGCAGTGTATTGAATTCTGCTTGCGTTTCAATTCCCTCCGCGATCAAATGAATCGATCCAAGTTTGCGCGCAAAAGTCACGATGCTCGCAACCATCGCTGCTTTCATGGAGTTCGTGTCAATATCGCGAACGAGTCCAATGTCTAGTTTCATCCAGTTCGGTTGAATTTCTACGGTGCGGTTTAATCCTGCATACCCACTGCCAACATCGTCGATCGCCACGTCAATTCCCATCCGTCGAATAGGTTCTAACAATTCTGACCACGGGGCCGCCGACGGATCCGCTGTCCGTTCGCACACTTCAAGTACAAGCGGAATCGTTCCTCGCGTTCGTTCAACAAAGTTATGTAATACTTTCGCTAACTTATTTGATTGCAATGTACTTGGAATCACATTGACAAAGAAGCGCATTTTAGCCAGTGGAAGTCGCCCAATATGATCCAAAGCGCGATCCAACAAAAACAAATCGAACTCACTAAGTTGTTCTAACGCCTCAGCTGCGGTTAGTAACTCATCGATCGCCATCGGTTGACCGCTTCCCGACGATGCGCGACTTAAAAGTTCATAACCGATAATTTGTCCGGATTCTAAGCGTAAAATAGGTTGAAAGACGATCTGCAACTGCCCATTTTCCCTAAACTCTTTCCATGCTGTTTCCAGATGGGGAGATAGCTGATTCATGTTGTCTAAACACTCCCCTTATCCCATTGTCTAAATTGGGGCATTCCAGTGTATGATGTAGTTATTCGACGTATCAATGCGCTTTCCTGCTATTTCATGTTTCATTTTGCTACATTCCGTCAAATTTACTCAAGAAAAGACATCGTTCGTTGCGTCCTTAAAGTCAGACGACGATGTGATCAAGTGGAAGGTGACAACTATGGAAAAACACTACTATACAGTCGAAGAAGCAAATGCCTTACTCCCCCAAATCAAACGACAGATCATGGAGTTGCGCAAAGCTCGCGAAGAACTCGCTCTCATGCGGCTTGCCCTGGTACGCAAACAAAAAGAAAATAAAGATGGCAACAGTGATGATTTTTTTAAAGAAGAAGCGCAAATTGAATTCTCTTTACTCACTGCTCGTCAGCAAATTGACCACTTACTAACTTTATCTATTGAAGTAAAGGACATCGATACAGGACTTGTCGACTTTTTAACAACGATAAACGGTGAAGATGCCTATTTGTGTTGGCGTGATGGAGAAGCGAAAATTAGCCACTGGCATGGCCTCACTGAAGGATTCGCTGAGCGTAAAACACTCCCTGGCGATCCTTCATCATCTGCAAAAAAAATGTAGCGACAAAACCTCCGTCTTTTAAGCAAAGTGGAAATACGGGTTTAACGACCGCTCCTCGCCAATGGTCGTATCTTCTTCATGCCCAGGATACACTTTTGTCTGATCAGGCAAAGGCCACAATTTTGTTTTTAAGGAAACTAACAATTGGGAACCATCAGCCCCTGGCAAATCCGTTCTGCCTACCGTTCCAGCAAATAACGTATCTCCTGAAAAAAGGACATTTTCTGTTGCATGATAAAAACACACTCCACCTGGGCTGTGTCCAGGTGTCTCAAGAACGGTAAACCGCAATTTTCCAATCAACAGCTCTTCTCCGTCGACAAAAAATCCGTCTGGCTGCTCTGTCGTCACTACAATGTCTAGCCAATCAAGAGCTTGCTTTGGCGCATTTTCCAGCAATGGCAGTTCACGCTCATGAATCCGCAAGGGAACACCAAGCTTTACACGAAGCTCCTCATTGCCAAGCACGTGATCAAAATGACAATGGGTGTTCACAATCTGTTGAATCTGTAATTTTTCTTGCTCAATGAGTTCAAGAACGGAAGTCATATCAGGAGAACTCGGATCAATGATGAGTCCAGCCCCCTCATCATCGCTAACAACATATGTATTTGTCCCTAGCGGATTTAATGTAAAACGCCAAATTCGCATAACTTACCTCCTAGAGATGATCTGTATCGAGACACAAGGTAACAGGCCCCTCATTAATAAATTCCACGTCCATCATCGCGCCAAATACTCCTGTCGCCACAATCATCCCAGTCTCTCGCAGCAGCTCATTAAAGCGCTCATACAATGGCTCAGCCACTTCCGGACGAGCAGCTTCCATAAAATTAGGTCGTCGCCCCTTACGTGCATCCCCATACAATGTAAACTGCGAGATGGATAGAATCCCCCCTCCTACATCGAGTAAAGAATCATTCATCTTCCCGTCCGGATCCTCAAAAACCCGTAAATTTGTAATTTTATCCACCATATAGGTCAAATCTGGTTCTGCGTCATCATGTGTAAACCCTACGAGGAGCAACAATCCTCTGCCGATTTCTCCCACAACTTGATTTTGTACGCGCACTTGTGCGCGCCGCACACGCTGTACCACGACTCTCACGACAGCTATATCCTGGTTCAAAAAACCTATGATCATCTCAATAGATTTTTTCGACTCTTTTGAGCCTGTGGTTCAATAGAATTTGACCGTTTTATCCTTGTGTACACAGCAACAATTTCTCGTTGGCCAAGGAGCAGTCGTCCTTCACGTTGATCAACCACAAAACCAGGCTTCCTCCTTTCTTTTATAGATTTTTTTAAATACATTCTCCCTGCCAGCTTCCGTTATTGAATTACGCGCCGTACAGCATAAATGTCTTTTACCCGCTTAATTCGATCCACCACCATCTGCAAGTGATCGACATTGCGAATCGCAATGCTCAAATGGATCGTCGCCATCCTGCGCCGATCCGCTCTTCCTGTCACCGCAGTAATATCCGTTTTTGTTTCCACAACAGCATTCATCACTTCATTAATGAGACCCCTTCGATCGAGTGCAGTGACCTCTATGTCGACATTGTACGATTGCCCGACACTACTGTCCCATTCGACTTCAATCATACGACTTCCCTCATCAATCATTGCTAGCACGTTGGGGCAGTCTTTTCTGTGTACAGATACTCCTCGGCCTCGCGTGATAAACCCAATAATCTCATCCCCTGGAACAGGATTGCAGCAACGCGAAAAGCGGATCAAGAGATTGTCGATCCCCTCTACACGCACACCCGTATGACCCTTGCTTACATGCTGCTTCTTTTTTTGATCGCGCTCTGACAGCGGCATAAGTGGCAAATGTGCGACAGACTCAAGTGTCGCATCACTTTTTTTCATCCGTTCCAAAATGCGCGTCATCACTTGGGAAGCAGAAATCCCCCCATACCCAACAGAGGCAAACAGGTCATCAACTTTCGTGAGATTAAATTTTCCGAGTACCTCAGACAAATAATTTGCCATGACCGCGTGCGGGTCTAACTTGTGTTTCACAATTTCTTTTTCGATCAAATCTCTGCCTTTTTCTACGTTTTCATCTCGCCGCTCCCGTTTAAACCACATTCGGATCTTGGCGCGCGCCTGTGAAGTCTGTGCAATTTTTAACCAATCACGACTAGGACCATACGAGAGCTTAGAAGTGAGAATTTCGACAATGTCTCCCGTTCGCAATCGCGTATCCAGTGTGACGATCCGACCATTGACCTTCGCTCCTACACAGCGATTGCCGACATCTGTATGAATACGGTAGGCAAAATCAATTGGACATGATCCAGCAGGAAGTTCAATCACATCTCCTTTAGGCGTAAAAACGAATACTTGGTCTGTGAATAGATCCATTTTTAAGGTTTCCATAAATTCTTGGGCATCGCGAAAATCTTGCTGCCACTCTAAAACCTCGCGGAACCATCCTAATTTTTTGGCAAATGCTGTTGATTGTACTGATTGAGAAGTTTGCCCAGTCAGCGCGGCACTTTTGTCAATAATTGCCACACTCGGCTCTTTTTCTTTATTTTGGTAAGTGGTTTCTTTGTAGATCCAATGAGCCGCAATGCCATACTCTGCCGTTCGGTGCATCTCCCACGTGCGAATTTGAATCTCGATCGGTTCACCATTTGGCCCAATGACCGTCGTATGAAGACTTTGGTACAAATTAGGTTTTGGCATCGCGATATAGTCTTTAAATCTGCCTGGAACAGGCTTCCACATTGTATGCACAATGCCAAGAACCGCATAACAATCTTTGACGGAATCAACAATCACGCGAACGGCAAATAAATCGTAGATTTCGTTGAACTCTTTATGCAGGACGGTCATCTTTTTATAAATACTATAAATATGCTTCGCTCGACCAGACAAATCAGCACGTACATTGAGCTCATCTAATTTAGCCCGCAAATCGACAATCACCTGCTGAATGTAATGGTCTCGCTCCTCACGTTTTTTCGCCATCAAATGTGCAATGCGATAGTATTGTTGCGGATCTAAAAAACGTAAAGAAATATCTTCAAGCTCCCACTTGATAGTTGACATACCCAATCGATGAGCTAATGGCGCAAAAATTTCCAGCGTCTCTTCTGCTGTCTTGCGTTGTTTTTCCAGCGGACGATATTTCAGCGTTCTCATATTATGCAGGCGATCAGCTAAACGAATGAGCGCTACGCGAATATCCTTGGCCATTGCCAAAAACATTTTACGCAAATTTTCAGCTTGTTGTTCCTCTCGCGTTTCAAAACGCAGGCGTTTCAACTTCGTAACTCCATCGACAAGACGGGCGATTTCCGAGCCAAACTGTCGCTCAACTTCTTCATCTGTCACCTTCGTGTCTTCAACGACATCATGTAACAATGCCGCCGCAAGAGTGCCCGCATCCAGCTTTAAGCCAGAGAGAATTTCGGCGACTGCCACAGGATGGGTGATGTAATCTTCGCCTGAACTGCGCTTTTGCCCACGATGGTGCAACTCCGCATAAATGTAGGCGCGCCGTAACAAACTGCGTTCTACATCCGTGAGATAGGGTGCTTTATCACAAAGTGCCCGCAATGCAACTTTCGCTTCCTCATCAGTCAGCGGTTGCTCCATTTCAATACTTTCTTCCTTCCCATCCTCTGCGCGCGGATGCAATTCCTCAGAAAGGTTATCCATCATCCCACCTCCATTCTGTCATTTAGTAAGCAAAATTGCCCATCCCTCTACTGTTCATACTGAATGAGCGAAAAAATTTCATATGGCGCAAGTTTTTTACGACCTTCTAAGTACTGTAACTCAATCAGAAACCCCAAACCTGCAACAATGCCGCCTGAGCGTTCGACAAGTTCAATACACGAATGGATTGTCCCACCTGTCGCAAGTAAATCATCGACAATAAAAACACGCTGCCCAGGTTGAATGGCGTCCGCATGAATCTCTAGCCCATCGCGTCCATATTCTAGTTGATAATCCTTGCGAATCGTTACACCCGGCAACTTCCCCGGCTTTCGAATAGGCACAAAACCGACACCTAAAGCATAGGCAGTTGGCGCTCCAATGACAAATCCGCGCGCTTCAGGACCGACAACCAAATCAATCGCACGCGGTCGACCAAAATCTGCAATTTGTCGAATCGCAGATTGAAAACTTGGACCGTCACAGAGCAAAGTCGTAATATCCTTAAAGCTAATTCCCGGTTCTGGAAAATCGTCAACAACTCGTATTTTTTGTCGCAAATCCACGATTTTACTCCTCTTTCCCTTTACTTGGTGCTCAGAGCGCGCAACGTGCGTCACTCATTTGACGTGAAATACGGATTCACATGAACAAAAACATCTGCAACCGAATGAAACCGTTTCATCATCTGATATTTTACTTCTTTTGCTACGCGGTGACCAGCACTCACTGTGGCCTCTCCATCTACACTCAGTTTAATGTCAATGACAAGATAGGATCCAAACGAGCGCGCCCGCAGATCGTCGATACGCAAAACTCCTTCAACTGCCATTGCCACTGCCAACATTTCTTTTGTCGACTCGGGATCCAGCACTTGATCCATAAGCGAACGATAAGATTGTTTTGCTAATTGGTAGCCGATATGTACGACGACAGCCGCAACCAAAAATCCTGCTACAGGATCGGCGAGACGCAGCGCTTGGATATGGTTCCACTTCCCCAAAAGAGCGAGGAAAATCCCCACTGCCGCTGCAAGAGATGAATAGACATCTGAGCGGTGATCTGCAGCTCCTGCATAAAGAGCAGGGGAACTTAATTTTTGTGCGACACGTAACTGATAATGATACATTCCTTCTTTCGCTAGCATCGCGATGACTGCAGTATAGAGCGCAAGGCTATCTGGAGCTGACGAGAGGGTAAGAAATTGCCGCACAGATGAATACACGACGTCAAGTCCCGCCAAAATGAGCAACATCGCGACTAAACTTGCCGCGATTTCCTCTGCTTTACCATGCCCGTAGGGATGATCAGAATCTGCAGGCCGACGTGCCACGCGAATGCCGATTAAAACTGCGATCGAACCTGCCACATCTGCACCGCTATGGGCTGCATCCGCGAGCAATGCGTCACTGTGCGCGATTACTCCGACAATTCCCTTTCCTGCAGTTAACACCACATTTAACAACAAACTATAAAATGCGAGTTGGTTCGATTTTTGTTCTTGCGTTTGGTTTCTTTCCATCGCATTCACTTAGTCCTCCTGCACATGTTGTTAGTACGTTGAAAAAATTAACTCGCATGCAGCTAGATAGCAAGAATCCCCGGCAATTTCGAGGCCGGGGATTCTTGCTCGACATTACGCTTTCGCCGGAGTTTGCTGACTGCGTGCCATCGCTCGGCCACGCCAAGCAACCCAGATCGGACTTGCGATAAAAATAGAGGAGTATGCCCCGCTTATCAACCCGACAAGCAGTGCAAAACAAAAGTTGTGAATCGGATCTCCGCCAAAGAAAAACAAGCTCATCGCCGCAAATAAGACCGTTAATACGGTATTGATTGAACGCGCCATTGTCTGCCACAAGGAGTGATCGACGAGCGTTTCTAGTTCTTTTAACGTCTTGACTTTCGCACCTTTTAAGTTTTCCCGAATGCGATCAAAAATAACAATCGTATCATTGATCGAGTAGCCGACAATTGTAAGAACCGCAGCGATAAAGGGCAAATCTACTTCCAATCGCAAGAGTGCAAAGACCGAGATAACAATGAACGCGTCATGCAAGAGTGCTGCAATTCCTGCAACAGCAAAACGATATTCAAAGCGAATCGCTACATAGATAACGATGCCAAGTGACGCGAGCAAAACAGCCCATACCGCAGTTTGTGATTGTTCTTGCGCAATGATTGGATCCACTGTCGAATACTCAGGAGGAACGAGCGCTTTAGGAAATGAGGCCTTGATTGCTGCATTTAATTTCCCCTCTTGTGCATTCGATAGAGGGTAACTGAGCCGAACAACTGCCATTTGGTTGTTTGTTCCAGCCGCCGTGATGCCCTCCGGTCCCACTGGAAGCCCTTGCTTTATAAAAACAGCACGCACCGCCTCCGCATTAAAAGGCTGGTTCAATACGATCTGCACTTGTGACCCAGACTTGAAGTCGGTCCCCAAATTCAACCCAAAGATCAACATGACGATCAAGCCCGCCAGCGTAATGGTTCCAGACAGCAGAAAAAACCATTTGCGGCGTGACACGATTGCAAATCTCATGAGGGATTAGCCACCTTTCTCGAAATGCCAAACAGCCAAGTGTTCTTCACCACATTTGCTTTGATAAATAACAGCAGCAATGTGCGGCTAAGCAGTACGGCTGTTAACAAGCTCACGATAATACTTGCGATCAGTGCGACAGCAAATCCCCGCACATCCCCTGTTCCATAGCCATACATCACAATCCCTGCAATCAGCGTCGTAACATTCGAATCAAGAATCGTCCGAATCGCCTTACGCTGCCCTGCAATGACAGAGGACTGTAGTGACTTGCCGCTGCGCAATTCATCTTTGATTCGTTCGTAAGTAATGATATTTGCGTCAACTGCCATCCCGATCCCAAGTACCAAAGCAGCTAATCCTGTCAAAGTAAGGGTAACTTGCATACCTGCGAACACTGCAAGTAACACATAGCTATAAGCAATCAACGCAACAACTGCAATTAATCCAGGGACGCGATACATGATGATCATAAATAAAAAGATGAGCGCGACGCCAATTGCACCTGCTAGCAATGTCGAGTGCAAAGCGGCCTGACCAAGCGTCGGTCCTACACTCGTTGAAGATAACTCATGCAGTGGAAAAGGGAGTGCCCCTGCATTTAATAGTTCCGCTAACTGAATGGCAGCCTGTGCTGAAGAACTGCCAGAGATCGTAGCTTGTCCATTCGTTATGACATCTTTAATGACCGGATTATCAATCATGCGACCATTTAGCCAAATCGAGATCGGTTGCCCCAAATATTTTTGGGTAATCGCTTGAAAAAGGGCTGGATCTTTAAATTGCACAGCTACTTCTGGCGCACCTGTCGTCGGATCTGCCTCATAATGTGCATTGCTCTCGAGGTCTTTACCTGTCATAAGTACTTGTCCGGTAGGCGATTTGAATTCGAGGTTTGCTTCTTTTGAAAGAAAGTTGCGCGCCTGCACTTGGTTGAATTGCCCAGCCAAGGACACGCGTATCCGATTTCCATTTTCCACTTCAATTGAAGGTTCTGATACACCGAGTGCATTTACGCGATTTTCAAGAGCAGCCACTGTTGCACTCATATCTCTCGCAGTAATTGTCTGATTCGAATTACCTACCTGATAGAGAACTTCAAATCCACCTTGTAAATCAAGCCCAAGGGGAATTTTTTTATATAACATCGAACTCGTGGATATAACAATCGCAAAAATCGCCACGACAAGAACAATAAAGGTCGTGAGACGTCCCCATTTAATCACCGTGAACCTCCTATAGTCATGACTGCCAACAGTATATCGATTTGTTCACTTATTCGTCAACTTAGAGTAAGCCTTCTAAATCTATATCTTCCAATGTAGTGGAGCGATATGCTCGTTTCAGAGAATAATTCATAAACGCTTGCGGCTGTAAGCACATCACAGCATTCACAAGTTCGTGCAATGATTTTGGGCGTTTTTTCCCTAAAAAACGAAAATAATCCCACAGATCGTCAACCGTCACTTCTTGATACCCTAGCCAATGAAACTCCTCTACCTTATTTTCAAGTAAAAACTGCAAATCTTGGCTCGGTTTTTGATCATATGGATGAAAATCATCATGTGCATCTTCTTCTTTGTCAACTTCAATGATCTGCTTTTTTGTCTGTTCTTGAAGACGTAAAACTTCAGCATAGATTGGGTGTTCCTTGCGCATGAGCGACTCTTGAATCGGCGAGGGGGAACATTCTTCCTTTTGCGCGTCCTCGTTAGAATCCTTGTTTTGATCGGATGCAATGTCAACTTCTGATTTGCTAATTTGTTCACTTTGTACGGGAAACGGTTCATCTTTACGCCGTCCCTTAAAGACGATTCGACGTTTTTCAAAAAACACCTGTGCCTCTGTAAGTTCGTGATTGACTGTAGAGAACTGTGTTGCTGAGGAATCAACCGCCTCTCCCTCTTTTGCCAAGGGTTCGCTCTCTTCAAATGCAGGAGTGGGGTTTTTTCGCTCAACGCCAAATATCTTCGTTGTTTTCTTCTGTGCCTGTTCTTGATTGGACGATGGAACCACGTGCTGCTCCCCCCTCTAGAAATAATTGTCGCATCTTGGAACAGATCGCGCAAGAGATTTGGACTAACCTTGTGCATTTCCGCATACGTTCAAGTGACAGGCATGTCTCCCTGACAGCCAACTCTCCGAACGGCATAGGTTGCACTTTGCCATTGCATCTTGAAAGAAGGTGGAGCTAGACATGCAGCGCCAATCATTTATCGCGGGAACTTCCGTCCTTATCGGAGCAAGTCTGATCACCCGTATTCTCGGATTTATCTATCGCATAGCACTTACAAGACTCATCGGTGCAGAAGGCATTGGCTTATTTCAAATGGTATTTCCTCTTTTGACACTTATTTTAACGATCGTAACATTTGGCATGGGGGTTTCCGTTTCAAAATTAGTCGCAGAATCAGTCGTCACAGGAAATCGCGAACGAATTCGCCGCATTCTTGTCACCGCACTTAGCATAACACTCACACTCGCGATCGTTTTGACAGTTGGCATGATTCTATTTGGCCATTTTTTTGCGCGCTACTTATTTACAGATCCGCGTGCTTACTTTCCTTTCATTACATTGACACCTATCATTCTCATCATTGCAGCTGCCTCCGTGCTACGAGGCTATTTTCAAGGATTACAAATCATGAGTACCCCTTCTGTCGCGGCAATTATCGAAACTCTCGTACGCATTGTCGCTGTGTGGATCATCGCTTTTCTCTCGCTAGCGAAAGGGAAAGGGATGGAATATGCCGCAGCGAGTGTGTCCGGCGGTATGATTCTCGGTGAACTCGCTGGTTGCTTGTACATGTATCTCATCTATCGCCGCAAAATCCGCATTTCCAATTTACCACTCCCTCCATACACAGGGGAACCAGAACCCTTTACACGCACCTTGCGCGCGATGTTTGAAATTGCTTTGCCCGTCACCTTTAGTCGTTTTATTGGGTCAATCGCTTTTGCTGTTGAACCCATTCTCGTTACGCGTTCACTTTTGATGGCTGGAATCACGACCACGCTCGCAACAAGAATGTACGGAGAATATAGTGGAATGGCGATTCCCTTGCTTGTCTTCCCCACCGTCTTTACGTATTCATTGGCTGTTCAACTCGTACCTTCGATCTCGGAGGCAATTGCAGCAGGCCAAGAAAAACTTGTTGAACGCAGACTCTATCAATCATTTCGCGTTACAGCGTTAGTCGGGTTTCCCACTTCACTGATTCTACTGCAATATGCGACGCCACTTTGCGACGCAATCTTTCACCATCCACACGTTGCACCATTACTCGCAATCATGGCACCTACAGGCTTTTTACTTTATCTCCAAGGGCCATTGTCCGGAATCTTACAAGGAATCAACAAAGCTGGGATTGCCATGCGCAACTCCTTGATCGGCGCAGCGATCAAGCTGCTTATCATCTATTTTCTAGCTAGTAAACCAGCAATCGGAATCTCGGGTGTCGCAATTGCAGTCGCCGCTTCCGTGACACTTACGACACTTTTGCATATCAACTCCGTACACCGCATCATCGGCTTTTATGTAGATGCGTTAGATACTGCAAAAATTCTTGCAGCCACAGCCGCGATGGGTTTGTTTACACACCTTCTATGGATCAACCTCTCAGCAGTTCCTCTTTCTACTGCATTGACAACTGCCATCAGCAGTGGACTCATGGTTTACCTGTTACTACTCGTCATGTCTGGAACACTTACATCTCACGCCTTTACACGAATCCCTTGGATCGGAAAACGATTGGCCCATTTCATCAAATATATTCCTTTTTCTAAATGATCTAAGAGCATCAACCCAAAAGATATTGTAGTGTCTTCGCTACCGGTAGCGAAGACACTTTTTTCCGAACTTCCTTTGATTATAAGGGAGGATCTTGTTTTTGTACTTTACTTTTATTATCCAAGCGATCAACCTTCAATGTCGTCCCATCCCACCAAGCATAAAACACTTCTTTCTCTGATGAGTAGCCTAACGCAGTCAACTGCTCTTTTAACCATTGGGGCGATTTCCCGATCGCAGCCAACTTGTCAAAGATGATTTCACCCCCTACAATGAGCGAGGTTGGCATTACTGTCGGTTTAACCACCATGCCTAGATCATCCGCTGTGATTGGGCGCTGCCCGGCCTTTGGAAAGACAGATAATTTCCCTGTCGTCTCCAAAATGGCGAATTCTACATCAGCGATACTTGTAATATCTTTTTCGCGCAGTTGCATCAACAGATCAGACATGCTGTAGCGAGTACGCTTCATCTCACTGTCATTGACTTCGCCATTGGCGATCAACACCGTAGGTTTCCCCTCGACGAGATCATGCAAACGACGGCTGTGCAAAGTGAGTATGGATACGCCGATCTGCATCAGGACCAGCAGTCCGATGATAAAAGCGCCATGCCACACCGGAATTTTCAAGTCTTGTAACGCTAATGCGGAAATCTCGGCAATCATGATGGAAACGACTAGATCAAAGACAGATAACTTGCCAATCTCCCGCTTGCCCATAATTCGCAAAGCGGCAAATACAAAAACATACGTAAATAAGGTGCGAATAAATAATGTCCACATCATCATGACCACTACCCCCATTGAATGACCATCCCTAGTATGAGGAGGATCCCCGTTGAGAATACGCGGCAAGCATAAAGTTCCAGATTTACTACAAAAAAGCGCATCCGTGCTGTATGACAAATCCACTGGAGTCTTACCCGCACAACTATTGGCATCATACCGCTTTACAGCACTTGAAATTGGCTGTGGCCGCGGAGCTTTTCTTACACAATTGGCACGATCACACCCTGATACACTTTGCCTTGGTGTGGAAAAATTTATTGAAATTATAGCCCGCGCTGCCTCACTCGCAGTTTCTAAAGAAATCCAAAACATCCGTTTCATTCATATGGATATCAACGATGCACTCAATGTTTTCCCACAAAACAGCATAGACATCATCTATCTCAATTTTTCTGATCCATGGCCGCGCCGTCGCAATGACTTGAAACGTTTAACACACGTTCGCCACTTAGCCATTTATCGAAAACTCTTGCGTGACAACGGAGCACTTGAGTTTAAAACGGATAACGCAGAATTTTTTGAGTGGTCTTTGCAATCTTTCCGTAAAGATGGGTGGATTATTCAGGAAATTGACCGAAATGTGTCAGATCTGGCGCCATTTGGAGAAGCGGAGAAGGGAAAATATATCCAGACTGAATATGAACAAAAATTCCGCAAGCTCGGAATGCCTATTTTTCATGTGCGCGTCACACCAAATGAACATATTGTAGACATGCCCCTCATATAAACATAGAGAATCGATTCTCCTTTGGGGGGCTAGAACTTGAACGGGAAAATGTGGTCTGATTTACGGACGGATTTTCGTGGATCTCCAGTCATTTTAGGCGTCATTGTTGCCTTCGTGACTTCGCTCATGTGCACACTTGTCATGGCAGGTATCTATACATGGTCAAATTTTTCAGAAACCACACTCCCTTATGCAGCCTACACAATCAACGCCATCTCCGCACTGCTCGGTGCCATCATCGCCGCCCGCAATGCTGCCACAAAAGGTTGGTATTTTGGCGGCATCACGGCGCTGCTCTTTAGCGTGATGCTAGCTATCGTAGGCAGCCTAGTTGATATGAGTGCTGCCTTTCAGATGCAGACTCTCGTACGCATTGCCCTGCTCGCACTGATCGGAGCTTTTGGCGGGATGATCGGTGTCAATTTAAAGCGTTAAGCACATGCGGCGACCTCTCATACCTGTGCTGAGGTCGCTCGCCAAAATCTTTTCAATGATAACTTCCCACTTACGCAGTCAAAATAATGGGTCCCTCTTTTGTGATCGCAATGGTGTGCTCATACTGCGCAGACAGCTTCCCATCCAATGTGCGAGCCGTCCATCCATCAGAATCAATTTTCGCCTTATATGTACCCAGATTCAACATCGGTTCAATGGTTAAGCACATGCCCTCACGTAAGATCATCCCCGTTCCGGGGCGTCCATAATGCGGGATAATGGGCTGTTCATGGATTTTGCGTCCGATCCCATGACCAGCAAAATCACGAACCACAGAAAAACCCTCGCGTTCTGCATAGGATTGAATGGCATGTCCGATATCTCCTAAATGATGACCCGGAATCGCCTGTTCAATGCCAAGAAATAGCGCTTTTTTGGTGACATCGAGCAACCGCTGCGCTTCATCGGAAATCTCACCTACAGCGTAACACCAAGCAGAATCTGCCAGCCAACCATTCCGATTCACTACCATGTCAATTTTTACGATATCGCCACTCTTCAGTTCATACGCAGATGGAAATCCATGACATATTACATCGTTAACTGATGCGCATGTCGCGTAAGGGTAGCCTTGATAACCTTTTTGCTCAGGTGTCGCCCCGCGCTCTTCTAAAAACTGTTCGACAAACTGATCGATCTCAGAGGTTGTAATGCCCGGTTGAATCACGGAAGCAAGTGCTTCATGACATGCCGCTAAGATTGCTCCTGCTTCTCTCATGCGATCGATTTGCTCGGGCGTTTTCACCATCGCCATTATACATCTCTCCGAACCGAATCAATCGCCTTGCGCTCAAAAGTCACTTCTAAGTCGTTTGCAATTCGCAACCTAACGATATTGCCATCAATTGCAGTGATTGTCCCGTGCAGTCCACCAATTGTCACAACTTGATCGCCCGATTGCAACGACTGGAGTAGGGCATTTCGCTCACGCTGACGCTTTTGTTGCGGGCGGATAAGCAAAAAATAAAACACGACAAGGATCAAAATAAGTGGTAAATATTGCATTACAGCAGTTCCTGACATTGGACAGCCTCCTTCATTGTGCTATTTAGCACATTGCGTCTCTATTATACCCGTAGGCGTCATAAAATTGTTTGCGCAAGGCAAGAAAAGTCCCGTTTTCAATCGATGCGCGTATTTTTTCCATCAGTTTAACCAGAAAATACACATTGTGATACGACGTCAAACGAATGCCAAAAGTCTCTTCTGCTTTTAGCAAATGTCTAATATAGGCCCGAGAATAATTTTTGCATACGTAACAGTCGCACTTTTCATCTAGTGGCGCATAATCTTTCGCATTTGCAGCGTTTCGCACAACTAGTTTCCCAGAAGCAGTAAAGACCGTGCCGTTGCGCGCGATGCGTGTGGGCAATACACAATCGAACATATCGACACCGCGCATCACTCCTTCAAAAAGGTCATCAGGCGCTCCTACGCCCATGAGATACCTCGGTTTGTTCTGTGGTAAAAATGGGGTGGTATGCTCTAGCACTTCATTCATCAGTGGTTTAGGTTCACCGACACTCAATCCTCCTATTGCATATCCGGGAAAATCAAGTTCGACCAATTCCTCTGCCGCCTGTCTGCGCAAATCAATTTCCATACCTCCTTGGACAATCCCAAAAAGCGCCTGCTCTTCGCTTCGCTCATGCGCCACAAGCGAACGCTTTGCCCACCGCGTCGTACGCAACAGGGAAGCAAGGACATATTCTCGGTCGGCCGGATAAGGAGGACATTCATCAAACGCCATAATAATATCGGCTCCCAAGGCATTTTGCACTTGAATCGATCGCTCCGGACTTAAAAATCGTTTTTCTCCGGAAATATGTGATCGAAATTCTACACCTTCTTCTGAAATTTTACGCAGGGTTGACAAGCTAAAAACCTGAAAGCCCCCACTGTCTGTTAGAATGGCCCGGGGCCAATTCATAAACTTGTGTAATCCGCCTGCACCCTGAATGACGTCTTCCCCTGGACGCAAATGCAAATGGTACGTATTTGATAAGATGATGTGCGCCCCAATGTCCATTAGTTCTTCAGGACTTAGTGTCTTAACTGTAGCTTGCGTACCCACTGGCATAAACACTGGAGTTTCAATCGTCGCGTGCAACGTGCGTATCCTCCCGCGGCGAGCGAGAGAATCACTTGAGGTCTTTAATAACTCAAACGACAGTGCAGACATCTCAATAAGATCCTTTCTCCTTACAAAATCAACATTGCATCGCCAAAGCTGTAAAAGCGATACTTCTGCTGAACCGCAACTTCATAAGCGGCAAGTAAACGTTCGCGTCCGACAAGTGCAGAAACAAGCATAAGCAAAGTAGATTCAGGAAGGTGGAAATTAGTAATTAATGCATCGGTCACCTGAAATTGAAACCCTGGATAGATAAAAATGTTGGTCCATCCACTGATCTCTGTACTGGGTGTCTGCTGTTGACGTATCCGCCAAGCAGATTCCAGTGCCCGTACTGTCGTTGTCCCTACACAAAGCACGCGCCGCCCCGATCGCTTAGCGGCTTGTATCGCATCCACAACTGTTGCTGGCACACGATACCATTCTTCATGCATGTGGTGATCTTCAATTCGATCGGCTTGAACGGGCCGAAATGTGCCTAGCCCCACATGAAGTGTAATGAAATGCATTTGTATTCCGTTTTCTTCTAATTCTTGAATCAATTGCGGTGTAAAGTGCAGTCCCGCTGTAGGTGCAGCAACCGATCCTTTCTCCCTCGCATATACAGTCTGATACCGGTTGGGATCCTCTAACTTAGATTTAATATAAGGGGGTAATGGCATCTGTCCAAGTGTATCTAACAACGCGTCAAAAACAGTGCCACTTGCTGAAAACTCGACAAGACGTGTGTCCCCAGGCAAATGCGCGATAAGTGTTGCCGTCAGTTGTCCATCCCCAAAAACAACTTGCTGACCCATTGCCAGACGTTTTGCTGGGCGCAACAACACTTCCCACTGACCAGCAACTGCGTATGGACGTAACAAGAGCAGTTCAATCATAGCTCCGGTATCTCTTTTTCGCCCAAATAAACGTGCCGGGATTACTCGAGAGTCATTGGCAATCAGTAGATCCCCGGAACGTAAGAACTTTGGCAAATCGTAGAAATGCGCGTGTTTCAATTCATCCGATTTCCGATCAAGGACAAGTAGTCGGGAAGAACTCCGATGTGGCTCAGGACTTTGTGCAATCAATTCTTCTGGAAGGTTATATTTGTACTCATGCGTATTCACAGATTCATTTCACCGCCTCTAACACTTCGCACTATAACACAAGCCCTGCAAAGTGCAAAATGCGTCACAGCAATTTTATGCGACAAACATGCACGTACACTCAGCGGATCTGAATCGGGGCATTATGCAAAATCGCTCTGCCAATCGGTGAAGCCCCTTGCAACACGGAGAAGGGCGCCCGCGCGCTCCTCACATGAGCCGTTTCTGGGAGACTGGAAGAATGAATCGATGTGGAGGGCGGGAATGACGGCAAGCGCCTTTTTTGTATAGATATTGACCATTTTCGCGAGGGAACTAGTGCATGCATCGGCTGCTGTATGAATGCCAACAGTTGATTGGGTAACGGCGGCAAATCAGGGGGCAAAAGTGGTGCTGGCGCGTTTTCTTTCCCGTTTGCTCGCCCATTGTTCTCATGTACACCTCGCTTGCTCTGAAGCTTTGTAACTTCTAAAAGAGCATGCGGCAGAGTCGGATCACGTTCAGCGATGTGAAGCAATTGATGCAGTTTCACTGTTCCGCCCACCGCCCGTGCCATATGCCCATTTAAAAGATCCTGCCAAGACACAAAATCACCACTTCGCTTAGCCTCTACATATAATGCCAGTCTACCTGGAGATACCTGATCTTGCAGCGCACTAGAAAAGAAGGTTTTCGTTACAACAAAGGAAGTGAAGGTAACTTCCCCTTTCCCCAGCGCTTTGATAATCACTTGACGCAAACTCTGCATCGTAGTAGACAGTTTCGCTTGTGCAGCCGTCTGTCCAGGTGCAACAACCATCACTATATTTGTTTGCCGCTTGACATAGCCAAACTGAACCATAGAATGCATATAATCACACAGTGCACTCGACAATAAGTCACCCGTCATTTGTACATGGTAAAGAACCTTACGCCCCGCTGCGTCAAGTGGTTTTACAGCAAGAATGCGGTCGCTGCGATCCACTGTAAACACGACACTCGGATTCACATCGAGCGATAGATAAATGTATGGGGCTGCCTTCGCTAGATCCCACTGCGAAAATACAAGCATCGTTACTGTGACCATGGAAGCAACAACGATCCCTGCCACGCTTCGCCGATTTAGCCAGCGCGAGAGAAATGGACGCCGCAAAATGCTGGCTTGTGGCACAACAAGATCACCTTGCGCAATCTCTTGGCCAATTTTCATATGCTCTTCACGCAGTACGCGCACAAACGTGAATTCCTGTGTAAGGATAACAGCTGTTCGCTCGTCAGGAAACCCTATGACAATCCCGCTTCGCCTCATCGCGGATTCCCCCCCGTCACAAATGACTGCAACAGCTCATAATCCCCTAGCAACAAAACGACGACAGCCACGATATAATCCCGTTGCCGCTCAAGCGTCTTTCGACTCACAGCAACTCGTGGTGCAAGTTGTTTTAGAGGTAAAGCTTTCGTCTTTACAAAGCGCGCGCGCAGGTCTTCGTCACACACGACTTGTCTCGCTGCAAAAAGAGCATGTTCCCTTGCGTCCACATGCTTTGGACTCGCATGAATGAGATCGAAAAAATCGATGCCATACTGCTTCAACTCTTCCGTATATCTTGTGATTTCCTCTGCTCGTCTGGCCACTTCCATCTCCCGCTGATAAGCAGACAGTGCAGATGCAACTTCAATGGTATTTTGTATATTTCCGTCTTCGTCTGTTTCGTCAAATGCTGTAAAGGGAAGTTCGCGCTTGCGCGAATTGGCGCGAAATGAATCGATCAGGCGGCGACGTATCACTGTTTCAGCAAAGTGCAAAAAAGCCCCTCGCCTCGTCACATACGCGTCAATCGCTTCGTTTAACGCGAGTAACGCAATCTGAAATTCTTCATCCGTGCGCGCAATCCCCCGTCCGCACGTCGCTGACGCAACGCGCTCAACAAAAGGTAAACAATGTTGCAAAAGTTGTTCACGCGCATCCTTTTGTCCATCTAATGCAAGCGCAACAAGTTCGTTAAGCGTTTCTGGCACAGCGACTTGCTTTCGTCGCAAAGAGAGACGAACCACCGGCTGCGCCACCTTTCTACCTTAATTCGCCGTAGACTTCGCGCTTATGTCCGTCTTGCTCACGTAGTTTGGATTCCTGGATAGAGCATTCCAAAGTGCGCATACGCCCTCTGTGTAGCCTCTCGCCCACGCGGAGTGCGCTTAAGTAAACCCATCTGCAAGAGATAAGGCTCATACACGTCTTCGATCGTCCCCGCATCCTCCCCAACTGTCGCAGAAAGCGTATCGAGCCCAACTGGGCCACCACCAAATTTCTCAATAATCCCTAACAGCAGCCGGTGATCGAGTTCATCAAGCCCATACGCATCGACATTCATACGCGCAAGTGCCTTGATCGCTAAATCGTAATCAATGTAGCCATCTCCCATGATCTGTGCAAAGTCGCGCACTCTGCGCAATAAGCGATTTGCAATACGCGGTGTACCGCGAGAACGCCGTGCAATTTCTTCTGCCCCTTGTTCATTAAGAGCTACGCCAAGGATAGCGGCCGCACGCAACACAATCCTTTGTAAATCGCTAACCGGAAAATAATTCAAATGGCAGACGACACCAAAACGATCACGCAGAGGTGCAGATAAGAGCCCTGCCCGCGTCGTAGCACCAATCAGAGTAAAAGGAGGCAGTTCAAGTCGCAACGAACGTGCACTAGGCCCTTTGCCAAGCATGATATCAACCGCAAAGTCCTCCATCGCTGGATACAAAACTTCTTCTACACTGCGTGGCAAACGGTGAATTTCATCAATAAATAAGACATCGCCTTCCTCCAAATTCGTGACGAGTGCCGCAAGATCTCCTGCACGTTCAATCGCTGGACCTGAAGTCACACGAATATTGACGGCAAGTTCATTTGCGATAATATGTGCAAGCGAAGTTTTCCCAAGCCCAGGAGGACCGTACAGCAATACGTGATCTAGCGATTCTTGTCGCAATTTTGCTGCATCAATATAAATCCGCAGATTATCCTTTATGCCTTGTTGTCCGATATATTCTCGCAGATAACGCGGACGCAGCGTATCGTCTTTCCCATCTTCAAAAATTTGCACAGCATCGACTATGCGTTCATGCACGAATGTTTCCCTCTTTTCCGTTTGGGGTTCCGTCACCGCGCAAGAGCACGCAACGCGTGTTTGACCCCTTCCGTGACACTCTTCTCTGCAATTTCATCGCCGATGTCCTGTAAAATACCTGAGATTTCTCGATCCGTGAATCCTAGTCCTAACAACGCCTCACGCACTTGGGCAAAAGCATCACGCTGATTTTTTCTTGTGTTTCTAAATTCAGTGACAGGTTCTTCTGTCGCATACACATCGGGGAGAAGATCAGCCACGCGATCCTTTAACTCTAAGATTAAGCGCTGCGCTGTTTTCGCTCCAACACCAGGAACTGTCGTCAACTGCCCAACATCTCCATTGTGCAGCGCCGTCGCTATTTGCCCAGGAGTTAAATGGTGCAAAATCGCAAGCGCAACTTTAGGACCGATCCCACTTGCACTTTGTAAACGCAAAAACAACTTACGCGCTTGATCCGTTGTGAAGCCGTAAAGTAAGATTGCATCTTCACGCACATGTTGATGTATATACAGCCTAGTCGTTGCCCCAAGTTCCATTTCCGATAACATTGATCCGGGCATATACACGCGATACCCGACCCCAAAAACAAGCAAAATGACAGCGTCTTCCTCCAGGGCATCCACAACTCCATCTAGTAAGGCGATCATTGCTGTCCCCCCTTGCGCGTGTATCGTGCGCGGCCATCGACACGTGCGGCGATGCGGTAACTGTGGGCATGCGCAATTGCTATCGCCAAAGCGTCAGCGGCATCATCCGGCTTTGGAATACTAGGCAAATGAAGTAACACGCGCACCATCTCTTGCACTTGTCGTTTCTCTGCCCGACCATAGCCTACAACAGCCATCTTTACTTGCATCGGCGTATATGAAAATTGCGGCACACTTGCCAACTCTGCTGCAAGAACGACCACGCCGCGCGCTTCCGCAGCCGTAAAAGCTGTCGTGACATTGCGATTAAAAAACAGTTGTTCAATCGCTGTCGCATCTGGTCGATATCGCTCAATGACATCAGTCACTGCCTCGTAAATGTCGCGAAACCGCGATCCATTTGGCGTATTTGGCACGGTTTCAATACAACCGTATTCGATCGCTCGCAGTGATTGTCCTGCTTC
Organism: Sulfoacidibacillus thermotolerans; assembly: GCF_003144315.1. Taxonomy (GTDB): domain Bacteria; phylum Bacillota; class Bacilli; order Alicyclobacillales; family SLC66; genus Sulfoacidibacillus; species Sulfoacidibacillus thermotolerans. The sequence continues at coordinate 99,277 of NZ_MPDK01000003.1, read as the reverse complement.
AATCACGCCATACCCGGTTCGCCCAAATCCTGGGTCGATTCCTAAAATCCGCATCGCTTCATTCCTCTCTCAAAGGCCCTACTCCTCATCCATCTCATCAGGCAAACGCGCATTGCTAAAAACACTTTGCACATCTTCATGCTCTTCCAAAATGCCAATCAACGTCACAACACGCTCCGCCTCATCACCTTGAAGATCTACCCAAGTTGTTGGAATATAAGCGATCTGTGCACTTTCAGAGTGAACCTTCAGCCGTTGCAAAGCGGCTTCCACAGAAGCAAGCTGATCCAAATTTACAGAGAGGATATACTGATCATCTTCTCTTTCAAAATCATCAATCCCTGCATCCAACATCGCCAACGTAAAATCTTCTTCCGACATAGCGACTTGCCCCACCGGGACAGAAAGCACGCCCATACGCTTAAACATCCATGCAACACAGCCCGTTTCCCCGAGTGATCCACCATACTTTGAAAATAAGTGGCGCATTTCTGCAGCCGTGCGGTTGCGATTACTCGTAGAGAGTTCCACCATGATTGCCACCCCGCCCGGACCATACCCTTCATAAAGCAGATCCTCATAGCGAATGCCCTCTAGTGTTCCTGTCGCTTTACCGATCGTGCGCGCAATCGTATCGTTTGGCACACTAGCGGCTCGTGCCTTTTCAAGTGCCATCTTTAGATGATAGTTCGTCTCTGGATTTGCCCCTCCACGCCTTGCCGCGGTATAAATATCCCGGCATAATTTCGTAAATAACTGTCCCTTCGATGCATCTTGCTTCCCTTTGCGATGTGCGATATTTTTCCACTTCGAATGACCAGCCATAGACTCCTCCGCTTACATGCCCCAATCTCGTGAGTAACGAAAGTCAACTCCAACCGTTCGGCTCGACAGTTTTGCAATGATCGGCATGCGTCTTTTATATTGATTTTGGCGAATCCGCCATGTGATGTTTTCGACCATGCGCCCTTCAAAACCAAGCGCCACTACTTCCGCCGCAGCGAGCCGCTGATCGATCAACAAGTGTAAAATGGCGTCCGCTTCTTCATACGTAAAACCAAACTCTCCTTCATCCGTTTGATCTTGCCACAAATCTGCAGAAGGCGGTTTTTCAATAATGGCTGTAGGTACCGCAAGCAGTTTCGCGAGATGGCGTATCTGTGTCTTATACAAATCGCCAATTGGGTTGAGAGCAGAAGCAAGATCACCAAATTGCGTCCCATATCCCAACAGCAACTCCGTTTTATTGCTTGTCCCAAGCGGCAAAGCATGTAACAGTGCAGATTGGTCATAAATGATAGACATTCTTTCACGCGCCATCTTATTGCCTCTGCGTAAAGCTGAAGCATCCTCTTGAAATGCGAAATACGCATCGATTTGCGGTGTAATGTCAAACTGCACTAGTGGCAGACCCAGTTCATCCAAGACTTTCTTGGCGTCTGCAACACTCGCTTTACTACTCGTTTTATAAGGCATGAGTAAAGGATGCACACGATCGCGACCAAATGCTGCGACAGCTAGATAAGCCACAACTGCAGAGTCAATTCCACCAGACAATCCAAATACGACATGATCAAATCCCGCCTTCTCTACTTCTTGGCGCAAAAATGCAACGAGAATGGGAATCGTTCCAGCCACTTGATCCGCCAGTGCACGATTTACTTTGTTGACAAGTTGTTCTATTTGCATCATCGCTGTTCCTCCAACATGTTGCCAAGCATGCGATACGTCAAATGGGCATCCTCATCTCGCAAAAGCGGCAAGCGATAGCGTTCTTTGCGAAGCAGCGATAAATCGAGCGTAAAAACCTGTAAGTCTTCCTCGTGTGTATCAATCTTCCCAACCAATTCCCCATCAGGACCCACAACTGCAGAATGTCCAAAGAAATAAAGGCCATCTTCAAATCCGACGCGGTTTACAAAAACCACAAAGCAAGTAAAAAGTTGTGCATAAGTGCGAATCAAGCGTTCCCAAAACAGCTGCGATCCGGAATCAGAACCACTACCAAGTGCTCGTCCGGGTCCTGACGACGGAATGTACAACACGTCAATCCCTGCGACAGAGAGTAAATACGGGACAGACGGATGCCAAGCATCTTCACAAATCGCGATCCCCGCACGATGATGTGTACAATCAAAAGCAGCAATGCTTTTTCCGCGCGCATAATGCCTCCCTTCTTCAAACAGCCCATACGTGGGTAAGTAGACTTTGCGGTGAATGTGTACAACCCGTCCATCAGAAGCATAGAGTGAACTCGTATAAAAATGATGGGCATCTGTCTCTTCCACGAAGCTAAACAAAATGTCAATCTTGACACTTGCAGCAATCAACGCCACAATTTCATCATCTGTCACTTTACGCGCCACTTCATACGTCAAATCGCGCAACAAATATCCCGTTAACGCTAACTCAGGAAAAACAATTAGATTTGCGCCTTCACGTGCGGCGCGATCAACAAACTCGAGCAGTTTTGCTAAATTTGTGTGCACATCTCCCAGCTTGGGCCGAACTTGTCCCAAAGCGACGCGAATGGATTTCACTCGTTATCCCCCTAAAACATGCCGCAGACTTCTTGCCTGCGGCATCGTCATCATGCGTAGTATATCATGTGTACCCTTGTAACCGCTCCTGCATCAAGTGGTTTACATAGCGAATACGCAGTGCCGCTCGCTTTTTTGCATGTGCAGAACGCGCATCTTGTAAATCCCCCACTTCCCGCAATAAAGGAGTTGGGAATTCCAGTAATCTCCGCAATAAGTGTTGCTCCCGTAAAGTAAGTGGGTGAATCTGCAAATAACTCGCCAGTGTCTCGTCCAACCAACTTTGTGTTCCGGTACGATACACCATATGATCAAAAATTTGGTGTAAATCATAGAGTGGTGAATCAGGTCCTGCCAAGTCAAAATCAATTAAGACAGCTGGTGCTCCTGGTTGCACTAAAATATTATGTGGAGCCAGATCACGATGGCACAGCACACCTGCGTCCCGATTTTTCTCCGTTAACCATTGCAACTCTTGATGCGGTAGGTCGCGCAATATTTGTTCCGCGCGGTGCCGATAGCGTTCCCACTCTTTCTCTGACATTCCTACTAATCCACCGGAGTGAACGACATCAACGGCACGGCGTAAGCGCAAGGAAAATTTCTGGACGATCGATTGCGTGACAACGAGTGGTTTGGGTACTGTGATTTGTGCATGGTGCAACCGAGCGACTGCTTGGATCGCAGAGAGACGATCCGCGCGAATGGAGAAATCTGCATGTTCCCCGGACAGCCAGGGTTCAAGGGTCAGCAAGTCTCCGTCCAATTCGCAGAATCCGCGATCATCGATTGTCCGTAAATACGTTTTACATAATCCGTACTGTGCCAATTGGTCTTTGACATGAATTATCGCTTTGATACGTTCAAACGACAATCCCTGTTTCGCCCCATAGCGTTTACACATAAACCGTCCACGATCTGTCACAACTGCAACTACACTTCGCAGCGGTATCGTTGCCCATATTTTTACCCCATAAGCGCGCTCAATATCTTGCACCGCAGTCCCCGTCATCCAGGTTTCCATTTATTTCACTCCCTGACGACTAAGCGCGCCGACGTGAAAGACGGCGCACCTTTAACACATCAGAACGATCTCTGTTCTATTTAATGTGATGCAGATTCACGAAACCAGGAAGATTCCATTTCCCAAAGTGATGAACTCTCCCGCAATTTTACGTCCTTTTTCACTTGCAACTCTTGATAAATACTCAGTGGAGCAAACGGCGACATCGCAATTGTCTCCTTGGTTACAGGAATTTCTGGACCTTTGCCGACGATCATCAGATTAGATGGCAAACTCGGATCTTCACAAATGATCATGTCTTCAAGTGGTCGATTCTCATAAAATGATTTTTCTTCTATAACTTCGCCTGCTTCTTCAACAAAGAGCTTCGCTACAGCAGGCGGTGTCACTTTCATTTTCGGTGGTTTTACTCCGTCATTTTGCATTTTCGCCTGTTTTGATGAGTACTCGCGATCTGCTTTTGACTCACTAAACCCCTGAGGCGACGGCTTTAAAGATTTTACATTCGATGCTCCAGCAGGAGGTTGGTTCGGTTCTAATGGTACTGCTGGCTTCATCGGTGCAGAATGTGGAGCGAGGGGCACTGCATGCGGTGTTGGCGTTGGCATCTGACCTGGCGGTGCTGCATGCGGTGCTGGTGTTGGCATCTGACCTGGCGGTGCTGCATGCGGTGCTGCATGCGGTGCTGGCGTTGGCATCTGACCTGGAGGTTGCATATCAAATTGATCGGGCGCACGACCAGGAATATTCACAATTTGACCTGGGATAATTTGGTCTGGATAAGCAATCTGCGGATTCGCAATGATAAGATACTGCACAGGAAGACCAACCTGTTGAGCAATTTTCCACATCGTGTCGCCCTTTTTTACAACATAGGGCCATGTGGGCATAGGAACTTCATAGCCACCAAAATCCGATGCAATGTAAGGACCATCACTTGGATCAAGCGGCAATGGAAGATAGAGTTGATCGCCGATACGAAGCAAGTTTGGATCAAAAACTTGTGGATTGGCATTAATCAAAGCAAGTGTGGAAATTCCAAAGCGTTGAGCAATTTTCCACATAGTATCGCCTTTTTGTACCGTGTACAGTTTCACCCATTTCGACCTCCTAGGTCAGATATCTGTAGCAATATATGCAGACATAGGCAAAATGACAGGGGAGTCGACAAATATGGGCATTTTCTATAAAAATCTTACAAATCTATATGTATGATGGAAAATACACGCTAAAAAGAACTGCAGAGTCCGCTTCCATCGTGCGTGGGGGGGATAAGGCACATGGTAAAACGCTCCTTGCAGTTCTTTTCAGTTTAAAATAAGTTGTGACGTCATTATAGGGTTTTCGACTAAATCTGTCAAATTTCTTGCGAAGAAACTGAAAAACACGGATAGGTTCCTAGATCACGCACAGAAAATCCCGCGATTGCAGAGATTTCTTCCATTGCTTGCACAACTTCTTGATCATTCGAGTTTCCCAATACATCAATATAAAACTGGTAGCTGCCTAGTCCTCTCTTCGTTGGACGTGACTCTAAGCGCGACAAGTTTAATTGACGCTGTGCAAACACTTTTAATACTGCGTACAAAGCGCCAGGATGATCATCACCTAATTGGAGTAGTAAAGATGTTTTCGTTGTGTCTGCTTTTTGCTCTTGTACAAAGTAAGGAGCGTGTTCCCTCCGCCCAAGTAGCACGAATCGCGTCACGTTATCTGAGATATCTTGCGCATCTACCCGTAACACTTCAAGCGCTTGTGCACGTCCTGCATTTAAGCTGCCAACACACACGAGCGTATGATCGCGTTCTTTTGCTACATGTAAAATCGCCGCAGCTGTACTCTCAACATCTACATGTTCAGCATTTGGAAACAGTTCCATTAGCGTTTGCCGACATTGGGCAAGAGCTTGTGGGTGCGACAATACTTGTCGCACAGCGTGAGGATCTGTACCCGGCAATCCAAATATTGTGTGCCGAATCGGCAATGCGACCTCTGCGAATATGCGCAGGGGATACGCAGCCAATCGATCGAGTGTCACAAGCACCGATCCTTCTAAGGAATTTTCAATTGGAACAGCTGCGTACTGCACCTCATTGTTCTCCACTGCATCAAAAACCCGTGAAATTGAAGAAAAAGGGTGAATCCGCGATCTCTCAACTCCTAGTTTATCTGCAAAAAAATGGGCGGCTTGCTCAGTATACGTCCCGCTGGGACCTAAAAATCCTAACATCCTCATGCTTCTTACTTCTCCTCACTTTTCCCTGAAATGATCGATGGCAACGGAAATTGCGGTGCACCCGTCCCTGCAATCGTCGTCTGCGGTACAGTTCCAATAAACACTACATAAGCAATTGGAATTTTTGTCTCTACACGAACAGGCGTCGTAATAAACGGCACGACTACACTCACCTGAGCTGTAATGTGTAAATACAAAATATGCACCGTTTGATTGATTCCAGCCGTTTCAACAACAGGTAAAACTTCGCTTTGCGCAGAGCCAAGTGGTTCGATACGCAGCGGAATTGAGGGACCAAGTGTCGCCAAAATGGCACTGCCCATCGCTTGCAAAGCTGGAACATAGATCGTTCGCTCCTCAAGTCGCGTCAGAACATGCTGCACACGTAAAGTCGTCACACTTTCAATGTGAGCCACTTCAGCAAAGTTAAAGTGAGCACTTGTAACACGGCCGAATCGGTCTTTTTCCACGATGATGAGTTTCGCATACTGTTCATCTTCAGCGATTCTCTGCGTAAGCGCATCGTTAATCGCTTGCGTTGCCATTTGCCTGGCAATTCCAGTCGCCATCGCCATAAAAGGTGGACGCAAGCTACGATCAAGCAATTCGATACTCCAAAGCAAGGTGGCAAGTGAGAAAAATAAAAACAACAGGCTAAAAATCGTATAACGTCTCCAAATTGAGGGCGACCGCCTCGCTTTAAAGCGCATGATAAGCCCTCCCGTTCGCACGCTGTGAGAAGCATGGGACACGCTTCTCTAAAAGCTTATGCGTACGCGGCTAGGGATTCGTCCAACTTATGAGAATATGAGCCGAATAAATTTGCGCTTTCCAACTTGCACGACCATATCGGCGTGCGGCGTCACAATAAACTGCGGATCAAGCACTTGAACTCCATCAATGCGCACGCCCCCCCCTTGGATCAAGCGCCGCGCCTCCGAGTTGCTCGGGGCAAGTTTTGCCGACACTAACAAGGCGACAAGTGAAACATCTACATTTGTGATAGAAAATGTAGGAATCTCATCTGGTAGCGTGTGTTTTTGAAATACCCGCACAAACTCGGACTGCGCTTCATCTGCCGCTTGTGCTCCTTGAAAGCGAGCCGTCAATAAGTAAGCGAGGCGCATTTTTGCATCACGCGGATGCAGTTCACCTGTTCGTAAAGCCTGTTCGATCTGTAGAATTTCTTCTGTAGGCAACCCGCTTAGCAAATCAAAATATTTGACCATTAAAGCGTCAGGCAAAGACATCGTTTTCCCATAAATCTCTTTTGCAGATTCGTTTACACCGATATAATTCCCGAGACTTTTTGACATTTTTTGTACGCCATCGAGACCTTCAATAATCGGCATCGTCAAAGCGATTTGTGGTTCAAGTCCATACTCCTTCTGCAAAGTCCTTCCCATGAGCAAATTAAATGTCTGATCCGTTCCTCCAAGTTCAATATCCGTCCGTAGAGCAACTGAATCGTATCCTTGCATCAGAGGATAGAAAAATTCATGAATACTGATTGGAATCCCTTGTGTAAATCGTTTTTTAAAGTCATCCCGTTCAAGCATTCGCGCTACAGTAAGTGTTGAAGCGAGCCGCACAACGTCTGAAAAATGCAAAGGAGCAAGCCAAGTCGAATTAAAGTGAATTTCCGTACGCTCCCGGTCAAGCACTTTAAATACTTGCTGCTCATACGATTTCGCATTTGTTTTGACCTGTTCTTCCGTCAATTGTTTACGCGTTTCTGATTTGCCCGTCGGGTCTCCAATGCGTCCCGTAAAATCACCAATGACTAATTGCACAATATGTCCCAGATCTTGCAATTGACGGAGTTTCTCTAGAACCACAACATGCCCCACATGAATATCGGGGGCTGAAGGATCGAGACCCAGTTTCACACGCAGTGGTTGCCCCGTCTCAACACTTTTGCGTACTTTGGATATCAATTCATCCTTCGGAATGATTTCAACCGCACCTCTTTGGATCACCTCGACTTGCCGTTTGATTTCTTGTTCAATGTGATCTGCATCTACTTTCACCAAAATTCAACCAACCTTTCGAAGAAAATAAAAACTCGTCCCTAAAAAGGGACGAGTTCACTCGCGGTACCACCCTTGTTGGCGCAAAGCGCCCACTTTACATCGATAACGGAGATTTAACCGGCATAGTCATGCGGCTCAAACTGGGTAATTTGATCACAAGTCGCCATTGGCTCACACCACCCGCCAACTCTCTGAAGACACTCCTTGTAACTCGCGCGAAACCACTGTTCGCCTCAGCTCTCACAGCCTCTTTGTATTCGGAAATTTGATTCATTCTATCCGATCGTCATACGCATTGTCAATCCATTCGATCCTTTAGAATGCTGAAAAAAAGGTTGGAACATACTACTGCTCATGAGGTGATTGCCATGGCGAACAAAGGGCCTCGTTCCAATTCAACCCTGCAACGACACCATCCCGATGCGCGGCAAAAACGCGCGCGTAAGGTCTTGCAAATCCGTCTGGCCATTGCACTTGGCGGTATTGCTGTCATCATCGGCTTTACAATCGGCATGAGCACTTATCTTTTGAAAGACATTCCAGCACTTCGTTTATCTGACTTTGTTGATCTTTCCGCCGCCTCACTTGTATACGCGAGTGATGGCAGTCTGCTAGGCCGTTTTGCAAGTGAAGGTGACCGACGTCCCCTGATCGCCTTAAAGGAGGCGGGAAACTCACTTGTACAAGCGTTTCTTTCTGCTGAAGACAAAGATTTTTATCATCATTTTGGAATTGACCCAGTTGCCATTCTTCGTTCCGCCTGGGATGACCTCAACCACCGGTCGATTCGCAGTGGCGCATCGACGATTACCCAACAAACAGTCAAACTCGCCATGTTTCCAAGTCAGGAACGTACGTTCAGACGGAAAGTACAAGAGATGATCTTATCCTTGGAACTTGAGCACCGTCAAAGCAAACAACAAATTCTTCTGGAATATCTAAACGCACTCTATTTTGGTCGCGTACATGGAGTCCCGCTCTATGGGGTAGAAAGTGCAGCGATCCACATTTTTGGTCGGCACGCAAAATTCTTGACTCCTGCACAAGCGGCCACCATTGCCTCCATTCCGAATAATCCATCTTATTTTTCACTGGAAAAGTACCCGCATCACGTGCTTTGTAGGCAACGCTGGATTCTTAGCAAAATGCATGAGCTTGGTTATTTAAATGATCACGCTTATCAGAAGGCTCTCGCTGAACCGGTATTACAAGAACTGCGTCACGATCATATCTTATATGCACCTTATGAAAGCAACAGCCCCTATGTCATCGCGCAAGTCAGTCACCTTGCACCGCGTCTAATCGCACAAAGTGAGGGCATCTCGTTAAGTGAAGCACAAATCATGCTAGAATCACGCGGTTACCGCATTTATACTTCGATCGACGCAAATCTTGAGCGACACATAGAGCAAGTGGCAGAAAACAAAAAAAACTTCCCTCCTGCACTGACACGAAATCAGCACATTGCCGATTCTCTGCCGATAGACGAACAAGTGGGGATGGTGATTGTAGAAAATCACACGGGCCGTATCCTTGCCATCGCAGGAGGTCGCAATTTTGCGCAGAGTCAAGTTGACCACACACTCACAAGACGACAAGCAGGCTCAGCATTGAAACCACTTGTCGTGTACGGCCCCGCGTTAGAGCATGGATTGATTACGCCAGGCAGTATTTTAGATGATGTGGCGCATGAGTATGCGGATGCAAACAGTCCAACTCACACTTGGTTTCCCATGAATTGGGATCGGCGCTTTCACGGGCTCATGACCGCGCGCGATGCCCTTATGCGCAGTTACAATTTGCCGGCTATTGAACTTCTTAATCAAATGGGACCGCAAATGGGAGCTCATTATGCTTGGGAACTTGGACTCACTGGCATTGAGCGAGCTGATGCGAACAACCTTGGACTTGCCATCGGCGGAACACAAGGCGGTGTTAATCCTGAAGAACTAGCTGCGGCTTATGCAGCAATCGCAAATGGAGGAATCTATGCGGAGCCGACGTTAATTGACCGTATGGAGGACTCATTGGGCAAAGAAATTTATCGCCGGGAACCCCGCGTTCACCGCGTATTTCGACGCGAGACAGCAGCTTTGTTGACCACCATGCTAAAACAAGTGGTACAAAACCCCTTCGGAACAGCACACCTGATCGCAAACACACTACACAATGCAGAGGTCGCAGGTAAAACAGGAACGACAGATCAGAACAAAGATGCTTGGTTTGTTGGCTATACACCCACCTATACGATGAGTGCGTGGGTTGGCTATGATCTCCCACGCGCACTGATCAATTCGCGACGCTACAGAGAAACCTTACGTCCACAAAAGTTATTTGTAGAAGTGTTAGGTCCTTCTATCGAGCAGCGCAAGGAGCACTTTACACTGCCCGCCAATATTCATCCCTATGTCATTTGTACGAAGTCAGGGTTATTGGCGAGCCCACTTTGCAAAGCTGCTCATGACGCGGAAGTAGATTATTTCATTAGCGGCACAGAACCAACGGCAATTTGCCACAGTCACCAACTGATCTTCACCACGCGAGTACATGGTATCCGCGTGTTAGCAACAGAATTTACACCCATCACAGAGATTAAAACGGAGATCTTATTTAACCGTCCACACATTCCGGTTGACGCAAAAAAGGGAAAGTACGCACCACTGGATTTAGAAGAGGCGATCCCTACCGAAATTGATCCGCGCGGCGGTTTCCCACTCTCTGAACTTCAACCAAGCTCAATAACGGTGACGCCGCCGTCCCCTTCTCCTTGACTCCCAAGTCGCATACTTTGAATGTGTGGATGATTGCGTAGATATGATTGCACTCCTTTGCGTAGAGCACCTGTACCCTTTCCGTGAATCAAAGAAACTTTCTGGTATCCAGCTAATAACGCTCGATCTAAATATTGATCAATCTCCCGAATCGCCTCTTCGACAGTCGTTCCACGCAAATCAAGGGAAGGCAATACATCGGTCGCTGCGCGCGAAATTGTCACAACTGGCGGATCGATTGTCTTTGCTTTCCGCATCAATTCGACGTCCTCGCGTCGCACTTTCATCTTCATGGCGCCAACTGCTACCATTAATTCGTCTTTGCCGGGAATCTCTGCAATCACGGTCGCTTTTTGCCCCGCGAGCGTGAGAACGCGAACTTCATCGCCCACGGTTACAGCCTTTTGTCGTTTGCTAGCAGGCAATGCTCGTAACGCTTCATTTGGAATGAGTTCTTCTAACCGCTTTTTTTGCGCAGTAAGCTCATGGTCTTTTACCTGCTTTGCACCCTTTGCGCGAAGTTCCCGCAAGTCAGCAAGTATCTGCTCTGCTTCTCGCTGTGCGCGAATCATCTGCATACGTAACTCTGCTTCCGCTTTCTTGCGCCGAACTTGCGAAAGTTCTTCCTCTGTTTGGCGCAAATCAAGAAGCTCCTGGCGCAAACGCTCCGCTTGCGCATGGGCAACTTTCCACTTTTCTTCTTCTTCTTGCGCAATTTTTACACTCTGTTGTAATTTCCCGATCAAATCTTCGACGCGCACATCCTGTGTCGACAATTTTTCATTTGCCACTGTAAGAATAGACTCAGAGAGCCCTAGACGACGAGCAATTGCAAAGGCGTTAGAACGCCCAGGAATCCCCAACAATAACCGATAAGTTGGAGAAAGCGTATCTACATCAAATTCCATACTCGCATTCATTGTCGCTTCTGTCGTATACGCATAAGCCTTTAATTCAGCATAATGTGTCGTAGCAACCACACGAATGGAGCGATTATGCAGATCATCTAGGATCGCCATGGCGAGTGCTGCCCCTTCTGTAGGGTCTGTTCCCGCACCCAGTTCATCAAATAATAAAAGGGAATGACGATCTGCACGTTCTAATATCTGAATGATATTTGTCATGTGGCTAGAAAAAGTGGATAGATTCTGTTCAATACTTTGTTCATCGCCGATATCGGCAAACACTTCAGAAAACCATCCAATCTCTGTTCCTTCCGCAGCTGGTAAAAACAACCCTGAAAGTGCCATAACAACAAAGAGTCCGATGGTTTTAAGTGTGACTGTCTTTCCCCCTGTATTCGGTCCAGTGATGACAAGTGTTGTAAAATCATCACCAATCCGTACATCTAACGCAATCGCACGCTCTTTGTCAAGCAAAGGATGACGACCTTTGCGAATGAATAGCCGTGGTTCAGTCGTAAGGCGCGGTTCGATCGCTTTGTGCACTTGTGCATAACGAGCCTTAGCTAATGCAAAGTCAAGTTGCCCGATCGCTTCGATCACCCGAAAGAGTGAACTGGAGGATTCTGAGACAAGCGCGCTCAAACGCGCTAGAATTCGCTCAATTTCTCGCTCTTGAGCTGTTTCTAATCGTTTAAGCTCATTACTTAGCTGCGCGACACGCTCCGGCTCAATAAAAAGCGTAGAACCAGAGGCCGATACATCATGAACAACGCCGCGCACCGCATGTTGGCTATCTGCACGCACCGCTAGACAGTATCTGTCCCCACGCAAAGTGACGATCTGCTCTTGAAGGTGCTTTTGTATCGATGGAGAACGAATCAGTTCATCCAACGTACGTTTAATGCGCATCTGCACCGTCCGCATATTCTGACGAATATCGCGTAAGTCATTGCTCGCTCGATCCGCTACAAGACCTTCTTCATCAATGCAGAAAAAAATTTCATCCTCTAAGCTTTTCTCAATCATCAGTTCCTCAGAAAATTGCACAAAAGAATCCAATTCATGTTCTTGTGCAATTTCATCAATTTGCCTGCGCATTTTGCGCGCGCCGCGGGCTGTGAGGCCGACTGCAAGCAACTCACTTGCAGAAAGTACACTGCCAAGCTTTGCGCGCTTGATGGCCGATCGAAGATCGATCGTCACTGCAAAAGGCGCTTCCCCTTTTATACGGTAGAAAGTAGCAGCTTCCGCAGTCATTCTTAAAGCTTTTGCAACTGCTTCAGGACTATCTAACGGCACCATTTCTAAAACCCGTTCCCTGCCATACACAGTTAAACAATACTGCGCCACTTCAATCTGTATTTTTTCATATTCTAAAATTTGGAGTGCACGTCGATTCACAGTTTGTATCACATCCCAAAATGAACGTTGACTCTATCTCATGTTTCCCCGATAAACGGGAAACACTACACGCAGTGAAACGTGGAGGTGAAAGTACATGTTAGGAACTATTGTACGCTTTGTCGTATCTGCACTCGTGCTGCTGTTCATTGACTTGATCGTTCCAGGATTTTATATTGCAGGATTCTGGACAGCCCTTTTCGCAGCCGTCGTCATTGCGGCACTCGGATGGGTAATCGAGCGGATGTTTGGCCGCTCCATCTCCCCTTACGCGCGCGGACTCGCTGGATTTATCTCCGGGGCAGTCGTCATCTTCTTAGCACAAGCGATTGTGCCAGGCATGCATGTAACTGTTCTTGGCGCTCTACTCGCTTCGTTAATCATTGGAATTGTTGACCTCTTTGTACCGACCACAATGCGCAGCAAGGTCGACTAACTTTCATTTTACATGTCAGATCGATTCTCATACAAAAGGGCGAGAGGAACAAAATGTAGATTCTCGCCCTTTGTATTTTGCTATAGTGTACTTTCGATTTTATCCAATTGACGAACAGGCACTTTAAACATGGGGACAAGTTTCGAATGTGCAAGTTGCTCTTTTAATGGCGAAGCAGGCACATAAGAAAGAATACTAAGCAAGACTGCAATCAGCGCGATGGCAATGGCAAATCCTGCGGCCAAGCCAGCCAGACGATTTACGAAAGAAAGAACAGGCAGACTCATTACAGTATTTAACATATAGCCCACATAGCGTATTACAAGCAGGGAGAGGTAAAAAACAATGCCAAACGAAATCGCGCTTGCAATTGCGGTGGCTACATCTCCTTGAGAAGGTTGTGGTCCAAAAAAGACGACAAAAGGACCCGATGGGGTATAGCGCATATGTTTTAATACTGTAGCTAATAGCCAATGCGCGATCGTCGGCGTTAAAAATGCATGTAACTTCCAAGCAGAGATATACGCGATCACGGTCCCAAGCAATCGCACGACTTGTGCAACAAACCCTGTTCGATACCCTTCCCATGAACTGAATACAACAATTGCAATCATCACCCAATCGGTGATATTCACGCCTTTTTCGCCACCTTACGCCGTCTACTTCTTAATCTCTTGCTCAAGTGTAGTTAGTAGCGCTTCGTATTCAGTTGCAAGTGTTTCATATTCCTCCGCTAAATTTAAAGCGGTCAAAACAGCCAAAGTTTGAAAATCCATGCGAGAATTTTGTTCAGATAAAGCATTCATCTTCGCGTCTACAAGTGCAGCCAGACGCGTCAGGCGTTCAGACGAACCAGATCCCCGCAATGTATACGATTGTCCAAAAATCGTGACCTTGACGCGATTCTGTTCGTCACTCACGTCTTCCACCTCCGCATGCTCACCAAACACTGCATCGTTCTTATTCATGTACTCTTTATTCACGCAAAACAGCGCCATGCACAGAATTTACATGTGCCAAGACACGATTTATTGTGGTCTCCATTTCCTCATCTGTCAATGTGCGCGAGAGCGAGCGGAAAAATAGTCGCAACGCAACACTTTTATGTCCTGCATCGATGCCTTTCCCCGTATAAACATCAAAAACAGAAATGGTGACAAGGTCCTCACCAGCAACCTCTCGAACGGTCTGAAGCAGATTCGCTACAGGCAAATCGCGATCGACCACAAGCGCTAAATCGCGAAGCACGCCAGGAAATCGGGGCAATTCAGCAACATATAGTTCATCCTGCGCCACGTGAGCTAAGATCTGGACATCTACTTCAAAATAAAAGGCGTCCGCAAGGTCATAAGCGCTCTCTACATTGAAGTGCAGACGGCCTACTCGACCACAAAGCATTCCTTCAAGATACATATCTGCACTTTGCCCAGGATGGAAAAACGGGGCTGTCGAACGTTCAAAGGTCACCTTTGAAACGGCCCCAATACGCCCAAGGACACTTTCCACAAGGCCCTTTGCATCATAAAAATCAAATGTGCGCACACTCCTAAAAGGATGCTCCGGATTACGCCGCCCCATGAGAAGTCCAGCCAAGAGCAATCGTTCTTCAGGTTGCTCAGTCAAAGGCAACTGTTTTGGCAAATATACGCGACCAAGCTCAAACAACCGCAAATCTAACTGCCTGCGATTCACATTCATTTTTGCCACTTCAAGTAGGGAGGGCAGCAGCGTCGTCCGCAAAATGTGGTGTTCATCTGATAAAGGGTGTAAAAGTTCGATACTCTGACTCCATCCATCTTCCGACGACACGCGAATGCGGTTCAAATCCTCCCGTGAAATAAAAGTATAAGTTACTACTTCTTGTAGTCCAACAGAAATCAAATGATCTGAAAGAACTCGACGCAAATGTTGATCCTTCGTCAATTTACCTGCAGTGAGGGGACCTTCGATCATCGTTGCCGGTATGCGGTCATACCCGATAAGGCGGGCAAACTCTTCGATCATATCTTCTTCAATTTTAATATCTGGTCTCCTTAGCGGTACATCAATCACAAGTCGATCTTCTTCTATTTTAGCAGGAAACTGCAAACGCGCGCAGACGTTTAGCATCTCGTCAAGTGGTATGTGAAAACCAAGCAATTGCCAAACACGTGCAGGGCGAACCGCTACTTTTGTGCCCGTCGGTTTTTGTAGCGCTGCCCCTGTGACCACTGGCGCAGAAGCGATTCTACCGCCTGCATACTGCACCATCAAGTCAGCCGCGCGCGCGAGTGCTGCTGTGACGACACTCGCATCCAGTCCTTTTTCAAAGCGCAATCCTGCTTCCGATCGCAGTTGCAATACTCGCCCCGTTCTTCTTGTCTGCAAGGGATCAAATAAAGCAGATTCAAGGACTACCGACGTTGTATTAGCTGTCACTTCACTGTTTTCCCCACCCATAACTCCTGCAAGTCCAAGTGCTCGCATCGGATCTGCAATCACCGTCATCTCTGCAGACAGCGTGCGCAATTGCCCATCTAAAGTAATAAGTTGTTCTCCCGCTTGCGCTTGTCGAACGACAATTTGTTGTTCGTGAATTGCTTGATAATCAAAAGCATGAAGCGGTTGACCCCATTCAAACATCACGTAGTTAGTGATATCGACAAGATTATTAATCGGTCGCATGCCAACTGCAACCAATCGCATTTGCATCCACATGGGAGAGGGTCCTAGTTCCAAATCATCCACAACTTGCCCCGCATACCCTGTGCATTTCTCAGTCACTACTTGCACAGCGAGCGGTTTTGGAGCGATTGTAGGGGTTTGCAAAATGGGCATTGGCATGTGTACAGTGCGTTCAAAGAGCGCCGCCACTTCATAGGCTACACCGCGCAAAGACAAGCAATCTGAGCGATTGGGTGTCAATTCTAACTCCATGACTAGATCGTCTAATCCGAGATAGCGATTGATATCCTGGCCAATTGGAGCATCTTTTGGCAGTACAAAAATGCCCGTCGTCTGCTCTTTTGGAAATACGTGCGGATCTAGGCCTAATTCCGCCACAGAACAGATCATTCCTTCTGAGATGACACCACGTAATGTCGATTTGCCGATCTTCATGCCAGGGAGTGTCGCTCCGACAAGTGCAACCGGAACCCGCTGACCTGCCTGCACATTTTGCGCACCGCATACGATTGTCAAGTGCTCATTTCCACCTACATCTACTGTACAAACGCGTAAGCGATCAGCACTTGGATGTGCAGTTACAGCAACGACTTCACCGACTACCACCTGATCCACACCTTCAACTAGACGCTGCATGTGTTCGACGGGAATTCCTGCGTTCGTCATTTTTTGTGCAACTTCTTGCGGTGTCAAATCACTGACATCTACATATTCCAACAACCAGTTCCACGTTATTTTCACAATGAGCCTCCTTACTTACCTAGCTAATGTTGAAAATTGCTCAAGCAATCGGACATCGTTTTGATAGAACTGACGAATATCCTCCACCCGATACATCAGCATGGCGATTCGTTCCACCCCCATACCAAATGCAAATCCGCTCAATTCACGAGCATCATATCCCTGCATTTCAAGAACATTGGGATGCACCATGCCGCAACCGAGGATTTCGATAAAACCCGTATGCTTACATGTTCTACAACCGCTTCCTCCGCAATAGATACAAAGAATATCAAGCTCTGCACTCGGCTCAGTAAATGGGAAAAAACTTGGGCGCAAGCGAATTTCTTGATTCTGACCAAACATTTCGCGCGCAAATTCTAACAACATCCCTTTCAAATCACTCATGCGCACTCCACGATCTACCACAAGGCCCTCAATCTGCATAAATGCATGGGAGTGCGTAGCATCATCATCGTCTCTTCGATACACCCGTCCAGGCACAATGATGCGAATCGGTAGCTCCGGATAGCGAGCCTGCAGTGTGCGCGCCTGAACAGGAGAAGTGTGTGTGCGCATGAGAATCTCTTCCGTAATATAAAAAGTATCTTGCATATCGCGAGCCGGGTGATCTTTCGGTAGATTTAAAGCTTCGAAATTATAGTAATCGAGCTCCACCTCTGGCCCTTCTGCAATAGTAAAGCCAAAACCCAGAAAAATATCTTCGATGCGTCGAATCACTTTATGCAATGGGTGCGCTGCACCAAGCCACTGCATCCGCCCAGGCAACGTAATATCGATCTTCTCTTGCGCTTCACGCTTTTGCAAAGCCACCATTTGCAGCGCTTCTTTTTGTTTCTTGTGCGCCTGTTCCAGATTTATGCGAACGTCATTTGCAATCTGTCCCACTAGCGGGCGTTCTGTTGCATCAAGTGTTCCCATCGCGCGCAATACGCTAGAAAGTTCACCCTTTTTCCCTAGATAGCCAACGCGCCACGCCTCTAATTCTTCAAGCCCCTGCACTTCTTCAAGCGCTGCCAAAGCTTGCATTTGCAATTTAAGTAACCGTTCTTTCACACTGTCACCCCATATCATAGAAACACCTTGTCACTTCACAGCATTCGATAGATTTTTACATTTCAAACAAAAAAAGCTTTCGTCAAGGGACGAAAACTTCGTGGTACCACCCTTTTTTAGAAGTCACTGCCGCGACTACACGCGCACAAACTTCCCTCAAAGTCCGCAATAACGCGCGGGCGCGGATCAACCTACAGAAAAAATTCGTTCAATCGATCACCTCACGAGTGAACTTCCCTAAAGGTTTGCACATGGCGCTCTCAGTCACGGGCCACGTCCCTGTATGCAAAAGTCAATAGGTACTCTCTCGGTCATCAGTTTCCACTATGATACAGCGGGATGAGAATTCTGTAAAGCCTCCCTAAATGGTAAACACTAGCCGAGGCGCTGGCGTAACGCCTCATATAAAAGTACACTCGATGCTACGCCAGCGTTTAGCGATTCAGTCGCACCAGGCATGGGGAGTGCAACCCGTGCGGCTAGAGATGAATACAACTTCTCAGAGATCCCTTGTGCTTCTCCGCCAATTACAAGGCCTATACGATCTTGCAAATCGACTTCAAAAAACGACGTTTGTGCGTGTGCATCAGCTCCAATGAGACGCACCTCATATTCCTTGGCATAACGGATAACTTGTTCTGCGGTTGCTTCTGCAACCGCTACGGTAGCAAGTGCCCCCATCGTCGCGCGCACAACTTTCGGATTGTAAAAGTCTACTGTCCCTTCAAGCGCAATCACACCGCGCACTCCTACAGCTGCTGCCGAGCGAATCATCGTTCCGAGATTGCCTGGATCACGCACACCGTCAACGAGTAAAAGCACATCCCGACAATCTCCCGCAGCACGCGTTAACTGAAACATTGCGCGAATTTCCGACTTATCCATTTGTACGACAGCCATCGCGCCTTGTGGATGAACTGTGTCTGCTATCTGCGCCATTAATTGCGAAGTCAATGCAAAGACAGGCACCCCTTGTTGTTCACACTGCCTTGCAAGCTCCTCACAAGCAGAAACACTTGCTCCCGGGTCATACAAAAAACTTAAAATCTCAGCCCCGTGCTGTAGATAAGTTGTTATACTGCGTACGCCTTCAACCAAATAGGTACCCGATTGCTCTCTATACTTTCGCTCTTTTAACGCCGCCCACGCTTTTACCCGTGGATTTTGCGCCGATGTTAAATAGTCCAATCCGTTTCCCCTTTCAATCGTTAAGGACCGCACCCGTGTTTGCGGACGTCACAAGACGTGTATAACGGGCGAGCCAGCCGCGTTTGACAAGTGGCTCAGGTGGCTGCCAAGCGGAGAGTCGCGCCTGTAACTCTGCATCAGAGATACGCACTTCTAAAGTCCGCTGCTCCGTGTCGATAACGACGATGTCACCTTCTTGCAATGCTGCAATCGGCCCCCCTGCAGCCGCCTCAGGCGAGATATGACCGATACTAATGCCCCTCGTCGCACCTGAAAACCGCCCATCCGTAATAAGCGCCACATCAGCACCAAGTCCCATCCCCGCGATCGCTGAGGTCGGTGCCAACATCTCAGGCATCCCAGGACCACCTTTAGGCCCCTCGTAACGGATCACGACAACGTCTCCCTTTTTCACCCTCCCATTTTTGATTCCTTCTGAAGCTTCATCTTGTGAGTTAAAAATTACGCATGGACCTTCAAAATGCGTGACAGATGTCGCACCACTCTTGATCACTGCTCCGTCAGGCGCCAAATTCCCCTTTAATACGCGCAGTCCACCTTGCACTGAATAAGCGTTTTCAATCGTGCGAATTACACGCGCATCTTGAATGTTCGCCTCAGCAATATTTTCTCCGAGTGTCTTCCCTGTCACTGTCATACAATCTAAGTGCAATAAACCTTCTTTACGCGATAACTCGCGTAAAATAGCTGAAATTCCACCTGCTCGATCCACATCCTCCATATGCCACTCCGAAGCAGGACTTACCTTACAAATCTGTGGTACACGCCGTGAAATTTCATCAATGCGCTCTAATGGGTACTCAACTTCAGCTTCATGCGCAATCGCAAGCGTGTGTAAAACGGTGTTTGTCGATCCCCCCATAGCCATATCTAAAATAAACGCGTTATCAAGTGCATCTTGTGTGACGATATCACGTGGTTTAATTTGCTTTTCGATCAAATATTTCAACCGCTCTGCCGCTTCTTTGACCAATTCCTCACGGCGCTTGTCAATCGCAAGGATTGAACCGTTTCCTGGAAGTGCCAAACCGAGTGCCTCGGCAAGACAGTTCATTGAGTTTGCTGTAAACATGCCAGAACATGATCCACATGTAGGACACCCGTGTTCCTCAATGTCTTGTAACTCTGAAGCTGTCATCTTGCCCGCCTGATACGCGCCTACTCCTTCAAATACCGACACAAGATCCACTGTCTTCCCACTTGTCGTCTTCCCTGCCTTCATCGGCCCCCCTGAAACAAAGACCGTAGGAATATTGACGCGCAATGCTCCCATCATCATCCCTGGTGTAATCTTATCACAATTCGGGATGCAGATAAGGCCATCGAACCAATGCGCTTGCACGACCGTTTCAAGCGAATCCGCGATCAATTCACGACTAGGCAGAGAATAGCGCATGCCAATATGGCCCATTGCAATCCCATCATCTACACCGATCGTATTGAACTCAAATGGAATCATCCCAGCTGCTCGAACCGCCTCTTTCACAAGCTTTCCGAACTCTTGCAAATGCATATGACCTGGAATAATCTCAATAAAAGAATTTACAATTCCGATAAACGGTTTGTCAAAATCCTCGTTCTTTACTCCTGTAGCTCTTAGCAAACTGCGATGTGGGGCTTTATCGATCCCCTTTTTCACCATATCACTGCGCATTTCTTCTCCCACTCTCTCCCGGAAATTTCGATCTCTATGCATTTTCTGACTATTTTAGCTGTTTTATCGCGACTACACAATGGAAGTAATCGGATCTCCTCCCGCAAGCACTGCACATATGTTATCTGCTGCAAGCATCGCCATATGCATACGTGTATCTCTACTCGCACTGCCGATATGAGGCAGTGCCACGACATTTTGCAACTGCAACAACGGATGATCAGGAGGAATCGGTTCTTGTTCAAAAACGTCAAGTCCAGCCGCATGAATCTCACCCATACGTAATGCTTGATACAACGCGTGTTCATCCACGACAGACCCACGACTGACATTGATCAAAATGGCTGTTTTTTTCATAAGATGCAGTTCTCGCTCCCCGATCATATGATAAGTGCTTTCTGTGAGCGGAGTCAGTACCATCACAAAATCTGCTTGGCGCAGCAAATCATCAAAAGTTGCATAAGTTACTCCTAAACGCTCTTCAACCTCAGGCTTTCGCTGTCTGTTGTGATACAACACATGCATTGCAAAGCCACGGGCACGTTTAGCAACAGCTTCACCGATTCTCCCCATTCCCACAATTCCGAGCGTTGCACCATACACATCTTGCCCTGCAAGCAAAAAGGGAGACCATAAACGCCATTCTCCAGAGCGCAAAAAATCGATCGCTTCCGGAATCCTCCTTGCTGTAGTAAGCAAGAGTGCAAAGGCTAGATCTGCCGTCGTCTCATTTAAGACATCCGGCGTATTCGTGACATAGATACCTTGTGATTTCGCTGCTTGTAAATCAATGTTATCGTAACCCACAGCCATATTCGCAATAATGCGCAATTTTTTGCCCTGCGCGATTAGTTCTGCATCAATCGAATCTGTCAACATCGACAAGAGTGCATCGGCATCCTTAATCTCCCGCAGCAAAAACTCGCGCGAGGCCGCATTTTCTGCAGTAGGCCACATCGTAACTTCAGAAACGGCTTGCAACTTTTCGATGACTTCAGTCGGCAATAGTCGAGTCACCACTGTCTTTTTGCGCATACAATCCCCCCATACAAACAAAAGGCCACACTCCCGTTAGGAAGATGTGACCTCCTTGTCCATACACAGTCTATGCTTCTAATTTAGACTTCGCTAACGTCGCGAGCTCTGTAAAAGCATGTGCATCATGAACCGCTAAATCCGCAAGCATCTTGCGATTCACTTCAACCCCAGCTTGTTTAAGACCAAACATCAGTCGGCTGTAGGAAAGTCCATTCAACCGCGCAGCCGCATTGATACGTTGAATCCACAGGCGGCGAAAATCGCGCTTACGAACGCGACGATCCCGATATGCATACATCAGGGACTTCATTACTTGCTGATTTGCTGTACGGAATAAACGATGCTTCGAACCAAAATATCCACGTGCTAATTTTAATATTTTTTTATGTCGACGGCGCGTCACAATGCCGCCCTTTACTCTTGGCATGACAAATCCTCCTTAAATCGCGGGACTAAAGATGCCCCCACTCCACTTGTTTCGAATTTATTACAAATAGGCGACTAACTGACGGATTCGCTTGGCGTCTCCCGCTGCCACCATGCCAGAACGCCGCAATTGGCGCTTGCGCTTTGGTGATTTTGATACAAATAAGTGACTTGTATATGCGTGACTGCGTTTTAATTTTCCAGAGCCGGTCTTTTTAAAACGTTTGGCCGCTCCACGATGCGTTTTCATCTTCGGCATTACAATATCCTCCAAATTCGTACCCAAAAGGGTTTGATCAGCACTTGCGCTTTACTTTTATGATGACTTTTCCGCACTTTGACGCGGATTAATAATCATAATCATGCTGCGCCCTTCAAGTCGCGGAGAGCGCTCCATCACGCCAAAAGGTTCAAGTTCTTTCGCCATCTTTTCTAAAACAGCCTGACCGATACCTGGATGCGTAATCTCTCTTCCGCGAAAGCGAACAGCTGCCTTCACTTTGTCGCCTTCTTGTAGAAACTTTGCCGCTGCCTTTACCTTTGTTTCAAAATCATGATCCTCAATGTTCGGGGTCATGCGAATTTCTTT
Organism: Sulfoacidibacillus thermotolerans; assembly: GCF_003144315.1. GTDB lineage: Bacteria > Bacillota > Bacilli > Alicyclobacillales > SLC66 > Sulfoacidibacillus > Sulfoacidibacillus thermotolerans. The sequence continues at coordinate 76,554 of NZ_MPDK01000003.1, read as the reverse complement.
AATCATCACGACTTTTTGATGCTTGCGAGCTTCTTTCTCTTTCTTGCTTTGCTCGTATTTGAACTTTCCATAGTCCATAATGCGGCAAACGGGAGGTTTTGCCGTCGGAGCGACATTGACAAGATCGAGATTCTTTTCCCCCGCAATGCGCAGCGCCTCACGGAGATTGACAATCCCTAATTGTTCCCCTGCTTCATCAATCAAGCGCACTTCACGCGCACGGATGGCATCATTAATTTGCACATCATCCTTGCTAATTGAACAACACCTCCTAAATTCACTAAAGAAATACAAAATAAAAAGCGCGGTCTTTCACCGCGCTCGCACTCACACATTCACGCCAACATGGTCTCTTTCTACAATTCCGTCCATGTGCACTGAACCCATAGATACTACAAGCTGTAGATCCCGGGGTGAGAAGCGAACGCTTCTACTTACCTGCAAAGAATACATTTATTATAGAGGACCTTTACGTTTTTAGCAACACCTAAACGGGTCTAGAAAACCACAGATGCATGCCTACCTTCTACCGATTACGACGCCACCTGTCATAGCCATAGGAAAATAACAGGAGCAAAACTACAAGAGCGACCATAAACAAAGAATGCTGCTGTATCCATTGTAGAATTCCTACAGTACCAGTTTGCGCTTGAACCTGCACGGTAAAAGGGACGCGCGCCACCTGCACAAGCTTACGATCAGGTACAACCGCAGCGATCACCACAGCGCGTGAATAGACGCCAGGCCGCTCATCGCCAGGAATGTTTAAAAACAGCCCAATATGCACTGAATGTCCTGGCGGCAAGACAAGTTGTGTTGGATACGCGTATAACAATCCTCCTGCAATATCAACGTGCAGAAGCTGTTTTTGTGCCCCCCGATTCGACAACGTGAGGGGAGAGAGCGTTACGCTCTCCCCTGGTGACGCTTTGACATATGCAGCCCCTTTGTCGGATACCATAATACGGATTGCATAAGTACCCAAATCTTGTGCCGCAAACGCTGTTCCTTGTGCGCTATACAAATATGCGAAAAGGATCCAAAGTGCGAAAGAAAAGTGCAATAGTACGCCTCTGTATTTTCCCGCGCGCCCTGCAACTCTCTGCTTAACTCTCCAACTCATTGCTACGACCCGCAATTTCTACAAGCAATTGATCGATAAAAGCAGCAAGTGACTTTTGTCCAATGTCACCGCGTTCACGTTCCCGTACGGCCACTTGCCGCGTTTCCATTTCTTTCGCACCAACAACTAGCATATAGGGGATTTTGTCAAGTTGTGCCGCGCGAATTTTATAACCAATTTTCTCTTGCCGCACATCCGCTTCCGCGCGCACCCCACGTTCGCGCAAGCGATCGACGATCTCCTTTGCATATGCTTGCTGATAATCTGTCACAGACAACACGCGCACTTGTATAGGTGCGAGCCATATCGGGAAAGCACCTTTGTAATTTTCGATCAAAAATGCCACCATACGTTCCATCGTACTTACAATGCCCCGATGGATAACCACAGGGCGATGCGCCTTGCCATCTTCACCAATATACTCAAGGGAAAAACGTTCGGGAAGATGGAAATCCAATTGAATAGTTGACAAAGTCTCCTCCTTGCCAAGCGCAGTCTTCACTTGCACATCAAGTTTTGGCCCATAAAATGCCGCCTCGCCTTTTGCCTCAGTATAGGCTAACCCCAATTCGTCGAGCGCTTGGCGCAACATTTTTTCTGCTGTATCCCACATTTCGTCATTTGCCACGTATTTTTCAGTATTGGCTGGGTCACGAAGTGACAGTCGATACGAAAATTCCTTAATCGCAAAATCCTGATACACTCTTTGAATGAGTTTTACAACATTTGAAAACTCACTTTGAATTTGCTCTGTCGTACAAAAGATATGCGCATCGTTTAATGTCATCGCGCGCACCCGTTGCAACCCCGCGAGCGCCCCTGACATCTCGTAGCGGTGCATCATGCCAAGTTCCGCGATGCGAAGCGGCAAGTCGCGATAGCTGCGCGGTTCTGCCTTGTACACCATCATATGATGAGGGCAATTCATTGGCCGTAAAACAAGGTCCTCATTATCCATGTGCATCGGTGGAAACATGTCTTCGTGATAATGCTCCCAATGGCCGCTAATCTGGTATAACTCGACACTGCCTAAAACTGGCGTATAGACGTGCTCATAGCCAAGATTCTCCTCGAGATCGACGATGTAGCGTTCGATCACACGCCGTACTTTTGCTCCGTTGGGTAACCAAATAGGCAATCCGGCGCCCACTTCTTTTGCTAACGTAAACAATTTTAATTCTTTGCCAATCTTGCGATGATCACGCTCTTTCATTTCCTCAAGCAACTTCAAATGTGCTTCTAATTCTGACGCCTTCGCAAAGGCAGTCGCATAGATACGCGTCAACTGTTCACGTTTCGCATCTCCGCGCCAATAAGCTCCAGCTAAACTAAGCAATTTAAATGCTTTGATTCGGCCAGTAGACGGCAAATGTGGACCGCGGCAAAGATCGGTAAACTCTCCTTGTGTATAGACTGTGATCGTTTCATCTGCTGGCAAATCATTGATTATTTCAACCTTAAAACGATCGTTGCGCGCTTGAAAGAAAGCAAGCGCCTCTTCACGCGAAAGCACTTGGCGAACTACTGGATAATCTGCCTTTATAATATTTCTCATCTCTGCCTCAATAGCTGGAAACTCCTCAGGAGTAAACGTATGATCTGCAAAGTCATAATAAAATCCATTTTCAATGACAGGTCCAATGGCGAATTTTGTCTCAGGGTATAACCGACTCACGGCTTGCGCCATTACATGTGCCGCAGTGTGCCGATACACAAAAAGTCCCTCTGGATCTTCTAGAGTAAGCAGTTCTATCTCTGCATCCTTTTCAACTGGGCGGGCTAATTCGACAATTTGTCCATTTAGTTTCCCCGCCACCGCTTGCCGCGCTAGGCCCGCACTAATCGCTTGCGCAATTTGCGCAAGTGTTGTTCCTTTAGGAAAAAGTCGCTTTGTGCCATCTTTCAACTGAATCTCTACTTGTTCCATATCCATTCACTCCATTTCGTCGCGTCAATTCTTTATTTTGTTATCCTAAACGAATAAAATAAAAGCGCCCCCGTCCCTGCCTGATTCGCAGGGACGAAAGCGCTATCGCCTCCGTGGTTCCACCCAAGTTCACGCTAGACTCTCGCCAGCGTCTCAAAGCGCTTAACGCGCGCAACGGCTTGACTTAAGGAATCAATCATTTCCTTCGTCAGCGGCTCCTGAGTGGTAAATGTCTGTCGCTTCCGTAAGCACGCTCTCAGCACCCTCTGCGCACTCTCTCTTGACGAGCCTACAAACATCCATGTCTCATTCACTGCCATTAGATATTAAATCGAAGTATAGACAGACGGAGATCCTTTGTCAATCGCAGCTACAAAAACGTCACATTCTGGGCAAGAATCGCAAACCGTAAGTCGCTCGCCAAATACACGCACTAATGTCTTTGCAAATCCAAACTCAACATCGTCCGTATGTAACACCACTTTACGCGGAGACCGCATGATCAGTGCGCTCATTAATACATCTTGCGGATGTAACTCTTCTGCCGCGGTACGAGTTGCTACTTCTCGAACATCCGAAACATCAAATGGAGCATAATCATCGGTAAACGCACGTGCCGCCTCACCCACTGTGACAACATGCACAACGATTGGGGAAATCGGCGTCGTTTCAAGAAAATAACGCAACAAATCCACATAATCTTCATACTCTCGACTTAACAGATAATCATCAACCGCGAAATGCATGAACTCTCGCAGTTCGGCCAAATGATTGGCAAAACGAAAGCGCAATAAACCGTCAAGATGCAGTTCATCAGCTGAAGAGGACAAAACATCTGTGATCATCCGCTTCAATTGTTGTTCAAAATCCGCTAACCAACCACTTTCAAGTGTAAAAGATGCCCATGAGGAGGAACGCTGTGTTCGTACTTGCAACGCTTCTGTGTATATTCGCTCCTGCAAATACTGGATTTCTTCAGAATTTAAATAGCCATGCGCGCGCCTTAACTCCTCTTTAATGAAGTGATAGATCCAATGCCCTAAAATGTAACGTGTTAATATCCCCGAAAGGAAATCAGCAGCATTTACCCCTGGGTCACAGCCACACATGGTAAAGTCAATGAATGCGGGTTGTTCTGGATCTGTAACTTCTAAGAAATATAGAATTCCCTTGCGTGCCTTGGGAATCGCAAGACGCTGTAACCATTGCAATAAATCCCGCATCTCTTTAGGGTCCATCATTCGCAATCGGTACGTCATTTTACCACCCTCTCGATACCATGCAAACGACATACACACAGTATACGGAGAAGGCAAGGAGCGTATACGCGCACAGGATAAGTCTCTATTGCCATCTGTTCAACATACAACGAGTGGCCAAACAACCGTTAGTTCGATTGTGTATAATCTGGTCGTTCACGCCTTGCAACACCTGTCGCAATCGCTGCATCAATCACCGCTTGACTGACGGCACGACTAATTTTTTTATTAAAGACACTGGGAACAATATATTGTTCATTGAGTTCGTCGTCAGTGACAATTGAAGCGATCGCTCGAGCGGCTGCAAGTTTCATCTCTTCATTGATCGTTTTCGCTCGGCAATCTAGCGCCCCGCGAAAAATTCCAGGGAAACATAATACATTATTAATTTGGTTGGGATAATCCGATCTTCCTGTCGCCAAAACGCGCACATAAGGTTCCGCTTCCTCCGGATCAATTTCTGGAACCGGATTTGCCATCGCAAAAACAATTGGATCTCTAGCCATTTTTTTAAGATGATCAACAGTGAGTACACCTGGACCAGACAAGCCAATAAATACATCCGCCCCAGCAATCGCTTCTTGCAACCCACCACGCACTTCGTAGGGATTTGTATTTTGTGCATACCATTGCCAAATTGGATTATCATAATTCACTGATCGTGTTAAGACACCTTGTCGATCAACGCCAATGACATTTTTCACACCCGCAGCAAGTAGGATTTTTGTGCATGCCACACCAGCCGCACCAATCCCTGTAACCACCACCTGCAGTTGCTCTAATTTTTTACCGATTAATTTAGTGGCGTTTAGCAACCCAGCCAATAATACGACTGCCGTGCCGTGCTGATCATCATGAAATACAGGGATATCTAATTCGGCGCGCAATCGATCTTCGATTTCAAAACAGCGCGGTGAAGAAATGTCCTCTAAATTGATTCCCCCAAATGTTGGAGCAATCGCCTTGACAATACGAACAATCTCGTCCGTGTCTTTGGTATCTAAACAGATCGGAAACGCATCTACGTCTGCAAACTGTTTGAATAACATCGCCTTGCCTTCCATTACTGGAATAGCACCAGCTGGGCCAATATCGCCAAGCCCTAATACAGCTGTGCCATCAGTTACAATCGCAACCGTATTTCGTTTGATTGTCAGTTGAAAAGCCTTTGCAGGATCCTCTTGTATTGCGGTGCAAACGCGCGCTACATCTGGCGTATATACGCGCGACAAATCATCGCGGTTTTTTACAGGAGATTTGGGTTGAATCGAAATTTTCCCACCTAAATGCAAGAGAAATGTACGATCAGAAACATTGACTACGCGTACTCCCGGCAACTCCTTCAATGCCTGAACGATGCGTTCACCGTGCACACGGTCAAACGCCTGCACGGTTACATCGCGAATCGCCGTATTTTTTGTGACGTGGATGACGTCTACCGCCACAATATCGCCACCTGCTTCACCAATTGCGCGCGTCAACTGACCAAAAGCACCGACAGACTGATCGAGTTCTAAACGCAAAATTAAACTAGTCCCTGTCCTTTGTTGCAACGCCATGGTGTACCTCCCCGACTCTCCCTACTCCCTACTTTCCTAGCACATGAATCGGTAAGCCTAATGCCACCTCAGAAGCTTCCATCACCATTTCGCCAAGTGTCGGATGAGCGTGAATCGTTAACGCGACATCCTCCAGCGTCGCGCTAAGCTCAATAGCTAATCCCAATTCCGCAATCAAATTGGAAGCCTCACGTCCGATCACTTGCGCCCCAACAAGCAGGCCTGACTTTTTATCTGCAATTAATTTCACATATCCAGCATCCGCATTCAACGCCGTAGCACGCCCATTGGCCGCATATGGGAAACGACCTACAACTACCTCACCATAGGTTTGTTTCGCTTCTTCTTCCGCTAGTCCCACGACCGCAATTTCAGGATCAGAAAACACGACGGCAGGAACGCAGCGATAATCAACCACACTATTTCTTCCCGCAATCACTTCAGCCGCTACTTTTCCTTCATATGAGGCTTTGTGCGCGAGCGCTGGCCCAGGCACAATATCGCCAATCGCATAAATGTGATCGAGATTTGTCTTGCATCTCTCATCTACTGCGATCAACCCTTTGTCCGCCATCTGAATTCCGATTGTTTCAAGACCTAATTCATCCGTATTTGGTCTGCGCCCGACTGTCACCAATACATATTGAGCCTTCACAGTTTTTTCTTCTCCCGAAACTGTAAAGGTCAAGGTCACATCATCCGCAGTCTCTTTTACCGATTGTGCCAATGCGTTCGTATAAATGTCGACATTGTATTTCTTTAGATTACGCAAGACAAGCCGCGATAATTGCGCTTCAAAAGTTGGCAAAATAGAATCTGTACCTTCGATAATTGTCACTTTTGTCCCAAACTTCGCATACGTTTGTCCTAATTCGATCCCTATGTAGCCTCCACCAATCACAATCAGACTGTCAGGGACTTCTTGCAAAGAGAGGGCTTCTGTTGAGGAGAGTACACGTGCACTAAAAGGAATTGTTTTTAGTTCAATCGGGCGCGAACCCGTTGCAATGATACAGTCTTCAAAGTGGTAATTATGACCCTCTACTTCCGTCATCACGCGAACCTCGTCAGGTTTCACAAAAAATACTTCACCCTGCACGACGTTCACTTTATTTCCCTTAAGTAGAGTTTTTACGCCGCCTGTCATTTTATTTACGACGCTCTGCTTCCATGTCTGTACCTGCGCAAAATCAAGTGTAGCTGTCGTCGCAATTCCGGGAAACAGCGAATGACTGGCTGCCTCATAATGTTCTGCGGCAGAAATCAGGGCTTTCGATGGAATACAGCCCCGATTTAGACATACACCCCCAACTTCCGCTTTATCAACAAGCGTTACTTGTTTCCCTAATTGTGCCGCGCGAATTGCCGCCACATATCCCCCGGGTCCACCGCCAATAATCAGTACATCTACTTCTTCCGTGAGTTCTCCAACAACCATCTATTACACCTCCAACAGCAGCAAACGCGGATTTGCCAATAAATTTTTCAGTTCATTCATCGCGTGCTGTGCAAGCGCCCCATCGATAATCCGATGATCGAAGCTAAGTGATAAGGCCATCATCTGTGCGCCAACCACTTCGCCGTTTTTCATCACAGGGCGCTCTGTTATGCGTCCCACACCAAGTATCGCTACTTCTGGATAGTTGATAATCGGAGTGAAAAACATCCCGCCCGCTGAACCAATATTGGTAATTGAAATCGTGCTGCCTTTCATCTCGTTTGGCATTAGTTTACCCGAACGAGCGCGTCCTGCCAAATCGTCAATCGCTTGCGCAATCATCCACATGTTTTTGCGATCTGCATCACCAATGACAGGGACAAGTAAGCCACGATCCGTATCTGTTGCAATGCCAATATGATAGGAACGTTTTAGTACCAACTCTTGTTTTTCTTCATCAAATGAAGCATTTAACTGAGGAAATTTCTTCACAGTCGCAACAAGCGCTTTTACGATAAAGGGGAGATATGTCATTTTGATCTCGCGTTCGACTGCAAGCGGTTTAATTTCCTGGCGAAATTTCACAAGTTCTGTGACATCTGCCTCATCCATAATTGTGACATGAGGAGCTGTATATTTGGATTTCGCCATTGCCTGCGCGATGATCTTGCGAATTGAAGGCAAGGGCACACGCTCTTCGAGGGTCGTCAAATTGCCACTCGCACCTGTTGTTACAGTGGTTGTAACTGCCATTTCTTGCGTATCCACTTTAGCCACGGGCTTTTCTGTCTCTCGTGGTGCTTCAACTGTTTGAACACCATGATTCTCCAGCGTCGATTGGCCTTGAAGAAAGTTGATTACATCTTCTCTTGTCACTTTACCGTGAGCGCCTGTTCCACGCACTTGCGCGATATCCACCCCTTGTTCGCGCGCAAATTTACGCACGCCAGGGGTTGCAAGGATTTCTTGTGTAAAACTGGGTACAGGTGTACTCGTACTCCCTTGTACCGGTTGTGAAACGGGACTTGCCGTTTCGACTCTCTGTGCTACACTCTCTAAACCCGCCTGTTGTACGGCGGATGCTTTTTCATCCGCAAGCACTGTCGCATCAGAATTCCCCTCGCCTGCGACCTCAAATAAAATAATCAAATCGCCCACGACAACCGTACTGCCATCAGGCACTTTAAGTTCAATCACACGCCCATCTACAGGACTAGGTAATTCCACCATCGCCTTATCGTTTTCCACTTCAGCGATTGCGTCATCTTCTTTTACTTCATCCCCAGGTTTTATTAACCACTTTTCAATACGCCCTTCGTGTAGTCCTTCTCCCAACTCAGGAAAACGAAATTCATAAAGCCCCATTTTAGGTTCACCTCTTCATTCAACCACGAATCTATCTTATAAACTAAATACTTTTTCCAATCCGCTTAGCACGCGTTTAGGCGTTGGCAACCATTCATCTTCAATCATTGCAAACGGGTACACTGTATCTGGAGGGGCAATCCGTAGAACTGGTGCCTCCAAATAATAGATCGCTTGTTCGTTGATTTGAGCAACCACTTCCGCTGCTACACCCGCAGTTCTTTGAGCCTCTTGCAAAACAACCGCACGATGTGTTTTCTTCACCGAATTAACGATTGTCTCTATGTCAATAGGACGAATTGTGCGCAAATCGATAATTTCTGTTTGGATACCCCTCGTCTTAGCCCACTCTTCAGCCGCTTTCTCCGCCGTGTGCACCATCGCACCATAAGTGACTAACGTAACGTCTTTTCCTTCGCGCACTACTTTAGCTTGCCCAATCGGTACGGTATAAGCCTCATCTGGAACTTCTTGGCGGAATGAACGATACAACTTCATGTGTTCCAAGAAGAAAACCGGATCATCATCGCGAATCGCCGAGATAAGTAAGCCTTTTGCATCATAAGGATTAGATGGGACGACCACCTTAATCCCTGGTGTCTGCGCCAAGATGCCCTCTAGACTGTCAGCGTGTAATTCAGGCGTTTTCACGCCCCCGCCAAACGGCGCGCGATATACAATCGGGCAACTATACCGCCCTCCCGATCGATATCGCATGCGCGCCGCTTGACCTGCAATCTCATCCATCGCCTCAAATACAAACCCGAAAAATTGGATTTCCGCAATTGGCCGAAACCCTTGTACGGCAAGCCCAGTCGCGAGACCCGCAATACCAGACTCGGCAAGTGGCGTATCAAAAACACGATGTACCCCATGCTTTTTTTGCAGACCATCCGTCGCCCGAAAAACCCCACCACTTTGTCCGACATCTTCCCCAAATAACAAAACCCTTTCATCGCGGGCTAATTCTAAATCCAGTGCATTTGTAATCGCTTGAATCATGGTCAATTGTGCCATCAAACATCCCACCCTAAGAGTCAAATTCGGCGCGCTGTGCAAGCAGATCCGCAGGCAGCGTTTTAAACATACTGTCAATGAGCCCAGGAATCGTCATCTTCTGATAAGCATCTGCCTTTGCTAGCGCATCATTCACAGCCGTTTTTGCTTCCTCAATTACGCGCTCTTCATCGGCTTGCGCCCATAAGTTCTTCCTTTGTAAAAAGTTGCGAAAACGAACAAGCGGATCTTTTTGTTGCCATTCCTGTTCAAGTTCTTTTGTGCGGTAGCGTGTAGGATCATCCCCACTCATCGTGTGCGGGCCATACCGAAAAGTTACAGTTTCAATCAAACTCGGCCCTTCACCAGCACGCGCGCGATCTACCGCTTGTTTCATGGCACTGTACACCGCAAGGACGTCCATCCCGTCCACCTGAATTCCAGGAATGCCCGCTGCCACGGCTTTGTTAGCAAGTGTTTCGGCCGCTGTTTGCAAAGCTACAGGAACGGAAATGGCAAATTGATTATTTTGTACAACAAACACCGCCGGCACACGATAAGCACCTGCAAAATTAATGCCCTCATAGAAATCGCCTTGCGATGTTCCTCCATCTCCGATATAAGTAAAAGCGACACGCTTCTCTTGGCGCAGTTTAAACGCAAGTGCAGTACCTGTCGTTTGAACGATTTGTGCGCCAATGATAATTTGTGGCATAATGACGTTCACCCCTTCGGGGAATTGACCGCCATGCTGATGTCCGCGCGAATAGAGAAATGCTTGATACAAAGGCCAACCATGCCAGACTGCCTGCGGAATATCCCGATAGCTAGGGAACAAAAAGTCTTCTTTCTCAGTTGCAGCTTCGCTGCCAATCATGCTCGCTTCTTGCCCGCCGACTGGCGCATAAAAACCAAGTCGTCCTTGGCGTGTAAGTTTAATCGCGCGCTGGTCCCAAATGCGCGTAAAGACCATTTTGTGCATGAGCGTACGCAGTTGCTCATCGGTCAAATTTGGCATTAAGCTAGGGTTCACAACATTTCCTTCAATATCGAGAACTTGGAGATAAGTGCTGGGTTTTGTAGGCGCTACAGCGCTCATGTGCGTTCACCTCAAAGGTAGTGTCATACAATCACAAGTCAAGCATCGTGTACTTAAATAATACAGTGTCTGTTTATAGTATAATACAGATGTTAAAAACTTGCGAACTTCTTTTTAGTTTAACCGCAATCTGTTACAAAAACATTTTCTTTTTTTCAAATCACTTAACATACAATGAAACATTTCACCTTTTAAACTCTCTGTATCATTCATGTAAAGGAGATAACAACGAATGGACACACCAAAACGTCGAATCATCGGACATACTCTATACAGTGCTCACCTAGAAGAAGAACGAACCGTGAAAATTTTTCTGCCTCCGGATTATGACGAGAATAAATCCTATCCTATCCTTTATTGCCATGATGGAAATGAATTTTTTTCTCACGGACGAATCGCAACTTTTGCGGCCGACCTGATCGCACAAGGAAAATTGAAACCCTTCCTAATCGCTGGAATTGCGGTCAACCACGAACGGCGCGCTGATGATTATGCCCTGTTTGGACAACGCAACGACGCTTATACGCGATTTGTCATCGAAGAGTGCATCCCATTCGTTGAACAGTCTTACGCTATACACAAAGAGCGATTCTATCGAGCAATGGCAGGAATTTCACTCGGGGCCGTTGTCACCTTAGAATTAGTTTTTGCAAATCCTCAACTTTTTGAGCAGCTCATCCTCTTTTCCGGCGCTTTTTATCAAGAAGTATTGACCTATGTAAACCGAATCCCCCTGACACACAAAATGTCCGCGTACATGATTGTAGGCGAACAGGAACAAGATGTAGAGACGCCAAGCGGCCACTATAATTTTTTACAAGCCAATCGAGAAATGAAAGCACTGCTCGAAGACAAAGCGCTTCAGATCACCTATCAGGAGAAAACAGGCACGCATATTTGGGGTTTTTGGCAAAAGTATATCCCTGAGGTACTTATGTGGTTACATCAAAAGTGGCATTTTGAGGAAGTTTAATGTGCCTCTTCTTGTTCGACAGCTACCTGTGTGTTTTGTTTTACAGTAACCGCTTGTCGCCCCATCTGTATCCAGCTGGCCCAAAACAACTTGGCGTTAACTCGCTCTGCTTCTTCTCCAGTGAGTGGATTATCTAGATAGACACTGTGTTTCCCATACCCGACAAGCACAACCGCATGTTCATCAAACGTTGTTCGAACCGGACCATGATCACTCATCCACGTCACAAAATCTGTTACAGGTCGAAAATACACATTCGTCCAAGCTTCTACAGGTCGGCCACTCGCTAATACACGTAAAATTGTCTGTTTTGTAGCTCCCGTTAAATTGAGTACATCATTTGGCAAATATTTCTCCATCAACTGTGCAATGGGTCCGTTATACACTCCAAACCCTGGCTGTCTTGACATATGCCCGACAAATCCATCGTTTGGATTCCCCCAACGCACTACCTGACCTTGATCTTCAACAAGCGGCGTCTGCGCCCGCGCAATTTCACTCGCCAGTGTCATATTTGTCACCGGAATCCCTTCAAATTGCAACAACATGGAAAGCGAAGTCACTTCACACCCATTGGGCAACTCAGGTAACTGGCTAATTACTTTGACAGGTAAGAGTTGGCGCACGGGCATTGGAACGAATTTCCCAGATGCGCTTGGCAATTGACCTTTCATCAGAGAATTTAGATTATCGATGATCTGTTTCGCTTCTTGGGCTGTAAGTATGTGATCGGGGTCCGTAATCGCAGTCGCGTGAAACAATGACAATTGACTCGCCCACAGATATGGATCTGTGTCCAGATGATTGAGGAAAACAGGAAATTGCGTATGCAGAGCAAATCTGTGAATCCATTGTGCCACTTGTTGTGCAGTTACGTTTTGTGTAGGTTTGACGACACAGCCCCTCCACCATGTGGATGGCACAAAAGGAGTTTGCAAAACACGTCCAACTTCACTTTGCAAAGCCGCCATAAAACCTCCTTGAGTAGACAGCGATGCATGGTGTAAATCCGCAAAACCAACTGCGCTAAAATGAGGAGTAAGCTTATTTTGCAGTACATAGTTCATGACATTTTGCATAAATGCCTGAGCTGACTGTATGGTAAAATACGGGCCTGCCGACATCGTGCGAAACCATCCGGCCTGCTTTGCAAACGCGAGTGGCGTTGATTTAGGAGACAACTTGATTCCAAACATCGCGACGACTAATGCAGCGGCTTCTTTGCGCGTAAACGGTTGCGAGACGCTCAGTGTATACGAATTGAGCGCCGAAAGAGTGTGGAGCCAGCCATTGTCACGATCAAACATGATCGCATCCCACATTTTATTCGACGCGGTCTCAAAAGCGTAATGAGGAGCCGCAAGTGACGTGATTTCTGTCATCATGTCTCCTGTCGTCATCCACTGTTTTGCGCGCGCATTAGACGAAGCAAATGCCGCCGTGATGAATACCGCAGAACCAAGAGTTGCACCAACGACAATGAAATAGGTCAGCCATTTTCGCTTCATCATAAAACCCCCACCGTGCACCTAGCTGAAATACTCCAATGCCGCATTGTATGTAAGCTGGACACGCAACATGCTGAGTCTATGATTTTATTATAATTATACTTTACTAGATATCAAAGAAATCGCGTATCCAGTTTTACCCTTCCCTCTTTCATTCAACTTCCAAGATGATCGGACGTTGAAACACCTCTCCGTTGTATGAAATGGATTGGTAAACCCAATTCCCGCTGTGCGTGAGAAACTCATTGTGATACGCGCCGACAAGTAACGTGTCTTCGGATTTAAATCCTGCAAGAGCTGGGTTCCAAGCATATGCCTCGCCCTCTTGAATCACATCGTCAGAGTCAAGGGTCGCAAAATATTCACGAGAGAAATACCCAGTGGGGCCCCCTTGATGCAAAAGCTTCCAATCATCTGGATAACCAGCCTCTGCATAAGCTTTTAGACCTGTGGCAACGACATCACCAACACGTACACCAGGCCGTGTAGCAGCATTCATTTTTACGTCGATCATCGTGCATCGCTCTTGGCGGTCACGCAATTCAGGAGCAATGCGGCCAACATGCACAAAACGTGTTACATTTGCGACAAGTCCATATTTTTGCGCACACAAGACAAGCATTGCATCGCGTTGAAGTACCTGTACAGTTGGAATGGGATGGCGATAACGCAAGATGCGATCATCAGTCGCAACAAGTGTCACAATCGGAGACGCACCCAAGGCCATCACATTTGCAGATATTCGCGCTGCAATGGCGTGTTCTTGCATACCTGGTAAAAGCGATTTTCCTGTTTCTTCTAAAACTTGCACAGCCAATTGACTAACCGCACGGTACTGTTTGATTTGCAACGCAGTGAAAGGGCGCCTTGCGCGTGCCAATGGCGCAGTGACATCTGTAGTACCTGCCAATAAAGTGTCTGCACCGATTTTTTTACCTTTGAACAGGCGCTCATAGAGAGGTTGAATACCTACAGTCCAATCTCCAGAAATGATTTCAATGTCAAGTGCACCGATCTCTTCTTCTCTGATCCTCCGTTCTTCCATACTTGTCGTTACACAGACGATGCGATCGGGGAAAACGACAAGTGACGCCACACCCGTCTCTGACGCATTGACGATGTGATTATCACGCCCCCCTGTTAGCCAGGAAAAATTTGCGCGCGTTTGCAATACGATCGCATCTAAAGCGTATTCTTCTAACAATTGCGCCACACGTCTGTGCAAAACGGCCGTGTGCGCTCGATCCCCATAGAGATCTACCACGTCCTCTTTCTCATTTCGATTCATTCGTTAAATCCCCCGGGATGACGAGAATGCCAATTCACAGCGGAAGATACAATGGTTTCAAGATCGCTGTGCCGCAAAACCCAGTTTAGTTGTTCTTTTGCTTTGGCAGAAGATGCCACCAAAACAGCAGGGTCACCTGCTCGACGGGCACCATAGATTGTTGGCACCGTTCTCCCTGTTACTCGACTGACCACATCGATTACTTCTTTGACCGAAAAGCCTTTGCCATTGCCTAAGTTAAATACGTCAACTCCTTGTTGATGTCTTAGCCGTTCTACAGCCAACCGATGGGCGGACGCTAAGTCCATAACGTGGACGTAATCGCGTACACAAGTACCATCTCTCGTCTCGTAATCCTCTCCAAACACTGTCACATGTTCACGCTGACCCAATGCAGCCTGCACAACAAGTGGAATCAGATGCGTTTCTGGGCGATGGTCTTCACCAATTGGCAAAGTGAGATGCGCGCCTGCAGCATTAAAATAGCGCAAACTAATTGAATGCATTCCATACGCGTTATAGCACCAACGAAGCATGTGTTCGATAGAAAGTTTTGTATCTCCGTAAGGGTTTGTGGGAGACGTTTGATGCTGCTCACTAATCGGCACCTGTACCGGCTCCCCATACACTGCTGCTGTAGAAGAAAACACAAACCGCTGCACACCGAGTTCAGCCAATGTCTGAAGTAAAGCGCGGGTCTTACAAACATTTGCTTCATAGTAATCCAACGGTTTTTGCACACTTTCTCCTACCAAAGACATTGCCGCAAAATGCACAACTGTATCAATGGCATGCTTTTTAATTATTTCAGCAATCAACTTGTGATCTGCGATGTCTCCCTCATACAAGGTGGTTCCAAAAAGCGCCTGACGATGTCCGTTTAATAGATGATCAAGAACAATAACCTCAAACCCGTGTTCATTTAACTCAGCAACTGTATGACTGCCAATATACCCTGCTCCTCCCGTTACTAACACTGCCATAGGGCAAATACCTCCTCTGTCACTTCACGCACTCCATCGCCAAAGTCACTCACATAAAAGCTTGGTTCAAGTCCTACCGATTGCAAATACGATTCGTGAACAGCCCGTTGAAACGTGTCAACAGCTCCTGTTTCCACTAAACTTACCGTACAACCGCCAAATCCTGCTCCTGTCATACGTGAACCAATACAACCAGGAGCTTCCCAAGCAGCCGTCGCAAGTGCATCTAATTCGCGCCCAGTTACTTCATAATCTTCGCGCAGCGACTCGTGAGAAGCGTTCATCAGGGAACCAAACAACGGCAGGTTTTTATTGCGCAATGCTGCGGCTGCAGCAATTACTCGCGCATTTTCCAAAACCACATGGCGACCGCGTTTGACTAGAATCGCATCATGCAAACGAGGCGCTATCGTTTCCCACATCGCTTCAGTCACATCCGCCAACCCGCGCACATAAGGTTCAACTTGTTGCACCTGTTTTAACAGCTCGTCACACTGCTTACGGCGCTCATTGTATTTAGAATCTGTCAATTCTCGACGCTTGTTGGTATTTGTGATCACAATTTGGATCCCTTCAGCCAAAAAAGGAATGTGTTCATACTGCAACGATGCAGTTTGCAAAAGCAACGCATGACCAGACTTGCCAAGTCCAACAGCAAATTGATCCATAATGCCACAATTTACTCCGACAAAACGATTCTCCGCTGACTGTGCAAGTAACGCTAACTGGGTAAGAGAAAGTGGGTCCCCAACCAGCTTATTGACAGCGAAAGCAGTGACCATTTCTAGAGCTGCTGAACTCGATAGCCCTGCTTGACTAGGCAAATTCCCAGCAAAGAAATAATCGCCTCCTTGTATCGTCAATCCTTTTTCAGCAAACGCCCATAACACGCCCTTTGGATAATTCGCAAAATCATCGCGGCGATCATAAGTCAGTTGCGAGAGCCGCACATCCACCGCGCGCTCATAATGCAGTGAGCGAAAACGCGCATGGTTGTCCCTGCGCGGTCGCACAAACAACCAGATCCCTTGCGTCAATGCAGCCGGAAGAACATATCCACCATTGTAATCGAGATGTTCGCCGATTAGATTTACGCGTCCAGGTGCAAAAAACACACGCACTTCCTCTTGCGGTCCAGGAGAGAATGCAAGAAACGACTCTAATGCTTGCAAGAGCAACGAATCACTCATCGCGCATCTCCCCTTTCTCATTCGTCGCTCTCGCTACGGCACTCCGTAAGATGGCTGCCGTTTCTTCAACAGCAGTCGGATTGCAAGGCGCCCATGCACCCGTTTCTGAGGAAGCGAGATATTTTAATTTGTCTTCTGATCGAAGGGGGGGATAAAACTCAATATGGAAATGATAATGCAACTCCACATCCGCACCATTTACAGGGCGCTGATGCAAAACCATCATATAAGGAAAATCACGCAGATATAGAGCGTCCATTCCTGCCGTGACGCGCTTTAAAATGAGTGCGAGATCATTGCGTTCTGCAGTCGTAAAATCCGGCAGTGCCGTTTTATGAGCTTTACTCACAATAAAAACACCATAAGGATAATCTGTGAAAAATGGAATATAACTTGTAAAATAATCGGTTTCAAGAATCATTCGCCCTGCAAATGTCTGTTCTTCTCGATTCATCGCACAGAGTAAACACTCCCCATGCTGTTCGTAATGCACCTTTGTCGCATTTAACTCCGTCGCCAGTTTTAAAGGAACATACGGATACGCATAAATTTGCCCATGCGGGTGTGGCATTGTCACCCCTACTTCACGGCCGCGGTTTTCGAAAATTAACACATATTGATGAAGCGGATCTTTCGCTAGTTCAACAAATCGCTCCGTCCATGCATCGACGACTTTGCGGATCTGGGTAACCTTTAATTTGGAAATCGATGCTTCGTGATCCTGTGAATACAAGACCACTTCACACTTCCCGTAAGCTGGCGCTGTTTTATAGAGCCCGGTCGACACATCATCAGGTTCTGCAGGATGAGGAGACAGTGTCGGAAAATCATTCTCATAGATATAGACCTCATAATTTTCCGGTACTTTCCCGGAACCAGGACAAAACGGGCAAAAGTCCAGAGGTAAATTCGGCCGATTTTGCCGATTTGCAGCTACCATCGTCCAGTCTTGCAACAAAGGATTGTAACGCAGTTCTGTCATCACCGATCTCTTCTTTCTTCCGAAAACTTCATTGCCTTAGGCAGTTCTTCACATGGTGCGATTACGACCTCAATCCCGTGGTCAGAAAGCGCCCGCACTGCGTGAGAACTCACCCCATCATCAGTAATCACCAAGTCCACCTCATCCAGATTTGCGATGTGCGCAAGCGCCCTTATCCCCCATTTCGTGTGATCGCACAAGACGATCACTTTACTTGCCCGCTCCATAAAAAGTCGATCAACTGCTGCTTCAGAGAGATTCGGCGTCGTGAGTCCTTGTCCGACATCAAGACCATGCACCCCTAGAAAGAGTACATCCACATGCAACATGCGCAATGATCGCTCTGCCAGCGGGCCCACTAAAGCGTCAGAAGGTGTGCGAAAATATCCGCCTGACAAAATGATATTTGACCACCCACGCTGACTTAACTCAAGCGCAATATTCGTAGAATTTGTGACAAATGTAAGGTCGCGAAACCCGGTCATCCGATTGGCTAACATCCACGTCGTCGTCCCTGCAGAAAACCCGACGGTCATATTGGGTTCAATCCATTTCAACGCAGCTTTGGCAATCGCCCATTTTTCCGCCTGCTGTAATAAGCGCTTCGCATGAAAAGAGGGTTCATTTGCACTGCGCGATACTTCAACGCCGCCTGTCACGGAATCTACAAGACCTTTCTCTTCAAGCACACGCAAATCTCGTCGGATTGTCATTTCAGAAACCTGAAGCTGTTCAGCTAACTCTCGAACAGACAAGAAACCATGTTTCGCGATTAATAGTAATAAGGCGTCCTGCCTTTGCTTCGGATGAATACGTATTCACCTCTTTTCTTCTTCACAAATCATATCATGTTTTAACAAAAAAATGTTATACAATGTGAAGAAGGCAAATTGCCGAGAAATCGACGATTTGCCTTCTTCATCATTTCTAGCTTCCAGACCTCCTACCCTTATGCTGTGAACTGACTCGGTACCATTATCGGAGTACGGTTGTAAGTCATTGCAGCGGTAAGATGCTCATCGATTGTAAAATCTTGAATATCTTTTTCTAATTCCGCCTTTGCACTTGTATTTTGACCACCTAATGCGAGCAAACTAGCTACTGGCAAGCGCATTGTTGCATGCATCTGCTGCGCACGCATTTCAAATCCATCTGAAGTTTTTAAAACTGTAAATACAATCCGCGTCTCCATATCTTTCAATACTGTAGACAGCCATTGTTCTGTTGCAGAGGAAGATGCTCCTCCT
The DNA here is from genome assembly GCF_003144315.1 of Sulfoacidibacillus thermotolerans. GTDB lineage: Bacteria > Bacillota > Bacilli > Alicyclobacillales > SLC66 > Sulfoacidibacillus > Sulfoacidibacillus thermotolerans. Next base: position 57,617 of record NZ_MPDK01000003.1, on the reverse strand, counting down.
GTTTGATCAACTTGGAAGGGAAAAGTTGACAGAATACCTTTTAGCATTTGATCTAGCTGTTTTGTATTTAAACTTCCAGCAAATTGATAGCCATCTGCAATCTGCAACGCGTTCATATCTTTGAGCATTCCCGTCGCAAACGCTGCGCCCCCCATTTGTTCGGATAGTAATTTCTGCATGTTCTGCAATCCAGGAACAACTTCCCACCCAGAGCCTGCGTTTAAATACAGTTTTCCATTTATTAGATACTCTTCCACTTGATTGATCGCAGGCATGGCCGTTGAATCAGCAGGAGCACTTGGAAGCACCGTAACCACGACATGGAGTGCTTTTTTCCCATCCACAAATCCTTTTTCCGTTTGAATGTTCATGTGAACAAGATTCTGCATATCCTGTACGACACTTTGTATCGCTTGATCCTGTTTTCCTGCTTGGGTCAATGTAACGCCAAACTTTAAAATCAAACTTGCATTCATTTGCATATAGGGAGCCGTTGAACTCTTGGCCAGGGCTTCGCGCAAGATATCTGCCGCAGCTGTTGTCATATGCCAAGTAGCAGGCAAAACTTGTTCTGTGTGCGTTTCAAGAGCAGCGACTCTGCCCGTAAAAAATACTTCATCGCGCAAGGTCATATCTGGTAAATCGCCTAAATCCGCAAATAATCCAGTGCGATTCGCCCACGTCAATGCACTTTCACCTTTTTGCAGATGGATGTGAAGAAAACGCACCGCGATGTCAGCCGCTTCACTGCGCGTCACATCGGAAGCAGCTCCAAAGATTGTGGCTGATTGTGGGGAAAGCAAGTGCAGATCTAAGGCTTTATGCACATATCCCCAAAAGTAAGAATGCGTAGGAACATCTTTAAATGGGGAGTGTCCTGTAGCATCAGGACTTTCTCCTAGCAACGCTAGAAAATCAAAGACGAAATTCACCTTGTCTTGATAATCTGGAACCGGAATAGGCCTTGATAAGATTGTTAAGCCTAAGTTTGCGAGTTCCTCTTGGCCAGCAAGAGTCGGATGTACATGGCCAGGCTTTACATACGTCGCCAAATGCAAATTGAACGCCTGATACGCATTTGCTACAGAAATTCCCTCTTGTTTAGCTTCTGCGCTGATCACTACATTTTCTGCTTGAATTAGTTTTTCACTCGTCCTACGCAACGGGTGCAAAGCAAGCGGGATCGGATCATAAATGTTATACAAGACCAACCGTGCATGTGGATTCAACGAATGAATTCTCAAAAGAATCGAATGAAGATTTTGCCCAAACAATGTAATTGCATTTGCAAATTGAATTTTTTGTGCAATTGTAAGTGATCCATTAGAATTACCTGTAGTAAGTAATCCATCCTTGATGGCTGGCTGTAAAATGTCATTGCTGCCAATATCGAGTGTAATCACACTCGCTTTTTGAATCTGTTTTGTATACTGTGGAGAATTTAATGCTTTGAGCAGATCTTCGGATGTAAACCCCGGTACTCCTAGGTCAGTGACACGATACCCTTTTGCTTTTCCTATTAAATACGGGAACGCTTCTTTAGAAGGTGCTTTATTATTGCCAAGGTTATATCCAAAGGTGATGGAATCACCGAGCGCTACAAGCATAGGTTGCGATGACTGAGAAGGCACAGTGGATTGCGCCATTGCTACTGGCGCAGTAAGCAAAGTAAACAGCAGACTCAGCAAGACAACACTAGACTTTTTTTGACTTTTCAAATCAACACCCCTTTTCCTATTTTAAAAAAGCCATGCTTCTTCTCTGATTCGTTTTATTCGCTATTTTGCTGATATTTTCCTCCTGAAAAAAATAGTTTTCCAGAAAATCTCTTCCTGGATAGTTTGTATCGAATCCTTCATACTGTAAATGAGTTCTCGGAATCTTGCTTGACATATACTGTTATTATCAGTACAATGATTTTATCATCATGATCTACGAAAGGATGAGAATTTTGAATCAAAAATTTATCATTATCGTTCACGCCTCTGACACAGAAGGTGCAAAAGCTGCGCACGCACTCATGTATGGAAAAGAACTGCATGACGCTGGCATTCAAGTACAAATGATCTTTGACGGTGCTGGCGTAAAATCGCTTGCAGGATTTATCACAAACACTGATCGTCCAACTCACAAATTGTACCAACAACTAAAAGAAGCAGGAGTCATTACTGGCGTTTGTGAATATTGCACGACCGCAATGGGCGTTGCTGACCCTGTATTGCAGTCTGGAATCACAGCGCTCCACGCAATCAATGGTCATCCAAGTATCGCAGAGTATATCAAACAAGGGTTTACCCCTATCATTATGTAACTCACTCTAAAGGAGGACATTGCAAATGAGGAAGCAAACAGCTGATCAATTGCGCGAAGAGCTTGTCCAAGTCGCTCACAAATTATTTCAAGCTGGTGTGATGTTTAAAGGGGAACACGCCAACCTTTCTGCTCGACTTGGCGAAGATCAGATGGTTATTACGCGTGGCGGCAGTATTGCCAAATTAGAAAAAGAGGACTTTGCGATTGTCAATCTTGACGGAACCGTTGTCGAAGGCCATGTAGAGCCAGTCCTCGCAGAAGTGATTGAAATGCATGCGGCTGTCTATCGAGAACGCCCGTCTGTAGGCGGTGTGATTCACAATCATGCGCCACATGTCACAACCTTTGCGATTGCACACCAACCGATCCCTGTTGTTTATGAACCCCTGTTACGATTTGGTATTACCGAACCGATTCCTGTCGTTCCATGGGCACCACGCGGATCCGCTGAGTCAGTCGGCGGAATTATTGAAATCGTAAAATCTCATCCGCATCTCCCAGCCTTGATGTTAGCCAATCACGGTTTACTTGCTTTCGGGAAAACACCCCTTGACACTGCACAAATAGTGACTACACTGGATGAAGCAGCAGAGTTAATCCTCAATGCGCGCTTGATCGGTGGCGAAAAACCGTTGCCAGATGCAGCCTTTGCGCAAGTTGTGGAACGCATGCGCCAATTTGCTGAGAAAGTGATGGCTTAATGATGGATGCAGTCATTATGTATGTGGTTCCTCTGTGACCACACTGCGCCCGTGCAAAACGGTTCCTTTCGGCGAAAGGAGTCCCCTTTGAGGAGCGCAACATTCTTTTTAACAACAAGTACCGACAAGAAATGAGGCAATTGACAGATGCAATGACCGTCCCTGTGACTGTCATTCATGAGCAAATCCTCGTCGGATTTGATGAGCGCGCTTATACTGATGCGCTAAAAAGATCCTAACTAAATCGCGGGAGATCAGATTGTCACTGATCTCCCGCGATTTTCTCTTCCTATGATCCTTTTAAAACTCATTCTGTAACGACAAACCCGCGCCCACTGACTACACGTCCAATCACCTGTGCAGATTCTCCCTGTGCTTTAAAATCTGCCATGATCGCATCTACTTTTTCTGACGGCACCGTTAAGATGAGTCCCCCAGAAGTTTCTGGTGAAAAAAGCAAACTCTGTTGATATGCTGCTAAAGAGGAGGCAAACTCGATAGACTCACCAAAATGCTCCATGTTTTCCCATGTCTTTGTCGGCCAATAGCTTCCATCACGCGCTTGCGCCAATGCACCTGGTAATATGGGGATGGATTTGTAGGAAAGTTCAATTCCCACTTGGGCAAGTGTCGCCATTTCCATCAAATGTCCGAGTAATGCAAAACCCGTCACATCTGTGGCAGCTAGCACACCATGTCGTACAGCTATTTCTGAAGCGACGCGATTGCTTTTACTCATACTGCGCGAGGCAGTCTCCAGATGCTCTTTTGCAATCACCGCATGCTTACCACACTTCGCTAAAAGCCCTGTACCAATCGACTTGGTCAATAAAATCACATCACCCGGCATAGCTGCCCCTTTACGCAAAATATGCTTTGGATGAACAAATCCAACGACTGCAAGCCCGAATTTTGGCTCCTCATCTTCAACCGTATGGCCTCCCACAACGAGCGCACCCGCTTCTTGTACACGCTCAAAACCGCCACGCATAATTTCAGTTGCGATTTGCTTTGGCATGTCTTTGGGGAACCCTACAAGGTTTAATGCGAGGACCGGCCGCCCGCCCATCGCATAAACATCACTTAGCGAATTGATCGCCGCAATCGCTCCATACGTATATGCGTCATCAACAACTGGCGTGATAAAGTCTGCCGTAAAAACGAGCGCAAGGTCTTCATGCACTTGATAAACCGCCGCATCATCCGGTCGATCAAGTCCGATTAACAACCGCTCATCGACTCGCTGGGACTGCAAAAGTGGTTCCATTATCGCTGCGAGGTCCCCCGGACCTAGTTTTGCTGCTCACCCTGCGCAAGCAGTGAAAGCCGTTAACTGTGACCAGTCCCGTTCAAAAAAGATATTCATCTAGATCCCCCCTTTCCCCGCGCATCGCAATCGCGCAACCCTTTTCCTACCAGAGAGTTTATAGATGATGGAATGCGCTAAAATTCACATACAACATGTAAATTGCAACGACGATGATGATCGACGAAAACACGTAATTCAATAAACGTTTACTTTTGCTTAAGCGCGTGGCAAGCATCGCGCCAAGAACGCCCCCGACGATACCGCCGCCGACATATTCAAGTACGACAAGCCAATCAACAAGCCCACTCATCGCATAGTTTACTGCCGTCGTCAATCCAAACGTGCCAACTGAAAACAAAGAACTGCCGATCGCCCAGATCATCGGCATTCCTGTTGAAAACAAAAGTCCAGGAACAATCAGGAATCCACCACCGATTCCAAAGAATCCAGAGACAATCCCAACAATGAGCCCAGCGGGAATCACTTTTCCCATTTTAACCTGAATCTGCTGTTCTATGTCGCTGGAATCAGTATTTTTCTTTGGTTTAAGCATCAAGACAGCAACTACCAACATTAAAATTGCAAACAAAAACAAAAGTGCTTTCCCATCCATATCCTTTCCAAGCGTTGATCCGATATAAGCACCAATCGCACCTGGAATCGCAAACGCAATCGCCGCTTTCCAGCGAACATTTCCCACACGTGCGTGTGGTATTAAATTCAGATAAGCGTTTACAGCAACCGCCAGTGCGGTAGTTCCAATCACCAAGTGAGCATTGTGTAAACCCACGACGTATAATAACAAAGGAACGGCAAGAATAGATCCGCCCCCGCCAATTAGCCCTAATGCGAAGCCCACTACGCCACCTGAGAGGATAGCGAGCACAACCTGCAAGGGTGTCAAATCCATCGACATCGCTCTTCCCCCTCTTTCATGTACCCTAAACCAATTGATAAAAATTAAAAATCGCTTGTCGCCGTGAAATCCTGTGTGTCTAGATTGCGCTTTTACGAACCGTTTCACACGATTAGTTGCGCTTCATCCAGATTTCCCCCTCGATGCGAAACTGCAAACTGCAGTCGCTTTGTCCGGTTGTTCCTCCATCTCCAAAATTCATTGTTCCTCCCTATCGTAGCGTTCTCTGTTGCAATTTTTGATCGGGTATTTCCCTACCCGTTATGCTTGATAGGAAGTTGTGCCAATTCGTTCATGAGATTTACAAAAAATAGAAGCGCAAAGACACCTGGCAAACAAATTACCATAGGGGGTATAATAGCATACAAGAAGAGGTTTGAGCTACATCGATGTACTTAGACCAGACGAAGTTCATACTTTTTTAACTCATGCAGTTGCTTGTTATGACCTATTCACTGGATCGGCTTAGCGATCAATCCGTGCTGAAGTGCGTACTGAATCAGATCCACTCGCGATTCTGCCCCAATGCGCTCGACAATGCGTGCGCGATGAGCTTCTACCGTCTTTACACTGATGTGTAACCGCTCCGCAATTTCGCGATTTGTATACCCTTGCGCAATAAAAGCTAATATTTCTGTTTCGCGCGGAGTGAGTACAGTCACTCCTTGGGATTTTGCCGGCGCCTTTAACAGGTCTAAAAGCCTCTGTCGCACTTCTGGGCGAATTCGCGGTGGCAGATACGGCACCCCTTTTCCTGAGCGAATCGCGCTGATAATCTCTTGACTCGAATCGTGTTTAAATAAGATCCCATCTACACCCGCAAGCAACATTCGCTCCAAATGCACCTCATCGTCAAACATCGTGAGCATGAAGATCCGCGTACTAGGCACAGCTTCTTTAATTCTGCGCGCAGCCGTCACACCATCTACTCCACGTGGCATGTGAACATCTAGCAACATGACATCAGGTTGTTCGCGCACGGCGAGCGGAATTGCATCATCACCTGTCTCCGCTTCCGCCACTACGTGAAATCCAGGCTCTTCCTCGAGCAGTGTCCGCACTCCTTGTCTAACTAACGCATGATCATCCACCAAAATAATGCGGATCTCTTTCATCTCTCTCACTCCCTTACCCCGCTTTTGGGAAACTTAATGCGAATCGTCGTCCCCTGCCGCAAAGCCGTCTTTAATTCAAACGACCCTGCAATGGCACGTGCACGCTCTTGCATATTGCGTAAGCCGTAGCCAGAATTTCCTGTCTCGCCATCTGTTAACGTAAATCCACTGCCATCATCTTCAATCTGCAATAACCAATCACCCTCTTCATCCGAACCAAGCAACACGGTGCTCACATAACTTGCATGACTATGCTGCAAAGCATTGCGGATAGCCTCTTGCGCGATCCGATAGACCTGCACAGCCACTGCCGCACTAATCCCATCCTCTTCCGTTAAATCTGTCGCAAATTGCACCTGACACTGTTCCGTGGTCAACTCATCTGCGAGAGAGCGCAGTGCAGCTAATAAGCCAATATCGTAGAGCACTGCCGGATACAGGCTGCGCGATAATACTCTAACCTCTTGCATACAAGAACGCAGTCGATCCTGTAGATGGTTTAATTTATCTGATAAAATCTGATCTTTAATGTGTCGCTGTAAATGTTCCATTCCAAGGCTAATTCCATAAAGTGTCTGAGAAATCCCATCGTGCAATTCTTGAGATAAGCGCTTTCGCTCTTCTTCTTGTACTTTTAGCGTGTGATGCGTAAGTCGACGACTAAGTTCAAGCTCTTCTTCCTGCCGCTCAACCGTTACATCCCGAACGGTAATCACCATATCGCGACGAAACGCACCTTCCTCTGCAGTTAAAAAAGTTCTACTCATGCCAACAGGAACAGGTCGCCCCATCTTTGTCGGCATTTCAGATTCAAAATAATGGCGCGTCGGATCTGCAGCGAGCAAGCAGCGTTCATCCCCTGATGCAACTTTGCGATTTTGACAAAACAGGCAATAAGGTACTTTATCCCCGATTTGCCACCCCGTAAGACGCACAGCCGCCGGATTAACAAAAACGATCGTGCGTTGTGGATCCATGACAATAATGCCGTCACTAAGCATAAAAAATAATTGCCGCAACCGCAGATATTCCTTTAATCGCTGTGAATTACAGCTGAAAGCTGTGCTGCGTAACCGGATTACTCTTCGTGGCAAACGAACTTTCTCAATGCCCACGATCTCACCTCGTCACAAAGATTTCAAACCGCACAGCGCTTTAGAACTGTTCATGAAATATTCAAGAAAGCGTTCATGTATTGTACCTAAAACTCATGTATACTTGGCAAATCCGTGACGAACGGAAATATCAGGAAATCACCTTGTCGTGTATTCGTCTTAAGTGTAGAGGAAACATGACAAACTCGAAAACAAGGGTTTTCCCCTAATCGGGTTTTACCCGACCCCTCCCTAATCTCTGCGAATGTAAGATGAAAACGCCATGATATTGTTTTTACAAGGAGGTCACCAAGCATGTCAGAAGAAGTAATGGCGCGCGCGTTGTTTGGCATTACGTTAGGATATCATATCACGTATGCAACACTCGGGGTGGGAACGCCTTTTCTCATTTTCTTAGCGGAAATCATGAGTTTTCGCACGCAGAATCCACTCTATCGTGTGTTTGCCAAACGATTGACGCGCGTAGCGATTTTACTAGTCGGGGTAGGTATTGTGACAGGCACTACTGTCGCTGTAATGCTATCCGTTTTATGGCCGAAATTTATGGAAGTCGTGGGCCAAATTATTAATCTTCCTTTTGAACTCGAAGTATTCGCCTTTATGATGGAATCGCTTTTCCTCGCGATCTATGTCTATGGCGGTGACCGATTAAGTGAAAAAGCGCGCATTTTTAGCTCGCTTTTTGTTTCTATCGGATCAGGACTCTCAGCACTCCTAGTTACAGATGTGAACGCCTTTATGAATACACCAACAGGTCTTACCTGGGCAAATGGACAAGTGGAAAATGCAAATCCCTGGGCGGCGATGTTCAATCCTTCTATGCCCACTGAACTTGCTCATGTTCTCGCATCCGCCTATATGGCAGTTGCTTTCGTTTTTGCCGCAGTCGCTGCAAAAAATCTGCTAAAGCCACATTTATCTGAGTTTGAACGGCGCTACCATAAACAAAACTTGACTCTCACTGTGGCAGTTGGCGGGATCGCAGCAGTTTGCACAGCCTTTTTAGGTGATGCTGCAGGGAAAATGCTTGCAGTCTACCAACCCGAAAAACTGGCTGCAGCGGAAGGTCTATTTCACACAACACGGTATGCACCCCTAGTCATTGGCGGAATCGTAAACACCGCTCAACAAAAAATTGTCGGAGGCATTCCCGTCCCAGGACTGTTAAGTTGGCTGGCAACATTCCACTTTGATGGTACCGTGCGTGGCCTTGATACGTTTCCAAAGTGGACTTGGCCTCCTTTAATTCCTGTTCACCTCATGTTTGACACGATGGTTGGCATCGGTACTTTTGCAATTGCCGTCGCTTTTGTCTATTTCTTGTATCGCTTTAAAGCTCGGACAAAAGAAACTCCGCGTTGGTTACTCTGGACCATTTTTATAACTGGCATTCTTTCGATGCTCGCCATTGAAGATGGCTGGATCTTTGCAGAAGAAGCGCGCCAACCGTGGATCATTTATGGATTGATGACCGTAGCCCAAGCGGTTACGACAACACCTGACGTAGGGCTTATGTTTGGCGGTTTCATGGTGCTCTTTACTGTATTGCTGATCGCCACAGTGTGGGCTTTGCGCCATTATTTCAAGAATCATCCACTTCGTGAAGATGATGATACTGCGGATATTACTGGGACCAAAACGGATTCTTCGGGGGTAATCGCATGAACCTAAGCGCTACAGGTGCAGCATTTATTTGGCTCCTCGTCTTTGTCTATTCAATTTTCGGCGCAATTGATTTTGGATCTAGTTATTGGCGCTGGCATTTTCACTTGCGCGGCAATTGGCGCGCTGAGTCAGTTGCCTTAACCTATGTTTCCCCAACATGGGAATTAATCAACTCCTTTTTAGTCGTGATTCCTGTCGCACTTGTTGGGTTATTTCCACAAGCAGCACTCGCTTATGGCACCGTTCTTGCCTTACCTGCAACACTTTTGCTCATTTTACTTGCCTTGCGCGGTGGATATTTGCAATTTGGTTACGCATCTGAACGATTTCGCAAACAAACCATCTATATCGCAGGCATAACTGGACTTTTACTGCCTGGTGTCTTTATCAGTTTACTGCCCCTATCGCAAGGCGGATATATCACGCATGTGAATGCAAATTATCAACTTTTGATAGGTGCTTTTTTCACAAGTCCCGTTGTTTATCTTTTTATGGCGTTTGGAATCTTTCTCTCTCTCTATTTATCGGCCCTCTTTCTCGCCCGTTATGCTGACTTAGGCGGACTGGGGACTGCCTACCAACGCTTTCGCAAAGGAGCACTATGGACTGGACCAATCAGCCTTGTTTTAGGTATTTTTGCTTTTTCAACGCCAACCCCAGACGGACTTTCACTTCTTGCTCCGAGTAGTATCAGTCTATTATGGCGCGTGGCGATGGCACTGTCCCTTGCAGCCTTCATTATCAGCTATAGTCTTTTACTGTTTCGCCGGCGGAAACCAAAAGCAAATAGAACTTCACTTTGGATCCTCCTACTTACAATTGGGCAGATTGTGACAGCACAGTTTGGGTATGCACTAAGCCATGCACCTTATATTCTGTACCCGTATCTCACATTTACGAAAGCAGCTTCAAACTCTTCTATGTTTCGTGCCACTTTACTTGTTTTAATCGTTGGGTTGCTGGTGATGACGCCTGCACTGCTTTGGTTTCGACGACTTTTTATCATCGATGCAAAATACGTTGCTACACATACAAGTGAGCCTCATTAACATTTGCTCAGGAAAGCTTTACAAGTTGCGCAAGTAGTGCCTCCAAATCGTACAAGAGGACGCGTGATCCTCAGTCAGATCGGATGGCGCTCTTGCGCCTTTTTCTGCGATTCAAAATTCCAGAATGTTTAATACGTACATTTTGCTCTTCATTTTTTGATTGTTATATAATCAAATGATCAGCGATGTAAAATCAGAAAGGATCTCGTACTCATGATCATTGCTCCTGCATTTGTAGCACTTTTATCCCTTATTTTTGCGATTTCCGTCTGGCGTAAATGGATCCATTCACATAAAGTAAGCGAGCAATTTTGGTTAATCTCTTTACTCTTCTCATTTGGAGCTGCTTTGGCCTACTGTATCAGCATTGCTTCACATCCGCACAGTGGAGCATGGTTTCGCACTTATTATCTGCTTGGTGGATTATGGATGCCCTCACTGATGGGGTTAGGTAGTCTTGGACTCGTTTGGCGCAGGCGCACAGTGAACTCTGTTGCGGCATTACTCGCGGTGATCGGACTGATCGGAAGCGTGCTTTTATTGCAAGCGCCCATTTCATGGAACGCCTTAGCGACGATTCACGGTGGGCCTGGAATTTATGTAATTCAGCCAGGCCTATGGTTACCTTTTCTCATCCTTATGAACTCTTTGGGGGCGCTTGCCGTTTTTCTAGTCGCTTTATGGTCTGTCTACTCAACTCTGCGACGGCGCAAAAGAGCACGTTTTTTATTTGGCAATCTCACGCTGGCAATCGGAATTGCAATTATTTCTGCCGCTGGGACTGCAGCTCGATTAGGTATGCCAAGCTTATTCTGGTGGACGATGGTCGTAGGATGGTGTGTAACTTTTGGCGGCTATTTGCTGCTAACTCCTCGCATCAAAGAAGCCTAACCCGACAAAATAGGCTGGCAGCACAGCCCATACAAGGTCTCCCTTGATCGAGCTGATTCGCTGCCAGCCACTTGCTTTCCTTCATCTCAAACGCGCACATTTCCTCCTAGTTTTCAACAACCAACCCATCTTTATGCCACTGTGAAAATCCACCCGCTAGATTGCGAATTTGCGTAAATCCATTGGCCCGTAAAATACTGGTCGCAATCGCCGAGCGCGCTCCCGACTGGCATTGCAATACAATCTCTTGATCGCGCGGAATCTCGTGCAAACGGCTGCTTAATTTCCCAAGCATGATGTGTTGCGCCCCTGGGATATGGCCTTCGTCCCACTCCGCTTGATTGCGCACATCAATCACCAGCACTTCGCCCGCCAATACCTTTTCTGCAATGTCAGAAGGGGTTGTCTCTTCATAAGTATGAAGTTCCACGCCCTCTTTCTCCAGGTAAGCAACTGCTTCTAAATCAAAGAATCCTGGAACCTGATCAATGCCTATCGAATGGAGATCATGCAAGACTTGCTCCACTTGATTGCGATCGGTGACTAAATACACGGGTTGATTGTAATCAATCAGCCATCCTGCCCAATTGACAAAAGATTTGTTATGCGGAATGTTAATCGTACCTGGCACGTGCCCTTTGCGAAACTCTGCCGCCGGTCGCGTATCAATCACAAGTGCCCCAGATTCAATCAGAGCTGTCAATTCACCCGCCGGCATTTCTTTTGGCACCATCGCATCTCGCAGCAACGCCGGACCTTCTACATTAAACTTTTTCATCATCGCAAAATACGCTGGCGGCTCCGGTTGTCCTGCCAAAAGCGCTGCGACAAACTCATCTTCATTGGTATGTGCAAGTGCCCAGTTAAACTGCTTTTCATAGCCAACTGTACTCGACGGAATCGCGCCAAGCGCCTTCCCGCATGCACTCCCTGCACCGTGCGCTGGCCACAACTGCAGATAATCCGGCAGTTCCTTAAACCGCTGCAGCGATTGAAACATCTGACGAGCCCCAGCTTCTGAAGAGCCTCTCACGCCAACTGCTTTTTCAAGTAAATCAGGCCGCCCTACATCGCCGACAAAAACAAAGTCGCCAGAAAAGATCCCCATGGCCCCACGTTGCTGATTTCCTCCGTGATCCTCGAGCAAAAACGATACGCTTTCTGGCGTATGCCCAGGCGTATGCATAACTTGAAAATAAAGATTCCCGATTTTAAACCGATCGCCATCTTTTATCAACACATGATTGACTTCATCCAGATAATGATGTCGCCATTCTGGTCCGCCTTCATCGGAAAGGTACAGCGTTGCCCCATGGACTACGCCAAGTTCGCGGGCACCGGAAGTAAAGTCTGCATGAATATGCGTTTCTGTCGCTGCAACAATCTTTACCCCTTCTTTTTTAGCCGCCTCTAAGTAAGGAGTCACATCTCGTGCAGGGTCTATCACAATTGCTTCGCCTGTCGCTTGGCAACCCACCAAATAAGAAGCTTGCGCTAATTTCTCATCGTAAAAGTAACGTAATAACATCCGCTTTTCCCTCCATTAAGAATTAAATGTAACTCCATTTGTGTTTGCCGTCGCACGCATTTGTGCAGGACGAGATCCACTGTCACGATTGCGTTCGTTAATCACAGCGAGTGCTGCATTGACAAATCGCAAACCGCGTTGCACGGTTGGATCTTTCAATAATTTTAATGCTCCAAACAGCGAAACAGTTGTACGATCTTTAGCCGCTCGTTGTTTCGCTTCATTTACAATCGACATCCCATCCTGTACCTTCGAGCGGACGGGATCTGTCCACTGTGCGACGCTGCTTGTGATTTGTGCGAGCGACTCCTGGTCTGTAACGATCGCCTCTGTAATATCAGCGACTTGCTCGAAGAGGGATACAAACCTCACCAATTTAGGAAGTTTGTCGATCAGTGTGACAAGTCCAATTACTGTTGACTTGTCGATGTTGACCCCGCCAAGCTCTTCATCAAGTCCTGCGAGTAATCCCTTCATACTCTCTTTATCCTGTAACACAGCTTGAACAAATTCTAAAGAACGTTCTGCCGTATCCAGTAACTCCATTAATTTTGGCAACTTTTGCAGTGCCGCAACTAATGATTCTTGAACATCAGCATCAGAGAGGGTGAGAAGGAGCGCATCGTCAACCGCTGAAGTCGTCCCTGTTTGCACATCTTCCATACTCTGTCCCCGCTTTCCCCCATGAATTTGCACGATCGACCTGAAGTTTTGCAAAGGAAAAGTTTACATCAGGCCTTTTAACATGCCATCCCAGTACACAATCGGCAGAAGCTCTTTTTTCAAAACGTACATACTAAATCGCTCGACCCCCTGATCAAACGGAAATGTCTCCATCGGACAGAGGTCATAGTCGAATTCAGCGAGCACCAAGCTGCCATAACCTGTAACCAGCGGGCAAGAGGTATATCCGTTGTATTTTTTAAGAAGAGGTTGGTTACGCATAAGTGCTAGCAAATTCTTTTCCACTGTCGGCGCTTGCTTGCGAATAGCTGCTCCCGTCTTTGAAGTGGGCAGATTCGAACTATCTCCTAAACCAAATACATTCGGGTATTTTTTATGCTGCAGTGTGTGTTTATCAACGTCTACCCACCCGTTTGCATCTGCAAGTGGACTGTTTTTAATAAACGCTGGCGCACTCATTGGTGGAACCACATGAATCATATCGTACTTCATGACTTCCTGTTGTTTCGTGTCGAGGTTTTCAAAGACCGCTTCTTTTTTATCAGCACGAATTTCAATGAGATTTCGTTTATAGGCCGTCTTAATTCCTTTTCGCTCAATCACTTTATCTAGTACATCTGCATACTTTTTGACAGAGAAAATGCTCGCTCCAGCAGAAGCAAAGACAATCTCTGCTTGATCGCGAACACCCGCTTTTTGAAAATGCTCTTCAGCCAAATACATGATTTTTTGTGGAGCCCCTCCGCACTTGATCGGGGTATTCGGGTAGGTGAAAATAGCTCTGCCGCCTTTAAAATTGCGAATGCTTTCCCACGTGCTTTCAACATAATCATAAGAATAATTACTACATACACCATCTTTGCCGATGGCGTCTTTCAATCCTTTGATTTCATCCCAATTAATTTGAATACCTGCCGCTACAACAAGGTAGTCATAATGAACCTTACTGCCGCCTTTTGTTACTAAATAGTTGTCTTGTGGAAAAAATTCAGTTACCGCATCTTGTAACCACTGTACACCCTCTGGGATCACCGACGCTTCCGCGCGTTCAGTTACTTCTTTGGGTGCAGCCCCGCCACCTACGAGTGTCCACAGCGGTTGATAATAGTGCTTATCCGCCGGATCAATGACTAAAACGCGGTGGCGGAGCGATTTCGCTGCGCGAACTAGGCGAGAAGCCACTGAAATACCGCCGCTCCCACCACCGACGATAACGACCGTGTAGTGCCTGTCTTGACCCATTCACATTCCCTTCCTCTCGTTGCGCTTTATCCAAGCGACGAGCCTCCTCAGGTTACCAAATTGTATGGCAACACATCTCAACGCTATGGGATCGGGAGTTTCATCGCTTCCTGCTAAATTATCATAGCGCTTATGAAAAGCTTTTCTATCGGGAAAAACCCTACCTTCAACTGTCAGTGCCAAGGACAAGCCATTGCCAAGGATAAGCCTCTTGTTAAGCTTGCCTTTTCACGGTAAGCTAAAGTATTGAATCTATAGAGACTAGCGAAAGGGGCATACGGAAGTGTGGACCGTACAAGACACGTTTACCAAATTCGTATACCCTTTTTGGATTGATTTTGATGAAGACTTCACATTTGAACAAGCAGCCGAAAAAATCGCTCGCTTTTTCATTCCTTTTCCTGATGAAGAACACAAAATCCCATTATGGGTTGAATGCCAATTTCAAACTTCAGAGCTAGACAACATGTTGCCTTACGTAAAGCGATATATGCGATTACCGCAAAATCAGCGCCGCTTTCGAATTCATGAGGACATTTTGCCGCTATTTGACGATATGCAAACAACGAGTATGGAAGCGTCAAGCCCTGGCTTCCAAATGAGTTCGATCGAATTGTACCTGTTTTTCAATGGTGTAGGATTTCTCACAATTGAGATCGCCCCTAACTGGTCCCGAGCCGACGAGATTTCCGTAGAATGGATTGAAAATATCAACGCTGACTTGGCTTCACTTGCTCGTTGTAAACCGATGCGCCAACGCCATCCAAAATACGATCTCTCATCCGTTTGTTCGAGTGGCGCCTTGCTCCCACTCATGTGTGGTCAACCTGGCACGATGCGGGAGTGGATTCACCACCTCTTATCACCACTGGCAGAACGACTTGGTACAGGTTGTTGGCAACCCATGTGCGACACATTTTTGCCTATCTATGGTGCCTTGTTGTTACGCCGCACGGAATCCCTTTCTTCTGAAGAGCCCAATAAATGGGATGCTAGTTTTCGAGAATTTGCTCTTTCACATTTGATTGTCCTACGCAAAACACTTCCGTCAAATAACGGCAGTCGCTTTGCCAGACAAACATTTGAAGATTCTCAATACAACTACATGCCCTATCATAATGTCATCCACACACAGTCACTCGAAGGTGGATTTGTCCTTGCTTATGATACAAATGTGCAGCATTTTAGAGGTCGTAACTCCGCTGCAATGCAATCTTTTCGCACAAACTATTTCTATATGATGTTGCTCGCACTTCATCAACGCATGAGCATTTTACGCTATGCGATGAAGGCGGCAGAAGCATCTACTGTGCCTGATCACGCGAAACAGTTGCGCCAGCTACGAGAGCAAATCTACGACTTTACTGCACGCTGTTACTTTAGCCAAGCATCTTTTAGCGAAGAACGCGATCAATTATACAGACGTTGGCAACGCGCTTTTCACATTGTACAGATGTATAACGAGTTGAAAGAAGAAGTGCATGACATCGATGGATACTTAGAACAGGTCGCCAAAGAGCGCGAACTAGAAACAAAAGAACGCGAATTGCGTCAAGAGGCAAAAAAAACGCAACTCGTTACGTATATTTCATTTATTTTGTTGCCTCTCTCTGTCCTTAGCAATTTAATTCAAGCAAGTCCAATCATCATGCATTGGTTAAATTTCTCTCTTCATCCATTACGATCTAGCCTTCTTTTACTGATCGCTGCGTTTGGGGCTATTTTATTACTACGCATTCTTTGGAAACTACTTTCCACACCAAAAGATCATAATTGAATTACTATTGACAACTTTCCAAGATTACATTATTGTTCTTGATGTAAACGGATACAAATAAGAATTCTATAAGAACGGAGCTGACTCTATGAGTGAAAAGAAACCTGATGCCATCGCCGATCCAGGTCCTCTAGGATTAGCCGGATTCGGACTTACAACTTGCGTCTTAAGTTCGATCAACGCCGGTCTCTTACCCGGAGCAGATATTGGTGTTGTGCTGCCTCTCGCTTTGACATATGGCGGCACCTCGCAACTTCTAGCAGGTATGTGGGAATTTCGCAAAGGCAACACTTTTGGTGCAACAGCCTTCACGTCATACGGTGCCTTTTGGATCGCCTTTTATCTTTTAGTTACACATATATCAAGCCTCGGATCCGCTACTGGTGCAGGTGTCGGGATGTTTTTACTCATGTGGGGCATCTTCACACTATACATGTTTATCGGAACCTTGTATCTTAACCGTGCGTTATTTCTCGTTTTTCTTTTTCTTACTATTACGTTCTTTTTACTCGCAATCGCTAATTTCAGTGGTTCTAGCCCCTCTATTGGTGGATGGACTGGTTTACTCACTGGCATATTAGCCTTATATACTTCCTTTGCCGGGATCGTGAACACGAACGCGAATCGCGTCGTGGTCCCTGTTGGTAGCAGCATTTTAAAACCAAGATAATCCATTCAAATCCAGGAGACGTGCGACTCCTGGATTCTCGCGTAAAGGATGAATAGGGACGTATATTTTTACGCAAAGAGGGGGATATTCCAACTGAGATAAAGAAAATGGTGATCAAATGAACGCAATCGCTGAAAAAGTACAAAATGCGGCAACTAAAAATGCCCAAAAGAAGTCTGAACTAGATTCGACAGCTTATGAATATTGGAGCCTGTCCGACGAAACCTTACACAAAGTGAATGCAGTCGTTGCGCACGTGATTCAAGATTTTGCGAACGCTGATGCGCGCATCAAAGTATTTCACCCAGAAAGCGCGACTCTTTCAGGCGCATTACTCTTTGTGAATCACCATATACTTGCTTTACACTGCCTTGCACTAGGTCAACATGTCCAATTATTAGTGATGAAAGATCCGCAAATGACACCGACCGAAGTCTATGCACAAGATTTTGATGCACACAGTATTGAGCAAAAACTCGAAGATGCTCTGCTTAATTGGTTTGAAATGGCCATTCAGTAAGCTTTACGACATCAGTGCAGATTGAATAAGACGTCGCACCAAAATCACAACGTCAGCGGGGGATTGACAAAGAACCACCTCTTTACTGTAGCGCGCAAGCAAACCAAAGCGCGCAATTTTTTGTTCAATTGGATCTTTTCTATCAGGGGCTTTCTGCGGATTTCCCTGTACATCCCATAACTTCCCGGCACACGCTAACCCCTCGCGATATAGATGATCGTTGGGTGTCGCCAGGATCAAATGATGAACTCGCTTGCAGAGATCCTGGATGCCCACGACCGTTTTTCCCCACTCATCCGGTTCTAAACTAAATCCCCCATCAGTAAAAAGCACAACCATCGTCTGTTTCGTAAGTGATGCTTGCTCAAGAATCGTTTCTAGTGCAGTGCCTAAGCGTGTCCCATATTCCCATGAAACTGCATGCGTTTTCAGTTCGTTAAATTGTTCTCGAAAAGTCTGTGCGGTTAAGAGTGGGCTTGCATGTGTAACCGCATCAGAGAACACATAGCTATCAACAAGCGCAAGAGAGCGCAAACTCGAGAGCAGATAAAGAGCAACACCCACATAGCGCCCCATAGATCCAGAGACATCACCAATCACTAAAAATTGCATCGGTAATCCGCGCTGTAGCATCTTTGAGCGACTTTCACGATACGCAAAACGTGTGATCATCCCAGAAGGTGCAGTTAAGTATTTGCGAATCGTTCGTTTTGAATCGATTACTTTATGCCTTTGCTTATGCTGCACCCCGACGATTTTCATCACCTCATCGCGCTTCCACGACAATGTATAACGCAGCATCAGTTGCCGGATATTTTCAATCGCTGTTTCACTTAATTGATCAAGCCCTTGCTCCATGATCGGCATCGAGAGCGTCGACTGGTTTAAAGCGTCAAACTCCTTCGTTATAGGAGTGCTCCCTGTGTTTTGGATGATTTGATCCCGTTTAAGCACTTGCCGCTCAAAATCACGTCCCATCTCCTCAAACCACTTTTCGATATGCAGCATTTCCGCAGTTTCCAATGATTCTGAAACGAACGCTTGCTCAGCATCCAACGAAGAAGCAGGGGATTTCCGTACAGACTCTTCAGACTTCATATTTGCCGCCTTACCTTCACTTGATGCCGGTGCATCTATATCACTCACATACTCCCCGCCCCAGTTTTCACCCGCTTCATGAGATTTATAAAATACACCACTTTTCTGACGTTCTGCGGCTTCCGAAGCGAGATACGCAGGTGCCTCCATTCCATTTGCCTGCAATTTCACAGAAGTTTCTTGTCCATCTTGTGCGCGAAGAACTTGCGCAGCTATCCAGGCATCGATTTGCCGATTCAAAGATCGCTTATAGACACGGTGTCGTTTCCAATCATCAAATATTTTGCGAATCTTTAAAGGCCGGCCTGCTCGCCTAGAAACCATGACTGCATCGCCTCCCACCCCTTACGCTCATCTTCTCGATATTTCAACACAAAACCAAGTGTCACATGTAACGCATCGAGCGTCAGATTTCCATCACTCTCCAACAACAAAGCCCTCGTCCACTCAATCGCTTCACCAATTGAAGGTTTCTTAATGAGAGAAAGCTCGCGCAACCGGCGGACGAGATAGCTTACACGTCGTGCCATTTTCAATGGCGCGCCTGTTTTTGCAGTTAAAATTTCTGTCAGTTGATCTTCATTTGGAAACGACAAGTGAATCCAAGCAATGCGCCGCATAAGAGCAGGATCGAGTTCGCGATAGTCATTGCTAGTCAAAAAGACATAAATCGGGGCATGCGGGCGAATGGATTTCTCAGCAGCAGCCAAGTCATGCACAATCAGTTCACGTTTATCAAGATAACGCAAAAAGAAATTCGAGGTAGTTTCGTTTAGTTTGTCCACCTCATCCACTCTAACAACAACTGGCTTTGTAGATAAAAGACTTTGCAACAATGGAGTCTGATTTAAATACGGCAAGGAAAAAGGTTCAAAATCCACCTTTACGATCTGCGCATCCATGAGTTGACGAAACGAGTTCCAAGATACACCAATATCTGTCGCCTCAAGCTCACTATGGCATTCAATGTCAATTAACTCTGCTTGAAGCAATTGCGCCATGCGTTCAGGTAACTCCGACTTGCCAACCCCCGGTTCACCACGCAGGCCAATTGGCTTGTTTTGCGAGAGATAATGAACGATTTTTCTGCAAACTTCTTCGCTTACAAAATATTGATCTTTTTGCAGTCGTTCTTGTAATTCTTGCGCACTCAAAGAGAAATTTGCTTCTGCTTGTAAAGTAATTCTCGTTTTGCTTTCTAAAAATTCACGATCACTCATCACGAACACCTCGATTCGTTGATCCAGTATTAAAAGCGAAACGTTCACACGTGTTTTTCATGGAAAATGGCAATTGGTGAACTTCAATTCACCAATTGCCATCGATAGAGTTGAGTGCCGGGGACCGGACTCGAACCGGTACGGGCGCAATGCCCGGCGGATTTTAAGTCCGCTGCGTCTGCCTATTCCGCCACCTCGGCATGATATTCCTTCTTACTATGGAGCGGAAGACGGGATTCGAACCCGCGACCCTCGCCTTGGCAAGGCGATGCTCTACCCCTGAGCCACTTCCGCAAGACATTTTATATTATATAGGGTGCGATGAAAAAATGCAAGCCCTCAAGTCATAAAAGTTCAAAGCTGGGATTTTTATCAAACAATTCACACTCGCCCCAACTTTCGCTCTGTCTGATGGCTCACAATCCGTATTCATCACATCGAGCCATTGAGGCGAGTCAAGATTACTCTACTGATCGCATCAGAGGAAATAAGAGGACATCGCGAATCGATGGTTGATTTGTCAGTAGCATGACTAATCGATCGACACCAATGCCAAGCCCACCCGTCGGTGGCATCCCATACTCTAAAGCCATGATAAAATCTTCATCCATTTCATGTGCCTCATCGTTCCCTAATTCGCGTTCGCGTAATTGTGCCTCAAATCGTTCGCGTTGATCAATCGGATCGTTCAGTTCACTAAAAGCATTCGCATACTCACGTCCCGCAATAAACAGTTCAAATCGATCGGTAAAACGTGGGTCTTCTGCATTTTTCTTAGCTAATGGTGAAATTTCCACCGGATGTCCATAGATAAACGTCGGATCAACGATCGTATCTTCTACTTTCTGTTCAAAAAATTCATTGACAATATGACCGAACTCCATCGTATCAGTAATCGCCACGCCGTGACTTATCGCAAGTTTTCTCGCTTCTTCCGTCGTCTGTACTGTAAAAAAGTTTACACCCGTCAATTCAGCGATAAGATCTACCATATGCACTCTACGCCATGGCGTCCGCAAACTGATCTGTCGCTCCCCATAAGAAATCTCGGTTGTGCCACGCACATCGAGGGCGATTTGCTCAATCAGTTCCTCTGTCAACTTCATCATGTCCTGAAAATCCATATATGCTGCATACAGCTCCATCATGGTAAATTCCGGATTATGACGAGTTGAGACTCCCTCATTGCGATACACGCGTCCTATTTCATACACGCGCTCTAATCCACCTACGATCAAGCGTTTTAAATGTAGCTCAAGTGCAATTCGCATCACTAAAGGCATGTCCAACGCATTGTGGTGTGTGCGAAAAGGGCGTGCTGCAGCTCCTCCTGCAATTGAATGCAGGGTTGGCGTCTCCACTTCGAGAAATCCTTGCGCCTCTAAATGCCTGCGCATCGATTGGATGATGCGGCTACGCATAATGAACGTTTCTCGCACGTCTGTATTCATGATCAGATCAACATAGCGACGTCGGTAGCGAGTCTCTACATCCCGTAATCCATGCCATTTTTCAGGAAGTGGGAGCAGAGATTTCGCCAACAATGTGAGGTGCTCTACGTGTACAGTGACTTCTCCATGGTTTGATTTGAAGACAAAACCTTCAACTCCGATGATATCTCCAATATCTAATGCCTTAAACTCTTGATAATGGTCTTCGCCGAGAGTATCAATGCGAGCATAGATCTGTATCATGCCATCCGAATCGAGAATATGGCCAAATGCAGCTTTCCCATGTCCTCTGCGGGACATGAGTCGCCCTGCAATTTTCACATAAATCTTATGTTCATCCAGTTCTTCCCGCGACATCGATTCAACTTTGCGGATAATATCGGATGAACGATGTGTGATCTCAAACTTTCCGCCAAATGGATCAATGCCGCGCTCCCGCCAAAAATTCAGTTTTGCCCGGCGCGCGGCAAAAAGATCTTCCATATTTTCTTCTTGCATTTGCGTGTCTGATTCTGTATGTTCCATTCCCCTAACTCCTCGTTACAACTTGCGCTTAAAGCGATGCGCATTCTTCCCTATTTTCTAATCTCTAACACTTCATATCGAATTGTACCTGCCGGAACGTTTACTTCTACCGTTGATCCAACAGATTTTCCTAATAATGCTCTGCCAACTGGAGATTCATTGGAGATTTTATTATCCGAAGGATCAGACTCAGCTGAACCGACAATCAAATATTCCATCTCGTCCTTAAATTCAACATCGCGTACGCGCACCGTCGATCCAATGCTAACAACACCCGTATCCACTTCTTCTTCATTGATAATGCGGGCGTTACGCAACATCTTTTCTAGTGTGATAATGCGACCTTCAACAAACGCTTGTTCATTTTTAGCATCTTCGTATTCAGAGTTCTCGCTAATGTCCCCATAGCCAATCGCGGTTTTAATCCGCTCGGCAACTTCTCGGCGCTTGACAGACTTTAGGTTTTCTAATTCCTCCTCCAACTTTTTCAGACCAGCTGGTGTGAGGAGAACTTCTTTTTCAGACATGTGATTCGCTCCTTTAAACTCTGTCCGCAAACTACCTTCTATAGAGACTAGGTCAAAAGCACTGTCAGGAGATGTCCCAACAGTGTCGCATCAAATCCGTAGACTCGGAATCTGCGGTAATTATAGGGCATCCCTTTTCGAGTGTCAACGTATTCCTACTATTATGAAGAAAGCCTAAGCTGTAGTGAAGAAACCTTTTTCCTCAGATCAGATCCCCTCACCAAATTCAGCCACCGTAGTTTGCTCTTTCCCATGTATAATATGCGTTCTAGACCTCGATAGAACGAAGTAGCTTCTCAAACTCTACTGCACTTTCCTGCGTATTGATCAAGTCGCGCAGCTGCGCTGAATGCGGAATTCCCTTTACATACCACCCCGCATGTTTGCGCATTTCACGAACGCCAATATACTCTCCCTTTTCTTCCACGAGCAAGTGGAGATGCTCAATTGCTATTTCCATCCGTTCACGTACACTTGGAGGTGGCAACTCTTCACCCGTCTCAAGATAATGCACCACTTGTTTGAAAATCCACGGATTCCCAAGTGCTCCTCGGCCGATCATTACTCCATCGCACCCTGTTTGTTGAAGTAATTCGAGCGCATCTTCAGGCGAAGTAACATCTCCATTGCCAATCACTGGAATGGATACAGCTTCCTTAACCTCACGAATAATTGACCAATCTGCCTTTCCTGAATACATCTGTCGCGCCGTTCGTCCATGTACAGTCACAGCTTTCGCACCAGCCGACGCTACTGCTTTGGCCACCTCTACCGCGTTTACATGGCCATCATCCCACCCTTTTCTGAATTTTACTGTAACTGGTCGATCAACGCGTTTTACAACTGCCTCCACAATCTCCGCTGCATACTCTGGATTGCGTGCAAGTGCTGCACCCGAGCCATTTTTATAGATTTTCAAGACCGGGCACCCCATGTTAATATCAATAATGTCTGCATTGGTTCCTTGGGCCACCATCTCCGCAGCCTGTACCATGGTTTCCTTATCGTAACCAACAATTTGCAAACTTACGGGATGTTCATCAGGTACGATTTGCAGCATGTGCTTCGTTCGCTCATTATGATGTACAAGTGCTTTATCACTTACCATCTCCGCACAGACCATTCCCGCCCCAAGACGTTTTGCTAATTTACGAAAAGGAGGATTACAAACACCTGCCATCGGCGCCAGTACAACCGGATGATCAATTTGTACATGGCCAATTGACAAGGCAGGAATTTCCATCTTCACTTGACCCAAATGCCAATCCCTCCATACCTATTTCATTTCTTCTATAATGTAATAAATTATTCTAATCCTAAGTCTGAGCTTGTGACTTGCAAGATTTCTTCAATCTTCTTCATCAATTGTGGCTCAGGTGTTCGCGTCCCACGCTCTAATCCGCCAACAATTGCTACTGATACGCCCAGCGCATGTGCAAACTCGATTTGCGTCATTTGCTTTAACTTTCGGTATGCGCGCAATCGCTTCGCAAATAGCTCGGACAAAGTCTCACACCCTCTTTTCCATCTACGCGTTCATATAATTGGGCGATTGTGAGCTGTAAAGTTGGATGTAGCCACAAAGGAGCGAGCTCCATCATCGGAACAAGCACAAACGCCCGCTCGTGCAGACGCGCATGCGGGACTTGAAGTTTTTCCTGATTCATTACCCAGTCATCGTAAAACAGCACATCTAGATCAATGACACGCGGTCCATACCGTACCGTTCTAACACGCCCCAAACGCTGTTCAATCTCTAAACAAGCGGCAAGCAGTTGTTCCGGTGCAAGGAATGACTTTAACATAACGACTGCATTAAAAAACGGCGCTTGATCTGTAAAATCCACAGGGTCCGTTTCATAAATCCGCGATTGCGCTACAATCTGCGTCTGTTCAATGTGTGCGAGTTCACAGTAAGCAGCTTGTAAGTGCAGTGCTCGATCCCCAAGATTTGACCCAAGCGAGAGAAAACAAGTGTGTGACTCCATTCTAGCGCACCATCGAATCTGTCATTTTTACTACTCGCACGATCTCTTTTACGTCGTGCACACGTACGATATCAGCACCGCGCGCAATTGCAATCGCAACTGTCGCAGCCGTTCCTTCTATCCGTTCACTCACCGGAAGATTCAACACTGAGCCAATGACAGACTTTCTTGATGTCCCAATCAAAAGCGGTTGACCAAGAGAAAGAAATGCATCTAAACGATTGATCAGTTGTAGATTTTGCAGGACAGTTTTCCCAAAACCTACTCCCGGATCGAGAATGATCTGTTGTCTCTTTACACCTGCCTTGATTGCCTTATTCATTTGTTCTGTAAAAAATCGATAAACCGCATCTACGATATCCTCTTCAATTTGTGGTAATCCCATCGTATTGTGCATCAAGATATACGGCACGCCCGTCTGGGCAACGATGTCAAACATCTCGGGATCATACACTCCGCCCCAGACGTCATTGATGATATCTACTCCAGATGCAACTGCGCGCCACGCCACTTCAGCTTTATATGTGTCAATCGAGAGTGGGATTGGGATCTCAGCACGCAAAGCTGGAAGTAAAGCATCTAGCCGCTCCCACTCGTCTTGTGCCGATACTGGTAAATGATCCGGACGAGTCGATTCAGCCCCCACATCGATCAGATCTGCACCCGACTCAACCATAGAATGAGCATGCGCTAACCCTCGATCCACCTGATTGTACTTACCACCATCAGAAAATGAGTCTGGGGTTACGTTTAGAATTCCCATCACAAGTGTTCGTTTCCCAAGGTTTGCAATAACAGAATCAACCTCAGGAATTCGCTTTTTACGTTGTAAAACTTGCGTCATTTTCCCGATCACCAACTCACACTTCTTGGAATAACGGTGTGCTGAGATAGCGTTCACCGTTTGAAGCAGATATCGTCAACACTTTATGCCCTTCACCCAGCTCTTTTGCTACTTTTAACGCAGCACTCACGGCAGCTCCAGAACTAATTCCGACTAACAGTCCTTCCTCGCGCGCCATTCTCCTCGCCATTGCAAACGCCTGCTCATCGGAAACCTGGAGGATTTGATCGATGAGATCACGATTTAAAATTGAAGGTACAAACCCTGCACCAATGCCCTGAATTTTATGGGGGCCAGCCTGCCCACCTGACAACACTGGAGAACCCGCTGGTTCAACTGCAATCAGTTTGCAATTGGGTATTTGATCGCGCAACACCTCACCCACTCCCGTCAATGTCCCACCAGTGCCTACTGTGGCAACGAAAGCATCTAGCTCCCCTTCCATCTGCGCGACAATTTCTTTCGCTGTCGTCTCTCGATGTGCTGCAACATTTGCTGGATTGTCAAATTGTTGCGGCATATAATACTGTTTGGGATCACTCGTTGCAATTTCTGCAGCTTTTGCAATTGCCCCGCGCATACCTTCGATTCCAGGAGTGAGGATCAAATCTGCCCCGTATGCGCGCAATAAACTGCGCCGTTCAACACTCATCGTCTCAGGCATGACAAGCATCACTTTATACCCTTTGGCAGCTCCGACAAGCGCCAATCCAATTCCTGTATTTCCACTAGTCGGTTCTACGATTACCATGCCAGGTTTAAGTACACCCTCTCGCTCTGCTGCTTCCACCATGTGGAGAGCCACGCGATCCTTTACACTCCCCCCTGGGTTAAACCATTCTAACTTCACATAGACATCAGCATATGAATGATCTACCAAATTCCGCAATTTTACTATGGGAGTATTGCCGATTAATTCTAGAATGTCTTCTGTCACCCGCATCCCACAACCCCCTTTGCATAGATTGATTACCTATTTTGCTTCATCGCGCAAATGCATGAGTTCCTCGTGATCGAACAAGTATTTCGCATTGCAAAAATGACAAATCAGTTCTGCCTGCCCTTGCTCTTCTAGAATCTCCGTCAGTTCTTGCTTCCCAAGCGACAACAACACTCGACCTAAACGTTCTTTACTACAAGTGCAAGCAAAAATAAGCGGTCGACGCGCAAGTACCTTCATGTCATCGCCAAGTACACGACGCAACAAATCTTCCGGCTTGTCTCCCTCATGCAGTAGTGAAGTAACTTGCGGCAATTGTGCAACCTGTTCCTCCACATATGCAATGTCACTCGGAGTCGCCTCAGGAAGCATTTGAATAACAAATCCCCCTGCTGCTAACACAGACAGATCTGGAGCAACCAGTACTCCAACAGCGACAGCCGAAGGAACTTGCTCTGATGCAGCAAAGTAATAAGCGAAATCTTCCCCTATCTCCCCGGAGACTAGCGGCACATGACCACGATAAGGTTCACGCAACCCTAAATCCTTTACAACGTAAAGGGCACCTTCATGGCCTACGGCCCCGCCTACATCGAGCTTCCCCGCTGAGTTAAGCGGCAGATCGATATGTGGATGCTCAACATATCCACGTACAGTCCCCTCCCCTGTCGCGACCACTACAATTTTACCTGCTGGCCCATTGCCTTGAATCTGAAGCGTAACTTGATGATGTTCATGTTTCAGTGTCGGCGTAAATAATGCACCCATCGTTGCAACACGACCAAGTGCCGCTGTCACGACCGGCCAAGTATCATGTCGTCGCTGCAATTCATCTACAAGAGAGCGTGTAACTGCTGCATAAGCGAGCACTCTTCCTTCTCTGCCCGTCGCTACAATGACATAATCCTGAACATTTGACAAGCCCTTCATTTCACCCTTTCAAATCTGTTCCATTGAGTAAGTCTGACAATATGGAGATAGGTATACAGGAAGAAAATCATCCCGTATACCTAGTAGATGTTTTACAGCTCTTCACATCTAAGACAAACTTGGTGAAGGATCGTCCCCAAACCCCCGACCGCCAATTTTGATTTTTGGTCCTCCGTCTTCTCCATCTTCTACCAAGCGGCCATATTCCATCAACTGGCGAATCTGCTCACCATCAAGCGTCTCCATCTCAAGCAGAGTCTGCGCCAAGAGATCCAACTGTGCGCGATGCTCCGTAAGCAGTGCCCGCGTACGCTCATAGCATTCGTCAATCACGCGCCGCATCTCTTGATCAATTTCAAATGCGATGGCATCGCTGTAATTTTGCTCAGTTGCAATGTCTCTTCCTAGAAAGACTTGACCTTGGCGGTGACCAAACTGCATAGGGCCAAGTTTCGAACTCATGCCAAACTCAGTAATCATCCGACGTACAATGCCAGTAACGCGTTCCAGATCATTCGATGCTCCTGTGCTGATCTCTCCCAAAACAATCTCTTCGGCAACTCGCCCACCGAGCAATTCGACTACTTGGTCGAGAATGTCTTCACGTGTCATGAAGCTGCGATCTTCCTTCGGCAGCGATACTGTATATCCACCCGCCATGCCGCGAGGTATAATCGTAACTTTATGAACTTGATTGCCGGATTTCAAGAAATACCCAGCCACAGCGTGTCCACTTTCGTGAAAAGCCACTAAACGTTTTTCTTTGTCACTGATCACCTTGCTGCGCTTCTCAGGTCCTGCAATCACCCGATCAATCGCCTCGTCAATTTCAACCATCTCGACCACCGTCTTGTCTTTACGAGCCGTAAGCAACGCCGCTTCATTCAAGACGTTTTCGAGATCCGCCCCAGTAAAACCAGGAGTTCTTTTGGCAATTATATCTAGAGCGACATCCTTTGCAAGCGGTTTGTTCCGCGCATGAACTTTGAGAATCTGTTCGCGCCCTCGTACATCAGGTCGATCTACCGTAATTTGCCGATCAAAACGCCCTGGCCGCAACAGCGCAGGATCCAGAATATCTGGCCGGTTTGTCGCAGCAATCATGATAATCCCTTCATTGCCTGCAAAACCATCCATTTCAACCAGCAACTGATTGAGTGTCTGTTCTCGCTCATCGTGCCCGCCCCCGAGTCCTGCTCCACGTTGACGTCCGACGGCATCGATTTCATCAATAAAAATAATGCAAGGCGCGTTTTTCTTCGCAGTCTCAAATAAGTCTCGCACACGCGAAGCGCCGACGCCGACAAACATCTCCACAAAATCAGAACCACTTATACTAAAAAATGGCACCCCAGCTTCACCCGCTACTGCACGGGCCAATAGTGTTTTCCCTGTTCCCGGAGGGCCAACTAGCAATACACCCTTCGGAATGCGTGCCCCAACTGCTGTGAATTTCCGCGGATCGCGCAAAAAGTCGACAACTTCAACAAGTTCCGCCTTTTCTTCGTCTGCACCCGCCACATCGTTAAATGTCACGCGCTTCTTTTCTTCCGAGTAAAGCCGCGCACGACTTTTGCCAAAGTTCATCACGCGGTTTCCGCCGCCTTGACCTTGGTTAAACAAGAAGAAAATCAACACGAACACTAACAAAAAAGGAACGATGGTACTTAAGAAACTGAGCCAAGAAGATTCCTTTGGCGGCGCGCTAATCGTCACATTCGGCAACTGGCTAATTTGCGACACGATTTGATCACTATATAACGCCCGAGAGGTAAACTGGGTGTTGTCTGTCAACGTGCCATCCAACTGCAGCGTGGCGCCATCCGCCGTCACATACAGGCTGCGTATTTCATGGTTCTGCATATCTGAGACAAACTGACTCCACGTCAATTGTGTCTTCTGCTGCGTCCCCGACATGATGTATTGCAAAACGCCAATAATGACTAGCAGGATGAGCACATAGAAGATTGCGCTTTGATAAAAGCGTCTCATTCCTAACCTCCTCTCGGTTAAGGCGGGAATATTGTAACATACTCACTGCCAAAAAAACACGTACATGTCACATCAGTCAAAGCTCTGACACGAATTTTGCTTCAGCACTTTTCCTTTTCATAGACCGAAGGCTTTAATACGCCCACATACGGGAGATTTCGGTATCGTTCCGCATAATCGAGCCCGTATCCTACAATAAAGCGGTTAGGTACCGTAAAGCCGCTATAGTCCGGTGTTATATCCACCGTTCGACCGTCAGGCTTATCAAAAGCCGCTGCAATCTTCACTGACCGGGCATTTCGACGCAAGAGCGAATCGCGCAAATAGCTGAGCGTTAATCCGCTGTCTACAATGTCTTCAACGATCAGCACATCGCGATCTTCAATTGGGCGATCCAAGTCTTTTAGAATTCGCACAACGCCCGATGACTTCGTCGATGCCCCATAACTTGAGATGGCGATAAAATCCGTCTCTAACGGGATCTCCATGTAGCGGATCAAATCCGCCATAAACAGCACAGCGCCCTTTAGTACGCATACGACAACCGGATTCTTCTCTTGATAGTCCCGCGCAACTTGCTTTGCCATTTGCTTTACCCGTGTTTGAATCTGCTCTTCGGAAAATAGCAACTCCTGAAGATCTTCCCTCAATATCCTTCCTCCCTAACTCCTTACCATACGCTACATCTGAATGCAATGAAAGATCACTATACGCGAAATACAATCTGTTGAACAAACTCCGTCTTGCTATCCACCAAATGGCTGCGACTACGGCATAAACCTGGCACCCATAAAATTTCATCCCCAAGGGTTAGCAATGGGTAGTAAGGTCGCAAAACGCGCTCCACTTTGCCTTCTGTAAAAAGGTCAGACACGAGTTTACTCCCTTTCATGCCAAGTGGCTCAATTCGATCCCCTACTCGCCATGGGCGAAAAATAAAACACTCTTCCCGCGACCGCGCAAAAAAAGCCTCAAAATGGGACGTTGGATACGCGATCGGACGCTTGACCACCTTCGCTTCAACTTGCCAATGAAACCGAAGGAAAGAAAAAAAAGAGGACCAATCCAGCGGGAATGGGTTCCATGGAAATTCTTCCGAATCACCTCGGGACGCAAATCGCCCAATATGTAAAAAGTCAACTGTGGTAAATACCATCCAGTCGTGTGGTAACATCATACGGCGTGTTTTTTCGCTTCGAACCAACTCGAGAAGGTTCTCAATCTCCGCATATTGCCATGTGACACTTTCATCTATACCCTCTAATACTAATTTAATGACACGCCGTTGTAAAGCGATGGGTAATCGCAAGAGATCCTCTCGTGCAATCAAAGTGCCATCGTGTGTCCGACGAGTGCATGCCAACATATGTTCGCGTGCAACGCCTGTTAAATACTGATCCTCGTCTGCAACAATCCGACCTAATTGCAGTAATGCATGATCAACTTTGGGATTAAAGGATGTGCGAAGATACGGGAGAAGTTCCCTTCTTATCCGGTTTCTTCGATACCGCAGATCTGCATTACTAGAGTCCTCGACAAAAGGGAGATTGCGCGTACGTGCATACTGTATTAGATCGTTCTTATATAGTGTAAGCAAAGGGCGCACTAAGATATGCCTACCAATCGGCCGCACTTCTCGCATTGCGCGCAATCCGGACGGACCTGTCCCGCGCAAAATTCGATCTAACATCGTTTCTACTTGATCATTGGCATGATGCGCTGTGACCAGGATACAGCTTTCATACTCATCTGCCACATTTTTCAGTGCCTCATAACGCAAGCGCCGTGCTGCCATCTCTTCCGATTCACCTGGTAGTCGATTCTGAAGCACATCCACATGCATCATCCGAAATTCCACGTGGCGTTGCAAGGCAAAATTTTGGACTGCGCGTGCATCGCGATCAGCCTCTGTCCCACGTAAGCCATGGTGTACATGGCATGCCACTAATCGAAAAACAAGTGTGTGACGCAAGTGTTCTAATACATCAAATAACACCATCGAATCTACACCGCCACTCACGCCAATGAGCACCACCACATCCGCCTGTTTTGCGACGTGTACCCATGGAGCAAGCACAGCAGCCACCTTTTCTTCAATCGACATTTTTGCGTGGCCTCCATACCGATCGAGCGAGGACGCCCGCCATCACGAGCCCCGAAGCAATTGCACCCGCAATCAACGCCGTCTCTGTACCCATAGCAATCCCTTGCATAAATTGATGTGTCACAAAATCTTTCATCGTCTGATAGGCGTTCATTCCTGGCACGAGTACAATAATTCCTGGCACTGAGAAAATTGTAACTGGCATTCGCAAAGTACGAGCAAAGCCTTCCCCAAGCAATGAAATCGTGAGGCTCGCTGCAAAACTCACGGCTACAAGTCCCACATGTTCCTCAGAGGCAGCAATCAAAAACAATTCAGCTACGATGCCGAGCAAACCCACAGGAAGAATTGCCTTTCGCGGAATTTGGTATAGGACCGCAAAAGCAACTGTTGCAACCATACTTAAAAAAACGTTCACCGCTTTCCCCCTCTCCGGATCTTTCCTGGTATGTACAGTTAAGTTAGTCGCGGACTAATTCCAATCGCGACTGCTACTGCAATGGCAATTGCGACAGAAGTAAATAAGGCTTCTGCGCCACGTGCAACACCAGCTAAAAGATCCCCCGCTAGCAAATCACGAATCGCATTCGTGACTGCAAGTCCTGGGAGTAACGGCAAGATGGCGCCTATAATTATGGCGCCTTCATCATGCGTATAGCCAATTGCACTACTTAAAACCGCAAGCAAGGCCCCAAGCAGCGAGGCGAGCAAAACAGAAAAAAACCGCGGCGCATACCGCGTCAGCCAGCGTGTCGTCTCCTGAGCAATTAGCCCCCCTACAGCCCCCCACAGAAAGTCGGAGCCAGCGCCTCCAAGAATGATAGTAAAACTTCCACTTGAAAGCGCCGAAGCCACCATTTGCATCCAGCGAGGATAGATAAACGGTGCCTGCTCAATTCGATCAAGTTCTGCGAATGCCTCGTCAACCGTACAATTGCCACGTTGTAAGCGGCGCGATAAATCATTAAGCAATGTCACTTTCTCCAAATTCATCGTGGCCGGTCCTGTTACGCGTGTTAAATGGGTTAGTGTTCCATTATCTGTAGTCATCGATATAAAAATTCCTGTTGGGGTTACAAAACTTTGCACGCTATCAGGCGGCGCACCCGCCCCCATCGCCATATGCGCCATCGTCTCTTCTACGCGCGATGTTTCACCCCCATAACGCAACAAGAGCAACCCTGTCTGCATACAGAGTCGGAGCACGCGCTCTTCGTCCACGACCCATCCCCCGCTCCCTGATGACTCTTTCATATGCAGACCATTATAAATGATCTAGATTATAAAGTGCCAATCCACCACAATGTACACATAGCGAGCGTAAATGCGATGACAGAGATGAGCAACCCCCAGTCTGTCGCGTCAAACTTGCGGTGTCGGCGCTGCTTGCGGCGCATCGGCAACTGTGCTTTACTCGCATGATCTGGGTTTGTGCGATGTAAGAGTGGTAAAAGAGCTACATAGAGTGATTCTAATTTCATTCCTCCTTGAAGTGGTTCATAGAGTGCTCTCCGCAGTCCTTCATTTCGCCATGGGCCTCGCAATTGTTGATCTAAAAAGGCACTGCGCTCTGCTGGACTTTTCTTTTGCAAGCGATCCAACTCTCCCTTCGCAATGGGGTGGGCCAACTGCAGCCCAAGCATCGCACATGCAAATGCGTCATACGCTTCATCCGCCTTGCGCGTACCGCGGCCCCACCAAGCGCGGTCATAGAGCTCCGTGTATTCTCGTACTGCCTGACCAATCGGTGTCACTCCGCCAAAGTCGACCAATCGTGGACTTGCGCTTTGCCAATCGAATAGTAAATTAGCAGGTTTTACGTCACAAAACGCATAGCCTTGCTGATGCAAAACAGCGATGAGACGCAACATTTTCCATAGACAGACCACAATCCACTGCTCGCCACGCTGCGAGACAAACTGTGTAAGATCCACCCCGTCAATCCATTCCATAAGTAAAACAGGATAAGTTCGTTCCCCTATGCAGACATCTTCTAACTCAAAAAGCTGAGGAACAATGCCTGACGCGCGGATTTTTTCGGTCACTTCTCGCAGATGCTCATACTCTAAAGCAAGTGACGTTGGGTCTTCCCCAATCTTTAAAGCCACTCGTTCCTGCCCTCGCCAAACCAGATAAACTTTCCCGTTCGCACCGCTCCCAAGCAATCGAATGATGCGATAAGTACGGCCTCCCCACTGACCATGCAAGGTCATCCCTGGTGCCAGATCGGGGAAGGCCGCTTGCGTTCGCAAATTAAACGACATAGTGGCGCATACGTCCTTCTTCATCATCAGCCTTTCTTACCGCCGACGTTGTAGACGTATTCCCTGATAACTCGCGAAGTGCACGAACAGCCAGTTGCAGTGCAGGACCAGTTGGCGTGTTCCCCGCTGTTCGCATCGCACCCACCGCATCCGCAACACTCTCACCCTCCATGCGAAGCATCTGCGCATCTTCCCCTGACACCCCAGGATAAGTCACTACTACAAGCCGATGACTTCCTCCGCGTGCAGCAAGTCCAAATTCCAAATCGCGAATCGCTTCTCTGACCGAGGCCATCTTACTTGTCATGCTCGCAGAGACATCGACAACTAAGGCGATCTGGAGTTCCACCTCTTCAGTACCAGTCTCAACCATCCGCGCAACTTTTGTCCGTAGGTCAGGGGGTAATGCCGTTTGATCTTGACCCATAATCTGTCGCAATTCTTTGTTTACAACCTGTTGTAGGGTCAACTGCATCGTCCGTTGTGTCACCATTTGCATCGTGTGCGATAAATCTGCCGCTCGAATAATTCGACACATCCCACCTCCCGCCTGTGCGATGTTTTCTGCTTCTCGCTGCCCCTGTTCACCAAGTGCACCATCGTCTAAAATGCCGATGACGCTGACTGTGACGCCCTGTTCACGAGCGGTTTGCGCCACATAGACAGGATCCGTACCGACATTAGAACATCCATCTGTAATAAGTAAAATTTGCTTTAACGTAACTTCTGTCCACACGCGCGATCACTCCTCGCAAAACGGGTTAACGGCTAGTATTCCCTTTTTGCGAGAACTCTATTCTCTAAACCTGAACGAGTTGTCGGTGTCGTTCAGAAGACTTTGGTCGATTACGATCCTTTTTACTTCGTATCGTAGGTAAATCTGGCAAACGAATCGTAGACCATTCTGGTCTAAATTTTTCAATTTTCGCACAAAGAATAGTCATATCGTCCTTAATCACACCTCCTGCCGCCCGAACACTCGACTCTAACAAGAGATCAGCCACAATTTGCGGATCTTCAGAATCAAAACGTTCCAATTGTCTCTGAATCCATCCATCTGGATCTTGTAAATGCGAGACAGCCTCTACTACCCCATCCGACATGAAAATCACGATATCTCCCTCAGCGAGAGACACATGTTGCGTTTGAACCTCAATATCTGTAAGAATTCCAATCGGAATGCTTTGCCCATGTAGAACCTGCACACGTTTGCCCTGCTTGATATAGCTCGGCACAGAACCCACTTTTAAGAATTCAGTTTGCGCTGTAAATAGATCTACGATCGCTAAATCAAGGGTGGCATACATTTCTTGATCTGTGCGTAAGAGCAGTGCCGAATTCACGGTTTTAATCGCTAGAGTTTCATCAAAACCCGCTTTTAGCACCTGCTGGACGATAGATACCGCTGCACTTGATTCACTATGCGCTCGCTCACCATTGCCCATTCCATCACTAAGAGCAAGCGCGAAACGCCCGTTGCCTACGTCGACCACATTAAAGAAATCTCCACTCTGGAGTGTCCCATCTTTTGCTGCGCTGGCATACCCAGAACTGACTTGAAACCGTTTGGCTGAAGCTAATGTTACAACTTGATAAGAACCATCAGGAGAAGGGTCTGTCTTTTTCACTGTAATCGTCTCGCCGAGTACTTCAGACAGTAGGGGTGCAATCAGTTTTCCACACTCATCGTGTCCTGATGGGTGCATCTGCAAGACTTCAATCTCCACCTTTCCTTCTTCCAACGAGATAATATCTACTCCTTGTACCTCTAGTCCTAGCTTCTCTAATGTCGCCATAATCTGTGCTTCTTGTTTGCGACTCGTCCCTTCTTCGCGTTTAATTTCTTGAGCTAAATCACGCATAATCGCTCCGACTCCAACGAGTTGTGATGCTACTAATTGCCTACTTTCACGCACCTGACGCAGCAGTACATGTTCTCTGGCCGCCATGATCTCTGCGCGCTTTAAAGCCGGTAAGATGCGATCTAGTTTGATGCAGCGACTATAAAAGGGTTTCGGGACATTTTGCAAACTTAGATCACCGTCTTTCTCCAACTGCTGCAGTGCCTCTCTAAATTCGGCAAGCGTGTGATCAGGCTCCCTTTGCCAGCATCGTTCAAAGCGTCGACAAGACATGCAGATTTCATTTTTGCTCAATTCAATGGCATGTTCTGATTTATCCTCAAGATGTTTGGGAGTTTCAATCGCACTTGCAAAAGAGGCGCCTAGTTCTGAAAAAACTGTAGCCACCTCCTCGATGCGACTCGTCATCATGGCCTTAATGCGACGCACATGCTCCTGTTGACGCAACGTATGATCGGCAGTTCCAGGTGTAACACGAGCTAGAGCTGCAAATAACGATTTTGGCGTAAGATAAAACAATAAGACCGCGAAAGCAGACAACCATATACTCTGCCAAGCTTGCGCTGGATGTGCAGAATAGAGCGCTAGTACAGCAGATCC
This sequence comes from Sulfoacidibacillus thermotolerans, assembly GCF_003144315.1. Classification (GTDB taxonomy): domain Bacteria; phylum Bacillota; class Bacilli; order Alicyclobacillales; family SLC66; genus Sulfoacidibacillus; species Sulfoacidibacillus thermotolerans. Next base: position 21,777 of record NZ_MPDK01000003.1, on the reverse strand, counting down.
AACAAGAAAACCTACCCCACTGAAAAATCGCTTGCCCTCACGCAACAAGCCTGCTAATACACCAGCGAAACCAAGCACTCCGATCAAGGGACTCATGGTTAAGGTCCCAAGCGAAAGGATCACCCCTGTAACAATTCCAACAGTACCCCCAATGCCAGCTCCACCTACTGCCGCGAAAAGCACCACTAGATAACGCGCAAACAGCCCTTCCAATGAAATTCCATGAATTTCAACTCCTTGTAATCCGGTCATCAATGAGGCCAGTAAAATGACTAGCCCGATTACCTCATCAGTCTGCCACTGTTTTTTTGCCCGTGCAGCAGTTAATAAAGGGGGGAGTTGAAGGAACATAAGAGTCAAGAGGAATGCCAATACTCCATCCACAATTGCCATCCCAACAGAGAATAGATCGAGATGAGAGGTCGGCAACACAAAACCAATGCGAAATCCCGCATCGACTGCAAATACGAGAAACGGAATTGCATGAACATCCACTCGATCCCAGCGTGTGAAAAAGTACATCAGGAAGCGATAACTTACCAGCATCGCGAGAAGCAAGATGGGATTCGCCCCTGCCGACATCGCAGATAACGAACCTAATAACAACCCGATCCCGACAGACCATGAAGTCCCCTTGCGCATGTGGAGAGACACTGCGTAGCCAGCCAGTGCAAATGGCGTTAACGTATTGAGAATCACCGCCCGTCCCATCAAATACCCCCCCACAAGGGCAAGCAATAAATACCTCGCCCGAAGCAGAAATTGTCCAAATGAACTGGGTGTTGATTGTGAGAAATCAACCTGTGGAGGCATTCCATGCGAACGCGAATCCGACGTTGCAGACACCAAATGAATGGAAGGACGATGTCCGTATCCCATCCGACGTTTTTGTTTACTCTTTGAATGCATAAATTCGCACCACCCGGTCATAGGATAATAGAATAGCTTTATTGTAGATGGACCGAGCAGCGAAGTTTGTCAAAGCCTGTTCTTCGTACCTATAAATTTACCGACAAAATGACCATCGTTTCGCAAGAAAAAGCCAGAAATCGCGTGAATAACAGTTTCCCATTGCGAGCTTTCGCGTTTTTAGGGATACTAAGAATCGACATTCATTGAATTTACGAAGTAAAGGGAGAGCTCATGAGAAAACCGTGGGATGAGTATTTTATGGAGATGGCAAAGCTCGTTGCGATGCGCAGTACTTGCAATCGCAAACAAGTAGGTGCAATGATTGTACGTGAGAAGCGAATCATTTCTTCTGGATACAATGGCAGTGTTTCTGGAGATGTGCACTGTCTCGACGTCGGCTGTAAAGTAGTTGATGGTCACTGCATCCGAACTGTGCACGCAGAGAGTAACGCCATTTTGCAATGCGCGAAATTTGGCGTTAGCACACGTGGTGCAGAGCTTTACGTCACGCATTTCCCCTGTTTACAATGCACAAAACAGATCATTCAAGCGGGCATTGCAAAAGTGATTTACGGGGAAGAGTACCACGTCGATCCCTATGCGCTTGAATTATTTGCACAAGCCAACGTAACCCTTGTCCACTTGGGGCATTTATCTGATCACGGCGTATAGTAAAGTATCCATGTTTCACAAGGGGATGCTCATTATGCCGAATTGGCTTAAAAACCAACTCCTGCGGGCGTTTCGCGATGGAGATAAGCGTTCTGTGCTCATGTTAAACCGTGTGTATTATAAATATCGGCGCACCACGCAGAATGACCCTACTTGATCAAATGCAATATGAAGAAGCGCCGATAACTAGTCGGCGCTTCTTCATGCTAATATCACATAAAATGGAATATAGTCCTAAAGCTCTTTCGCAGGTCCATCAAACTGGGCCAGTTACTCAGCACTTCTAGGGCACTAACTTCTCCGACCGCCTCTACCTCCACGCTTTGACTCGCTGCGTTTAAGCGCTTGCAATCGGTCTTCACTGTCTTTCATAAATCGCAACATCTTATCTTCAAAAGTCTGCCTACCGCCCATGCGCTCATTGTTACGCGGTCGATGTGACCGCTGTGGTGCAGGATTATCAATCGCTTGACGAATAGAAAGTCCGATCTTTCCATTGTCAACATTGATCACTTTCACCGTCACGGGATCGTTGACTTTCAAATGTTCATTGATGTCGCGCACATACGAATCCGCAATTTCTGAGATGTGAACGAGACCAGTTTCCCCACCCGGCAATAATACAAAGGCGCCAAAATGAGTAATCCCTGTCACCTTACCTTCCAATTTGCTGCCCAGTTCAATCGACATAAAAGCGAAAGAGCCCCCTCTTTACATCACATCTATATTACAGATTATAGCGGAGCGTTGAAAAATGTGTCAAGGAGAACTCAATTCGTCGGAGGCGGAGTGGTTGAAAAGAGAATGTCGCCATGTTGAATCAAGTTATACTTGCGTTCTGCAAGCTGAGCGATGTACTGATAAGAATGCAACGCCTGAATTTGCGCAGTAAGCCGCTTAGATTCTTGATCGGCGCTGTATACTTGCTGTGTCACTTTTGCTTTCATCGCCGCCTCCTGAAGCAAGAGCGGACGTTGTACGAAGAAGTAAGTATAAGCTCCCCAGACCACAAAGGCAAGAACAATCACATGGCGCAGTTTAAAGGGAAACTTATGTCTTACACGCTGCTTCTCCATGTGCACAACTTTCGTTGAAACGCCTTGTTCCATACCAACTACTCCTATGTCTCGTCTTCATCATCCTCATCAGTCGACGTGGCTCCATGCAGCCATTTACTGATGAGTTTTTTATATTTATTCGCCAATGACCTTGCCTTATCCTTCCCTTTTCTCCACCATGGCCGCACAATTTTTTTCAATCCACGGAAACTAAGCCTCAGTACCATCCCTAGTTTCCCCAGCGGCCAAACAATGATCACTTCAAGAATACGCAGCCCTTGATCGAAAAAGCGAAGCAGCGTAATCAGGATTTTAAAAAGATAGACAAAGGGCATCACCACAACGGCGACAAATACGCGGTAAATAAATCGCACGATAGAATAGACCACGCGAACGACAAGACGTGTACTAGCCACTACAAGAGGATGTGCAATTTTATAATAAATCAGCCATCCAAGAGTTAGTAAAACAAAAACCACAAGCCGCACATCCCCATCATTTGCGCCAAGCAGTAGGGTAAATACAAAAATCAGCGCAAATACCCAAAATAAAAAGTCGAGGAGCGCTGAGTAAATACGCAGAAAGCGCCATTCTTTGATACAAGTGCGGTAGATGTCGTAGACTGCGCCAAGCGCCGCTCCTGCGGCGCTCATGAGTATTGCAGTGGCGTACTGAGCTTGAAGTTCCATACTCATCCCCGGTTATTTAAAGATTTTGCCTAAAAAACCCTTAGCCTTGTGCGCAGCACTAAACCCTTCATCAAAATAAACAAAATCGAAGATGGCTCCTTCAATGGACACTAATCCATTCTCAAGACTAAGCGCTTTAATGTGCAAGTTGTCACCGCGAATCGCCAGCATACCACTCGTTGTTTGCAAGACAAATTCCCGCACATCAAACGATTCGATATTGAGAACCCCTGTGACTTCTGCGTATTGGCGATTAATGACCAAAATCTGATGCTTATCCAATTCTCTTCGTTGTCGTTCGTCTGGCAAGGTGCTGCCACCTCCCGTAAAGGTTAAAGCCTGTACCACTTGATACAACACCATATGGCTTTTGTGCGCTAAATAGAACAAGGACGATCTAGTCATCTAGATCGTCCTCGTCCTCTTCGTCAGAATCTTCCCGTGAAGATCGGCGCTTTTCATCTTGCAAAACGGTATACAATTCAAGAACATTTTCTTTACGGATTTGTTCAACAATCTGATCGATGCGAACGGTCAAGATGCGTTGCCCAAAACGGATGACGAGCGTATCGCCCACATTCACCTCTGTTCCTGCCTTCGCTACTCGACCATTGACTTCTACACGTCCACTATCACATATTTCTTTAGCTAAGGTCCTGCGTTTAATGAGCCGCGAGACCTTAAGAAACTTATCCACTCGCATTTACTTTGTCACGTCTTTGAGTTTATTCCCTGGTTTAAAGGCAGGTACAAGGGACTCTGGAATGGAAATCACTTCACCCGTTTGCGGATTGCGACCACTGCGAGCAGCTCGTTTGCGCGTCTCAAAAGTGCCAAAGCCAATCAATTGTACTTTGTCCCCTTCTGCTAACGCCTCCGAGATAGACTCCAACATGGCGTTAATTGCAATTTCCACATCTTTTTTCCGCAATTGCGTTTTGTCAACGACCTTATTGATGAGGTCAACCTTGTTCATGAAACCACATGCCCCTTTCAAAGGCGTTATTTTCAATGGTCACTATTCGTGAAGGGATGAGGGAACTCCTGCCGCAGCGACACCTTTTCTTTCGCATTTTGCCAAAATTCCTCGAGAATATCAAGGGTTGCGTCAGAAAATGACCATTTTCTTGCTTGCAATTGCTGTTCAACGCCATAAAATCTGTCGCGAAATTTTGCATTGGCAGATTGCAATGCTTTTTCCGGATCGATCCCTAAGTGTCTAGCAACATTTACGACGGAAAAAAGTAGATCCCCTAACTCATTTTCCTGCTCTGCAGGAGACTCTGTTTGCCGTAACTCATTGAGTTCTTCGTGAACTTTATCTAGCGCCCCCTGAACATCAGGCCAATCAAAACCAACTTCAGCAGCTTTTTGTTGCAGCTTGACACTCTCTCGTAAAGGAGGTTGTGTTCGCTTAACACGCGCTAAAATAGACAGGTCTTCTTCTTTTTCACCCTCACCTGCTCGCGCCTTCTCTTCTTGCTTTATTCGTTCCCAATTTGCCATGACCGCTTTCACATCAGCAGCAGTACTCTCACCAAAGACGTGAGGGTGGCGCCGAATCAGCTTTTCTGAGAGCGTACGCACAACATCGCGCGCATTAAAATACCCTTCTTCACTACCGATTTGACTATGGAGAGTGACTTGTAACAACAAGTCTCCTAATTCCCCTACCAAGTCCTCCATATCTTCTCTATGAATTGCATCGACCACTTCATACGCTTCTTCCAAGACATAGGGGACTAATGACGCGTGTGTTTGTTCTATATCCCAAGGACAACCTTCTGGTGAACGAAGTTTTTCTACAATTTCTAGAAGTACTGACCATTCCCCTAATCGTTCTGGTTGCTCCGTGACAGGCGGAACATAGACCGTTGTCAAATGATCAATAAACGAAACACGATCGAGCTCATAGAGCGGAATTTGGAGCACTCGCTCATCTTCTAGCCCTACAGCACGAACAACCGTAACAAGATATTCATCCGTGTATACTTCAGATAAACCGATTTTGACATCTGCAGCCTTTTCTTGGTTGTACATCTGTACAATGACCGTGTGCATTCGCGGATTTAGACGCGAAGGAGTAACATCACTCGCATCGATAAAGAGAAGGCCTTCGATCGGATCTATGCCAAGGCGCAACAACACATCGTCCAGAAAACTATGCCCTGATCCGTAAAGAAGGGTATGTCCTAACGACTCTGCCGACTTCGCCAAAAGACCCACTGTGCGTTCTGCAATCGCAGGATGACCAGGCACTGCGTAAATCAGATGACTTTTTTCCGTTGCCTGAGCAAAGAGATACTCTGCCATCGACTCATAGACCTTGGCAAATGTTTCTGACTGCTCATAAAATCGATCCAGCGCTTCATAGACAACTCCCTGCTGATCCAAAAATGAGACCACTGGATGACGCGCTGTACGCAAATAGACGGGATGGCCTGACTGCATCCGCTGCAATGTACCATAGGGGAGACCTGCTACTGAACCCGGCCCTAGCCCCACAATCTCGATTACTCCCATGAAAATCCCCCATGTTCCTCATTCCACGATTTACTCTTCAGTCAGCAATCGAAAACGGCGAAAAATACGGACAAGTGGAATCCCGATTTTTGGCATAGCGCTCAATTCCGCAGCGGTTACAGAGCCTACTACCACAAGCATCATTCCATATACGCCTATCCCTACGCCTACACCAATTGCCATTGCAAAGAAAGCATCAATGCGCGGCGGCAAGTGAAGAGCAAGTTGCTGCCACTGCCGATAAGAAGCGTATGTAAACGCCCCCATCACAAACGTAGCCACTGCTGGTTTCCAAAGAATTTTACGCAGAGCAAGCGAGTGGCCGATGCGTCTGCGCAAACTCATAAAGTTCATGCCAGCAGCTACAGTATAACTCACCGTAGTTGCCATCGCTGCTCCGTCTATGCCAAACCGCGGAACTAAAACAAAGTTTAATGCAATTTTTAAGAGCGTGCCAATCAATAAGCTCCGCAAGGGAATATACACGGCACCAAGACCTTGTAAACTTGCTGCCATAGCAATTTGTATACTACTAAAAAAAGTCGCAGCACCAAGAATTTGAATGGTATGATACCCAGCTGCATCGCGAAATAGAGCAATATCGATCGGCTTTCCGAGAATGAACAAACCAGCGGCAGCGGGTAAGGAAAAGAGAATCGCCACACGCATGCCAAGTAGAATACGCGTCGAAGTGTCATTGGCTTGCTGTAAGGCGTTCGCCTGTGAAACCGATGGCATCAGCGCCGTCCCAATTGAGCTAGCCAGAGCAGCTGGCAACATCATGAGTTTGAAAGCGCGACCTGCTAGTAAACCAAAATCACGAGTCGCCGCCACCTGAGACACGCCATGTTCCTTGAGTAAATTCGTCACTGTTAACGCATCTACATTACTCGTTAGGGGAATGACTAAAGCTCCTAAACTCACAGGAATCGCATAATAGAGAAGCCGACGCAATATCTGTAAAGTTCCTAACCGCGTATGTGTCTGTGAGGAGGGAAAAGAGACTGATGCATTTTTTCCTTCCCCTAAATTTCGATACCGCCAAAAATAGTACACCATCACAAAAAAACCAGCCACCCCACCACTCGCAGCCCCAAAAGCGGCGGCAGCGGCGGCCACAGCATCGCCAAAGCCATAGTGCAAGACAACATACGCTCCGATGAGGATAGTCGCTACACGCACCAACTGTTCTACCACTTGAGAGACAGCGGTCGGATTCATCATCTGCCATCCTTGAAAATAGCCACGCATAGTACTCATCGCAGGAACGATAAAGAGCGCGGGCGCGATTGCTTGAATCGCATAAACAGCCTTAGGATCGCCTGATATCCGCGCGAAAAATCCCGCAGACGCATAAAGTCCAGCCGCACATAAAAATCCGACTACCGCCAACACAGAAAAAGATACGCGATAAATCTTTTTTGCAGAAGACAAGTCACCAAGAGCAGTAAACTCACTTACGTATTTTGAAACCGCCACTGGGAATCCTGCTGTGGACACGATCAGCAAAGTGGCATAAATGGGGTACGCCATTTGATAGAGACCCATTCCGCGATCTCCAATTACATTTTGCAAAAGCACCGTATACACGGATCCAAGTAGTTTAGAGATCATCGCAGCAATACCTAATACAAGTGCTCCACGCAAGAACGTTTTACTTGAAGACACAAAAAATCCGCCCCTGTCCAAGTGCCGATATATGACGATTATACGGGGACAGGACGAGACTTATACGAGTTTTAAAGTAACAAACAAGGGGCACAGAAATTGCGCCCCTTATCTATGAGTCCTAATGTACCCGATTATTGATCCATTTGCTTTGAAAGGAATCCTGCTGCCGTCTCGGCCAATTTGAGTTCCAGTTCGCCCATTTTTGTGTTTTCATCGCGGGCAACCAATGCAATGCTGCCAATAGGATCGCCATTATAAATAATGGGGACAATAACTCGAGAACCGACATGCTCCCACTTATCCCTTACAATTTGAATATCACCAGAAGTGGTAGACACGCTCGTCTTGCGATCCTCCATGACTTTTTCCAGATCAGGACCCACAGGTTTTTCTAGATACTCTTTCTTCGAGGGACCTGCTGTCGCGATAATTGTATCGCGATCGGTAATAATGGTGATATGTCCAAGCGTTTCATTGAGCGATTCCGCATATTCTTTAGCAAATTCGCCCAATTCGCCGATGGGTGAATATTTCTTTAAAATCACTTCCCCATCTCGATCCACAAAGATTTCTAATGGATCTCCCTCACGAATCCGCAACGTCCTGCGAATTTCTTTTGGGATGACAACTCTTCCTAAGTCGTCAATCCTCCTCACAATACCCGTGGCCTTCACATTGACACGCCTCACTTTCTGTTAAGACGGTTACTTCTGACGCCTGACCTTATCTTGTCCGATTCGGTGGATATTTACCAAACAAATCGCCGTTATTTAATGGAAAATGGGACTCTGCAACTTCCTTGGGCAGAGTCCCATTTCAAGTACATACAGCGAGTTATTTATAAGTTGACCTTGATATTTGCTTTGCTTTGTAACTCGGTTAAAAGCGGTGGCAGTAATTTTTGCTCTTGTTGAGTGGTTAACTGCTGTAAAATCGAAGCTTGCACTTGACTAAACGGTTCCGTCTTTCGCGAGATCACTTCCATCACATGATAGCCAAACCGCGATTTAAACGGGTCACCAATCACACCGATCGGCTGCGTCATTGCATGCTTAGCAAAGGAGGGTACCCAGTTTGCCGGACTCTGATTTTGGTAGAGCCCCCCATCATTTTTCGATCCTGGATCGATCGAGTATTCCTTAGCCAATTTATCCCAACTGCCACCATTTCGCAATTCCGTCGCAATCTTTTGTGCGAGCGGCAATGATTTTACCAGAATGTGACGAACGGTCACCGTCGTGAATTGTTCGAGATTTTGATTGTAGTATTGCTGTTGCTCAGAAAGCGGAACTGTTTTCACAAGTGTTCCAGCATACTTGTCCAATAGGAGTCCAGCCTTAATAAATTCCGCCAGATCTGCATCCGTCAAATTCAATTGCTGCATTTTTGAATCAAATGCCGATGCCGATCCACCGTATTGCGACTGAATCCAATACTGTTTGGCAGCTAATAACTGCTGTGCAACTTGACTTTGTGGCACGCTCACGCCAGCTTGCTTTTCTTTTTGTGCAAGCAACCGAAAATAGAGCACGTACTGTTGTACAATTTGCGTTTTGATCGCATTTGTAATACTTAATTTCGGATTTGTCAATTCCTCAATTTTCACTTGCTTGTCCAATTGGGAAGCCGTAACCGTCCCCCCATTGTATGTGGCAACAACAGTCGAACCGCTAGGCGCTGCTCCAGATGTTTGTGTCCCGCACCCAGCCAGTGTTACGACAAATGCTGCAGAAGTAAAGGCAAGCAACACGCGTTTAACGCGTGAGTTTTTCTTACTGTACATTTTGTAATTCCTCCTGTTTATTCAACAACTTCCCAATTTGTTCTAAAATGCGCAAAATCATCTGCAGTAAATCCTGATCGCTAATGCCACGCCCTTCAACGACTAAAATGTAGAGACCATCATTTGATTGCATCCCCATGCGCTTTGGATACAGTTGAATGAGCTCATATACCGCTGCTCCAGTCAAACCACGAGGAGCATTGGCAGACAAAGAAATATGGACATCGGTTCCTTTTTTCACGATTGAAACGAGTTCATAGCGAATTGCATACGCACGAATTCGAGCGACTGCAACCAGATTCTCTACTTGAAGCGGTAAGGACCCATAGCGATCTTCAATTTCTTCCCGCAGATCATCGACTTCCTCAGGTGTACGACAGGCAACAAATTTTTTATACAATTCCACTTTCTGAGCCGGTTCAGGTACGTAAGTATCAGGCAAAAATGCATCCACTGTAATTTCTACTGTAGGATCAACCTTTTCTTCGACCTTCTCTCCACGCAATTCGCGGACAGCCTGCGCCAACATTTCCGTATACATATCAAAGCCAACAGACCCAATATGACCATGCTGCTCTGCGCCAAGTATATTCCCCGCCCCGCGGATGGCAAGATCGCGCATGGCAATTTTAAATCCACTCCCAAGCTCAGTGAATTCCTTAATTGCCTGAAGTCGCTTTTCTGCAACCTCGGACAGCGCTTTATCAGGTTGATAGGTGAAATACGCATACGCAATGCGATTGGATCGCCCTACCCGTCCTCGCAACTGATATAACTGCGACAACCCCATGCGATCCGCGTGAAATACAATCAACGTATTGACATTGGGAATATCAAGCCCTGTCTCAATGATCGTCGTAGAAACGAGAACATCCGTTTCACCTTGCAGAAAATCGAGCATGACCCGCTCGAGTTCATCTTCCGGCATTTGTCCATGCCCAATCGCAACTCGTGCTTCAGGTACTAAGCGAACCACGCGATCAGCAATCGCTTGGATGTTGTTCACTTGATTATAAAGAACATAGACCTGACCTCCCCGCCCGAGTTCTCGTTCAATCGCCTCGCGCAGGAGTCCATCACTATACTCTACCACATACGTCTGAACGGGGAAACGATTCTCAGGTGGCGTTTCGATGACAGACAGATCCCGTACGCCCACCATCGACATATGAAGTGTGCGCGGAATAGGTGTTGCAGTCAAAGTTAAGCAGTCGACATTCGCGCGCAATTGTTTGAGTTTTTCTTTATGTGTAACGCCAAAACGCTGTTCTTCATCAACCACTAACAATCCGAGATCTTTAAACTTAATGTTTTTTTGCAATAGTCGATGAGTGCCAATCACAATATCAATCGTCCCATTGGCAAGTCCTTCGACTATTTTAGCGCTCTCTGCTTTTGAGCGAAAGCGACTTAGCACCTCAATCGTAACTGGAAACCCTGCAAATCGCTCGCGAAACGTTTCAAAATGTTGTTGTGCCAAAATCGTCGTTGGCACAAGTACAGCCACCTGTTTCCCATCAAACACCGCTTTCGACGCAGCGCGAATTGCCACCTCAGTCTTTCCGTATCCGACATCCCCACACAACAAGCGATCCATAGGTCGCGATCGCTCCATATCACGCTTAATTTCTTGAATTGCGCGCAACTGATCTGGCGTCTCCTCATAGGCGAACATCGACTCAAAGTCACGTTGCCATTCCGTATCTGGCTTAAACGCATGTCCTGGCGTCGATTCTCTCTTTGCATATAACTTAATCAAATCTTCCGCGATATCGCGTACTGACTTTTGTACTTTATTTTTGGTACGCACCCAATCAGATCCGCCTAGGTGATGGACACGAGGCTCTTTCTCTTCACTGCCTAAATATTTTTGAATCAAGTGGATCTGATCTACCGGCACATATAACTTATCGTTGCCTGCATAGCGCAAATGAAGATAATCGCGATGCACCCCACCGATTTCGAGTGTTTCGATCCCCATGTACTTTCCAATTCCGTGACTCACATGAACAACATAATCACCAACATGTAAATCTTGATAGCTCTTAATGCGCGCCGCTTCAGAAGCATCCGAACGGATTTTACGCGCTCTCTTGCGATTCACAAACACCTCATTTTCAGTGATCACAACCAGGTGAGCCATCGGTAATTCAAAGCCGCTCGATAAGCTTCCAAGAATAAGCATAGGTCGTTCCGCCATTGGGTCAAATTGACTGCGACGCTCTACTTCAATTGAAAAATCTTCTAATACACGCAGTAAACGATCCGCGCGCTCCTCATTGGCAGCGAGAAAAACAATATGCTGATGTGTTTTTTGAAAACGATTCAGTTCAGTCTTTAACATTGGAAGCTGACCATGAAAAGGTTGCATCGTCCGCATTGTAAAATTAGCGATCTGCGCTCCTGAGACTCCTGCCACTTGGCGTGGAAAGAGATTGACAAATAGCTGACGCTGCGCATTTGTATGAAAGATCGATTCTACGTGGACAGCGTCGACCATCCCTGGCAAAATCTCTCCGTGCTCAAGTGCAGCGGTCGTCCATTCTGCTTCTTCGCGCGCCACTCGCTCCATTGTCTCGCGCAACCGCGATGGTTCATCATAAACCAGCAGAGCATTGTGCGCGATATAATCCTGAAAAACATAATGATCCTGGTAAAAACGGTTGACATAGCGCACAAGGCCCGGAAAGTGAATCCCTTCACGCAAGCGCAAAATGTCATTCCCCACATGACGGCGTAAGTTTTCCGCGACGTCAGGAGACTGAAGTTTAGATAAATGACGATGTAATTCCTCTTCCACTCGATCTGCCACGAGTACCATTTGTTCATGGTCTGCGATCATCTCGCGCGCCGGCCATATTGTAGTCTGTGCAATCTGATCGCTCGAACGCTGCGTCTCCACATCAAATAAACGAATCGAGTCAATCTCCTCATCAAACCACTCAAAACGCAAGGCTGAGCCAAAGAGCGGGTACACATCGACAATGCCCCCACGAACACTGAATTGACCTCGCGCATCTACTAGCTCTGCCCGCTCATAACCAAGTGTACCTAAATTCCGAACCACTTCTTGCAGCGGAAATTCTTGCCCCCGCGCAAGTGAAAGTGCATGTTTTGCAAGCGCTACTTTAGGCAAGGTCGACTGTCGCAGCCCGCGAATCGTCGTGACAACCACCTTCGCCTGCCCTTGATGCAAAGCGACAAGTGCCTCCATTCGCAACGCCGCAAGTTCAGGACTATAGGCAATCAGGTCACTGTGTGACAATTCCCGCTCTGGAAATAGATAAATCGGCCAGTCACCTAGCCACTCACTCAATTCCGTAACGATCGCCTCGGCGGTTTGCATAGAATGCGTGACAATGACCATTGGATCTTCTGCCATTGCCAGTGACGCATACAGCAAATGACGCGCCGACCCTGCAAGGCCCGCAACAATTTGTTGCGCGCCTGATTTCTTCAACCGCTCTCGCAGTTGAACCATATCATCAATAGTAGAGAAATATCGTACAATTTCCCGCAAATTACCTCACCCCGGATCTACAAACCTCTCTCTGTATCGCCAAAAAGGCCTTTGCATCAAGCAAAAGGCCTGTCATCCAACGCATCGGTTTACACTCTGTCGCAACTTTCTATGTCCAATCGAGGACTTCCAACGTCGCCAACCATTCAAATTCACTGAGCCACCTTTACTGTAGCGGGGTATGCGCCAAGAACAACTGAGGGTTGTCGCGCAGCGCCGTTTCACAGTACTCACACACGGTCTTGACATACGCCGTGTGCAAAACTTCATTCACACTTATGATATCGGCTCGCTCTTCAGGCGTCAAAATCCAAAAGCCCAGATGATCTAACTCCGAGGGATTGGCTTCAATTTGCCCGAGAACCGAATTGCAGTATTTACAATAATAAACCATTTTCACTGCGAACACCCCACAATTTACATCGTCTCTCCGTATTATGGGGTGTTCGCACATTAATTAAACGCGTTCATTACGATCGGAAAAGGCGTATTGCAAAACGCAAGCGCCGCCTTCGCGCTGTATTCAACTGCTAAAGCGATTTGCGCATGTTCAACTTTGGAAAAACGAGATAACACGTAATCGACTACCGCGACATCCGCTGGAGGATGACCGATCCCAACGCGAATTCGCGGAAATTCCTCCGTACCAAGATGCCAAATGATTGATTTGACACCATTATGCCCACCGGCACTGCCCTTTTCGCGCAAACGAACTTTTCCTATTGGCAGATCCATATCATCGTAAATGACTAGCAACTGTTCACTGAGACGATCGAGCTTTAGATAATCCACAGCCGCTCTGATCGCTTCACCACTTACATTCATATATGTTTGTGGACGCATTAAGTAGACGCGTTCTCCTTCTACCATACTCTCAGCAACCAGTGAACGCCACTTTTCTTTTGCAGACACGATCCCTAGTGATTGCGCAAGCGAATCAATCACCATAAACCCCACATTATGCCTCGTTTTTTCATATTCCTTCCCAGGGTTGCCTAGGCCGACAATCAATTTAGACAACTGGCTCCACCTCAATCGAAAAGTTCGCTAATCGAGCGCATTTCATGGACGCGCAAAATTGCCTCCGCGATGATCTTAGCGACAGAAAGCACGACCAGTTTATCAATTTTTTTCTCTTCTTTAAGTGCAATCGTATTTGTCACAACTACCTCTTTAATCGGCGAAGCTGCAAGTCGCTCAATTGCAGGATCTGAAAGCACAGCGTGTGTACAACATGCGTATACTTCTTTGGCACCATGTGAAAGCAGCGCTTCTGCACCGAGCGTAATCGTCCCTGCAGTATCAATCATGTCATCGATCAAAATCGCCGTACGCCCGCGAATATCGCCGATAATATTCATTACTTCTGCAACATTTGGCTCAGGGCGCCGCTTATCAATAATCGCAATATTCGCCCCCAAGCGCTCAGCAAACTGACGCGCACGTGTCACTCCACCCAAATCAGGAGAAACGACGACAATATCTTGCAAATTTTTCTCAAGAAAGTAATCTGCTAAAATTGGCATGCCAAACAAATGATCGAGTGGAACATTAAAAAATCCTTGGATTTGTCCAGCGTGTAAGTCCATACAAATCACACGTGAAACACCGGCTGTTTGAATTAAATCGGCAATGAGTTTCGCTGTGATTGGATCCCTCGCGCGGGCTTTACGATCTTGTCTGGCATACCCATAATAAGGGATGACTACGTTGATACTCTGGGCGGAAGCTCGCTTTAGTGCATCAACCGTAATCAACAATTCCATCAAGTGTTCATTCACTGGCGCTGAAGTCGGTTGGACGACGTATACCTGATATCCGCGAACACTTTCTCCAAGTTTTACCTGCACCTCCCCATCGCGAAAGCGTGTGATTTGACAATGTCCAAGGTCAATGCCTATTTCTGCGGCAATTTCTTTCGCTAATTCGGGGTTTGCATTCCCTGTGATCAGCTTTAACTTTGAATCTCCATTTGTCACTCTTGTCACCATCCAATTGTCATTGCTTAATCTGCACTCTTTTGTTGTAACTTCATGCGCAAACCTCTGGCATATCCTTTTTTCGTCGTCTGACGCTCGCGTGCAATCGCAAAATCATCTTGCGCAAGATCATCTGTAATCGTTGACCCGGTCGCTACATAAACTCCTTCACCAAGCATGAGCGGTGCAATCAAATTGACATTGGAACCAATGAAACTGTCATTGCCAATCATCGTCTTGTGTTTCTGATAACCATCGTAATTGACCGTGACAACTCCACAACCCACATTCACACGCTCGCCAATTTCACTGTCACCAACATAGGCCAAATGACTTACTTTTGTCCCAGACCCTAGAATCGAGTTTTTTATCTCCACAAAATCTCCCACTTTAACACCTGGACCAATCTGACTACCTGGTCGAATATAAGCAAAAGGACCAATCGAAGCCGACTCTTGCACTTCACTTTGCAGAATAACCGAAGACGTAATGTGTACGGCATCGGCTATCTTCGCGTCGACCAGTCGTACATTAGGTCCAATCATGCAGTCTTCTCCTATATAGGTGTTTCCTTCCACTATACATCCTGGCAATAGTGTCGTATCTCGGCCAATGTACACATCAGCCCCTATATACGTTGTCGCTGGGTCTATGATGGTCACTCCATTTTGCATATGGCGCAAAAGCAGCCTTCGTCGCATACGCGCTTCAACTGCAGCTAGCTGCACGCGATCGTTGACATTAGCGATATCGTCTGGATCAGAAACGACAACCGGACGCACAGTTCCCTGATGGGCACGAATATGTTGAATACAATCCGTCAACAAATACTCACCTTGTGCATTGTTCGCAGTCAATTCACGAAGTGCCATGAGTAAGTCAGGCGTTTGAAAGGCATAAATCCCGCTATTTACTTCCTGCACTTTTTTTTCATCATCTGTCGCGTCTTTCTCTTCAACAATGCGGACCACATCGCCTTGTTCATCGCGAATAATCCGTCCATATGCGTATGGATCTTCCACTTTTGCCGTCAACACGGTTGTAGCATGTGACGTTTCTGCTTCACCGATTAGACGTTCAATTTCTTCATGTCGCAAGAGTGGGCAGTCACCGTATAACACCACAGTGATGCTGTCTGGATCAAGATACGGAGCAACCTGTTGCACCGCATGGCCTGTCCCCAACTGTTCTCGTTGTTGTACATAGGTCACTCGATCTTGCAATACTTCACGAACCTGTTCTTCTAGTCGCCCTACGACAACGAATAAGCGGTCAAATCCGACCGCCTCCATCTGTTCAACAATATGCGCAATCATAGGTTTTCCACATACAGAGTGAACCACTTTATGACGTTTTGAATTCATTCGCTTTCCGAGTCCAGCCGCCAATACTACCCCAATTTTTTTCATGACGTGAACCTCCCGTCATCAATCTCTCTCCCGTCGCTTCATGCGTATCCACTATACATGAAATCAACAGAAGCTTTCAATCGCCAGATTGTGCGAGTAAGTACAGACGGCAAAAAAACCGTCACTTCTTTAAACAGAAGTAACGGCTTTTTTCGTCCTCTAGGAACAACTGCTCAATCGCCTGAAGCAGCTACAGAATGCGGTTCTTCTAAACGAAAATACTGATCTAAAACAGCATCCTGAATTCGTTGGCGTACAGCTGATGAGATCGGATGAGCAATATCCCGAAAATCTCCATCAGGCGTCCTTTTGCTAGGCATTGCGACAAACATGCCCGCGTTTCCATCGATGACGCGGATGTCGTGAATGACAAACTCATCGTCAAAGGTGATAGAAGCGATGGCCTTCATTCTTCCTTCCGCAGAAACCCTACGTACTCTTACGTCTGTAATCTGCATCCTTATCACCCCGCAGAATTCTCGTGAATCATCCGATCAGCGCACGCACATATCGCCCTCTGATGCTTCGTCACACGTTGTATCTGACAGAGTTATTCCACATGGTTTGTCTAATTCCTGCTTAACCAACCGAAAAGTTTAGAATTTATCAACGACATTCACTTTTCTATTCTTCGCCCAAGGCAATTAACTCGATTTCCACCTTAGCATCCCGCGGCAAACGTGCCACTTGAACCGTTGAACGAGCCGGCCGATGGGTTCCGAATGCCTCTGCATAAACCTCATTTACAACTCCAAAATCGTTTAAGTCGCTCACAAATACCGTCGTTTTTACGACGCGATCTAAAGAAGAGCCTGCTGCTGCAAGGACAGCACGCAAATTTGCAAACACTTGGCGAGTTTGAACTGCAGCGTCCCCTTGCACAAGTTCCCCAGTTGCAGTCAGAGGAATCTGCCCCGAAGTGTAGATCATATTGCCTACCTTGATGGCCTGCGCATAAGGTCCAATCGCTGCCGGTGCTTGATCAGAATGAACCACCTGTAACTTTTGCATGTTACCTTTCCCCTTTTAAATTATTTGAACTCTGTTTGATCTCGCGGTTTTTCGTCGACTGTAGGTACAAGTCGTTCAGGATTTCCAAGTAAATAACTCCCCGGTTGAATCACGACGCGATGTCTACTTTCATCAACCTCAGTCAAGGTTAAAAGCGAAATATAGTTTGACACGAGCTTTTCTTCCGGCTCTGCGGTTTCCATAAACACTCCAGTTCCCACAACCACCGCATCAAATTCGCTCATCAAACCCGTCATTGCCTTCACAGTTCCTCCAGCTTTCATAAAATCATCGATAATGAGCACGCGAGCTCCCTGCTTAATCGATCGCTTCGATAAAGACATCGTCTGAATCCGACGATCTGAACCAGACACGTAATTAACGCTCACAGAAGACCCTTCTGTCACACGGTGGTCCCTGCGCGCGACAACAAATGGCCGATGAAGATATTGCGCCGTCATCACCGTCAGTGGAATTCCTTTCGTCTCAACGGTCAATACAAGGTCTGGTGCCATAGGAGCAAAAATCTTCGCAAACATCTTCCCTGCCATACGCAAGACATCTGGCTCTGCTAACACATCACTCATATACAGATATCCACCAGGCAAAATGCGATCGCCTTGACTCAACCGTAAAATCGCTCGCTCCAGAAATTCTCTCGCTTTTGTCCATGCGACATCCACTTCAAAAAGAACTCCGCCTGACGCTCCCATTTGCGTCCGCAAGGTTCCTTCCCCATCTTCTTCCATGACATCACGAATGATCGCTAAGTCTTCACTTAGAGAGGACTTTGCTGCCTCTAGCTGATCTGCCATTTCGGTCAGAGAAAGTGGTTCTCCGGGGTGATTCATGAGCGTACGTGTCAGTCGCACAATCCTTTCACTTCTGCGCATCTCCGCTCTCCCCCTGTTCATTCTCATAAAGCCATCTTTCTACATATCGAATCGACTATAGCACTCCGGCAAAAGCACTCGCAACCATTCGATACAATTCATCTCAATTAACAAGTTTGGCACAAGTATACTTCTTTCAATGTGGCGCGCATGGTGTTATAAGCGCGCCGCGCACGTTGTTCGCGCTCAAACAAACCAAACACCGTTGGACCGCTACCAGACATCAGTGTGACTTGTGAACCCAGCCGAATCAGTTGTTCTTTCACTTTTGCCGTTTCAGGATAAAGCGCTGAACAGACTGGCTCTAACACATTTCCCGCCGCCTTTGCAACAGCTACAACGTCTTCACTTCGCAACGCATCCATCATCTCTTTTGCGCGTGGATGGTGAGCAATCGCTTGAACATCCAAAGCATGATAAATTTCCGCTGTAGATACTGCAACTGGCGGTTTCGCGAGAACAACCCAAAAAGCGGGACGAAGCGCTACTGGCTCAACACGCTCACCGCGACCGCGCACGACAGCTGTCCCCCCATAAATGCAAAAAGGTACATCTGAGCCCACTTCTTCACCAATCCGACTCAGTTCCTCAAAATTTAATCGCAATTGCCACAAGTGATTCAACCCACGCAACACAGCGGCCGCGTCAGCAGATCCCCCAGCTAATCCAGCCGCAACGGGAATGCGCTTATCGATGTCAATTTCGACTCCACGCCGAATCCCCACGTGATTTCTCAACGCTTCAGCTGCCTTATAGGCTAAATTACGTTCATCCGTCGGTATATATGGCGCACTGGAGCGAATCACAATTTGCTGATCTTGCCGGGGAGTAAGTGAGAGATAGTCACAAAAATCCACAGTTTGCATGACCATCTCAACTTCGTGATACCCATCTGGACGCTTATATAAAACATCAAGTGTCAGATTGATTTTCGCGCGGGCCTTCTCAAATATCATCGTACAATCGCCCCTAAGATACTATAACATGAAATGCCCCGCGTGGGCCGCAGGGCGTTGTATACAAGTCAAAACCACTGTTTAACCTACTACATCGCAGAGATTGCCGCAACTGGTTTTAAATCCGGAAGCGCATAGACCTCCTGCCCACCCTGTTCTAACAATACGTCTCGAATCCCTTGCAGGTGCTCATGAAACATGAGTATAAGTGGTTCATCGGGATAGAGCTGAAGAATCTTTCGCAACGCTTCGCGTTCGTCATACTCTACATGCACAGGCATTTCTGGCGCAACTTTGCGAATCTCAGAAACTAGAAGTGCCGCCACTTCTCCGCGCTCACGTCCGCGGGTATCTAAATCCTCTTTCACCACTAAGGGCCCAAAATATTTTACTGCCATACGCGCTGCTTCCGCTAAAACCGCATCGTCACGGTCTCCTGGAAATCCAATGACAGCAGGAACTTTTTTGCCCATTAAACGACTCGTCATTTCCCCTATTACGCGCACTCCATCGGGATTGTGCCCATAATCAGAAATGACGTATCTCCCCGAAGGCATGCGAAAAATGTTGATGCGGCCAGGATTGTGAAGATCTGAGCGAAACTGCGTGAGAGCAAGTGCACACTGCTTTCTTGAAATGTTCAGATGGCGCGCCGCGGCAATTGCACACAATGCATTGGCGACATGGAATAAAGCCGTCCCCTGTAACGTAATTGGAAAATCTTGAATGCGCGCAATTTTCCATTCCAATGCACCAGCAGCTTCAATCATCCACCCCTCGCGAACATAATACGCCTGTCCACCACAAGCCAAATGACGAGTGATCATCGGGTTGGAACTCGCTGTACTGACAAATATCACCTTGCTTTTGAGTCGTTGCGCTAATTTTACTAATTCTGGATCATCCGCTGATAGTACTACCGCTCCATCACTCTTTTTCACACATTCAGCAACTAATGCTTTCACATGCAAAATATCTTCAAGCGTTTGCAACCCATCTTGACCAATGTGATCCATGGCCACATTGGTCACAATGCCAACATCTGCTACGTCATAAGCAAGACCCCCACGTATGATGCCACCGCGGGCGGTTTCAAGTACTGCTACATCTACAGTAGGATCTGAAAGAACAAGTTCGGCACTTTGCGGACCTGTTGTGTCACCTGATAGCACTCGTTCATCTCCGATATATACACCTTCTGTAGATGTCATTCCGACATGATAACCAGCATAGCGTAAAATGTGGCGAATCATTCGCGTTGTAGTCGTTTTGCCATTTGTCCCTGTAATACTGATGATTGGCACACGAGCAGTCGTACCTTTTGGGTACATTGATTCTAAAATTGCTGCCCCCACATCACGCGCAGCACCCTGACTTGGATAGTGATGCATGCGAATGCCAGGAGCTGCATTCACCTCGATAATGACTGCATGATCCGCATCGCGCGGATTTTGAATATCCGGGACAATCAGATCTACTCCACATACGTCTAAACCAATCGTTCGCGCAGCACGGATCGCCATCTGTGCGAAAACAGGGTGAACTTGATCCGTGCAATCCACCGCAATTCCACCTGTGCTAAGGTTCGCACTATCACGTAATAACACCATTTCTCCACGTGCCGGAATTTCATCAAGTGTGCGCTTTTGCAAGTGCAAAAAACGTTGAACGACTTCATCCACCGCAATTTTCGTCAAAGGCTTCTCATGATCATCCCCACGCTCTGGTTGTGCATTGACTAAGTCAATGAGTTCTCGAATCGTATGCTCTCCATCACCCATCACATGCGCTGGAATTCGCTCTGCCGCCGCTACGAATTGTTCTCCCACAACAAGCAAACGATACTGTCGACCTGGCGCGTACTCCTCTATAATTACGGGCGCAGAATCATATGCAGCAAATGCAAATGCATCTTCCAGCAGTTCTAGTGTATCAATATGCGTTGACACACCACGCCCTTGACATCCGTCAAATGGCTTGACAACAACCGTGGTGTTTAGTTGTGAAAAAGCGTGCCGTGCTTCTTCCAACGTCTTTACTACCCTACCACGTGGTACGCGGATTCCCGCTTGCTGTAACAACTGCTTTGTCAACGCTTTGTCACTCGCAATGTCTACTGCAATTCCTGACGTCGAATGCGTCATCGTCGCTTGAACGTACTTCCGATAGCGTCCCGTTCCAAGACGAACCAAACTTCCTGCAATGCGCCGTACTGGGATGTTACGCCGCTGTGCTGCCTCCACAATCGCTGCTGTACTCGGTCCTAAGTCGTAGATGCCGCGCAGTCGCTGCGCTTCTTCTAGAACCGACTGCAGCGGAAAATCAAGGCCTTTACAACACGCATCAACAAGCTTTACCGCCTCTTCAAGCAAATAGCGCGCAGGTTCCTCAGTCTCAAATTCAATCACCACATCATACAGTCCGGGTCGACCTGCATTTCTCGTCTTCCCAAAGTTCGCCCTATAACCGACTCGTGTCAATAGTTCGAGTGTCACATGTTCGATCACATGGCCGATATACGTGCCTCCATACAAACGTTCTACAAATCCACCTGGACGCCCCATGCCACAATGATGATCATAGAGTCCAGGACACATTTGGAGCTGTCTCTTATACAACTCTACCGCTGCCCACGACTAGCAGGGATGAGACCCGAGTGATACGCCCACACTCAACAAAAACAAACCCAACCGATAACACA
>NZ_MPDK01000029.1 GCF_003144315.1 Sulfoacidibacillus thermotolerans | reverse complement strand
ACTGCAAAAGATCGAGATTTATCGTAAACTGAGGTTGAGCCATTTGGATTCTCCTTCTGTGAGTGAGTACTTGACACACCCATTCTACCAGAGGAAACCGAATGGCTCATCTTATTTGATAGAGCCAGTGCGCAGTCTCGAGCCTACGCACTTTTACACATAATAACGGACACTACTCTGGAGCATTGTTGAAAATACATATAAGGTATCCAATTTCGTCACTAACGGAATTCTTTTGTTTCGTATCGTGCTCCAGAAATGCTTAATGGTTGATTGGATATTACCTTGACTCCATCTTGTTCGTTGACGAATCATTGGGTGAAAAGAGGCAACTGCTACTTGCCATATAGTAATGTCTGCATATTTAACTTGATAGCCATGGCACATGAGTGTTAAAGTGAGATCGAAATCGTCTGCCAATGTATCCTCTCGCCATCCCCCGACCTCTCTCAGAATTTCTGTACGTACAAACTGACCATTGCCCCCTAGACAGCATATGGGTCAAGGACTCGTCAGCCAGAAAGATGTTTTTTCCTATAATCGGATGAGGCGGATAAGCAGGAAGTTCCGACTGTCATTCGTTCTAAGCGCAACTCGCTCCTCGATCCGTTTCGCGAGAAGATCACTTAGATGAACAAGATAGATTGTACCGAGATGTATTGTTGCAGGAGGTTAAGGGGGTGAAGGATCTACACGAAATGTGCCTTTCTTTCCGAGCACTGATGGAGAGACGTGACAACACTCACTCATTAGGGACAAAGTGTTGAATTCCGCGACGTTTCATGGGCGACACCAATCCTCCTTCAACAAGCCGTAGACAACGTGATCGACATAGTGATCATAAAGCCACTCTGCCTGACGACAAGTCCCTTCCTGTCTAAACCCGAGGCGTTCCGGGATAGCTCGACTTTTGCGATTGCCAACCGCAGCCCGAATTTCAATCCGATTCAATTCGTATTCCTGGATTGCGATATTGACCATCGCTCGACATGCGCTTGTCATGATTCCTTGTCCTTGAAATCCTTCCCCAAGCCAATACCCAATCGATGTCGATTTGTTAGTCCAGTGTATGTCATGGAACCCAACCACACCGGCAAGCTCCCCTTTGTATATGATCCCGGCTTGAAAGCCACTATTGGTGGCAAATTGCTGAAGCGTGGATTGAATAAATGCTTTTGAATCTTCGACCGTCCGCGTGGCATCCACCCAAGGCAGCCATTCCCGCAGGTAAGAACGGGACATATCTGTTAAGGCAAAGATTTCTTCTGCATCTCGCAATTCTAGCAATTTAAGTTGCATCTCGTCACTGACTGAATAGTAGAACATGGTTGTATATCCTTTCGAAACCGCCGTGTTATTCCCACCCCGGAAGGGAGAGTAACTCGAGCAGATCTTTAATCGCGAGCCCGCGTTGCGCAGGATGACGCATGGGCAGTTCTGGATGTATTTCATAGCGATTTTTTCGACCATCTCGAAAGCGGCTGATATAACCTGCATTCTCGAGGTCGTCAAGAATACGCTGCACCGCTCGTTCCGTAATTCCAACGATCTCGGCAATTTCTCTGGCCGTTAAACGATTATCCCCATTTCTTACAATACAAAGCAAAACTTGCGCGTGATTCGTTAGAAATGTCCATTCTGCCATTGGAACTGCCACCACCATTTACTTATATGACGACTATAGTTTCATGATATACCAATCTGCAACTCCTCGCTTTATTTTATGGATGATTTCATACACTCCATGGATAAAAATGGACAGATACTAGTAGCGAGTCCATTTTTTATCCGTTCCACGCCGAAAGATACTTCCATCTTCATCAATCTGGAAAAGATGCAGCCATGCGTTCTCAATGAGATTCCTAACGATCAGATGATGGGCGATCACATCGTCGATAGCAGTTCGCGGGGCTTCAATAAAAACATGAAGACGCATAGGCTCGTGAATCCATCGTTTCCCGTCATGAAGTGATTGCAGAGCTAACCCACCGCGTAAGTCTCCCCCATTCCCCTCTAGAACACCAATGGAACCGCCCACGATATTATGCAGAACTTTGTTGCCACTACCAAATCTTCGATTGTCGACCATTGACCCGTAATATTGCATATTGATCCAGTGAGCCACGATCATGGGCGCCGTCATAATCAGTTGTAAGGTCGCAAAATTGGTATCGTCATGCCAATTGTAATCGTGTAAGAAAGCCCGGCCCGCCAAATTACAATTCACTGTACGACTGCGTGGAGCCACGATAAACGCTGCATTACCGGTCAATCCCCACTCTGGGCGCACTTCAGCCCAATCGCGGGTGCGTCGTTTAAAATCTGCTGTGATTGTAGTCAATGGAGCATCATGCATTCCAAACAAAGAAGCACGCTCCAATCGAGCGAATTGACTAGCTTGATCCAGCCAGCTACGCAATTGAACAAGATCATCTGCATGGGAAGATGGTAAAACTTCTGTGTTAAACAATTGAATTTCATCCGTTGTTGTGTCGTGTAACCCTGCGACAAAAAATGTGTCATCGGGTATCAGGATCCCTTTTTCCAAAAGTCCCCTACGAGTTTTTGGGTCGTTCAATAATGCAACTGCAAGACGGGCACTCGCTTCACCAGATTGACCAGCGCAGGCACCACAATCAAGCGCAGTAGCTTGTGGATTGTTAACAGATGTACTGCCGTGTCCAACAAAAAGTACAATTCGTGCGAAATCTCGGATCAACCCCATATTGCGCAAGATCGATTCTGCCTCTGTTGGGCGCAAATCTTCCGGAATACCTGTGAATTGATCTGTCATACACGTACCGGTTTCCTTTACAGCAGAGTCAAAAGAGTTCAATCGCGGGCTTAAGCGTCTGTATATTTTCTCTGGTAAACCCTTGCGATCGGGATGTGGGACTGGCCGAGTCCACCCTATACTGTCACTTATGAGCTTCAAGATTGACCATAAACCAGCCGCCTCAACAAACGAGAAACACGATGAAGCAGAAGTTTTAAATATTTTCCAAGCATCAAATACACGCATTTGCGTTTGGCGTTGCACGATCCATTTGTTTGATTCTGATGGATCTGCATGATCGAGGTGCTCACAGATACGATAGATCGGCGTGGAAAATATGGGTAAATGTCTTTTGGCTTTAACACTCCCAAGGGGAACATATTCCATAGGGATACCAAAAAATCCAGCCATTCCGAAGGTCTGAACTCGCGATGCAACCGTTTCAAATGCACGACGATAAACTTCCGAACGTACGTCGATGCAAAATACAGCTTGCACATCAGTACGCTCCTGCCTCTTCGTTACCTCTTTTGCTGTGGACAAGGACGTTGCCAATTGTCTTTGATAGTTTATCTCAAAAGCCGTTTGTAATACGGCACTAATTTGTTGCCCCACTTGAATTGAGATCGCAGGTTTCGTATATCTTGCCATGGCTTGGAGCCACTGTACATGTAGTTTCTCACGATCGCGCATTTTATGGAGCAAGGCGTCCCAGATTAAACGGATCGCGAGTAGATCGCGGATCGAGTCATCACGTTCTTTTCTCAATTCTGCTTGCCAGCGCAAGTAACGAGTCCATCCCGCCCATCCCCCAATGCTAAGTAATGCAGCATATAAGTACTCATCGACTGCAGCAACTGGGATAGCGAGTTCATGCAATGCCCATCTGATCGCATCGATTGCGGTATCTGGCAAGTCGCTTAGCACTTTATTTATATTTCGTAACCCCATCGTCCAAGTGCTTTTATCGATTTGCGCAAACTGAATCCATGCCTCATAAAGTGATTTCTCACGCCAAGGCATCGCCCACAGCGCTTGTCCTTCATCAAAATAGGCGGCACAATATTGACTGATTCGCTCAACAACGAAATTCGACCAATCCAAATGCTCGAATTCTCCCAGCACGTCCGTAAAAAGTGGGAGGGGTGTCACTGATGCAGGAGTTTCTTCTGCAAGTTTTTGCTCAAAAGTCGAAACATCCCATGAACTCCTAAGCTCCTTTAGTGCCTCTGCCAAATCTACACGCGTAATGCGCCCATTTGCAATTTGCTCTCGATAATAGGTATGGGGCATACACAGTCCCACACCAGTGATTCGTTCAAGCGTTTTGTGAGCTTGCCAAAACGTTTGATCGTGCAATCCAAAATAGGGATTCACTGCGACAAGATTTTGAATTGGCCATAAGGGTGCGATTCGTTGGCAAGCTATCTCCACTTTTTCGCTTAGCTTAGTTTCATTTGCTTCTATCGCATTCATGAGATCACCTCCTGTGAACGGCCTTCTTTCACTTTCTGTACAAATTCAAGATAGCCGATTGGCCCAAATTTCTGGACCCAACGGGTGAGTAACATATCCATATAAAGTCCATTGTATAAATGCACGTACACATACTGCCAAAATGGGTAATACCTGATGCGAGGGAGCATTTGCTGGATCAGTAATAAACCTACAAATACAGCGGTGATCAGTCCTAAGAGTAAATTCCCGAGCGTGTTTGTTAAAACTTGCACAGCAGGAAAGCTCCTCCCAAGTAGCACTTCAAAAAGTGCATCGAGCCCGAAGTAGGCCGTAGATATAGATAAACTTACAACGATCATCGTCAATAGCAATCTGCTTTTTTTGATTTTCTGCTTGTTGAGAACTTGTAAAAATAACTGGGAAATCGCCACCGTTAGGATTACCCCCATCACAATCAAAGCCCGCTGTTTGGAAAAATGCACTCCCACTAGAATTCCTATACCACTTGCGATAAAAGTGGACAGCAAGAGACTTAAAACCAAATTCCACACGGTTGCTGTGCGAGAAACATGAGGTAACACAGGTGCCCGATAATGATCGACAACACTTCCTGACGATAGAAAAGCATGTGCCTTGTAAGCTGAGTGCGAGATAATATGCAAAACCGCCAGGCTATAGAGACCAAGACCACATTCCAAAAGCATAAAACCCATCTGTGCACCAGTTGAATAGGCAAGTGAACCTTTAATCTGTGTGGATGTCATCATCATCAGAGAAGTCATTGCTAGGGCAAATAACCCGATCAAGATCAACGCACCTTGAGCCCACTCGACCCGCGCTAGTAGAGGCGCCATACGTAAGATTAAAAACGCTCCTGTGTAAATAATTCCCGCGTGTAACAAAGCAGATACAGGAGTCGGGGCTTCCATAACTTGTATAAGCCATCCGTGAAATGGGAATTGAGCACTCTTTAGCACAGCACTCAAGACAAGAAGACCACTCGCGATCTGCAAAGCGACGGGTAGAGAGCCATGCATCACAGTGAGTGCAGTGGCGATGTGAGAGAATTGAGACGTATGCAATGTACGGACAATCAACACAAAAGCTGCAAATAAACTTACATCTGCAATCCGATCGAGCAGATACTTTTTGCGAGTAGCAAGCACTGCTCCAGGACGATCGCGGTAAAATGCCAGTAATTTATTTAAAAACAAGCTCGTAGCAATCCAGGAAAGCATAAAAAACCACATGTTTCCACTTGCAATCAACGTAAAAAAAGAACCTAACGTAAGACTGAACCATCGCAGAAAATACATTCTACGGGAGTCGCCATCCAAATAAGTGTATGAATAGCGAGCCACGATGAACCCAACGAAAGCAACCAACAACAGCATCACGACAGTAAGATCATTGACCTCTGTACGAATCGCTAGTTGTCCGAGACCAAACGGCAAATCAAATGAAAAATAAGGTGTGGATTGGACCATCCCTTCTGCATAGGTTCCTGTGGCTCCTATTGCACAGATCAAAGAGAACCATACGCTCCCCATGATCATTCTCCTCATTCCTCGAATTGGGTGTTCAGGTCCGCTTCTCCTTCCTATCAAAAGTCCAAGAAAGAACAAGGGCAAAGGCAAAATCAGCATGAGCGTGGAGGTTATCATATTTAAAGCAAAATGCATCACAATAGCCACCTTTCAAGGACCTTCGTAACAATTGGCAGTTAAATAACGAATGAAATACTCAATAAACAAACGACATTTTTATCATGAATTTATCTTCGTTTTTATTATACAAAATGAAACAAGAAGATACAACAATCGATTCGATCTGATTGGAACTAAGAAAACAAAAAATCATCTCCACCCTAAAATTAAGTGGAAATGATTTATGACTGTTTTTTATGATCTTATCTTCTAGAAGATGGCATTAAGATGGCTTTTCAATACATAATTTCTTCATTTTTTTGATGAGGGTAGAGTGATCGATCTTGAGATGATGTGCAGCTTGGCGAATTGAACCGTGCTTTTCCAATGCTTTTTGTATAACAATCCGCTCATATCGTTCAACTTCTGATTTTAATCCATCCGAAAGATTCGATTTTGCTACCACGTCGGTTTCACTTTGATTTCGAATGGGCAGCGGAAGATGTTCTGGCGTTATACAATGTGAAGAAGTAGCAACAACTATATTTTCTACAACATTCCTTAATTCTCGAATATTACCTGGCCACGCATAGCGTTCTAAGTAATCGTAACATTCTTCTGTCAATTGCTTATCTAAGCGAAATCGCTTACAGTAATAGGTCAAGTAATGATCTATTAAGGGCCGAATATCTTTTTTGCGATCTTTTAATGAAGGAATCGCGATTTCTATTACAGCGATTCGGTAGAATAAATCTTCCCTAAACTGACCTTGTTTGACCATTTTGTGGAGATCTTTATTGGACGCTGCAATGATTCGCACATCGATTGGAATCGATTTCGTTCCCCCTACCCTGCGAACCTTTTTTTCTTGTAAGACACGGAGAAGGCTTACTTGTACTGGCATTGACATTTCGGAAATTTCATCCAGCAAAAGTGTCCCTTTATTTGCCAGCTCAATCAATCCCACTTTCCCCTCTTTTCTTGCATTGGTAAATGCCCCATTCTCATACCCAAATAGCTCTGTTTCTAATAGGGACTCCGGAATTGCCCCACAATTTATTTTAATAAAAGCTTGCTCCTTGCGATCACTTTGATTGTGAATAAAATTGGCTAAAACTTCTTTTCCTACCCCTGATGCGCCTGTAAGAATCACACTTGTTGGAAATGGAGCGATTGTCATTGCCTGCTCATAGATTCTCTGCATTTCGTTACTTTCAAAGATCATTTCTAGATCATCATTCGTCGAATATTGATATTTCTTTAATTCTCTTGCCATACGATTCAGTTCCGTAACATCGCGCACACTCGTCACTACCATCAAAATTTCACCATGTGAATCCCGAACAGGATTTCCTGTAACAACGACTTCTTTGTCTTTCCCAATGCGCTGCACAATAGATATTTCACGTTTCTGTTCTAACACTAGTAAAGAAACAGACTGGTCAAAATAGCCTCTATTCATTAAATCTCGCATGTGTTGTCCGATCAATTCTGTCCGGTTGTACCCAGTCATCTTTTCATAAGCTGAATTCACATAAAGTGTGATGCCTCTACCATCCACGACATAGATCCCATCTGTCGAAAATTCTGCAATTTGCGCCATTTCACTTGGTACCCCACACGTGCAAACATTTGATAAATGTAGATCCCTGATCCCCATAGATTTTCAATCTCCTGAGTTCGAAATGTAGACAAATCGTTTAATGAGGGACACTCTCGTGGTGGTGAGAAAACACCCTAATGGTGAATTTTATCACCTTCTGCAATTTCGAATGTTCTAAAAACAAAGAGGCGAATCATTCTTCCAGGCAGTGAACTTTTTCACCGGTCGATGCTTCCCACCTCCAATAACTCGCATAACAATCGTAAATCAAAATCATTTTTTGTGGCATGTTTTTTGCTCTAAGTTAGCAAACCATCACATATTCGATGTGGTTTTGCACCCTAAATCATAGGCTCGCATTTTATTGTATCGCGAGCAACGAGAAAATCCAATACACAAGGAGGATTTTACATGTCAAACATAATCAACGCCCATCCAAAACTTTATGTGGTTGACAACGGAAGGATGCGCATGGATAAAAATTGGATGATCGCCATGCATAACCCTGCATCCATTGATCATCCTAACGCACAAACAGAAATGATAGAGTTCCCTATTTACTCTGTTTTAATCGATCATCCAGAAGGGAAAATTCTTTTCGATACCTCTTGTAATCCAAAATCTATGGGAACTGAGGGTCGTTGGACACAAGAAACGCAAAAAATGTTTCCCTGGATTGCTCCTGAGGAATGCTACTTACCCAATCGCTTAGAGCAATTGCGTGTACGCCCAGAGGAAATTCGCTATGTAATCGCTTCCCACCTGCATTTAGATCACGCAGGTTGTTTAGAGATGTTCACAAATGCCACGATTATCGTGCACGAAGATGAATTAAACGGAACATTGCGTACCTATGCAAGAAATCGCAGCGAGGGTGCATATGTCTGGGCTGATATTGATGCATGGCTTAAAAACAATCTACAATTTCAAGCCATTAAACGAGATGAAGATCATTTGAAATTGGCTGAAGGCATCCGTATTTTAAACTTTGGTAGTGGGCATGCTTACGGACTTCTGGGACTACACGTTGATCTACCAGGAACCGGGTCAATTATTCTTGCATCAGATGCCATTTACTCTTCCGAAAATTATGGCCCACCTATTAAGTTACCAGGAATTATTTATGACTCTCTCGGCTATGTAAAAACAGTAGAACGGATTCATCGTCTTGCAAAAGAGACGAATTCACAAGTGTGGTTTGGCCATGATGCAGCGCAATTCAAATCCTTCATCAAATCAGATGAGGGTTACTATGAATAATCATTGCTTTGTACAAAGCGATTGAATTCGTTTTTTCAATGGGGGGAATCACGATGAAAACACGAGCTGCAGTTCTCTATGAGATGGGGCTTCCTCGTCCTTATTCTGAAAGTAAGCCCTTAAAAATTGAAGAAGTTGACCTGGATCCTCCAGGTCGCGGAGAAGTTCTCATACAAATTAAGGCAGTTGGATTGTGCCATTCTGATTTATCCGTGATCAACGGCAGTCGCCCGCGCGTTATGCCAATGGCACTTGGACATGAAGCTGCAGGCATTGTCACGAGTCTAGGTCCAGGAGTCGCTGATCTACAAGTAGGCGATCACGTTGTATGCGCCTTCGTACCTAGTTGTGGTCATTGTGCACCCTGTAAAGAAGGCAGACCCGCTTTATGTGAACCTGGTGCACGTGCGAATAACGAAGGTACTTTGCTCAGCGGTGATCATCGTCTTCATCAGCACGGCCAAGAAATTCACCATCATTTGGGGGTCTCTGGATTTGCTGACTATGCTGTAGTCGATCAACACTCTCTTGTCAAAGTAGATCCCTCCCTCCCTTTTGATGAAGTCGCAGTATTTGGTTGTGCGGTCATGACGGGAGTTGGGGCCGTAGTAAATACTGCACAAATTGCACCTGGCACTACGGTCGCTATTATTGGTCTTGGGGGGGTCGGACTGAGTGCCTTACTTGGAGCAAAAGTTGCTGGAGCGGCTCGCATTCTTGCAGTAGATGTGAATCCTGACAAACTCGCGATTGCAAAAAATCTAGGAGCCACAGAAACATTTGATTCAAAAGAAGTTGACGTCATCGATCGAATTCGATTAGCAACAAATGGCGGAGTAGATTATGCATTTGAAACGGCAGGTGTAGTTGCTGCATTAGATGTAGCTTATCGCATTACTCGACGAGGCGGAACTACGGTGACCTCTGGATTGCCCCATCCCAATCAGCAGTTCGCGTTATCTCCGGTATCTCTAACCGCAGAAGAACGAACGCTTAAAGGTTCTTATATTGGAAGTTGCGTCCCTTCGCGTGACATCCCAAGATATATTTCACTGTACAAACTGGGTAAGTTACCAGTTAACCACTTACTAACAGATCGAATTTCACTAGAACAGATTAACGAAGGATTTGATCGACTCGACCGCGGAGAAGCAGCACGCATTGTGGTTATGTTGTAAATTTGAAAGGTGAGGATAAAATGACGATTGATACATCCCTGCTTTTTATTGGAGGAGAATGGCGTACTGCTTATTCTGGGGAATATTTTGACGTGCTTAACCCAGCCACTGAAGAAGTCATTGCTAGGGTACCAGATGCTGGGCCAGAAGACATGAAGCTAGCCATTGATGCCGCAATGGCTGTCCAAGATCGTTTTGCAAATACTACCGCTACACAGCGATCTAAGATTCTGCTTGCAGCAGCCAATCTCATGTATGAACGAGCAGATGATCTCGCTGAAATCATGACCCGTGAAGAAGGAAAGCCTTTTTTAGAAGCAAAAGGAGAAGTGGCTTATGCAGCTTCTTTTTTAGAATGGTTTGCCGAAGAAGCGAAACGGGTTTATGGTGAAACAATTCCTGCAAATACCCCTGATAAACGTATTCTTGTCATCAAACGTCCAGCTGGATTGTCTCTTGCAATTACACCTTGGAATTTTCCGGCAGCTATGATTACTCGTAAGTTAGGACCCGCACTTGCTGCAGGTTGCCCCATGATTGTAAAGCCTTCAGAATTAACACCTCTGACTGCACTTGCAATTGCGAAAATCTTTTCTGAAGTTGGTTTACCAAAAGGAGCATTATCTGTCGTAGTTGGAAAAGATCCTGTTTCATTGGTGAAAGTTGCGATGGATGATTTTCATGTACGTAAAGTTTCTTTTACTGGATCGACCGCGGTTGGAAAATTACTGATGAAGCAAGCAGCTGACACGATGAAACGAGTGTCTTTTGAACTCGGAGGGCAAGCTCCTTTCATTGTATTTCAAGATGCTGACCTTAATGCCGCGGTAGAAAATGCGGTTATTGCGAAAATGCGCAGCATGGGTGAAAGTTGCGTAGCTGCAAATCGAATCTATGTTCAACGCCCCATTCTAGAATCTTTTACTGATCGATTGGTGGCAAAATTGAGTGCATTGCGCATCGGAAATGGGATGGAAGATGGCGTTCAAGTTGGACCTCTCATTGAACCTGCAGCTGTAGAAAAGGTGGAGCGCCATGTAGCAGATGCAGCCGAAAAAGGCGCCAAGATCATCTTGGGGGGCTCTCGCGGGATTGAGGTAGGTTATTTCTACCAACCCACTGTACTTACTAACGTAACGGATTCCATGCTCATTACACAGGAAGAAACTTTTGGGCCAGTAGCTGCGATCATCCCTTTTGATACAGAAGAAGAAGTTGTAGAACGCGCAAACCACACTCACCATGGCTTAGCAGCCTACTATTTTACGCGTGATATAGGTCGCGTATTTCGATTGTCTGAAAAATTACAATTTGGTATTCTTGGTGCGAACGATGGACTCCCTTCTACCGCTCAGGCTCCATTTGGCGGAATCAAAGAATCAGGTTTGGGAAGAGAAGGTGGCCATCATGGAATCGATGAATATTTAGATGTAAAGTACATTTCTCTTGGCGGCATTCTCTCAGAAAATACATGATATTTTGTACATGAAAGAATTACTGTTTAATCCCTGCGTATCTAAAGGTGCGCAGGGATTGATAACTACTCTATTTCAAAGATGATGAGTATGCTCTCCCCTACTCCCTATCTAACGTGATTTTCAGTATGCATCCACTCGAGAAATTCAAGCCGATTTCCGAATGGGTCCATCACATAAAAGCGCTCAGCTCCAGGTAAAAGTGCATCTTCTTGAACTGTGTATCCATTAGCAACTATATGCTCGCGTAAATCTTCTAAATTCTGTACATAGAAAGCTGGGTGTGCCTTCTTAGCAGGCGTAAAATGAGGATCCACTCCGATGTGCACTTGGTGCGCTCCACACCGAAACCATACCCCTCCATTTTTTTGCAGTGCCTCTGGTTTTGGTATCTCCTGCCACATTAAAATATTTGAAAAAAAATGACGTGCCTCTGATTCACATCCTTTAGGTGCAGCCAATTGAATATGATCAATCCCGTGAAAAGAAAATGGCACAAAAATCCCTCCTTCATATGACTTATTTCATTTTACAAAACTTTGTTATACTCATAAGATACCCTATGATAGTATCCCATTTTTTATAAATGTAAATAAGTAGTATGAGGAGTTAAGAACTTTTAGATCTGCTCAACGCTGAGCAGTCTCTCTATATCGATGATTTGTACGTTTTCCTCCGTCACAATTCGCAGTTGTCCAGTAAATGACAGGATGCCTTCTAGTACGATATCCCCCTGTAGTTCGTACAATGTCACACGAACTCGAGAGCCATTTGCAATCGCCTCTGAAAGCGCATAATGGATTTGTGCCGCTTCATCTTCTGACAAAACAGGTAGTTGTCTTACATTGCGCTGTCGCTTCCAATCCAACATCAATCTCCGATGTTCTGGAAGTACGAGTCGCATGGACTCAAAAATGTTCCCATCATTGATGTTCATGCATAATGACCTCCAATCTTTTCGCTCCTGTCTCGCAACTGTCCTGCTTTTGTCAGACTCACAGCACGAATGAGACTCGTTTCGCCAAAGCGTTCATGAATCTGATCGACAGTTTCATACAATCCCTTGCGTTTCGGTATGTCAACAAAAAAAGAGAGTTGCAAGGCCTCCGTAAATTGCAACTGATCAACTCCAACTGAAACGGCGCGCACACCCGTAACCCCATCCCAATGTTGATCGAGCAGTCTCAATAGCTCAGGATATAATTCCTCAGGTGTATTCGTATGCTGCGGCAATGTCCGCATCCTCCAAAAACCTCCACTTAATTTCTCGTAGGTGATCCCAAGCCCCACCCTTCGACCTGATTGATGTGCTCGTCTAAGGCGATAGCAAACCTCATCGAGCAATTCAAGAATGACAACAGCCACCTCATGACGAGTATAAAAATCGCGTGGCAGTGTTGTGCGATGAGAAAATCCTTTATGAGGTGCACCGTAGCTGTTTGGGTTAATGTGCGAATGATCCTCGCCATGCGACCATCTGCTGATCACTTCTCCCCAGACGCCAAACCTCGCGCGCAAATGACCAATAGGGATCTTTGCCACATCTCCAATTGTCTGTGCATTGAATTCGGTTTTCAGGATTTCCGCACGTTTTTTAAGTCCCCACATCTCTTCTACCGGCAAAGCATGCAACAAAGTAGGGATCTCTTCTTCATGCCACCATACGATGCCACCCGGTGTTTTTTTCGCCTGTGCATTGCTCATCTTCGCCATCCATTTATTAGGGGCTAATCCAATTCTACTTCGAATGCGGAACTGATCCCAGATTCTCTGTTGCAGTTTACGAGCTACAGCAATTGGATCAGAAAATAAGTGAGAAGGATAAGGAAACGCAAAAAATCCCTCATCTACAGAAAATTGCTCTTGAAGTGGGAATAATTGTCTCATCACTTCTTGGATACGAACACTCACTTGCAGATAAAACTCCATGTGTGGCCTTACAACGAGAAGCCGTGGATAAAGTCGCAAGGCTTCTCCAAGACGCATTGCATTGCTTACTCCGAACTTTTTAGCAGTGGGCGTGGCAGCTAAAATAATCCCCGATCTTCGAGCCGGATCGCCTGCCACAACCAAAGCAGGATCACTCGAATCGTCAAATTCTTTGCGCTGTGCAGCAAATTCTTCGCGAGATGCAACCTCGCACGAAGCATAGAAAGATTGCATATCGCATAGACCATAAATGAGTTTTGTCACGTGATCATCCCTGTTCGTTTTGCGCGATTACGACTTTCTGCGTCTAACATTCTTCGCATGAATATAGCCTCTTCGAATTCATTTCCAAACTTGTACTGAACCCACACGTCTTGTGGGTTGTCTTTTCGATCTAGAATTTTGATTCCTTCCGCTCGCATCTCCTCCTTGATGCGTACCACCTCACGTGTCATGAATTCTTGCAAAGCCTCTGTGATCAACAGACGACGAATCAGAGCGGTTGGCCGATTCAACACACACACCCCCACCACTGAACATATGTTCTTATTTGCTATTATATGCAAACTCAACAAAAATACAAACAAATGTTCGCTGAACTGCAACATGTATTTTATCCCATATACGAATTGTGGCTAACGATAGTTTGTCGCCAACCCCCGTTCGGGACTTTCACCCTATAGAAACCGCCCATGCCGGGCGTACTACAACGTAAAAACAGCCCCCTTTTCGGGAACTGTTTTATCAACACAGAGCATGATTTAGTGAGATGCAATGTCCTCAAGCGTGCGCAGATTAGTTTTTGGCCCGAGAATTCCAATGACGAGTGCAACAATCAACATTGCCGACGAAATGAAAATAAATACGCCGGTTACACCAAAAGATTTGAGCAAATCAGCGATCAAAAAACCTGTAAATACAGAACTCAAACGGCTCCAGCTATAAGTAAATCCGACGCCAGTCGCGCGTATTCGCGTGGGATAAAGCTCTGCCTGATAAGAGTGAAACAATGTGCTAAACCAATTGTTTAGCAGTGTCAAGATAATTCCCATCACGATAATCCAAAACGGAATGCGCATATACGAGAAGAGAATGCCTGACGCTGCAATGGCAATAGAGACAATGGCAATAGAGACAATGACAATGAGCCATTTCCGTTGAAAGCGATCTGAAGTAAGCATTCCAATAATTGGACCGAGCGGATTGAAAATGGCGATAATAAAGGTATACAACAGCGAATGAAGGAGTGTAATTCCTTCACTAATCAAAAGAGTTGGAACCCAGGCTGCAAATCCATAAAAACCTACCGTCTGGAATAAGTTAAAGATAATGAGCATGATCGTGCGAGAACGATAGGGCGGGACCCAAATTTCTGAGAAACTCCCCCTTTCCTCAATCGCTTCGTCATTGTGCTGAAGGGGCGGAAGGGTACCGATCTCTTTGATTACTTCTTGTTCAAGTTGATTCATAGCTGTATGCGCTTTCTCGAATTGCCCTCTTTTTTCTAGCCAGCGCGGGGATTCTGGCAATCCTAAACGAATCCACCATACGAAGACAGAGCCTAGAGCGCCGATGAGAACCACATAACGCCAACCTTCCATTAAAAAGTGGGTGGGAACGAGCAAGTAAGCGAAAAAAGCCACGACCGGGACAGCCCAGTAGGTAATAAACTGACTAAACGCGATATAATATCCTCGTTTTGATGCAGGCGTCATTTCACTGATGTAAGTGTCGATAATCACGAGTTGTGCGCCCACACCGACGCCCGCACAGAATCGAAACAAGTCGATCCATTGTGCAGAAGAAGCAAACGCCATACAAATAGTGAAAAAAGAATAAATCAGCAATGAAAATACATACCCATTACGCCTTCCGACCAGATCACTCATTCTCCCAAAAAGTGAAGTTCCAAAAAACATACCAAGAAATCCTGCTCCAATAAAGTAAGCCAACCCACTTACGGGAATAATTTTTTCAGCAACGAGTGCTGCACCAACTGAACCAGATAAAAAGAGTTCATAGAACTCGAAAAATCCTCCAGTAGAAATTCGGGCAACTAGCCGATGAAAATACTTTGTGACAGGTAAACGATTCATTCGATCTGCAATGGTTACTTCTTGTAGTTGCATAGACATCTGTTTCACCTCACTTATTGAGTGTATCGATTGAATACCAGCCGCCCGTTTGCGACGACGAGCATAACTTCCCATACTCCGCTACCTACAATGGCCTGCCCCATAGCATCTCGAAATACCTCTAACCGTTCGTTGAATTGAAGGACAACAAGGTGATTCAGCGATAATTGCGTGTTAAAATATTGAAATGGATGAGCAAAGCTCCCACGGTAAATTTCTCTCCACGACATCCCTGCTGCCAACAATTTAGAAACCACATAGGCAAAATTGTAAACAGGGGGTTTATTCTGTGTGTTTTGTGTCAGATCTGTACTCACAGTGTGCGGAACGATCCCATTTGCCAGTGCAAGTTGAAACACTTCAAAAGAAAAGTGGTTTGCGCCGTGCGCAACATCCAACCATACGCCTCGTTCCATCGCGTCGAATATTTTTGAAACGACTTTCCCCTGCTGAACGATCGAACCTTGATGTCCTTGAAAAGCATGTGTCAGAATATCCTGACTTTGCAGGGGCTCCACCACCTCCTCAATTGAAAGAAATGTTTTTGTTGGATGAACCATGAGAGGTACCCTTAAATAACGCGCCCACTTGACTCCTAGCATAAGCAAGTGGCGATCCTCCTGTTGATCGTGTTGGCCTAAACGAATTTTTAAACCGATGAGTTGATCGCGATCATGTTGAAACAAAGAGGTTAACTTTCTCCCCCAATCACAATCCTCTAAGCAAAAAGAAGGAACATGTGGATGTTGAGCTAACCCATCTGGAATGAGCGAAATCCAATCACGTACAGCAAAATCTCGCGTTTGTCGATTGTTTTTCCAAGTGGCATAGCCGAAGGTACCTGCGTCCGCCGCTGCAATCACTCCTGATCGAAGAAGCGATCCTGGTGTACAACCAATGCTCTGTGTAGAAATATCTACGTGCGCGTGAATATCAATAAACCCTGGGAAAAAGACATCGTCCTCCTGCAAATAAATCTCGACATCTTCATTTCCCGAAAGAGAAATGGTGTATACTACATTCTCACTCAATCCGATCTCATCTAATGTATTCCCTCCATATAAAGCCAGGTAAGCCATCCCGAGCAACTCCTTAATCTATTAATTTCTCTTGATGGTCAGGTTTTGAATGCAATTGGGAACATGTCCCTGCACGCAGAAGAAAACTCTCACCATTTTGTAGAAATTGTTTTTGCACTCGTCGAGCAATAGAGAGGAGTGACTCGATATGAATGCCTGTGTGAATCCCCATTTCTTCAAATGCATAAACCAAGTCCTCCGTAGCGACATTCCCTGTTGCTCCAGGTGCATAAGGGCATCCTCCTAATCCAGCGACAGACGCGTCAAAATGTGTGACTCCCTGTTGCAAAGCAGCAAATGCGTTGGCTAAAGCCAGTCCGCGCGTATTGTGTAAATGTAGGCTAAAACGAAGATGCGGAAACTCCTGGTTAAAAATTTCTAAATCTTCATATATCTGCTTCGGGTTTGCCATTCCCGTAGTATCAGCTAGAGAAATTTCATTAACTCCACGCTCCTGGTAGCGCGTAATAATCCGAATGAGTTGATCGATAGGAACAACACCTTCATAAGGGCATCCAAACGCCACTGAAATGGAACCGCTTACAGTAATATTGTTTTGAGCCGCCAAGTCGAAAACAGGATCCAATTTTTCTAACGCTTCTTCCACTTTGCAATTCGCATTCGCTAAACTATGAGAAT
The DNA here is from genome assembly GCF_003144315.1 of Sulfoacidibacillus thermotolerans. Classification (GTDB taxonomy): domain Bacteria; phylum Bacillota; class Bacilli; order Alicyclobacillales; family SLC66; genus Sulfoacidibacillus; species Sulfoacidibacillus thermotolerans. The sequence goes on along the minus strand of NZ_MPDK01000029.1, from coordinate 9,014 downwards.
CAGTTGCAGATAGCATCAATTTGAGTTTGTGGATTCCCGCATCAATTGCCCGCTTAGCGCCGACGACATTGGGAACGAGTGCACGCAGAGTGATCCCCGGTAGATCTTGCACTTGCGTGGCCACCTCAAAAGCGTCTCGCAACTGAGGGATCGCTTTTGGATGAACAAACGAAGTCACTTCAATTTGCGAAACTCCAGTCATTGCTAAAGCGCGAATCATTTCAACTTTATCCTCAGTCGGAATCCATTTTGGCTCTGCTTGAAAACCATCTCTCGGTGCAACTTCACAAATTGTTACTTGATGAGGAAGATTCATATTCAAATCACCCCCTCCTGCTGTAATTCTTTAAGATCCTCACTGGAAAGTCCTAGTTGTTCACAAAAAATTTCTTGATTATGTTCTCCTAATTCAGGAGCACGTCGACGAATTGTGCCCGGTGTTTTTGAGAAACGCGGCACCACATTCGGAATCTTGATGCTCCCCAAGCGCGGGTGCTCGATCTCAACGATGTTTTCTCTTGCCTGATAATGAGGATCGTTGAAGATGTCCTCAATACTATAAATAGGACTGATGGGAACCGCATATACATCTAACTTTTTTAACACTTCTTGCTGCGTGTGTTCATGGATCCACATGCGCACAATGTGGTCTAATTCCGCATCATGTTTTAACCTTTCAGCATTCGTGTGAAACCTAGAGTCAAGAAGTAAATCTGTACGATCCATTGCACGAGCTAACCGTTCAAACGTCGCGTCAGTTGAAGCCACTAACACCATCCACTTGCCATCTTTTGTTTCATAAGTTCCCCCTGGACTTGAGTGTCCTGATAAGTTCGGACTACGCTCTCGCACTTTTCCCAATTGGTCATACTCAGCGATTAAAAATTCCATCATGCGAAATAGTGATTCATAAAGTCCCATTTCGATGATTTGACCTTCTGTCTGATCGTGTACATCACGATAATACAGCGCGCTGGCTGAAGCGAAGGCAATATAAACTCCAGTCATATAGTCGAGCAATGAAAATGAAGGACTCACAGGAGGACGATCACGATACCTTTGCAAATAGGTGTATCCACTAAAGGCCGTTCCAGGCGTTCCAAATCCAGCTTTCTCGTGATATGGGCCCGTTTGACCAAACCCTGAAACGCGTGCGAGCAGAAGGCGGGGATTTACTTCTTTTAATACGTCATACCCCAATCCCCAGCGTTCTAAAGTTCCAGGTCGAAAATTTTCAATGACAAGATCTACCGTTTGAACGAGTTTCATAAAAAGAAGTTTTCCTTTGGGGGACTGTAAATTCAGGGTGATCGATTTTTTATTTCGGGAAAGACCTGGCCAACGCAGAGGCTCATCTCCTTTCCAGGGGCCGACATGGCGCAGGGTATCCCCTTGACCAGGCAGTTCTACTTTAATCACCTCTGCGCCAAGATCCGCTAATAACGTAGCGGCATAAGGTGCTGCAATCATCGTCGAAATATCCAAGATGCGGATGCCTGTAAGAGGTCCGTATACAACGTTCTCCATTTTCTTCCCCTCTTTCATCCACAATCCCGAAAGGGCTACTGGTTAGTCCGATTTTCGATTATCATATACTCATATATACTATCAGTCAATACAAATTTTTATGACTACTACGAAAAGTACTTAACAACTGATCTGGATTCCAAGGAAACCAAGGATGATTCTGTGATAACATAAGAATCAAGCGTTTTTGCAAAGTCAGTTTTTGCATACTAACGGACATTCAACAAATGGAGGCTTGCATATGGATTCAAATCTAAGGCCTAAAGTTCTTCCCCTCGTTGCGCTCATTACATTGACTCTAATCTGGGGATATAACTGGGTGATCATGAAAGAAGCCTTAAACGACTCTCCTCCATTGCTATTTGCAGCTTTGCGCGTTTTGATCGGTGTACTCGTACTTTTTTTAATCTTACTCTTATTTAAACGCCCCTTGACGATGCCCTCGTGGAAGTATGTTCTCCCATTAGGCCTGATGCAAACGACCGGATTTGTGGGGTTTTCACTCTGGGCACTAGAGTATGGAAAAGCAGGACAAACAGCCATTCTCGTATATATGATGCCGATTTGGTTGCTGATCTTCGCTTGGCCTATACTTGGAGAACGTGTACGGGGGCTGCAATGGCCTGCACTCACATTCGCTTTATTCGGCTTGCTCTGCATTCTCCATCCTTGGCATGAACAAAGGCAATCTCTGGGGACCCTACTCGCAGGGTTAGCAGGTGTGTTTTGGGCCTCATCGGCTCTTTGGCAAAAAAAGTATGCACCTCAAAATGTAAATCTATTTAGTGTAACTACTTGGCAAATGATGTTTGGCGGAATCGCATTAGCATTGCTAGCTCTATTCGTTGAACCAATACATATTCACTGGACTCCACTTTTTCTTGGAGCATTACTTTATAATGCGATTCCAGGGAGCGCTCTAGCGTTATTCCTTTGGGCTTACGCAGTCGATAAACTCCCCTCAGGAATCGCTGGAATGACAACCTTGCTCAGCCCTCTTATCGGTGTACTCGCCGCATGGGTACAGTTGGGGGAACGACCAGGTACTTGGGAGGCTTGGGGGATGGTTTTGATCTTTTTCGCCCTCGCTTTGATTAGTTGGCAGCATTTTTCAGCTTCAGGAAAAGGATAGGAATTCACTCGAAGCAATAAAGACTAAGAGAGAGGCAAGACATACTGATAGATCAAAAGGAAGTGACATACACTCCCCGCCAAAACAAATAAATGCCATATTGTATGATGATAAGTTAGTTTCCTCCATACATAAAAAATAGTCCCGACTGTATAAAAAAATCCGCCCGCAAACAAATAAAAAACGCCCATAAAGGGTAATGCATGTAAAATGGGTTGAATGACGAATACAGCCATCCACCCTAATGCAATATATCCTATGGTAGATAGGAGGAGGAATTCTTTTACATAAAACCCTTTGAACACAACTCCACCTAAGGCAATTGTCCATATGAGACTAAGTAAAATCCCAGCTTCCCGCCCCTTTACAAGAATAAGTAAAAGTGGTGTATAACTCCCCGCAATAAATAAGTAAATCGCTGAATGGTCCAAAATCTCAAACACATTTTTCGCGCGCCCGGGTGGTAAACTGTGCAAAAGTGTGGAGCAACTATAGAGTAAAAGCATCGTAGATGCAAACACCAGTGCACTGATCAGGTGTAAAAGATTCCCCTGTCGCACAGTAGAAAAAACAAGCAAAACAAACGCGACAAGACTAAAGACAATACCTAGTCCATGACTCACAGAATTCCCAATTTCCTGTTTTTGTGTGAATGTATGTGTTTTCGCAAGAATTCCCCCTATCTTGTGTCCCTATGTCACGCTTTATGTAGTATACCTCTAGAAATCTCGATTGAATAGGCAAAAATCCCATGTATACTCTTCTAAAAACGTAGTAATTACTATTTACAATACGTAATCGCTACGATATAATCCTCGTAGTCTGAATGAAAAATGTGCAATTGGAGGTGCGCTATGCGTTCTGAAAACAAGTTGTATTCTATGACGCTCCGTCTAAGTCTTATTGGAGGATTTGCTCTTATGAGTCTCGCTGGATGTACTGCGGATTCATCAAATTCCACGTCCCCACCTTATGGAAGTAAAGATCAACAGATACAAAATACAGTGATCTATGCAGTAGGTGCAGAGAATACTTATGCAAATGTAATCCAACAAATTGGTGGAAAATATGTTTCTACTACAGCGATCATCAGTGATCCGAACACTGACCCTCATACGTATGAAGCAAGTCCACAAACGGCCAATCAAATTGCGCGCGCGAATTTAATTGTACAAAATGGACTCGGATACGACGATTTTATCAACCAATTAGAAGCGGCTTCACCAAATACAAAACGAGAAATCATCGATGTTCAAACACTTCTTGATGATCCAAATACAACGCCTAATCCCCATCTATGGTATCAACCGAGTACGATGCCGCGTGTCGCCGAGGCTATTGCAACGGATTTAGCTGTACTCGCTCCTGTGCATAAAACGTATTTCATGCATAATCTTCATATTTTTGAACAATCATTACAAACTTGGGATCACGCAATCGCACAAGTGAAACAAAAATTTTCTCATTCACCTGTCGCAGTAACGGAACCGGTCTGTGATGATTTGTTAACCGCAGCAAACTTAACAAATAAAACACCTTGGAGTTTTCAAGCAGCCATCATGAACGGAACGGATCCTTCTCCTCAAGATGTAAACACGGTAGAACAGTTACTTATAAAACATCAAGTAAAAGTATTTCTCTATAATCAACAAGTTGTCGATGCCCTAACCCTCTCCTTACTTCAACTAGCAAACGCAAACCATATTCCAGTAGTAGGGATCTATGAGACATTACCGTATCAGCATACCTATCAATCGTGGATGACAGATGAAGTTCTCGCTTTACAAAATGCATTGCAAGATCACATTTCAACGGAGAGACTATCATGAAAAATTTTACAGAAACCACAAGCGACGATAAACAACTATTAACACTAGAAAATATTCAAGTGATCTATGGACAGCGGACAATTCTCAAGAACATCAACCTATCGATCAGATCTGGTGAATTTGTTGGACTCATTGGACCCAATGGAGCCGGAAAGACAACCTTGTTACGAGTAATACTTGGACTGATCAAACCGACTCAGGGAACTGCATCTATAAACGGGATAAGAATACAAGGGGCTCATCGTCGCTTAGTTGGCTATGTACCGCAAAAAATACAACTCGATCCTGACATTCCTCTACGAGCGCGCGATCTCGTAGCACTTGGTCTCGATGGTCATCGATTTGGATTCCCCTTGCCTAATCGAGAAAAACGACACAAAGTCGATGAAGTTTTGCATGCGGTTGATGCGCTCCGTTATGCCGAATTACCTGTCGGAAGACTCTCAGGAGGGGAACAACAACGCTTACTTATCGCGCAGGCGCTACTTTCCAATCCCCGGTTACTATTATTAGATGAGCCACTGTCTAATCTAGATTTACGCAGTGCACATGAGGTTATACAACTCGTTGCTGACGTTGCGCGCACCCGTAAAATTGCTGTCTTACTCGTTGCGCATGACATGAATCCCCTCCTTCACGTCATGGATAAAATTATTTATCTTGTAAATGGACAGGCAGCAATTGGAACACTGGATGAAGTCGTACAAAAAGAGGTCCTCAGTAAGATTTACGGCTATGAAGTTGAAGTACTGCGCATTCATAACCGAATTCTCGTTGTTAGTGAAAAAGAAGATGAATGCGGCATGGAGGCACAATGTGATCACAAAATTTCTTAACTTTCTACTTGCGCCAGGGCTTTTTCAAAGTCCACAAGTTGCTCACGCGCTTATACTTGGCAGTGTGGTTGCTATAACCTCAGCTATAGTAGGGGTCTTTGCTGTGATTCGCGGACAAGCTTTTGCAGGCCATGCACTAGCAGACTTTGGTGCAACAGGAGCCTCCGGAGCATTCCTTCTCGGCATCAATACACTATGGGGTTTTATTGGTATGGGATTATTAGGTGGGCTTGGCATGGATATGCTCGGTCGAACTCCGCGAGAACGCGATGTGACTACAGGAATCACACTTTCCTTTATGCTAGGATTAGGATCCCTATTTTTATACTATGTAACAACAAAGACAACTGCGACAGGAGCGCCGATGACAATCTTTTTTGGATCAATTTTTCTTGTAAATCCAAGCATAGTATCTATTGTTATCATACTTGAACTCGTTACTTTACTCTTGCTTGTGATTTTGTATCGTCCTCTGCTGCTAAGTTCCATAAATCCCGATCTCGCATACACACGAGGAGTTCCTCTACGAACTGTTAGTTTGCTGTTTATGAGTGCCTTAGTACTCACTGTGGAGCAGTCGGCTCTTGTCACAGGGGCACTCTTAAGTACAGTGCTTTTGATTGGTCCGGCAGCGATCGCGATTCGATTGACAAAGCGCTTAGGTACTACTCTTCTGTTGTCCGTGTTCGTTGGATTAGTGACTATGTGGCTTAGTATTGTGCTTGCTTACGATAGTGCTCAATTGCCTCCTGTGGGACGAGGATGGCCTGTGAGTTTTTTTGTTGTCAGTATCATTTTACTCTTTTATTCTGTCATTTATTCTTTTACAACAAAGGGGTCAAAGTAATATGAGAAATTTATGGTCGATGATGTTTAGCCCAGGTCTATTTACTGAGAGTTACATGATGAATGCGTGGATCGGATCTTCTATAGTTGCCATACTTGCTGGGTTTGTCGGATTCTTTGTAGTCTTACGTGGGTCCGCATTTATCGCACATGCACTTCCCAAAGGAAGCTTTGCTGGTGCAGCAGGTGCTGCTCTTTTCGGCCAAAATACCCTGCTTTACCTTCTTATATTTGCCGTAGGAGAAGCACTCATGATCGGATTTCTTGGGAAAAAAGGTCGTCATGATGCAGGAACTGCATTGACGCTTGCGTTTCTGCTTGGCTTAGGGGCACTATTTCTAGATGTAAGCAATGTTTATGCAAATGGAATTTATTCGTTGCTATTTGGAAATATTCTAGGAATCAGTACCCAAGATATCGCGATTACAGGAGCTATCGGACTTTTTTCTATTATATCCCTTATTGTGTTGTTTCGCCCACTGTTATTTGCTTCGATTCTTCCAGAGGGAGCTCGTGCACATGGAGTCCCTATCGGTAAAGTAGAAATATCTTTTTTAGTACTCGCAGGACTCGCAACTGCGATTATCATGCCGATCACGGGTACACTTTTAACCTTTAGTTTAATGATAGCCCCTGCAGCAGCTGCATCTTACACGACTCACAGACCCACTCACGCGATTTTGTTATCAATCGCTTTTTCTCTCCTCACAGCATGGATCTCCCTATGTATCGCATATGACACAGGGTGGCCCGTTGGTTTCTTTGTTGCCGTAATTGCTACCCTCATCTATGCCATTTCACGTTTTTTTGCAAAGTCTGTGAAGAGAAAACGACGACTTTTAAATCAATCAGGTAGAAGGTAAACAGGAGAAGTTGCAACTTCCCCTGTTTACCTTCACAACTATAGAGACTTCATGTCTTTACGCCAGATCTAAGGCGGATCATACCACGAAAACTCACAAATTTCTTACTCTCTTCATCCCATACACGATAGCGTAATGAGCGCAAACTGGACAACAAGCTAATCGTTGGAACCTTTTGCAAGATAGGATTGTTTTCGTAAAGCCTTTGTAGATGATAGTTCGGAACACGAGGACCAAGATGGTGAATGTGATGGAATCCAATATTCCCCGTCATCCATTGCAAAATTTTCGGTAACTTATAGAATGAACTGCCATGCAGGGCAGCATGCACATAGTTCCAATTTTCTTCTTTCTCAAAGTAACTGTCTTCAAACTGGTGTTGTATATAAAACAACCAAATTCCAGCCATACCTGACAAATAAAGAATCGGTCCTTCAATCAGAAGGAATTTCTGCCATCCCAATCCCCAACTCATCAATATAATTATTGCGAGCAGCGCAATATTCGTCGCATGGGTATTGAAACGCTCTTTCTTTCCTGCCCCTTTTCGATTAAATCTGTATTGAATTAGCAAAATAAATAGCGGACCAAGCCCAAACATAATAAGTGGATTGCGGTACAGCCGATAGGCCATTCGCCGATAAAGAGGCAACGCCATGTATTCATCTACTGTAAGCGTCCAAATATCTCCTCTGCCTCTGCGATTCAAATTGCTGTTTGTCGCATGATGTACAGAGTGTTCAAACTTCCATTGGTGATACGGGAAAAAAGCGAGAAAACCCACAAAGATTCCGATCATCTCGTTTGCCCTTCGACTCTTAAAGAACGAATGGTGACAACAGTCATGAAAAATGATGAATAATCGAACAAGAAACCCAGCAGCTGGAATCGTAAGAGCGAGTGCAAGCCATATAGACACAGACAAACTCAAGTAAGCGAGGATCCATAGCGCAAAAAAGGGAAGAATCGTGTTTGTTAATTGCCACAAACTTTTTCTAATATCTGAATGTTGGTAAGGAGCAAGGTCTGTTTTCAAATTGCTTTGGTTTTTTTGGATATTCCTCTTCCTTTCTTTAAACACAGAAGAATCTATTTCTAGGTCGGACGATCAGAAATGAGTAGATTGCGAGCAAAGAGGAAGGCTGCATTGCGGTGCAGGCCATCTGTGTGTCATCCAAGTGGAGATAGAGGAAAAGTGGATGTACTAAGTCAATATCCTTCATACACATTATACGGCCGCAGGTTCAAAAATACAATCCGCATTTTCACATTCCCTCTCATGCAAAGATTGTACAATTTGCGCTTAACGAATAGATCGAATGGATAATCGAGAGGTGAAGTGGATTCCCTTTCCACGGAGCCTGCGGAAATCCAAATTCAGGGTGAAACGAAAAAAGAATTAACGTTCCATGCCCATAACGCATTTCAATGACTGCAGGTTGATTTTTCATAAAGCGCAAAAAACGCTCTTGAGTTAATGGATTGTTCCAGTGAAGTGAATCAGTAGCACAGTCATTTTCCACCGGTTCCCACTGATGAACTGCAGCACCTGAGGATAAAAATTCGTCATAAACAGCAAGCACACGAAGATTTGCTTCAGAATCCAAACGGAAAATCGGCCCCTCCCAATAAATTACATCCAATGGAGTGTCCGGGCCACATTGTAGTCCCATAAAATAACTGGAATGTTCTTGCGTCAAAGCAATGCGTACAAATCCAGTTCCTGTCCGCCAATAATTAAGTCCTGAAAGATCCGTAGCCGGAACAATATTTAACCACATATGTGCTTCTGGAGTATTTGGTCTTGCGGTTAGTGGCAGGTATGCACCTGCACACGAACCCAAATAACCACCACCCCGTTCAATAAATGAACGAATCTTCTCAAGACCTCGATCTCCTAATCCTGCATACTGAACCTCCCCATGGCTAAAGCCAGGGGGTTCTAAAAGCCTATACCTTTGCACTCTCGCAGGCTCTCGCG
>NZ_MPDK01000028.1 GCF_003144315.1 Sulfoacidibacillus thermotolerans | reverse complement strand
GGGTATAGGTCTTTATGCTAGATTCCTCCTTTGCTCGTTCATATTCATAGCGTTGGTCTGGTGCGACGTCTGTGACAGCGATCATTATTGCAGTTGTCTGGATATGTTTTCACCAATACATCGATTACTCAATGCGAATCATTCTTGTTCACTCCCCTCACCTTATAAAGACACTTTGACCTCGGATTTTTACGCACTCTGCGTAGATTTTTATTTTTTCTTTGTTTTCTTCGCAACCAGCACATGCCATCCGCCAATGGCAACAAAGCCAGAGAGCAAGCCGTTAAGAAGATCTGTCGCCCATTTGATCCGTGTAGGAGGAATCGGTGGAGCAAGTATCAATAGGAGGATCATCCCTACAAGCAGCGCGAGTGGTTGCGTAGGAATCTGTCGAATGAAAGGTAGCTCCTTGATCGCTTGGACGATCACAAGAACAGCAAGACTTGTCCCCGCCAAGGTATGCAGCGAAGCTTGAGAAAAAAGAGTCATCTCCATGCCATCCCCTCCTTGATTCGCCAATAAAGCCAGGCACACAGTTAAGGCGCTGGCTTCTCTTTTGCGTGTGATTCGGTTTTTTCGATTCGCCTGCGCACCTTTCTCATAAACTCTTCCCGCACTTCTTGTGCAATCTCTTCATCGACTACGCCATGATCCATCGATACCTTGCGAATGAGTCGGTCAAAACGCAAAAGGATATCTTCCATGGCTTTGGCATCTCCAGCTTTCGCGCGTGCGAGCACATCTTTGATCCGCACATTCATGCACTCCACCACATGGTTCGCAGGGTGTGCAACGCGCGTTGATGCAGGCGGCTCACTTGCTGTTGTGTCAACTGTAGATGAGCGGCTATTTCTTGTTGGGTATATCCATGTTCATATATTTCATACAAAATGATGGACTCAAAAAGCGAAAGTTGGTGAAGGAGCATATCCATTTCGACTTGCGCAAATAAATGAGATGAGGTTGGGCATGGAATGGCAGCCAAAGGGTCTTCTTCAGCAGAGGAGTGCGTTTGACTGAAAAGTATTTCTCGTGTTTGTCTAGCTTTTACAATTCTTGCGCGAACAGCTGCATGTCGAATGACTTGCACACACCAACGAATACTTCTTGCTTCTTCGTGCTTCAAAGAGTTCACATGATTCATAAGCGCCTCGCCTCCAGTTTTTCTTGGAGTTGAAAACATTCTATCGAACATGCGTTCTTTATACAAGTCTTGGATGCTTCTACTCTATAAAGACACTTTGAACGGCTCTTTTTACGCACGAAGAAGAGTCATTTATAGATGAATTTTTCTCGTTTTAATCTTGAGTTCTTATAATTTAACGAACGACCGCTCCAATTGCGAGATATGGTCATGGATCATTTGGCGCAACTCGTCTGGCAGCAGATCAGTGAAGGTGAACGGTTTCGAAGCGTTTCCTTGCGTGCTTCGGACTACATTGATGAAGTCATCGCTACACGCGGCGAGCGCGAGATTCGTTCGCACAACCCTGAATCCCCCACGCTTCCGCCACCGACAGGCTGGCTTGGTTTTTGGGTAGACGCAGAACATACGAAAGTCGCATTTTACCCGACAAAGTTCGATGATTTGCTTAGAGAGCGCGGGTATGGGGCGAATGTAGTGAGGAAAGCGTTGATTGAGGAGGGAAAGATTGAGAAAGGAGACAGAGCAACTACGAAAAAATACGATGCAGAAACCAAAAAAGTGATTCGCGTCATCATCTACCGAAACACCTAAACCGCCTACGGGCGGTTTTTTATTCTTCCTTCCTCATCTTCCTCGCAAAAACATATATATATACGTACACGCTATACGTTTTATATTTAATTTTTTTGCATTCCATATAATCCATATTTATACATGTTTTTATTTTACAAAAATGACATAGTAAAATTTATATTCGCGAGGCACTTTTTCTATAAAGGTATATGTATCAAAAAAGCGAGGAAGAAGAGGAAGAACAAAGAAAAACCCTTGTTAATAAAGGCTTTCTTTCCTTCCTCGCAATGAGGAAGGAAAGAGGAAGAAGTGAGGAAGGAAAGAGGCTAAAAGGCCATATATATATATAGAGAGTTTTCTTTCTCACTATATATATGGGCAAAAAACCTTAATTGACCGCTTTTCTCAGAGAAAAAAATCTTCCTCTTCCTCATGCAATCTTTTTGCTAGGAAAGCCTGCCGCCAAAGCCGTGATGAATCTTGTTTTAGCAATAAAAAGATAATTTTATGTTTGACGGAAATGAATACAAAAAAACAATTAGGGAAGTATGACTAAGATTTCGCTGTAACCATTTTGCACAGGGCGTCGTCAAAGGAAAGAGAGGTTTGTAATTGTACAGCCAAAGGGATAAGACACTCACAAATGTGTCGAATTTCTACTGTGCGGTTTGATCTGATGATCAAGATACCGTGATATTCTAAGACAAAGGGTGGTTTGTGTGCAAAAACGAACATGGGGAATCGGGGTGGCTACTCTGGCTTTGACGTGCTTGGGTGTGACGGGGTGTGGGACCTATTTCCCTAATCCGAGATCGAATATTCACTCGAAGGATACATCTGTCCATGTGTTTAGTTCTCATACGAAAAACAATGATTATAGCAAAGAACAAGATTCTATCAAGCAAGGTAAATCATCTAGCGTGATACTGGAACAAATACAACCCGAAACAAATGGAGTGGTTTTTGTCACCACAAGAGAATTAAATTATTCTTTAATGATGAAAAATGAACAATTAAAAAATAAACTTTTTATTGCAAATTTATTTGACGTATATCACGGATTATTTCCGCTCAATAAAAATATTACAGTAGGAAGTCCTTGGGTAAAATCTGTTAGACTTGCAGAAAAAAACGATCAATTACAAATTACTTGTTTACTCACAAGGTCAGCTACACATGTAATTACTGGTTGGGGAGGATTTATGTTTAGTTTTACTTTCAGATAAAATAGTATACTACTGATTTGTTTTTAAAGGTCTAAAGGAGGATCACGGGCTCAATCTGAATTTGTATGATAAAGCAGTTTCTCGATTGAGTCTCTAGTGTTTAATTGAACATTCAGCCCGCACTTTCCTACGTTAGGTACGGGCCGAGTGTCAAAAAAGATATTTTTACATAAATAACTTACACATCAATTACTACAATCATCTCCACTATCTGAGAATTGAAGTGTGTTTAAAGATTTTCCCCATCCTTCGATTATGGATACGTCATTTGACGCGGATCCATTTACACATGTTCCGTAATAAGCCATAAAACCCACGATGTTATCCCCAGTTACGCTAATCGTAGTTGTTGTGGAAATGGGTGTAATCGCGATAAACCCATCAATATTTAACGAGTCTAAATCATACGATGCCCATTGCGACTGGTCTGCATAGAGTCCTGGTGTTAATCCGGGAGAAATAGAATTCAGACCAGCTGTGTTTATTGCAGAATAGAAGTGCAGGGTTTTGCAGCGTAAAAGTGCAGATGCTTGCAATTGCATAACAAGGGCACTAGCCAACACTATCAGGAGTTTTTTATTGCATCAAACCCGATTTTGCTTCATAATATTAATATTATCTTTGTATCTATATAAGTATAAAAATTTAATAAATATTAATTTATCCCTATTGTGATAGTTACTGAGAAAACCACTAAGGAGGAAATCCGCCTTGTGTACTGACTTTACCACAGGTTTCATTGCCTTGTCAGCGTTTCAAGTTGGTCGTTTGAGCAAGTGGAGAACGAAGACTGGGTGGTCCGTTTGGATCCTGTATCCTCTGTAGTACCTTTCTCCGCACGTCAACTTCTCGGTATCAACCATGCGAGACTAGGGCGGCACCGGTTATGATATCGAAATGTGCCTGGTTGGCGCAATGTATTTATTACCGTACCTACTTGATGTCTTGCGCATAAGGAGGATATGCGACAGAAGTCTGATCGAATCTTGGGGTTGTAAAGCATTCGTTATAAACTTATAAAGCTTGACATTTAGTTAGTAAGTGCTTACTATAGGTTTATGAAGAAATTACACGCAGACAGTAAACATGATGACATTGTCAACGCAGCAATTCGATTGTTCTCTCGCAAAGGGATAGAGGGAACGAGTGTACGAGAAATTGGACGTGAGGCTGGCGTCACGGACGCCGCCATATACAAACACTTTGATTCTAAGGATGACGTGGCTCTTGCTGTATTTTCAAAGTACTCTGATCTGTATTCAAGGTTGATTGATTACCATCGACAAGTCGATAACCCTTTTGAATACCGATTAGATCAACTGATTGCGGATATCTTGGAATATCATGATCAAGATCGATTTGGTTTACTTCTACTGAGTCAGCGACACGAGATTTTTTCACGTTTGTCGACAACACATCGTCTACCTATTATAGCTATGACTGACTTTATTCAGTCAGGCATAGAGGAAAGTACAATCCCTGTACAAACGGCACGCTTATCAGCGGCACTCGTCATTGGGGCACTTATACGTTTGGCGGTATTTAGTGATATGGGTGGGCTTCCTCTCGTCCTAGTAAATATGAAAGCTGAAATACAAGAACGTATTCGAGGACTGGTCGGATTGAGATAGGTATCTTTGCATCTGATAGTTAGCAAATGCAAACAAAAGCGAGAGGGGATTCGGGGTGAGAATTCACGCAATTGAAACTGGCGTAGTCTCGATAAAAACTAGACAGCGACAAGGAGTCGGCTCAACCGGAAGGCGTCTTAACACATTATTAGATAATATGTGGACAGAATGGTTGCCAATCTACTGTTGGGTGGTCGAGCATCCAGAAGGTATTATAGTGATTGACACAGGAGAAACAGCTAGAACATGTAGCCCATCTTACTTTCCAAGATGGCACCCCTACTTCCGTTTTGGTGTACGAATGCGAGTGGAACCAGAACAGGAAGTTGGACCACAAATGAAAAAACTTGGATTATCCATAAATGATGTGAGATGGACCATTATGACTCACCTCCACACAGACCACAGTGGGGGTATTTCCTACTTCCCGCGTTCCGAGTTTCTTGTTTCACGACAAGAGTATAAATCTTCCGTGGGATTAAAAGGGAAACTGCGAGGTTACTTATCTGATCATTTTCCTAATTGGTTTGAGCCGAGAATAATAGACTATACGTCTGGAGAGTATGGTATATTCAGAACGGGCTATACAGTCACAGAAGCTGCAGATGTATTAGTGATTCCAACACCAGGACATACCCTCGGACATCAATCTGTGATTATTCGTGATGGAGAAATCACATATCTATTTGCAGGTGATACCTCATATACTGAGCAACTCATGATTGATAGGAATATCGATGGGGTCTCTCCGAGTTCACGTCTCGCACAAGACACATTGGCTCGAATTCATGAATTCATCTGCACAGAACCTACAGTGTACCTCCCGAGTCATGATCCATTATCAAAGCAGCGGCTGGTGCAAAAAATCCCAACTACAATTTTTAAATTATGATTGTACGCTGAACAGGTGATAACTATCATTTATTAGCATTTAGGTAAAAGTTAAGTGGTAGGTAGGACACAACTTTATAGATATTGCTCATTGCAGAGCCTGTTTGTAACGTGTCCTACCTACCATTTGATTTGCATAAGGGTAGCATTCCTGTTATGAAGCAAAATCGAGTTTGATGCAATAAAAAACTCCTGATCGTGTTGGGTTTGTCTAGAATACACCACTTATCAGGAGGCAACGCTACCATGAGTATAACGCAGAACAACAAGATTCGCCGGATTACAGATTCAACCTTGGTTGTCGGAGCAGACATTGCCAAGAAGGTTCATGTCGCGCGGGCGAGTTGATGTACGAGGCATGGCTGTGGTTGAGTGAACGAACTTAGATATGGAAATTACTATAAAGACGGAATTTACAGATTATATGCAAGGAGATGAAGAACGGTGACTGTAGAGATTCGGCAAACCCGTAGCGAAGATGCGGAAGACTTAAGTCACTTGATTGCTCAATTCAGTGGTGGTGTGAGCGTATGAAATGGGATTATACAACTATAGAGGCCTTAGTAACGCGGATACAACCAGAAAATGACCATCTTGATTACAAGCGTCAAGTCGATACAAAGAGTAATGAAGTAGCTAAAGATGTGGCGGCATTTGCCAACACATCCGGTGGGGTTATCCTTTACGGAGTTATTGACAATGGAACAGGTGTTCCCACTAAACTGGTTGGAATTGAACGGGATCGTGGCAATCAACCAATTGAAGACTGGTTTGTCAATGTTGTGAAATCTGTTTCTCAGATTTCCGGTAACTGCTATGAGATTCATATAGTGGACATACCTGATTGCGAAGACAAAGTACTCATGGTAGTTGAAGTCAAAAGAAGTCCTCTACGCCCGCACATGGTTGAAAATCGTTTCCCAATTCGTGACCATCGAAATTCCAGACCCGCTACAATTAGTGAGGTGCGTGCTATGTATTCTCAAAGCTTTGGGCGTCCGATACTGTCACTTGATATAGATTTTTTAGAAAATTTAAATTACAAACCAGCCTTAAAATTATTAAATGTTGGTAAATCGTGTGCCTTCAATATCACCGGGGTACTCTTTCTTTGTTCAAAGGCAATGACAACAACAGAAATTTTATCGACCCCATTCAATTATTTTGCTACGGTTCCTCAGAAGTCCAACATTTCAATCTTGCAGCCAGGAGACTCAGCTTACTTCCTATTTCCTGATTTATATAAACAAGAACCAGGTTTCCTCAAAAATGTGTACAGTGCTGTTTGGATCGGTAAATTTTCGGATGGCTTAGATGTAATTTACCCTAATATAAGTGCTGAATTCCCAATGCAACAATGGTTAAATTCTCTGGAATTAGAGCATGTGTGGCCGAAGAAGTTGCTTGAGGCACCATCAGAGGAAATAGAAATATGGGATCGGTGGCTAGCATCCCAATTGAAAATGCTCCATCAATTACTTTAATCTGTTTTACGTATTACTTCAAAGCAGTTAGTGAAAGGTGATCACAAAAGGGAAATGCTGTTTTTTGCTTTTCAATTTCTGTCCATTTGCTTGCTGCATAGCTGAGGGGTCTCCACTTCATCAAGCAGTAACGACGCATCGTCCAGCTGAAGGTCCAGCTGAAAGCGCGATCGTTCGCTCCGATCGTAGAAGTCAGTACACCAGTCACGAATATCGCGAACAACTCATCAAGCAAGGCATTCAGCAATCCTTTTCAGCCAAGGGATGCCCTTATGACAATGCACTTAATGAAAGTTTTCATGCCTTACTCAAGAAAGAATTGGTCTACAGAACAATTTTTACATCTTATGAAGACGCAAAACCGTAATGGTTTCAGTATATTGAAGGGCGATACAATCGTAACTGAATGCATTCAGCAATTGGGTATAAAACCCCGTAGCAAATGGAGGATCTATTATCTAAAACCGTGGCTTAAAAAGTTTTCCTTTTTGTGTCTATCACCTTGACAGAAGTCCAGTTTTCCCTAACACTTTTTAAACGTACTCTTATAGGGGATAAAGGGGTGGTACTATGTTGCTCGAAGTAGACGGATTAGTCAAACGTTACAAGACCAAAGATCGCAAGGTTGTCGAGGCCGTTAAAGGGATTGGTTTCTCTCTTGAAGCGGGACGCATTCTTGCGTTTTTAGGGCCCAATGGTGCGGGTAAGACGACTACTATCAAGATGATCGCGGGTCTGATTAACCCGGATGAGGGCGATGTGACAGTGAACGGATATAGTGTTTCCGGTAAACCGAAGGAAGCGCTGCGGGAGATTGGCGCTGTACTAGAGGGAAGTCGTAACTTGTACTGGCGGTTAACACCACTCGAAAATTTTGAGTATTGGGCGGGGATCCGTGGAGTATCTCGAAAAGTGGCTCGTGAGCGTGGACGCGAACTGATGTCGGAGTTAGGTTTGGAAAATAAGCTGGGGAGTACAGTGCAACAACTTAGTCGTGGTATGCAACAGCAGGTGGCAATCTGCGCTGCACTTATTCATACGCCGTCTCTGCTGTTACTGGACGAACCAACACTTGGCCTCGATCTAGACGCTTCTGATCGGATTCAAGAGTATGTTTTAAAGTTAGCTCACGAAAGAGGCGTAGGAATTGTTCTCACAACACACCAGATGGAGATTGCGCAAGCGTTAGCGGATTATGTGTCTATAATTCAAAGTGGAACGCTCACGCTCGAAGGACTAAAAAGTGAAGTTCTCGAACGTTATGCAGGACGCAGTTACCTGTTTGAATTAGGGGCGGTTGCCTCTGTGGAAGTGCGTCGCAAGGTGGAAGCCAGGGGTGGCGTGTGGTCGAGTAAAGTAGAGTTTCGTGTGGTATTAGATGATCCGACTGACATCTATGACCTGATGCGTGTTTTAGAACCTACTGCGATCGTGAAAATGGTAAGAGAAACGGCGGATTTGGCGATGATTTTTCGCGAACACACACGTATGGCTTCTGCCTCCGAGGAAGCGTTGCGGGGGGTGACTTCCTAATGCTTAATGCCCTAACTGCTGAATGGCGCCGTGAATGGATACAACTTCGCCGCTATCCTACTGAAATGTTGAGTGAACTGGTAGTGATCGTGCTGGTTTTTTATGGACTATTTCTAGGGGCTTCTTATATGGCTGGTGGAGCCATTTTTAGCGGACGTTTGAGCGATATTATCGTCGGGTACGTACTATGGACTCTATCGATGATGTCCGTGGGAACGATGGGATGGACAATTTCCAACGAAGCTCAAAACGGTACTCTGGAGCAGGTGTTTCTGAGTCCTTTTGGGGCGTGGTTTATCTTACTTTTGCGCAATATGGCAAGTGTTGTGATCAGTTTGTTGTTCACCGTTATTACGCTCTTTTCTGTGATGGCTATTACTCATCATTACTTGGTCGTAAGTCTGTGGGATGTCGTTCCAGCGCTGCTGATGATCGCTAGCGCAATGGGTCTCGGCTATCTCGTGGCTAGTGTGACGATTCTCATGAAGCGTTCACAGCAACTGCTTAACCTTTTGCAATTCATTTTGCTCTTTCTCATCATGTCACCGACTGCTAGTCTAAGTGGGCCATGGAGATGGGTAGGCATTATCGCACCATTTGCTCCTGTCGTAGCTTTGCTAAGGAATATGATGACAAAGGGGGAAAGTATTCTTAGTGCAGGAGATTGGTTAATCTGGAGTGTTGTCAATGCTGTGTTATGGCTACTGGTCGGTCTCACTGTTTTTGCTTGGGCGCAAAAGAAAGCCAAACGCCGAGGGAACTTGAGCCATTACTAATCAGGAATTATGCAGTTGCTGTAGGAATTTGGATTTTGAAATGCATGAAAATTTCGCGAAAATACCAAAAACCACTTGGATTTCCTGAAATACACCAAAAATCGCCAGGGAGGCATCTAACTGCTTCTCTCTAAGCGATGTGTGTGAAACGTGGCTCGTTTATATATACTTGGATTCAAGGAACTCGTCTTTTAGCAGTGTTAGTAGTGCCCCTGTTCTGCGTACGCTCTGGCATTGATTCGACTTCTCGCTACTTTTGTCGCAGTTAGGACTTTTCAAAGTTCGTGGCGTAGCCACCTAGGTTTTAGCATTTGTTTACGTCATTGGTCTCATTAATCGTTACCTGTTGGTCAACGCCTTGGACGTGTTCTTCAACGCAGACGGCTTGCTGCAGCGTATGATCGGAATCCAAAGAGTTACGCAATCGGAACTCAGATGTTTCATAATCGGATTTTCCCAATGGGATGTATTCAATCAGAAACGCACGTCCCGCCTTCAGGAAGATCCGGATACCGCCCTCAAGGAAGGGGATGTAGTTGCGCTGGATGATACGCATTCCGCACATCCATATGCCAAGAATATCCCATTTCTGTACTGGCTTTACGACAGTTCGAGCAAAGTATACACCTGGGCGATGAATATCGTCGCCTTACACGCAGTTCTTTAGAACGGCCTCGAATATCCTTGGTCGTATGCCATCTGGACAAAGCCCAAAGAAGATTCGGACCCAAAGCAGTCGAAATTGGATTTGTCTTGGCAAATGCTCCTCGATCTTCGCAAACAAGTATCGTGCAGGCTTTGGGTGGTCATGGATCGCTGGTATTTCAGTAAACCTTTTTTGAGCCAGCTTGCATCACAGCAATTCGACTGGGTCACGAAAGCCAAACGCAACACCCAACTATTTCGCCGAGTGATTGAACCAGGCACCGGCCGTGAACGGGTGTGTACCTGTACGTCCCAAGGATCTGATTCAGGAAGTCTATCCACTGCTAATGCAGCAGCGCGATGTGGAGGTTGCCTCTGTCGCTTGCGGGAACATTTATATGAAAATGCCTGTGAAATCGGTGAACCACAAGGGCGATGAACACGTGAAAATGAAGTATACGCCCATTGCGGCGGTTGTCGGTCGGCGAGTAAAACAAGATGAATTGATCACGGAACCAAAGGGGCTTATAAACCCCAACACACCCGTGGATCAGGATGAAGTGGTTGCCGAATACAAAGGCGCATATCTCCTGATCAGCAATCGCCACGATGCACCTCAGGAAGTTCTGGCCGCCTGGTTAAGACGATGGAATATTGAAGTGCTGTTTCGCACCGCAAAGCAGAAACTTGGCATGCTGGACTGTCATTCTGACAATGAGAATCACATTCATGCACACCTGACACTGATGTTTACTGCCGAAACGCTCATTCGGTACTTGCTTTGGGAACAACGAAAAACAGCGGGTGAAGAAGATTGCACCCACGGCCAAGTGATCCGCAATCTGCTTTGCATCCGCTGTCATATCCGACTAGTCGCTCGAAAAAACGAGCCAAACTCTATCCTCATTGATCTTGACACAGAAGCAAAGCGATTTGCAACATTCATTTATAGCTTTTGGCCGCCATTTTTAAAATTGCAATGGTGTTACCCTGCTAACAACCAGTTATTGAGAGTAACTGCATAGGTCATGTGTTAATTTATCACTCTCCATTATTTTGAAATAGGATAGAAATCTATTGAAAATTTTAGATTCAATCTATCCGCTAGACTGAAGATTAATATTCGTAATGTTGATAAATTTACAATGAAACATAAAAAAATTCTAGGGAGGTAGTTAGATATGGAAGCTTTAACCACAATGGATTTATCAATTGTTGCAGGTGATGAAGAAGCGGCAATTGGGGATTCAATTCTTGGTGGTCTAACTGGTGTTGGTGTTGGTGCTGCAGTTGTTGCTTTAGGTGTGGCCACTGGGGGAGCCGCTTGGGTTATTCTAGGTGTAGGAGCGGCTATAGGGGCTGCTGGAGGTTATCTTGCTGGAGACGGTACTTTGTAACGTTTAACTACAAAAGTACTGGGCTTGAAGAACTATTTCAGATTGTAGTTCTGTAATCTGGGACCGTTCTCCAAGATATAAGACTAATTCACTTATTTAGGATGGTGAAAAAAACGATGATGTTAATTTGGTATTTGTTGGGTATCATTCTTATTTCAATTACTGTAGTATCTAAAAAAAATTACCTATATTATCCAACCAAGAGATGGTGAGGGCAATTAATTTCGGAATATTAATTGCAGTGACGGTTTTATTTTGGGTGTTGTTAGTTCTTAAACAATTTAATATTTTATTTTAAATTTATGAGCTTTGAAATTGGAATTTAAATATAAAACCTGAATCCGTGACACCGGCATCAAAATCCTGAGGCATGCCCCGTGCCCGTCCTCTGACACCGCTCAGGCAGTTGTTTCGTGGCCCCGTCCGATCAGAAGACCTCGGATTCAAAAAGTTGTCCACATGTGAATACGCCTCACGATCTCAGGCGTTGTCCACAACTGTATAAATGGCACGCACATTCAGCCAAACGCTTGGTACAACCGCACAAACATCAACAACCACCGATTTCCTCGCCCCAAGCGTAGCCGTGTCTGACGCGTAAGCCTCGTCATTTTCGCTGCCAACGTGATCAAGTTCTGGATCACCGTACGAATGCGACGTCGCTGTACCTTCTTGCGCAGCGGTCCATCTTGTACTTGGAGACTTTCTTGGCCGATGATGCGCAGCAAATTGTAAGTCAAGAAGCCGAAATGTAACACCAGATCATTCGTCGCAAACTTCCCCGACGGCAACCGTTCCAGATCTAGGTCCGTCTTGATCTCGCTGTGAAACTGCTCCATCGTTCCATGGGCGTGATACAGATCGATGATCACGGATGGCGCATCCGGCAAACTCGTCAAGTACACGGCCAACTTAATATTTGGAAGCAACAGCACCTGACCGTCACTTTGGATCGTCCGCTCGATCACTTCAAAGACCATGCGGACGGGCTTTTCCAATCCTCGCATCGGAGCCATGATCGATCCCCGATACACCTTCTTGCCCTCGCGCGCTTCACTATAGGTGCCATGCTGCTGCGCCGTCATGAGCCAGGCCTCGGGGCTCTCTTTTCTCAGATTCTTCTTGATCATAAAGTCGGCGCCCGTTTCGTCGTTTCTGCACACGACCAGATTCTCAACGCTGTCGTTTCCCGCGTCCATTCTCACCAGCAGTCGCCGGTCCGAGATCTGACGGGCATAGCGGATACTCTGGCCAAGAAACGCAGCCGTGCCTTTTTGGCAGTGAGTGCTCCCCGTTTGAAACTCCACATGGGCGGCGTATCCTTCCTGACCAAGGTACGCGAAGATCGGTGCATAGCCATCACACCCCTTGTACGTGAGAGATACCCCCTCTTTCTTGGTGCCCGAGTTATCGAATGGCGACACATCGATATCCAACGGGAGGTATACGCGCTAATCTTCGCCGAGGACCATGGGCGTCAAGGGAGCATGGACCGTGCGCAACAGGCGAGCCGACTCCTCGAGAATGACGGACTGCCAGCCGCGGTTTTGATCCGGCGCCACCAGATCCAGTCGTTGGCGTAGCGTGGGGCTCGACGGCACATCGGTGACGCGCAGCGCTTCGGGGAAGAATTCATCGTAGCGAAAGGGTTCTATATGGTCAAAGTCACTCTTCCCCTGACACAGGAGACCGATATAGGCGTACGCGACATCACGGTTAGCAATTTCGGTATACGTGCGTCCGGGAACGGAAATCGCGTTTAGGCGGTTCGATAGACGTGTTTTTTCAAGGAGCAAGCCGACCAATGCAAGGCCCGAATGAGTGGTCAACACCTCATTAACACAAGACCTATGCAGTTACTCTCAGTAATTGGGTATTGGTAGGTTCAAACCACCCCAATTCCAGTTTAGTTGGCCAAAATTTATGGATGAGTCTAGCAAAGTCTTTTGCTTGTGTGTCAAGATCGAGCATGATCGAATCTTGCTCATTTTGCCGAGCGACTTGACGAATTCGACAGCGGATGCAGAGCAGATTGCGGATCACTTGTCCGTGTGTGCAATCTTCCTCGTCCGCTGTTTTTATTTGCGCCCATTGCAGAGATAACGGATGAGCGTTTCTGCAGTGAACAGCAAGGTGAGATGCGCTTGAATGTGATTCACATTTGGCGAGTGACAGTTCAGCATCCCCAGTTCCTGCTTGGCCGTATGGAACAGGATCTCGATGTTCCATCGCTTCAACCAGGCGACCAGCACTTCTTGGGGCGCATCATGGCGGTTGCTGATCAGGAGATACGCGCCCTGTACACCTCGACTTGTTCTTGTTCATCATCAGGGGCACTGGGTTCCACTAGTCGGAGCGAGTTGGTATGCGGATTATCGGCTTTGACCCGTTTGCCAACCACGGCGGCGATGGGCGTGTATTTCATTTTCGTCACCCGTTTTCCCGTGCGATTCACCGACTCGACGGGCATTCAGGTAAAGGAGCTATCGCGGATTCCGCAATTTGTTCAATAACAATCAATTCCCTGATTCAACCACCATCTGCATAACTCATGATACTGTATATTATTATTTATAATATTCAATTAATTTTAGTTTCAGACAGGGCTACATACTTGCATATATTTTTGCTTAACGTCTACTATTAAACCAAACTAATAAACGAAATGATCCCTACAATTACCCCGCCCCAAACGAGTACTTTTAATTGTGTGCGGGTCATACCAGACCCTTTCCCATACTTTAGAAATCCATAAAAAACCATGAACGTAAAGGGAATCAGCGAAAAGTCAATGCCCCATGTAAAATGACCCTTCCATAAATATAATAGGGTTGAATATATTAGTCCTAGACCAGCAATGAACTCTATGATTGCAAGTTCACGCTTTATATTTGTTTTTATTACACCTATAACAAGCAAGAAAAAAAATACAGTTATCGGCAATAGTATGATAAGATCAAACTCCATCAATATCCCTCTTTTTAAAAGCATAATTTATATGTATTTCAGATTATTTTTTCAGTGAAATGTAATCTAAGAAGTTTGCTAATACAGAGTAATTTTATTTTACTCTGTATCAGCTACGTCTGCAAAGTTAAACAAAAAACCAATTAACAGCAAATACAGAACTTAAATTGGGCCATTACCAAGCAAATATCCTCCGCCTACAGCAGCGACCCCCAAAATCCCATCTGCTACCCAACCAATAGGAGTTAATTCCACTCCTATGGCAGCTGCGCCAAGGAGAATGCCACCAGTGCCAAATCCCCAAGTTGCCACGCCTGCCAATGCCCCGCCAATTCCAGTTTCAAGATTCCCAGCGATGGGAGTTTCTTCTTGAAGTAATTCTATTGCTTCCACAATATCACCTCCTAATTTCATACACTATCAAAGTATCGCAGATCAATCCTCAGTCCCGCGGATAGATTCAATCTAAAATTTTCATTAGATTTCTATTATATTCCAATATGGTAGAAAGATATGCAAAGCAAAGTTCGCTCACTGTAACCACGATCAAGTCCTAAATGTGGTGTAAAATCATCTTTGGTAGAAATCGCATGACGTTAACGAATCTTGCTAATTTTTGCATCTTGTTTTTCCTGTTTTTTCTGCTCCTCTTTCCACAGAAAGTACCCCTGCATGTCAAAATAGCGATGACTCGTTTGCCATTTCTCGTCCATTTCCATGAGCAATGCGCCTATGAGTCGCTTCACAGAATCGCGATTAGGGTAGATGCGAATGACCCGATCTCGTCTACGGATCTGTTCCACACCGTTTGTAGTGCGCAGACGCTTCAGATGGCTTTATGGAAACGGCAATTGTTTGAATCAGATAATAAGCCTGTGATTCGCTCCGACAATGGGCCGCAGTTTGTGAGTGAACGATTCGATGCACGATGTATCGAATGGGGTTTAGAGCACGAACGAATCCCGCCAAGAACACCGAATATGAATGCGCACATTGAGTCTTTCCACCGCAGGCTGGAAGATGAATGCTTGTCTCGGTACGAATTTGAGAACTATGCGGAAGCATACGAGATCGTGAGTGATTTTATGGATTTTTACAATACGAGGCGCCTGCATTCGAGTCTGCGGTATATGTCACCGGTAGCTTTCCATGAAGCGCATAAGAACAGAGGGCTTACGCCTACAAAAGATGTGAAAGTATAGAAATGATATACAAACGTATAAAGTAAGCCTTTGCCCCATAGCTGCAAAAACCCAAGCGGCGGAACGGAAATCAAGGGCGGCCGGAGGGCGGCAAAGCGAACCCTTGATTGGAGAGAAGGCGGTTGGTAGGATCGGCAATCTATGGGCAAGGGCGAGAAACTAAGGTAGAGACAGATAAACTGAGATATTGTCCAAAATAAAGGGGTCAATCCAGTCGTAGATTCTGGTAGTCTGTAGTAAAATGGAAGACGGTAAATTTTGCGGTATCTTTCATTGAAGGGAAAAATGCAATGTCGACACCGTATCATTCGAAACTTTGGGCGCATCTGCTAACTTTGCGTGCTGCCGCCGATGATTTTGATAGAATCACTCGATCTATAGCGAATGCTAGGGTTGACGTAAATCCTCATCAGATAGATGCAGCTCTATTTGCACTACGGTCACCACTGTCACAAGGCGCTATTCTCGCCGATGAGGTGGGACTTGGCAAGACGATTGAAGCTGGTCTGGTGTTATCACAACGCTGGGCGGAGCGCCGTCGAAAACTGATTGTCGTCGTTCCAGCCACATTGCGTAAGCAGTGGGCGATGGAACTGGAGGAGAAATTCCATCTGCCGTCCATCATCCTTGAAGCAAGGTCCTTCAACAGCCTATTGCGTCAAGGTGTTACGAACCCATTTGATCTGCGTAATCTGGTGGTCATTTGCTCCTATCACTTTGCGGCTGCAAAGTCGGAATATATATCTCAGGTATCTTGGGATCTTGCAGTGCTGGACGAAGCACACCGTTTGCGGAATGTATACAAATCAACAAACAAATTGGCGAAGAACATTCAGGCAACGTTGGCCCGTACGAAAAAGCTTTTGCTTACGGCTACGCCGTTGCAAAATAGTCTGATGGAGCTTTATGGGCTTGTTAGTATCGTAGACCCGAACGTCTTTGGAGATGATAAATCGTTTCAAGCTCAGTTTGCGAGACAGTCGTCTGAAGAGCGGAATCGTTTACTTCGGGAAAGACTAGTTCTCATTTGCACTCGGACCCTGCGGAAACAAGTACTAGAATACATACGGTATACGAATCGGATCCCAATCACGCAGGAGTTTACGCCAAGTGATGATGAACATCGACTCTACGAAGAGGTCACGGAATACCTTCGCCGAGAAGTCCTCTTGGCATTGCCAGCGAGTCAACGCAGTCTGATGACGCTCGTATTGCGCAAGCTGCTTGCTTCATCGACTTTTGCGATTGCGGGAACGCTTCGTGGTCTCATCCGGCGCCTGGAAAATCTTCAACCGATGAACGTGGAAGAGGTGGCAGATGATTACGAGGGTGTGGATGAACTGGAAGATGAATGGGATGACACAACGGAGCAAGAACGTGTCGATCCGCAACTTCTGGCGGAGGAGTTATCGCTTTTACGGCGGTACGCTGATTTGGCAGAAAGCATTCGATACAATGCGAAGGGCGATGCGCTTCTCACCGTGCTGGACAAAGCGATGGATAAGGCAAAATCCCTTGGTTCTAAGGAGAAAGCGGTTATCTTTACAGAATCACGACGAACGCAGCAGTACCTGTTCCAACTCCTGACGGATAACGGCTATGAAGGCAAAATCGTACTCTTCAACGGAATGAACAACGATCCCCTGTCCACAAACATATACCAAGAGTGGTTAAAGCGACATGAGGGTGAATCCGTCATCACCGGGTCCCGGAGCGCAGACATTCGTGCGGCACTCATCGAGGAATTTCGCGATAGAGCGGCGATCCTCATCGCCACGGAGTCCGCTGCGGAAGGTGTGAATCTCCAGTTTTGTTCGTTAATTGTAAATTACGACCTGCCGTGGAACCCGCAGCGTGTTGAACAGCGAATTGGCCGTTGTCACCGGTATGGACAGAAACATGATGTGGTCGTTGTAAACTTTTTGAACAAGAGGAACGAAGCCGATCAAAGGGTATACGAATTATTGGCGGAAAAATTTCAGTTGTTTAGTGGGATTTTTGGCGCCAGTGATGAAGTCCTTGGAGCGCTGGAATCTGGAGTCGACCTCGAAAAGAGAATCGCTCAAGTGTACCAAGAGTGCCGAACGGTCGAGGAAATCAATTCTGCCTTCGACGCCCTGCAAAAGGAATTGGAGTCGTCGATTGAAAGCCGTTTGACTGAAACCCGGCGGGCGCTACTGGACAATTTCGATGAGGATGTACACGCCCGACTCAAGGTGTATGAGGGGCAAGCGACCGAACGGTTGTCGGAGCAGCAACAATACCTGCTGTCACTTGCGAAAGTAGAACTGGCAGAAGATGCGTTGTTCGATGAAACTGCACCCCGATTCAGGTACTCTGGAAATGATGCGCCATCTGGGACGTATCACCTTGACTGGAAAGCCGCAGAGGCAAATAGCGACAACTTCTTTCGGATCGACCATCCATTGGCCCAAGCCCTTGTGGATCGGGCCGTTTCGAGGGAACTGCCACCTGCTGAACTTGTCATCCGATATTCTGATTATGACGGTTTAATCAGTACCGTTCAGGCGTTAAAAGGTAAATCCGGATGGCTTCAAGTCGCTGAATTAGCAGTTGAATCGCTCGAGTTGGAAGAGTTTCTGTTGTTTTCCGGGATGACGGATAACGGAGAAATCGTGGATGAAGAGACCTGTTTGAAACTCTTTAAGCCACAGGCCGTGGTAAGACAGATCGATCCAACGGCAAAACCAACGGCCTTGGTCGAGCAAATCGGAGCGAAAATCGTCAAGGAGAAGCTGCATTTTGTCGAGGAGAAGAATGGGCGCTTCTTTGATGAGGAAGTTGCAAAGCTTGACCGATGGGCGGACGACTTGAAGTTTGGATTGGAACAGGAAATTAAAGACCTCGACAAGCAAATTCGGGAATTGCGTCGTGCTTCCACCACTGCGATCTCTCTTGCAGATAAACTGGCGGCGCAAAAGGCGCAACGTGACATAGAGACCCAGCGAAACAAGAAACGGCGGGAATTGTACGAAGCACAAGACGCCATTGATGCGAAGCGCAACGAACTTATTGAAAACATCGAGCGTCAATTGAAACAGACCCATCGTTTGAAACCGTTGTTTACCGTTCGCTGGACAGTAGTGTAGTAAGGGAACTTCAGAAGGAGGATTTTTTGTGCCAATACCTATTACATGGAGAGTTTCACAACAAGGCATTGTCACCGCAGTCAGTCATGCCTGCGAGAAATACTTTTACAGCATTGATAGACCCGGAATGAATGACCGTCCTCCATCTGAGAGTTTAGATGACAAGATTATGGGATTCGTTGCTGAAGCCGCCGTGATTGAGTACCTAAAATCGCAAAATATAAGTTACGTTTCGTACGACGACATTCGTACTGACGACTTTCAAAATCCTGATCCGTGGGACATTGCAATTGGCAAGAGCACGGACGTTACGACTTGGAGATTTTTGAAAACACCTCCATCCTCAATGACAACTGTATCGATAAAGTCCTCGAGGTTGGTCCAAGGAGAAAATCTAGCTAAAGCGGTCAAACATAGGGATTTCAAGATTTTCAAGAAAACCAGCACCATTGCTAACGATATTTCGACTGACTTGGAATTACAAGTTTATTATGAGTATGACAGAACTCAACTTGGTTCATTGGAAATCACAGAAGATGACATCATTCGCAGCAAGAGTCGGGGGGAGTATGGAGATATAATTGCTGATCTCGATATTTTTCAGAGGTGGGGAGAGTGCTATCTTGTTGGATTTAACGACAAGCAGAGTATTGTACGAGATTCACCTCAACTGAGATATCCGACTTGGACTTCATTTGGAAAGGTAATGTGGGCGGCTCCGCTGCGGTTAGGAAAGGATATGTACCTGTTACAACAATACAATAAGTGAGGGAGCGATCAGCATGGAAGGTAAAGTAGAGCTGAGGTCTGAAAATATCTCAAATAAGATCTTGGAAACCATCAAAGAAAGCGTCCCCGGCGTTGTTTCTGAAGGACGAATCGATTTTGAGAAATTACGACAGATGCTAGGGGAAAATATTGAAACTGGCCAAGAAAGATTTGGCCTTACGTGGCCGGGTAAAAGCGAAGCAATTCGTAACGTCCAATCACCAAGTACGGGGACCCTACGGCCAGCAGTTGACAAATCCAGGTTGTTTGTTGATGCGGAGAATGTCCTCATCCGTGGTGACAATCTGGAAGTCCTCAAACTTCTTCAAAAATCATACCACGGTAAGGTCAAAATGATTTACATCGACCCGCCCTACAACACAGGCAAAGAATTCATTTATCCTGATAACTTTCGAGAAGGTTTGGATGATTACCTCAAGTTTTCTGGGCAAATCAGCGGGGATGGTATGAAACTTACCACAAACGTGGAAGGGGACGGCCGTTTTCACTCCAAGTGGTTAAGTATGATGTATCCCCGGCTATTCCTAGCTAGGAATCTTTTGAGGGAGGATGGGGTCATTTTCGTATCAATTGACGACAATGAAGTCCATAACCTTCGCTCGATTATGAATGAGATTTTTGGTGAAGAGAACTTTATTGCTAACATTGTGTGGCAAAAAAAATATTCACCGCAAAACGATGCAACATATTTCAGCGACATGCACGACCATATCGTCGTATATGCACGCCATGCAAAGATGAACAAGTCAGAGGATACCGGTTGGAATCGTAATTTGCTCCCAAGGACCGACGAGCAGAATCAAAGATATAAAAATCCAGACAACGACCCAAGGGGTCCGTGGAAAGCAGCGGATTTATCGGTCAAGACCTATTCGAAATCGTATGATTATCCAATTACCACCCCATCAGGCCGCATTGTGAATCCGCCAAATGGGAGATGCTGGGCAACCTCTCGTGAACGAATGGAAGCGTTAATTGCAGATAATCGAATTTGGTTTGGAACTGATGGGAACAATGTCCCCGCACTAAAGAAGTTTCTATCGGAGGTTCAGGGAGGGAATGTCCCAGTAACCTGGTGGAAGCGTGAGGACTGCGGCGACAATCAAGAAGCGAAACAAGAGTTGAAAAACTTGTTGCCTGGGGTGGATACAATCTTTGACACCCCTAAGCCAGTGCGCCTAATTCAAAGAATGTTGCAAATTGCTACGTCACCGGATGAAGAAGCAATTGTCCTTGATTTTTTCGCAGGTTCGGGAACTACCGCTCAAGCGGTGCTTGCCCAGAACCAGGAGGATGGGGGCAACCGTAAATTCATTCTCGTTCAATTACCTGAGCCCACAGATTCAGAGAGTTACCCAACGGTATCAGATATTATGGAGGAGCGGGTAAGAAAAGTTGTTGATGATTACAATCGGGTTCGTGAAGACAATGGGGAATCTCTCTACGGATTCCGGGTGTTCAGTTTGGATTCAAGCAGTTTCAAGACATGGGATAACAGTCAGGTATCCACGGCTACACATGCACTTGAAGATCAACTGAGGCTCTTTGTGGACAATGTTAAGCCAGAACGTACCAAAGAAGATATCTTATACGAACTCATATTGAAGACAGGATTGCCTCTAACGGCTCGCATTGACTCTACCATTATTGAGGGGCAAGAAGTGTTTTCAATAGGGGGCGGTGTACTTTATATTTTCCTTGAAGACCCAATTCAAGAAAAGACTTTATTCGGAATGATTGATCAAGGTACACGAAATGTCATATGTCTTGACTCTGCATTTCATGGGAACGACAACCTTAAAACTAACATCCGGTTGAGAATGCAGACTGCTGGAATTGCATTTCGTACAGTGTAAAAAAAGGAGATAGCTCATGAAGATCAAGTTTGAGCGCAGTCAGCAGTACCAACTTGATGCCATCCAGTCCGTGGTTGATATTTTTTACGGTCAACCGCAGGCATCCGGGCAATTTGAAATGCGTTTGGACACTGGATTCAGCGGTCTGATGACGGAGCTTGGATTCGGTAACGAGCTCTTAATTGACTGGAACACTATTTCGGACAATGTGAAACGAATCCAAACAAGAAATGGGATCAATCAAGCAGAAACCCATGATGGCATGGACTTTTCCCTTGAGATGGAGACAGGAACGGGTAAGACGTACGTCTACCTACGTACGATTCACGAGTTGTACGCCAAGTACGGTTTCACGAAGTTCATCATTGTGGTGCCTAGCGTGGCAATCCGTGAGGGTGTCATGAAAAACCTAGAAATCACCCGTGAACACTTTGAAGACATCTACGGGCGACATCCATTTGACTACTGGGTGTACAATTCGAAACGAGTCTCGTCACTGAGGCAGTTTGCCACATCAAATCAGTTGCAAATTCTTATCATCAACATTGATGCTTTCAACAAGAAGACGAACAATGTCATTCACCGGGAGAATGACCGTCTGTCCGGGCATAAACCCATTGAGTTCATTCAAAGCACACGTCCCATTGTGATTTTGGATGAACCGCAGAATATGGAGAGCACTCAGGCTAAGGAAGCTATCGCTAGTCTGAATCCGCTCTGCACGCTTCGATACAGTGCAACGCATCGAAAATTGTATAACCTTTTGTATCGCCTTGGCCCTGTTAAGGCATACGAAATGAAGCTGGTCAAGCGGATTGAAGTGGATTCTGTAATAGACGATCCGGACTTTAACCGTCCTTTCATTCGTCTCGAGTCCATTACTCCGACCAAAACGAAGATCACTGCGAAACTGACGATGGATGTACAGGGAGAAAACGGCCCGTCTCGAAAAACGGTCAGTGTGAGTCGAAATGGAACGGATTTGTTTGACGTATCGAATGGCCGTGCTGCCTACCAGGGATACATTGTGGATCACATCGACGCAGGGAACGGGTACATTGCCTTCACGAATGGAATCACCATTTACGTGGGACTGGCCATCGGGGCTCACCAGGATGATGTCATGAAAGTGCAGATACAAGAGACGGTCAAAGAGCATTTGGAAAAAGAATTAAGGATTTACAATGAGTTCTCTGAAGGCAAGCGTCTTAAGGTGCTATCGCTCTTTTTCATAGATCGGGTGGCTAACTATGCCGATGAAGAAGGTAAGATTCGAAAATGGTTTGAGCAAGCATATACAGAACTGGCTCGAAACCCGAGATATTCGGTATTGGGACTGCCACCTGTCGAGAAAGTCCATAATGGCTACTTTGCAACTGATAGAAAAGGCAATGTAAAGGATACGTCAGGGAATACGCAGGCGGATGATGAGGTCTATGAATTGATCATGAGGGACAAGGAGCGTCTCCTTTCGAGAGACGAGCCTATCCGGTTTATTTTCAGCCACTCCGCTCTCAGAGAAGGCTGGGACAACCCGAATGTGTTTCAGATTTGTACGCTCAATGAAACCAAATCTGAGATCAAAAAGAGGCAGGAAATCGGTCGAGGCCTTCGTCTTCCTGTGGATGAAACGGGACAACGCATTATGGATCATCCCATCAATCGCCTTACGGTGATCGCAAACGAGAGTTATGATGACTTCGCACGCTCGTTGCAAACTGAGATCGAGGAAGAGACAGGTGACAAATTCCCGAAACCGGACAACAAGCGGGAACGAAGGACCGTACGCCGTCGAGAAGACCTGCGTGATAACAAGGATTTCGTTGAACTTTGGAAGCGCATCAAACACAAGACACGGTATTCTGTTGAATACGACACGAAGGAACTCATTGAACAGGCAGCCTCAGCAATCAAGTCAATGCCAGCGGTCAGCACGCCTTCAATACATGCAGTAAAAAGTGGGATTGAAATTACAGAACAGGGTGTAACTACGAAGATGCTTGGTGTTCGGCAACAATCGGTAACACAAGGCAGCGAAGTCCCAGATCTCATTGGATATATCCAAAGGCAAACGGAGCTGACACGTGGCACCATTGCGGAAATTCTGATTCAATCCGGGCGGCTCAGCGATGTGTTTGTGAATCCGCAGCAGTTCCTTGATTTTGCAACCCGTGCCATCCGTGAGATGTTGCAACGTCTGATGATTGAAGGCATCAGGTATGAGCTGACGGGCCAGGAGTATGAGATGCTCAAGAAATTCAAGGAAGACGACGGTGGGTTCGAAGAGGAATTGAGTCTGTATGAGAGCCGAATCGTGAGAGTGACTAAATCAGTGTACGATCACATTGAGGTTGACTCAAACGTTGAGCTTGAATTTGCAAAGGCCCTGGATACGAGGGAGGATATCCGTTTCTTTGTCAAGCTGCCGGGTTGGTTCAAGGTCGATACGCCAATCGGCTCGTACAACCCTGACTGGGCCATTGTGAAGCAGTCAAAGGACGAGGGCACCAAGCTGTATCTGGTTCGTGAGACCAAGGGTTCGACGTATCTTGGTGATCTCCGGGACAGTGAACAGGCGAAAATCAAGTGTGGTGAAGCCCATTTTGGCACTCTCAACGTCGATTATCGTGTTGTGAAGAGCGCTCAAGAGGTTTGACGTTTGGGTCGCATTTGTTACCTATCGGATATTGAAGCGAGTGGCGCTTTTACCGTGGGATGGATGGAGGAGTTTCGTGAATGAAACGGCTTTTTGTGAAACCGAGAGTTCGTTAGGGGGTCACCTATGTCGCTGGATCTTTCTGATACACTAGTTGTTTGGGTTTCGTCAACAGCTCTGTATGTTATAGAAGAGATATATACATGCTTTTTAGAGAATTACCGGCTTCGGACCGGGATTCTGCCATGGAGATCTATAGACAGAAAATGTTCGAGAATGAGGATGTACCGTTACAGAATGGGGTGGCGCATCCACTTGTACGTGCAATGTTTAAACTAAATATGCACCAAAAATTCAGGTGAGCTTCCACTTGTTGAAGTCGTGATCATGTCGAGTAACAGTCCTGAAATCGGATTTCGAGTTCTAAATAGCATTCTCAACGATGGACTAAATATCACTCGTTCCGCTTTTACAGCGGGAGATTCGGTTGTTGACTATCTGGAGGCTTTCAATGTTGACCTCTTTTTTTACCATTAATGTTTAGGATGTACAGAGAGTAATTGATAGCCGTGCATGTGCTGCTGCCGTTTTATCAACGGTGCCCATAGATGTTGTTTTTGTCTAAATCTCAGTGGCTCACATTGATCTAGACAAAAACATGGTTCAGTCGCAAACTCCATTCCCCATGGACCCCGTCACTTTGACAGAGTCCAGCGAGTCATCGCCGCTTCGGCTCACTTCTTCTTGTAGCAGGGGGAGGGCGAGTGCTCGAAATCAGTTCTTTCGAGTTCGCATTCCAAACATGCTCAAGTAACATAATCACCATGAGGCGATTGATGTTAGCTGGGTGTGCCATATGTAATATCTTACATATACACCTGGTTTGGACGTTCAACCTTAAACGGTTGGTTTAGTATATTGTAATTTACAGGCGGTTGTGTTTAGAATTGGTTGTCGCCTTATATTTGCGGATTGTACGGTTTCTTAATCTATAATTCCATATAATCCTATCCACATAAACGTCGAGAGGACAGAAAGATTTGATGGATACGCCGTGTCAGTTTTCGGCATCACTGCTTACGCTCACTGTCAAGGTGCTTAAGCCATGCATACATACAGTACTTTGCACATCCTCTGAACCGAAAAGTCGAAGCGGTGATCGTATATGAATGGATACCTTACTTCCGGTCTGGGCTTACGATGCGCAACGCCTTTTTTAAGATTTTATTCTCCTCCCGCAACTCACGGTTCTCACGCTCCAAATCTCTTGCCGCTTGGGCTTCCGGCTTGAGATGTCCGCTACCCACAAATGGATGTTTAGGGTCATCTTTATACTGAGCAATCCAACCGTAATGCATCTTTGAAGTGATTCCAAGATCACGTGCTACCTGGGAGGCAACCTTCCCCTCCTCTACAACCAGTTTAACGGTATTGAGTTTAAAATCGTTGTCGTACTGTCGTTTCAACATGAACACCTCGAATCAAAGATTTACTTATTTTCACATTCTCGATTCGTTGTGTCCACTACTACAGCCTAAAACCATCTCTGTCATGCAGCTCTTTCCTCGGTGCTAAATAAAAACGTGCCTTCTGTATCGATTATAGAACCAACGACCAAACATTTCTCAATCACAATGCGACTCAGTTGGATGATTGCGTAATACTCAAGCCCGATAGCTGAATAGCGGACACATAAGGCGGGTGTATGTTCATGTAAAGTCTTTTACGAATCCGCTTTGTCAATTGAGGGTCAAGATGTCCTGTGTTAATGCACCACCCTAATCGTGTACAAAAAGGTCCAGCCGACTAAAATCAGTAACCAAGCATTGATGGTCAACAGGAACGCCCGTTCAGTTAGACCCAACCACCGTCGCAGTTTTGGAAGTAGTACAGTGACAAATACGATCACCAGCAATGGTGTTGAAATCTCAGCCAAGATCATCAAAACCCGGTATATGCCGTGCAGTGCATTAAATGTGCTGAGATTGCGGGTAAGGGTCGTGATCGCTGACACGCCAGCAACAAAACTCAATGCTGCCAGAATCATGTGAGCGATGCCTTGAGGAGTCACTTTCTGACCCGATAGGTCCGTAAGGACGAAAACCATTGCCAAACGGCTGAGGGCCAATATTGCCAGCCACACCAATCCTGTGCGTGTTAACGGTGGCATGCCAACTACTTGAACGAGTACGGCAAGCAGTAGCAATATGCCGATGCCATTGATGGCAGTGCTAGAACGAGCCAGCACACTAAATTTTCCGACGGAGTAATCACTTATCGTGTTGTAAAGTGGGTTTTTACCGGTGGGGAATATATGAAGCACAATCAAGAAAGTGAAGTAAGCAATGAATGCCAATAAACTCGCAGCCGCCAAAACTGACTCTTCGATCACGGTTCACCTCTGTCCCCGGGTTACGGCTATTCTTTACGTAACTGTTTGATACTGTCCGACGGACACTGTACCCCGCCCCGTCCCTGTCAGTAGCAGCTGATGGGAACTTTTTGCTGCATCGTGGGAGCAGTCCTGCACCTCCATCGTACACCGAATTGGCAAACAGTACAATGGAGGAATCGATCAGAATTGCCCTTTCTGATCGCCCCACTCGCAAGGTAGACAACATGGTGTGGGATATACTCGCGAAGTGAAACAAAGCATTCACTTGTACGAAAAGGGCATTTCGAGAAGAGGTCCCTCAATGCGAAATGCCCTATTTATCCAACCAATGCCTTCGAGATTTGTCCCCGATCAGCTGGATCTCCGCCAGAACTTCTTGCTGTACCACATCGAGCGACTGCAACCGCTGATCCACGAACGCCTGCAACGCTTCTTGCAACTGTCCAAGCGCATCATGCAATGGGATCATGAAAGGACGCTTGAGATAGGATGTCCTCGGGGGAAATGGCCGACATATCGTCTTGCATGATCGCGCACAACGGAGATATATGGAGCGAGTTCGCGTTTCCAGTTTCGTGGTATTCTACGCGATATCGAGAATGAGTGCGACTTGGGAAATCCGACATGATCTCAAGTTTAATAATGTCCGCCTGGCGTTCTTCTGCCACTTCACGCAGGATCGCTTTTATCCTTTCCTCCATTTCAGTTGTGAGTACACGGCAACAATACTTTGGGCACCACATGACATGATATTTACAAGAGTAGACAACGTTAGTCTGGATTTATATTCCATAGAAGTAGTATGTTACAACGATCTATCTAATGCGATTGAAAAACAAAAGATTCGCCTGACGGCAAACGCCTTATATCCCCATCGCTAAAGTGCAAGGTGTTACAGTGCATTTGGTAACGAAAACTGCGTAAGAGAAAAATCAACTAAAAACGCAATTGCCGGGATCAATACAGCTAACATATCACAAATACTGTAATTTGAGTTGGTTAACTGAACACTGATCGTTTTTCAAATCAAGCAGAAAATCGATTCTGCAAAACGTTTATTATTATATAGGCGGTTTCTCTTCTTTTTTCTATGCAATATTTGCTAGGGAAGTCCCAACGGAACGTCGATCAAATTCTTCATTCTTATAATCAGAATAAAAAGTTAATCTTGCATTCGATGGCAATCCAATCAAATAAAAATGTATTGAAAATAATATATTCATAATGTATTATTTAATCATTATCATGTATGAAGAAGGAAAGCGGATCAATACAAAAAAATAAAAATAGCGGCTAATGCGTGCTAGATTTCATAAAAAGCTCTATGGCTCATGATTCGGTTGGAGATGATTCCAGCCAGTCGTTCTATCCAATTCGGGGCAACTAAAATCTGATTGCCAAAGCGTTTCTAAAATACTTACCCCGCCCCCGATCAATAAGAAAGGAGATGGTTGTTTGTCATTGTTCACTACAAAATTTCTTGTCATTGATACCG
>NZ_MPDK01000027.1 GCF_003144315.1 Sulfoacidibacillus thermotolerans | reverse complement strand
TGGCCTCCAGGAGTAATTTCATCCGGTTGCAAACGCCCTTCTTTTTCCCAACGACGGAGCGTCGAGATGGAGACTCCAAGTATCTTTGAGGCTTCACCTATCGTTGCTAATCTGTCCATATGAATAGTATAACCTAGTTTTAGATAGATTCAATAAAAACTGTTCAAACCCTTGTGGATGCAAAAGCACGGAGGGAATCGAAACAAAGAGGTTAACAATCATCCCAAAGACAAACTCAATCCCAAGCACGATTGCGATCAAAATAGAAAATGGATGCAGTTGTTTCCCCATGTATGCATCTGCTACTAAAAACATAGACAAAAGCACGCATTCCATGGTTTTCCTTCTTCTCCGTGTTCATTGTGTAGTAGCAGATGTTTCACCTCTTTTCTTTTTGTTTCCAGATTGGCGAGTTTAGGCTTGCAAGGTGGCCTGCGCTGCTGCCCTGCGTCGATAGATCACAAGCAAACTAAGCCCCAAAAAGGTAATCCCCGCCGTTACGAGATATGGGAAACTCGGATGGATTTGATACAATGCCGTAGCAAAAATAGGCCCAACAATGCGCGCCAAATTATCCGTGGAAGAAAGAAACCCATTGGCCAGCCCAAATCCTGCTTTTGTTTGTTTCGTAATCAACGAAGTCAAAAGTGGGCGAATCAGCGTGTTACTCGCGCTAAAAACGGTCATAAACAAAGCGGCCGTCCAGAAATTTGACGACAAAAGGATCAGTAAAAGTCCAAGTCCAGAAACGCTCATTCCAAGAAACAAGACAGGCAACTCTTTGCCATGCTTCACATATCGCTGAACAAATCCTCCTTGCACAATGGCTGCGCCAAGACCTGAGAGAAAAAACATACCCCCGATTTCACTCGCAGTTGCACCAATTTTTAAGATCTCAAAATACTGGAATGTCCCCTCTAAACAGGATACTGCAAACTGTGCTACAAATTCTACGAAATAGAGATACTTTAAGGAACCCGCAAGCGCAAGCGTCCACGAGCGACGTTGCAAAAGCGAGGCTTCTCCCCCTCTAGCTCCATCACGCGGAGCTTCGCGCAAAGCGAGCCCGCCCCACAGCGCATTGCCAACAGCTAGTGCCGCTGCAACAAAAAACGGCGTGCGAAGCCCAAAATGCGACAAAAACCCGCCGACCCCAGGACCGATAATAAATCCCATGCCAATCGCTGCGCCAGCCAGCGCCATGCCCCGCGTACGCTCTTCCACCCCCGTGACATCCGCGATGTACGCCATCGCCGTCGCCGAGACCGCACCAGAAAACCCACCGCCAATGACACGCGACACATACATCAACCAGATCATGTGCTCGGCCAAACCAAATAACAGGAAACTTAGAGCAAAACCCAGAAGCCCAGCCACCAACACGGGTTTTCGACCTACGCGATCTGAGAGATGCCCCCACAGCGGAGAAGTGAGCAACGCAATGACTGAATAAAGAGCTAACATCAACCCCAACTGCAATGGAGAAGCGCCGATTTGTTTGACCATCAGCGGCAAGACAGGAATGAGTAACCCAAACCCAATAAAAACCGTAAGTAACATCGACAAAATGACGATCAGTTTCTTAAACAGAGCCCATCCCCCCTAGTGAACGGTTGGCGTTGCTGCATTCACCACTCACAAATATTCCGCGCATGACTAATCACATTCAGATTATAGATCGGCATTTTGATGATGCAAAGCGCACACGGCGATCAAATCAACGACATGAAAAAATCGACTGCTTATGCCTTGTTAGAGCGGATGAGTCGATCGGGTCTTGTGAGTGTAGAGTTGCTGCAAGAAGGGAATCGGCCTTTACGTAAAGTGTTTTCAATCACAGCAGAAGGCAAAAAAGCAATTTTTCACACTTTTACGCAAAAATCTCATGCGCTCGGATTTGCCGATTGATCCTGGGGAGATGGGGTTGTTATTTCTTGAACCCCTGCCAAAAGAGGAAGTCATAGACCTGCTCCGCGTGCGCTTGCAGAATCTGTATAAGCAAATCGAGTCTCTAGAAAACACCCCCAAACACAAACATTACTTGGGCTTTGCGCTCTCGCTGGACCATCGCCTCATGCACATGCAAGTCGAAGTCGACTGGTTGACCAAAGTGATCCAACAACTCACAGAAGCACCTCCACAAACCGATCAGCAGGAAGACTCCAATCGCCCGTGAACAGCCGACGCCGCGCCTACAGTTCGGCTGCCGCGAGAACTGGATGACGTTGATCCTTCTCTGACAGAATCGGCTGCGAAACAGGCCATTCAATGCCTACATCTGGATCGTTCCACAAAATGCCGCGATCGTGTGCAGGAGAATAGGATTCATCGACCTTGTAGAAGACTTCTGTGTTTGGAACAAGCGTACAAAACCCATGCGCAAAACCTTTTGGCACCAGCAGTTGACGAAAATTGTGCGCCGACAGCAAGAATCCGGCCCACTGTCCAAACGTCGGCGATGCTTTGCGCAGATCGACAACGACATCATAGATGGCGCCTGTCAGTACACGCACTAGCTTCGTTTGCGCTTTTGGCGCTAACTGATAATGCAACCCCCGCAGGGTCCCAGGCGCTTGTGAAAGCGAATGGTTATCCTGTACAAACTGCACCTGCAGTCCCCATTCGACAAAATCCTGCGCCTTAAAGCTCTCCATAAAAAAACCGCGCGCATCCATGTGCACGACAGGCTCTAGCAACAACACGCCGCCAAATGTTTCACTGATGATCCGCAAAATCCTTCACTCCTTTTGCTGTCGTGCGATACGCTTGCAAAAAGGCATCAAGCGCCTCAGGCCACGGACGCAAATCAGACAGCCCTTGTGCACGCAGCGCAAGATGGTCGAGCACGGAATAGCGCGGGCGCGGCGCGGGACGCATAAAAGCTTCCGTCGTACACGGTGTCACACGCACGGACAGCCCCGCCAGCGCAAAAATCGCCTGTGCAAACTCATACCACGAACAAGCGCCCGTATTGGATGCGTGATAAATCCCGTAAAACTCTGTGCCCACAAGGTCAAGAACAAAGTTCGCCAAATCTACCGTGTACGTTGGCGACCCGACTTGATCTTGTACGACTTGCACAGTGTGCTGCTCACGGCCAAGTTCCAACATCGTTTTTACGAAATTTGCACCATGGAGACCATAGAGCCACGACGTGCGCACGATATAGTGCTTATGACTGAGTTGCTGCACCAGTTGCTCACCAGCGAATTTTGATTTCCCGTACACCGTCTTCGGATGGGGCATGTCATACTCCCCATAAGGCTGTGTCGCCTCCCCGTCAAACACATAGTCCGTACTCACATAACACAGCCGCGCATCCAATTCATTGGCCACAAGCGCGAGATTGCGTGTGCCATATGCATTGACCGCAAACGCACGCTCAACCTCTGACTCTGCCGCATCTACTGCGGTATAGGCTGCCGCGTGTACAATCACATCAGGTTGCAGCGCATGCAACTGTGAGCGCACAGACGAAAGCTGTGTGACATCAAGTTCAGCGCGCCCAAGCCCCACCATGTCATGCTGCTTTATTGCCCCTTGCAACAACAGATCTTGCCCCAGTTGTCCATTGGCCCCCGTGACGACAATTTTCACTGCCCATCCCCCAATCGCTCGCCATACTGCTGCTGGTAATACGCCTGGTACGAGCCATCGCGGATCGCTTCCCACCAGGACCGATGAGACAGATACCACTGAATCGTCTCGCGAATCCCCGCTTCAAACGTGTACTTCGGTTGCCACGCAAGCTCGCGCTGGATCTTCGTCGGATCCATCGCATAGCGCCGGTCGTGCCCCGGCCGATCCTGCACAAAGCGAATCAGCGAAGCTGGCTTGCCAAGTGCCTGTAAGATCGTTTGAACCACCACAAGATTCGTCCGTTCATTGTGCCCGCCAATGTTGTATACCTCACCTGGCTTGCCGCGCGCGACCACTGCATCAATCCCTGCGCAGTGATCTTTTACATGCAGCCAATCTCGCACATTTTGGCCATCCCCATAAACAGGGAGCGGACGATCTTCGAGCGCGTGAATAATCATCAGCGGGATCAACTTCTCGGGAAATTGATACGGACCGTAGTTGTTTGAACAGCGCGTGATGAAAACAGGCAACCCATACGTTTCATGATAGGCGCGCACGAGCAGATCCGCCGCCGCCTTGCTCGCCGAATAGGGGCTGTTTGGCGCAAGCGGCGTCTCTTCTGTAAAGTAGCCCTCGTTGCCAAGCGTCCCATACACCTCGTCCGTAGATACTTGGACAAACTTCTGTACCCCGTGTTTGCGGGCCGCATCAAGCAGCACCTGCGTGCCCAGTACGTTTGTTTTGACAAAGCGCGAAGGGTCCAAGATACTGCGATCGACATGCGACTCTGCCGCAAAATTCACGACCACATCCACCCCTTGCGCAAACACCTCCTCCATCTGCTGCACTGCTGTGATATCTGCATGGACAAATTGATAGCGCGGCTCGTGCGTCAGATCCTGCAACGTCGCAAGGCTCGCTGCATATGTTAGTGCGTCGACATTCACAACCTCTACATCCTTATGCTGCTGCAACACATAGCGGATATAGTTGCTCCCTATAAAACCATAGCCCCCCGTAACCAGCAGTTTCATTGCGCAACTCCTTTCTTTGAGGAATTTATCGCAAAATCGCATGTAGGAAGCTAATTTAGGTGTATGTATCTAGTTTATGAGCAGTGACTCTCCATAAAACACGAATCCACGATTCAATCAAAAAACGATTCATTCCATAACTCAAGGAGTGAATCCTTCATCGAATAGCGCGGTTCCCAGCCCGTTGTGCGCTGTAAGAGCGTGGAATCTCCGACTACAACGTCATCATCAGTTCGTGAACTCTGTTCTAAAGCAGAGATGAGTTGCACATCTTTAAGCCCTGCAACCTCATGCACGAGTAGATCAATGATCTCTTGCACTCGAATGCCTTTTCCAGATGCCACATTCACAATACTGCCCGACTGAAAATCGCGCATAATCAGTTGATAAGCTGCCACCACATCCCGTACATCGGTAAAATCACGCACGGAGTGGAGCTTCCCCACCTCAAGTTGTGGCACTTCCCCACTGCCGATCCTGGCAAGACTCTGCTTTAAGCGATAGACCAGATCAGGACAAACAAAACCCCTCATTTGACCTGGGCCCGTATGGTTAAATGGCCGAACCATAACCACGTCCAATCCTTTTGCATAGAGAGACCATAAAAACGCTTCAGCGCTCGCCTTACTCGCCCCATACTCCGAACTTGGCTGTACAGGAGTCGATTCTGTGAGAATGTGACTGTGAGTCGCGTCATACACTCCTGCGGAACTGACATAGAGCAGTCTCGCATCTTTTCCACAAGTCTCTAAGATCGATTTGCCTAGAAAATAGGCGCCTAAACTATTTAAGCGAAAATACTCTTGCACTGAGACGCCAAATGTCTTTGCTATGCCCGCCAGATGATAGGTTTGTTCGGGACGAACGGCTTGGATCAGCGATTGAATCGAACGTTCATCCCCAAGGTCAAATGGATACACTTGAGCGTTGAATTCTCTCGTGAATTCAGTAGCTACCTCATCGATTCGATGCACTCCAGCGAACAATTCAACATCAGATTGTTGACCCAGCAAGCGAATCAGATGCCGTCCCGCAAAGCCATTTGCCCCAGTCACCAATATCCGCATGTTTGCACCGCCTAAATCCCTTGACGTCGTAGATCTTCTTTTACCATGAGCGCGGCCAATTCATCGAGCGCCATCTGTGACTCCCACCCCAAAACATCCTTTGCCTTTTGAGGGTTCCCAATCAAGAGATCAACTTCCGCTGGGCGCGAAAATTGGGGATCCGTTTTCACATAATCTTGCCACGATGAAATCCCCGCTGCTGCAAAAGCCAGTTCCACAAAGTCCCGAACAGAATGCGTCTTCCCTGTGGCGATCACAAAATCCTGCGGCTCATCCTGTTGCAACATTAACCACATCGCATACACAT
Source organism: Sulfoacidibacillus thermotolerans (assembly GCF_003144315.1). Taxonomy (GTDB): domain Bacteria; phylum Bacillota; class Bacilli; order Alicyclobacillales; family SLC66; genus Sulfoacidibacillus; species Sulfoacidibacillus thermotolerans. The sequence goes on along the minus strand of NZ_MPDK01000027.1, from coordinate 23,506 downwards.
ACTCACGGGCATATCCCCAGTCACGCTTGGCGTCAAGATTGCCTAAGACGAGTTCATTGAGTTTCCCTGCCCGAATCCGCGCCACTGCATCGGTAATCTTGCGGGTAACAAATTCGATCCCGCGAAGAGGAGACTCGTGATTAAAAAGAATTCCTGCACACGCGAATAGTTGATAGGATTCACGATAATTCACGGTCATCCAATGACCGTAGAGCTTTGCAACCCCATAAGGACTTCGTGGATAAAAAGGCGTTTTTTCTGTCTGTGGAACTTCCTGCACCTTACCAAACAACTCACTCGTGCTCGCTTGATAGAAACGAGCTTTCGGATGTGCGATGCGTACTGCTTCAAGCAGATTGGCAACTCCAATCCCAGTGATTTGCGCTGTGAGCAAGGGTTGTTCAAAGGAGACGCCGACAAAACTCTGCGCAGCCAAATTATAAATTTCATCTGGAGTATATTTTTGTAATACGCGAATTTGATTTGATAGATCTTCTACATCCATCGTTTCTAATAGAACGCGCGACTCGATCCCCAAATACCGCAGTCGCCACGTATCTAATCCACTTGTTCTGCGATAAGTTCCCACCACACGATATCCCTTTTGTAAAAGCAATTCAGCCAAATACGCGCCGTCCTGACCCGTGATTCCGGTAATTAAGGCTGTCTTTTGCATTGAATTCACATTCCCTCATTTGAATTTTTATAGTCAACTCATCTATGATAAAGATGCTAGATTGTTCTATTTGATTTTTTAAGTTAAAAAATTCACGATCTCTGCCATTTATGAAGAGAGAAACACTACTCACCGCCTCGTAGATTCCTCTCAAGTTCAATCACTTTTCTTTCTGCTGCGATCGCTCTTTGTTCCGACTTATAAACTTGTAGCTCCAACGACTCTGATCTTTCAACTGATTCCCGTATTCGAATCTCCATCTCTACTATTTTCTTCTCTACTTCACTTGCTGAGCGGATCGCTTCTAAAGCGCGGCGATTCACTTCCTTCATTGCTTGGGCTGTTTGCTGCACTTGATTCTCCAAGTTTAAGATCCGTTGCTCAAACACGCCCTCAAGCATTTCTAAAGAAACCCCATAATTCTTTGCAAAGGCCTCTTCAAATCGCGCAAGAACTGAAGGAAGAGCGTTTTTTTGTGCGACAATCGCATAATCTGGACTCACCCCACCGATCACATCACTCAGCGAGAATTTTTCCCTTGCATAGAGTTCCTGCGGTTCCTGTAAGCGCAGGACTTTCACCCTGCTAAATCCATAAAATTCAGCCAGGAAAGAAAGCAATAGTGGAGGAAGAGGGCGCTGATGCGTAGGATCGAGATAAAAATTCGCCGTAGCTACCTGGATGTTTTCCGGATTAGGTGTTTCTAAGATTAGGAATCCACCGGGCTTTAAAACGCGGAGTGCTTGTTCAAAAATTGCCTGCAAGGCTTCGAAAGGCAAGTGTTCCGCGATGTGAAAACCTGAGACAACCACTTGACTCTCCTTTGGTAGATCACGCAAAGCTGTGACCGCATCCATCTCCGCTACGGAAAATCCTCTTTCTTTACATGCCATAAGCATGCCACGATCAAGGTCCACACCAAAAGGTTGGAATCTGTATTCCGTCAATAGCTCCAACCATTCCCCTCTTCCACACCCTAGATCAATCGTTTGACACTCCGGATAAATCGTTTGTAAAGGAAGGATAAAAGGAAGATAGGCTTGTAACCGAGATTTAATTAATTCGCGAGATCCTCGATAACGATCTTCAAATGCGCGATAAAAGTTGTGCTGACCACTCAGATCTTGCATATTCATCCAAAACCCCATCCTTATGATCTTTTTTGTTGCATGTGAAATGACTCATCCCCATACTAAACAATCCTCGAAAAAGATGAAACTAGAATTCATGCAAGATCATTGAGTTCTTGCTGCGGGATAAGCTTGTCCCAATAAACTGCTCAATCTCTTCCCACGTGATAAACCTGCGGGCAATGTCATCCTCAGACAAGTCCATTCCTCTTTGAACCTCAACAAACTCTAGCTCCTCAAGTGCTTTAACCGCATGCCATTGGCTGCGTTCAATCTTCATCACAGATCCAGGTACGATCTCAAACAGCTTTTTATCAACTGCAAAAATCCCTCTACCCCGAACAACCGTCCATGTCTCTTCGTGATTTTGGTGCATGTGATAGCTGATGCTTTTTTGTGCATCCATGCGAATGTAACGAACCTGCATTTCCCCGCCATCAGGCAGATGCCGATGTTCGATCACACGATAATCTCCCCAACGACGCTCCACATACATCGGTCGAAGTTGTAGAGACTGGGAATATTCCTTTACCCCAACACTGTGTTGTTTATCCGCGACGAGAATCCCATCTGGCGTGGAGATGACGACGAGATCGTGTGTACCCGCAACAATAACTGGCGTATGTAGTTCATTGATCACATGCGTATTGACGTTATCCACCATCACTCCATTGCCAATCAAGGGTTGGGTTAGTTCTGAGGTCATCACATCCCACGTGCCAAGATCCTTCCATAGGCCGCGATACGGCAACACCACGGCCGATGAAACTTTTTCAACCACTTCATAATCAAAACTGATCTTTGGCATCTCTGTCCAGTGGTTGCGCATCTCCTGATAGGTAGTCGGATAACCATGATCGGATAGCCAGTCAAGCAAAAAACTACTCCGGTACGCAAATACCCCGCAATTCCATAAAGCGCCTTCTTCAATGAGTTGTTGCGCGCGATCGAGCTTCGGCTTTTCAACGAAACTCGTAACGTTGAGATATGGCTCTGTTGCAGAACGATCCACTGAAATATACCCGAACTTTGAGGAAGGGGCCGTAGGATGAACTCCGATCAGCGCGATGTCCACCCCATCTTCTTTTGTATATTTTTCTAATAAATGAAATGCTTCAAAAAAGGAGAGCTCGACATAGGGATCAATCGGCATCACAATGATTGACTCATCTTTATAATGTAAGACCTCCTGGAGATATAAAGTAGCAAGCGCAATCGCCGGAAAAGTATCTTTCGAAGAAGGTTCCTCGATCATCGGAACCGTGCCCACTTGATTCTGGATAAGGTCGGAGTGAACTGGACTCGCGCAAATATACGCATCTTGAGCTAATCCAGACCGCTCAAGTTGCTTCCATACGCGCTGCAGCATAGAGATTCGGTTGCCCTGTTCATCGGTTAACAAGCGCAGAAACTGTTTGGAACGCACTTCATTGGACATAGGGAAAAGCCGTTTCCCCGAACCCCCTGACAAAAGTACAATCTTCAACTGCATCTCTCCCTCACAGATCGTTCCTTTGAAGCACGGATCGCTTTTCTCCCCGAGCGATCTTGCATCCCCCGTGCTGTATACTATAAGACATGTGAAATGCAATCATCTATATTTTAGCAAATAGAAATTACGTAAACTGCGGAATTACGTGAGGGGAGAATTAATTTCTTCGGATAGCAAACGCGTAGGAAAGTTGTTTTTAAAATGGTCGTATCTAAATGAAAGACGAGATAATCATTTTAAAATATTCCTAGCAAAAATCAGTGATGTTTTGCAAATCGATCAGTCTGCTTTGCAACCATTCATAAGTTATACTCAGATCCATACGATGGATACGAAATGGGCACATTCTACTTTGATCCCATGAGCATCACAGTCACACCTGCGAGACAAATCGCACCTCCTATCCAATCTGTTATACTAGGTGTTTCTTTTGTGATTCCCCATCCCCAAAGCAAGGAAAGTACGATGAAGACTCCACCATATGCAGCATAGACTTTTCCGAATGATGTGAAAGCTTGACGAGTAGCTATCACTCCATATAAAAATAAAATGAATCCTCCTAGAATCCCTATCCATACGGATTTACCATTTCTCATCCAGATCCAAACGAGATATCCACCACCTATTTCGGCTAAACCTGCGAGAATAAATAATATATACGCTTTTAACAAAGAATCACTTCCAATTTATACATGTCAATTGATTATAAATCGATTGATCTTCATTATAACACGAGATCTAGAGGCGAAACGTTGTCAATGCTTGCAGACCTATAGGATGGATCCACGGATTATCTTCCTGGGTAGAACTGGTGATTCTGAACTTGCGAGGCGAGTCATGGGTAGGGGCAAATACGAGGAGGTTCATCTTCCTTGCGATCGCAGCACTATCAAAAGCTCATGGCACAAGTTCGTGCCACACGTATTCAAACGGCCTTAAAACAGATCTATACCCTCCGGCCAATATGCGGTCGCGACTATGACTACCGTCTGACGATTGGAAACACAGAGTATTTCTATTTACATGGTGGCGTGGCCTTTTCGCGCCTGCTGGTTGAAAGTTAGGTGTTGGAGTATGAATAAGCAAATCCCGATGATCGGTTCCGTTTCCCGTTTCCTCGCTCTCCTTGTGCTCCTTGTGCGAACAAGAAGAGGTGCCGTTTCTATGGATCTCAGGGGAAAGTATCTTTGTACGTTTTGCAGTACGACTTTGTGATCACGGATTCGAAGGTCTTGGCTTCTCTTCTGGTGACTATTTGATTTTTGCGCATTCGGGTTGGCCTACAAAAGAAGGCGCCGTCTGTTTCCTTCGGATTGGCCAGGAGGCCATTGTTCGCCGCATCGAAGATGTCTTTGCCATGGAACCCTTGCTTTCTGTGACAGGTGATCGCGCCCCTTCGATTCGCCTGCACCGCAATGAGTTCATTGTGCAAGGTCAACTTGTCGGTGTGATTCGTGCAAACGATGTGCAGTGGGTGGTGTCTCAAGAAGCGTCCCTTCCTCTTTCCACATTTCCCACTGTATAACAAAGCCATTCTCTCCATGTGTAACGTGCGATCTCTTGCGCATCTCCGCTCCTAGGAGAGACGCGCAACTTCGTTCCCGGTGTTTTTGTTTTTTATTGTAGGTAGAGCATCCCCTGAAAGGGTGCTCGCTATGCAGCGAGAACATCACTCGATGCATTTGTGTTTCCTGTTTCTTGCATAGCCATCGACAGTCGTTTATGATCACAGGTACAAAACAAAAGTACGTCTTTCATCGAGCGCCCCGAGCGCCGCACCACGTTTCGATTCGGGGCGCTTTTTGCCGTCCCGTCAAGGAGGAGATCCGCGACATGGACATCGACCAAGCCATCAAGGAGTACTTACAATATCTACAGCTTGAACGCAATTGCAGCCCTGTGACCATCCGGGGCTATCAGGGTAATTTGCGCCGTTTCACGGCGCATCTTGCTGCACAAAAAGGCTGCCGCATGCTGGATGTGGCACAGATTACAACTGCAGAGATCCGCAGTTACCTTTATGCTCTTGGTGAGCGTGGAGTAAAAGCAAAGAGCCTGCACCGGGAACTCTGTGCGATTCGTGGATTCTTTCGCTTTCTCGTTGAAATCGATCTTCTCACACAAACCCCAGCGCAAAAAATTCAAAAACCAAAAATTCCTCATACTAAACCAAACCCTCTTTCCGAAGAGGAAATCTAATGCTTCTTTGCAGCCATCCCAACACAGACTGAAATAGGAGCGCGTGACAAGGTGATGTTGACCTTGTTGCTGCACACAGGACTTCGTCTGCAGGAATTTATCCAACTGCAACTCAAAGACGTTGATCTCACAGCACGTCAGCTCACGGTGCGCCAAGGAAAAGGCGCAAAAGACCGCACCCTTCCCCTTAGCCAAGCCATAGCCACACAAGTACAAAACTACATCAAACAACTGCGGCCCGCTTTTCTAAAAGTCCCCTCGGAGGCACTTTTCCTGAGCAAAAAAGGACGACCGTTTCACCCCACTGCGTTTCGCGAAAAGATCTACTTTTACGCAAAAAAAGCCGGGTTACATGATCGCAGAGTCTATCCGCATACGTTTCGCTCGACCTTCGCAACCCTTCTTGTCCGACAAGCGGGTGCCGATCTCACGGTGATCAAGGAACTGATGGGGCATACAAATATTCAAACGACAGCACGCTATGTCAGGGTAGTCGAAGCAGAGAAAAGAAAAGCGGTTGAAGAGGTAATAACTTCTTCAATTATTCTTTCTGTGCTTGATCGTGGAATCTATAAATAACAAATTACACGTTTCACACTCATTCCAATTTTCTAATGGTCTGCATCTTTCAATTTTGCGTGGTTGCTTCGCTAAGTAAATGAATTTGACGGTCCATTTCATCAATACGCTTTCTAATTTCCATAAGTTCTGGAGCTATTGAAATCGCCGACACATAACGCGCTCTTGCCTCATCCCATCGACCCAACCAACGAGCGATGTCTGCTAGATACACTTCACTTTTCCATGTTCCAATTGTTGAATCCGTTTCTGTAATCCCTCGGTACGAATTTGCTGCTTTCTGCGCAGAAAGCATCTCTGAATATGCCTTTTGAATTTCTTGATCAATTTTTCGAATCCGGATCTCTGCCCTTAAAAACAAACCATCTGGATAGGTTGGAAATAAGCTAATCATCTCTTCCGCTTTTTGTTCAGCTTTTTTTACATTTCCCGATTCAGCATATGCTTGAACTAATCTCCGCATAATATCAGGAACCATTCCATAACCGGTTATCTTTTGACCTAACCTCTCAGCTTCTTCAAGGTGCTTGATTGCAACATCATATCGTTTTAAAAACAAACTCTCTCTACCAATAAAGAAATGCAGACTTGGATTATCAGGTTCCTGTTGAAGCTGTTGTAGTAGTAATGTAATATTGCGATCGTATTTACTTTGAATGTCTACGGACTCCGGATCATATCCATCATGAAATACACGAATTCGAACTGCAGGTCTAACGACTCTTCGATCTCTCACAAATTCCTGAAAGGTAATCACTTCATGAATTTTTCCATCCCAATGAAGCCCTTTATTCATCGGGAACATTCGAGATTGGGAAAGTGCAGGAACGATGATCCTCCCCAACTTATTCATTTGAACAATCCGAACAATCGCCGGAACTTGAAGTTCATGAAATAATCCTGCAGTAATTCTAATATTATCTTGATCACCTAATTCTAAGATCTCATCCGAATCAATCGCAATTACCCAATCAGAACTCACATATTTCAATCCAAAGTTTCTTGCCGCTGAAAAGTCACCGATCCATGGAAAATCATAGACTTTTGCTCCATACATCTCCGCAATTTCCCGGGATCCATCACTTGAACCTGTATCCACAGCGATTATCTCATCAACCGCCCGTTGCAACGCAGCTAAACATGCACTTAATGTTCTCTTATTATTTTTAAATAAAATAAGAGCACTAACTGTCTTTGATGGATACGCTAAAACCTTCTCCACTTCATGATCTGTGACTGTTCCTGAAGGTGCATCCTCACATGCTTTTTGCATTGCAGATACCCATTTTGCTTCAGGATCCAGGAGCCAAGCTCGATCAAAACAACGACGTGCAACAGTTCCATTCCCACTCCGCAAACAGGCTTCCCCAAGAAAAACCCATCCCTGGGCATCTAGCGGGTTTATGCTGACCAACTCCAAAGCCCCATTACGAGCCTCATCATATCGGTGCAAAATCAGATTCTGACGAACTTCATCATGGGTAACCATAAAACCTCCTAGCGAAAAGAGGTTGAGACGTTTGTCCCAACCTCTTTTCTAATTCAAGTAATTTCATCAAAACACATTAATTTGCTGTAGTGGTTGCTGTCGCACCGCCCGCAATATTTTGGTCAACAGGTGATGAAGCTGTGCCATTCACTACCGAAATATTAACTGCTGGATTTCCTGTTGTGAATGCACCGGAATTGTTATCATAAATCGTAATGGTGTACGTACCACTACCATCACTGACAACTGTGTACTCACCAGTCGAAGGTGTTGAAGGAAAACTGCTAACTAATGTTGGCGTTACAGAAGAATTTGTTCCATCGTTAATCGATGTCAGAGTAATATCCGAGGAACTCAAGCCTGTAACAAGATTACCATACACGTCTGTAACAGTTAACGTAGTCGTGTATTCATCAGACGTCGAAGTAGAAGTAGAAGTAATTGTGGTTGCTGACGCACTTAAAGGTTGTTGACCATTCCAAGTCACTGGCAATGTTCCGACGGTATCAGTAGAAGTTTGGGTAATTTCTGTAGTCAAATCAATTGTAGAATTAATTTGTACAGAGGGTGCAACCTCAAACTGCGCTGTTTCCGAATTATTAGGAGCCGTAATATACGTCACATTTCCATCCGCCAGTGTAACAGTAACTTCCCCATTCGCACCCGTTTCAAGTGAAACAACAGGTTCTGTACCATTTAGATGGTAAGCAGTAATTCCGGTCGCACTGACACTCTGATAGCCTAAGTTAAGGGCGTTTCCAAATAAAGGAACAGGAGTGTTTTCTGTTTGATTACTAGGTTGGGTGGCTGTGCCCATGTTCACTGTACCCGTCAATTGTTGGCCATTTACAGCAGTAATCCATAACCCTGGTTGGTTAGGCTGGATGTAGAATGATTGGTTTGGCACAGGGTTTCCAAACTGATCCATCGCCTCAAACGTAACGGTTTGTGAACTGTTAGCGGGCGCACTAATCGTCGAAGGTCCTGCGACAATGGAGCCAAGTCCTGTTTGTGCAGATGAGAAGTTTCCGGTTACTGTTGCAGTTGAACTCGTCAGCGTATTGGATACCGTGAACGTCGGTTGCTCCACATATTCGTCACTTACCTGTACAGTTGCAATTTGTACAGGTGTAAGCGTAAGGCTCGGAGCACTTGATGTGCTTGATGCGCCTACAGTAGTTAAACCTGCAAAGCTGCTATTATTATACTCTAAGCTCAAAGTGGAACCACTCGTGCTAAACCCAAAGTAAGTAGCTGGCAATGTTGGCAGATTAACATTAGGCACAGGATAAGATGCAACTTCAGCTAATGCCCCATTCGAGGAAACACTATATAAAGTGAATGGTGTTGTTGAAGTTCCTGCTTGCCCCTGTACTAAGACATAAGTTGTAGTTCCACTTTGACCATACCCAACAACGGTTCCACCATTTGGATCTGCCCATAACGGAGTGTTGTTTACACTAACAACTCCATCTGGTTGTACATTTACGGTAGCGGTTTGTGGATTTCCCGGTACCACATACCCATCTACAGAGTATACATCCCCACTCTTTGTTCCAGAAATATTATAGGAGAATCCTTGCGTCGGGATCGTCGCTAAGTTCACGAAATTGTTGAATGGTGCAACAATAAATGTACCTACATTATTGTTGCTTGGACTTCCTGTAGCTCCGTATGCAGATCCAGAAACTTCAATTGAAGATGGCAAAGGTGCGTTCGTATCAACAAGTGGGGTGTAATCCTGCATTTGTTGCAGACTAGAAGCTACACCAAGACTTGCAAACGCGCTAGCGGGAGTAAAGTTTGCCGTGATGGTACCCGATGCTCCACCCTCAGCGGTCGACGTTTGAGTATTGGTCGCTGAAACGCTGACGTTTACCGAACCACTTATTCCATTTGCGGTTGCCGTTGCTCCATAAGAGTTCACAGTAAATGGAATCATTCCACTGCCGGCATTGCCTAGAACACTAGAATTGTTGATGTTAGTAATTGTTTGAAGTGCGCCAGATGTGGTATACCCTGTGACGCTATTCAACATCAACGCGCCACCATTGGTTAACGTTGCTGTTACACCAGTGATTTCTGCAAATTGACTATTAAGTGCATTATTAATACTTGAAAGATTTGCGTCTCCAACTTGCGTTATTGCAATTCCACTTGGCGTGGTGATGGTATAGGTCAAGCTGTAATTTGCAAACTGATTGCTACTTGAAGGCGCAATCACTTGCCCATTTTGATTGTACGCGGCTGCATACAAACCCTCAGAGCTTCCCGAAATGTTGGAAAAGTTAAAGGTGGTTGGCACATCCGTAAGTGCATTGTATTGTGTTTGCATCGCATTGTGATTGACGCCTACCGCTTGAACAGTTTGCCCTTGTTGCCAAAGTACATTAAGTGCATTATTCCCAGAACCATCAATTGTTAACGGTATCAGACCTTGCGGTAAGCTCTGTCCTTCTACAACAGATAGAGTATCTGGCGCGTAATACACATAGTACGTATTGCTGCTATTTTCCACTGATTGCGTGACCGGAACAGTTGCTGTTGTAGTAAATGTGAATTGACCTTGAGCATTGGTCGTCACCACATCAAAAGATGTGCCACTAAATAATTGCGATGTCGCGGAACCTGACGGAACATACGAATCGCTATCCATGTTGTTTTCAGTACCATTTACTGCATTCCAATCAGTAATGACCAATCGAGCATTTGCAACAGGATTCCCTGAAGCATCTTCAACTGTTCCTGAGAAAGTTACTTTTGAACCAGAGGTTGCTGTCTCTTCATTCGTCGTGCTTGCACTCGGAGTGATAACATTCAACGATTGCGAAGGAGAAATATTCGCCACTTGGGATGGATAGCCTGTCGTTCCCCAAACAAAAGTACTGGTCCCTGTCGAACTGCCTCCATTGACAACTTCCGCCGATACACTCGCTTGTACTTGTGCCCCAGGCTCTGCTACATTATTGGTCTCAGGTTGATTCGCATTGATATAAGCTATCGCCTGACCACTTGCATTTGTCACCGCATCATATGTTACTGTTCCCGACCCAGATAAAATCGAATTCCCCGCTACCGGTGTCACTCCACTTGCATCAGTGAAGTATACATTTCCGTTGGTTCCATTGGGTTGGTTAAAGTTACTTAATGTAAATTGAATCGTTTGCCCAGACACTGACTGACTCCCGCTAGCCGGAAGAATCGTTGCTACGACCGGTACCAAACCCGCTGTCGGATTCGATGCAGTAGAGAAGTTCAGATTATCGGGCGTATTGCTATATAACGGTGTCAAAACTAATGTTCCCGGAATGCCCCATTGAATTGTTGCTTGGTTGGATTGAACGGGTTGACCATTTACTGTGAGTGGTGCACGAACTACCACATTAAACGGTTGTGTTGAACTTGCCGAAGACGTAAAGGTTGCTGAGGCAACTCCTTGACTGTTTACCGGCACACTGTACACTGCGTTGTACGTATTGTTCCCAATGACAACTGGCGCAGACAGTTGAGAAGCAACAAGCGTTGTGCCATCAGCTGTAGCAGTAATATTGGAGGAGGTGGAAACCAAGTACTGCAAATCCAAACCAAACTGGAGATTTCCAGCTGCATTTGTCACTGTCGTAGACACCGTGACTCCATGATCAACCGCTGCGACCGCTGGTGCTGCAGATGATCCCGATCCAACTGATTGGCCTTGCACCGACAAATTACCAAGTGAATTTGTAATTGTTGACACAGTTGGCGTAACCGTCAAAACAACTGCTTTTGTAACATTCCCAACGGTCGCCATAATCGCTGTGGAACCCGCAGTTGTCCCCGCGGTTACAGTTGCAGTCGCAACCCCGTTACTATCCGTCGTTGCCGTCGGTTGCACGGTCGCAGAAGAGGTATTGCTGGAAGTAAAGTTTACAACAATACCCGGTACAGGATTGCCGTTTGCATCAACAACCTTTGCCGTGACAGTATCAGTAGAAGTCCCATCCGCAACTAGGGTATTGGAACTCAACGACAATGTCTCACTCGCAGGAGTTTCCGTCATCGTAGGATTGCTTGCGAAATTTAACATATTTTGCAACACAACCGCAGCCGCGGCACGATTTAGATAAATTGTATCTTGTCCATTCGGAATTCCATCAAACAATCCGATCGATTCTGCATAAGCTAGCGGCGACATCCCATTTGTAGAACTTATTATTCCGGTCTTTTCCATCGCTGCAACAAAGAAAGAAGCTGCATCTCCACGTGAAGCGCGATAGTTTTCATTGAAGTTGCTGCCAATCTTCACATTGAGCCAGTAAGGATTGATCCATCCTGCTCTGTAAGCCGCACTGACGTACTCATACGCCCAGTTGCCAGGCTCCACATCTTTAAATACTTTTCCTGCGTTGTGTGGTTTCACACCGGTCACCGCTGCCATCGCGTTCATGAAGTAGGCGAGAAATTGGCCGCGTGTCACATATGCACCAGGCTGGAAGGTGCCGTTGCTATACCCGTGAATATATCCTTGTGCGCTTAGGCTGTTAATGTCTTGCGCAGCCCATGAATAGCCGGCAAGATCCGTATAAGAACTGGACGTTGTAGCCGCAAAAGCCGCTGGTGCAAGAGACCCTAACACGAGGGCTGCTGCCGCAATACTGGAAAGCGAGCGTTTCAAATCAGTTCCTCCTCTGTCCTACTTGGAATATGATGTCTTACTTATGGTCATACTTATGTTACCTTGAGGTCTACTCTTCCCAATGCTCCTATGGAGTCGTTTCCGAACGTCTGCACTAACATCGTGTAAATAGCGTCTCTATTCGCTCCCCGTCCCACACGCGATTTGCACTTGTTAGCGAGTCCTGTTCGAGCGTATCCCACAGGGTTGCATCCCTCCTCTCGGTGTAGACGCCAGCCCCTTGCTTTTGGTTACATCGGTTACATTCGCAATGGGCGCACGAGAGGTCTCGTCCCTCTCTCACCCTAGGTACTACTCTAGCGAATCGACATTCGCAGAATTTCTATGTACAAACCTATCCTTTGACCAATGGACAGCAAAAATCGTTGAGTATACTAGACACTTGCGTACACTTGCATTATAGACGACATTCTTTGCTGACGTAAAGTACAAGATGATCAGAAATGCGTTCATCTTGCAAAATGTCTACTAGATTTTATGCAAGTTGCACAGAATGCGTGTGCGAGATCGGCATGATTTAGCAAATTTGACTATCTTCATTATAGCAGATTTTTTTGTCTTTGCGATAAAAACACGGATTTTTTTAACTTTTGACCAGTTCTAAGTACACGTTCTGCACTCGATCGACCATTTGCGATGCGGTGAAGTGGGTCAGCACGCGGCGCTTCCCATTCTCTCCAAGGCGCGCGCACAGAGCCCGATCACGGAGCAGCCGCGCAATGGCCTGCGCGAGTAAATCGACATGGCCAAAGGGGATGAGCAATCCTGTTGCCGCATCGCCTTCTTCGATGATTTCTGAGAGCCCCCCAACACGCGTGGCGATGACAGGGCGACCCGCGAACATCGCTTCGAGCGGCGCAATCGGCAAGCCTTCCATCTGCGAAGTGAGCGCGACGGCATCTACTTCGCGCAAGAGTGCGTAGATATCTTGGCGAACGCCTAGAAAATGGACGCGCGAAAGTGCCTGCTTTGTGTCTGTTTCCTGGCAGAGGAGTCCGAGTTCCTGCGCGAGCGCTTCCAAGTTCGCTCGCTCTGGACCATCCCCCGCGATGACCAGATGCGCATCCACATGCAAGTCAAATACTGCCTTCGCAAAGGCGCGCAGTAAAAAGTCATGACGCTTCACTGGATGCAAGCGGGCGACACAAAGTAACAGCGGCGTTTTCTCCGATATGTGCAGATGCTTTCTCAGATCGAGCGGATGCAGGTTTGCCTCTTCAAGTTTTTTGTGCGCCTCTTCAATCTCAAGGGCGTTACGCACGACGATCAGCTGCCCACTTTTGTACCCGCGCCGTACGAGTACCGCCTTGAGGGCATCTGATACGGCAATCACACGCCTCGATAAGTGTCTCGTGCGCGCTTCGAGTTGCATCATCAAGGCGCGCTTAGGGGGTGCATAATCATAAAACAGATCGCTATGTACCGTAGTGACCACGGGGATGCGAAGCGCGCTTCCCGTCAGGCGCCCTGCGAGACTGGCGCGCACGCCGTGAGTGTGGATCAAGTCTGGGCGAAGCGTCTGTGCAAGTTCGCGCAACGCGCGCACATCAGAGAGTGGCTGACGGCTTTGCAGCACGTGGGTCGCGATGCCCACTTCACGAACTGCCTGCGTAAATCTCCCCTCGTAGTACGTCGCGACAGCGACTTGCACACGCTCTTTTTTCTGTAAGCCCTTAATGAGTGCAAGAATCTGTGCTTCCGCGCCGCCAAACTCCCCTGCCGCCACCACGTGCAGGACAAGCGGATGTTTTTTTGTCAACGCCTTATTATATGTCGCATTCATATCGGTAGAACCACCTTTATTTACGCTTGCAAAACAGTACAATAGACAAAGGAATGTTCACCTATGCATGTTTCGAAAGGAGGCCGTCGATCAGATGTCTGATGTGTCCTTACCTGTATCGTACCGCACCCTGGAAGCTCCCGTCCACGTCGAGTGGGTGGAAAAAAAATCGCGTTTTCTTTGTGCACTATTTCCCGCAGCCACAGAGCATGCCGTTCAGCAGCAACTCGCTTTGCTCCGCAAACAGTACTGGGACGCAACCCACCATTGCAGTGCTTTTCGCCTCAAAGACGGCACAGAGCGCGCTCATGACGATGGGGAGCCCGCCGGTACTGCCGGGCGCCCCATGCTCCATGTACTACAACAGCACGATCTAGTCGATGTATGCGCCGTCGTGACGCGCTATTTTGGCGGTACGTTACTAGGCGCAGGCGGTCTCGTGCGCGCGTACAGTCACTCTGTCGTACGTGCCATCGAAGCCGCAACCCTCCTTTCGATCGCTCCACACGATCTCTATCACTTGACGCTGGATTACAGTCAGTATGACTTTGCACTCCACCGTTTGCGCGAGGCCGGATGGGAGGTCGCCGCTTCGTTTACCGATCGCGTCACACTCACTGTGATTGCGCCAACCGCTGTACGTGAAACCGCGATTCCCATGCTGACCTCACTGGCGCAAAGTCCCGTTCCCATTGTGCCTGTACAAACGGAATTGCGCGCGTTGCATGTGACAAAATAGGCGTTCTCGCGCCAAACGTTCTCCTCTATTTCTCCTTGTCCAAATCAAGCAATGCGCGAATCGCCGCCGCCGCAACAGGATCGATGCGACTTAATACGAGATCCCACCAGTCCTTCTCCCCTGTAAGCGATTTCGAAGAAGGCGCGGTCGTGTGCGTGAGACGTTCCTTGAATTCTTTCATCAGGTTGTGCGCCGTTTCCCGTATGCTGTCCTTTGGTTCTTGTGGCTTTGCGGATTCAGGCGGTCTCACCGTTTCAGGCGGTTTTTGTTCGGGCTTTTGTTCGGGCTTTTCTTCTGACTCTTCCTTACTCCCCATCTCATCCAGCGCACAGCGCAACGCCTGCTCTTGCCGCTGCGCCTTAGTGACTGACAAAAAAGTTAGCAACGTCGCTTCTCCCATCGCATCTTGCACATAGCGCGCAGGCAGCACCGTGTCTAGCGTGCGCCCATCTAGCAACAAAAACGAACTGCCCGCAGTGTCGCGTTTGCGAATTCCATCAACTGTTTCCAGGCGAATAAACCCATACGTTTCGTCTCCCGGAACGAGTGCGCGCGTCATCTTACAAGTGATAAACACGTGCCCATCCCATACGATCGGCAGGTTTTGCTTTGTATGCCAGTGCTCCTGATGCAGATGACGGTATTCCGTGTAGGAAAAACCATAAGGGCGCAACAGATATTTCATAACCGTCAGCGGTGAACGAGAATCTAGGAGTTCCCCTCCATCCATCCGCAAAATGCGTGACCCAAAGCCATAACCCGCTTCATAGTGCGGGATGACTGCAGCCACCTTTTCTACAGCAATGTGTTGACGTCTCATCGACGACCTCCAAGTCCAGATTTTGCATTCTTTCTAAGACTACTTTTTTTCATAGTTTTAGAAAAGTCCGCAAGGTCTCATTGCCTTCTGATGATGCAGTCGATTGCCAAATCAACCACTTTCATCTAAATCTAATCTTACAATACTAAGCAATCGTTCACAAATGTGGAATGGCCATTTTGCGAGAAAAATTTTTCTACTCTATCATTTTTTTGCGCGTAATTCTAAAAAGGACCGGTCCGAAAGGATGTTCAATGACTTTTTCCGCTTCGCCAAATGCGACAGAAGAATCGCTCTTACAGCTCGTATATGCGGCACAGCAAGGCACCCCTGCTGCCCTCAGTGAATTGTGCACGCGCTTTACTCCGCTTGTCGTGCGTTTGGCACGCTACTATCAGACGTCCTCACTGCCGTCTGAAGATGTCGTGCAGTGTGGCTATGAACACTTGCTGCGCGCGATTCGCGCCTATGACACTCGCCACGGCGTCTACTTTCGCCATTTTGTCAAGCTGCGCGTGCGCGCTGGGATCTGGTCCTGCGTGCGCAGTGCCAACCGCACCGCAGCGCGTATACAAAAAGAACCTGCGCTGCAAGAGGAGACGCAAGATGCCGAGCTCCTTTTGCAAATCGCCGATACGACAGCACTTGCCGCGTATGATTTGAGCGAGTGGAGTGATCTTTTTGCCTTACTTTCGCCGCGTGAGCAGATCGCACTTGAACAAGTGATTCTACAAGGTGCTTCAAGCACGCTTGTCGCTGCGCGTTATGGCGTCTCACCAGAGACCGTAAAGACATGGCGCAAGCGAGCGCTCAAAAAACTGGCGCGCGCGCTGCAAGATTAGCTCCCCACATCGAAATAAAAAGTGCACAGGCTGTGTGCGAGTCCTTTGGGAGCAACTCATACACAGCCTGTGCACCTCTGCTTTGCACAGTGCGCGTTAGCGCAATTGATTTTCAAGCCCCATCATCTTGTTCGCGATGCTAACTGCCGTAGAAGACATCTCATACGCCTGCTGTGTCGCCACAAGTTGCGTCATCTGCTCCGTCAGGCTCACATTTGACTGTTCAAGCATAAAACCGTGCACTTGTCCAAACAGCGAGGGAGGCGCACCCGGTGTCGCATTGGTTGTCGCACGATACCCAGGATTTAGCGCGTATACACTGTCCCCGACGCTGTACAGCGCACTGCCTGGGTGTGCGATGTACGCAAGGCCAAGCGTGCCGATCTGCACTGGCACCCCGTTCATCGTCGTTCCAGAAAGCGTACCATCCGGCGCCACGCGCAGTGTGTTCACCGCGATTCCCGTCAAATCAAGCGGCTGTCCGCTTTGTGAGAGCACGCGCGTGCCATCTGGCAGTGCAAGGTACGTCTTTCCTGTCTTGGCATCATGACTTGCAATGAAATTCCCTGCACGCGTGTATCCGACTTGCCCTGTGGACAGAGCAACCGTAAAAAAGCCGTCCCCTACAATCGCCATGTCAAGGGGATTTTGCGTCGTCTTATCACTGCCAAGCGCAAAGTTTGCGTGATTGAACACCGCATGCGCACCCGTGCCAAGCCACAACCCCGCGGGCGTTTGCCGATCCGGAAGCCCTTGTACAGGCAGCGGCTGGCCATACACTTGAGTCAAATTGTCCGCAAACGTCGGGTTGACACTCGCGTACCCCACCGTGTTCACGTTGGCGATGTTGTTGGCAATTGCATCAAGTTGCTGAGATTGACTTTGCATCCCCGATGCGGCGATGGTTAATAGAGACACGTGTCACACCGTCCTCTTTCTGTGTGCGTTCCTGATCCTCTAGAGTCCGGGCACAGACCCAACGCTTGTCACCGCGAGTTTCAACGTCGCATCGATCGTCTGTGCCAGCGTCTGGTTTGCCTCAAAACTGCGGTAAATTTGCAACATATCGACCATGTTTTGCGTTGCATTGACATTTGCCTTTTCTAGCGCACCCACTTTTAGGGTCGCTGCACTGCGTGTGTAGGCCGTCGTCGCCGTTGGCAGAAAACCCGTTTGACCGAGTGCCGTAAGCGTCGCGACATTCACGGCGACAGCGCCAAACTGCGCACCCGCAAGCGGTGCACCATTTGTCCCGACGATGCGGTAGGAAGGTTGCCCTGCGGCATCGTACAGAGGCGAGCCATTGGCCCCAAAAATCCCTTGGCCACGATACGCTGGATTTAATTCAATGGCAGAGTTGAGAAGCGGCTGTCCGTTTGCCGCAACGGCAAGCACGCGCTGGCCTGCTGCATCATACAACAAGTTGTCACTGCCCACGTGAAACTGCCCATCGCGTGTCAACGCGACGCCCACCTGACCGTTTGCTGCGCGGTTGGCCACGGCGAAAAAGGAGTGCACGCCGCCTGTGACGGCACTTGACATCTGCACATAAGGGCCTGCAGCGCCGTCTGTGGAGGGTCCAATCACCTGTCCGGCGGCCGAGACGATGTGATAGGACGGCTGGCCATGGGCATCGACCACAGGCGCCCCATCCTCACCAAATAACTGCAAGCCTTTATACTTCGGATTTGCAATCACCCGCGCGCCTGCAAGCGGTGCGCCGTTCGGTCCGACAGGCACGATCGGATCGCCATTTGCCGTCTCAATCACGCCGCCTGCACCTACGACAAAAGACAGTGTCGTCGCGAGTTGCACCGCTTGGCCAGCCCCTGTAGCCTGTGCGTAGACGGATGTCCCCACCGTCGCCGGATCTTCAATCGCGAGATCAAGGGGCTGGCCCGTCGCTTCGATCGGACCCTGCAGAAAGTTTGCCACTGCCTCTTGAAACAGCGCCCCGCGGTTGACAACGCCGAGCGGCACTGCGCCTGCGCCGTTTGACCCGTAATTGTAGCGCATCAACAACTGCTGCGGAAACGCCATCAGTTCCCCTGTCGATTGCTTGAACCCTGGCGTTGTGACATTGGTCAAGTTGTTCATCACGACTTGCTGCAAACGCTCGTCTGCAAGCAGGCCAGAACCTATCGTGGAAAGTCCATCCATCTCATCTCATCCCATCTGATCACACAGTTTGCCACCTGTTCAAGCGCGATAGCGCTGTTTCTTTGCCGGCGGCCGCCCCCACTTATCGATATTCTCAAGAAACGACCCGGTACCGCGCGCGACGCACTCCATCGGATCGTCTGCGATATAGACAGGTACTTCGAGTTCCTCTGTCAACAACTTGTCCATTCCGTGCAGTAAAGCGCCGCCTCCTGTCAGAATCACGCCCTTATCAAAAATGTCGGCCGCAAGTTCTGGAGGCGTTTTTTCTAACACACTTTTTGCTGCAGCGACAATCGCATACGCAGATTCTTCGAGTGCCTGCACCATGTCATCTGTGCGAATGAGCACGGTCTTTGGCAAACCGGTCATCATATCGCGCCCGCGCACGTCGATCTCCTCTTGACGCAATCCCCGCTTCACAGATACTACGCGAATCTTTATATCTTCTGCCGTGCGTTCTCCAATCAATAAATTGTGGTTGCGTTTTATATATCGAATAATCGCTTCGTCAAACTTGTCCCCCGCGACGCGAATAGAAGAGGCGGTGACGACGTCCCCTAAGGACAACACAGCGACATCCGTCGTACCTCCGCCAATGTCGACCACCATGCTCCCGCTTGGTTGCGTGATGTCAAGTCCCGCCCCAATCGCCGCAGCTTTTGGCTCCTCGATCAAATATACGTGCTTCGCCCCCGCGGCTTCTGTCGCTTGGCGCACTGCTTTTTGCTCAACCGAAGTGATCCCCGCTGGGACGCACACGGCGACGCGCGGCTGCGAGAACAACCCTTTGCCAATCGTCTTTGTGATAAAGTGCTTGAGCATGATCTCTGTAATCTCAAAATCAGCAATGACGCCGTCGCGCAGAGGCCGAATCGCGAGGATATTCCCCGGCGTGCGGCCGAGCATGCGACGAGCTTCTTCTCCCACTGCCACGACCCGCTTACTCTGATTCTCAATCGCGACGACAGACGGTTCGTTTAACACGATCCCCTGTCCACGCACATGCACAAGGACGTTAGCAGTTCCTAAATCGACACCAATATCTTTCTTAAACATCATAAAATCCTCTCTGACGGGAAACTAGGCCCTATGAACCTAGGCATAAAATGGGAATCGACTCGCGATAAGATCCCCCTTCTTTTACGCTTCTATTTGATTTCTACATGCGGACGCCAAATCCTCTCCCGACGACAAGATTTTTCGTGACTTTTCGCTTTGGCTCATCCTTTCTATATTTTTCTTTTGTCGCCTCGCCGCCGCGTAAATGTCGAATCGACTTATGGTATTCCAAAATTTCTTTGACGCGGTTTGCGAGGTCGGGGTTGATCTCTGGCAGCCGCTCCGTCAGGTCTTTATGCACGGTGCTTTTGGAGACGCCAAATTCGCGGGCAATCGTCCGGACGGTGTTGCGAGTCTCGACGATATACTCGCCGATTTTTAGCGTTCGCTCCTTGATGTAGTCGTGCACACCCTCGCCTCCCCCATGTTTCGCAAGTCTGGTACAGTATATGAGGGGGTGTACAGCATATGCCAAAATCCGTCGATTTACGGAAGTGGTGCGCCCTTATCACTGAATTGCTCGTCCTTACTCGTTCTATCACCGCTTTTTAATAACATAGAAAAAAGCTGCTTCACTCTATGAAGCAGCTTTTCGTGTTCCTTTTTGGTTATTGCTAGATCTGTGCGCAAACCCTCACTCTATGACACGGACTTTGGAAGAACAGAGGCTGGGTCAATGGCTACCCCATTTTTCTCTAGTTCAAAAAAGAGATGGTCACCTAGACTGGCCTCGCGTTGATTGTATCCGCTTGTGCCAAGATCTTGCCCCTGTGTGACTTGTTGCCCATCTTTCACATCTACCGTACCAAGGGATTGATAGATTTCCGTGTATCCATGCCCAGAATTCACTTCGACAGCCCATCCCATCACAGGGCTGTTGCGCACTTCAGTCACCGTCCCTGCAGCCGCCGCGACGACACCAAAAGTCTTGCTGTTACCGGGCAGCGCAATATCAAGACCCGTCGACCCTTGGTAGCTGTTGTTGTAATTGACGAGATCCGCGGCAAGCGTCTGCAGTGTCGCGCCTTTTGCGTTCGCATCAAAGAACCCGCGCACGACTTTTGCCCCCGTCGTATCCGGCGCAATCGGCCACGTAAAGCTCATCGTCGCAGCAGTTGTGACGGATGCCGGACCCGTCTGACTCTGCGTCGTAGGTTGCGCCGCAGTTTGCGAGCCTCCTACATTGACTAGGCGGTGCGCCTGTCCGTACATAAGGGCAATAATGAATGCTGCAGCCATGAGATACAATGCGGGAAACGCCCAACGCTTAGCAAAAAACGCCTTCCATTTCCCCGGCTCGTCAGCATCCTGCGCTGGCCTCTCGATTGATTTGTCGAGGCCATTTTGTTGCTTGTTGTCATCCTGATTCATAGCTCATCACCTCATTTCGCAGTCTCTCCAAAATGAGGTAGCCATAAACAAGTTTTTGGCAAAATCAAGATAAAAACTTAGTTTGCTTTTTAGCAATCCGATCGATCCAGAAGTAGCTCAGTAGTAGACCTTATTTTCTCACAAAAAGATACGTACATAGAGGAGTCTACAAATGATTCTCGCTTCCTCTTTATTTTTTAGTGAATGGACTGAACGAAACGGTCGATGCGCTCCAACGCGCGATGAATTTGCTCAACTGAAGTCGCATAAGAACAACGAATGAAGCCCTCCCCAGCTTCCCCGAAAACATTCCCAGGGACAACCGCGACTTTGTTTTGACGCAACAATCCTTCCGCAAACTGTTCTGACGTGAGTCCCGTCGAACGTATATCTGGAAAAGCATAAAAAGCTCCTTGGGGCTCATGGCACGACAGGCCGATCTCACGCAACCCGTTGACGATCAACCGCCTTCTTTGATCATAGTGCTCCACCATTTGCTCCTTTGCCTGTCGACCGTTTTGCAGTGCTTCTAATGCTGCCATTTGTCCCATAATGGGTGCACAAAGAATCGTGTATTGATGAATCTTGACCATTGCACTGAGCAACTCAGCTGGGGCAGCCGCATACCCGATTCGCCAGCCTGTCATCGCAAACGCTTTCGACATTCCACTGATCAGTATAGTCCGCTCTTTCATTCCGGGAATAGACGCAATGCTTACATGCTTCTTCCCATAGGTTAATTCGGCATAGATTTCATCTGAAATCACAAACAAATCATGCTCAATAGCTACCTTCGCCACTGAGCGCAAGTCTTCGATTTCCATAATGGCCCCTGTCGGGTTATTGGGATAACAAAGGATTAAAACCTTCGTGCGTGGCGTAATATGTGCTCGCAATTGCTCAATATTTAAACGAAACTGATCTTGCGCATGCGTTGGGACAGCCACTGGTTCTGCCCCGGCCAAGCGCGCGCACGGATTGTACGATACATAGGCAGGCTCAGGAATCAAGACCTCGTCACCTGGACAGACCAATGTTCGAAGTGCGAGATCAATCGCTTCACTTCCCCCAACTGTCACGACTAATTCCGTCATGGGATCATACGCCAAGTCAAAGTCTTGAAGATACTGGGCAAGGGCCTTTCGAAGTTCTGGCAACCCATAGTTCGATGTATAAGACGTAAATCCTCTTTCGAGTGCATAGAAACAGGCTTCCCGCACATGCCACGGAGTAACGAAATCGGGTTCTCCTACGCCTAACGATATGACGTCTTCCATTTCATTCGCTAGATCAAAGAAACGTCGAATTCCAGAGGGCGGCAGATTGCGAACGACAGGTGAAAGACGATCATACAGTGAACTCACGGAGAAATCACCAACCGTTGGTCGCCTTCTTGATCATCAAAAATCACACCATTGGATTTATAGGTCTTTAAGAGGAAATGAGTGGTCGTCGAATTCACATGCTCAATCGTAGACAATTTTTGTGACACGAATCCAGCAACTTCTTTGATGTGATTGCCCTCAACAACAACCTGCAAATCATACGCTCCAGACATCAGAGAAACAGACTTCACCTCAGGAAAACGATAAATTCTTTCCGCAATTGCATCAAATCCAACCTCTCTTTGCGGCGTTACTTTCACATCAATCACGGCTGTTACACGTTGTGATTCGACTTTATCCCAATTGATGACTGCGGAGTATCGCAGGATGATTTTCTTTTGTTCCAGATCTTGAATTTCCTGTGCAATCCGCTGTGGAGTTTCCCCGAGCAGATTTGCAAGGGTTTCCGTAGAAAGTTGACAATTCTCGGAAAGTAAACGGAGAACGTCATGCTGAAGTTTCGACACCATACATATACCTCACATTTGATTTGAAATTTTCTTCTTAGTATCGCAGATTCAAGCAGATTAGAAAACCTTCCCGATCGATTGGCAAATCTATTTCACAGATTGGATCCATTTACAAATACGTGCATGCATGAGAATCGATAGACGTCTCTCCCGCTCTATCCTTGGACTGTCACCATAAGTTTGTTGCCAAAATGATTGAGGTATTAGAAAATGAGAAGGGATCGCAAGAGATGACCAGACGATCAAACGCTACTGTGTAGAATCGATCATAGACCCCATGCCTAAGGCAGGGGCTTCCGCGCGAATTATGAGATGAATGAAAAGATCCCTTGAAGGAACGGTGATCCGTTTTTCTATGCCAGACATTTTCTACGAAAAGGAAATTACTTGTTTGTCTTGCCAATCCCTCTTCAAAACCTACCGCGTTCGTTTAAAGGCAGTCCGGATCGTCAGCATCGATTCAGACTTTTGTCCACATTACCGAATGCGCCGTAAAGTCCCGTGCTTTAGCACTGGGGATATAAGGCGCTCGCCGCTAGGCGAATCTTTTGTCTTTTCAATCACATTAGATAGATTGTTGTGATATACTATTCTTATGGAATACAAATCCAATCACAACGTCGTCTACTCTTGC
>NZ_MPDK01000026.1 GCF_003144315.1 Sulfoacidibacillus thermotolerans | reverse complement strand
AACCGCCGTATGCGGACCCGCATGTACGGTGGTGTGAGAGGTCGGGGGCTAGCCGCCCCCTCCTACTCGATTAGCTTTTCATGTAAACACGATCGCACCGATTCAAGGAGAATGCGATAGAAGTTGCAAATACTCCTTTTTAAATGAGCGCAGTCTGGAGGAATCGTGATGGTCCATGTCTCAAATCGACCGCTACATCCAAAAAAGGTAGCCTTGGTTAAAAGGCGCTACCAAAAATTTTTACTTGTTGGACTCATCAATGCATTCGTTGATTTGGCGATATTAAACATTTGCCTATTCGCCTTTCCCACGAGCTCATCCATTTTGTTGCTCATCTATAATACAATTGCCGTCGTCGGTGCGATTACGACAAGTTATATCCTCAATCGCCGCTTTACCTTTTCTGATCGGGCGACAAACAGCCGGAAACAAATCCTGCTTTTTTGGTTGCAAGGCGGCCTGAACGTCGTCATCAATGATGCAGTGCTGTCTTTTATGGCTCGCTACTTTCTGCGAATCCTCAACTTACCTTTATTCATTAGTGGAAACTTATCAAAAGCCGCGGCAATGTTCTTAGCCTCTTCCATTAGTTACATCATTTTACGCCTTTTTGTTTTCCGCTCCTAAACATACACTGAGTTCTCTTCACTTGCTAACTCGCCCCGACAATGGTATCATTGAATTTATAAAATATGGAGATCACACACATCCGTATATATCGTGTCAGTAAACGGTAAAGTAAACTGTCCTTAACGCGTGTTTAAGGAGAGTTTTTATTTTGCTTGTCCAAAGGAAAGAAGGGCGAATCATGTATTTCCACAAGAAATCAACTGAAGAGATCCCTCTGGAAAACACGCAGATTTGGGCTTGTACCAAAGAGGGCTGTAATGGATGGATGCGCGCTAACTTTACGTTTGACGACTCTCCTAAGTGCCGCCAATGCTCATCCCCTATGGTGAAGACTACGCGAATGCTCCCTTCACTTAATAACTCGAATATCGATTTCAAATAACACCGTTCTACAATCAAACAGAGTAAGGCGCTCTTCTGTACTCTGTCGCCTTACTCCGAAGATGCACTCTTCTTACAGCGCGATCCTTTGTTAATCAATGTGGTGATCCAAGACTCAACAGCCTTTAGTGTTTCTACATTACAAAAATAATAGTGCCATACTCCTTTTTGCTGATGTTCTACGAGTCCTGCCTGCCTCAAGATCGCAAGGTGTCTTGACACGGTAGACTGCGGTAAGTTCAACATGCCACTCAAATCCTGTACACAAATCCCATTGACTGATTCCCCATCTATGCGACAGTAAAACTCTGTCTTTTTTAACGCCTCAAGCAAAGCGCGGCGAATAGGATCCGCTAAAGCTTTAAACGCCAAATCAATATCAACCCTTACGCCAACCTCCATTGCAAAACCCTCCATCAGTTCCTGTCTTTGCATAACAAACACAGTCTCTATTTGATGATTGTGCCATTGGGGCGTAAAGAATGTCAATCCACATTCCAAACACGTAAAAATTTTAAGAGTAACGGGTCAATACAATGTGATTTTATGGTCACTTTACACTTGATCGCTTTCTGACAAATGCATAGCTCCCACCAATCAGCATAGTAATGACCAAAAACGCATAAAAAGCAATCCGTTGATCTTTTTGGAACAATGCATATACGGTCAACACACCAATCGCAATCATCGTCACAAAAGTGCTAAATGGCGATCCAAATGCAAGTCGCGAGGCTAACGCCTTTTTCCCTTCTTCCGTACGGCGCCATTTGACAAACGTCAAAAGCATGACAAACCAATAAAAGAAAGTCATAAAACTCGAGGCACTGATCAAAAAACGATATACATTTGCTGGTAACCCATAAGCCGCCCCAATGGCAATGAGAATCCCTACTGCTGTGCTCGCAAGTGCGCCATAGGGGACATTACGTCTTGACATTTTCGTTACAAACTGCGGTGCTTCATGATCTTGCCCTAAACTCACTAAAATTTGGTTAGCAGAAAAAACTGCTCCTGCCATCACGCTAAAAGACGCGACTAAGACGACCGCATTAAAAATATCCGCGAGAACAGGCATTCCAGCATGTTGTAAAGCAAGTACGAAAGGACTGGTATTTGTGTTTATCGATTGCCATGGCTCAATCAGTAAAACTCCTCCGATTGAAATGAGATAGAGCAGTGTCAAAAGAAGGATTGTCCATAATGCTCCTCGTTCAATTTCTTGAACGTCGCGCACTTCAGCGGCAGCCGTCGCAAAAACGCCAATGCCTGCATACGCAAAAACAACGATCAGCATAGACTGCCAAACTCCTGACCATCCATGCGGAAAAAAACCGTTGTACGATGAACCGAGCAATTGCAGTCCATTTGCAGTCGATCCGTGCGCGAATAAGAGTGCTCCGCCGACAAAAAGAATAAATCCAACAAGAGCGGCAATCTTGATTACACTCATGAAAGACTCTACACGCCCGAAATTTTTGACACCGAATGCATTAATCAGCAAAATAATAGCGGAATAGACGAGGGATAAAATCCATAATGGAATATTTGGCAGCCACACTCGTGTAAACACGCTCATAGCTACTGCTTCACTCGCAATCGTCATTACACTGGCTACATAGTAAATCCAACCTTGCATGTACCCCGCAAAATGCCCAAGATAGAGATCTGCATACACTTTAAAAGAACCTTCAACTGGATGATGTGTAGCAATCGATGTCACCGCCCCAGTGACTTGCGCCGTAATAAATGCACCAAGCAAAAAGGCAATCAGTACACTTGGCCCTGCAGTACGAATGGGCGACCCG
Source organism: Sulfoacidibacillus thermotolerans (assembly GCF_003144315.1). GTDB lineage: Bacteria > Bacillota > Bacilli > Alicyclobacillales > SLC66 > Sulfoacidibacillus > Sulfoacidibacillus thermotolerans. Next base: position 28,602 of record NZ_MPDK01000026.1, on the reverse strand, counting down.
ACACCCAAGAAAAATCCTGCTCCCACAATTCCACCTACGCCAATCAAAATCAACTCTCCAAGACTAAGTGTCCCTTTAGATTTGGACGGCTGATTTTTTTTATATTCTGATCGATGAGGGATTAACTTTCGCTTCACTTGTTGCATCCGTACACCTCCCCTAAACCACTCTGGAAAATATACATACACCCCTATACTCTGACTGCCAAATTGCCAAATTTACTTTCTTTATCACGACGTCGGCTGTTTTTGTCCCTGCCAAACTACAACGTATTCTTCCAACACATGATGCAACTCTTTTCCAATGATTGCATAAGCATCATCAGGTAGATTGGCGAGTGAAACTCGAATCGACCAATTCGGTCCGTGAAACCCTCCGCCATTTAGTAAAACAATCGAAGCCTTCCTTGCTAATCGCAGCAAAATGTCGATCGGTTCGTAATTCTTAGTAAGAAATTCTGTAAATCCCGCCCCATAATGATGGAATGCCCATTCACTCAAGTCAAACTCTGTATAATACGCCGCATCATAAGGATCTTCTCGAAATTCTAATGATAACCCTTTCATTAACAAACGTTTGCGACGGCGGCAAATTTCTTTTGTTAATTTTCGGTAGTTCCTCTCATGATCAAGCAACGCAAATCCAGCAAACATTGCCATCTGTACCTGTTGCGGAGTCGATAAACCAGCCGTGTGATTGAGTGCCACTTGCCGACTGTCTGCGACAAGCCGATCGATAAACCGCAAGCGCTCCGGATGCAACGATAAGGACGCATATCGCTTTTTAAGTTGCACCTTTTTCTCAATAGGCAGTTGTTGTAGTAAATCGTCAAATATGTTTTCACGCTGTACTGATATGACGCCAAGCCGCCAACCCGTTACTCCAAAATACTTAGAAAATGAATACACTCCAATCGTATGGTAAGGCAAGTCTGCCATCAGAGAACGGTAGTCATCCACAAATGTGCCATACACATCATCTGATATAATCATGAGGGTCGGATTATGCCGTTTTACAATCGACACGAGAGATTGTTTAGACTCTGGACGCATTGCAACAGAAGGTGGATTACTCGGATTTACTAAAAACAGTGCCTTGATTGAAGGATCAGTTAGTTTCTCTAACTCTGAGTCTGGATATTGCCACGTATGTTCCCCTTGTTCTGTCATTTCGGTCGCACGAATCTCGATAACCTCAAAGTTATACTGAGTCAATTGTGGAATTTCGATATAGGGAGGAAAAATAGGAACCATGAGGGCAATCCGATCTCCGGTAGTAAGCAACCCATTTGCATGGAGGGTTTCAAAAATATAACACATTGCAGCCGTTGCCCCTTCTACAGCAAAAAGATCAAACTCGCGAATCGAGGTGTCTGATTGTGCCATTTCTTGCAACACATAATCGTGAACAATGCGTTCGACATAATTCAGCATACGATCCGGCTCAGGATAGTTGTCCCCCATGATCGCATCTGTGAGTTCATAAACCCAAGCGTCCGGATCAAAACCGCATTGTTCAATTCCATAATCAATAAATTTCCCCAACCATTCAACCCCAGGTTGTTCTGAATGCTCTCCGATGTACTTTCTAAGTCGTGCCGCAATGCCATGTTTCGCAGGTTGACCAGCTAAATCTCCTTCATTCCACACTTCACGCGATTCTTTAACAGCAAACAGACCAAGCGCAAAAAACGCCTCGCGGGGTGTGGCGGCGGTCCAGTTGGGATTCCCTCTACCCGCATCAAGCAGGGCGCGCGCACTTTTTTTCTCCTGGTCTTTCGCTAGTTGAATCAACTCGTTTTTAAACTCAAACGGGCTAATCCCTTCATATGCACGCTCCATCTCTCGGTTCTCAGTCATATGATCCCGCATATTCGTGCCACCCTTTCTCTCTTCGCTGTAGGTCATTATTTGCAAAGGGCGTTTTATCCATACTCCTCTCAAGCTAAAGAAAATACTTTCTGAATTCTACACAACGATTTACTAACATGTGTTACTACCAGTCACACATGTTAGTAAATCGTTCATAGTATGATTGGATACGTAAATAGATTGTCTTTTTAGAAAATAACTTAGATCGGAGTGACTGAAATGATGCGGCTTTCCGTTTTCCTGTTTTCAACCGTACTCGTAGGCGGTTGCATTTGTACCATACCTTTTACAAGTCCAGGATCAGCAGCCAGTTCAGGACTCACGCACGCACCGCGCATCAAACTGAAACCAAGTAGCAGTACCACGCAAAACAGTTATGGCTGGGCATCTAGCAACTGGTCAGGTTATGCACTTTCTGGTTCTGCCGGTCAGTATAACAGCATCACAGGAAGTTGGATCGTCCCTGCTGTGCAACCCAGTCACGGATCCACCTATTCTTCAAGTTGGATTGGAATTGATGGATTCAACAACAGTGACTTGATTCAAACCGGCACTGAACAAGATTATTATAGTGGTTCGGCACACTACGATGCTTGGTGGGAAATACTACCCGCTGCTGAGACCGTTATTCCAAACATGACGATTCAACCTGGCGACCACATGACTGCATCCATAAAAAATGACGGCAACGGCGATTGGACAATCACTTTGAACGATGTCACCGAAAACGAGTCATTTACAACGACCCAAGCCTACTCTGGACCTGCAGAATCAGCAGAGTGGATTCAGGAAGCACCGACGATTGGGGGCCATGTCGCCACGTTAGCCAATTATGGAGAAACCACATTCGATCCAGGAACAGTAAACGGCAGTAATCCGAACTTCGTGACGAGCGATGGAGGCGTTATGATTCAAAATCGCCAACAAGTTTCCACCCCATCCGTTCCTGATAGTGACACAGATGGATTTAATATCGCCTATGGCTCAACCGCACCAGCGGCTCCTGCATCATAAACGTATTCATCCTCAATAAGATCACCTAGCGGTCATAGCACATTCATTTGGCTTACGATCGCTAGGTGACTCCTGAAGACAAGACGCGTCAAATGGCAGGTTCTTGCTTCTCCCATGAACCAAATTGACTGTAGTATAATTCCGCATAAAATCCATCTTTCTTTATTAACTCCTGATGCGTTCCTTGTTCTACAACGCTGCCATTTTGCATGACAAGAATGAGATCCGCTTCTTTAATAGTAGAGAGTCTATGCGCTATAACAAAACTTGTTTTCCCACTCATCAAATGTTGCATCGCTCTTTGAATATGCGCTTCTGTTCTTGTATCAACGTTACTTGTTGCCTCATCCAATATCAGGATCGCCGGGTCAGCCAAAATTGCACGCGCAATCGTTAAGAGCTGTTTTTGCCCTTGCGAAAGATTACTTGCTTCTTCATTTAGCAACGTATCATACCCATCAGGCAATGTTCGAATAAAATGATCCGCATTGGCTGCTTGTGCAGCCTGTATGATCTCTTGTTCTGTCGCATTTTCTCGTCCATAAGCGATGTTCTGGCGAATCGTTCCATGAAATAACCATGTGTCCTGCAATACCATGCCAAACATCTGACGCAGATCATGGCGCTCAAAGCTTGTAATATCCACTCCATCTAACAAGATCCGCCCACTATCGAGTTCATAAAACCGCATGAGCAAATTCACAAGTGTCGTCTTCCCTGCACCTGTCGGCCCAACAATCGCAACCGTTTGCCCTGCCTTAACATCTAAATTCAAATCGGTAATCAGCGGTTCCTCTTTTCTATAGCGAAATTGCACGTGTTCAAACTGCACTCTGCCGCGCGGCGCAAAATTTTTAACTGGAGCAATGACAGTCGCAATCTCTTCTTCTTCATCAAGCAGGTCAAAAATTCGCTCCGCTGAAGCCAAGGTAGACTGAATCAAATTTGTCAGGCTGGACATCTGTGTAATAGGCTGTGAAAATTGCCGTGCATACTGAATAAATGCCTGAATATCACCAATGGTGATCGCATTTTGTGTCACTAATACCGCACCGATTACACTAACCAACACATAGCTAAGATTTCCAATAAAACTCATTAAGGGCATGACGATTCCTGAGATAAATTGCGCTCTCCAACTCGCCTCATATAATCTCCCATTCATCTCATTGAACGTGTCGATCGCCTGTTTTTCATGCAAAAATGCTTTGACAATGAGGTGTCCTGTATACATCTCTTCTACATGACCATTCAACTGTCCCAGTGATTTTTGTTGATCGCTAAAATGTCGCTGTGAACGCGAAGCAATTGCTTTCGTTGCAAAAAAACTTAGTGGCAACGTCAAAAAAACGACCAGTGTCATAAGCGGACTAATGGTTAGCATCATCACGATTACACCGACAAAAGTAATCGCTGAGGTAATGAGTTGTGTGAGACTCTGCTGAAGTGTATTGCTAATGTTATCAAAGTCATTAATAAAGCGACTCAAAATATCCCCATGGGAGTGTGTATCATAAAAACGAAGGGGGAATCGAGAAAGCTTTTCATCAACCTGTCTGCGCAATTCATAAATCGTCTTCTGTGTAACCCCCGCCATAAGATACTGTTGCACATAACTAAATAGTGAACTAAAAAAGTACAGTATGCCTAATTCCAAAAGAAGGTGGAGGATTTTTGTAAAATCAACCCCTTCACCGGGTTCCCCACGGAGCTTACTCATGGCCCCTACAAATAAATCCGTCGTTGCATTTCCGAGAATTTTAGGACCAAGTATACTAAAAAGGGTGCCGATGATCGCTGCGCCAAATACAATTCCCAAACGAAACGCATGCGGGCGAAAATACCCTAGCAAACGAGTTAACGACTTCTTAACATCTTTCGCCTTTTGTGTCGGTATGAAAGCCCCACCTGGTCCACCAAAACCACCAATTCCACGGGCGAGTGGAGAATGTTGTGCAATTCCTTCTTTTCGCCCCGCATTCATGCGATCTCCCCCTCTGCAAGCTGAGAATTTACTATTTCTTGATAGATCGCACTTGTTTCTAATAATTGTTCATGAGTTCCAATTCCTGCTATCTTTCCATTATCAAGAACGATGATCTGATCTGCGTCCATCACTGTACTCACACGTTGTGCGACTAGTAAAACCGTTGCATCTCTTACTTCTTTTTTTAGTGCAGCGCGCAATTGCGCATCCGTCTTTAAGTCCAGCGCCGAGAAGCTGTCGTCAAATAAATAAATGGGCACTTTTTTCACAAGCGCGCGCGCAATTGCAAGCCGTTGTTTTTGACCTCCTGAGACATTTGCACCACGCTCCGCAATATGCGATTGCAATCCGTTCTTCATCGCCGCAATGAAGTCGGTTGCTTGGGCAATCCTTGCCGCCCGCCATACTTCGTCATCTGAAGCGTCGTTATTCCCGTAACGAATGTTCTCTTCTACACTCCCTGAAAACAAAATCGATTTTTGTGGAACAAAGCCAATTCTCGCGCGCAGTTCTTGTCTTGGCCATTCGCGAACATCGATGCCACCCACTAGAATCTTGCCCGTATCTTCTTCATAGAAACGTAAAAGTAAATGCAGCAATGTAGACTTTCCAGAACCTGTACCCCCGATGATTGCAGTAATCCCCCCTGGCTTTACTCGAAAGGAGATATCTTCCACCGCAGGTTGTTCTGCACCCGGATAGCGAAAAGACACCTTTTGAAATTCAATTTCCAAAGCGTCTTGTGAAAAGACTCCCTGCTCCCCTCGCTGCACACCATTGTCATCTTGCACTTCAGGGGTCAACTCCAGCACTTCATTTACCCGTGCTGCCGAAGCAGAGGCACGCGGAATCATAAAAAACATCATTGAAACCATCATGACTGAAAATAAAATTTGCATGACGTACTGGATAAAAGCCATTAAACTACCAATTTGCATCTGTCCATTGTTTAAGCGAATTCCACCAAACCACAAAATAGCAATTGTCGAGAAATTCATAATGAGCATCATGGAAGGCATTAAAGCTGCCATGATGTGATTTACCGCAATTGCCGTATCCGTTAATTCGCGATTTGCTTTTTCAAATCGCTTTCTTTCATAAGCAACACGGTTAAAAGAACGTATCACACGAATGCCCGATAAATTTTCTCTTACTATACGGTGAATTTGATCTATCTTGCGCTGCATGATCTGAAATAAGCGAATTCCTTTGCGCAGTGTAAAAAAGAGGATCAGTGTAAGCAGCGGAATCGCAACAAGCAAAATCCACGACAATTGTGCATCTGTCGAGACGGCCATGAGGATGCCACCTATAGCGGTCATCGGCGCCATGACCATCATCCGTAACGCCATATTTACAAAACGCTGTACCTGTGTGATATCATTTGTCGTTCGTGTGATGAGAGAAGAAGTCCCCAATTGATCAAATCCCTGTAATGACAGTGCTTCAACATGAGAAAATACTTCTTGGCGCAGTATCTTTCCAAAACCTGCAGAGACTCTTGCTGCGACCAGACTAGCCAATACCGAACAGCCCATCCCTAAGAACGAAACAAATAGCATCCATCCCCCAATTTGCAAAATATATGAGGTATCTGCGTGCAGGATTCCCTGATCAACCATGTCAGACATTAAATTCGGCAGATAGAGCATAGAAAGCGACTGTAAAAAGATAAGCATCAATTCTACTGCCACCGCAACCCGGAAAGTTTTAAAATAGGGGAACAATTTTTTCATCAATGATCCTCTCGCTCAAGTTGAGTCTGATGTTCTGTATAAAATTCGACTACCTCAGACAGAAGCGAAGAAAATAGTCGACTCTTCTCTTCACCAAGAAAATCGACTAACCCTTGAAAAGCTTCCGCGACTGTTTCGCGCGCTTGTTGGACCGTTTTTTCTCCATGCGCAGTCAAACGGATGCGGATGATCCGACGATCAGAATGATCGACCGTTCTTCGAACGAGCCCTTTTTCTTCTAAATCTTTAATCAACTGCGTCATGGTAGGAGGGGATACATGCAGGCATTGACTGATCTCAGACAACTTCATGCCCATTGCATGATCCCCTTCATGATTCTTGATACAAAACAAGACACGAACATCACTTGGTTTAGGCCCCGTTCCATTCCAATTCAGCCAATTCAAACGTCGAAAGCGCATAAACGCCTGAAATACTTGCTGTGCCGTCGAATTTTCATCAAACGTCACTTCTCAACCTCTTTTCTTGCATAAAATGAATTACAAGATCACCAAATATTTTGTTAGCCTAACTAATTATATAGAGAAACAAAATTGCAGTCAATTTGGTCCATAGGAATACCATAAATACTTGCAACTTCATTTTACAAATTTTGAATGGCACGTTTGAACTCTGCAACAACTGCCTCATCTCGATAATAATAGACCCAAAGCCCTTTTTTTATACTTTTTACTAAACCGGATGATTTCAACAAGGAAAGATGATGAGATACTGTGGATTGCGGCAATTGCAAATGAGTTACAAAATCTTGTACACAAAGTCCATATTGAACCTGCGCCAACTCTGTAATCTCTGATGTCTGTGGGACAATACGACAACAAACTTCTTGCTCCTTATCTAACATTTGAAACATCTGCAACCTGGTTGGATCGGAAAGAACTTTAAACATATCGTGCAAATCTATTTTTTTTACAAATATCTCAAAAGACCCTTGCTCCTCATGACGATTCTGTGCCATCGCTGAATTCACCACTTTCTGCATCGCATAGATCAGGTTGTGAGTACACTTACACTCACAACCTGTATTCCCATTATAAATCTTTTTCCCAATCCTTAAGCGTCTCTGCTACCTCTTTGGCACTGACATTGCCTGAGATCTCAATTGTCTTCCCATCTTCAGATAACACAAATGATTCGACATTCGTGAGAAATTCCTCACTACCACATGAACATGTACCACTTGAGCATTCATTGACTAGATCCTGCAACTTTTCCGTTTCAACCCCACTAAATTCAACAATAACCTTCCCAGAATCACTTTCTTCTTTAATTTTAGCGACTTCGCGAATGTCCATCCCCATTACCTCCATATATCAATATTTATCGATACATTGATTATACTATGGTTATGGAAGTACTTTGTCAAGATCTCCTTCCTTACAAACTCATTTCGGATATACTCTTTTTATAACCACACCATTTGCGTTACAATAAATGATCGCGAGGAGAAAAAATGGCACTCTTTGATCAAAAAGCAACTACGTATGACTCATTTTGCCAAAGTCCTTTGGGCCACTTTGTCGAGGCAGTTGAACACAATCTACTCGCACATGTTGCAACTCCTCATGCTGGCGAACAAGCAATTGACATTGGCTGTGCAACGGGTTCAACAACACTTTGGTTGCATTCCCTAGGCGTCAAAGCCATCGGGGTCGATGAATCAAGAGAAATGATTACTGTTGCTTCTCACAAGGTTGACCACAATCACAATAGCCCACTTTTTCTTCAAGATGATGCCACAGCTCTGCCCTTTGCCGATAATACTTTCGACTTTGCAATTCTTAACATCGTTCTTGAATTTGTTGCTAATCCAGCACAAGTACTACAAGAGGCCTATCGAGTGATTCGACCTGAGGGGCGATTGGTCATCGGATGCATTGCAAAGCACGGACCCTGGGGACGGCACTACATCAAACGATCTCACCAGGATCCAGAAAGTATATACCGCAACGCACACTTCTTTACTCCGCACGAGGTATCCACTTTGTCCATCGGTCAACCAGCAAATATTGAATTTGGTCTCTACGTAGGGCCTAACGATTTTACAGATGAAGAATCTGCATGGCAAAAAGAATATAGGGAAAGGGATAAAAAAACATAGAAAATGCCGGATACTTTGTTGTTCGTTGGAATGCGTAGAGGTCTTATCCACGTGCAACAACGTATCCGGCGAACAAAAAATTACGGTTAAAATTCAAACTGAGCCACGCAGTCGCGGATGTGTTTCTGTCATTCGCAACATCACAACGACCATTGAGAGAAGCACGATTCCCCCAATGAAAAAAATACTATGCAACATTCCTGCGTAGTGAATCGTAAATCCCAGGAGCAATCCGCCAATCGCGTACCCGCCGTCTCTCCATAATCGATATACACCAAGCACACCACCGCGCATTTCAGGAGGGGCCACATCTGCGACTGCCGCATTTAGATTAGGATACAATAGAGCCATGCCAAACCCCATCACACTTGCCGTAGCTACCCACAAGGCAAACGAATGACTAAAACCAAAAGCGAGGATCCCCACCCCAAGTAGTCCCATCCCAATTACAATGGGTGGTTTACGTCCCACCTTATCAGACAAAAGGCCCGTTCCAAACTGCGCAAATCCCCATACAACTGTATACGCTCCACCAATCAACCCAATATTCACAACAGAAATCTGTAAATGAGCCAAATAGAGCGGAAGCATGGCCCAAACTAGTGTATCTGCCAATTTATTTACAAGTCCCGCTTGACTAATCGATGAAAGCGTTGGATTTGCTACTGTTGTTGTCCAGAAAATTTTCCCTACTGAAGTCCGATGCTTTTTGCTTTGCATTGTTGCTATTCTTGTCTCCTGTAGGACGTGCCCTCGCGTTTCCCGAATGACAAGTATACTCATTCCTAATCCAAAAAGAATGACAGCCGCTCCATAAATAAAAGGAGCTTGAAGTAATCCATAGCGCGCAGCGATAACTCCTGTGAGCGTTGTTGAAATTGCCACACCGATATAGCCTGTCGCTTCATTTATACCCATTGCCAAACCGCGCTCTTTAGGCCGAACAATATCTAACTGCTTTGTAATCGTCATCGTCCAAGAAAATGCCTGATTCGCCCCGAGAAAGATATTCGCGAGAATGACTGCGGGCCAAGTATGCACAAACAACAACAAGAAAATCATTGGAATGCCAAACAGCCACCCCACAATCAAGACTGGCCGTCGCCCAATTGCATCAGAAAAATGTCCCGCCACTAAATTTAACAACGCTTTTGTCACGCCAAAAGCGACAATAAACGCAAAAATCAAGGTGGCCGAAGCAATGTGGTAAACATCTTCCCCAAGTAAAGGAATTACAGTCCGCTCAAGCCCTACCGTCATACCAACTAAGATCGTACTCAAAACAAGCCATAAAAACTGCTGTAAATTCGGTCGAATACCTAGTTGCTTTCCCAGCGTCGACATCCTATCCCTCCTCACACCCCAAAACATTCGAGTTACTTGACCTCGCCGATCTCTCGACATAGAATCTATATATCCGCATAAACGAATGTATAGATGAAGAATAATGGAATTACATTGACCTGTCAACTCAGATCACGGTTTGACCTTCTTTTCTATCCATCCAAGGAGAGAGGATACTTGAAGATTCCCTGCTTTTCGAATGAGGAGATTGCATCACTCTTAGAGCGTAAACGTTCCTATGATGTCTTAGACATCCGATCGAGCGCAAAATTCATGGCGGGATTTATCCCCCACTCACTTCATTTGCCAGAATCCGAACTGAATTTTTTGACTAATTTGCGCAAAATTTGGCCTTCTCCAAGGGAAGTAATTCTAGTCACGAATAAAACGAGTGTTTCCGATCACGTTTTTACGGCCATACATGAAATTGGAGGGAAAGTCAATGGATTCATAGAGTTTAAACAATGGTATACAGCAGGTTATCCAGTTCTTTCTTTCGAAGAGATAACCGTACAAGAAATAGTGGAGAATAAAATAACTCCCCAATTCATCGATGTACGCACAAAGGAAGAATGGGAAGCAAAACACATCGTTCATGCGCGAAACATCCCTTTGGCCACATTGGATTTATCTCTTTTAAAGATTCCCAAGAACATCACTTATGTTACATTTTGCGCTGGTGTTTACCGGGGCATTAACGGGGCAGCAAAATTGCGTTCTCATGGATACCACGTTCTTTATCTCGCTCATGGACTACGTGTTTTGGAGCAACATTCCAAGAATGAATAACGCGTAGACCAATGAAAAATCCGATCGCTCTGCATCGCCTTATTCATTTCCATACTGTGGGGCGACGCAGAGCACCGAGAGATCCGCCTAAAAGCTTAGAGTGACATATTGCTCTTTTGCCCAACGAGCAAAAGTCGCATTAGCACCAAAAACTTGAACTTGTAAGTTTTGTGCTTCTTCCTCAACCCCATAAGCAGAAACTAAATTTTTACATGCGCCTACCATGATTCCTCGCGCAATTAATTCCCGAATCATACCTTTGATTTCATCAGAACCATTTCTAAGCAACTCCGTAGCTTCTGCAAAGAGGTAAACTTCTAGATGATCAATCGACTCTTCTGCTGGTGCTTCTTGAATATGCAAGGCCAAAGACAAAGCCACCTTGACGCGATCTTCTTGTTTTGAAACCACCATGATCCCCATCTGGCTATTTCTTCTGTTTTCACTTTCATTCATCTCGCTGCAGCCTCCATCCATGTATACATCCGGATATAATGTTTCATGGATAGAGTAGGCTTGTGCATCGCTCACGTCAATGATCTTCACATTTTCATCGGAATTCTTCTACATCTAGAACTTCATTTCGACTTGCACCCACTCCCGAACGCTATTAATCAGCCAAATGCGCGTGCCTTTCTTTAAATCCCGAAGCGTAATTACACTCTCAGAGATCATATTCTGTTCAATGAGCCACTCGCGAAATGTCCCCGCCAATAATCCACAAGAGCGCGCTGGTGTTATTTTTTCACCCCCGATTTCCACAACTACGTTCCCGTTCGTAAATTCAGTAAGTTCTTTTCTTTCATTCCAAAGCAACACATCAAATACGTCTGGGTGATCCATTCGATGACTTTCGTACACCTCACGCTGGGTAGTCTTATGATATAAAAAAACATTTTTCGTCGATATAGGTCGCCGCGCCAATGTAACAACATGAATCGCATCTGATAGTTTTTGCAATGTAAAACTCTCAATTTCAATTTGGCCTGTTTGGGAAACCAGGAGGCGAACACGCCGTGCATCTTCTTTGTATTGCAATGCATATTCAAGGAGTATATTCCGTACTTTCTTAAGATCAACAACGATACCAAAAAAACGCGCGGATGCAGCTAAACGATTTAGATGTCGCTCAAAATATGCATAGTCCCCATCTTCCAACTTTAACGTTTCAAGTAATTTAAAGGTTGGCTGCTCCTTTGTCAAAAGAGTTGCCTTCGTTAGGGCTTCTTCGTATTCAGATACAACTGAAGAATCCCACGTAATTCCACCCCCAACACTGTATTGCGCAACTTTTGTCTGCTGATCAATAAACATTGTTCGTATCGCCACGTTAAACGTAGCATGTCCATTTGGCTCGATCAGTCCAATCGTTCCACAGTAAATCTCCCTTGGCGTCTGTTCCAATCTAGAGATCAATTTCATCGTACTAATTTTTGGGGCACCTGTAATTGACCCGCTAGGAAATAACGCAGAAAGCACCTCGATAAACGAAGTCTCCGCATGCAACTTCGCTGTAACTGTAGAGGTCATCTGATGCACCGTCGCATAACGCTCGATTTCAAATAATCGCTCAACCCGAACTGTCCCTACTTCCGCCACACGCGACAGATCATTGCGCAGCAAATCCACAATCATGACATTTTCCGCACGATTTTTTTCGGACTGCTGCAACCAATTCGCCTGTGCTACGTCTTCTTCACAAAAGTGTCCACGCGGGCTTGTCCCCTTCATAGGACGAGTAGTCAGCGTGGATCCATCAAGTTCAAAAAATAGCTCGGGAGAAAGTGATAAAATGCGGTAGTTCCCGATATTTAAATACGCGGAATAATTGACCTGTTGCGCACTTCTGAGAAATTGATAGTAGGCGAAATCATCCCCATTAAACAGCGCACGCAATCGCAACGTGTAATTCACTTGATAGGTATCTCCACGCGAAATGGCTCTCTTGATTTGTTGAAAGTGTTCTCTGTAGATTTCCTTGCTTATTTGCGGATCCCACGAACTGACTTGATATTCATTTCTATAAGGAACCTCAAAAATGTCTTGTACACTAGAGAAAATCCCAAACCATAAAAGGGGTAGCTTAGGATGCGCAGCCACGTGATAAGCTGGATCAAAAGCAGGTGCCGCTTCATAAGAAAGGAAACCTACCGCGTAAGCACCTTTTTCCACTTCTTGTTTTACCGTTCGCAATGCGGCTTGGACTTCTTCTATGTGATGAGTGTCAATAATACGCCGTGGATGAGTGAAAAAGCGACGTTGTAACACTCCCTGTTGGTTGGGAAAATCGATCACCAAAAAGGGAGTGGGAAGCTTGTGATTCATACGCCAAACCTGCCTTTTTGGTTATGTTAGAGTTTGCAAAAACGAACTGTGTTTTTCCCACTTCTTTTTGCTTCATACAAAGCATTGTCGGCTTCTTTAAACAACTTACGTGGCGATTGCGTACCCATTCTATCACTGGCTACACCTAGACTCACTCCAACAAAAAGTTCTCTATTTTCCCACGCAATAGGGTCCTGAATACGCTTTAACATACACGTAGAGATCCGCTGTAAGACTACGGATGAAATATCTGATTCAATAACAATAACAAACTCATCTCCTCCAAACCGACAGAGTGTGTCTTCCGCACGCAGACACGCTTTTAACCGTTGCGCCACCACTTGCAGCACAGTATCACCTGCTTTATGCCCATAAGTGTCATTAATCAGTTTAAACCCATCGAGATCCGCGATCATCAATGTAAATGGACAAGGAGATGAACTTTGTTTTGTAATCAATTGATCTAATTTCCATTCAAGGTGCGCGCGATTTGGAATCTGCGTGAGCACGTCATGAGAAGCTTGGTAAGCCAGTTGTTCCTGAATAAATTCCTTTTGTTTTTCTGCGCGTAAAAACCGCAATTTACCTGTCAGATTATTCGCGAGCGATTGCAACAACATCACGATCTCATCGGAAAATAAGTCAGATCGGCCATAAACAGTAAGCACCCCTATACGCTGATCCCCATCAAAAAAAGGGAAAGCCGCAATTGAATTGATATACTGCTCAGACATAAAACCAAATCGTGCTGGTCCAGGATATCTTGTGGTTTTTGCATATTGATTAACAACCACCGGTTTTTTTAATTGAAACGCATCACCAACAACCGTTGGATGTTCATTGCGATCCGCAAAAGTAAATTGCTGTACATCCTGATTGAACGCATCTTTCATTGCCGTATTTTCAAAAAGGCAACTTTTGATCTCTAAACGATTCTTCTCCTGGAATCCGATCCAACACCCTAATGCGGTCGTTTGTTTCATAATTAGTTCGCTCAACTGTTCAAAGAGTATCTTCTCATCGTGAATATGCAAAAGCAGTTCATTTGCCTTTGCAAGTGCCTCATAGAAATGGTGAATCTGCAAAAGTTCTCTCTCATTCTCTTGATTGCTGAGAATCTCGCCCACTAATTCCACTAGACGCACACCCAATTGAATCAGATCTTCATCGAAAATATGCTTTTCACAATGGTAAACTCCTAAAATAGCGTACGGCTTTTTCTTGCGATAAATAATAAAATCCGCACTCGATTTCCAATTTTGAATGTCTTTTGCAACGTGAAACCACGATGACATAGAAGGGGAGTTTTCCCAATCATTTTCAATTTGATAACTTCCCATTCTCCATGCACGTCCTGCGGGTCCCTGTGCTGCTGGCCCACTATCGACACGAATCTCCACATGATCTAAGTAACTCTTGATTTGTTTTCCCGCATAATAGGGAAATCGCAACACACCTTCAGCAGATGGAACCCCAACCCAGGCTCCAGCAAATACGTCATTTTCAATTAACACATTACAGAGTAACTGCAACAAGTCAGCCTCTGCAATATTATGTTGTGAAGCTTCTCCGATCGTGCCTAGTACGCGGTGGAAGGCAAATGTGACATCCTTTTTCCGTTGCACTTTTAACTCAAGTGCGCGCAAATCAATCCGTTCAAGCGCATCTTGCAAAGAGCGGCCAATTTGATTTGCCAGAGGGAGAATCGTGTGATTAAACGCATGCGATCGATTACTAATCAGCGTGAATACTCCCCAAATACGGTGTTGACGAACAAGTGGAATCGAGATCGCAGATGCCCATTGATGAGTTTTGATAAAAGAGGAATATCCTCTATGTGTTAGCGCTGTCGCAATATTGTTATCGTACATCATTTTCTCTGCTCGAATGGCTCGCACAGCAAGTGATTGGTAATCCTCCCTCTCTTCATTGATTCGAAAAGGTAGACTGACGAGTTCGTCGGCTCCAGGACCTGCTGCGAACAGCACGCGAATTACATTTCCATCCAACATTCCTACCCACGTCGCATAAAAAGCCCCCTCACACAACGCTGGAACAAGCGCTTGAAAACAAGCCGCTTCATCTTGTGCCGTACTCGTGATCAGGCTGACTTGTGAAAGAACCTCATATAGTTGAAGAGTAAATGCATGTTGTTTAAGCGACACCCGCAGACGCTGAATGATCCATAAAATACTCACATCTGACAGCACGACGAGAAACAAAAAGGTCAGTGAACCAAAGAACATAGAATGAAACCACTGAAAAAAAGCCGCGCGAAGAGGCACGCTATTGACAACATAAAGAGGAGCATTCACCAGTTTTGTATACGCGAGCAAATAGAGTGCCCCATGCGGATGGATGGACGCAATCCCCATGCCACTTTGCATTCCTTGGCTATGAGCAAGCAAATCTGAGAGCCCATCTTGTTGCACCGTTCCAAGATCCAAATGCGAAGTCAGTGGCGATTCACTCTGTAATTTGCCGTCACTGCGAACAAGTTGAGTCACCATTTTAGGATATGGAGAAGCGGGAAAATGGCGAGCCAGCTGCGTCAATCGAATCGGGTGCGCAATGATAAGAAAGCGGTGTGATGTGTCTGAAATTGCCTCTCCCTCAACCACCCAAAGCTGATTTTTCGCTGCCGTATTGGGAAAGGGGGATGACAAAAAAAAGCCATGCGCCGTGAAATCACGCAATCGTGTAAGGGGGACATAGGGACCCATTCGCGCCACATAAACCCCTTTTTCTGTCACCACAGCCGTCGTCATCGCATCGTCAACCCCAAGATCTTTCTTTAGCAGGAATAAATCTCTCTGCATAACATGCGAAGACGAAGTAGAGGATAACGCAATGGCTGTTTGATGAAGCATTTGTTGATCAAAAGATAGCTTAGTCGAGAGCAAAGCCGCCGCTTCGGACGACTGCACCGCTAAATTTTGTTGGATATTACGCGCATCTGATTCCCAATACACATGGGATAGATAGATAAATAAGAGCATGGCAAAAAAATTCAAGATCAACAAGATCCCAAAATAGTTTTTTCTGATCGCAATTCTCCCCATTTCAATTCCATTTAACTGTGAAACTTCCGAATTATCGCAGTTTAGTCGTTCTCTATAAACTTGTATCTCTATTATTTTATACGAAATGCTTAACTTCGTGAATTCATAGCCCTAATTTCCTTCACACAAAAAAGCGCTAGACATGTCGAACATGTCCGCGCATCGCACAAATTTAGTACAAGAAGGGGAATAATCTCCATGTGTGTTTTGCATATTCTTTGTAACTTTCTCCAAACGCTTCATGCAGCACACGTTCTTCCACGTGAATACGGCGAAGAAGACCGATGAGCGGAATAAAGGTAAAGATCAAGGCAGCAAAGAGGTTGCGAGTAGTTAGCCCCACCCCTATAAAGGCAATCCAAGCGCCTGTATATGTCGGGTGACGGAGCAGTCGATAAGGCCCTTCCTGAACTAACGTATGATTTTTCTGAATCATGACTCGTGCCGTAAAAAACCTTCCAAGAACCCGAATCGCATAATGTCGAAAGCCAATTCCAAAAACCAACAAGAGCAAACCGATGAATCCAACCCAACTCGGAAACTTCGGACTCAGATTTCGAGTGAGTCCCTCCGTCACATCGGCAAGTAAAAAAGCAACTGCCACACTCACCCATACACTTCGAAAAGTTCCCGCATCCTGGATCGCTGCTGCCCGGACACGATTAGTAAGATTCGTGATGACTTCTAAGGCCAGCCAGAAAAGCAAAACGATATTCGTCGCATTCACTAAATGAATCATAAGAATCAACCTTTCACTCCAATTCTTTCAATCTGTGATGCAATACTTGAAACGCGTGTTCTATACACTGTCTATCAGTTTCTGACAACTTCGGTCCGAATAAGGAAGTAAAAACAGAACTTGCTGACTCTGCCAAAGGCACAGCTAACTGATCTCCCAAGGTTTCTGAAGGAGTGAGCAACGTGCGCCGCTTGTCTTTAGGATCTGATGCCGCCTGAATCCAACCTTGATCTACGCCGTGCCGAACAGCCTTAGATACCATGCTTTGAGAAAGCCCCAAACGTGTGGAAATCTCTAAGACACTAGCCCCTGGGCTCTCGACAATATCGCGATAGACCGCCCGTTCATAGAGAGGTATCGAGCAAACCGCTTCCACTGGAACAACGCGCGCTTCAAGCCATGAATGCAATCGGCGAGCCACATAATACAAGTCCGCTAAATCCACGTTTCATCTCACCTCCTGCAGGATTTTTTCATCTACAAAGATATATCTATATAGATATAAATGCAAGAAATCCATCCTTAGCCTCACTGTAGCTTAAATCAAGGGAACACCTGCAACCCGCGCAGCTTCCGCATCCCACGCCATCAAATCACTTTTCGAGACGTCATGAACAGATTTTTTCCCTACAGCCCGTACTCCTACTTTCATTTCTTCAGAACAACTGCGCAAATAATTCGCCAAACTTTGCGCTCCCTTTTCCACATCATATTGTTCAAATAAACTTCCATCAGCAAAAGCTAATTGTGTGGGTGGCTCAAAGGGAAGCGCTTTTGTAATCTGTGTGTGTGTAGCCGCAAACAACGCTGCTGTCCCCATATACACTCCATCCGCTCCTAATGCCAATGCTTTTAAAATATCTCCTGGAGTTCGAATCCCTCCAGATATAACAAGATCTACTTGATCACGTAAATCTTTTTGGCAAAGAAATTGTTCCGCTCGACATAGCGCTGACAGCGTGGGTAAACCAAAATCATCAACCAGTATCGCTGGAGAAGAATGTGTCCCCCCTTGTGCACCATCTATCACAATGACGTCCACACCCGCTTTTACTGCCATCTCTATATTCCGTTCAAGATCTAATCCCGCAGCCATTTTAAGCGCGATCGGGACTCCTCGCCCAGCCTTTCGTAAATAATGTACCAGCTGTTTTAAATCAGCTAATGAATGAATCCCCGGAATTCCAACTGGGATGTATAAATCTTGTAGCGGTTCATCCGGGGAAAATCCCATATCACTCATAATTTCACGTGTAAGTGTCTTTTTAGGAACAACTGTACCACATCCTACATTCGCTCCTTGTCCATAGCGAATCTCAATCATATCCGCTGCCCGCAAAGCCTCTTCCGAAGGTCTCCACGGCGCGCCATGATACTGTACAATCATATGTCGGGCATATTCTCTGAGCTCTGAAAGTACAGGACCCTGTCCAGCATTCATTGCCGTATTTGCCAATGCAGTGCCTTTCGCAATCGCGTGGATAAATGGTTTGCTAATCGATACCCCGTATCCCATTGCAGTAACCATCATAGGCATAGACAAAATCATTGGTTTTTCCGCATGTTTACCGATTTTAGTTTCCAGTGAAATCGGAACTGTATGATCGAGGGGTTGCACAGACAATTGAACAGGTGAAAAAAGCAGACCATCAAAGTCTGGAAAATTACGGTGGGTGCCAATTGGTTTGGAAAGAGGTTCTGGCGTATGCGCACGTAATTCATTTTCGACGGTAGTTTGAATCCCTACTTTTCGAACGGCATTAACCCCTTCTAATAAATTTTTTGTATACGCTTCTGTAAATAACCGAGTAACCGTCTGATCGATTTGTTGATTGAGAAATCTGCGAAGCCATAATGGGAAAAGTAAAGACGCTAAAGTTCCTCCTAAAACCACTAAAAGCACGATCAACCACAACCAACTCGGAATCCCCCAAAACGTATCGTACATATCCATGGCTTAATCCCTTTCATGCAACGAATCACTTGTATCTAAATTTACAGATTGTCCACTTATCATCAAACAAATACCCTTCCTAATTTCCAGACAGATGTTAGTGAATCCACAGGAAAATAAAAGCTGCTTGCCAAAACAGCGGATACTTACTCCCCATGGGTATCTCTCGCTTCTTCTTATCGATACCAATCCACTTTCTACGTCAGTCTACCTGACACAGAAAACATTCCTTTTTTTGCATTGACTCATAAATCATGTAATCATTTCTCCACATCTTACATTTGATAATTTTTATTTCCCGATGCGTAATATTACCTTACTTTATATGTTGACAAAGTGCTCATCATATAGTTACATATTGCATAAGAATAAACACAGAATGTTTGTGTCTTTCTAATTATTATATAAATTAAACAAGGAGGAACTCCGATGTATGTACCCAATCCGCCTTTTGTAAGCCCAGGGGATACAGCCTGGCAACTCACAGCCGCCACATTTGTCGGTTTGCAATCCGTTCCTGGACTCGCCATCTTATATGGCGGTTTAGTCAAGAAGAAATGGGCAGTCAATTCTGCCATGATGGTTCTGTATGCGTTTTCCATTGTTCTCATTGTTTGGACCCTTTGGGGATATAATATGGGTTTTGGTTCACCCTTGCATTTAGGATCCGGTATCTTATCTAACATCGTTGGTATCCCGCAGCCAATTTTAAATGCCTCACAAGAACAAGGTCGCGCAGTGATCCCATTATTATCCTCTGGTATGCCCGCAATGCGGATGCCGATGTCTGCTCTCGTCTTTTTCCAATTCGTTTTTGCTGCGATCACACCTGCCATTTTGGCTGGCGGCGTACTTGGTCGGATGAATTTTAAAGCCTGGATGATTTTCGTTCCCCTTTGGTCAACCTTTGCATATAGCGTAAATGCCTTTATGCTGTGGGGCGGCGGTTGGCTTGCACAATTGGGAGCTGTAGATTTTAGCGGAGGCTATGTCATCCATGTCGCTGCAGGAATTTCCGGTTTTGTCGCGGCCGCCGTTGTAGGTCCGCGATTAGCGAAAGACAAAAAAGATTTTACTGCGAACAATCTACTAATGGCTGTTGCCGGTGCAGGTATTCTCTGGTTAGGGTGGAATGGTTTTAATGGAGGCGATCCTTATTTCGCGAACACCGATGCAGCAGTCGCCATCTTAAACACAAACCTCGCCACAGCCGCAGCCCTGTTAAGCTGGGTCTTCATGGATATGTTTAGTGTCGGCAAATCCTCTGTTGTCGGTGCCATCAACGGCATGGTATGTGGACTTGTCGCCATCACCCCAGCTGCTGGATATGTCAATGGCTATGGCGCACTCATCATCGGCATCGCGTCAGGCGTAATCCCTTGGCTAACTATGAACAAACTCTCAGAAACTCGCTTATTTAAGAAAGTGGATGATACGCTTGGCGTATTTCATACACACTTTGTCGCTGGCGCGCTCGGCGGCTTGCTCACCGGTCTATTAGCAGACCCCCATGTCTTTGAATATTTCGCAACTGGGAAAACCTCTCCCGTATCGATCACAGGACTTTTTTATGGAAATCCACAACAGTTTCTCGTACAGCTTGAGGCATTGCTCGTCATCGTCGTTTGGGATTCACTGGTCACTTTTGTTTTACTCAAACTAATCTCACTCGTCGTACCACTGCGTTTAAAGGATCCCGAACTTGAAATAGGTGATAGTGAAGTGCATGGTGAAACAGTCACCCACGATGTCGATGACACACTAAACCTTCCTCTGCATACACCTGTTTTAGATATGTTAAGCGCAACTTTACAACCAGAAGAATAAGATAGTGCCTATTTGATGCAAAAATTCTGAGCAACCAATCGCTCGCTTGGATTGGTTGCCTTTTCAAGCTATAATGAAAGCGAGTTCATCTAAGAGCTTACATATGTGACTCTTACTCGAGTTTTATTTGATACATCGCAATGACTAGTCATGAATCGTTTCATTATGCGAAGCGGAGGGAAACTCTTTGTCCACCATGATTCATCCAGAGACGACAAATTCGTCTTCTAAGGACAGCGTAAAAGCATTAATCGGTATTGGTCTGGCATGGGCGTTTGATGCCATGGACTTCTCAATCCTTACCTTTGTGCTCGTTGATATTATGAAAGCTTATCATGTGCCTCTCACATTAGCGGCTGGCGTAGCCTCAGCGACAACCTTTGCACGTTTAGGCGGCGGCTTCTTAGGAGGACTCCTAGGAGACTACTGGGGACGGAAAGCGAGTCTTGTATTATCCATTTTTTGGTTTTCTCTCTTTGAGTTTCTTACTGGATTCTCCATTGGGTTTAGTTTACTTTATCTTGTTCGCATTCTTTACGGTGTCGGAATGGGCGCTATGTATGCAAATGGGACACCGATGTTAATGGAACTCATGCCGTCAAAGTGGCGGGGAATCGCATCTGGTATTATGCAATCTGGATTTTCATTCGGTTATATTTTTGCCGCCCTCATTTATCGCAATGGGTATAGCGCACTTGGCTGGCACGGTATGTTCTATATTGCCTGCATTCCTGCCATTCTCATCGCTTTGTATATTTGGTGGCAAGTCCCTGAGTCGAGTCGTTGGAAAGAAGAACGCGACAAACGCGAAAACAAATCCGTACCCATCTCCCATTTGTTTTCCGGAGAACATGCCTGGGGAACTTTTCACGCGGCAATCATGTCGGTACTTGCGTTTTCAGTGACCTATCCGATTAACGTATTCTATGCGACACTTCTCATTAAACGAGGACACTTTAGCCCAGCTACAGTCGCAGATACCATTATTTTGCTAAATGTCGCTGGCATTATTGGCAATGTAATTGGAGGATACGCAGCTGATGTCATTGGTCGTAAATGGACGATCGTCATTTCTGGAATCGCCACATTATTTTGCTCGTTTCTCTTTCTTGACATTACAAATGATACACTACGCATTGTGTTTACCTTTCTCATCGGTCTATTTTCCATCGGCGGTGTCTGGGCAGCCATTCCCACTTACATTGCAGAACACTTTCAAACAAGTGTACGTTCTACTGGTCAAGGAACGACTTATCATTTCGGCGCAGCTGTCGGTGGTGCTATCGTTCCGCTCATCGTTTCCTCAATTGCTTCTTCTGTCGGTGGTTTAGCATGGTCAATGACTTATTCAGTTGCGATTGCAGCGATCTTAGTCAGCGTTTTTGCTCTTTTCTACAAGGAAACAAAAGGAATGGAATTAGAATAACCCGACACAAACATCGCAAGAGATCTGCTATCGGATCTACAATAAAACCACGGGCCCATACCACCCGTGGTTTCTTGACCTTTTTCCTTCGACTCTCAGTTCATTTCTGCGATCCTGAAACATTAACTTTCTTGTGTAACTCCCTCTTTATCCGAAACGGTAAATCGCTTATGAAGAAAATACACTAGAACTCCAAGAAGGACAACTCCACCCGTGGCCAGTAAAACTTCATAATCAAGATACCAAGGTGTACTTGGCGCCATCGGACGAGACAAATTTATGATCATTCCCACGCCATATAAAAATCCCAGAAGGGCAATAGGCCAAAACCAAGCTCCTAACTGAAAAGACCCGCTCGGTCGAAATCCTCGAATCCGCGCAATCATCGCTGCTAAAACGATCATTTGAAAGGATAAGTAAATTCCGACAACTGCAAAGCTTGTAAAAATCGATTCAAAGCTCGCTGATAAACTGAGCAGCAAGGCAATAAATGCCGAAATCCATAGAGCTTTCGTAGGTGTTTTAAATGTTGGATGCACATAACTAAGCCATGGTGATCAGTTCCGAAACCAACCTGATGGTTCTACTACAAGATTTACATTATATACGTTGGGTGGTACGTATTAATCCATGTGATCCCTGCTCGTAACTTGCGAATGACTCGATGTGCTTTAGCTACATCTGTTGTAAAGACTGCGGCGGCCAATCCATATACAGTGTCATTCGCTAATTGAATCGCCTCCGCTTCCTCAGAAAAAGTTTGAATTACGAGTACTGGCCCAAAAATCTCTTCCTGAACGATACGCATATTCGATGTAGTATAGTCAAATATGGTAGGCTCAAGATAATTCCCTCCTACAGGCACGTCAGCAGGCACTCCGCCACCGCATAGTAAAACAGCCCCCTCCTCTTGTCCAAGTCGGATATAATTTCTTACTTTTTCAAGATGTTGAGGCGAAATTAAAGGTCCCATTTCTGTATTTACATCCGAACCGTCGCCAACCTTGATTGCCTTCGCACGCGCTATAAGCTTCTCAACAAACTCATCGTGAATTGACTTTTCAAGTAACAGTCGCGAACCAGCAGAACAAACTTGCCCAGTTCCATAAAAGATGCCAAAGAGAGCATAGTCGATGGCTGTTTCAAGATCTGCATCGGCAAAGATAATATTCGGGGACTTCCCCCCGAGCTCTAGAGATACTTTTTTTTATATTTCCAGAAGCAGCCTGCATAATTTTTCTTCCTGTGACAGTCCCGCCCGTAAAGGCAACTTTATCGACATCGTGGCTCTCAGCCAGAGGCTGCCCTAACACAGGGCCTGCTCCAAGCACTACATTGACCACTCCTTTCGGAAAACCTACTTGATCAATGAGTACCGCAAGTCGAAGCGCCGTGAGAGGGGTCAACTCTGAAGGTTTTAAAATGCATGTATTCCCTGCCGCAAGAGCTGGGGCCAATTTCCACGCAGCCATTAAGAAGGGATAGTTCCAAGGAATGATTTGTGCGCACACACCCACAGGCTCACGGACGATAAACGTTTGGGAAGGGGCCGGAACTTCTACCGTCTCCCCATGCGGTTTCGTTGCTAGTCCCGCATAATAACGAAAACAATTTGCCGCGTCCGTCACATCCGCTTGCGCCTCACGCATTGGCTTCCCATTATTTAGTACCTCGAGTGCCGTGAGTTCTTCGCTCACTTCTTCTATTGCATCTGCTAAACGATAGAGCAATTGAGCCCGCTCAAGTGCTGTAACATCCGCCCAACCATCCTGATCAAACGCGCGTCTTGCTGCCCGTATTGCCTGCTCGACTTCAGTCACTCCCCCTTCGCTTACCCTTGCGATGACTTCACCATTTGCTGGATTGTAAATCTCTCGGCTTTCTTTAGACTGAGCGAAAATCCATTCACCATCGATATACATCTTCAATACACCCGTTTCATCTGACAGAAGAATGAAAAACGATCAAATTACGTGCGACTACTTAGAGATCGGGCTCACCGCATGTTCCATCTCTGCAATCACATAGGCTAAATGAAAACCCATTCGCTCAACATTGCGTTGAGAAGCCGAGCCCGGTTCTGTCTCGATCGTTGCAAGGCGCGCACCTTGACTTTTTGCATATCGCAATCGCCAATCAAGTAAAGCCGATTGCAAACCCCGTCCGCGAAAAGAAGGGATTGTGCTAGTTGCAAAAAGTGTGGCTAGAGATCCACTGATTACCATCATTCCCGCTGCAGCGGCTTTCCCTTGGTCAAAAGCAATCACAGGAAAACCACTTGGAATGCGGAAAAATGCACGTTCCAAATCAATTCTCTCATCTACAGGGAGCACATCCATCTCTAGAAACCCCGCTGCAACCGTACGAGACCAAATGATTTCATCGAAAGCATCGGTACCCCGAACGCGGTCATCCACATCGAAAAAGGGAGACTGCCAAGTAGCTAGATCAAGAATCCAGCGATAAGTAAATTCGGTGAGACGATATCCACGAGCACTCAGAGCGGTTAGAAGGGAAGCATCCGCTAGGGGACAAACACGAATCTTCGTCGGTTGATCGTAGGACGCATAAAACTGCTCTATTCTTTCTAATGTATCCTCACTAACCGGAGAAGTCATGCCAAGTCCTACTACTTCATTAATCGGGGAGTCTGGCCCGGTATAAATAGCCAGAGCATCCTCCACCCGCAATGTTTCTACAATAATCTCCGATGGAAATGTACGCCACGCATCAACTACCTTTTGATTCCCCTCGCGCAAATCTGCCTCAAGTTCCTTGGCAAGCGCGTGATTTAGAAACAATGTCATCAGACTCTCTCCTTAATGACTAGCAAATTCTATTGATTCGCCTCTAAAACTGCATCATCTGCTTCCTAGTGCCAATCTGCAATAACACTTCCCACCGTATGATTTAAATGAGGTTTTTTATAACTCAACCAAGTCCCATACCCGATCGCAATCACCAAATAGATTGCCCTGAACCTCCCCATGGCTAAAGCCAGGGGGTTCTAAAAGCCTATACCTTTGCACTCTCGCAGGCTCTCGCGTTGACTTGCGCCATCACTACAACATCCCGCGCCTCATGTTCGGGCAGACTTTCTTTTTCGGACGACCCGCTCTGACTCCGATACGTTCCGAAGGAGGAAGGCGCTGGCCTTCCACTCGCAGGTTGGTTGTACGCCTGTTGCCAAGCCGTCCGCAGGAGCGGTTCCGCACCCTGCCAATGCTCGTAGGCACTAGCCGCTTGCAGGCGTTCGTTCTCCACATGCTTTGCGAGATACGCGCTGAACAGGTCTCGTTGCATGACCACACCACAATCACAGGCATGGACACGCTCGGATAACCGTTTTTTGTGCCTTTGTCCGCAAAGACACACTTGGGACAATGCGGTGTGGTACGTGCTGAATTTCTCCACGCCCCCGCCAGCACTTTCAGCCTTGCGGGTGAGGATGGAAAGAAACAGCTTGGGCGCCCTCACACCAATAGAACGGCCAAACATCTTCTGAAACGCTTTATAGCTGAGTTTTTCCGTGTTGATTCGAGTGCCAATGGCGATTACCTGATTCGCTAATTGTCCATGTAGTGTTTTCCGATGGGCTGTTTCCCGACGATGCAGTTCCCTGAGTACCGCTTCGGTTTCTAATTGATGGCGACTTTTCTTCGTTGGGTGTTTCCCTTTGATGGCACGTTCTTTTTCATCGTAGCATTCAGGGTTGTTGGCACGGCGCTGGCGGTCTTGCTTGCGCTGCAACCGACGAATCTTCTTGTGGTCTCTCACCACTTCATCCGCAAATCGCGTGAGCGTTGCTTGGGTATTACCGACAATAGCGATCGTAGACGGCCCAATATCTAGCCCTACCGTCTCGTTGCCAATGGGATGAGTGCGCTCGCCTTTTTCATTCCGTTTGACATACGGAACACCTTCGCAGACAAGTTGCGCGTAGTAGCGGGAATGTCCGTGAATATCTTTTCTTACCAAGCGAACGTATTTGACACGAGAGGATAGGCCATGCTGGATCACGGGATCGTGAGCCACGTCCGTGACCATCGGCAATTCAAGACCATTCCATAACACCCGATCTTCCCGCCAACGGATGCAAGCGGCGTTCGTCTTCCCTTCAAGGCTGTGCAATCCGCGTTTGCCTTTGAATCGCACCTTTCTGGCTTTGCCAAATGCGACCTTTTGCACTGCATCAAACGCACGATCCGCTAGTTTTTGTGCGACGTGAGAGTCCAAGTGATCACCCAGCCATGTGGTACGCCGTATTTTATCCGCAAACGCTTCAAGGGCATAGGCGGAAAATCCGTGTGCTTGCCGGGCTGCCGCAAAGTGAGCCTGCCGCTCTTTTTTGTTCGAGCTTTTCTTGGCCTTCGTGTACCAGATAGATTGTCTGACAAGGGAGAGCCGTTTTCTGGCTTCACCCAACAACACATTCTACATTTGGCGTCCTGCTTCAACCCGTGCTTCTAATGTTCGTTCTTGGCGGCGCGTGACTCGCAGGGGGAATTCACACACAACAGAGGGCGTCTGACTCTTCGACTCCTTAGACGTTTTTTTGATTTTACATGTACTGCTTGATGACGGCAAGTGGGGCACCTCCCACCGTGGAGACGAAATAGGAGTTTGTCCAAAGCGTTGGCAAGCGTTTTTTGATCCAAGGAAACTCTTCACGCAAGTGATGGGAACTGCGCCCTTTCATCAAACGGATCAACCGGTGAATACCAAACTGGGGATCGACCTCGACTAAAAGGTGGACGTGATCTGGCATGACCTCAAGTTCGATGATATCCGCTTGACGCTCTTCTGCCACTTCACGCAGGATTGCTTTTAACCGCTCTTCCACTTCGCTGGTGAGTACGCGGCGACGATACTTCGGGCACCAAACGACATGGTATTTGCAAGAGTAGACGACGTTGTGATTGGATTTGTATTCCATAAGAATAGTATATCACAACAATCTATCTAATGTGATTGAAAAGACAAAAGATTCGCCTAGCGGCGAGCGCCTTATATCCCCAGTGCTAAAGCACGGGACTTTACGGCGCATTCGGTAAAGAAGGCGTTGCCCCATCTCTTCATGATTTCCTAATGATAAAATTTGCGTTATACTTTTTTCGCTCTAGAAATACTGGAAAGGGAAGTGCAATATGCTCATTGCAGTCATTCATGCCTTTGTTTCGATCTTTGCAGTAATCAATCCGATTGGCAATCTCCCGATTTTTGTGGGACTTATGGAACGTCATACGATCTCTGAACAGCGGAAAACGGCCCGCAAGGCGGTTGGAATCGCTTTTTTGATCTTGATGATTTTTCTTGTATTAGGGCAAACTATTTTCCATGTTTTCGGAATCACAGTAGCCGCCTTTCGCGTAGCTGGCGGTATTCTTCTTTTTGGGATCGCGTATCGTTTGCTTAATTCGACTGTCGCCCAGATGACTTCATCGCAAGCTTTAAATGGAGAGCAGGAGGTAGAGAAAGAAGATCTATCGGTTACACCGCTTGGAACCCCCCTACTTGCTGGACCTGGAACCATTGCAACCGTGATGGCACTTGCTGCAGGGCCAGATGTAATTGCGAGTTCGATGGCTGTATTTATTGGATTTACACTTGTACTCGGAATAACCTATTTAATCTTCTACTATGCAAGCAAGATTAGCAATCGCATCGGACAAACTGAAATCAGCGTGATTTCACGTTTAATGGGGTTGTTGTTGGCTGTGATTGCTGTGCAAATGGCTGCAGAAGGCTTTGACCAACTCTTTCCTGGATGGATTCACTGATCATCGACGAGAGTCGGGGTTGATTGACTCTCTTCTTTATATTCCAGCCATCGGTCACGGGCGCGTTTGCGCCATTTTTCCTCGCTTACTTTTTTTGTTAAGATGCGGCTGAACCACTGTCGAGAAATGGAAGGCTGTTCTAAACGTAGATAGAGCTCACCAATTAAGTAGAGTAGCTGATCTTCAGACATGGTATCTGGTTTCATAGCTCCCGCTTCATAGAGATGGGTATAGAGTTTGACTGCATCACTGAGGAAGCGCTTTTCTTCTGTGGACTTTTGGTCATAACGGTAGAACCACGCAATACGCATACATAAATTGGCTAAGATGAAATCATTTTGGTGAGTGAGTTGCCCGCAAAATAGTGCAAGTTGATAACTGCCTGAACCTCTCCATGGCTAAAGCCAGGGGGTTCTAAAAGCTATACCTTTGCACTCTCGCAGGCTCTCGCGTTGACTTGCGCCATCACTACAACATCCCGCGCCTCATGTTCGGGCAGACTTTCTTTTTCGAACGACCCGCTCTGACTCCGATACGTTCCGAAGGAGGAAGGCGCTGGCCTTCCACTTGCAGGTTGGTTATACGCCTGTTGCCAAGCCGTCCGCAGGAGCGGTTCCGCACCCTGC
>NZ_MPDK01000025.1 GCF_003144315.1 Sulfoacidibacillus thermotolerans | reverse complement strand
AGTACTCACTCACAGAAGGAGAATCCAAATGGCTCAACCTCAGTTTACGATAAATCTCGATCTTTTGCAGTCCCTTTTTCAAAGTGATCAGGGATTGCCGCTTCTCTTACAGCATGTATTGAATCAGATCTTGCAGATGCAAGCCAGCGAGCAGCTTCAAGCAGAGCCTTATGAACGTTCGGAGGACCGCACCGATCATCGCAACGGAAGCTATACTCGATCGCTTACGACGCGCGTCGGCACCTTGAAACTTCACGTTCCGCGCCTTCGCAACGGGCAGTTTTCTACCGAACTGTTTTCACGGGATCAGCGTTCCGAACAGGCGCTGATCCTGAGCCTTATGGAGATGGTGGTGCAAGGCGTTTCGACGCGTAAAGTGACAGAAATCACGGAAGAACTGTGTGGCACCTCCTTTTCCAAGTCGCCGGTGTCGGATCTATGCAAGCGCCTTGATCCGGCGGTGCAAAGCTTCAATGAGCGTGACTTGTCAGAGCGAACGTATCCGTTTGTATTGGTGGACGCGATCGTCCTCAAAGTGCGAGAAAATCGACGGATTCGGCAAATGAGCATGATGGTTGCCGTCGGCGTCAATGATCAAGGGTTTCGGGAAATCCTCGGTCTGCGTGTTGGTGATAAGGAGTCGTATGCGAATTGGCATGACTTCTTTGGGTGGCTGAAACAGCGGCAACTGCGAGGTGTCGATCTTGTCGTATCGGACAGTCACGTGGGGCTTGTTCAGGCGGTTCAAACGCAATTCATCGGATGCACCTGGCAACGCTGCCAAACTCATTTTACGCGCAATATCCTTGATCAGGCGCCTAAGACGCTGATGTCTGAAATTCAGCAGCAGGTGCGGGCGATTCTCACGGCGCCTGACGAGGAGACAGCAAGGACGCTGTTAAACCGTGTGCTCGAAGAATACGGCGAGAAGGCACCCAAGGCGGTCAAGGTGTTGGAAGAGGGGTTTGAGGATGCAACGGCAGTATTGGCGTTGCCCGAACCGTTGCGTCGGAAGTTGCGGACGACGAACAGCGTGAACGGTTAAACGAGGAGATTCGCCGTCGTGAGCGAGTCATTCGCATCTTTCCCAATCGAGAGTCTGCGCTTCGTTTGCTAGGAGCGTTGCTGATGGAGATTGATGAGGGATGGTCGTCCCATCGAAAATACCTCGACATGGATGGATATGCTTCGTGGTGCAAAGAGCAGCAGGAGAAATGGAGGCAGAAGGTCGAGGCGGAGGCATCATGAAGAGCTTCCACCTTGCGCTTGGGATGGCCAGGGTTAGGCGAAAAGCGCAGCGTCCCTTGCAGGATGCGGTACGCTGGCTGATCCAGACGGAACCTTAATGAACACGTTGCGCTTGGGTCCCGTCTGGCCGGACAAACCAAACCGCATCCATGCAAGGGCGGAGCCACACGAATCGCAAGATGAACGGAAGAGCTTCAAGTCGTCGGAAGGCGATGAAAAGGCAAGGCACCCCGTCGACAAAGGGAAAACGAAATTACACCACATTTAGGACTTGATCCAAAAACCCCTTGCCCTGACTATCCTCAGCAATCTGCAAAACGCTCATACAACAGTTGCGAATTTTTCTCTCGCAATATAACGAATGGTACGAATCAAGACGGCATGGTCAGAATGGAAATCTTTTTCGTTTAACGTGCGATCATCCAAATAATCATAGCTTGAGCTTTTTCCTGTATATTCCTCAAACTCACCTTCTAGCAAATTTGTAATCACCTTTACCGATGAACGAGCACGACTTATAGCTGTATAATACATTTCTTGACTAGCAAAATATTTGTTTCGCTCTTTTTTCTGTGTACGAGCCAACAACACCATTCCATTCTCATACTCCTTGCCTTGACTTGATTGTATCGTGATTGCATATGCATGTTGGATTGTATCCGTGTATCGAAGTAGCTCAGAATGCCGAAAAAGGCGAATTCCTTTTCCATTTGACAACTCTACAGCAATCATTGCCTCATCATAATACTCATTGACAAACGGCGCATATTGAACGCGCCCCCCCATAAATACTTTCATTGTACCTTCTTCACCATTCAAAGAATTGAACCTTTCGTCATCATTGTGTTTGCGATTTCGCTTAATTACAACTTGATCACCCTCTGCAAAAATATAACCGCCAACACGAATTCTATTGATTCCACGCTTGCCTGTGCGATCTAACTCTTCCAAAACCCATTGATTTACCAGACGGCGGATTTTGTGTACATTGACAAGTACTTTTGTGCCAGATAACACAGCTTGTACAATCTCATCCTTGCGATCCTCAAAATCTTTGACAAAGTCTTCTCCGTGATTTTTAAACCCCTTGCGAACACGAAAATTCTTAGTCAGAAAAAACAATTCCACACCCGGTAAGTTTTCCAAAGCACCAAATTTATGACCAAATGCGCCAATCTGATTTGTATCCCCAAAGTTTAAAATCCGGACATCTTCGGGCAAACTCATATAAAGAAGTGCCTTTTTATCAGGAGTCAAACGTTCGTATTCGTCGATAATCACCAATTCAATCTCTGAAGCAACGTTATGAAAATTATGAGCATAGACTGTTTTTCTAGCACGGCGGCGCATCCCCAAAAAAGCATCTACCGTTTGAACGGATTGACTATACCGCGCATCCAACTCACTACGTAGTTTTTGGGCAACAGACGCTGTATATGAAAGAACTGCAACCTTTTTAGGGTCAAAAGGCGTATAGTTAAGAAAGTTAACTAGCGTGAAAGTCTTTCCAGAACCAGCATCTGCCTTCACCACAATTTCTGAATGGAAAAGCGCATCGTTCATGATTTTCAATTGCTCATTAGTTATCTTGGGTACATGATCATATCGTCCTGAAAGATATTCAACTCCCGCAACCTCTTTGCCCTCTTTAAACCCCTCTTCAGAGAAATATGCATACCACGTCCAATCTAAGCCAGCGCGATAGGCGGCATAACGTTTAATGAACTCTACATATTGCGTTTCTCGCAAAGCAAAAAAAAGTTGTTCTTTTGTAAGATGCGTATACGCAGTTTCACACATGTCTTTAAAGAAAGCATCCTCATATTCCTCCAAAACCTGTTTCCAAATTTCTTTGGCTTTCTCATTTTGGGAAAGCCAAAGAGTATAACTCTCTGTAATCGAATCCACTTCTTCTCTAAATTGCATCTTTATTTCTATTTCACTAGCACCGCGGTCAATCATGCGGGAGAGAACGGGCGTCTCACTCTCTACATCTATCCCACGAACATTGCCAATCCTATCTATGATATTTCGACGTTTGGTGAACCCCGCAAAAACAAATCCACTCTGTTTTTTAATTCTGTGGAAGGCGTGCACTTTGATCTCGTTATCCGAAACGAAATACACAGACTTCCCCCTAACAACCCCTTTTTCGGTATGACGATGACCAAAAATGCCGATCGAAGCGAGACGCTGAATATCCTCTATGTCGGTTTTCGCCTGATATTGCCCCAACTTCACCATATAATCAGAGAGTGCGTTTGCATCAGAACGGTTCACGCTTTTCACATCATACACTTGCATCGTTTCACCAGAAAACCTAGATTTCTCAATAAAATAAGAGAACACAGGGTAATTAACGAGCGCATGCACGTGCAAATGACCGCCTTTTCCCACTTCCCACGTGCCAATATAAGCGAATTTCGTGATCTTCTCGTTGACATGATTTTTTGTCTCGTTCTCAATTTCTAAAGCACGCACCCCTTCTTTGTTCTCGTTGTGAGCTAAAATCAGATCATTCATCACATAACGAGAAATCGCTGAACTAGAAGAAGGAAATTTATACTCGTCATAATCACTCAGACGTGAAAAATAATCAGCAACCTTAAAACGAACGTTTTCCAGCGCTTCCCCCAACTTTTTATAGCCTTTTAAGTACGCATACCGCTCTCGTAATTGGTTTACAATCACATCAGGAGCCGTCTCGTTTTGATAACTCTCATCTAAAAAAGCATCTACCTCTGCATAGGCAGCTTGTACATCCAAAATCAGACGACGCTTATGAATTGCAAACGCAATCGCTGAACGTGCTACACGTCGAAAGTTCGTGATATACTCATATCTGATGACTTGATCGATCCACCGTAACCACTTTAGATAATATTGCTCATCCGTCTTTTTCGCATTCTTATCACGAAACCTTTTTCTTCCAAGGTAATATGAAAATTTCAGATTCTTCATCTGTTCCACAACAGCTTGAAAATGTTCCTTTAGCTCATCATACGCTCGTTCTGCTTCTTCTGGAGATTTTAAGTCTGACGAATGGGTAAGTGTCACAAACTCATACAAATGATACATATTCGCATACATCGTAATGTTTTTTGCAATTTCTGCACGTTCTTCGCCACCATGAACCGGACAAAAGATACTATGGCAATGGCTATCTACAATCGCACCATATTTTTTCTGTACATTCAAAAACGCCAGCGCACGAGGACGACAAGCATATTCATACGCATACTCATCAATTTTACCCATGCGATTCATTTCTTTGATTCTATCATCCTCATGAACGCCTTGCACCTCGTACATATTTGTACACCTCCTTCACTCTATAGGTGTTTTGAGTGTAATAAAAATCAATGCAAGAATACTTTTACTTTTATGGTTTTTGCTTTCTCAATAGTTACACGGTCAACACAACCTGATTTTTGCGTTTTGCATTAAAATGTTTACGGGTTGTTTAATTTTAATCTAGGCCGACGTGTTCCACTCTGGCTTTTAACAAGTTAGCGCCCCCGACGTGGACAGAATCCCCTGCGGTGAGATGTGGGCGCACTTCGAGGCCCCGGCATTCGGCCACCCCGAGTGCACCCACATCTCATTCTGCCACGTCGACCCCACGGAGCATCTTCCAGCTATTCCTAAAAAATTGCACACAAGAAGTATTTGTGTTTAGACAAGCATGTAAAACAACTGATTATTTACTTTTTTTTCGTATACTGCTAGATTATAAAAGGGCACGTAGGATTGGTTTATAATACATTTTGATTGGAGTTGATAAGAAAATGAGTTGGTGGAGTGCTACAGTAAAGGCATTTAATCAAACCAATCGTGATTCTGTAAGTGTTGCTAGCGGTATTGCTGCTGCCGTTACTGGTGGTGGAAAAATAGCAAGTTCAATTAATACAGCTAATAAAGCAGGAGTTTTTGATGCGGCAGTTATTGATGGGGGTACTGCTGCAGTTGGAGAAGTAGGAGCAGGTGTTGTCGCCTATGCTGCTCCTGCAGCGGCGGCAGCAGCAGTTGGAGCAGCAACTTTAGCATATGCGGGTGATTTTATCGACCATTTCGGACAAAATATGGGATGGTGGGGTAATTAGTTTTACACTAACTTACGTGCCCTAGAGGGGGGAGCAAATTGCTTCGGTTAATCGTTGTATCATCAGTATCCACGATTGTTGGATACATTGCAATTAAAATAGGTACTTGGTTATTAGTCAAATTTTTTGGAACTGACAAAACCGACGCATCAAAATCATTGTGGTACGGAATTTCAATCGGTTGGATCGTATTTGAAACACATTTGTTGGGAATTTGGTGAAACAAAGATGGAAATCTATATTCCAAATCTTAAAACTGAAATAGAATCTGTCAGGGTCATTTTTGATGAATTTTCTAATAAGTTAGTTTGTGAGGGTATTCCAACTGATCGGTTAAATATTTACCAAGTTGCACCACCAGAAATTTTTCATTACTATTCCATTGAACTGAATGGGAAATTTAGAGTTTGTGATGCTTGGACGGATGAATCATTTCTGCTTAAGAATGGTGAATATGGGACTGTGTCTGTTCAAAAAGATATCAGTAATCAAATTTTTATCAAGTCCGTTTTATGTACAAAAGTTAATGCTCAAGGAATTGCTGAGGAATTAACAAATATTTTCACTGATGAAAATCCTATGGTCATACTCTCTTTCGAACTTATTTCCCCATCCTCGAACGAGATGTCAGCTGTTGTAACTGTTGAATGGTGTAGCGCTAAGCAAACCCAATGGATTACCTCACGCCCTTATAGATTTAAAGGAAAAAAAGTATCCTTTAATGCATTAAGAATATCCAGGGAAATTCCTGAAGGTTCATGGTCCTGTCATGTCTACGTTAATGATGAATTTGCAAGTATGCATTCTTTCGTAATAGTGCGAGGACAATTAAAGCCAAACGCCGCTTTTTTCGATTCATACGGATAAGAGAAAAAACCTTTCTGATACAATCTAGCTAGGAGGAATACAAAATAGCCACCTTCACTTACCGAGGTGTGGACAACCAAGGAAAAGAAATTTGGTATATTCGCATATTTGTGGATGGCCGACAGAAAGGTTTCACTTTTCACGGCACAAGACGTAAAGCCGAATTGGAAGCCGCCAAGCTTGAGAATGCAAAATCCCACGGCGAAACAATCACAGCCAGCAAAACAAAAGTCGAGGACTATTTGAGAGATTGGCTCGCAACTTATCAGAAGCCGGAAGTCACGAAAAACACTTATTATGAGGATGAGTTGCGCTTGACCAATCATGTTATTCCATTCATTGGTCAAAAACGCATGAATACCCTAAACGCAATGGACTGTCAAAAGGTGATCAATCGTTTGGCCATCGAGCAACGTAAAACCAGAACCGCCGTTATGGTCTATAATCTCATGAAAAAAGCTTTTCGTAAGGCAGTGGATCTAGGCTATTTAATCAAAAATCCAATGGATGCTGTCACTAAGCTAAAAGATCGAGCAGAGCAACGCCCATTTCTAACCATTGAACAAGCAGTCGTATTTCTTGACCACGCTCAACACGATTCCTATTATCCCATTCTTGCATTTCTTTTACTTACAGGAACTAGACCAGAGGAAGTGTTTGGACTTAAATGGGAGGATGTTGACTTAAATCACGGAACTGTTTCCATTGTACGATCTGTCAAACACTTACCTGGTGGTGGATGGGAATTTGCCGACCTAAAAACCACAACGAGCCGCCGCAACCTTGATCTACCCAATGATCTACTCACCATCCTTCGTAATCTCAAACAAGAACAATCACGGGCACGTTCGATGCTTGGCGCCGAATGGATCAACAACGATTTAGTATTCACCAATCAAATTGGCAATCCAATCGACGTTTCAAGAGTGAGGAAACACCTGACCAATGTTCTGCAAGCTGCCGAACTGCCCAAAATTCGCTTGTACGATCTTCGCCACACTCACGGCTCAATGCTCATGGCAGAAGGCGCAACGATCAAGGAAATATCAGATCGACTAGGCCACGCGAACACCAGCATGACCGTCAATCGCTATTTGCACACCACACCATCACGTACAAAAGCAAGTGTAAATCGGTTATCACAGGCAATGGCCGATGAACGAAAAAAGATGAGCAAAACGCATAACGAACAGAGTGTTAATTAACGGTATATATGGTAGCAGAATCGACGATTTTGGATCACATACTCGTTCACTAGATCAAAACTAGATCATCGGCAAACAAAAATGGTAGGCTGTATCCAGCTTACCATTCGTTTTCCTTGATATATCAGGCTTTTTTGTGGTCGGAGTTACAGGATTTGAACCTGTGACCTCCTGCTCCCAAGGCAGGCGCGCTACCAAACTGCGCTAAACTCCGTCGAGATAGTAAAATGAGTTGCATGGTGCGGGTGAAGGGACTCGAACCCCCACGGTTACCCGCCAGATCCTAAGTCTGGTGCGTCTGCCAATTCCGCCACACCCGCAAACGTATCTGGTGAGCCATGCTGGACTCGAACCAGCGACACCCTGATTAAAAGTCAGGTGCTCTACCGACTGAGCTAATGGCTCAAAAAGAGCACGTGAATTAATATAACAGATTCACGTTCATTATGCAACTGCAAAATCATCAATTCCTAAAAAACTTGCTGAACTTCTACAATCCGATCTCTATCTGCCCCAGTTCCAAATAGCACAATTTTTGCACCAGTCAATTCTTCAATACGCCGCAAATATTGCTGTGCCGCATTAGGCAACTCCGCAAAAGAACGCACGTCTGAGATGTCCTCTTTCCAACCTGGTAAGATCTCGTATTCCGGTTTGCATTCGCGCAGCGCCGAGATACTAGCCGGTACATGGGTGATTAATTCACCGCGCAATCGATAGCCAATACAGATCTTCAGTTCATCCAACCCTGTTAAAATATCGAGTTTTGTCACTGCGATTCCATTGATCCCACTTACCCGACGCGCATGTCTCGTAACCACACTGTCAAACCAACCAATTCTTCGCGGCCTGCCTGTAGTTACTCCGTACTCATGACCAACCTCACGAATGTGCTGACCCAATTCATTGTCGAGCTCAGTCACAAACGGTCCTTCTCCAACACGTGTTGTATACGCCTTTACTACTCCAATTACAGTATTAATTTTCGAAGGTCCAATCCCTGTGCCGATACTTGCCCCCCCTGCAACCGGGCTTGATGCCGTCACATATGGGTATGTTCCATGATCTTGATCCAACATTGTCGCCTGTGCGCCTTCAAACAGAATATTTTCACCACGCGCCAACGCCTCATCAAGTACTACAGACGTGTCAGTTACATATGAACGCAGACGTTCCCCATACGCAGAGTACTCTTCAAAAATTTGTTCGAGCGCAAAACCTTCTGTCCCATAATACTGACGAAACAACTGATTTTTTTCTTCTAAATTTTGCTTTAATTTCTCCCTAAAATCCTCTGGTTCAAGGAGATCCGCCATTCGAATTCCAATGCGGGCAGCCTTATCCATATAAGCTGGACCGATACCCTTACGCGTTGTACCGATCTTACCAAGCCCTTTGCGTTCCTCATCTAACTCATCAATGCGAATATGGTAAGGGAGAACTACATGCGCCCGATCACTTATCGCCAATTTCCCCATCTTCACGCCAAGCGTTTGGAGGTAATCAATCTCTTCCAACAGCGCCCTAGGATCGATAACCATACCATTCCCTAAAATACAATGCTTATCTTGATAAAGAATACCAGAAGGAAGTAAGTGCAAGTCGAATTTTTGACCATTCAGACGAATCTGATGCCCCGCGTTGTTCCCCCCCTGATAGCGAGCGACAACGGATGACTTTTCCGCCAAGTAGTCCGTAACTTTCCCCTTACCTTCATCTCCCCATTGCGTACCAATCACAACAACCGTTGCCACTTTGCATCTCTCCTAAGAATCCTCAATCGATCTCTTGAGACAACTGGCACAGACAAAATCCTTTATGAGTGTAGCAATGCAAGAACCATGTGTCAATGATAAATTACGAACAAATAACACCAAAACCACATATAACGTTCGTGTTATTCATGATGTTGCATAAATACATATACCACAAAAGGATCAGTCACGATATCCTTATAACGTTGAAGTTGCATAACGAGAGATTGTTCTGGATGAGCCGGGTCGAGAATGGGGTATTTTTCTAGATCGAATATAGGGGGTCCAAACCACCATGATTTATATACAATATATGCTTGGACCTGAGCAAACTGACCTACTTGCAAGTACTCTGGCACATTGTAAACTACAGCGAATTTAGCCCAAAACAATATCGTTATAGCTAATATGGAAAATAGTAGACTATAAGCAATTCGTTTGCTCCATTTGACAAAACGCAGCCAGTACATTCTGCGGAGTCTGCGCCGTCGTCGTCGAGTGCTTTGACGCCCCAGATATTGTCTTTGATATGGGCGTTTCTTGGTTCGCGCCTGCATCGACTCCACCACTCGCGGAGCAGGTTGCAAGGGTGACAGCATATAAGCTAAGAGCCACCGCAGAGTAAGGCGCGGCTTAGGATGAGCCATTCGCCGCGGCACATAATTGCGTTCCCACTCATTTACTACAGGTTCACCGGATGAGTTCTCTGTGTCTGGCTTTTCTGCCGAATTCGTTGCCATAGTCTCTCACCGCACCGTTTTTTCGAGTGAAACGAATTTGTTGTAGTTCTTCAAAAAAACTAGTTCAACCTTTCCTGTTGGACCGTTACGTTGCTTACCAATAATGACTTCTACAATATTTTTTTTCTCTGATTCGGGATCATAATAATCATCTCGATAAAGAAATCCCACCACATCTGCGTCTTGTTCGATACTTCCAGATTCACGAATATCGGATAACATAGGTCGTTTATCCTGGCGTTGTTCAACAGAGCGACTCAACTGTGATAAGGCAATAATGGGGACATTTAATTCTCTTGCAAGTCCTTTTAGCGAACGAGAAATCTCTGAAATTTCCTGTTGACGATTATCTGATTTCCCTCTTCCGTGAATTAACTGTAAATAATCAACCACAACTAGACCTAATCCCATATCTAATTTTAATCTCCGCAATCGCGAGCGCATTTCAGCAAGGTTTATGCCAGGACTATCATCGATAAAGATAGGTGCTTCAGAGAGAGAGGCGATTCCCATCGATAACTTCGTCCAGTCTTCATCGCTGAGTTGTCCTGTACGCAAGACTGTTGCATCAATGTTCGCTTCAGCGCAGATCATCCGTTGCACGAGTTGTTCCTTAGACATTTCGAGACTAAAAATGGCAACGGTCTCCCCTGAACGCACGGCGACATTTTGTGCAATATTCAACGCAAAAGCAGTCTTACCTACTGAAGGCCGAGCAGCGAGAATAATCAAATCTGACTTTTGGAAACCAGAAGTCATTCGATCTAGTTCTGCGTACCCTGACGAAATTCCTGTTAGAGCCCCTTTGTGATGATAAAGATGTTCCACCCGCTCATACGCCTGCATTAAAACATCGCGAATGGGAACAAAACCCCGTTCAGAGCGCGTCTGTGATAGCGCTAAAATACGCCGTTCTGCTTGATCAAGTAACTCTCCTACATCCTCTGTTCCCGCATAACTAGTGGCCGCTATCTCTGTTGTGACGCTTATCAAGCGCCGCAACATGGAGCGTTGTGTGATAATCTCTGCGTGATATTCTGCGTTCGCTGCAGTCGGCACCGACTGCGCGAGTTGAATAATATATTCTATGCCGCCCGCTTCTTCTAGTTTTCCTTGCGATTGGAGCTTTGCAGTGAGAGTGACAATGTCAACTGGCTCCCCATGCTCAGCAAGATCAAGCGCGGCGGCATATAAAACCCGATGACCTTGTCTATAGAAATCATCTGGATGAAGGCGTTCAGCAAGCGTCCCTAAAAGGTCTGGCGCAAGGAAAATAGCACCTAAAACCGCTTGCTCCGCCTCAATATTTTGAGGAGGCAGACGATCAAATGGCACTTCTGCCATCATTTGTACACCTCCAATTTACAGATATCTCATGCCTGTTCTTCCGATTTTACGTGAACTTTTAACTGAGCTGTAACATCGTGATAAAGTTTTACTGCTACTGTTGTAAACCCTAAGGAGCGAATCGCATCATGAAGTACAATTTTCTTTTTATCAACCGGATAGCCAGCGGCTGCTAGTCCATCAGCAACTTGCTTTGAAGTAACAGCACCAAAAACACGTCCATTTTCCCCTGTTTTTACATGTAGTTCTAAAGTGAATTGATTCAATTTACTTGCTAGCTCACGTGCAGCTGCAATTTGTTGCTCCTCTTTTTTCTTTTCGAGCTCGCGAGCATGCGCAATCTCCTTTAATACATCAGGTGTAGCTGGTTTAGCCAATTGCCGTGGAAACAAGAAGTTGCGGGCATATCCTTCAGAGACGTTTTTAACGTCCCCCTTTTTCCCTTGACTTGGCACATCTTGCATGAAAACAACTTTCATAATTTACCTCCTTCAAGTCCGAAAAAAGGGTTGTCATGTCTACAAATTCATTATAGGTACCAGTGTCAAATTTACAATCAGAAAAGCCTACCTTCAAATCAAGAATAGCTTTAGCCTTTTTTACTTAATCGTTCGCGAAAATCCATAACCATATCAAGAACACCTAACAACAAATAGATCTGGCTAATATAGGGAATCAAGCTTACTATAAAGAGAAATAGAAAAGCAATGAATCCCCACGCTCTTTGGCGCAAGTACCACCAGAGAAATGACAGTGCCTGAAGCTCTAATAAAAAGCCTGCAATCAGAAATACATTATTGGCTAGTGACCATACAAGTGAAACGTTAGTAAACAGCTGAAATGCCAAAATCACTAAACTAGCGCCAAAAATGACTAAAAGCATCGGAGGAAACCTCAGAAATCGAAAAACCGGTTGAAACTGATCCCCATGACGCCGGAGTAAGAATCGTACAAGCGCTGCATCAAGCAATGTCGAAGCAATCGCAAAAAGCACGATAAAGCTCGGAAAATAGAGACTGACCTGCTTAATCAATTGTGCAATAGTTTGAGATGCATGGGCACCGCCCAACAATCCAATGTTTGGATTTTGTGTGATTGCTTTTTTCACTTCAGCCATAAGAAGTGGTAAGATCTCTATACCGGACCATTTTAGTAAAGCAAGGCCTAACACAATAAAAGCTATAAAAATGAGCACAGAGTTAACCATGGCGCGGTCAACGCGTCCTGTTTGAAATCCCTTCCCAAGTACATAAGAAAAACTCCCAACAAATATAAGCAAGAGAAGTGCCTGTACGAAGGAACCTAAGAAGGACAAGACAACAAGAGCCACCACTAAATGGATCGCAGCTCGTTGCCAAAGCCCTCTAGCAACTAACAAGATTAATGGAACTGGCAGCAACACCATGGCAAGGGTGCTAAGTGGCGTAGAAACCGCAAAGGTCAATAAGATAAAAAAGGCGATTCCCGAACCCCATGCGGTATCAATCATTCGCTTCAGCATGATCACCTTTTTCCTGATAAATTTAACCTTACTATTG
This sequence comes from Sulfoacidibacillus thermotolerans, assembly GCF_003144315.1. Taxonomy (GTDB): domain Bacteria; phylum Bacillota; class Bacilli; order Alicyclobacillales; family SLC66; genus Sulfoacidibacillus; species Sulfoacidibacillus thermotolerans. Next base: position 28,703 of record NZ_MPDK01000025.1, on the reverse strand, counting down.
TACATCAAGTGATCCCTTCATGTGTGACACAAGACTGGGAGTTCTATATCTACTTTTTATATTCTCGGCATTGCATGAGTAATCTTGGAGGTTACATCCGTGAGATTAAACCATTCAACCATTGGTATTGCAGCTGTTATTATTCTCTCCGCCAGTCTGTTGATCGGACTTATCTATAATGATTATAAAAATGGTTGTAAAATTATCGAAAGAGCATATAATGTTTCGCTTGAAGAAAGCGGTCAACTCCTTGTAAATGAAATCTCTAAATCTTATTTGCATCGCGAGCATTTTGATCGAGGCACTCTACAAACAATGTTGCAGCACCAGTTGCGCCGACTTTCTGCACCTCCGCTACAAGTTGAGCAAATCGGGCTCATCGATTATCCTGCTAAAACTATGATTGCTAAAGTGACTGTGCCCGCGTTTACAAGCGACCGCTCGCTGGATAACCCCATTTCATTGGCTCCCCGCTTGAAAAATGGTCACATCATGTCTACTTCATTCCCTAACATGGATCAGCATACATTTGAAGTTGAACTTGCATTCCCTGTCATTCAAAACCACGTACTTGTAGGGGTAGTTTATTTCATTGCCTCTGAAATGACGATTGAACAGACCCTCAAATCTATGTTTTATCATCAACTTTTGATTGGACTGCTTATCGCATTGTTAGCTCTTTTAGTAACCCAATTTATTTATCGATTTATACATACTGTAAATACCGAACCCACTGAATTAGTCGGATGGATTAATCGCTTAGTTGAAGATCCTTTTGTAACCCCACCATCCACACTACACTTGCTCAATCCGTTAACGCAAACCATTCTCAAAATGAGAAAGAAGCTGTATCAACAAGAGGATTTAATCCATCAAGTCATTAAACATGCGCCATTAGCCATCATCAGTATTTCCCATACAGGTGCAATTGAAATCATAAACGATACTTTTCTTGCGATAACTGGGTTCTCGGAAGGTGACGTCCTTGGCAAGCCCATTCTTAAGATAGTTAGTCGACTCGAAATCTCGCGACAGAGTATTCAAGACGTCATACAAAAGATCCACTCAGGCGCTAATATCCGCAGTCTCGAAATCTCATTTATTCATACAATCACACGCGAACCTAAAGTTGTAGAGTGCTCTATTGTAGCAAACGCGCTGACTACACAAAATACAACTGGAATTATTGTATTTGCAGAAGATTTAACAACCCGTAAACAATGGGAGGCATTTACTGCAAAAATTGACCGTTTAAATCTTATCGCTGAACTAGCCGCCTCTACCGCACATGAAATACGTAATCCCTTGACAACTGTTCGAGGCTTTTTACAGTTGCAAAGGCGTCGTAATCAGGATCTAAATGGCAAAGATCACTACCATATTATGATCGAAGAAATTGATCGTGTAGATGACCTCATCTCTGAATATTTGACACTTGCTAGGAACTCAGTACAATCTGGACGTGAACCTGTAGAAATTAGAAGTGTTATTGAAGACCTTTTGCCATTAATTACTGCTGAAGCTAATATGAAAGGGGTAATTATGCTCGTTCCCGATCTCCCCTCTGGTTTTTGCCTCGCTAATAAAAGTGAACTAAAGCAAGTTTTTTTAAACTTGGGGAAGAACGCTCTCGATGCAATGCCAAACGGAGGTACACTTAGCATTTTCGGGAAGATAGAACAAAATTTCTATATCCTCATCATCTCTGATACTGGAATTGGCATATCGCAGGCCCATTTACAAAAGATTTTTGATCCTTTTTTTACTACAAAATCTACTGGTTCAGGACTCGGACTTGCCATTTCGAAGAAGATTATTGAGGCACATCATGGATTAATCCAGGTAGAATCCGAAATAAATAGAGGTACACGCTTCTCAATTGAACTCCCACTCTATCGATCAGATGACCTATAGACTACTTTACTAAATAGAAGCAAAATGATATGAGCTGTTTGCATATTGCAAATAACCCATATCATTTTGCTTTGCTTATTGGATCTCAAAAACTCACAAATCCATTTCCACTTATTCCATTGTATATGGCAATAACGCGACTTGGCGTGCACGTTTGATTGCCACTGTTACCTGCCGTTGATGTCTAGCACAGTTACCTGAAATGCGGCGCGGCAATATTTTTCCACGTTCTGTCAAATATTTCGTGAGACGATTTGACTCTTTGTAGTCAACAACTGCAATCTTATCGACACAAAACTGACATACGCGTTTTCTTTTCCCCCCACGGCCTTTACGCGGCATACCATTCACCCCTTTGTCGTTTAATGATCGAGCTAAAAGGGGAGATCATCATCTACGATGTCAATTGACCGACCATCATCTGCAAAGGGATCATCCTGATAACGAGGAGAGGAAAAACTACGGTCAGATTCAGAGCGATTCGAACCATGCCCAGATCCTGGGGATAAACTGGACGAACCACTAGATCCTCCTGTTCCTTCCGTACCTCGATCCAGAAAGCGAACATTGTCGGCAACCACTTCTGCAACGCGAACACGTTGGCCCTCTTTATTTTCATACTGGCGAATTTGGAGTCTTCCTTCTACCGCAGCAAGCCTGCCCTTGCGTAGATATTGGGCACATAGTTCACCAAGCTTTTGCCATACGACAATGTTAATAAAGTCTGTTTCCCGATCACCCGCTTGATTTGCCCGTTGGCGATCTACTGCTAAGGTGAACGATGCTACAGCCGTTCCAGACTGTGTATACCGCAATTCCGGATCTTGTGTCAGACGCCCAATCAAGATGATTCGGTTTAACATCGAGCGAGCCCCCTATACCCTCGAACTCCCACTTACTCCTCAATATGCAGTGTTAAATATCTCAGCACGTCATCGCTTATCTTAAATAAGCGTTCCAATTCTTTTGTAAAATCAGTAGCCGCTTGATACTTCATCAGCACATAGTAACCTTCACGATAGTCATCGATTTCATAAGCGAGTCGGCGTTTTCCCCACTCGTTTACTTCTCCGAGTTCTCCTTCGTGATTTGTTACTACGCCTTTAAAGCGCTCTACAAGTTCTTGCGTTTTCTCCGTTTCTAGATCAGGACGAAGAATATAAAGCGTTTCGTATTGGCGCATTTCTTTCACCTCCTTTTGGACGTAAGGCCCCTTTACGGAGCAAGGACGGCAGGTTGTCCTGTCTGCAAAACCTCGTGTAGAACAAAAAGTTCTCACATCCTGCAACTATATCACAGGTAGTGGGTAAATGCCACTAGCAATCGTCAGAACCTCGAGTTGATCCGTGTTTAGTACCCTATACATTAAATCGAAAATGCATGACATCCCCATCACAGACTACATAGTCCTTTCCTTCAAGACGAAGTTTCCCTGCATCACGAACATTTGCAAGTGACCCTGCACTTATAAAATCTTCATAACCAATCACTTCTGCTCGTATAAATCCGCGTTCAAAATCAGAATGAATGACTCCAGCCGCTTGAGGAGCCTTTGTTCCTTTGCGAATCGTCCAAGCTCGTACCTCTTGTGGCCCTGCAGTAAAATAGGTGATTAATCCTAACAAATCATAAGAGGCCCTGATCAAACGATCTAATCCAGATTCCTTTAGACCTAACTCCTCCAGAAAAACTTTTCGATCCTCCTCATCAAGTTCTGCAATTTCAGATTCAACTTTTGCACTGATCATCACTACTTGTGTCCCCTCAGTCTGCGCTAATTCACGAACTTTTGTAACGAGTGGATGATCAAGTTGTACAACTTCCGTTTCTCCGACATTCGCTGCATATAGTACTGGCTTTTGCGTAAGTAAATGCAAGTCACGCAAATAATCCCTCTGTTCCATCGTGAGATTTATCCGCCGAATCGGAGTGCCAGATTCCAGGAACTGCAGAATCTCCTCGAGCACTGAAACTTCTTCCCGCACCTTCGGATCACCACTTTTGGATTGCTTTCGTTGTCTATCAAGGCGCCGACCGATTGTCTCCATATCTGCAAAAATGAGTTCGAGATCAATTGTCTCAATGTCTGAAAGTGGGTCTACTTTCCCAGAGACATGAGTGATGTCATCATCTGTGAAACACCGTACGACATGTACAATCGCATCTACCTCGCGAATATGCGCTAGGAATTGATTTCCAAGCCCTTCACCTCTGCTCGCACCCTTTACAAGTCCTGCAATGTCGACAAACTCGAAGGTTGTTGGTACAATTCTTTGTGGATGGACAATATCCGCCAAACGAGTAAGTCGCTCGTCAGGAACTTCAACCACGCCGACATTTGGTTCAATCGTACAAAAAGGATAATTCGCCGCTTCCGCCCCTGCTTTTGTAATCGCGTTAAACAAGGTTGACTTCCCTACATTTGGCAAACCTACAATTCCTGCCTTTAACGGCATTAACTTCACTCCTCATTTTACGTGTTTATCGATTGATTACCATTATGAATTGTACAAATCCTGCGTAGTATTGGATAAGCGGTAGTGTAAAAAGCCAAACTACATTGACCCTAATTTGAAAGGAGGTGTCCTTATGCGCAAAAGATGGAGAGCGCTTCGCAATAAATTAAGAAAGGCACGAGGCTTATTGGCTATAGACCCATATCATCATATCCAATAACTATGATAACCCTTTTGGCACGTATCATTAAGAATAAGCTTTATCTGCTTTTCTTGCAACGAGCAAGGGAAAGCAGATAAAGCTTATTTTTTGTCATTATTTTAGTTTGCCATGACCGTTAAAATTCAGGAAGAACATCCAGATTATTTCCTGATTCTGAAATAGCATCATCAAAATCATTTGCAATGATCCAGTTTCCATTCTCATCTAAATCAGTTAGAGAATCTAATCTTCCTTCTCTCGCAAGTTTACGAGCGGTTTCTAATGACACCATGGTTCCATTATTCAACTTTAGCATCGCAATTTCCCCACGTTCATTTTTTCGCACACCGACAATTTTTTCCCCCATTTGTGCTCACCTCTTTACAAACCATGATCTGTCATTTTATAGCATCTCCCACCTTTTCTTTGTCATTCATTCCCTGCTTTTCTTTCTCATTTACTAATCGACAGTTCATATCATATTGGGCACTACCTCTGCCAAAATCCGAACTTATTGTCTCTGTCAACAGATTGACATTCAACATACCAAAAGTGAAGCCTTGCTCGATTTTCACAACATCAGCCCGCATTTCATTTACTACTTTCACTTCGCAACGCAAACGCCCAACCTCAGTTTCTACCCATATTTTATCCAGTTCACTGACTCCATGTTTCTTCGCTAACTGCGGAGCAATTTCCACGATGGGATATTGTAGCGGATCTTGATCAAGTGGAAACTGGGAGTTTTCTTGCTTGCGAGGATGCACAGTTAAAAGTTTATATGGGAAATTTCGATCGTTTTCAAACTGCAAAAAATCAGGTTCTGCCATCGGACTATGTCCATCTTGTTTTGCTCGTTCTGAATATAATTCAATTTTCCCTGATGAGGTTGCGAACACTTTATTATGATATGCTACTGAATGAATCGGTAAACGAATAAAACCTTCTGACTTACAGGTCGCTATCGATCCCCCTTTTTTATGAAGAGGTTCAAATATCTCTTTAATGAGCTGTTCAGGCGATATCTCCAATTCATCCCCCAATTGCAATTCCCTCGCCAAATCGCGAAATATCATCCAATCAGGTCGTGCTTCTCCGCTTGGTGGTACCACCTGATTCGCATAGGCCAAATAAGAACTCCACATTGAAATGAGCATGACGTCTTCTTCTTCAAAAAATGTGGTTGCTGGCAAAATATAATCTACTTCATCAGCTGTTTGTGTCATAAAAGATTCAAGCAAGATTTTTACACGTACTTTCTGTAGTGCCTGTCGTGTAAGCGATGCATTGGGAACTTGAGCTACTAAGTTTGTCCGCGAGATAAACAGTACATCAATAGGCGGGTCCGCATCTAGTATCTCTCTTGCCTGTGTAACACGGGAAAATTCTCGTACAGGAACTGTCTTGTCTCTCTGTGTCAAGTGATCCCAATCGACCATATCCGCAACTTCACGTTGTGCATAATTAACTCCACCGCCAGCCATACCAATATTTCCACTGATCGCTCCTAATGCATCGATCGCCCGAATCGTATTCCCACCATTACGATAACGTTGCATACCTATCCCTAATAATGTACTTGTGGGACCATCAGCGTAAATATTTGTTAGATATGCAACTTCATTCTTTGTAATTCCGCATAAATCCATTGCTCGTGTTACATCATACGCCGCAACGTGATCTTTGAATTTATCAAAACCTACTGTGTATTGATTAACAAAAGATTGGTCATAACGTCCATTTGAAATCAACTCATTACAAACCGCAAGTGCCAATATCCCATCTGTTCCAGGTTTGGGTCGAATGATAAGATCGGCAGAAGCATCAAGATCTGTTTTCAATGGATTGATCACTACAAGGGTTGCTCCGCGCTTTTTGGCTTGACGTATATATTTAACCATGTGCATATTGGTCACGCTGACATTTCGTCCCCAAACTACGATATGCTTTGCATGTTGAGCAATATCCTCTGGGTCATTACTTTGTGCTTGGCCAAAATCGTATTCCTGAGCTGTAATCCCTGCAGCCCAACATAAACTTCCTGTGACATCTGTAAATCCACCTAACATTCTAAAAAAACGATCGGTTGCTAACTTTAATATACCGCTTGAACCATAGTCATACGTATGCATTATGGATAAGGGTCCGTATGTTCTAATTGCAAGTTGTACTTCATTAGCAATCTCCTTAAGAACCTCTTCCCAAGTAATGCGCTGCCATTTTCCGTCAACTTTTTTCATTGGCCATAAAATTCTGCGATCACTTCGGTAACGGTCAAGCAGCTTATACCCTTTACCGCATAAGCGCCCTTCCGTAATGGGATGTCTGTCATTCCCTTCTATTCTAACGAGTGTTTCGTTAGAATCTACTTCTGCCACAATTGAACAGCTATCATAGCAATCCATCGGGCATGCTGTCTTAACAAATTTCATCCTAATCCTCCACTGCTCCTAAAATCTTTTTTAAAGATCTCTCAAATTCCCGTCGAGTCAAGAGTACACTTCTGCCACATTGCACACATTTTATTCGAATATCCATCCCCATGCGGATAATTTGCCACTCATTCGCACCACAGGGATGGGGTTTTTTCATCGTCACAAAATCCCCTAATTTATATGATTTCTCCAATGGTACTTCCTCCGCTCAACTACTTTTTCTATCTGACTATACCATGCAGCCGAATATGCGTCCACGTTCGAACAAGAAGAGAATGGTAGAGCCAGAAGCGTGGTGTACTGTCCGTGAGTCCAAAGAGTATCGAACTCACCACTTCAAACGTAAGGGCAGCTATATATAGACCCGTAACTCCCCCCATTAACGCACCGAGACTATTCATCCGTTGCTTTCCCAGTACATCTGACCACAAATTATCAAATGTACGAACCCCTAATAAAAGTCCTATCAACACTGCAAAACCCGTCCCATATGCAACCAATTCGCGAAATCCTTCGCGTATGGAAGGAAGCCACCTGTTCATTGAAAAAACATACACTGACTCAACATTTGGCATGCGTAACCATGTTACTGGATATATTGGTTCTAACATTCTGTTTAACCATTGAAGGTACTCCATTTTAATGGTTATATCTGAATTCATAAAATGTAACCAAGGGACCACCGAATTTAAAATATAGGCACTACCTCCTATGACCGATACATAAATTAAGACTCTACCCGCCCCTGCAAGATATCCCATTAATCCCGTCCACACCACGATGTTCACAATCAAGAGATCGATGATCACTTGAGTCATCCCGCCTGTCCTCTGTAATGATTCGATTCTATGCATTTTGTGGGTATATTTTGCCGGTTTTCGGTCACATACTGTACTATCAACCTTCTAAGGGGCGTGGTGGTCGCTTGCTAAACCTCCATAAAGATAAAGAGCCTGTTCGTATTTCCTATAATCATCCGAGTGCTGCTTCTGAATTAGGAAGTTCTATTGCTGAGCTACTTTCGGAACGGCCTGCAGGCTCAAACATTGTCGTGATGTGCATTGGAACTGATCGCTCGACTGGAGACGCGCTCGGTCCTCTTGTTGGTTCTGAGCTAACAGAACGCACTCATGATTTTGTTTTATATGGCACACTTGATCTTCCTGTTCATGCCGTGAATTTAGAACAAACAATTGCAAGAGTACAACGAAGTATCGAACAACCTTATATCATTGCAATTGATGCGTGTCTAGGCCAGGTAGCAAACATTGGCCAAATATCTGTCGCCCGCGGCGCGCTCCAACCTGGCGCTGGAGTCCATAAACAATTGCCATCCGTCGGTGATATTCACATTACTGGCATCGTTAATGTAGGCGGTTTTATGGAGTATTTTGTTTTACAAAATACTCGTTTATCTATTGTTTTTCGCATGGCTAACGTCATTGCAGATGCACTTTCCTATGCTTCTGAACTTCACAATTTACACTTAAGCCACAATGCAAATATCACCTCCAGATCGACCATCCCACGTTTTTCTTCGTTATTTAAAAGCAAATAAAAAAGGGGACGGTCCTCGCCCAATATCTTGGGTGCGACTGTCACCTTTCGTTTGTATTTAACTTTTTATTTGATCTGTTTTAAAATTACTTCTTGTTCTTCATTGGTCAATGCATAATTCGATTTCTTTTCAACAATCGGTTTTGCGTAAACCCGCGACTCATCCCTGCCAAAAATACTGCTAATTACGGCGCCAGTCCCCTTTTCATCTAAAAATGCAACCGAAAAACTTAAGTCATTTCCTTTTTCTCCAAAAGCATTATAACGCAATACTTGAGCTGTCTCCACTTTTTGAGTAATTCGCAAATCGTGGTTTTTTATTAATCCCGCCATTCTCTCAATCTCTTGTTCTAGTGCAATCACTCGATCATTATACCGATGTATTAAAGACTCAATATCAATCCCAGATTCTCCTTTCATCAAACTGCGATATCTATTCCGCAGTTTTTTTGTTCGTACGGCCGCAACACTAGACAGAATCAAAGAAATAATCGCAACAATAAACGAAACTCCCGCACTAAGTATTAGTGCCTGATCCTTTAAACTTAACATCAAAAAATTTTGCATCTACATACACTCCATTCAAAAGTGAATCCACGATGCCAACAATGGAGTGGCATGCGTCGCTAGCCAACGGACCAAGGCAACAACCCCCATGGCTGGTAGTAAATTTGCTACTCTGATCCGTTTTATTTCTAATATATTGACACCAATCCCCATGATCAATAATCCACCGACAGCTGTTACATCTGCAATTATGGATGCGGAACGCAGATCCGCGCCCATAAAGTGCGCAATCAGAGCAAGCCCGCCTTCATAAATAAGGATTGGAATCGCCGATAGACCAACTCCTGGTCCCATGACTGTAGTAAAAATCACTGCCGAGAAACCATCTAATATACTCTTTGTATAGAGAATTGTATTTTGCCCATCCAAACCACTTTGTAATGCACCAAGCACAGCCATCGACCCAACCCCAAAAACTAAGCTCGCAAAAACAAAAGCTTCTGACACACCACCCATATTCCCTTTAAATGTAGTTTCCGCGAATTTCCCAAATCGCTCAAGTGCACCTTCGAGATCCCACCAGGCTCCCAGTACACCTCCTAGCACTACCGAAAGAACAATATAAATAATATCCCCTGATGGAGCAGCAATAGCCATCGTAATCCCGAGTGTGATAACAAATAACGCCATGCCCTGTAATACTGTAGTTCGCATGCGTTCAGGAATTTCTTTCAAACTCACTCCAATTATTGTACCCATGATAATAGCTATCGTATTAACGATAGGCCCGACTAAAAACAAATGTAGTTCCTCCTAAACTGCCAATATGCATTTAACTTTTTCTTCTATTCAAAGATTGATTGCAATCCAATTAGGCATGAGTGTTTAAAAGTTGCAAGATTCTTTCCAAATCCTCTTGTGAAAAGTATTCAATTTCTATCTTCCCTCGTTTTTTCCCCATGTGAATACGTACGGAGGTTCCGAGAATATTTCGCAATTGTTCTTCATATGCTTTTACAACAGGTGCCACTTTCGTAGTAGTGTTTTTAGGTTTTGTTTCACGTGAAACAACTTGTAACCGATGTACTAATTGTTCTACAGCACGAACCGTTAATCCATCCTCAATAATTTTCTTCGCAATCGTTGCCTGCGACTGTGGTTCATCGATAGCAAGTAGTGCACGCGCATGACCCATAGAAATTGTTCCACGTGAAACATTATCACGAATTTCAATGGGTAACGTCAGGAGACGCAACAAATTAGCCACATGAGATCTGCTCTGTCCCACTCGAGCCGCTAACTGCTCTTGCGTCAACGAAAAATGTTGCATAATCTTTGAATACGCCTCGGCAACTTCAATAGGAGTCAAATCTTCTCTTTGTAAATTCTCAATTAAAGCAATCTCCATTGCTTCGCGGTCTGAAATTTGACGTACAATTGACGGGATCGTTTCCCCCTGAAGCATTTGCATTGCGCGAAATCGACGTTCACCAGCAATAATCTCATAATGCCGACCTTGGCCTTGACGAACAACAATTGGTTGTAAAATTCCGTGTTCTCTAATAGATTCCATCAACTCAAGCAGCTTATCTTCATTAAATTCTCTCCGTGGCTGATACGGGTTGGGACGTAAATCCTCTAAACGAAGAAGGACAACTTCCTCTGTGGCATCAGAACTTATTTGAGGAAGCAAAGCTTCAAGCCCTTTACCAAGTCCACTCTTTGCTTTCAAATCCCAATCACTTCCTTCGCCAAATCGAGATACACTTCTGCCCCGCGGGACTTGGGGTCATACTGCAAAATTGGTTTGCCATGGCTCGGAGCTTCACTTAACCGAACGTTGCGAGGAATAATCGTATGATAGACTTTCTCACGAAAATACTTTTTTACGTCCTCTATCACTTGAATTCCTAAATTCGTTCGAGCGTCTAACATTGTAAGTAAAACTCCCTCAATTTCAAGAGAGGTGTTCAAATGTTTTTGAACTAATCGAATTGTGCTTAATAATTGACTTAGTCCTTCCAATGCATAGTATTCGCACTGAATGGGAATCACCACAGAATCAGAACCAGTAAGTGCATTAATCGTGAGCAATCCCAAAGAAGGAGGACAATCAATCAAAATATAATCGTAATTTGCTCGGATAGCCGCAATGGCTCGACGCAAACGAACTTCTCTTGAAATTGTTGGAACAAGTTCAATCTCCGCACCTGCCAACTGTATAGTCGCAGGAATGATGTCAAGGTTTTGAACAGAAGTATGAAGAATGGCATCTGTTGAATTAACATCATTAATGATGACATCATATATGCAATATCTAACATCTGCTTTGTTGATTCCAACGCCAGACGTGGTGTTGCCTTGAGGATCAATATCAATAAGCAGCACTTTCTTCCCTAGTTCTGCTAGACAAGCCCCTAAATTCACGGAGGTTGTCGTTTTTCCCACCCCGCCTTTTTGATTGGCTACCGCCATCACTCGTGCCATTATACCTACCTCCGAATATAAAACACCCCAAAAGATCCACCATCCATTGTACTCGAAAAAAAAAGAACACACCATGGAATTGTGTGTCCTATGTCAAAGCAGAAGATTGAAAAAGAAACATTGAACGAGAACCCACTTAGGCGAAGCGAAGACATAAGCAGTTCATCAAGAAGTGATTCCTAACTTGATTTTTTTTTAGGAAGACGAATAATAAACTCGAAAAACTCTTCATCCTCGTGTTCCTCAGTCTGTACTGTAAATCCGCTATTTTGAATTAATTTAACAGATTCACGCACCGTGTTCATCGCAATGCGAAAATCACGACTCACTCCAGCCCGCTGTGCTCGAGGCTTTTGCGCTGGTTGCGCAAGATAATCTTCTACCCTTTTCTCAGTTTGACGAACATTTAAGTCCTTCGCAAGAATTTCAGCTAATATCTTACCCTGAGCCTCTTGAGATAATGACAATAAAGCACGGGCATGACGTTCACTAATCGTTCTCATCTTTACTGCCTCTTGAACTTCTGGAGCTAAATTCAAAAGACGCAATTTATTGGCAATCGTAGATTGCCCCTTCCCAAGACGTTGAGCTAAACTCTCCTGGGTTAAATGATGCAATTCAATCAATTTTTGATAGGCTAGTGCTTCTTCAATTGCGGTTAGTCCTTCACGTTGCAAATTTTCGATCAGTGCGAGAGAAGCAGCTTGAGAATCTGAAAGGTCCTTCACAATCGCGGGAATATAATCAAGACCAACTCGTTGAGCTGCTCGCCATCTTCTTTCACCTGCAACTAACTCAAAAAAACCGTCATCTTGTGGTCTCACCACAATCGGTTGAATCATCCCGTGTGTGCGGATCGTCGCTCCTAGCTCATCTAACTTCCCTTCATCGAAAACAGACCGCGGCTGATATCGATTTGCACGCACAGAAGTGATAGGAATCTGTTGTAGCAAGCTGTTCGATCCATGACCGCGTTCTACAGCCCCTAAAAACCGAGACCAACGCTCCTTCACCTTGGCCACCACCCACTCAGTCTACATGCTCTATACGTTCTGCAGACCATCGACAAATTCCTTCTCTCCGTACGATGATCGACAAATGAAGTGCTTGATCGACAAAACAACTCAAAGTTTGACATAGTCACAACAAAAATTAAAATTTGATCACAAAATCGGATTGCGCTGTGCTTCACCAGGTCTTCTTGGAAATGAGCGAGGTGTTGGCCTCCCCTTATAAGCACATACAATCGTATGATCCCCAGCGCCCAATGGCAGTTCATAGGGTGTAACATCAAATCGCAAAAAACCAACGCGTTCTGCAATTCGGTTGGCCTCAAGCAATTCACTTTGGGGATGAGGACCCTTCATTGCATAGAAGTATCCTTCAACTTGTACAAGCGGTCCAGCCCACTCTATAAGCACAGGCATGCGAGCAACAGCACGAGCAAGTACATAAGCAAAACGCTCGCGATAGTCCCCTAACTTTGCAATTTCTTCCGTGCGCGCATGAAGTACCTGTACATCCGTAAGATTTAGTTGATCTACAATAAACGAGAGGAAATCAGTGCGTTTTCGCAGTGAATCGCAAAGAGTCATAGAAAGTTCCGGCATCGCTAATTTTAAAACAAGCCCAGGAAATCCTGCGCCAGTACCAAAATCAAGTACCTTACTGTGCGTAGAACCTTTTGATTTCTCCATGCCACGCTGTAGAACAGGAACTAATTCTAAACAATCAAGAAAATGCTTGAGCAAGATGCTATCAAAATCAGAGATCGCCGTGAGATTCATCTTCTGATTCCATTCTTGAAGCCAATTTGCATAGTGAATAAATTGATCAATTTGCTTCAAAGAAAGAGGAAACCCACGCTGCTCACATTCACGAGCAAAATCCTCGATAGAAAATTGAATTTTTGTGTCAACCATTCGCTGTTTGCCGCCTCGACTTAGTTTCAAGCCAAATTAATAACACTGAAATATCCGCTGGTGAAACCCCTTCAATACGAGACGCTTGTCCAATACTGCGAGGGCGAATCTTCGAAAGTTTTTCCTTTGCCTCATTAGCAAGACCAGAAATTGCTGTATAATCAATTTGATCCGGTAATCGACGATCTTCTAACCGTTTTTGACGTTCAATCTCCTGTGTTTGTCGAACCACATACCCTTGATATTTCGTGTCAATCTCCACCTGTTTCGCAACTTCTGTAGAAATCTTTTCTGGTGCAGGAGATAAATCAGCAACCATCTCATACGTAATTTCTGGTCTGCGCAACAACTGTTCTAAAGTAACTGAACTCGATGGAGCAGAGATTCCTTGATCAGCAAACCGCTCTGTAACAGTTGAAGGGGAAATACGAATAGAACGCAATCTTTCTTTCTCTCTCGCAATACCCTCTTGTTTTTCTAAAAATCTCTCATATCGTTGATCAGAGAGAAGACCAATGCGATGTCCAATCTCCATAAGACGTGCATCCGCATTGTCGTTTCTTAATAACAATCGATATTCTGCACGAGAAGTCAATAAACGGTAAGGCTCAGTGGTTCCTTTCGTTACCAAATCATCAATCATTACACCTATATAAGCATCAGATCGGGATAAAATCACGGGTTCACGATTCATTGCATGTAACGCTGCATTAATTCCAGCGATGATCCCCTGCCCCGCGGCTTCTTCATATCCAGAAGTACCATTAATTTGACCTGCCGTAAATAACCCAGATACAGTCTTTGTCTCAAGTGAAGGCCACAATTGAGTTGGCACCATTGCATCGTACTCGATTGCATAGCCAGGGCGCAACATCTCCACTTGCTCAAGTCCAGGAATCGTCCGCAACATTTGAATCTGCACATCTTCAGGCAAACTAGTCGACATCCCCTGAACATACCATTCTTCAGTATGTTTACCCTCAGGTTCAAGAAAAATCTGGTGTGCAGGTCGATCTTTAAAGCGCACAACTTTATCCTCGATACTTGGACAATAACGGGGACCTCTTCCTTCTATTTCCCCGGAAAACATCGGAGCTCGATGTAAATTCTCTCCAATAATCTCATGTGTAGCTGCAGATGTATAGGTTAACCAACAATTCATCTGCTCACGTGGCACAATATCATCACGATAAGAAAAATGCAAAGGTTCAGGATCACCCGGTTGAGCAAGCAAGTGATCAAAATTAATAGTTTTTCGATTAATACGGGGAGGAGTCCCGGTTTTAAAGCGAACAAGATCAAAGCCCAAGTCAAGCAAACTATCCGTTAATTTCATCGCAGGCAACTGACCATTAGGCCCTCCCTGATAAGAAACATCGCCGATAATGATACGCCCACGCAGATAAGTTCCAGTTGTCAAGACCACAGAGCGTGCAAAATATTGGGCACCTGTTTGCGTTTGTACTCCCGTTACATGACCATTGCGTGTTAAAATGCGCTCTACCATCCCTTGACGCAAGGTTAGATTTTCTTGACTCTCTAAAGTCCATTTCATCATTCTCCCATAGAGAGCTTTATCTGACTGAGCTCGCAACGCTTGTACAGCTGGACCTTTCCCAGTGTTCAAAAGACGCATTTGAATATAGGTTAAGTCTGTGTTATAGGCCATTTGTCCCCCGAGTGCATCAATTTCACGCACCACAATCCCTTTTGCCGGTCCTCCAATCGAAGGATTACACGGCATGAACGCTATGGCATCTAAATTTATCGTAACAAGTAACGTCTTACAGCCCATACGAGCAGCAGCTAAGGCAGCCTCTGAGCCAGCATGACCAGCCCCAATCACAATCACATCATATTCGCCGCCTAGATATTCCATAACAGAAACGCTCCTTTCCTACGTTCTAAATCTATTTCCCCAAACAAAATTGTGTAAAAATCTGATCAAGCAAATCTTCTCTCGGTGTTTCTCCTATAATCTCACCGAGAGTAACCCATGCTTGATATAAATCAACAGCTACCAAATCCAAGGTTTGACCTTCATTTGCAGAATGTAAGACTTGCTCTAATAACTCTTTTGTCTGTTCAAGCAATCGGACATGTCTCGCATTAGCGATAAAAGTAGCATCCCGTGGCTTCATTTGTCCTCTTGAGATTTTATCCACCATTGCATGTTCGAGATCCTGTAGTAACCGAGGATCTTTAACAGAAAAAGGAACACAAATACTGTCAGGTGCTCTCTGCTTCACATCTTCAACTGAAACAACACGATCTAAATCACTCTTACTCAATATGACGATCGTCGATTGTTTCTGGGATAACTCCAACAAGCGTTCATCTTCTTCAGAGAGTTTACGACTACTATCAATGACAAGTAACAATAAATCTGCTTCAGCCATTGCCTTTCT
This sequence comes from Sulfoacidibacillus thermotolerans, assembly GCF_003144315.1. Taxonomy (GTDB): domain Bacteria; phylum Bacillota; class Bacilli; order Alicyclobacillales; family SLC66; genus Sulfoacidibacillus; species Sulfoacidibacillus thermotolerans. The sequence continues at coordinate 12,815 of NZ_MPDK01000025.1, read as the reverse complement.
ACTTCGATCGACTCCAATTTTTTCAACCACATCGCTCGTTTCACGAATCCCAGCCGTATCGAGAATATGAAAAGGCACTCCTTCAACCTGTATAAACTCTTCCAAAACATCTCTAGTTGTCCCGGGAATATCAGTAACAATCGCTCGTTCTTTGCGAACCAATAAATTCAGTAAAGAAGATTTACCAACATTCGGGCGCCCGATAATTGCTGTCTGGATGCCATCACGCAAAATTCTCCCTTGATCAGCGGTTTCTAACATCTGAGAAACATCCTCTAACACAGAAGTACATCCTTCAAATACCCGTTCCGTTGTAGCCTCTTCCTCATCATGCTCAGGATAATCAATTGTAACCTCAACATGAGCCATTAGTTGCAAAAGACGTTCACGAAGTTCTTTTACTCGAAAACTAAGACTCCCTTCAACTTGTTTTAATGCAGCTTGCCTAGCTGCAGCAGTATGTGCACCGATCAATTCCATAACACCTTCTGCCTGTGACAAATCAATGCGTCCACCTAAAAATGCACGTTTTGTAAATTCTCCAGGACTAGCTAAACGAGCTCCAGCACGTAACAATTCGAGTAATACCGCTTGAACAGTTTGCGTTCCCCCATGAGTACTAATCTCAACTACATCTTCAGTCGTATAACTTCGAGGAGAACGCATAACAGTCACTAAAACCTCATCTAATGGGGTATGATCATGGAAAGACACGATATGCCCATAATGCACAGTATGGCTATCCACATGTTGTAAAGATTGTTTCCCAGAAAATACACGATCTACAATGTCTAAAGCATGATCCCCGCTGACGCGAATCACAGCAATGCTCGCTTCACCAAGGGCTGTGGCAATAGCAGCAATTGTGTCTTGAGAATCCACTTGATCATTCTCCTCTCTCTTCAAATTTACTTTCCTAGTGCTAAACCAGCATAATCATACAAGTAAAAAAACATTTATAGACACCAAAATAGTTGGCGCACTCAACCCGACACCAACTATATACAGAAAGACAACTATACCTCTTGCCAATTATGCATAAGGAGCTACTTCAAATCAGCCACATTTATTGAACCCGCTCTTTAATCACACGATTAGCTCTTTTTAATGTCTTTGGCACAATGACAATCGCACGATTCGGTTCTTCTCCTCGACTCTCTGTTTTTACATCATTGCGCTCTTGCAACGCATTGTGAATAATTTTTCGGTCACTTGCAACCATGGGTTCCATCGAAATTTCGCGGCCTAATAATACTGCTTTATCCGCTAATTTTTTTGCCTGATAAACCAGTTTTTGACGATGCCGCTCTCGATACCCTTCTGCATCCACGATAAAACGAAAAGGTTTCTTTGCATATTTATTACCAACCGCATTTACAAGAAGCTGAATAGCATCCAGAGTTCTTCCTTGTTTGCCAATTAATAAAGCAACACGATCCCCACTCAGATCAAACGTTACTTCTCTGCCTTTAACCTGTTTATTTACCTTAATCGCCAAACGCATAGTGACAAACATTTCACGTAGAAACAATTCAGCATCTGCAACTGGATCTTCTATAATCGAAACTTCAACTACTGCAGGTCGGGCGCCAAAACCGAAAAAACCTTTAGAAGGCGCCGTCTTCACAACTACCTCCGCACGTTCACGCCCGACGTTTAATTGCCTTAATCCCTCTGCAACTGCCAGTTCAACTGTTGTGGCAGATACAGAAACCATTCTCATTTTTTGCCCACCTCTTGGGTTGACGTTTTCACACGCACAAAGTACATTTGCGCGATTGTAAATATATTACTAAAAACCCAATATAACGAAAGTGCTGCAAAGACACGCAGAGCGAAAAAGAAAATCATCAACGGAAAAACGATCTGCATAATTTTTTGTTGAGTAGGATCCATTTGAACCATCGTTACACGTTGCTGAAAATAACTCGTTACTCCAGCAAGAACCGGCAAAATAAATGTATGATCCGGTTGACCAAGCGGTAATAATCCTAGAAACTTCGAATACAACATCGCATGATCCGTATAAATCGCCCGATACAATAAGGTTAGTACCACAAACTGAATAATCATCGGCATACATCCACTCAATGGATTAACACCTTCAGCTTTGTACAACGCCATCGTCTCTTCTTGAAATCTACGCGGGTCACTGCCATGTTCTTTTTTCAATTCATCTAACTGCGGTTTTAACGCTTGCATCTTCTTTGAATTCTGAAGACTTTTAAGCATCAACGGCATTGTAATTAAGCGGATGAAAATAGTGACAATAATTAACGCAATTCCATAGTCACCAACATAATGCGCCACCCAGTTTATCAGATCAGCAAATGCATTAACTGCTTGATCCCAAATGCTTGGACTCGGTGACGCCTTTGCAGAAGAACTTGTAGCTGCATAAGCAACAGAACCACTTGTTAAAAGGAAACCCATGCTCAGGTACAATGCTATTATCCTAGACGAACGCGCTCGCAACTGTTACCAACCTCCGAATCTTCAGGGCACTGGATCATATCCGCCAGGATGCCACGGACCACAACGAACCACACGCTTCACACACAACCAAAGACCACGAAAAACACCATATTTTTTAATCGACTCCAAACAATAATGAGAACATGTCGGATAAAACCGACACGTAGAGGGTGTTAAAGGAGAAACAACCATTTGATACAAACGAATAAAGCCGATAAAAATCCATCTCATTGCGCGATCACATCCATCCGTGACACGATCTTAAAAATTCATATCCTTAGAGCAATTTTGCTCTCACAAGCAACTTAAGAATCTCCTTAGAAACTTTTGCATAATTGAGATTAGCAGCTTCTTTACGCGCAATAATCGCAAGATCATAGCCTGTTGTAAAGTTTTGAATTTGTACTCTCATAATTTCACGCAATAAACGCTTTACTCGATTGCGCACTACTGCATTACCAACTTTTTTGCTGACTGAAAAACCTACTCGAGTTGACTTCGTCCTGTCTTTTTTCAAAACATATAGTACATAATACCGATTGGCCACAGAACTACCTCGAGCAAAAACATAACGAAAGTCTCCATTGCGCCTCAGGCGATGTCCCTTTAATGTCAGCTTTATTGTCGCGCGCGCGCAAAGAATCATGCGCTTTTCCTCGCTCAGAAATAAAACCTCCCGACACATCCATTCTAAAACACAAGGCGCACAATTGAAAAAAAGACCACCCGTAAAGTGGCCTATGCAGAAATCACTCTTCTTCCTTTACGCCTACGCGCCGCCAAAACGCGCCGACCGTTTTTCGTCGACATGCGCTGACGAAACCCATGTACTTTTTTACGTCTGCGAACATTCGGATTAAAAGTCGGTTTCATATGGAGTTACACCTCCTCAAAGCCACCAATCGGTAAAATACCTATAGATTATAGTAAACCGTACGCCAGCATGTCAAGTTTTGTCCGTCACTTCTGTGGATAAATCTTCGATAATAAATGTACACACCGAACTTATGCACATGTGGATAAGTTCGGTGGATAACTTTTTTTCACAGCACCTATAATGTTGAATTGTACACACCCCTCATTGCATTTTAGCCATCTGATGAAGATTTTTATCCACAATCCAAGAATCATAACGATCCTTGTCTCTCTAGGAGTTTTCTGATATGATTGGTCAGCGCTATTTATCCTTTTACTGTTTATCCACAATCTTATCCACAGCTGTGGATAAGATATAAACTTCACCTTGTATATGTGGATTATTCACATCTCAATCTACCTGTGTATATCTTATTTCGGCGTTTAGCACAAGCGTACTTACTACATTCTTGTGTCGATTATGCCCTGTGGATAACTGAAATTAGCCTAGGGGGCTCTAGTAAGTCATGATGAACGATGGACACCAGATCTGGGAGCAAACTGTTCGCGTACTCCAAGGAATACTTGAAAAATCTGTTTTTGAAACATGGATTCATCTAACTGATGCTCACTCATTTGATGGTCATCACTTAATCATCCGCGTTCCCTCTCCAATGGCATTAGATCATATTAATAAGTACCTTTTAGACACCATTCAAGAGGCCATTAGTGTTGTAACACCTGAACCCGTAACCGTTTCTTTTGTATTAGAGGAAAATCAAGCCCATCGCTCTCAAAAACACAAAGATTATCGTGAGCATCCTTTTGAAGATGAATTTACTAATCAAACACCGTTTAATCCAAAATATACATTCGATACGTTTGTCATTGGAGAACGCAATCGTTTAGCCCATGCTGCAAGTATTGCAGTAGCTGAAAGACCTGCGCAAAATTACAATCCTTTTTTCCTTTACGGTGGAGTAGGTCTAGGAAAGACACACCTGATGCATGCGATTGGCCAACATGCATTACGCATGAATGCAAATGCAAAAGTGGTCTACATTTCGTGTGAAACATTCGTAAATGAATTTGTAACTGCGCTCCAAACACGAACGATTGACGATTTTCGAAACAAATACCGGAGGGCAGACATCCTGTTAATCGACGATATTCAATTTATTGCTGGTAAAGAATCTACCCAAGAAGAGTTTTTTCATACCTTCAATACTTTACACAATGATCATAAGCAAATTGTCATCACAAGCGATCGTCCGCCAAAAGACATTGAACGTCTTGAAAATCGCTTGCGCTCCCGTTTTTCTGGCGGTCTAATCATCGATGTAAAACCGCCAGAATTTGAAACACGAGTTGCTATTTTACGAAAAAAAGCTAAAGCAGAAGGTTTTTCAATTGACAATGAGGCTTTAAATCTCATTGCCACAAAGGTCGAAACCAATGTGCGTGAATTAGAAGGTGCTCTAATTCGTGTAATCGCCTATTCATCAATGATGAATCGCGACATTGATGCATTATTAGTCGAGGAAGCACTCACTGACATTCTTCCAGCAGATGCAAAAAGACCTCTCACTGTTGCAGATATTCAAAGAGTTGTCTGTTCTCATTTCCAAATTCAACTTGAAGATATGGTGAGCCGTGGACGACAAAAAGAAATCGCTTATCCACGACAACTCGCAATGTATCTAACACGAACTCTCACCGATTTATCTCTTCCTAAAATCGGACGAGAATTTGGCGGTCGCGACCATACTACAGTTTTGCATGCCTGTGAAAAAATATCTGAAGATCTAAAGAATGACGCAAAATTACAGTTGCTCATCCACCAACTGACTGACCAATTAGTTATACACAATGCCAAAGCGTAAGTTAAGTGATTTATCCACAGATCGTCAACATGTGAATTAGCATAAAAAAAAACATCTATCGGAGTTATCAACAGATTGCACAGGCATTATTATAATAACTATCTTCTTTATTAATCCTAATGATCTATATGCCAAGGAGAGATCGTTCATGCGCATCGTAATCTTAAAATCGCTTTTATCCCAAGCTTTGCAGACGATTTCAAAAGCGATCCCTACGCGAACAACGAAGCCAATTCTTTATGGAGTGTACTTAGAAGTTTTTGCAACTCATATTCAACTTACCGCGTATGATCAAGAAATCGGAATTCAAACCATTGTTCATCCTACAGATGATCCAGAACCCACCTTACAAATTGAACAAACAGGAAGTATTGTACTTCACGCAAAATACCTTCTTGATATTGTTAGAAAACTACCTCACAAATTAGTACGAATTGATGTTACAGACTTAACTGCAACCATTCGCTCTGGCTCAGCCACGTATACCTTAAATGGAATGGATCCTCGCGAATATCCACATCTTCCTTCCGTAACAGAAGAAATGAGTTTATCCATGCCTTCTAATGTTTTAATTTCCCTTATTGAACAAACTGCATTTGCAACTGCAACTTCTGAAATTCGCCCTACACTCACAGGGGTTCTCTTTTCATTTGTAGAGCCACAGTTGCGATTTATAGCAAGTGATAGTCACAGATTATCCATACACAGTATTTATGCGGAGACAAAATATTCATATGATAAATTAGAGGCAATTATTCCAGGGAAAAGTTTAAATGAACTACTTAAAATATTACCGGACTCTGAAGAATTCACAGATATTTATATTGCAGACAATCAACTACTTGTTACTTTTGGTGCGACTAAATTTTATTCCCGCTTAATTGAGGGACAATATCCGGATATTTCACGTATTATTCCAACTACATGGCGTACAGCAATTGAAGTAGATCCTAAACAATTTACTGAATCCATAGAACGAGCAGCACTATTGGCAAGAGAAAATGAAAATCAGGTGATTCGTTTATATTTAAGACGTACACATATCGAGGTCACTTCAAACTCTCCTGACATAGGTAAGGTTACAGAGACTATCGATCCAATCTCATTTGAAGGAGATGATTTACAAATAGCATGTAATGCAAAATTTTTATTAGACGCACTAAAAGCATTAAATAATTATCAGGTCCGTATTGAATTTACGAGTCCAGGCAGTGCTTTTATACTGAAACCAACGAATAGCGACCGTCCTTTACATCTAATTTTGCCGGTTCGCTTTGGACCCAATACATGATAACGATCCACACGAAAACAACCTATATCACTTTACAGCAAGCTCTCAAATTATCTGGAATGATTGATTCTGGAGGCAGTGCAAAAGTCATTCTCCAAGATAATAAAGTTTTTGTTAATGGAATTCATGAACAAAGACGAGGAAGGAAACTATATCCTGGTGATCTTATCTCCGTTTTTAATCAAACGATCCTGATTGCAGAGAGTGAACATGAAGATTGAGCGACTAGATTTACAAAACTTCAGAACATACAGTTATACAAGTCTTCAATTTGGTCCAACCTTAAATGTGTTATTAGGTCAAAATGCTGAAGGGAAGACAACTATACTCGAAGCAATATCAATGTTTGCTTATGGTCGTTCCACACGAGCAAAACATGAAAAGGAACTTATACAATTTGGTGAAACACAATCACAATTACGGATCTTATTTCACCGTAATGGGAAACAAATGGATATGGCAATGAAAATTCTGGAGAAAGGGAAACAAATTAAAGTAAATGGTGTTTCAAAGAAAAATTTAAGTGAATTTCTTGGTCAATTGCATATTGTATTTTTTACACCAGATGACCTTCAAATGATCAAACTAGGTCCTGACGAGCGCAGAAAATTTTTGAATTTAAATATGGGACAATTCATTTCAGGTTTTGTCCATCATCTAAGAACTTATAATCAATTGTTACTGCAAAGGAACTCTCTGTTACGTATGCGCCAATTCGATCCGCTTCCCGTATGGGATGAACAGTTAAGCACGGTCGGGGGTGTAATTTTATCTCAACGTGATCAATTTATTCAAGAATTAAGTTTTCATGCAACACGAATTTACAAAGAACTTTCCAACCAAAAAGAAACATTATCAATCAGTTATAAAACAGGAGTAAAAGGATCAAATGAAATCTCTTATCGTGAAAATTTATTTGAACAATTAAGACAATCTGCACACCATGATGTAGAAAAAGGTTTTACAACAGTAGGACCCCATCGAGATGATCTCTTATTTTATTTAGATGGCAAACCAGTTTCGCGTTTTGCCTCACAAGGTCAAGTGAGAACTGTTGTGTTATCATTAAAATTTGCACTTTTTGAGTATATTCGAGAGAAAACAAAAGAATTACCCATTGTTTTATTAGACGATGTCTTTTCTGAACTTGACCTTTCTAGACAAAAACACTTACTAGAAAATTTGCATGGAGCACAAACTATTTTGACGACAACAGATCTAGAGAATCGACTGAAAGCAAATTTAAATGGGAAGGTATTTAAAATTGCTCATGGTATAATAACTGTAGAGAGGTGAGATCGTTGTATTTAGATATCGGCGGAGATGTCATCTTGCATTGGGATGACATCATTGTCATTATTGATGTTAAACCTTGGCAACTCTCTCCTCACAATCACTCCTTTCTCGCTTCAATTGCACAGCAAGAAAAAGTAAACGACCTAGCAAACGGGGAACCTAAATCTTATGTTGTGACAAAAGACCAAGTATATATTTCTCCCATTTCCTCTTCTACATTAAAGAAGCGAATCAATATTTACTAAAATTATCTACAAAATTAATTTATGGAGTATTTTTGGAGGGAATTTGATTGGCTAATGAAATTGAAAACACAAATGGAAATTATGGGGCAGCACAAATCGTTGTACTTGAAGGATTAGAAGCTGTTCGTAAACGTCCGGGTATGTACATAGGTTCTACGAGTCCTCGAGGATTGCATCATTTGGTGTGGGAAATTGTGGATAATGCAATTGATGAAGCCTTAGCCGGATACTGCGATACCATAACTGTAACCGTTCATAAAGATCAATCGGTAACAGTTCAAGATAATGGTCGAGGATTTCCTGTAGATATTCATGAAAAAACTGGTTTGCCAGCAGTTACTGTTGCTCTCACAGTTCTTCATGCTGGTGGAAAGTTTAACGGGGAAGGTTATAAGGTCTCGGGAGGATTGCATGGCGTTGGCGCTTCTGTAGTCAATGCTTTATCTGAACGACTAGAAGTTCTTGTCAAGCGAAACCATAAACTTTATCGTCAAACGTTCGCTCGTGGAATTGCAACCTCAGAGTTAGAAGTCATAGGTGAATCTTCGGAAACAGGATCAACTATAACTTTTTTACCGGACAAGGAAATTTTCACAGAGACGATTGAATTAAATTTTGAAACCTTACAGACTCGTCTTCGTGAATTGGCATTTCTTAATAAAGGAATTAAAATTACGCTGATTGATGAACGAATTGATCGTACACAAGTGTTCCAATATGAAGGCGGAGTTAAATCATTTGTCGACTATCTAAATCGAGGGAAAGATGTACTTCATGAAGAACCTGTATATATTCAAGGAGAGCGTGATACGGTAACTGTTGAAATCGCATTACAATATAATGACAGTTATACAAGTAACATTTTCTCTTTTGCAAATAATATTCATACGGTTGAAGGCGGTACACATGAATCAGGATTTAAGTCTGCTTTGACGCGCATTTTGAATGACTATGCAAAACGCAACAATATCTTAAAAGATTCAGATCAAAATTTAACTGGGGATGATGTTAGAGAAGGCCTTACAGCAATTGTGAGTGTAAAAATTCGGGAACCCCAATTCGAAGGACAAACTAAGACAAAATTAGGGAACAGTGAAGTAAAAGGAATTGTGGAGAGTCTATTTGGAGAAAAGCTAGCTACATTTTTAGATGAAAATCCCAGTGTTGCAAAACGAATTATTGATAAAGCAGTAACAGCTGCACGTGCAAGAGAAGCTGCTCGTAAAGCGAGAGAATTAACACGTCGCAAAAGCGCCTTAGAAGTAAGTTCATTACCAGGCAAATTAGCAGATTGTTCAAGTCGAGATGCCTCAATTAGTGAATTGTATATTGTTGAAGGAGATTCGGCTGGAGGATCTGCAAAACAGGGAAGAGATCGACATTTTCAAGCGATACTTCCATTGCGAGGAAAAATTTTAAATGTCGAAAAGGCAAGATTAGATAAGATTCTTTCAAATGCGGAAATTCGAGCGATCATTACTGCACTTGGAACGGGGATCTCAAATGATTTTGATATCACGAAGGCAAGATATCACAAGTGTATCATTATGACAGACGCTGATGTCGATGGAAGCCATATCCGAATTTTGTTACTTACATTTTTCTATCGATATATGCGTGAATTAATCGATGCGGGATATGTGTATATCGCACAACCCCCATTGTATAAAGTAACGAAAAATAAACAAGTGCATTACGCTTACAATGATACCGAATTACAGCGCTTATATGAACAAATTGGACAGAGTGGCGTCGAAGTCCAGCGCTATAAAGGTCTTGGTGAAATGAATGCAGAACAACTTTGGGATACGACGATGGATCCCAATACGAGAACAATTTTGCAAGTCACGCTAGAAGATGCAATCGATGCTGATGCTATTTTTAGTGTATTAATGGGTGATCGTGTGGAACCACGGCGTGAATTTATTGAAGAACACGCACAGTTTGTGCGGAACTTAGACATTTAAATTTTTTACTGCGAATGTGGGTAAGGGAGGATTTATGTGGCTGAAAATGGTAAGGTTTTGCCGATAGATATTACCTCAGAACTAAGACATTCTTTTATTGACTATGCAATGAGCGTAATTGTGAGCCGTGCAATTCCTGATGTAAGAGATGGTTTAAAACCAGTACATCGGAGAATTATCTATGCAATGTTAGAACTAGGAATGACCCCTGATAAGCCATATAAAAAGTCAGCGAGAATTGTTGGTGATGTTCTAGCAAAGTACCATCCACATGGGGATACAGCTGTATACGATGCATTAGTTCGACTGGCTCAAGATTTTTCAACACGCTATTTATTGGTTGATGGACATGGAAATTTTGGGAGTGTCGATGGAGATGCTGCTGCAGCAATGCGTTATACAGAATCTCGTATGACTTCACTTGCTTTAGAAATGGTACGTGATATCAATAAAGAAACCGTTGATTTCCAACCGAATTATGATGGCAGTGAAAAGGAACCCACTGTTTTACCCTCACGTTTTCCTAATTTACTCGTAAATGGTTCTTCAGGAATTGCTGTCGGCATGGCAACAAATATGCCTCCTCACAATTTAACTGAAATTATTGATGGTGTCGTTATGCTTATTGATAGACCGGATGCAACAATAGATGATCTCATGACAGTAATTAAAGGTCCTGATTTCCCAACATACGGTGTAATTCTTGGGCGAGATGGCATTCGAAAGGCATATCATACCGGACATGGAAGTCTTACGATACGCGCAGTTCACATGATTGAAGAAGCATCAAATGGAAAAGTTCGCATTGTGATTACAGAGTTGCCTTATCAAGTAAATAAGGCACGCTTGATTGAAAAAATTGCAGAATTAGCAAGGGAAAAGAAGATTGATGGCATTACTGACTTGCGTGATGAAAGTGATCGAAAAGGGATGCGTATCGTCATAGAATTACGCAGAGATGTACGACCTCAAGTAATCTTAAACAATCTTTATAAACATACACCATTACAAACAACATTTGGTGTCAATGCATTAGCGCTCGTTAATGGCCAACCAAGAGTGCTTTCGTTACGCGAGCTATTATTTTACTATCTTGAACATCAAAAAGAAGTGATTGTACGTCGTACGCGTTATGATTTGCGAAAAGCAGAAGCCCGTGCACATATTTTAGAGGGGTTGCGAATTGCACTAGATCATTTGGATGAGGTTATTCAACTTATTCGCTCCTCAGCAACAGTTGATCTTGCAAGAACAGGTTTGATCACTACTTTTTCCTTATCTGAAGAACAGGCACAAGCAATTCTAGATATGCGCTTGCAACGTTTGACTGGTTTAGAACGTGAGAAAATCGAAAATGAATATCGGGAATTGCAACGTTTAATTGCTGAATATCGTGCGATTCTAGCGGATGAAGCCAAGGTACTTGCTGTTGTTCGCAAAGAGATTCTAGATCTGCGCAATAAGTTTGGTGATGCGAGACGCACACGTATAGTCGCTGCCGAAGGAGAAGAATTCGATGAGGGAGACCTCATCCAAGAACAAGATGTGGTGATTACGATTACTCATGCAGGGTATATTAAACGCGCACCATCAAGTACTTATCGTAGTCAGCGACGTGGTGGACGTGGAGTTACAGCTATGGGGACAAAAGATGAGGATTTTGTTGAACATATGTTTATTACATCCTCTCACAACAATTTGCTTATTTTTACTAATCGAGCAAAAGTGTATCGCTTAATGGCATATGAAGTTCCTGAATTAGGTAGAACAGCAAAAGGTGTACCGATTATCAATCTGTTGAACATCGAACAAGGAGAAAAGATCTCGGCTGTTATTCCGGTTAGTAAAGAAGATTTGCTATCTGATGATTTTTATCTCTTCACAGCAACTCGTGATGGAATTATTAAAAAAACATCACTTAGTGCCTTTTCTAACATCCGCAAAGTCGGACTTATCGCACTTAGCATTCGTGAAGATGACGAACTAATTGGTGTTCGCTTAACTGATGGGAAAAGAGAAATTATTATGGGGACGAAATACGGGATGTCTATTCGTTTTCCGGAATCTGATGTTCGGCCAATGGGACGGACTGCTGCAGGAGTTAAGGGGATTACACTAGAAAAAGATGATGAAATTGTAGGGATGGACGTCGTTCAACCTAATACTACGGTGCTTGTTGTGAGTACAAAGGGATATGGAAAGCGAACTTCCATTGACGATTACCGCACACAAACGCGTGGTGGAAAAGGAATTAAAACACTTAATGTTACAGAGAAAAACGGAAATATTGTTGCACTTAAAGTCGTTCATGCGCATGAAGATCTAATGATCATTACCAATACAGGGGTTGCTATTCGTTTACCAATCGATGAAATATCCGTTAGAAGTAGAAACACTCAAGGGATCAGATTAATTAATTTGAGTGATGATTCCGAAGTGAGTTCTGTAGCTCGGGTAGCCTCTTCTGTTGCGGATGGAACGGATGATTCTGAAGAAACAAAGGAGTAGAATTGGATTATTTAATTTTGTTAGCGGGCAGCTGAAACTCGAGGCATAAAAAATATACTCGAGTTTCTAGGTTCTCTTTTTGTGTGATTTTTTAAGAGTGGGAGTGATTGAAATGCAATTTGTTGTTGAACAAGGAGCAATGTTAATCGCGTTAATTGTATTGCTTATGATGGTTGGTCTTATAGCACATCTTGTACTTCCAAAAAATCTAAAATAAAACAGATAAAAACGCATTGACAGAGCAAAACAGGGTATGCTATATTACTCGATGTCGCCGCGAGCGGCGGCGCAAGAA